>JAJDTL010000004.1 GCA_022827195.1 Caldilineaceae bacterium
CAAAACGACACCTTTTGCGCATTTTCAGTCCAAGAACGACAGGGAACCGACCGCGACCGCATCCTGCTACGAGAGTCCACGCCAATATCCTGTCACGAGGAGAGAGAAAGTTTTTTCAAAGTTGGGCCAATCAGGCCAAAATAGCGCATTCGATACCCTATCGATACCCTGTCGATACCCGGTTTCCAAAAAAATCGCAGCCGGTTTGCGTCACATCCGGACGCTCCTGAGCCAATTCTGGACAGAATCGGCCCCATTCTTGCGCACGTGCGCGGCGCTACCGAAAATGAGACCGACGCCACCTCTGACTTCGACCCAGACTTCGCCCCCGATTTCGGCGCGCGCAGGCGATGTGGCCCGCGACGGGGCCCTCTAGTCGCCCGTCGAGCCGGACGCCTCCATCCTTGCCGCCGTCGAATCCGTTGTCTAGAACCCCCGTTCAGCAACGGAAGAATCAGGTCGACGTGTCCTGCTCCCATGACGACGTTCGGGCGATGCCCGCTCACCGCGCCCGGCTACCCAGCCAACATTGGCGCGAAAACCCTGCCTGTCATCCCTATTACCTAATTTGGCATGCACCCGACAACGCATGGCGTTTCAGCAGACAACAACGCACGCCCAACGGGATTGCCGGATTTGGGCCTCAATCGGGCGTGTGCTATAGTTGGCGATTAGCATATGGGGGATTAGCTCAGTTGGCTAGAGCGCTACGTTGACATCGTAGAGGTCACTGGTTCAAGTCCAGTATCTCCCACCTGGCGGCGCCAAAGCGTTGCAACGGCCAATTCGTGACGGGGAAACTGCGTCTAAAGGAGCAGCTGGCAGCAGATTGAACTTTTCTCTTCGGGCTGGCGTCTTAGCTGGAGAGCATACGGTTTTCCGCCTCTACCGAACACACCGCACCGGACCGATGCGTGCAGGTTTGTTCGGTATATTTCTGTAGTGATTGCACGTTACGCGTTGAACGGTTGCGTAGACCTAGGATCGAAGTAGATCAGTTCAGGAGGAAGAAAATGCGTAGTCCCCGGTTGGTAATGGGATTGATCGTTCTTTTGGCAGCTGCCGTGGCACTGGCCGGATGTCACTATAAACTCCCCCCTCATCCGAAAATGGAGCGCTACGGCCCCGACGCGGGCTGGAAAGTCTCCAAGGCGGACCGCGCGGGCTATACCGTGCATATGGTCGAAAAGGCGCTCCGCCTGTATGAGGCCAAAGGCCGCGAGGCGACGATTGCCCACTACAATTCTCCGGAGAGCGTCGACGGCGAATGGTATGTTTTTATCGCAGATGAAAATGAAGAGTTGATCGCTCATCCCAACCCGGATATTCTGGGCGAGAGCTTGAGAGGCCCTACGGGCGTCGATATCAGCGGTTACCGCCATGGTGATGTTATAGCCAGCGCGACCGAGGACGGCTTCTGGGTCGATTACCTCTTCACCAACCTCGTTACAGGAAACCTTGAGTACAAGCACACTTGGGTCATCAAGCACGACGGCCTGATCTTCGCCTCCGGCTGGTACCAGGTTCTCCCCGATCTCTCGCAGCGCGCCCCCACCAAAGCGGACCGCTCCGGCTTCACCGTCGCCATGGTCGATCAGGCTCTGCAGCGCTATGAGGCTGAAGGACGGGAGGCTACCGTCGCCTACTACAATACGCCCGAAAGCGTTGACGGCGAATGGTATGTCTTCATCTTTGATGAAAGTGATCAGCTGATCGCCCACGCCAACCCCGATCTGATCGGCATGGATCTGAAGGGCGATCTCGGCGTCGACGTCACCGGCTACCGCTTCGGCGACCTTATGCTGACCGCGACCGAGGACGGCATCTGGGTAGACTATCTCTTCCAGAACCTTGCCACCGGCAACCAGGAGTACAAACATTCCTGGGTCGTCCGTCGCGACGGCCTGCTCTTCGGCTCCGGCTGGTATCAGGTGATGCCCAGCCTTGCTGTGGCCGTCACCAAGGCGCAACCCGCTGAATATACCGTTGCCATCGTCGACCGCGCGCTTCGCTACTACAAGGCGCTTGGCCGCGAAGAGGCCGTCGCCTATTACAACACGCCCGCGAGCGTTGACGGCGAGTGGTATGTTTTCATCATTGACGAGGATGATCGCGTAATCGCCAACGCCAACCCGGAGCTGGTCGGTCAGGACTTGAAGGGCGATTTGGGCGTCGATGCCACCGGTCATCGCTACAGCGACCTTATGCTTAGTGCCACCGGGGAGGGCTTGTGGGTCGCCTATGTCTTCAACAACCCCGCCACCGGCGAGGAGCAGACCAAGCACTCCTGGGTCGTGCGCTACGATGGAGTACTCATCGGCTCCGGCTGGTATGAATAGGCCGAAACACCGGTGACAGGCCAGCAGTTTGACAGGGGCGCTCGATCGGGCGCCCTTGTTGTTCTATTGCGATCACAGGACAAACTCGTGCAACCATCGGTTTCGACAGGTGTTTCATGCTGATTGACGGGCTTCCTCGCGGGGAGGCAGTACGCGCGGCCGCCGCTGCCTATGCCGGCAAGCACGGGCGGCTGGTCGATCTCTGCGTCGCCGTCCAGCAGATCCCCGCGCCGACCGGCGCCGAATCCGAGCGCGCCGCGTGGGTCGAAGAGCGGATGCGCGCCATCGGCCTGGCCGACGTCGAGCGAGATGAACTGGACAACGTCTATGGCCGCGTTCCCGGCTTGCAGGCGCGTCCTGCCCTGCTCGTTTCCGCCCATACCGATACCGTCTTCCCGCGGGAGACCGACCTGCGGCTGCAGCGCTTCAGCAACGGCTTGCTGCGCGGGCCGGGCATCGGGGACAATTCCACCGGTGTTGCCGGTCTGCTCACCCTGGCCGAAACATTGGTCGAACTTGCGCCGCCGCCGGTCGACATCTGGCTCGTCGCCAACTCGATGGAAGAGGGGTTGGGCGATCTGCGCGGCATGAAACGCGTTGTCGATCGTTTTCACGCGGACGGCGGCGCGGCCGGCGCAGGGGGGCGCGGCGTCCTGGGCGCGGCGCTCGTGATCGAGGGCATGGGTCTCGGACGTATCGTCCATCAGGCGCTTGGCGTGCGCCGCTACCGCACCTCCGCCACCGCGCCGGGCGGTCATAGCTGGGGTGACTTTGGCGCGGCCAGCGCGGTACACGGCCTGGTTGCCGTTGCCGAGGAGATCGTAAATCTGCAGGTGCCCCACACGCCGCGCACGAGTTTCAATATCGGCCGTATCGGCGGCGGCACCTCGATCAATACGATTGCCCAGGAAGCCTGGATGGAACTGGACCTGCGCAGTGCATCACCGGAGACGCTCATCTGGCTCGATGGGCAGGTGCAGCGCATCATCGAGCGCCGCGTCGAGGCGCACCGCGTTTGCGACGACGGCCTCACCCTGTGCCACGAACAGATCGGCCACCGTCCCGCCGGCGAACTCCCATTCGAGCATCCGCTCGTGCAGGCCGCGTGCACAGTTCTGCACGAACTTGGCATCGAGGAGCGCAGCGACGCCCGCATCAGCAGCACCGATGCCAATGTGCCCCTCAGCCGGAACATTCCTGCCGTCTGCGTCGGTCTTACCGACGGCGGGGACGTTCACCGGCTCAGCGAATGGATCGACCCGTTGCCGCTTGTAAAGGGGATGCAGCAGCTGCTCTACCTTACATGGTGGAGCGCTGCATGGTTGACTACGCACAGCGCATGAACTGTCAACAGCGACCAGCGCGCCGCTGGCGACCGGACACAGTCAATCCAAGGTTTCCCAGGAGCAAGGAAGAATGGCCTTACGAATAGACGATCTTTACAAGATTCGCCATAGCGCAGCCCACGTCATGGCCCAGGCCGTGCTGGAACTCTATCCCGACGCCAAGTACGCCATCGGGCCGCCGATCGAGAACGGTTTCTACTACGATTTCGATCTCGGTCTCGACGAAGAAGGCGCGCCGCGCACTTTCCGCACCGACGACCTCAAGGCGATAGAGAAGCGCATGCGCCAGATCATCGGCGGCAAGCACGACTTCGCCTATCGCGAGGTCAGCGCCGGCGAGGCGCGCCAGCTCTTTGCCGACCAGCCCTACAAGCTGGAACTCATCGACGGACTCGACGAGGGAGAGATCGACGAATACGGCAACGAGGTGACCGAAAAGCCGGTCATCAGCACCTACAAGCATGACACGTTCGAGGACCTCTGCCGCGGGCCCCACGTCGAGCACACCGGCAAGATCGTGGCCGACGCCTTCCGCCTTCTCAGCGTGGCCGGGGCCTACTGGCGCGGCGACGAGAAGAACGCGATGCTGCAACGCGTCTACGGCACGGCCTGGCGCAACCGCAAAGAGTTGAGGAGCTACCTCGATCAGATGGAGGAGGCGCGGAAGCGCGACCACCGCAAACTGGGTCGCGAGCTGGAGATCTTCATCTTTGAAGACGAGGTCGGGCCGGGTCTGCCGCTATGGCTGCCGCGCGGCTCCGTCATCATCGAAGAGCTGGAACGCCTGGCTAAAGAGACCGAAGAGGCCGCCGGCTATCAGCGCGTGCGCACGCCCCATCTGACTAAGGAGGACCTGTTCCTGCGCAGCGGTCACCTCGACTTTTACAAGGACAGCATGTACCCGCCGATGGAGATGGAAGGGGTCACCTACTATGTAAAGCCGATGAACTGCCCCATGCACCACAAGATCTTCGGCTCCAAGCTGCGCAGCTATCGCGAGCTGCCCGTGCGCCTGGCGGAGTACGGCACCTGCTACCGCTATGAACAGAGCGGCGAGCTTTTCGGGCTGATGCGCGTTCGTTCCATGCAGATGAACGATGCCCATATCTACTGCTCGGAGGCGCAGTTCGCCGCTGAGTTCATGCGCGTGATCGACCTCTACAAGATCTACTTCGACCTGTTCGACATCGATCGGTACGTCATGCGCCTCAGCACGCATCATCCCAAGAAGCTGGGCCAGAAATATGTCGACAATCGTTCACTCTGGCAGAAGACCGAGGAGATGGTACGCCGCGCGATGACCGAAGGGAACGTGCCCTTTGTCGAGGAGCCGGACGAGGCCGCCTTCTACGGCCCCAAAATCGACGTCCAGATCTGGAGCGCCATCGGCCGCGAGTTTACCCTCGCCACCAACCAGGTCGACTTTGCCCAGCCCGAGCGTCTCGATCTCTCTTACATCAACGCCGACGGCGAGCGCGAGACCCCTCTCTGCATCCATCGCGCTCCCCTCGGGACGCATGAGCGCACGATCGGTTTCCTGATTGAACATTACGGCGGCAATTTTCCTGTCTGGCTGTGCCCGGAACAGGTGCGCGTCATCCCGGTTACCTCATCGCACAACGACTACGCCGCGCAGATCGAAGAGCGCCTGACCGGCGCCGGTGTCCGCGTTGCCTCCGACCTCAGCAGCGACCGCATGAACAACAAGATCCGGCAGGCCCAGAACATGAAGGTCCCATACATGCTGATCGTCGGCGACCGTGAGGTTGAAGAGGAGACGGTTTCGCTGCGCAAACGCGATGGCTCGCGTCAGAACGGGCTGCCGGTCGGGGCGTTCGTCGAGCTGGTTACCGAGCGCGTCGCGACCCGCGCCAAGACCCTTTGAATTGAAGGCAAGACTTGACGATGCGGACAGGGCGGTTGGGTGGGGCCATCGGTCCCATCACGCCGCTCCGACCAGAGGACCAATCGCAGCGGGGAACCATATCGCGGCTGCGTCCGTCGCTGAAATTGGGCTTGACGCGTACCCTTTGAACTGATATACTGCGAGCGAGCAAACAGTTGGACCAACCACCACTGAAGTGCCCTGGCAGCAACCCCTCTCTCAATACGTGGTTCAATGCAGTGCCACTATGTCATTTGAGCGCGAGCCATCCCACTACCGATTGCGGGAGACGGGCGCTAACGCCTCTGCTGCTGAGGGCAACTTGCCAAAAGGAGAGTGAGTATTAGCAGGAACACCACACGAATCAATCACCGGATTCGTACACGCGAAGTGAGGGTCATCGACGAAGTCGGGGCACAGCTCGGCATTATGGCAGTGCAGGACGCACTCCAGGCCGCCGAGGACCGGGATCTGGACCTGGTAGAGGTGGCGCCCAATGCCAATCCGCCCGTCTGCCGCTTGATGGATTACGGCAAGTACCTCTACGAAAGGCAGAAGCGCGAGCGTGAATCGCGCAGGGCCCAGAAACAGATCGAGATCAAGGAAGTACGGCTGCGGCCCAAGACCGGCGAACACGACATTCAGGTCGTCCTCAACAAGGCGAGAAAGTTCCTGAATGACGGCGCCAAAGTACGGGTGCGCATCCGCTTCCGAGGGCGTGAAATCGTCCACCGCGACATCGCCCTCGAACTGATGAAGCGGGTCACGGAAGAGCTGGCTGAAGAGGCGGTCGTCGAATCCCATCCTGGCTTTGAGGGCCGCAGCATGGTGATGTTACTCGCACCAGCCGCGTAACGAACCTTTTCGCCGGCGGCACTGTTCATTCCCTCCCCGTGCCGCCGGGCGAAAATAGCTGTTTGTGCGAACCGCCTGCCCTTTTTTTGGGCTTGGCGGCGGGTTATGCTATCATCCATTGCTTGCACGCCGCCTTTTGTTTCGCATCCGCGGACGGGTGTTTCCGTGCTCAATGCATGTCAACAGAAAGGTTCAATGCGTCCCTTCCTGAGCGGGGCGCGGGAGCAGCCGGGACGAACTATGCCAAAGATGAAGAGCCATAAGGGCGCGCAGAAACGTTTTCGCGTCACCAAGAACGGCAAACTGATGCGTCGCAAGCAGGGCGGAAACCATCTGCGCCGCAAGAAACGCAAAGTCAGCGAATATCGTCAGAAAATTACCAGCAAGAACACCGGTCAGGCCAAGTTGATCAAGAGCATGGTCGCCTGACCGGCCATCGTACAGCCATTGATGCTGATGGGGCGCCTGGCTTCCTGCGGGATTCCAGGCGTTGTTTTCGCCAGACACGAGGATTCGACCGATGCCACGCTCCAGACCCAAGGTATACGCGCACAGACGTCATAAGAAGGTACTTAAATTCACCAAGGGGCAGTTCGGCAGCCGCTCGAAGCTCTTCAAGCGCGCCAATGAGGCGATGCTGCGCTCGCTTGCCTTTGCTTACCGCGACCGCCGCGCGCGCAAGCGTGACTTCCGCCGCCTCTGGATCACCCGTATCAACGCCGCGGCCCGCCTCAACGGCCTCAATTACAGCCATCTGATCTACGGTCTCAAGAAGGCCGACGTCGAGGTCGATCGCAAAGTCCTGGCCGACATCGCGGTGCGCGACGCCGATGGATTCAGCGCCTTGGCCGAGCTGGCCAAGAGCCATTTGAATTAGCCTGGCCGTTGGCCCTTCGGACAATTCAGTGTGCAGATGGCAGAGGCAATCGCCTCTGCCTTTTTTCGTCCGAACCGTAGATTTGGCCCGGGCCGCCGCTATCCACTTGCGGCCGCCCGGGCCAAACCAGTCGCAATGAAAGAGATCAGCAGCGCCGGCAATTCGCAGCTCAAACTGGCGGGCAAGCTGCGCCGCCGGCGGCAGCGCCAGGCGCACGGCCTCTGCCTCGTGGAGGGCACCCGCCTGGTGCAGGATGCGCTGTCGATGCGCGCCGCATTCCACAGCTGCTTTGTCACCGCGGCCGCGGCCGGCGCGCGCCCAGAACTGGTGGCGCAGATCGAGGCGCTCTGTCCTCTCTATCTCTTGAGCCCGGAGCTCCTCGACCGGATCAGCGAGACCGTATCGCCGCAGTCGATCGTCGCGGTTGTCGCCGCGCCGCAGTTGCCCCTGCCTGCCGCTGCCGCGCTTTCGCTTGTCCTCGACGGCGTGCGCGATCCCGGAAACGCGGGCACCCTCTTGCGCACGGCCGCGGCCGCGGCCGTCGACCAAGTCCTGTTCGGGCCGGGCTGTGTCGATCCCTTCAGCGGCAAGGTCATGCGTGCGGCGATGGGCGCCCACTTTCGGGTGCCGCTGCGCACGTTGGAAAACTGGGACGCGCTCGGGACGCTGCTCTCCGCCGGCCAGTCTCTCTACCTCGCAAGCGCGCAGGGCGACCTGCGCTACGACGAGGTCGATTGGAGCAGGCCGTCGGCGCTCGTGCTCGGCAGCGAGGCACACGGCGCGAGTCCACAGCTCCGCGCCGGCGCGGCAACGGTCGCGATTCCGATGGCTGCGGCGACCGAGTCGCTCAACGTCGCCGCAGCCGGCGCGGCCATTCTCTTCGAGGCCGCGCGCCAGCGGCGGACGGCGAGGAGAGCGTGAAAGCGGCAGTGCGCAGCGGATTGACAAGCTTTCGGGCCGCGGGATACACTTTTAAGGAGACGAAAGCACAGCGAATCGCGCACGCCTGACCTTGTCAAAGGCAGGCCTTTTTCCGCAGCGTGCGGGGGCAGGAATGGAACTGTCGAGTTTGCTCGGTTATATCTTGGCTGGTCTGTTGTTCGGCTGGATAACGACGACACTGGTGGAGTGGGTCTGGTATCGCGGCCGGCGCAGGCGCATCGAAATGGCCATGGCCTCCTCCGCTTTCAGGGGCGGCCGCCAGATGGGCGGTCGGGACGCGCCGCCGGTCACTGGCGAATCAGCTGCGGCCTCTACCCGGGGTCGCGAGAAGGCGAGACCGCGGGCTGAAAAACCGAAGCGCGGCCGCGCCAAGCGCGGCAAAGCGCAGCCCCTTGCCAACCGGCCCGACAACCTCACGGCCGTCCACGGCATCGGCGGTCTCTACGAGCGGCGGCTCTACCAGGTCGGTATCTTCACCTGGGACCAGCTGTCGCGCATGGACGCCGGCTCGCTGCAGGAGATCACCAGGGCGCTGCCGGGCAGCAACACGCGTGCCTGGATCGAGCAGGCGGGTGAGCTGGCGAAGGCCAGCGGCCGCGTCGGCGCGGTCTACGATGGCCCGCTGCCCGAGGATCTGACCCGCATTGTCGGTATCGACCAGGTGTACGAAGACGAGCTCTACGACGCCGGCATCTTCACCTACCGCCAGCTGGCGGAGCGCGCGCCGGACGAGCTGGCGCGCATCATCCCGGCGCATCTGGCGGGCGACCATCTTGACTTCGCCGGCTGGATCGCCCAAGCCGATTCGCTGCGCGACGAATACTATGCCGACGAGCCGCCCATTCTCTAGCCTGTGCTCTTGCGGCTGAATGCGCCCGTGCACTGTTTTTGGGCGTCAAAGTTTGCCCGGCACGGCCGTCTGGACTAGAATGGGGGGCCGTTGTCGCGGGTCCCTAGCTCAATTGGTAGAGCAACGGCCTTTTAAGCCGTGGGTTCTGGGTTCGAGTCCCAGGGGGCTCATTTGAGGGGGAAGATGCAGAGCGCACGCTCTGCATTTTTTGTTTTGTGGCAACGTTTGTACCGGCGCTGTCGCTTGCTCGTCCCTTCATCACTTGAATGGAATCTATTCACTATAATGGCTCTGCTCAGGTGTGGCAGGTCGTGAGGGGCCGGGGTTCTCAAACCGTTCTGCAATATTTTTGAGGCTGGCGACGACGCAGTCCAGGACTTTGTCATGTTCGGCTGTGGTCGGAACATCAATCGGAATGCAGTGTTTCCAGCCCACCTTTTTAGAAATATCGGTCACAAAAGCCACTTCCCGTTGCTCCTGATGTTCGAATTCGAGCCATAGAGGTGTAATGCAGTGCTCCGCCCAAGCCTTTACGTCAGCCCCAAACCACATTTCCACACCGGCAAGTTGTATGGACCACCCGTAGCCTTGCTGCTTTAGTTTCTTCTTTCCTTGTTGCAGGATTCCGGCGGCCTTGCCGCAATTGACTGCTTCTTCGATGATTCCATGCAGGGCTACTAATCGCATCGCGCATTCTGGCTCCAACTCCTCTGAACACCATGATTTAAAGGCGAATCCGTCCAGCCGGTTGTCGGAACTATGCAATTGTTTCTCAACGGCTGCGTCTACTCCGTCCGGCGAGATGCTTGGGTCAAGTCTTCTGGCTACACCGTTGAGGCATTTGACCACGGAATAGAGCATTTTGTCATAAACGACCCCTGCCGGTAGCTCAATCGGAATACGTATGTCGTAGCGCTCGCCCGGGTCAATCAATTGGAGAGACGGTTGGACCTCTTTCAGTTGACTATACTTGCCCTTACCCACTCTTAGCCACAAGGGAGTCTTGTAAAATTTCGCCCAAGCGAATACGTCAATCCCAAACCAAAACTGCACGTCGCCAAGCCACACTAATCGACCGTAACCTCCTTGCCCTCCACTCTTGACATTCCCCTTTTTCAAGAAACCGCCACTTTCCCCGCAGTTGGCCGCGTCGTCCACCAATCTTTTCAAGCCCTCTAATCTCCGGGCGAATCTATATTCCAACTTTCCCGGACTCCAGGGAGCAAATGGGTCAGGGTTCGCATAGTCTGTAAGACCGCGAAGTTGCCTGACATCGGCCTCGGCGGCGTCATCTTTTTCCTCGCAGGCCGCTCTTGCAATTCCCTCAAGCAAATATGCCCAACTGACCAACTGCAAGTAAAGACCGTCGCATCCAATTGAGGCACTGCGGACTGGATCCGAGTCAGAAACGACGGCTAATTCGAAATCTTTTTTTGCCTTTACGCACAGTTCCTGCCATAACGCTTCCAGCCGTATCTTGGGCGCAACGAACAACAGCGCAGCAGCCGGCTCTTGACGTTCCTGTGATAGCTGCGAGAGATACTGGTTTGGCTGGTTGTCGGTCAATTCAGCCCAAGATTTGGCTTCAATCAGTACATTTACGGCTCCGTCGCCATCGTAACAGACAAGATCCGGTCGCGCTCCTTTCTTCATGGATATTTGGGTCTCCACTCTTGCAATTGAGTTGACACTCATTTCACCAGCGCGCATCATCTCCACCAGTGCCTTCCGGGCCGCTTCGGATCGGGACAGGATATAGCCCAAAGCCTCGACTGCAATATTTTCCTCTTGGCCCTCGAGCTTGCTGCGTACAATATGGGAAAACAAAGTCGCGTCGTTTGACATGATAGGGAGGCCTTTCTTGAAATTCCGTTGTTGATATGGTCGACAGGCTTTTACGGGTTAATGGCCCACTTTACCTATTCCGACCGGATTTTCCCAATGCTAAAGCGATTAAACCTCAGCATCCATACGGTCACCGAGCTCGCGTAGTTGTCTGATCTTCTCTTCGGCCGTCCGGTCCGCGGCCCTGTTGGCTTTCCACTCCATAAGACCCAGCAGTTTGGCCCAGCTTGTCAACATCAGGCGGCGGTCTCCGCCGGATACGGTGGCGGCGTGCAGGTCGCTCGGTGTTGTAACCACAAAGAGCTGGAACTCCCTGTCCGCGTGCAGGTTCAACTCGCCCCACAGTGCTTCCAGGCGTGTGGCCGGCGCCACGAACAGGACCGCCACAGGGCGGCTGCGCGATGGTACTTTGAGCCGTTTGAGATAGGCGTTCGGCTGGTCTGGCGCAAGGTCGGTCCAGAACCTGGCCTCAATCAGTATCCGTTCGGCCCCGTTGTCGTCAAGACAGACGAAGTACGGGGCATTGGTATCTTCGCCGGCAGCCTGCGTCCGCACCTCGGCTATCGAATCGACCGTTGTGCCGCCCTCGCGCAGTGTGTCCGCCAGCGCTGCGCGCGCCGCCGCGGAACTGGAGAGAATGTGCTCCAAGGCCCCGACCGCCGCGTCCTCGGCGCGTTGCGTGAAGTTGGACATTATCTGGGCGAACGAAGTCGTTTCGCTCGACATGCTCGATACATCATCGTGTATCCCGGGCCGACGGATAACTTTGCATGGCCGCTGCTGCGGTGCGCACTGACTATACAACGCCGAAATTCCCAACGCAATCCACACCCCGTATCAACCCAAGCGAAATGCCCTGCATTTTTCCCGTCTCCCCCTGCCTGTGGTACTGTGCATCCGTCCCACATATGTATCGCGAATCACTGACCACTAGCCACTATTCACTACCCACTGAACTTCCATGACTACGACTGCCGCGGACGTTGAAAACAAGGTCATCCTCATCACCGGCGGCGCGCAGGGCATAGGCGGCGCCAGCGCGCGCCTGTGCGCGCAGCGCGGGGCCGAGGTGATCATCACCGATATCAAGGACGAGACCGGCGAGGCGCTGGCCGCGTCGCTGCGGGCTGAGGGCTGCAGGGCGCGCTATCAGCGGCTGGACGTGCGCCGCCACGAGGACGCGCAGCTGGTTTTCAATGACGTGAAGGAGCGTCATGGCCGGCTCGATGTGCTGATCTGTTCGGCCGGCGTCCTGCAGGGGCCGATGCTGCTTCCCGACGCGTTTCCCGTCGAGGTCTTCGACGAGGTGTTGGCGGTCAACGTGCGCGGCGTTTTCCTCTGTGTCAAGGAGGCGTATCCTCTGCTGGTGGAGAGCGGGCGCGGCGTGGTCCTGCTGGTCGGCTCGGGGGCCGGCGTGCAGGGCGGCAGTTCCTCGATCGCGTACGGGACCAGCAAGGGCGCGGTAAACGGGATGGGAATGACGCTGGAACAACACCTGGCGCGCAAGGGCATCCGTGTCAACGTCGTCTGTCCCGGCAGCATCGAGACTGAGCTGAAATTGAGGCAGTTGCGTGAATCGGCAGAGGCCCAGGGCAAGGCCTTTGACCTGGAAGATGCGCGCGCCCAGTTGGGGGACCCGGAAGGCGTCGGCGCGCTCCTCGCATTCCTTGCCTCCGATGATGCCCGCTACCTGCGCCGCAACCTCTTTACGCGCTGAGACCTGCGTGAATAAACAGCGGCGCGAATGGGTGTGATCCCCTCCTGCGATTGTCCCTTCTCTTCTTGCTCACTTGCCTCTTCTCTGTGAATCTCTTCTCCTGTTGTCGTATAATGGATCGCGCAACAGGAAATCTATGAATTCCATCTGGAGAACTCTCGCATGCCGATAAAGATCGCAATGATCGGCGCCGGTTCGATCGGTTTCACCCGCAAGCTGATGCACGACATCCTGGCCGTGCCTGAACTGGCCGATACCCACTTTGCTTTCATGGACATCAACGCCGGCAACCTGGAAATGGTGATGCAGTTGGCGCAGCGCGATGTCGACGCCAACGGCCTGCCGGCCACGATCACCCCTACGACCGACCAGCGCGAGGCGATTGCCGGGGCCGACTACGTGATCTCGGTCGTGCGCCAGGGCGGCCTCGACGCGTTCCAGCTCGACATCGACATCCCGCTGAAATACGGCATCGATCAGTGTGTCGGCGATACGATCTGCGCCGGCGGCATCATGTACGGCCAGCGCACCATCCCCGCGCTGCTGAGCATGTGCGACGACATCCGCGAAGTAGCCAAACCCGACGCCCTCTTCCTCAACTACTCGAACCCGATGGCGATGAACGTCTGGGCCTGCAACCAGTACGGCGGCGTGCGCACGGTCGGCCTCTGCCACGGTGTGCAGGGCGGTCACTGGCAGATCACGCGCTGCATCGAGGCGTGGGCCAGACGGGAGGGGCTGATCGCGGGCGATGAAACGCTGCACCGCGACGAGGTCGACATCATTTGCGCCGGCATCAATCACCAGACCTGGTACATCCGCGTCGAATGGCGCGGCATCGACATGGTGCCGCGCATGCTGGAGCTGTTCGAGGGCCATTCCGAGTACCCCACCACCGAGAAGCTGCGCATCGACATGATCCGGCGCTTCGGCTACTACACGACCGAGTCCAACGGCCACGTCAGCGAATACGTGCCCTGGTATCGCAAGCGCCCGGATGAGATCAACGACTGGATCGACCTTTCGCGCTGGATCCACGGCGAGACGGGCGGCTATTTGCGTGTCTGCACCGAGGGGCGCAACTGGTTCGAGACCGACTTCCCCAACTGGCTCAAACAGGAGCCGCCGCGCATCACGCAGGACAAGCGCAGCGAGGAGCACGGCTCCTACATCATCGAGGGCCTGGAGACGGGCCGCCCCTACCGCGGCCACTTCAACGTCATCAACAGGGGCCATATCACCAACCTGCCCGACGGCTGTTGCATCGAGGTCCCCGGCTATGTCGACAAGAACGGCATCAACATGCCGGTTGTGGGCGACCTGCCGCTGGCCTGCGCGGCAACATGCGCGGCCAGTGTGCAGGTGCAGCGCATGGCGGTCGAGGCAGCCGTGCACGGTGACGTCATGCTGCTCAAACAGGCGATGCTGCATGACCCGCTGACCGCGGCCGTCTGCAATCCCGAGGAAATTTGGCAGATGACCGATGAGATGCTTGTGGCCCAGGCGCGCTGGCTGCCGCAGTACCAACAGCAGATCTCCGCGGCCCGGGCGCGGCTGGCCGCGGCCGCGCGTAACAATACCCGCGCGCGCCTGCGCGAAGGTTGGAAAGGCGCGGCCCGACTTCATACCAAGAGCGTCAGCGAGATGGCGCAGGACAAGGCCGCGGCCACGCTCAACGCAGCGGCCGCCGACAAGGGCGAAATGACAAAGGAACCGGCCTGATTCAGGACCAAGGAGAGAGAGGGCAATGCAACTGACGCAGGAGCAACTTGATAGTTACCGCCGCGACGGCTTTCTCGTCGTCGAAGGGCTGCTGGATGCCCAGGAGGTCGAGGGGCTGCGGAACCGCCTGCGCGAGTACACGCACGGCGGGCGCTCACAGGAGCAGCTCCAGGTGCAGATCGAGCCGCGCGTCCAGCGGGGTGAACTGCACGTCGAGACGCCGGGCGACGGCATCCGCAAGATCGACGGCCTGGTCGAGTCCGATGATCGTTTCAACGCGCTGGGCAGCAACAGGAACATCATCGGTATTCTCGAGCAGATCGTCGGGCCGGACATCAAGATGTTCCGCAACGCGCTGCTGTTGAAGCCGCCCGAAGTCGGCTCGGCCAAGGGCATGCACCAGGACTCGCCCTACTGGCCGATCGAGCCGATGGACCTCTGTTCCTGCTGGTTCGCCTTGGACGATGCGACGGCTGAGAACGGTTGCATGGCGGCTATCCCCGGCAGTCACAAGTGGGGGCCGCAGCCGCACATCGACGTGACCGACGACTACGTGGTGGACCCGGACTATTACGACGAGGCCGATATGCGGCTGGCGCCGGTGAAGGCCGGCGGCGGGCTGTTCTTCCACTCGCTGCTGCTTCACTACACTGCGCCCAACCGTTCCGACCGCTGGCGCCGGGCGATCGCCCTCTCCTACATGTCGTCCCGCTCGAAGTACACGAGGGACGGCGAAGGGCCGGTCTATCACCACATCCAGGGCCGTACGTTCGACGGCTGCGTGCGCTGAGAGCGACATTTTCCCGTGATTCGTCTGCGGTGACTTCACCCAAGTCGATTCGCGCGCCTGCAATTGAAGACCCGGTTCCAGTAACCGGGTGAGGAGCAGAAAACATGCAATATCGGATCGAAGGCACGACCCTGCCGGTCGTTACCGTCACACTCAACCCGGAAGACCGCATCTACTCCTCCTCCGGCGGTATGAGCTGGATGACCGAGGCCGTCGAGATGGAGACCAACACCGGCGGCGGTTTGGGACGGATGTTCAAACGCGCGATCTCCGGCGAATCTCTTTTCGTGGTCGATTACTTTGTCAACCGCGGCGTCGGCGAGGTCGCCTTCTCGGCCGAGTTTCCCGGCAAGATTCTCGATCTGGACCTGGCCGGCGGTCAGTCGGTGATTGTGCAGAAGGACTCGTTCCTGTGTGCCGAAAAGAGCGTCGATCTTGACCTTCACTTTCGCAAGCGGCTCGGCGCGGGCCTGTTCGGCGGCGAAGGTTTCATGCTGCAGCGCCTGACCGGCCCCGGCAGGGCGTTCGTCAACTTCGACGGCGAGATCCTGATCAAGGAGCTGCAGCCGGGCGAACTCCTGCGCGTCGATACGGGCCACGTGGCGATGTTCGAGCCGACGGTCGATTTCGATGTCGAGATCGTGCGCGGGTTCAGGAACATTCTGTTGGGCGGTGAGGGTTTGTTCCTGGCGACGCTGCGGGGTCCGGGCAAGGCCTATTTGCAGACGATGCCGATGGACAAACTGGCGCAGAAGGTCGCGCAGTACATGCCGCAGGTTGGCGGGAAGGGAGCCAGCGGCGGCGGCAACGTCGATCTGGGTCAGCTGTTTGGGGGGCGCTAGCCGGTTCCTGGCTGCCCGGGCGCAGTGTCCGCTGCGAGCGAAAACAATTTATGCACAACCGGGACTTCGACGCCGAGGCAAGAGTGTCTTCTTGCGCGGTCTGTCATGCGGAGGAGAGCCGAAACGAATTGGCGGCTGAAATCTTTCAGATCGATGGACAATATGTCCTTGTGGATAGGATTCCTGTTGCCGTCTGCGCCCGTTGTGGAGAACAGTCCTTCAGCCGCGAGACTACGGAGAAGATCCGACTCTTGGTGCACGGCCAGACGGAGGCATCGAAGTCCATTGCCATGCCTGTATTCGAGTTCGCTTAGTCGTCCGAGCCATCTCCTCTCATCCTCCCGAGTCATATTCTGAATAGCCGGACGGCTAACCGTCCGGACCGCGAATGCCTTGAAAGGCATGGTAGGAAAGAGATCAGATCCAGCCAATCCATGTTCTGGTTCCCGAGCGTCCAGACAGTGAAGTCCAATGTCAACCTTTTTGTCGGTGACTTTGCATTCGTAACGGATTGCGTTATTATCGCAATCAGTGAAGCGATTCAGGAACGAGGATACACGAAGACTGTTCGATGGACATCGGGTCCGACGTTTCCCACCCGAAATCCATCGCCGGGCGCGGATGAGGCTGCAAAGGGTGGTGGCAGCTACGGTGCTCACCGACCTTCGGCTGCCTCCCTCCCACAGGCTGGAACCGCTGCGGGGTGACCGAAAGGGGCAGTACAGCATCCGCTCAACAGCCAGTGGCGGGCTTGCTTCTATTGGACTGAACGGGGCGCCATGGAGATCGAAGTCACCGATTATCACTGAGGATAAACGAGATGTCGCCTGAACTGAAAGACACGGCAATCAAAGCGAAGCAGTCCAACGTAACGGAGAACGCGGCAGAAGTTGAAGGGCCCATTCACCCGGGGGAGCATCTGGCGGAGATACTGCATGAGCTGGGCATCACGCAATATCGCTTGGCCAAGACGATAGGCGTGCCGCCGATTCGCGTCCACGATATTGTCAACTGCCGCCGGTCGATTACGGTGGACTCTGCGCTGCGCATCGGGCGGGCCCTTGGGACGACTCCCGAATACTGGCTGAACTTGCAGAGAATGTACGACTTGGAGGTCGCCCGGAGCAAAACGGACACCAGCGCAATCGAACCGCTTGTCCAAGTATCCGGTTAGGACGGCCAACGCCGAAATAAGAGCTCAAATGGCGCAGAGGCAGCGCGTCTGCAATCTCCCCTCTTCCTCACACATTCGTCCGGCTTGATTTTCGGCCTAATCCGTTAAAGATCGACATCCGAACGAGCGGCTCGTTCGGGCTGATGTCTATCCTGTGCAGGGTGACGTTCAGATTATACATCCGCTGTAACTTCAACCAGAGCCGGGCGTGAATTTCAAAGCTCGCCCTTTGCGCAGCGCCAGCTCCGATAATTCAGCCGGTAAGCCTTTCTCCTCATCCACTGCTGTATAGATTATCATGCAGCGCGTTCGCATAGCGGTCGATATTGCGTTCGCGACGTCTGCCGCCGGTCTCGTCGAGCATGCGGTTGCGGGGCGCCTGGCCCGCGGCGCCGGGCACCTGTGTCGCGCCTACGCCCGGCACATCGACCTGGTAGGACGCGGGCGCATCGGCCTGGCGCAGCTTGAGGATACTGTCGGCGAGCGCGGCGCCGGCCTGTTCCTTCTGCTTCAGCGCGGTGCTCCCGATCAGGTTCTTCAGCTGGGTGATGATCCCCAATATGTCGTGGGTCGGCTTGGTGCCGGCGCCAACCATCACCCCTGTGACGAGAATATCCCACAGGTCGGGGACCTGATCGAGGAAGCCGGGCAGTGACTGGTTGAGGTAGCTCATCAGGCGCATGCCGCTGTAGTTGGCGACAACCACGCCGAGGAAGATGCCGGCCAGGAGGCTGGTGCTGCGCTTGAAGGCGACATAGCCGGGCGACTTGAGATCACTGGGTCGCCAGCCGAGAAAACGGAGCGCGCCCCACTCGAGATAGTGCCAGCCGAGTTCGAGCAGGCGCTCAATGCCGGCGGCCGCGCCAAGCAGCGGAATCATCGCCGGCACGATCGGCGCGAGTTCGGTTTCCACCAACTGGTCCAGACCTGCCGCCTGCGCAACATTGGGCAAGGCCGCGGCCGCCAGCAGCCCTCCCAGCACGGTCCAGCCCAGCCGTCGTAAAGATCGATTCGCCATTGCCTTCTCTCCTGCTCTCGTGCTTCCCGGGCTCTGCTTTTCCACGCGCCTACGACGGAGGGCCCGCCGTGTACCGCTCCGCCAACTCGACCAGCAGCCGTACGCCGTAGCCTGTCGCGCCCTTGGGCGTTTCCGCGTTGATCCGGCTGTCCGCCAGCACCATATTGGCGATGTCGAGGTGCGCCCAGGGGTAACCTTCGGTGAAATGCTGGATAAACTTGGCGCTGCTGCTCAACCCGCCTTCGCGTCCGGCGCTGTTTTTCACTTCCGCCATATCGCTTCTGATCGGCTTCTCGTACTCCTCATCCATCGGCAAAGGCCATAGCCGCTCGCCGCTGCGGTCGCCCGCGGCCATCAACGCCTGCTGCAGCGCGTTGTCGTTGCTGAACAGGCCGGCCCGCACGTGATGTCCCAGCGCGGTCCCGACCGCGCCGGTCAGCGTCGCCAGGTCGACGGCCGCGACTGGATTGAATTTGGCCGTGTATGCCAGCGCGTCCGCCAGTATCAGGCGTCCCTCGGCGTCGGTGCTGATGATCTCCGCGGTTTTGCCCGTCATGCCGGTGACGATATCGCCGGGCCGGAACGCCTTGCCGTCAGGCATATTTTCCACGCATGGCGCCACCCCAATCACCCGCCGCGGCAGATTGAGCCGTGCAACTGCCTCCAGCGCGCCGATCACGGCCGCGGCCCCGCCCATATCGCCCTTCATCTGCCACATACCGCCCACACGTTTGAGACTGATGCCGCCGGTGTCGAAGGTGATCCCTTTGCCGACGAAGACGAGCGGCGCCTCCCCGTCATGACCGGCGGGCGCGTGCTCCAGAATAATGAACTGCGCCGGATTGGCGCTGCCTACGCTCACCGCCAGCAGAATGCCCATGCCGGCATCCTCCATCGCGGCCTCGTCAAGAACCGTGCTCTCCAGGCCCACATCGGAAGCCATGGCTTGGGCACGGGCGGCCATTTCAAGCGGTGTCAGCACATTGGGCGGCTCGTTGACCAGATCCCGGGCTGTGTAGACCGCTCGCCCAATCGCCACGCCCCTGGCCACCCCGCGTTCTACGTCGGCCAGTTTGCCCTCGCTGAATTCGACCACTGTGCAGCTCGTCAACCCCTTGGACGCGTCTTCGCGTCGATACAGTTTGGGCCTGTAGCTGGCCAGCAGCGTTCCCAGCGCCACCTGCTGCGCGGCCGCGTCGGCGTCGTGACCGGCAATGCCCGCCCCGTGCACGATGGTGGCGATCGTATTGACGTCCTTCAATTTTGCCGCGGCCTGCGCGCCGACCGCGGCCGCGCGCCGAATCTGCGCGCGGCCGAACTGCCCGCTGCTGCCCAGGCCAACCACCAGCACGCGCGGCGCGGTCAGCCGCCCGCGCGCGTACAGCAGGGCCGTCGTCTCCGCCTCGCCGGTGAAATCTCCCGTTGCAATCAGCTGGCTGATCTCGCCGTTCAGCGCCCGGTCCACCGCGCCCGTCGCGCCGCCGGGCGCGGTCACGCCGGCAAACAGGTTAACGACGATCAGATCGACCTCTGCGTCGGCGATATTCCCCTGCTGAACCCGTAGCTCCATTTCCAAGAGTCTCTGTCCTTTGTCCGGCGGTCGGTGAACTGTTGCAGCGGCGCAGGCGTCTTCGCGCCGCGCGCAGCCGGCTCCCTGTCTTATAGATTGGCGCGAAGGCGGGTCGCGGCGGCTTCCAGGATTGAGTCCGTTTTGCAGAAGCAGAAGCGGGCGACGTTTGCGGCCAGGTGGCTGTGTTCGGCGCTGTAGAATGCTGAGGGGGGAATCGCGGTCACGCCGATCTCCTTGGTCAGCCAGCGGCAGATCTGCACATCGCGCAGGTCGTCGGTCGGCAGAGGCGCGTCGAGGTCGGTCGTGTCCACGAGGATGAAGTAGCTGCCCTGCGGCGTCACCGGCGGGAATCCAACGTCGTTCAGCGCCGACAGCAGGATCTCGCGCTTGTCCTGGTACATCTCGCTCAGTTCGCTGAGATAGTTGCGCTCGTCGACCTGTTCAAAGGCCGCGCCGACCGCTTCCTGCAGCGGCGTCGTCACGGCAAACGGGATCCACTGGTGTGCCATCAGCACCGCGTGCGCCAGCGGTTCCGGTGCAATGGCCCAGCCGATCTTCCAGCCGGTGACTGAAAATGTCTTGCCGGCGCTGCCCAGCGTGATGGTCCGCTCCCACATGCCGGGCAGCGTAGCAATGCGCACGTGCGGGGTCCCGTCGTAGGTCATCCACTCGTACACTTCGTCGCTGAGCACCAGCAGATCATGCTCCTGCGCCACCTCGGCAAGGTCGAGCAGCTCCTCGCGGCTGTACATCTTGCCGACCGGATTGAGCGGCGTATTGATGATGATCAGCTTGGTCTTCTCGTTGATCGCGGCGCGCAGCTCCTCCATGTCGATGCGCCAGTCGGCCGAGCTGGCCGCGCCCGGCGCGGGGCGCAGGGGAATGTAGATCGGTGTGCCGCCGGCCATGATGACCGATGCCGGGTAGCTGTCATAGAACGGCTCAATCAGGATCACCTCGTCGCCGGGATCGACCACGCCCTGAACGGTCGCGAAGATCCCCTCGGTCGCACCCGTGGTCACCACGATCTGCGTCATCGGGTCCAACTCGCGGCCGAAGACCGGGCTGTAGACGGCGGCTAGGGCGTTGACCAGCCGGGGATGACCCGCGCTGCGCGCGTACTGATTGTGGCCGGCAGCGAGCGCGTTGCGAGCGGCCTCGATAACGAAATCGGGCGCGGGGAAATCGGGAAACCCCTGGCCCAGATTGATTGCATCGTATTCGAGCGACATTGCTGAATACTCGGCGAAAACGGTCGTGCCGAAGGACTGTACCCGAACGGCTGCTGAAGTTGACACGGTGGCGTGTTCCTGAGAGAGATTCTAGTAATTATTGCTGATCACTTCTGATTGTTGAGATGGGCAACTGCGGCCTGCGGGATCGGAGCCAATCAATTTTGATGATAGCACAGCGAGGCCGGAATGTCATCTGCATTCGCGCCAACAGCCGTTATCCGACAGTCTGCCGCGCGCCTGCGCGGGGGGCACTTCCAGGGCATCATTTGCTCAGAAAGCGGCTGCTATGGTATCGTCACCGTGGCGGCGGCCCGCCCGTTTCATGCCCCCGTAGCTCAGTGGATAGAGCATCGGCCTCCGGAGCCGGGAGCACAGGTTCGAATCCTGTCGGGGGTACTTCAGCCAGTCGCGGCCGCTGCCTTACTTGCCGCGGTTTCCCGCGGCCGGCCGCTGGCCACCACGGTCGCACTCCTCAACGGAACAGATCCTTTTCTGCCGGACGCTGTATCGCACGCGCCGACGTATTCGGCACGTCGGGCGGCCCGTAGCCGCGTATGATCGCGGCTGGGCGCCCCTCGCCGCTCTGCCCCATCACCAGCGACGCGGCCGCGCACAGCTCATCGGCAATACACTCCTCGCTCGCCCGCAGCTCGTAACCGTACAGATCGGTCAGTCCGCGCTGATCCCAGACCGCCGGCAGCCCGGAACAGCCGATGCAGACCCCGACCGTCCCCATTCTCCATGGGCGGCCATGGCTGTCGCTGATCAGGACCGCGACCGCGGCGCCCGTCCGCTTCCCGATGCCGCTGCGGATTTTGCCGGCGCTTGCATCGGCGTCGGCAGGCAGCAGCGCTACCGTCTCCTCCTCCTCCGGCGCCACGTTCGAGTGGTCCAGCCCTGCATGGGCGCAGACCCAGCCGCTGTTCTGCTCGACGATCAGCACGCCCTCGCGTGCGCGGATGACCGCGGCGCTGTCGTCCAGCACCGCCTGCACCACGCGCGCGTCCTTGCCTGTCTCCTCCGCCAGCCGGACCGCCTCTGCGCCCGGCTCCACCTGCGTCAGCCGCACCAGCCGCCCTTCGGCCTTGCTCACGATCTTCTGTGCCACCACCAGGATATCGCCCGTGCGCAGACGAATGCCCGCTGCCTCGGCCGCTTCGACTACGAGCGCCGCCACATCGTCGCCCGCTTGCACCAGCGGGATGCCCGGGACCGGAAGGATCTGGATGCCTCCCTGCTTCGGGCGTTGATTAGTTTGCATAGACATATTGCATGGGAATTTAGAGAAGACCGTTCAAAAAGTGGGGCAAGCTGGACGCCCGCATGCAAAATCAGACCGCTTCCCGCCGGCTCCGTGACCGGCCGCCTTGAACAGTGTCAATCAAGAAAGGTATTCTTCGTGCAACTTCGTGTCCTTCGTGGATTGACCGCATTCCGCTCTTGCAGATCAGTGTTCAGACAGTCGTAAACGGGACCTGAGGCAGCTGCCATTCATCAGAATCCCAGCTCCTCGGTTACTGTGTCGTCGATTCTGCCGAAGTGCCAGTGCAGAAACGCCTCCAACACGCCACCCCCCACCGCCAGCGACTTGTCGGAGATACAGAAGGCGTGCGCGGGCTTACAGCGCGGGTCGAGATCACCGATTTTGAGTTCGGCCTGGAGGGGAACGCTCTCGTGGATCAGGCCGCGCAGTACGCCGTCGAAGGGCGCCAGCAAAGTCGTCTCCTCGCCGCTGGCCTGCACAACTTCAGCAAAGGGCTGCGCCGCGGACAGGCGGTCGCCGATACGCGCCAAGGCGTGCAAGCGGCCTGCCACGGGCGCGCGCAGCACACGCGTCGCCGCCGCATCAAACCCGGGCAGAGCGCCGGGTGTGCCGGTATCCGCTTCGGCGGCTCCTTCCCAGATCGCCCGCCCGAGATTGTGCCCGCGGTTGGTCTCGATCACGACGTGGCAGTCGACGCCGGCTTCGAAACCCGGCCCCAGCGCGACCACGAACGGCGCGCTCTCCAGCGTGGTGCCGGTATTGCATTTGGCCAGAATTGCGTCGACAACCGCGGACGGTGCAAGCTCGTCGATGGCCTCGGTCTCCGGGTCGACAAGGACCGGGATCTCACCCGCTTCCAGCACCTCCGGTACATCCGCAACCAGGGCCCTGCGGGCGGTGACCCAATCCACTTCGTGCTCATCGTCGTACACGGCTTGGGCGAAGGCGACCGCGCGCCGCACCGTCAGCGGGCGCGGCAACTCGGTCATCACAACCGGAATGCCGCAGCGATGCAGCCGCCACGCCACGCCCGTGGCCAGATCGCCCGCGCCCTTGACGAGCGCGAGCAGATCGTCAAATGGGGATTCGCTCTTCATCTCGCTGTCATTGTTGACGTACGCTTAAGCCATCAGTAGTATACACGTGCCACCAGAAAGCAAAAATCATAGCGCAGGCACCGGCGACTGCCCGAACGCCTGCCGACGCAGTGGCTATACGGTGGGCAACTGCGATTTGAAGCGGAGCAGAGTCGATGACGGTCGTTCTAGCGGCTGACGAAACGGGCGTGCTGGCGCGTGCCGCCGCCGCGCTGGATCAGGGGGCGGTGATCGGCGTGCCGACCGATACGGTCTACGGCCTGGTCTGTCTCTGCAGCGACGCCGCGGCGATCGACCGCCTGTTCGCTGTGAAGGAGCGGCCTGCCGAAAAGGCGCTGCCCGTTCTCCTGGGGGACGTTCAACAGGCGCGGGCGGTCGTCGAGGGGCCGCTTCGGCCGGCGGCCCGGCTGCTGATGGAGCGCTACTGGCCCGGCCCGCTCACCCTCGTGCTGCCGGCGCAGCCGCACCTGCCGACCGCACTCACCGCGGGAAAGGGGACCGTCGGCGTCCGCCTACCCGCGCAGCCCTTTCTGCAGGCGCTGGCCCGCTGTGTCGGTCCGCTGGCCTCCTCCAGCGCCAACCGCAGCGGCGCGCCCCCCTGCGCAACCGCCGCGGCCGTGCTGGAGCAGCTGGAAAGCCGCATCCCCCTGCTCGTCGATGCCGGACCGACGCCGCTCGCCGAGCCCAGCACGGTCTTGGACCTGAGCGCCGCACAGCCCGAACTGCTGCGGCCGGGTCCGCTGGGGCAGGAGGCGCTGGCAGCCGTCTGCGCCGTTGAGGAAGCGGTTGGATGCGGTACGACCCGGCAAAGAGGCCGTCCACGTGTCTGAGCAGCTGCCTGAACCGGCCGCACCGCTCTGCATCGGTATCGACGCCTCGCGCAGTCTGCGGCCCGAGCCGACCGGGACCGAGCGCTACTCGCGCCAGATCATCGGCCACATGCTCGCCGCGCGTTGCGATCGCTTCGCCTACCGCGTCTATGCGCCGAAAGCGCCGGCCGCGCACGCGCTGCACGGCGACGCACCACCGGCCTGCAACCCGCGCGCACTGACCGTTCGCACGCTGCCCGGCAGATGGCTGTGGACCCACCGGAAGCTCGCCTGGGAGGTCAGCCGCCGGCCGCCGCACGTGCTCTTTGTGCCGGCCCACGTTGTGCCGTTCCTTCCAGGACGCCTTTTGCCGGCCACCGTCGTTACGCTGCACGACACCGGCTATCGCTACTTCCCCCGCTCCCACACCGCGTTGCAGCGGCTCTACCTGGAGCTGTCGACGCGCTGGAGCGCGGCCGCCGCCCGCCGCGTCATCGCGGTCAGCCGGCAGACGGCCAGCGATCTGCAGCGATTTTACCGCGTGCCGGAGGCCAAGATCCGCGTCGTTCATGAGGCGCCGACGCGAGTGGCCGCCGCGGCGGGAGAAGATCGTGACCGCGCGCCGGTCTACGAGCGGCCCTTTGCCCTCTACGTCGGCACGATCCAGCCGCGCAAGAACCTGTTGCGCCTGATCGAGGCCTTCGAGCGGCTGACCCAGCAGCAGCAGATCGGCTGGGACCTGGTGCTGGTCGGGCGCTGGGGCTGGTTGAGCCAGGAGTACGAGCGGCTTGTCGCTGTCAAGGGACTCGCCGACCGCGTCCATTTTCCCGGCTATCTGCCTGACAGGGCCGTGGCCGGGCTGATGCGCGCCGCACTTTTCTTTGTTTTCCCGTCCTTATTCGAGGGTTTCGGCCTGCCCGTGCTCGAAGCCCAGACCACAGGAGCCGCCGTCATGTGCGCCAACAACTCCGCCCTGCCCGAAATCGCCGGCGATGCCGCCTTGCTGGTCGATCCGCATGATGTCGACGCGATCGCGGCGGCCATGCTGCGCCTGAGCCAGGATGAAGCCCTGCGCCAGGAGCTGATCGCCAAGGGCTATGAGAACGTCAAGCGTTTTTCGTGGGAAAAGGCGGCCAGAGAGACGCTGGCCGTGCTCGAGGAGGCGGCCGGCAGGGGGTGAGCTCGGTGCAGGAACCGGAACTGCAGTCGGTGCGAGTTCTGGGCGTACGCGTCGACTTCGTCGATTTCCCACAGACTCTCGATCTTATCGGTGGCTGGATCGAGCAAACGAAGGCGCGGAGCGAGAAGGGAGAGAAGGCCAATCTGCCCGCGGTCGACTGTACGGAGGATGAAGGCAGCGGCGGGCAGGCGCACTCCTCCCGTTCGGCACGCCAGGTCTGTACCGTCAACCCCGAGTTCATCATCGAAGCGCGCCGGCGTCCCGTCTTCAGCCGGACGCTGGCTGCAGCCGATCTCTGTACGCCGGACGGGGTCGGTGTGCTGTGGGCCGCGCGGCGGGCAGGGGTACGCCTCGACGAGCGCGTGACCGGTTCCGACGCAATTTACCGCCTGAGCGAACGGGCTGCGGTCCAGGGGTGGCGGGTCTTCTACCTCGGCGCGGCCGCCGGCGTGGCGGAGCGCGTGGCCGCGGAGCTGGCGCGTCTCTATCCTGGCCTGCGCGTGGCCGGGACATTCGCAGGCTCGCCCGCCGACGGCGACTGGCCTCAGATCCGTCAACGTCTGGCCGCCGCGCGTGCCGACCTTCTGTTCGTCGCCTACGGGCATCCGCGCCAGGACATCTGGATTCACCAACACAGGGACGAGTTGCCGGTCGCGGTGGCAATGGGCGTGGGCGGCGCCTTCGATTTCGTCGCCGGCGTCACCCCGCGCGCCCCGCTTTGGATGCAGCGGCTGGGCCTCGAGTGGCTCTTCCGGCTTGTCCGCCAGCCCTGGCGCTGGCGGCGCATGACGACGCTGCCCGTCTTCGCGCTGCTGGTCCTGTTGGAACGGGCGCGGCGATAGACCACATTACAACGCGAAGTTCGTACTTCGCGCTCCTCACGGGGTCGTTAAATCATCGTCGTGCCTATTCAGTCCCACAGTTACGAGCGAGTTTGCTTACACAATTCATCTGTCTTCTCAGCAAAGGAGATACCATCGTCATGGTTGCCTAACCATAGTTGGATCAAGCCTGTGTCCGTCCTTAGCATCGTCGCACAACGCCACTTTTGCAGAGCGTTGATCGTACGGGGTTGGTGGAGTAGAATGGAGGCCGTAGAAAGGTGGTCCGCCGCATTTCAGGCAACAGCTGATACCGAACCCCTGGTTCGCATGGAAAGCCTTAAAGGGAATCCAGACCGCATGAGCGGCAAAAGGGGGCTGCAATGAGGGCCGTGTTCCTGTATTGGTCGTTGATCGAGCGCGAGCCGGAACGCGTGCTGGATGATCTGGCCGAATTCACCGGAATCGACACCTTGCTTATCTACGTGTGGATTAACACGCCGCAGGGGGACCGGCTGCTGCTGCCGTCCGCCGCCGACTTCGCCGATTTCGATCTACCGGTGCCTGTCGTGAGCCGGGCAGAGTTCGACTCTTTCTCCGCCACGCTGGAGATGGCGAGAGCGAAGGGATTTCGGGTCGGCTGTCATTTCTCCCCGCTGTTCACATACGGCGAAAACTTGGCCTCGCTGCGCAACCAGGCGCTTATCCAAGCGGCTTTTCACGAGTATCCCCATGGCAATATGGTCTGGGCCTGTCCCAACAACCCCGATACGGTTCAGCTCGCAGTGGGGATTGTCCGCAGCGCGGTGGCGGCCTGGCCACAGGCGGAGCTGCTGGAAGTGAACCACGTTGAGTATCCGCTCTGGCCGACAAATGGTCTCGGTTCCCTCTTCACCTGCTTCTGTCCGCACTGTCACGAGACAGCGCAAGCTGCCGGCATCGATCTCCCGGCGCTGAAGCGCGCGGCCGCGTCGCTACTCGAGGAAATCACGACCCCTCCGCCGGCAAACGGTCCAGCCCACTCTTCACCGGCAAATCGCGTGCTGAACGCCATGCTCAGGCGCCCTCAGATCGCGCAGTGGCTGGCCTTTCGCATGACCTCCATGTCGCAGTTCGTGCGGACGTTCACCGCCGCCGCACGCGAGGCAGCCGCCCAGTTCAACCCTACCCTTGAAATCGGGATGGACTTCTTCCTTCCTTCGGCGGCCAACCTCTTAGGTACCGATTATGCCGACCTTTACCACCTGTTCGACTGGGTCTCGCCCAAGTTTCCCGACTACCTGACCGGTTCGATCGTGCCCATGATTGCCGATGAGTTGAACCCGTCGGGCGACCCGGCGAGGACCTCCGCGCTGCGAGAGGATATGCGGCGGATTCTCGACGCGGGAGAGGGGCCGGCAAACTACGAACCCACCCGGGCCTCAGCCGAGGAGTTGCTCTATCACAATACGTTCGACGCCGCCATTATCGATCGCCAGATGAGCTACCTGAGCGCTCTGGAAGGCAAGGTCCGCAACTATCCCTGGGTCTGGTTGTACAACCGCGACCTCGCCGGCCTGCGAGAGAAGTTTGAAGCATTGGAACGTAACGGGTTCGAAGGCTACTGTCTCTGGCTGTGGGAGCCGGACATGACCACCGCCGCTTTGCAGGAAACCCAGGGCATCTTTTGAGGGCGAGTTTGTTGCCTCGTAATGTTGCGCTGTCCCCGCACACAAGAGGAGGTCGAACCATGATCGGTGCAACCAAAGATATGCTCTTGCCTACGGCCATCGTCGGTTCGATTCCACGACCGTCGTGGTATACCGACAGCCTGCACGGGCGTCCCTTCAAGCAGGCCCTCAGCGACCGCGGCTTTCGCGAGCAGTATATGGATGCAGTCGGCGCCTACATCCATGACCAGAGCAGCGCGGGGCTGGACATTGTGACCGACGGCGACGCCCGCTTCGACAATGACGTCGGCGGTCGCGGCTGGTTCTTCTATCCGTTGGAGCGGCTCGGGGGGTTCGGCGGCACCAACGACCTGATCGAGCGCTGGGCATCACTTTTGCAGCCGGGCAAAATCCTGTGGGAGTTGATGGAGGCCTACCAGCAGCCCACCCTGGTCGAAAAGGTCACGCCCGGCCCCTGGCACTACACGGCAATATGGCAGATCACGCAGCGCCTGACCGACAAGCCGGTCAAGTTCGGCGCCATCAGCGTCGACAGCCTCTCGCACATGATCCGCGACGAGGCCTACGACACCTATCGCGACCTGCTGCTCGACCTGGCCGACATCGCCAACCGGGAGTACCGGCAGCTGGCGGAGGCCGGCTGCCCAATCATACAGATCGAAGAACCGTTGCATCACATTATGGCCAGCGATGCCGACACCGATCTCGACCTCCTGACCGAGGCCTTCAATTGCCAGGTGGAAGGCGTCAACACCGAGATTTGGGCACACACCTGTTGGGGCAATCCCGCCCAGCAGTCCACCGGGGTTGACGCCTCCTACGAACCGGCCCTCGAGGCCATGTTCGAAATGAACGCCGATGTCATCACTTTTGAGTGCGCCAGCCACGGCGGGTCGGACCTGCCCGCGATCGGGCGCATGCGGTCGGACAAGAAGATCGGCGTTGGCGTGATCAGCCACCTGCGCACCCAGGTCGAGAGCGCAGAGGACGTGGCCGGCCTGATCCGCAAGGCGCTGGAGCACATTCCGGTCGAGCGCCTGATCATCACCACCGACTGCGGTTTCGGGCGCGAGGGTCTGTCCCGCCGCATCGCCTACTACAAGATGGTGGCGCTCGTCCAGGGCACCAACATCGTCCGCCGGGAGCTGGGCCTGCCCACCGCCGAGGTGCGCGCCGCCGACCCCAGGCTGGCCTTTGGCCGCATTGATTGAATGTCAATCTCAGGGTGTGGTGATCGTGGCCGGCCGTGATGTGCAAACTACTCTTCCCAGTCTACTGCCCGGCCATTGGTGGGCGCGACGCAGTTTCCTGCCCTTCCGTTTCTTCCTCAAGCTGACGGGCTTGATAGCCCGTCGCTAACGGTTTCCAATCGTGAAAGCATGCGCAGCCGGTCTCCCTGCGACAGGTGCGGCCATATCTGGCGTAGAAAGGCCTGCAAGTTCTCTTCCGGTGTCGCATCGGTCGTGTCAAGCGTGAAGCGGCGGTAGATCAACGAATTGTTGTATTCCTCTCTGAAGCGATCCAACACGAGATCCACATCCTTTTCCTGCAAAATGCCCCTGGCGCGCGGCTGAGCGTGCATTCGTTCCCGAATCAGGTCCGCCGACGCTTCCACCAGCACGATCACCGTATCCGGCCCCAACTTCATCACTTCGGCATCCCACGCCCGCGCCCGCTGTCGCCGGTCGGTAAACGTCCCGGTATCGCCGTAGCCGTAGTAGAGCGGCGCGTAAACCGCGTCAGCGTAGTACCAGTTGATCACCTGAGGAACAGCTTGTGCTCTGGAAGCGGGTGAATCTCCGGCTATTTCCACTCCATGGCCCGCCGCTCACTCCAGCCACTGCCCGACCTGTTCGGCGATGCGGGCAGCCGCGCTCGCGGCGTCCTGCTCGCCCGCCAGGACCCGGTTTACCTCGGCGAAGTAGACGAGCGAAATCTCACTATAGTGGCGGCCGGTGCTCGCGGCCGGCCGCGCCACGGCATGCTCGCGTAGACTTTCCTCGATCTGCTCCGCGGCCCCGATGCGCGCCCGCACATCCGCATCCGCGTAGAGCGCCGGGATCGCCGGAACCGTGCCGTCCGCCAGCGCACGCCGCCGTTGCGCGGCAAGGTCGGTCAGGCAGTGCGCCGCGGCCGCGGCCGCGTCCGGGTTGCGGCTGTAGCGGCTGACGCCAATCTGCTGCCCACCGATCACGCTGGCATGGCGCGCCGCTTCACCCTCCCCTTTGGGCAGTCGCGTCACGCCAAACAGGTCGCGGACCGGGCTGTCCTCGGCCTGGCCCAGGGGGTAGGCGTAGGGCCAGTTGCGCATGAACACCGCATTGCCCTTCTGAAACAGCGCCCGCGCATCCTCTTCCTGGTAGACCGTCACCTCCGGCGGGCTGATCTCGCCCACCCACGCGGCCGCCCTGTCCAGCGCCCGTATCGCGCCGGCATCCTCGACGGCCAGACGGCCCGCCGCGTCGACGATCGGTTCGCCGCCCTCGCTCACCAGCCACTCCACCGCGTTGACCGTCAGACCCTCGTACACATTGCCCTGCCACACATATCCCCAGAATGCATCGTTCGCGGGCCGTTCGCCGGCCTGGATCGCGGCCGCCATCTCCTCCAGCTCGCTCCACGTTGCCGGAGGCTCCGTGTAACCGTACTTCTCCAGCAGATCGGCGCGGTAGTAGAGCAGCCCAATGTCGGCCATCTGGGGAAGGCCCACCAGCGCGCCGCCGATGCTGTTGTTTTCGAGAAAGATGGGGAAGTACTGCCCGCGGTCCTCCGCGGTAAGATACCGGTCCAGGTCGAGCAAATGGGGGGCGAGCAGGCCGGACCAGACAACGTCGAAACTGATCAGGTCGATGTCATCCGACTCGGCCGGCAGGAACTGACGGTAGAGGCCCAAGCGGTCCAGCGGATTGGCCGGCGCCGGCAGCATTTCGATCGCCATGCCGACCTGCTCGGCGCAGCGGGCGACGATCTCGGTGTCAATCTGGCGCACAAATGCCGGACCCATCCAGCGCAGCCTGGCTCTGGCCGCGGCCGCCGGCGTTTCGGCTGCGGGCGCGGGTGTCTCATCTTCTGCCGCGCCCCTGCAACCGCTCAGCAGCAGCGCAATGCACAGCAGTGCCGCGCAAATTGGTGCTGCGAGCAGGCGAGAGCGGGCGCTTGCCCCCGCCGCCGCAGCCGGAGCGCACACCAAAGATATGCCCACTCTCATTGCGCTGTCGCTTCCTGCCGCCGGCTGTCTATCATTTCAGGACTGCACCGCTTGCGTATCGAGCACAAACGTCACCACTGCAGCCTCCTCCGCCTCAAGCTGTACCTCGGCGCTGACCGGCAGGTCCGGGCTGTGGACGCGGTATACTCCTGGCGGGAACGGTCCAAACTCGACGCAATAGGGCGGCTCGGCCCCACCTGTCTTGCGCGCCTCTTCTCCGTCCTCCGTCTTTTCCACGACAACTGTCAGCTCCGGCCGCGCCAGCCACTGCACGCGGATCAGCCCCGGCGCCTCCGCCGCCTTCCGGACGCGCGTGTGATGGCTCCACTCGCCCGCAGGCCGCGCCAACTGAATGCTGAGCCGATCCCCCGCATCCAGGTGGATCCCCCGCCGCTCGAATCCTTCGGCGTAGAGGTCGTAGTCTCCCGGCGGCAGGCCGTCAAATGTAAATGCGCCCGACGGTTCGACCTCCGTCACGTAGCGCTGCCCGCGCGCGTCGAGCAGCGCCACCTGCTGCCCTGGTTGCTGCCCCGCCTGCCTCTCTTTCGCCGCCTGGCGATCGCCCGAACGCTCAGCGACCGCGACCGGCAGTGTCTGGCCCTGCAGCAGAGCAGGCTCCGGCCGTGTCGGCAGCGCGCAATCCGGCAGCAGAAGGAGCTCACGGCGCGCCGCGTTGCGCCCATCCAGGGCCACGGGACGCGGGCAGTTTTGCAGGTGCCTGTCTTTCACATCGAGCGAGTATGCGCCTGCGGGCAGCCCGCTGAATAGAAAATGGCCCTCTTTGTCCGCTTCCGCGAACTGCTCGCCGGACGCCGCCCCGCGCAAGCGCACAATACGCACACCCTCGCCGTCCACTGTGCCCGCGATGCTGGACTGCTGCGGCGCAGTTCTCTTCTCATCATGCGAGTGGACAAAGCGCACGTCGGTCACCATGCCGCGGTTGATCGGCGCCTGGCAGCTGACCGGGCCCGTCCCTTTGACAGTGCCAGCGCCGTTTTGCGCCAGGCCAAGCACCTCCAGCCGGTAGCTGTCCGAGGGAAGCGGCCCGACTTCGCAATGCGCAGTCCGGCCCTCGGCACCGCGCGCCAGTTGTGTGACCCAACTCTTCTGTTCGCTGCTGCCGATCCGCAATGCCGGCGTGCCTGTCCGCCCTCCGCCCGCTGTATCCTCCGCGCTCTGGCCGCGAACGGGGTCTGCGCGCGGAGGAAGCTCTACGCTGCACGTCAACATGCGCCCGTGCTTAACCGCTCGTTGCTCGATCTCGAAGCCCCACCCGTAGACCGACAGCTCGCATCCTGTCTTCTGGCCGGCCGCAAGCTCGATTTCGTCGACGCGGCTGCCGGGCGGGCTGAAAACCTCCAGGCTGTAACGGCCCGCCGGCAACTCCACAAAACGGAACGCGCCGTTCATTTCAGTCAGCGACTCGTAGGCGAAACCGTCACTGTGCGTCAATCGCAGCTGTGCCTCCGCGCCGCCCCGTACCTTGCCGCCGATCACGCCTTCGCCGCTTGGCGGCAGCCAATTTCCGGGCGCGGACAGCGAGAGGGTCACTTCATCCTCAGCCTCCGCCTCACGCTCTTCTCCCCCCGTCGCCGCTCTCGCCCGTTTCGGCTCTGCCTTGAGCAGCGGCACGATCGGCAACGTTGCCCAGCCGAACGCGTCAGGGCCGTGAGGTCCCCCTGTATTCGCCTCTTCCGAAGCCTCCTCCAGGTGCATCGGGCTGTACCAGGCGCTCTGTTCGTCCACCGAGCTTTCCCCCTGCAGCGCCTCATGCGCCAGCAACCAGAACGCGGTACAGAAGTAGTAGTCCGGCGGGGACGCAGAATGGCGGCTGGTCCCCATCATCGCCCGGCAGATCTCCAATGTCTGGGCCATGTGCAGCATCGGTGTCGTGGCGGGGTAACGCGGGTCGGCATTTTCGCTAATGCGGTAGCCGTTCGCCGTCGATAGAATCGGCAGGCTGCGGCCGACCAACGCCTGCACCTGGTCGTTCAGTTCTTCAAACGCACGCCAATGCATCCGATGCGGCGGCAGCGGCGGGGCCGGCTGGCTGCGGGTCACGTTCGCCAGCGCCGCCGACAGCTTCGACCGCCAGTTGCCGGCCGCGTCGCTCTCCGATGCGACAGTCACCTCCGTTTTGCTCGCCAACCGGCGGCGCAGTTCGTTGATTTCATCCAGCGACCTGCCCTGCCAAGGGTCTTCCCGCCTCGCTTCCGCCGCCAGCGCGAGATAGAGTTCACGCGAGAGCGGCGCGCCCTCGCGATGGACCGGATCTTCAGGATACTGCGGCGGACGGTTGCTCGAATAGTTGTGGATCGCCAGCCAGATCGGCTCGTCGAAAAGCGCGTCACCTCCGATTCGCTCGATCTCCTCGACCAGCTGCCAGTCGCTTCCCGGCCCCAGCGCGGGGATCGCGGGCAGCCCGCCGCGCGCCAGAACCGCCTCCATATTCTCGACCGCAGCACGCGCCGTCACCTCCATGGCGTCCGGCGGCAGCTTCTCCTGCGGCCACAACAACGCCCGGTCAGGTTCGCTGTCAAACTCGAAGTAGCGCACCCCCGCGTCGATCAGCTTCTCGACCTCATTTAGCTCGGCGGCGGAAAGGGGACCGGGCATGGGCCTGCCGCGCACGATTTCGACCACCGGCATGATCCGCGCGGCCAGCAGCGTCTGCACCAGATGCAACGCATTTCGCTGCCCCGCAATCTTGACCCATTTGACGCCCAGTGCGATCAGTTCCGGCAGCCAGAACTCCTCCACCATGTCCGGCGTCGCCGCGCTGACGCCCGCGCACCAATGGACGCCGATGCCGGTATCATCTTCCGGGCGAGGGTAGGCTTCTAGTTCCATGAGCTGGGATTATACAGTGGTTGCTGCACACTGGCTAGTGCCCGGCGTATCTCCGCTGCAGGCCTTGACACCGGCCGCTGCCAAGACGGACAGTCCGCGTAACCGACTGTGAACAGATTGCTGATCTGCCCGTCCGTGCTGTAAACTTTACCCCTGATTCATCCGACCTGAGTGACGACATGAATCCACAACACTGGATTTCACATCACAGGGATGATTCGCGTGAACCGCATGAACTACCGTCGAAGTCGGTGACTTTGTAGCCTGGCGTACACGTCTTTGCCCGCGTAAACGGCATAATTGAGGAATCTGCCGAATCAGCAGTGCGCGTGCAGGTCGAACACGGCCCGCAATGCGTTTGCGCGGTGGCGGGGCCCCAATTTCCCTCGCCGCAAGTTACCCGTAAGAGGATATCTCCATGCAAGAAGTGCAAGATGTCGCCAAACGCATTATCGCCAATGTTGAGCAGGTCATCATTGGTAAGGATCGCGAGATACGCATGACCGTTGTCGCGCTGCTCTGCGAGGGCCACCTGCTTATCGAAGACGTTCCCGGCGTCGGCAAGACGATGCTCGCACGGGCCATCGCCCGCACCGTCGGCAGCACCTACCGTCGCATTCAGTTTACGCCCGACATGCTGCCCAGCGACGTCACCGGCGTTAGCGTCTTCAACCAGAAAACGCTTGAATTCGAATTCAGGCCCGGGCCGATCATGGCGCAAATCGTCCTCTCTGACGAGATCAATCGCGCCACGCCGAAGACCCAGTCCGCCCTTCTCGAAGCAATGGAGGAGCGGCAGGTCACCGTCGACGGCACCACCTATGACATGTCGCGGCCATTTCTCGTCCTCGCGACCCAGAATCCGATCGAATATGAGGGCACTTTCCCCCTACCGGAAGCCCAGGTCGATCGCTTCCAGATGCGCATTCGGCTCGGCTATCCTTTGAAGGCGCATGAGGTCAACATTCTGGGCTTGCAGGCGCAGATGCATCCGATCGAAAGCCTTGAAAGAGCCGTCTCCGTGGACGAACTCGCCCAGGCCCAGGAGGCGGTGCGCGATACCTATGTTGACGACAGCATCAAGGAGTACATCGTCGATCTCGTAACCACCACCCGCGACCATCCCGACGTCTATCTCGGCGCGAGCCCGCGCGGCAGTCTCGCGCTCTTCCGCGCCGCCCGGGCCTGGGCAGCGATCGACGGGCGCGAATACGTGCTGCCCGACGACGTCAAGCTCCTGGCTGACGCCACCCTCGCGCACCGCTTGATCGTCAGCCCGTCGGCGCGTATCAAGAACGTCGACGCCACACAGGTGATTGAAGACGCCCTGGCCCATACACCCGTGCCGGGCAGCCGCGTCAGATCCCGATAGGCCTTATCCACAGTGGCCGAGGCCTGTCCTCAATGACACCGCCTTACCTGGTGTTGCATAAGCCACAAGCCACTGGTCACTGGTGTTCATGTCCTCACGTCTCATCTTTCTTCTCGTTGCACTGATCATCTCCTGGGTCTTTGCGCTCAACAGCGGGCGCACCCTTGCCTTCAATCTCGCCTATCTTCTGACCGGCATCCTTGCTCTCAGCTATTTCTGGTCCTGGAACAGCACGCGCGCCATACATATCAATCGCCATACCCGCGCCCGGCGCAGCCAGGTCGGGCAGTTTTTCGAGGAGAGTTTCGAAGTCCGCAATCAGGGTCGGTTGCCGAAACTGTGGCTGGAGGTGCGCGACTTCTCAACCGTGCCTTTCCATGGTGCCAGCCGCGTCGTCAGCCATCTCCAGGGACGCTCGCGTCATCGATGGCAGGTCCGTACATACTGCCAGCAGCGCGGCTACTACCGTCTGGGGCCGATGCGACTTTTCAGCGGCGACCCTCTCGGCCTCTTTGCCGTTGACGAGACGTTGAGACAGACCAGCGACCTCATCGTCTATCCTGCCACCGTCACCCTCTCCACTTTCCAGCCCCCCGCCGCGGACCTCGCCGGCGGTGAGGCCCTCAGCCGCCGCGCGCAATACCTGACGACCAACGTCTCCGGCATCCGCGAATACGCGCCCGGCGACAGTTTCAACCGTATTCACTGGCTCTCCACTGCACGTACCGGCCGACTCATGACCAGGGAATTCGAGCTCGACCCCTCGGCCGACATCTGGGTTTTCCTCGACCTGAACGGTGTCGCGGTGCGCAGCCTGCCCTGGGAGCTCTCGCCTCCGCAAACCGGCGTTTTTGCTCTTTCCAGCCGCTCTGACACCCTTGAACTCGCGCCCAGTACCCTGGAGTACGCCGTTACTGCCACCGCCAGCGTCGCCCGCTACTTTCTTTTGCGCAACCGTGCCGTCGGCATGATCTGGCAAGGCAGCCAGCGCTATCTGTTGCAGATAGACCGCGGCGAGCGGCAGATGCGTAAAGTGTTGGAGGCGTTGGCAGTGGTTTCGGCAGAGGGGCTTATCCCCTTCGATCAGCTGCTTGTGACCGAGGGCGTGAGGCTCAATCGCAACGATATGATTCTGGCCGTCACCGCCGATCCCGACCCGGCCTGGGTGCGCGCACTGCGCGAAATCCGGCGGCGCGGCGTACACAGTGTCGCGCTCGTGATGGATGGCTCTACTTTTGGGGGTGAGGATTCCTACCAGGATCTCGCCCACGAGTTGGCGATATCCAACATACCGTCCTATCGCCTCCAGCGCGGTGATGACATCGGCGCCGTCCTCGGCCGCCCTCCCAATGGCGAGTGGACGGGAGACCAGCAGCCCTCTTAGCTACTCTCGCGGACGATCAGTTGGGTGTCGCTGATGTGAGGAGTGTCCAGGTCCGTCTCGTTGATCTGTTCGTTGATCAACTGGAAAAGTGTGCGGATCGCAAGTCGCGGCTGGCTGTCCACGTCCCGGTGTACCGTTGTCAGCGGCGGGCTTGATACGCTCGCGTCCGGCAGGTCGCCAAAACCGACAACCGCCAGGTCGTCCGGCACCGAGATTCCCGCCTTGCGCGCCCCGCTCAGTATCCCCAGCGCACGCACATCGCTAACACAGAAGATCGCGGTCGGACGCCGCCGCAGTTGCCAGATGTTCTGAAAGGACTGGATCCCTGCCGAAAGGACCCCGCGCGCATGCACGATCTGCACCGCCGCCGCCGGCAGTCCAGCCTCGGCCACCGCCTGAGTGAACCCCTCCACCCGGCGCTCCATCGATGGAATCACGACACCGTCCTGCCGCGGCGTCATCGTCGCAATGGCAAACTGACGGTGCCCCTTCGCCAGCAGATGCTGCGCGGCCGCGTACGCGCCGCCGCGATCGTCGATGTTGAACGTCGGCGCGTCAACATTTTCCGCGCTGTCCAGCAGCACGATCGGTCGCGACGAGCGGTGCAACGCCTCGGTCAGGGGATGGGCACGGTGAACGCCGAACATGAGAAAGCCGTCCGCCGCAATCGATGCCAGCCACGTTACAGACGCGATCGAGTCGTTGCCCGGCCGCGGCTCGCGCTGCCCAATATCGTGCATCGACGCCAGCAGAATCCGCATCCCTTCCCGGTCGCACGCCGCTCCGATTTCCCCCAGAAAATGGGTAAAGAGCGGGTCGTGCAGCATCCAGTTCAGGCTCGTAGGCACCAACAGACCGATCGAATTGGTGCGGCCCGTAGCCAGCGTGCGCGCAACCGGATGCGGCTGATAGCCCAGGTGCTCGGCCGTGTCAAGGATATGTTCTCGCGTCGTGTGGCTCAACTGGTGCGGGGCGTTGTAGGCGAATGAGACCGCGGTCGGCGATACGCCCGCATGGCGCGCCACGTCGCGCAAGGTGACCCGTTTCCCCTTTCTGCTCACCGTCACTCTCCACTGCAATCTCGCGGCAGCCAGGACTATCTGCTGCCTACCGGGAGCCGATCGCGTATCCCGCCTCGTCCAGCGCCGCTTTCTGCATCGCCAGCAGCTCGCTTATCCCCATCTCCGCCAGCAGCATCATCGCGTTGAACGCGCCCTTGCTGAACGGCTCACCTTCCGCCGTCCCCTGCGCTTCGACAAACTGCCCGCTTTCGGTCATCACGACGTTAAAGTCAACATCGGCGTTCTGGTCCATCTGATAGTCCAGGTCGAGATAAGCCTTGCCATTCAAAATGCCGACGCTCACAGCTGCCACCTGGCGGATGAGCGTTCCCGGCTTGGCCCGCTTCTTGCGTTCCAGCCGTTTGACCGCCAACGCCAGCGCGACGTAGCCGCCTGTGATCGCGGCCGTGCGCGTGCCGCCGTCAGCCTGGATCACATCGCAGTCGACGATGATCTGCCGCTCGCCGAGCCTGCCCAGGTCGACCGCCGCCCGCAGGCTGCGGCCGATCAGACGGGTGATCTCCTGCGTCCGCCCTTTGGGGCGCATCGTCTCCCGGTCCACGCGCTGGTGCGTGCTGCGCGGCAACATCGCGTACTCAGCCGTCACCCATCCGTGCCGCCGCGAAGAACGGTGCAGCCAGCGCGGCAGCCGCTCCTCCACCGTCGCGTTGCACAGCACCTTCGTATCCCCCATGCTGATCAGCACCGAGCCTTCAGGGTGGAGGATATAATCAAGTTCAAATCTGACCGGTCGCAGTTCGTTCTCGGCCCGTTTTTGTCCTGCCACGCGTTGTCAACGTTCCTTTCCCGCCTGGCCGCCGCGGAGATGCGCGGCGGCTGGCTGGCTGGCCATTCCCCCCGAATATTCGCGCAATCATACGCCCTTACGCAGCGCGACGCAAACCGGCCGGCGGATAAGGCTAAGGGGCTTGCACTACCTCGAGTCCGGGGATCCCGCTGAAGTCCCGGTCGTGGGAGGCCAGGGGGCGGTCCATCATGATGGCGGTGGCGGCGGCCCTGTCGTCTCCACTGAAAGTGTATGACACGACGTTGGTTTCCAGAACGATCAAGCCGATTATTCCTTTCAGCCCTCGTCACGGTCGGCGTGGATGTTGCGGACGAACTCATCCACGTCGAACGGCTCGCTGGTGGTAACCAGGTTATCCGAATCGAACGTCTTCGGATCTGGATCGTTCAGGAATTGCTCCATTTCAAAAGGATCGCCCAATGAGCGCGCAGCGGTTATCTCTTCCACGCCGACAGTCGTCCAGTCTCCGCTTTGGCTGAATCGCCCGCGGCCTCTTATCTCTACAAACTGTGTCGCCATACGGAGCATGTCCTGCGCGTACGCGTCCCCAAAACGCAGGCGCACGTATGAGCCACTGTAGTCGTGCAGTTGAGCCGTACCTGTGTGCCGGTTCACCTCTTTGAGCCAGCCGTAAAGGAGAGCATCTTCGCCCACGTGCGGTCCTTCAAACGTGAGATACAGTCGATTCATCTGCGTGACCTCCTTCCGTCTGTCGCCTTTCTCAAACGAGGTCCTGGTCAACGAGGTCGTCCAGCGTCGGCGCACCCGCCTTGGGCAGCTTGATTGCGTCCATGCTCATCACCGCGTCGATGATGTTCAGAAGAAACCAGGCGTCGGTCGCGTCCATCCTGAACATCTCCGGCTTCGCCCGCGCCGTGTCCCGCATGATGCCCAGTCCGTCCTGATAAGGATCGAAGGATATTATCTTCTCCAGCCGGACCCGAAAGCTTTTTCGCTGCCCCTTGAAGTAGATATGTTTCGTCGTGATGCCGAGTACACCTGAGTCGGTATGCTGTATCGAAGTCGACGCCACTGGGCGGCCCCGAAACGCGCTGGGCCGCAGATAGACACCCTTGGCGACGCGGAAACTGACGCCGAGCGAGCCACCGCGGAACTCGCGTTGCGTCACCTCTTCCAGGTAGTCCACGCCGTCGAAGAGCCAAAGCATCTCCTCGCTCTTCATCAGGTTGAACGGCAGCCGCAACCCGCGACGCTCGAAACGGGGCACCAGGCCCTGTTCGCTGAGCGCGTTCAGCAGCGACATCATCCTGAACAGCGAGAAGTGGCCGCCGCGGTTGAGTTGCCCCGCGCCGAGATTGTGCTGTGCGCGGTAGCGGTTAAGCGCCCGTTTCTCCTCGTTCGACAGAAAGTGGTCCTCCATCGCCGCCTCGACAGCCTGCCCCCAACCTGCGGCCAGACTCTGGGCCACCGACGCCGCCGAACTGTCGATGTAAGCGGACGCCGCGATCGCTCGGACCCGGTCGGGAAGCTGATCAATGCCAATGCCGTACAGCGCCGCCTCCAGGCAACTCTCCCTGATCATCTCCCGTCCCCGTTCATAAGCCGCTTCGCACTCTTTATGTTCTTTGCGTAAGAAGCCGGCCGACTTCCCGCAATATTTGCAATCGCCCATCTGCTCAACCCCCCTCACGCAATCGCGCCGCCCATTCCTTCGCCTGGACCTGCCTCTTGCGGCCCTTGTCACCTCGCCGCTTCGACACCGTTATCAATCGGTGTCTGGTGGCCGGACGTGGCGGCAAGGATCATAAACGATTTCGCCGTACCGTTCAATAGCACCCCTCATCGGCGTCCCTTCACGCCGGCAGACGGAAATAGTCGCGCCGCCGGTCGCACGCCTGCTTTCCCGAATCGCCAAACGGCCGCTGCTCTGATGAATGACCGAGCCAATCAGTCGATTAACTATTCACTTACCCCTACGCGCCGAATTGGTGAGGAATTATCGAAGCTTATTTCTCACTGTTGGTCTAAAGAATTTGCGAAAGCGACCGCCGCGAGGAGCGGTTTCACTACTGCGGAGACGATCGATGCCTGACCCCGTTCCACATCCTCAATAGTCCAGGGAGCGAAGCTCCGGTCCTACTTCAATCGCGGGCCCCTGTTCTCCATTTAGATTTTTTCGAGCAGCTCTTCTTCCCGCCTCCCTATTTTCCACAACCGCATAACGGCACGCACTCGCTTTGCAACGCGCTCTCTGCTTGGCTGCTGCCGGTTCTCGGGCCCCCCGGAATCAGCGGCGGCCTCTGTTAAGGACTCTCCAAATCCGGCGAATGCTCCATTGGCATGACCGAGTGGAACTGTTCACTGTTTATGCGCTCAGCAGGAAAGCTCGCCGACAAGAGAGAGGCGGAGACGGTGCGAATGCGAACCAGAGGGCCGATCATCCTCATTGTTGGGGTTGGGGCACTGTTGCTTGCTGCTATGACCGTACTCATCGCGTCCAATGCCAAGAAGGCCTACGCAGATCATGGGCCGCTAGTCGACATTGACCTGAACTCCCACAATGGGGTCACGCAGCAGGGACAGTCGCTGGCGCAATATACCTTCGGGCACTTTCAAGGAACTGCGTGCGATATGAATGTCGGTGGGCCGCACAGTATATCGTTCGACGACCCTTGTTACTACCGCAGATACGTATACGAACGTGATACGACCAATGAAACAAGCAGATGTTGTTCGGGCGGGCGGCGGAGTTTTTCGCAGGGAACCGGAGTGTCGAGCGTCATCGGGTACAGTCAAAATGTTATTCCTACGAACTGTCCGGTTGGCTTGTATACGCTGAAGGGCATCCTTGCGGGTTCCGACAAGATTGCGGTAACCATCCGGACAGCTGAGTTCCAAGTCATCGCGCGGCCACCTCCGTCCACATCTACGCCCATACCGAGGCCATCGTCTGGCGGCGGTGGCACAACAGGCGGCGGCGCGCCAGTGGATCTCACACCCACGCCTACGCCCACACGCACGCCCACACCGACCAGAAGGCCCAGCTCGGGCGGCGGCGGCGGTGATGGCGGTACGCCGGGTGGGACCTCGCCCTTTGGCAATTCGCCGCAGCTCCAGACGTCGCAGCAGACAACCGACCCGTACGCGGTCACCCAGCCCGGGCAGATGAATGAGCGCGCCGGTCCGGGCACACAGTACGAGATCCTGACGACGGTGCCGCAGGGGACGTGGGCGCAGATCATGGGTATCGACGCGCAGGGCGATTGGTACCGTGTGAACCTGCCAGATCTGGACCAGCCGGCGTGGCTGTCGCGGGCCTACATCAAGGTGGCTGGCGGTACGCTGTCAAACCTGGTCAGGATCGCGATGGGGGAGGGACCGTCGACGGGATTGCTGGGTTGGATCACGGTGGCGTAGTCGCTGCGGGATGCGGGCGGCGTCGATCTCGAGGTGAGCTGGGTCGATGCGAGCGTCCGCGGCCAGCTGTACAATCTCTATCACTGCATCGACACGGAGAGCGACACCTACCTGTCGCTGGAGACGGTGACGGTATCGTCGGCGGAGAACGCGAAGAGCCTGCGTTTCAGTACAATGACGGGGAGTAGCCTGATATCGGCGTGGTGCGGGACGAGCAGTGGCGGGCGTGAGGTGGCGGAGGTGGCGATCGACCCGGGGGCGGCCGGTACATACAGTTCGAGGCCGCGGCCGGGAGGCGGTCTGGCATAGGCGGCGCCGCGTAGCGACGACGGCACGCGCTGAGGGCGCGAAACGATTACTTGACAATCGACTGTCATCTATCGCATCGGTGCGGGCGCAAATCAGAAGGCCCTCGCTGTCGATAGTGATAGCGGGGGCCTCTTAATTTCTCCTCATTCCGGCATTTCTATGTTGACCGGTCCGGCTACATCCCAAAACACCCATAAGATCAGCCTGAAGGATTCTCCTGGCCGCCCGCCTGCATGGTGGGATCGGGCCAGGGCATGACGGCCAGGGCGCGGTTGCTCTTGTCCGACAGTCTCTGAAACAGCGCCACCGTGCCCCGGTCCTGGGGAACGAGCGTAGAAAGATATAGGTCGCCGTAGGCGCTCAGGCTGATGTTTGTGAAGACCGCGTACGCCACCGGCCCGTGCACACTGTGCGTGTAGTAGTGGCTGCGCAAGCGGCTGTATTCGTCTTCGGCGCGTCCACGGCTGGCCGCCCACAGGGTTTGAAAGTCAGGGAAGCCCGACAGGACGCCGAAAAGTCTGCGAAAGCGGGCCGTATGGCGGTAACGCAGCGTCGTAACCCGCCACTGCCGCATGTTGGCCAGAGCGATAGAGTACCATCCGTGCCCCAGCACTCTTCGCAGCGGCGCATCCGGCGCAAGCAGCAGCGTCAACACGTTGGCGCCGCCGGCAGTTCTCCTGGCGGCGTTGCACTGGGCCCAGTTGAAGTCATGAAAGGCGAGGACAGCTCGGTTGACGCCGACCAGGTCGCCGTAGGGGTCCATAAGGAAGGCAGGTGTACAGAGTGTGCTTAGAAGCGTCCATACTCTGGCAAAGACATCGTGGTGATCGAGGTCCTCGCGCACGATCTCTTCGTCGGCGATCTCACTGGCCATGGCGAAAAACTCGCGACGTTCCAGTGACGTAAGTTTGAAGGCCCGCGCCAGTTCTCTTAACGTCCCTCTGTCCAGCCGCATCTGGGTGCCTCGCTCGATTTTTCCTACGATTCTTGTTGTCAACCCGGTTTCATCAGCCAGTTTTCTCTGGCTCCAACTGCCGCCGCTGGCAAAGTCAATCTGCTCCCTGCGAAGCGCGGCCACGACTCTACCGAACATCTTGCGATCCACTACTTCCTCCGTTCTCTAAGGCCAGGTCCGCGGTGCAGTCACTGGCATCCCTCCTCACAACAAATTTTAGCATCCCGTAACCCGACATAAAGTGAACAATCTCCCAAAATTGATATTACGATCTTCCGAAATCGGGACATTTCGGCAAGACACTTGTTGTTCACGAGGACGACACTGTTTATGAAGGTTTACGACATTTGCCATGTCGGGGACAGGTCAACCTTCTTGAATTTTCGCAACGGCGCGAAAGACCTGACTGTGCAGATGTCGTACGCGCAGAGTCGCCGGCTCATACGGCGACGCGGAGCTGAGACAGGGCTACGGCAACGCAGCACAAAGGTAGAAATGTGCAGTGGCTGCGGTAAGCGGCGAGGGTCCGGGTTATTCGTCGAACTGTGGGCGAGGGCCTGAGACTGATTGGCCCCAATCTGGCGATAGCCCCTTTCTGACATCGAGCTGCCCGGGTTGGACGCTCTCGTCTGGGCGCCGTGGCAGATGACCTGGGTGGACGGTTCGCTGCCCATCACCATGAACGTGCGCACCGGCCCGGGCACCGACTACGAGGTCGCCGCGGTCGTTCCGCAGGGCACGCAGGCGCGCATCTACGGAATCGACCCGGGCGAGAACTGGTTCCTGGTGGAGATGGAGGGCTATTCCTCGCTCTACTGGCTTTACCGCTAGATGGTGCAGGTCAGCGACTCGCTGGTGGGCATCAGACGTGTAACCTGGCAGGAGGTCGAGGCGCAGCCCGCGGTGCTGATCCCGCCGCGCGCGGTCTTCGCCCAGGCGGGGCCGGGCATGGAGTATGACGCGGTCACGATTCTGCCCAAGGGGACTTGGGCCAAGATCACCGGCGTCGACCCGCCGGGGGCCTGGGTCGAAATCGAGGTCGTCGGGATGGACAGGCCGGTCTGGGTGGCGCGCAATCTGGTCAAGACCGTCTCGGCTCGCTGACCGGGATAGCGCGGAAAAACTTGGGAGGTCCGTCAACAGCGCCGGCGCTGACTTCCCGGCAGCAGACATGTTCGGGCGCTGTTGCGTTGGCGCAGAGTAGCCTCCGAGCCGGCGTCCCGCCTCTTACTTTAATCGGGCGGGCGCCGTAAAAGAGAGCCTTCGTTGTCGTCATGGCGGCGGGGGCTCTTGCTATTGGAAGGGGTTGGGTCTGCGCGACGGTTAGTGGAGGGCTGCAGGCGGGGAGCGCACGGCACAAAAGCTCTTCTGACTCTGCAGTTCAGAATAGCTATTGCAGCGCGATGTCGAATCCTGCCAGCGTAGGCGAGCGCAGCGTCTGGTCCTCTGCGTAGACGCCCGCGACTTCGAAGCCGTTCTCGCCGCGCACAAGCACGGTGATCGACTTTGCGTCGGGGTCTACGATCCAGTACTCCTGGACGCCATGTTGGGCATAGAGTTCGAGCTTGATCGTCCTGTCGCGCTCGGCGGTGGCTGGTGAGAGGACTTAGACAATCAGGTCGGGCGCGCCGCGGATGTTGTCGGCGGTGATGATGTCGCTGCGTTGATTGGAAACGAAGATCACCTTGCTCTTGCCATATCAGGACGTGTGTATCGAGGAGTATCAATACAGATCCTCTTCAGTGTCCCCCGGTGTGTCGAACCATTCTGCCGGCATTGGTTCTACGATGTCACCAAGGATACGGATATTCTCCCGATTGCGGCCGAAGGCCATCTCCGTATTTTCCCGGTACGGCAGCAGGCGCGATACCGGGCGGCCGTTCTTCGTGATCACGATTTCTTCGCCGCTCTCGGCCACTTCGTCCATCAGCTTGAGACACTTGGCTTTGAATTCGGACGCCTTGATCGTGCGGGGGCCTGTCGCTTTATCGCTTTCGGTCGGCATGTTGTCCTCCCCTCGTGCTAAGTTGACCGCATTATAGCATGGTTATGACCATGGTCACCGCGCCCTGGTCTATCATGGGAACCGGATTGCGCCGACAGTTCTGTTCGCGGCGCGTTTGCGGACCAGGCCGATCTTCTATTGCCGCAGCCTGTTAAGCAGGCCGTATGCCCCGCGCGAGAGGGCCGCGAAGGCGCCGGCGCGGCTGAAGCGTGGGGCCGGCGCGGGCAGGAACTCGTCCGCGTCGAGGTCCTCGATTGCGGCGAGCGTGCGCTGCAGCCCGACTTCGGCCATTTCGCGGCCGCGGTCGTCGCCCAGGTCCAGCCCGCCGCAGACGAGCACTGCGGCCAGTAGCCGGCCCAGCGTGCACTCGCGATAGAGGCGCCAGCACTGGTCGAGCGTGAACCCCTCAACCCCCGTATTGCGGATGATCTCGGTGTACTCTGTGAGGGCGTCGCGCTCGACGCGGCGGCGAACTTCTGTCGTCACGCTGCTGCCCAGGAAGTAGGCCGCGTCGTAGAGGGGCGTGCTCAGCCCGCTGACCTGCCAGTCGATCAGCGCGACCTCTTCCTGCCCTTCGCGGGCAGCCGCGGCTTCAGCTTCTCCAGGCGTCGCGGGGAAGAGGATGTTGTCCAGCCGGGCATCACCGTGGATCAGCGTTCTGGGTCCGGCTGCGATTGCGCCGATGTGGGCGGCGATGCGGGGTCCGTAGGCTTGGGCCAGGTTGCGCATCGCCGGCGAAAATAGGCTGCCGAACCGTTCGAGCGCTGGCGGCAGGTTGGCCAGATAGGCCAGCTGCAGCGCTGCTCTGCGTCTGGTCGCCAGGACATCGTAGATACGATTCAGCGGGGGCTGATCACCGCGGTTCCAGAAGGTCCCGTGCAGCCTGGCGAGCGTGCGCAGCGCGATCCTGGCCTGCGCAGCGCTGGCGCCTTCGAGCTGGCTCAGCGTCTGCATCTCTTTCAGGTCTTCGAGCACGAGCACAAAACGGTTGCTGCCGCTGTCTAAGTCGCCGTACAGGAGGGCGGGCGACCGCACCGGAGACAGGGGCGCGGCCAGCGTGTAGTAGTCGTACTCGCGCCTGAACATCTGCAGGCGCCTGCTCATGCGCAGATTGCCGGCGTTCGTGCCGGGCAGTTTGACGATGACCGAGTCGGGGATGCCGCCGGCATTCTTTTCGCCGGTGAGATGGCAGCGCAGCACCGTGCCCATGACGCCGGCGCGCGCGTCGATCTCTTCGAGGATGATCTCCTTGATCGGGGCACGTTCGGAAGCGCGGCCCGCGCCCAGCGCCTGCTGCATCCACCGGGCTGTTACGTCGTCGGCGCTGCGGGGAATCGGCGGCCTGGTCATGGCGTTGAACTGTCTCCGTATTCAACGCGTGCTGTTTTACGGTTGTGGTCGGTCCGTTGGGGCGCCGCCGCGGCTGTCTTGCGGCCGCTCTACCCGTTTTGGGTGGCGCTGATCATGCCGCCGGGTCGAAGAGCGACGGGGCGGGTCCCTGCTGGGTGCGTTCGTAGGCCTCGTCGGCGGGCAGGCCGGCCCGGGCCATGGCTGCGTTCGAGAGCCGGTCGCAGCGTTCGTTTTCCACGTTGCCGGCGTGCCCTTTCACCCAGTTGTAGCTCATTTCGTGGCCGTCGCAGAGCTCGAGGAGTCTGCCCCACAGGTCGGGGCTGACGGCGGGCTTGCCTCGCTTCCTGAGGCGCCATCCGTTCGCCCGCCATCTGCGCGCCCAGCCCTTGGACAGGGCGTCAAGGACGTATTTGGAGTCGCTGTAGAGTGTGACGCTGCAGTTTTCCTTCAGAGCCTCCAGCCCTTTGATCACGGCCATCAGCTCCATGCGGTTGTTGGTCGTCCTGCGATAACCGCCGGAAAGTTCCCAGCGGTGTTTGTCGCAGAGCAGCACGACCCCGTAGCCGCCGGGTCCGGGGTTTCCGCTGCAGGCGCCGTCCGTGTAGAGTGTAACTTTTTTCATTGCGGTCCGGGTTAGGAGAGATGGTGAAGGCGAGGTCTGTCCGGCGGCTGACTGGTCAGCGCCTTGCCGGCCGCCGGACAGGTGATCGGTTTGCCGGGCGATCAATGCCCGTCCACTCAATGCCCCGATTCATCATGCTCGTCGTGCAGGTGGAAGTAGACGATGGGCAGGCTTTCAAGGTCGGTAATCGCGGCATCGGTATGATGCACGATGCGAAGGTGGCCGGTGCCGCAGTCGCCGAACCGGTCGCACGTGAGCGCGCCGATCATGCCCGCGAAGTCGTGCGTAGCGGTCAACGCCGCGCGCAGCCGGGCCCGGTCGATGTAGAGGGAATCGCCGCTGACAACCGCGACCTCTTCGATGGCGTGCAGGAGGATGGTTGCGGCGTCGTAGGCGTGCGCCAGGTAGACCGACGTCGGCGACTCGTTGTAGATCTCTTCATAGGCCGCGTGGAGGTCATGTCCGCTCATGCCGGTCGCCTCGTTGACGTTGTGTTCGAAATGCAGCTCCGGCGCGGAGAGGTAGATCCCTTCCGACTCCGGCAGGTTCAGCACCGAGAAGTCCAGCAGCGCGGCGCCGCCGATCACGGTCGCTCTGTCAAGGCCGGCGACCTGGCCGACCTGTTGGATCACGTGCGCGCCTTCGGCCGGAAACAGCGGCAGGAAGAGGCCGTCAGGGCCGCTGGCGGCGAGCTCGGTCAGGACGGGGACCATTTCGGTATCGCCCTTGTTGACCGTCGCCACCGCCGCGCTGCCGCCGTGTTCTTCAAAGGCGGCCGCGAAGGCGCCGGCGAGGCCGGAGGTGTAGGGATCGCCGTCGTGGATGACGGCCATGCTGCGCAGGCCGAGGTCGTCGAAGGCGAATTCGGCGACCGCCTCCGCCTCGTAGAGGTCATTGTTCGAGGTGCGGAAGTAGCCGGGATGGTGGTTGGAGCCGGCATTGCCGCGCAGGTCGGAGGTCAGCGAAGGGGCGGTATTGGAGGGCGAGACCATCACGAGACCGGCTTCGCTGATGATCGGCGAGGCGGCCACCGCCGCGGCTGAGCACGAGGTACCGATCACGCCGACCACGCGCCGGTCGCCGGTGACGGTGTTTGCGGCTGCCGCGCCGCCTTCAGGCGTGCACTGCGAGTCCAGACCGGCGCCCAGATTGACGTTGTGCCCCTTGATCGGGCCGTAGTCGGCGACCGCCATCGCAACCGCACGCTGCATCGAGGAGCCAAGGTCCCCGATGCTCGTCAGCACGGCCATAGAGCGGATGTGGATATCCTCGTCCGGGCCGACGACGACCGCTCCGAGCGGGCCGGCCACGTACTGTCCAAGGTCGAAAGATTGGGCGGCGCCGGCGTCGGACGCGGCCGGCGGCACACATGCGGCGGACAGGAGAAGCGGGAGCAGCAGGCTGAGCCACAACAGCGGAAGGCGGGGACGGCGTATTTCAGACATGATCAAAGTTCCCTGGTTTTGCTGGATGACGATTCACTAAGGCGCTCAGGGCGCGTAGCGGTAGACGACGGGCAGGCCCTCAACGTCGGGCATGCTCGAATCGGTATGGTGGGTAATCTGGACGCGGCCGGTGCCGCAGTCGCCGAACTCGTCGCACGAGAGCGTACCGATGATGCCCCTGAAGCCGCTGGTGCCGGTCACGGCCGCGCGCAGCTTGGCGCGGTCGATGTAGAGGGTATCGCCCTGCACGACCGCGACCTCCTCGATGGCACGGAGGAGTAGGGTTGTTGCGTCGTAGGCGTGGGCCAGATAGGCGGAGGTGGGGCCCTCTTTGTACTGCTCATGGTAGGCGGCGACCAGTTCCTCGCCGCTGCGGCCGGTCGCCTCGTTGACGTTGCCGCCGAAGTCGAGCTCCGGGCCGGCGAAGTAGATGCCTTCGGACTCGGGGATGGCGAGGAAACCGGAAACCAGAAGGCCGCCGCCGCCGATGCGCGCCAGCCCGGCCAGCGCGCCGACCTGTTGACCCTGCTGGAGGATGTGCTCGGCCTCTTCGGGGAAGATGGGTATGAAGAGGCCGTCCGGGTTGCCTTGGGCGAGCTGTGTCAGGACGGGCAGCATGTCGGTGTCGCCTTTGTTGATGGCGGCGACGGCGACCGAGCCGCCCAGCTCTTCAAATGCGGCGGTGAAGGCGGTGACGAGACCGAGCGTGTAGGGGTCGCCGTCATGGATGGCGGCCATGTTGCGCAGCCCGAGCTCGTTGTAGACGAAATCGGCGACGGCCTGGGCCTGGTAGAGGTCGTTGCTGGCGGTGCGGTGGTAGCCGGCGTGGTGGTTGGAGCCGGCGCTGCCGCGCAGGTCGGAGGTCAGCGAGGGCGAGGTGGTGGAGGGTGCGACCATCACCAGGCCGGCCTGGCTGAGGATGGGTGAAGCGGCCGCGGCGGCGACGGAGCAGGAGGTGCCGATGACGCCGACGACGCGGGCGTCGCCGGTGACCGTTTCGGCCGCGGCCGCGCCGCCATGGGCGGAGCAGAGCGAGTCGATTCCGGCGCCCATGGTGACGTTGTGCCCCTTGATCGGGCCGTAGTCGGCGATGGCCAGGGCGACGCCGCGCTGGCTGGGCACGCCGAGGTCGCCGACGCGGGTGAGCGCGCCGAGCGAGCGGATGTGGATGTCCTCGCCAGATCCGACGACGACGGTCCCGAGGGCGGGTGTCTCGAAATCGACCGGCACACAGGCGGCGGGCAGGACGAGCAGCGAAAACAGAAGGGTCCACAGGGTCAGGGGGCGACGGAAGCGTTGTCTCGTTTTCATGGCTGATTGCTCCTTGGGTCTGGCTGTTGCCATGGTATCCAATGTCGAGATCGAAGAAGCTGAATGGGAGGGCAAGGACTGTTTTCGGAGGAGGTTACCGCAAACGCCAGGGAAACCACCGCAGGGCCGTACAGGTTCATTATAGCCATTTGTTGCGCCCGATGACAATCGTGCGGTTTGCTCAGCGGGACTTTGCGGCATCTGCAGGCAGTGCCAATAGAGACAGTCCCACTCAGGGGCTGCCGCAGCTGCTTTTGGCGACGCGACTGAACGTGCCGTGTACGCGTGGGCGCCCGGGGCTATTCGGGGAGCTGCTGCAAGCGTTCTTCCAGGCGGTCGAGCGTTGGCCGGGCTGCGCGCAGTTCGCGCAGGGTTTCTACCCTGGATGCGGGCGCCTCCGCCGGTCGGGGTTGCCGGCGTTCTCGCATCACTTCCTCCAGGTTGCTTATCACGACGGCGATGAAGAGATTGGCTACGAAAAAGGCGCTGATAATCACAAAGCTGACGAAATAAATCCAGGCCATCGGTTCCTGTTCGATGGCGGTCTGCATGATGTTGCCCCAGTCATCCATCGTCACGACCTGAAACAGCGACAGGACGGAAACGCCCAAATCTCCCCAATGTACCGGGTCGTACTCGCTGAAACCAGCGTACCCGACATAGGCATAGACATAGAGGATGATGCCCAGCAGGACAGCGCCGCCGATGATGAGCGCGACGAGGAGGTACTCGAAGTTCCGCGCGTGAACGATGCGGTGCGCTAACGCTCGCATTGTACGGTTTCTCCTGGTGGAAAAACCACTGGCATTCTAATCAGTTGTTCGTCTGAAATGAAGCGAGGAAAGTGGAGCTAAAGGGACTTGAACCCTTGACCTCTACAATGCCATTGTAGCGCTCTCCCAACTGAGCTATAGCCCCAAATATTCTTTTGTCTGCCGGCCGGCGCGCCCTCCTGCCGTCATCATGTCTGACCGCTGCCGCCGGCCTGTGGAGCTGAGGGGACTCGAACCCCTGGCCTCTACAGTGCGATTGTAGCGCTCTCCCAACTGAGCTACAGCCCCGTTTCGCCGACCTGCGGCAGACGATTGGACACCGCCGGCCCGCGCATGTGAGAGTCCAGTATAGCAAGAGGGCACGCCGCGGTCAAATATGGCGGCGCCGGGTATCGTTTCGTGCTCTATCGGCCCGGCCTTGCAGCCGGTGTCGCGGCCGCCGGCCCGGACCGGCGGGCCTTTTTCACCCAGCCTTGGCGCGCGCCTTTCGCCGCCGTGTTCGCGAGCCCTCGTGTACGCCGGCGTGACCGATGAAGTCGGCCATCGGCGTCATCGCAACGACCTCGCTCACGAGGTCGAGCGGCAGGTTTTCCAGCTTTGTGAAGCGCACGCACGACTTGCCCATATCCATCCTTTTGCCGGTCGCCAGGTAACGCTCGCGGAACCATTCTGCGGTGGCTTCATCGCCGTACACACCGGTCAGGTAGAGCGACATATGACGTTTCTGCGAAGCCAGCGCGATGTACACCAGCGGCTGGCCGTTGTAGGTTTCGGCCACGACGCTCGACGGCACGATATAGGCGATCATCCCGTGCTGCATTGTTTCCTCGTAGCCGGCGGGCAGGTTTTCCAGGATCACCGCCCGTACGGCGGCGATCGCCTCGCGCCTGCCCTCGTCCAGCTCAGACAGATATTCCTCGACCGTTTTGGCTTCGCTCTGCATTGCTCCCTCTTTTCTGTTGTCTGTTTTCCGCCGGCATTTCAGTCCTCGACGTGCTGGAACCCGTCCCAGCCGGGCAGGGCAGCCGACTGCCGCATCCACTCCTCCATCTGTGTCTCGTCGAGCTCGCCCTCGTAGATGTCGACCCAGCGCGCGTCCGGGTCCTTGCCGGCGCCGGGCGGTTCGGGGTCCAGCTGGGCGCCGTTGAGGAAGGTCACCTTGATGTAGCGGGTGAAGACGTGGTAGCTGGCGAACCAGCCCTGGCCGACGACGCCGTAGAAGGGCGAGTTCCAGCGCACGGCCTTGCGCACCCCGGGCACGGCGCGCACGATCAGCGCGTCGAGCCGGCGCCCGACGTCGCTTTTCCAGCCGGGCATGGCCGCGATGTAGGCCTGGACCGGCGCGTCGCCGTCGGCTTTCGCGATCTGCGGGTTGCCTCCGCTCAGCAGCTTCGGCTTGGCGCCGTCCTCTGTGCCGCCCTCCTTCTTTGCCGTCCTGGTCAATTGGCGGGAACTTTTGGTTGCCATTGTCTTGGCTCCTCTGCGCGTGCGGCGCGCCTGAAGCGGCCTCCGGGCGCGTGGATCAGCTCTCCGTTTTCCGGGTCAGCTCCCAGGCGGGCAGCGCGGCCGCCTGCCGCACCCATGCCGTCATCTCCTCCTCGTCGAGCGCGTCCTCGTAGACATCGACCCAGCGCATGTTTTCGTCCTTGCCGCCGGGCGGAACCGGCTGCAGCGAGGTCCCTTTGAAGAAGGTGACCTTGACGTAGCGGGTATAGACGCGATAGCTCAGGAACCAGCCCTGGCCCTCGATGCCGTAGAAGGGCGAGTTCCAGCGTATGCACTTGCGCACGCCGGGCACGGTGCGCTCGACCAGCGCGTCGAGCCGGCGGCCGATGCCGCTCTTCCAACCGGGCATAGCCGCGATGTAGGCCTGGACGGGCGCGTCGCCGTCGGCTTTGGCGATCTGCGGGTTGCCCCCGCTCATCAGTTTCGGCTTGGCGCTGGCCTGCGCGCCGCCGGCCGTCTCAGTCGCGTTGGTAGCGTTGTCCGATTCTTTGGTTCCCATAGCCTCCACAACCCCCGCATTCACGATATAAAGATCCAACCCGGCTGTCAAATCTGTCCGCTCTTTCACCCGTCTACCAGCAAAGCACATTTCATTCTCATCCACGCTTTTCGATTATTCGCCCCTTCGGCCAGTGTGATGTAAGATCGGGATCCTGTGCCTGATGGTCTGTAACCTTAATGAAAAGGAAAAACAGCCGCGATGCAAACGGCCAAATGTATATTCGTGAATCTCCCCGTTAGCGACCTCTCCAAGTCGGTCGAATTTTTCTCCGAGCTTGGCTTTGCCTTCGACGACAAGTTTGCCGGCGACCACGGCGCCTGCATGGTAATCGGCGAGAACATGTTCGCCATGCTCCTGGTCAAGGAGTACTTCAAGCGATTCATCCCCGGCAAAAGGATTGTGAACAGCGACAAGAGCGCGGAGGTGGTGGTCGCCCTCTCGGTCGACGGCCGCGACGAGGTCGACTGCACGCTTGAGAAGGCGGTTGCGGCCGGCGGCAGCGAGTGCCGCGACGCCACCGACGCCGGCTGGATGTACGGCCGCGCCTTCCAGGACCCTGACGGCCACGTCTGGGAGATCTTCGCGGTCGACCCCAGCCGCATGGAGCAGACGATGAACGGTAAGGGGAAGTAGACGGCAATGGCGCGGATGAGCAAGATCAGCCCGTGTCTCTGGTTCGACGGCCAGGCCGAAGCCGCGGCCAGTTTCTACGTCTCCGTTTTCAAGGAGGGCCGCATCCTCGCTGTCGAGGTGATTTCCAGCGGGCCGGCCGAGGGCAACGCCATCGTCGGTTTCGAGTTGGAGGGCCTGCGTTTCACCGCGCTCGACGGCGGGCCGATGTTCGAGATCACGCCCGCGATTTCGTTCGAGATTTCGTGCGATTCGCAGGAGGAGATCGATTATTTCTGGAAAGAACTGGCGGAGGGCGGCGAGACCCAGATGTGCGGCTGGCTGCGGGACCGCTTCGGTGTCTCGTGGCAGGTCGTCCCCTCCGAGCTGGCGCAGTTGATGGCAGAAGCGCCGCAGCCGGTGATGGAGGCCCTGCTCTCCATGACCAAGATCGAGATCGGTCAGCTGCGCGCCGCGGCCAAAAGCTGAACGATAGGAACAAGCTAAGGATACCGGTACCGAAAGGAGCAGTCCAGTGAATCTCAGCATCTACCTCAACTTTGACGGCAACTGCCGCGAGGCGTTTGAGTTCTACCGCTCGGTCTTCGGCGGCGAATTTCTGACCATCGCCGCCTTCTCCGAAGGACCGGAGGACATGCCGGTTGCCGACGAGGAGAAGGACCGCGTCATGCACGTGAGTCTGCCGGTCGGCGAAAGCGTGCTCATGGGCAGCGACACCTCCACCAGCCAAGGCCCGCCTTTTCAGCAGGGCAACAACTTCTCGGTTTCCTGCCATCCGCAGACAAAGGAGGAGGTCGACCGTTACTTCGCAGCCATGTCCGAAGGCGGCATGGTCGTGATGCCGCCGGAGGATCAGTTCTGGGGCTCCTACTTCGGTATGTGCGTCGACAAGTTCGGCGTCTCCTGGCAGTTCAACTGCGATCTGCTGCAGCAGGAGTGAGCGGTTGGCAGTTGCCGGTGGTCGGTTGCCAGTTGCCCGTAGTCGGTTGCCAGTTGGAAAAGGGCGCGAGCGCAATTGAGGGCTATCTGAAGAGCAACACCGATTTTCGACAGGGAGAAAGTGATGACTCATCCCGACGCTGAATTCGACAAGGAACTCGAGGCCGCCTACAAGGAGTTGGACAGGGCCCAGAAGAGGCTGGCCGAGCTGCGGCGTCAACTTCCGCACGAGCCGGTCAGCGACTACGAGCTGCAGGGCCCGGACGGCCCGGTGAACCTCTCGGCGCTGTTCGGCGAGAAGGAGGACCTGATCCTGGTCCACAACATGGGCTCCGGCTGCTCCTACTGCACGCTGTGGGCGGACAACTTCAACGGCGTCGCCGACCACCTTCAGGACCGCGCCGCCTTCGTGCTGGTCTCGCCGGACAGCCCGGCCGAGCAGCAGGAATTCGCGCGCGGGCGCGGCTGGCGCTTCCCGCTCTACTCGGCGGCGGACTCGACCTTCACGGCCGACATGGGCTTCTATAGCACGGGCGGCTATATGTCCGGCTACCAGCCGGGCGTTTCCGTCTTCCGCAAGAGCGAGGACGGCAGCATCACACGCGTGGCCAAGGACCATTTCGGGCCCGGCGACTCCTACTGTGGAATATGGCACCTGTTCAGCCTGCTACCCGACGGCCATGACGGCTGGAACCCGCAGTTTGACTATACGGAGTGAACGGCGGTGGTCGGTGGCCGGTGGCCGGTGGGCAGTTGCCAGTTGCCGGTGGGCAGTTGCCAGTTGCCGGTGGTCAGTTGCCGGTGGTCAGTTGCCAGTTGCCAGTTGCCAGTGGTTAGTTGCCGGTGGCCAGTTGCCGGTGGTCAGTTGCCGGTGGCCAGTTGCCGGTGGCCAGTTGCCAGTGGTTAGTTGCCGGTGGTCAGTTGCCGGTGGTCGGTGGCCGGTTGCCGGTGGTCAGTGGCCGGTGACTGGGAGCTCAATACCGGGGATCATGGACCGGTCTCCCCCTTTCTGTGTGCGAGCGCGGCGCGGATGAGGGCAGGAACGGCGGCGCGCTCCGTATCCTGCAGCGTGCGGATTTTGACGTGGCGCATCTTCGCGCCCGTGCCTTCGAGCAGTTCCTCCGGGTCGGGCAGCTCTGCGCCGGCGTAGAAGCCGAGATTGACCCAGCGTTTGTGCGGCAGCAGATAGGCATAGCCGTCGAGCATCTTCCTTGGTCCGACGCCGTAGGTGGCGGCGCGGTCGCCGAGCCGCACGACTTCGCAGGCGTCCGGGTCGACCGCGAGGACGGTCGCGCGCAGCGCCTCCATGACCGGGCGCAACGGCTCCTCGGTCATCTGCAGCAGTTCCTCGAAACTTCCCAGCCTGGCTTCTGACATCGTTCCTCCTCCGGCCGCATTGGGCCTCTTTGACGGGGTCCCGCGGCCGCGCTAACGCCGGTCGGCGCGGGAGGTCTGGGGCGGCCTGATTGCTTGCGAGGCCTCGACCGCGCCTGCATGGGCGGATTGCGCATTTTTGCGCACTCATGCGCACTTTTTGGAAGAAATCGGCCAATTTCGGCCGTATCCGGCCGTTTTTTGGCTGAATTGCACCGGACGTGGACGGTGCGAAGGCCGCAATTTACCAAGACTTGAATGAAAAACAGTATGTGATTGTTAAGGTGCAGCCGGGCCTGGCTGCAGCCGCGAGCTCCCGGCTGTGGTTAGAGTATACGCGATGTTCTGGTTTTATGCAGGAAGATTGGGGAAATTGGTTGCAGGCGGCGCGAGGGGGTGCCGCGCGGGAGACCCGGTTCCGCCGGATCGGACCGGCAGAACCGGGTCGCGGCCGCGCGCGCCATTGCGCGAGCGGCGCCCGTTTCCTACCGCCTTCTCTCCCACCAGACGGAGACCGCGGCCAGCCCATCGGCCTCGAAGTATTCGACCCGGACCGTGTGATTGCCCCGGCCCAGATTGACGTCTCCGTATGACCTGGTGGCGGGATGGATCTTCCAATCCTCCAGGACGAGCCTGTCGTCGACATAGACGCGCACGCCGTCGTCGGCGCGGGCGAAGAAGCGGTACGGGCCGCCCTCGAAGTGGCGGGTTGTGGTCCAGGCGACGCTGAAGTTGTCGCCGGCCACGGTCGGGCCGGGCCGGCCCGCGTGCCAGTCGAACTTGATGAACGGGTCCTGCCGCTGCAGGACGGGCTCTCCGCGCAGCTCCCGGTTGGGATAGAAGGCGGCCGTCCACGCGTTCGTGCCCCCGCCCCCGGCGGTGATGCGCAGCCTGCGCCCGACGTAGATGAGGGCCGGGTTGCGGATGTCGAAGTCGATCACGGCCCGCTGGCACATGCCGGCGTGCGTGCGACCGTCGGTGTGGAGATGGGCCATCTCGGAGATGCGTTTGCCGTCGCCGTTCTCGACCCAGAACCACCAGTTGCCTGACCGCGGGCCGCCGCCGTCGAGGACGTGGACGTAGCCGCCGGGAACGGTGTCCTCGCCGGTGACCCGCCTTGCGATCGCGTCGCCGTCGGGCTGCCAGCTGAAGGCGACCCGGTAGCCGCCGGCGGGCTGGCCGTTGACCTGCACCGTGCCGCGCACCTGTGTGCTGTCGGCATTGGGCTCACAGCCCACGACCGCGGCCCGGTTGAAGAGGCCGTTGGAAGCCCTCAACTCCTCGACCGGGATGTTGTAGAGGCTGGCGATGGCGGCCAGCGTCTCGCCGCGGTGGGCGACGTGATAGGTGTGGTAGGCGGCCGGGCGGGGGAAGCCGGCGATCGTGCGGCCGTCGACGGGAATGATCAGCGCGCGCCCGATATAGGTCACATTGGGGTTGCTGAGTTCGAAATCGACCACGGCCCGCTGGCATTTGCCGTAGTGGGGGTCTGTGTGCGTCTCGAGATGGGCCATCTCCGAGATGCGGCTGCCGGCCTCGTTTTCGACCCAGAACCACCAGTTCCCCTCGCGGGCGCCGCCGCCAAGCACGAAGTTGAACTCGCCGCCGGCGCCGGTCGAGGTTACGACGACGGCATTGCCGTCGGGCTGCCAGCTGACGGCAACCCGGTAGCCGCCCGCGGGCCGGCCGTCGACTTGCACCGTGCCGCGCGCCTGCGTGCTGTCGGCGTTGGGCTCGCAGCTGACGATTGTCGCCCTGTTGTCGAGGTTGTTGGCTGTCCTCAGGTCCTGGACCGGGACGCCGTAGAGCGTTGCAATGCCGGCGAGCGTGTCGCCGGGTCTGACGACGTGGACGTAGGGGATGGCCGGCGTCTGCAGGCGGGCTGCATGCGCCGGCTGCGGGAAGAGAGCGAGTAGCAACGCGAGCAGGAGCATCAGGATCAGGAGCAGCATTGCCGCTGCTTTCGTCTGCGTACGCCGGTTTCCACCGGAAAGCGAAGTTTTGAGAGCCATCGCCTTCCTCCTTTCAGGATTTCAAGTTGCGCCGCGGCGACCGCAAGGTTACTGAAGCCAGGGCAGAAACCGCTGCCATTGGGTCAGCAGCACAAGCCGGAATGCGTTGTCGATGGGTTCCGCCGGGACGCGGTCCGGTCGTTTTGTGCGTATGCGGTGGGGCGTAAAGAGGGGAATGGGGTCGAACGCGTCGGCCAGGAAGGCCGACGGCCAGATGGAGAGCGTCCTGGCGACAGACGGTCCACAGGTGTACAGGGCGCCTTTGGCCTGTTTCCGGTGGGACATTGGTAACTTCCTCCTGTGCGTGGATGGTACGGATGTTGCTTATGGATGCAGCCCGGCCGCGCGCTCGCGGCCGGTATGCGGTCGCGAGGCGGGGCCGGGCTGGGATGTTGGCTGGGTGTACTGCTGCGGACGGGAGCGGGGACGGCGCGGGGGCGGTCCCTTTTCTCCCGGGGGTAGGTGCAGTTTGGGGAGGGTCAGACGCCTGGAAGGCGAATCGTCGTTGATTGCCCATTTTTCGGATGTTGCGGCTGTTTGCGGCGGGGCGCCCGTCTGTCTGCTGTCAGGACAGGTCCCGGATGACGAGGCGGGTGGGGCCGCAGATGACCGTTGTCCTTGATGATAGAGTACGCCTTGGGGCGCGGGAAGTCAATGGATTTGGGGATATGCTAACGGAACTCTTATGCGGGGAGGGGGGATCGCGGGGCGGGCGTATATTTCAGTCTTGACTGTCCTCCCGGTTGACGCCTGCGCGTACAGGCGGCTGGCCGGACCCGTCTATCTGGGTTATGCTCCTGTCTTAACCTGGCCGCCCCCCGTTCCACAGGGGGAGACTATTGCGAATGCTGCAAACCCCGGGTTGTAGCGCTTGCGCGTACAGGCGGCTGGCCAGGTCGCGTGAGTTGTAGCCTACCGGCGGGTTGTAGCTCGCGTCGGCGATGGTGGCTCGTAGTCGGGCCTTGGTTCTCCTTGGGGCGTCTCCTCTATCCTACCTCCAGGTGGCCGTGACATCCTGCAGCGAAATGTGCGAGTGCGTTGTAGGTTGCGGGGGTCTCCAGCCTGTGCCCTTCGAACTGTAAGAAAAGCCAGAGGGTCATGTTCAAGAGGTGCCAGCGGGCCGCGGTCAGTTCACCGTCGGTCAGCTCACCCTCGTTCATGCCGGCCGGGAGGCCGTGCGCCTCTACGCAGGGCAGGAAGTTTTGGAGCAGCACGATGTATTCGCCGGTTGCGTCGTCGTTTTCGTCGAAGGCGGCGAACAGACCGGCGAAGTCGTGCAAGCCGGCCGCCGCAGGCAGTGCTGTTGGCGTGTCGGTTTGGCCGTTGCGTTGGTTAGGGCAGATTTCGACCGAGGCTGCGAGCAGGTTGTAGTTTGAAGGGATCTGCAGCCTGGGCATGTTGGAGGCTATGGGGGCCGATAGGATGGTGCTGACAATGAACCAGTGGGCTGCAGCCGTCTCACCGTCGCTGAGCGACGCCTTTCTTTTGGTTTCGGTGAGGGCACTGTCTGCGACGCAGGCTCCGACTTCGCGAAGCAGCTCGGCGTACACGTCGATTTCGGCCTCGTAGGCGCCGGCCGGGTCCTCGTTCTCGTCCATTTTGGCGAACAGACCGGCGAAGTCAGGCAGGTCTGTCAGCATGGGCTGCGGTGCCGGCGTCGGTGTAATCGGTTGGCAGCCGGCGAGCAGGACGAGCAAGGCGGCGGCCGCGCTTACGCGGGTACGTGTTTTCAGGTTGCGCTCCCCTTTGTGTGCTGGCGGACCGGCGCTGTCGGTTGCCGGTCTAACCCGTGGGTTGGTAGAGCAGCGCAGATGGCAGCGCGGCGTTACGCCGGGATGCTCACCATCTGTCGCTGTCTGCCGGGAAGTTCAGCCGGGCGGCGAGATGAGGAAGGAGAGAACGAAGTGCCGCCGGCCCGAGGGCAGTACTTCAGGGTAGCATGAGGGGGTGTGGGGGTCAAACGGGGTTTCTTCCGGGCGTGTTTGGGGGCGGCGCAGCTGTCGAATTTGGCGCGGGGCAGGTCGTGAAATTGCGAAAAGAGTATCCCAGTCAGATCGCAGGCAATGGTTTGGCGTTCTCCTTCAGCCACGTGCGCAACCGGGCGGACCGAAACGTGTGCGTTTCAGACAGCCGCGTGAAGAGATCGTAGGTCTCGCGGCTGTCGCGCGGGCGAGGTAGTGGCCGTTCAGATGCAGGAAGGTGTCGGTGATGGCGAAGGCGGTCCGTTTGTTGCCGTCGACAAAGAGGTAGTTTTGGCCAGGCGCGCGAGCAGCGCGACCGCCTCCTCGATTAGGCTGTCGTAGTAGCCCAGCTGCGGCCGCATTCGCCTAAATGCACCTTATTTCCCCCATTTCGTGGTCTGACGATTGGGGCCAACCATACGCAGTACATACAATATCGCATTCATCACTTGCCGCATCTCCAATTCCATCGGCCGTCCCGCCCCTTTCCGTTCACAACACAAGTACGGCTTGATGACTTCCCATTCCTGTTGCGTCAGATCACTGGCGCACCCACGAATTTCGTGCGACAATTAATTCTCCTGCCTGGTTTGAATAGGTTGGGTCCTACTCCCTATCCTACCAAGCAGGAATTTTCAAACGCCCTCTTAGCCCGACAGCAGCTAATCTCGCGAGCGCCGCCGTCAACCGTCTTTAAGGAGCCGAAGTCATGTCAACTACAAATGGCCCACATGGGATAGAGCTCAACATGGCCATGGATCTGGTGCGTGTGACCGAGGCGGCCGCCATAGGCGGCGCGCGTCTTGTGGGCATGGGTGATAAGGAATCAATTGACCAATCTGCGGTGGACGCCATGCGCTTGACCTTGGACTCCATCTCCATGGATGGGGTCGTGGTGATCGGAGAGGGCGAAAAGGATGAGGCGCCCATGCTGTACATAGGCGAACGCGTCGGAGCCGGCTCGCCGCCCCAGGTCGACATAGCCGTCGACCCCATCGACGGCACCACTCTGTTGTCCAAGGGGCTTCCCGGGGCCATCTCGGCCATTGCCCTCTCGGGTCGGGGAACCATGAACGTGCCCAAGCACGTCGTCTATATGAATAAGATCGCCGTCGGCGCAGATGCGAGGGACGCGATTGACATCAACGCACCGGTGGATGTCAACATCAAGAACGTCGCCGATGCCAAGGGACGGAAGGCGGAGACGATGACCGTCGTCGTCCTGGACAGGCCCAGGCACGAGCAGCTGGTGGAATCAGTCCGCGCCGCCGGGGCCAGAATCAGACTCATTACCGACGGAGATGTTGCGGCTGGAATTCAAGCGGCGTTGCCGGGAAGCGGAGTGGACATGCTCATGGGCATCGGCGGCGTTTCTGAAGGGGTGCTGGCCGCCTCGGCAATCAGAAGCCTCGGTGGAGAGATTCAGTGTAAGGCCTGGCCCCGGGATTCCAGGGAGCGGACGGCTGCAGAGACGGCCGGAGTGGATGTCGAAAAGGTCTACTGTGCGGAAGAGCTGGTGGGCGGAGAAGATGTCTATTTCGCCGCCACCGGGGCGAGTTCCGGTGATCTGCTTAAAGGAGTGAAACTCGCGGCGGACGGGGCGTCCACGCAATCGTTGGTGATGTGCAACCGTTCCGGTACGGTCCGTTGGATAGACTCCTTTTGCAATTTGGCAGGGTCGCGCCAAGGCATCTACCGGTCGTCTGGATGACAGGCGCTTTGGAGGCCTTTGATGACCCCGCTGCATGACGGAGGAGAGCCTTTGCAGACCAATGTGCGCCAGCCAACCGTTCCCGTTGCGGATTCGAGTCGTGGAGCTTCATGGACGTTTCAACAGAATACGGTCGAGGCAGGCGCCCGGATAAGAGTCCTGTTGCGTCCTGCACGGCGCCCGGACAATCTGCGACTGCGCCGCTGCAGATCCCTGATCGAACCTCATGGAGGGTAAAGGAGACTGATTATGGACACTGAAAAGCTGGCTGCCGCCGCGCGAGCCCTGGTCACACCGGGCAAGGGCATCTTGGCTGCGGACGAGAGTTCCGGCACCATCAAGCGTCGTTTCGATTCGATCAATGCTGAGAGCACAGAAGACAACAGGCGAAACTACCGGGAGATGCTTTTTCGCACCGATGATATTGAAGCCTGGATCAGCGGGGTGATCCTCTACGACGAGACCGCCCGGCAGAAGGGAGTGGACGGCACCCCGCTTGTGAGGCTCCTCTCCGATCGCGGAATCGTTCCGGGAATCAAGGTGGACAAAGGCACGCAACCCCTGGCCGGTTCTCCCGGTGAGCTGATTACTGAAGGTCTGGACGGTCTGGGGCAGCGGCTGGCGGAATACTACGAGATGGGGCTTAGATTCGCCAAGTGGCGGGCGGTAATAACCGTCGGAGAGGGCATTCCCACGCCCTACTGCATTGAGGCGAACGCCCATGCGCTGGCCAGGTACGCGGCTGTCAGCCAGCACGCGGGTCTTGTGCCCATCGTAGAGCCGGAGGTGTTGATGGACGGCGACCACGGCATCGACGACTGCTATGCCGCCACCAAGGCAACCTTGCAGGAGACATTCGCTCAACTGTCCCGGCAGGGAGTTGCGTTGGCAGGAATGCTGCTGAAGCCCAATATGGTGGTCTCCGGTTCGTCCGCGTCGAATCGAGCGGATCCGGCAACGGTCGCGGCGATGACGGTCGAATGTTTCAAACAGACCATACCGGCAGCGATGCCGGGCGTCGTCTTTCTCTCTGGAGGACAGACCGACAACGAAGCGACGGTAAACCTGAACGCAATCAACGTGGAGGCTGCCAAGGTGGGCGTTCCGTGGGCGCTCAGCTTCTCGTTCGGCCGCGGCCTTCAGAGCGCCCCCTTGAAGGCATGGGGCGGAAAAGCGAAACAGGCCCCTGCGGCCCAAGCCGCTTTCAAGTTGAGGGCCAGGCTGACCAGCGCCGCCCAGCTGGGCAAATACACGCCAGATATGGAGACCCAATCGGTCACGGTGTAATGGGTAACGGGAACTGACAGACGCTTGTAGAGCGGCTTCCTTAAATGGTGGGCGGCCGTGTCGTCATCAGCCCGTCAGCTGCATTCGCTCCCAAACCGTTTCGGTTTCAGACAAACGATGTGGAAGAATGGGGGCGTCGGGATGCGAACCTCCATGTTGGGGTTCAGATTGTGGCTGCTGGAACTTAGATCGAAACTTCAAAGCGGCGGATTGGCGATAGGTTCTTCGGCGGCCCTTGACAGTTCCTGGTTACGGAAATGAAACTTAACCAACCGGCTTCTTTATCCGGGTCAACCCCACTGGACAAAATCGAATGTCCTGTCTCTTGAACTGACCCTGGCGTAATGGTGTCGATGCCTGACAGAGTAGTCGTATTCATATCCGAGTCCTGGAAGTATTTTGATGGGTCGGTCGAGGGACTGAATCGAGACGAGGCGACAACCCAGCACGGCGGCGGGGGAGCGGCATGGCTTGGACAATCGGCCACGTCACCAACATGGTGGACTCGTGGATCAACGCCAATTTTCAAGGACTCGCCCCTCATCCATTCATCAAGGGACATCAGTTCCAAGCTGGTGGAACGGGCGAGTGCTGCGACTGGGAGGAAGTTCTAGCGGCTACCCATGAGATCAGCAAGAGGGCCCGGAACTGTCTGGACTCTGGACCGCCCATAGTTCAAGTCATTCCATACAACGGTTCGGTGGCGTTTCTTCGGGAGACGGGCCTCCGACTGAGTTACGCTTTGATGAGGATCTCTGCCCATCACTTCATCCACGCGGCGTGACCTGCCCCGGTGTTTGTACCACCCGTCACATTAGTCCGGCAAGCGCGGGGACACGGTCGGCAGGCAAGAGGGCCTCAGGCGAATTCAGCGCAACCCGAAACTTGTAGGCCGCCGTGTGTTGCCGCCGTTTCTGGACCATCGTACTGCCCCTCCACAGGCTTGGTGAACTGCTCCATAATACACCCTGGCTTGTGGTCCAGTTTTTGGGGCCAAGCTTAGAGTGCAATCAAACCCAGTTCGGATCTGTTTCCAACTTTCGCATGAAGTAATCAAATGAAACGTTCTTAGAGCGCGCCGTCTCGCACTCATAAGACTTCAGGATTTCCTTCATAAAGTCAATCCGCGATTCAAATCCGCATGGCATAATGTTGTCGAAGATTTGTTTCGTAACGTGATCCGTGGTGGCGAAGTACTGGGAAATGCCCAAGTAATTGCTCTTCTCCTCGTTGAGGCCGGCGAGATACCAAGCTTCAATCATAGCGCAGACAATGAGCATTCGGTCTTTGGTGACATGCTTGAATTTATTGGAGAGAGCCCCTTTCTTTTCGGTTGCGCAAGGATGACTGTCCAAGTCCGCTACAAGAAGATAGTTTGCCAATCCATCTGCCTGAAGTCTCTTGAGACTCTCCAAGTATTGATTCACCTTAGACTTTTTTTTCTGACTGTACTGCCAGATTTGAATATGGCAAGAGTTGTGAACTGAGAAAGGCTTTAGAATACTCTCGAAAAACCTCTCGTCATCGTTGCCTTCTACTAGCACAAAAAGCTTATTGTTGCTCACTTTCAAACACCTAAGAGATTGTCAACGAACAGGTCTTCAACGCCCAATTCGTTTTCCAAAAAGACCTTGACATGTTCGCTGACGGCAGGCCTTGTAATTCGGGTGAATCCATCTCCATCGCGACTCGCTAGTAGGACATTCTCTATCCCTGTGTACTTCACCACTTCAGGATTATGCGATGTTGCAAGGATTTGCTTGCTTTGCGATGCCTCCTCGAACATTTCCATGACTCTCGAAAGCAAGAATGGATGGACGTTTCTTTCTGGTTCTTCGATCACCGCGACGCGTTTTCTTTCTTGAAAGTATAGAGCGGCGATCAACGCTACAACATTGACAGTGCCATCAGAGACAAGAAACGCCGGCAAGTGTTTGTCCTCAATATATTTTTCGTGCAGCTTTATGTAAACGGACCTATCGGCAACTCTAGCTGTCCCCAGATTGTCAACGAATGGGAGAGCATTCTGGCACAAGTTAAGGAATCTTCGCTTCGACTCATTGTCGCGAAGTAACCGGTTCAGTATCACAGCCAAGTTGCTCCCATCCATTTCCAAGTCTGACCTACCGGCAATTGGTATTGCACTCTTCTTGATGACCTTAGGGTCGAAGTCATAGAAGCCCACCTCCCGAAACCATTGCAAGGCTCTTCCAGTAAACATGAGCGCAAATGGAGTCTCGATTAAGAGCGACTTTTTCGGAATCGGGAAATTGTCAAAGAAGGGGAAGGGCCCTTTTAGTTCAGGTGTTTTGACCTTTAGTTTGCCTGAGACATTTGAGAGTTGAATCTCTTCCAAGTGTGGGTCATCTGGTTCACTCTCTTCCCCACTGTAGCTTTCGCGCCTAAAGGTCAATTTCATAACATCTTGCACAATGGTGAAATTCTCACGTCGTTTGTGAAACTTCAGGGAGAATGTGTATTCAACTGAATGAATGTGAACATCAACCGACTGAATTGTCGTCGCACTCTTACTATCCTCGACTCTCAGGGGCATCATCCAATCTATAGAGTCCTTAGAGTTTTCACACTGAATGACAACATGAAATGTGAGAGGTTCTTCACTTGCAATCTTGAGGTTCTTCAAGAATCTCAAGCCCCCTTGCTCTGATATGGCGTTTTCAAGCCCGTGAACTGCAATGTCTTGGAGGAATTTTAGTGCCTGTACAAAGTTGGACTTCCCTGAGGCATTGGGGCCAACGAGAAGGTTAAAGTCACTGAGTTCGACAGTCTCGTCGGCAAAACTCTTGAAATTGGCGATTCTGATTTTGGTGATTTTCATGTTTCAAGTACCTTCAACTTAGTTTGACCGACTCTAACACTAGGAAGTCCGTTGATGTGGCTAGCCAGGAACTTGCGTGCCGAACCCATTCGATCCGTTATGCATGTGGGTCGTGTGCGCGAGGGTTGACCGTGAGGAGAGTCATTTACTCTTGCGTATCATGTCAACGATTTGAACCGGAAATAGATCTCCATGTGTAGCCATTAGGTTTATCCACACACCCTCGTACTTTTCATTATCGAACACTGTCCCCTTGACTCTCCCTTTCTGGAGCCTTTCGTTTAACTTCCTACTGTACTCGTTTCCAATTAGAAAACGCCTTACCACAAAACTAGGATGCGAGCATTGTTCAATTGTGGCTGTTCTGAACAAAGAAAAGAGATAGTGGAATATAGAGACATTCCATCTTAATTCCTCTCTGCCACTATCTTTTTCGACATTCTTGAACTCTCCAAGATCTCTAGGGGTGCGTTTGAATTCAATGAGAAATACATAATGGCCGTGAGTAGGGTGTTCTCCAAATACGATAAAGTCCGAGGTCTTGTCCCAGCCGCCTTTTGAAATGATCCTCCATTGGCCCATTTCTGTTGGCATCCCAACGACAGCAGAGTGCACATTCTTGAGTCTTATCTTTACGTCGTCATTTTCATCCCGAAGTATAATCTCCCCACTAGTCTTGCCAACTGAGTTCCAAAGGTTTTTTGGCAAAGTAAATTGATCTAGCCATGAGAGGAAGTCCAATCTACTTGTCCCCCTCTTCTGCCGACAACCGCGCAGTCAATTCGTTTGACACTGCGTTAATGTTGTCAATTGTTTTGTCGAAATGGGGCATGTCAATTCCGTACTTGTCTTTATCGCATTCGATAAGAGTCCCATTCTTGGCAACATATGCCTTAACTTTTCTTGGATTGATGCTGTCTTCGTATCCTAGCCTCTCTCTTACTTTGCATTTACCTTCGAAATCGCTATCGAGCATGATGAGATTGTTTAGTTCTTTGATGATGTAGTCGCTATGAGTAGAAACCAAGACTCTTACACCTGAATTTACCCAGCGCGCCAGAGCTCGCGCAAAATTTACCTGGTTTATGGTATCCAAGTGACTTTCTGGTTCGTCTATGATCAAGATTAAGTCTTCGCTGTGCCGTCCCATAGCAAAGTAGAAATACAGGTTTGACAACTCTATTGCTGAAGAAGATGCAAGATACAGTGGTATGCAGAATTGCCGGTCGTTGTCCTCAGATGAATTGAAAAATACAACGTCATCCTCTTTGGTGTAGTACCCTCCCGTCATTTTTTCTATATCACTGACCGGACTGGGTTCCCCCTTTGACGGCTGCGGGGCAAATGGTGACGGAATACCTTTTGTGAAGTTTATTTCTTCTTCTATCGGTAGAGAGTAGCGACTAGATCTTCGGACAGTCCCACCTGGAATCCACTCTGACCCATCTTGAGACTTAATCAACTCTTCTTGATGTAATTCTCGAAACCTAAACCGCAGATCTGTTTCTAAGTTTTGATGAAACAATGAAACTGAGAGCCTGGCCGATGTGGTACAGTGCGGTTGTCTTGGATGATCGAAGACGTCTAGCATCAAGTAGTGTATATACACTTTTCGCAGCCAATTCCCCAATTCGCGGGGATGAATGGCACTTCCGGTTTCCTCCTTCCCGCGTGCCTGATTCAAAAAAAAGTAAAGAGTTTCTTCCTGAAAAGAAACCACTAATTCCATGCTTTCCCTTAGCTCATAAGCAAGAGTATTGTGTCGGAATTGTGGACGATCTATTTCAACATCGAAGACGGCAGAATCGAAGGTTCCTCGCTCTGCACCATAAACGTCGTCTAGTTCCGACTGTGAAAATAGAGAAACAGCGCCTTGGACAAGACGCTCTCTGTCGATTTCAAGATCACCACAATTAACTTGCCGCCTAAATTCACCCGACTCCAGCAGTTCACCAACAACAAAGTCAACATTAGCCCCTAAAGCGTTTGAGACTTGACCATTGTTTGACCAAGAATCCATTACCTTAACCATCCGTTCGCTGAGGCCGCGCAGAAAACCATACAGCGCATAGACCATGTATGTTTTCCCTGTGTTATTCCGGCCAGCGATCACCGTGAGATCGCCTAGCTGCAATACAGCGTCGTCAACTGGGCCAAAGTTCCTGAACCTATACTTCCATTTTGAAAACACAATAGAAACCCTCTCTAACTTGAAGCATAGTGCTTTACCAATCGAGAAAAAAATTGTATGGTCATAATATAAAATAGGCCGCAAGAAACCAAAAGGGTCTTCAAGGGTAATAGAGCACAACAATGTCATTTGTCTTTGTAACGGAGAGCCAACTTGACGCGTGGGTCAGGGCACATCCGGTCGAGGCCACAACTTTGATTCCAGACCTGATTAACAGGCTGGTTTCTAAGTCTTGTCCAAACGCAAAGCAGATGCGATTCCCATTCGGAGATAGCATTGGCCAACCCGGAGCTGACGGATTTCTCAGTGATGACAAAGGGTTCCCTCCCTTTGTTCCAAGCGGGGATTCCTATTGGGAAATAGGAACTGGGCCAGCTGCAACAAAAGCAACTGATGATTATAGAAAGCGTACAGAAGCAATTGACCAGGCGACAAGACGAGACTCCAAGATTGTAATTGTCACTCCTCGTTCGGCTGTAAAAGAGTGGCGGGATTCAAAAGGAAACAACACTCAAAAAGCATGGAAAGAAAGAAGACGGAGCAAAGGGGAATGGGGAGGCATCAAGCTGATAGACGGCACGATCATTACTGACTGGATCCTGAGATTCCCCGATGTTGGCATGTGGCTGGCTGAAAGAGTTGTCGGGCTTCCAAAGCAACACATCGATACTGTAGACAAGCATTGGGAACTGTTGCAATCTTACGGCGGCCCGAATCCATTAACACCCGACCTGTTTCTTGGGAACCGCAGTAACGCAATTCAGAGACTCCAAGGATTACTGCATAGCGAAGCCACGGAGATAAGGTTTCACACCAGCTTTCCTCACCAAGTCGTAGATTTCGTTTGCGCGTTTGTTGCTTCTCTAGAAGAAGACCAACGAGTTATAGAATCCAGGCGTACTCTAATCGTTTCGGACCCTACTGCATGGGCGTCAGTCTGTGAAATATACAGAGATGCAAGTCTGCTCTTGGTTGCAACCCCAGCCCTATATTTAAGCGGAGAATCAGGATTGAGGTTAATCCAAAAAGCGAAAGTTTGTGGCCACTCAGTTATATATGACGCTCCTCTGGGCGGGGTCGATGAAGACCTTACTCATCGTCTCCAAAACCCACGCAACAGAGATATTTATGAATCGCTCAAATCATCTGGTATTGCACACCAGAGAGCACGCGCAATATCTGACAAGTGCGACAGGAACATTGGTCAGGCGCTCAAGTTGCTGCACGGCGAGTCCTTCTTGCCGGCGTGGGCCGAGGGTCAGAATTCCGACGTTCTGGTTTTTGCCTTCCTTGCTGGTGCTTGGGATCACAACTCGATAGCAGATCGTGAAATCCTCCAGGAACTGACAGGGCAAGACTATACTGACTGGTGCAGGCAACTTCGAAGGCATGTTGGTGGTCACAACCCTCCGGTTGTTGAACTGGATGGCAGGTGGAGATTCGTTTCACGGCTTGATGGATGGAATGCCCTTGGACGCCTCTTGGACGAAGCCCATCTGCGCCGTTTACATAGAGCTGTATCTATGGCTCTATTTATCGACAAGTTTCAAATAGAATTGGAAGATGAGGAATATATTCAGCTTGTTCAAGAAAACAAACACTTTAACATTTCGCCAGAACTTCAGAGAGGGCTTGTGGAGTTGCTTGCTCTAATGGGCAGTTACCCAAAAGTTCCAACATCTATGCGTAGAGAGCAAGTTGAACTCTTTGTAACGCGCACGGTTCAGGAAGTCTTGCGCGGCTCCGAGAATATAAGGTGGATGATGGCAAATTCGACACTTCCGTTACTTGCTGAGGCTTCGCCAACCGGGTTTCTGGATGTTGTTGAATGTGCAGTGGAGCAAGGTGGTGTTCTTTTTGGCGGGTCAGACTTGCTTGGGGAAAAAAGCACACATGGAACTGCACTTCCACACGGTTTGGTTTGGGCGCTCCAATCTCTTGCCTGGAGCCAGGAATTCCTTTCAAGAGCGTGTTTCCTGCTTGGCAGATTGCTAGAACTTGAACTATTGAACAATGAGGACGGTTTCTCATTGAGAGCGCTCTCCCAGATTTTGTTCCCGCTACTCCCTCAAACTCAAGGTTCCTCACAGGACAGACTGGATACGGTAAGGCTGTTGTTGCAAGAGACACCAAATACCGGATGGCGACTTCTGCTAAGCCTTTTTCCCGCCAAGGGTGGGATTGTGACCTCCAATTATCGTCCAGTTTGGAGGGAAATTGTGCCTGATGATTGGGAACCTAGAGTTGTGTCGCAACGAGAACTCAACTTCCAACTCGCATCGCTCTCAGAGTTAGTCGTTGATTTAGTACATGAAGATTACGAGAAGCTTAGCGATAACGAATTTATCGAGTTGCTGCCGGACCTCTCAACCGCCGCGTTCAAGAAGGCATTAAGGATTCTTTCGTCTTCGTTTGTTACTGAAAGGCCGGATCATCACCGTCTAACTTTGTGGAAGCCCCTTGCGGCACTCCATCGACGGCACGCAGAGTTTGTCGATGCTGTATGGTCATTAGATGAAAATGCCGTGCTTGAACTTGGAAGAGTAATTGATGCAATTGGCCCCACTGACCCGAAAACCACTCTTGGTCTTGTGTTTAGCAATGATGTCAGACTCCTTGTCAACGACTCTGAAAGGGACATCGAAGATTGGAAAGTGTACGAGCAAGAGAAAGAGTTGCTTCGACGACAAACACTAGAGAAAGCTCTTGACAACTATGGCATTAACGAAACCATTGAACTTGCGAACAATGTAAACGAACCCAGTGCCTTTGGATTCCATTTAGCAGAACTTGCCTCAACTGAGTCGGACCGCCTCTTGCTTCCTGAATGGCTAACGTCGCCGTCATTCCAAAACGGTACAGAGATCATTAGGGCGTATGTGCAACGTCGCCATCGATTACATGGATGGCAATGGCTTGACTCGATAGATCGCTCTCATTGGACACCTGTCCAGATCGGCACATTGCTTGGTTGGATGCCGTTTGTGTCGGAAACTTGGAAACGGGTAGAGAGTTGGCTGGGCAGAGACGACAAGGAATACTGGGAAAGAACACACACGCTTGTTTCCAAAGAACATGAAACCAATTACGACGTGGCCTTGAGAAAACTGATTCGCTATCGGCGGTGGGACGCGGCGATTAGCCTTTTGGCGGGGTTATGTATCCACGAAAGACCGTTTGACACAAGACTTGCTTATCAGGTACTCCTATCGGAGACTCCACAGTCGCAAAAAATGGGGCAGGAAACCATCTATAAGATAGACAAGATCATTAAGACACTCCAGTCATGTCAAGACTTGCTGACAAAAAAACTCCTAGAGGTGGAATGGAAGTACCTTGGTCTTCTTCGCATCAATTCGAGTTTTTCACCGGTGACGATTGAGCGTCAACTCTCATCCGACCCGGCATACTTTTGCGAAATCGCTGAAATACACCATCGACTACGATCAATTCCAAGGGCCGAGCTGAGCAAGTTCGGCAGTCTCGAAGTTAATATCCACAAAAATATTCACCAAATGGTCGATAGGCACTGGAGGGTTCTGCCAGGAATGTTCCCCGAAGGCGAATTACGGTCAAACGTGTTCGAAGCATGGATAGACGAGGTTTATCGACTCTGTAGTAACACCAAACTCCTTGAAACAGCACAGGATTTTATTGGAGAGGCCCTGCTTCACGCCCCACCCGACCCGGATGGCTTATGGATTCACCAGTCCGTCGCTATGACCTTGAACGACAGACGTGCTCAAACAATGAGACATGCGTACTTCATGGCCACGCGAGACTCTAGGGGTGTCTATAGGGTTGAGGGCACGGGCGCTCAGGAACGGGAGCTGGCAGAAAAATTCAGAGCAAGAGCAAAGCACCTAAGAGATGCTGGCTTTGATCGGCTGGCCAGCACACTCGAAAGTGTGTCTCGAAGCTATGACTTAGACTCCGAATATGCTATCAGAAGGGACGAGCTCGAAGACTGAATGTACCGCTTGCCTTTCAATTCCCAAGGACCAAGAACACTTCATTGGTTTCCGGTGTCTGACGGCTTGTGGGGTACGCGTTCCGACACCAGACTGGATTCCCATGGTCGACGGTGAAGACAAGCGCAACTACGTGGGGGTCGTTCATGGATGCTGGTGCGTTGTGGTCTAGTGAGTGGGGCTTACAACACTATTCACCCTTTGCAGAAAAACCGTTCCAGACAATAGGCTTTCCAGTTCTGGCGTCGGTCACGTCATTTAACTTGGGTGGATTATCGGGGTCGGCTATTGCAATATCTAGTTCATCTTGGGTCAGGCCAGTTGCACCGGTTAGGTCGACCCCTGACAACCTCGTGAGAGCCAGTATTGCCTCGTCCATTCTCGCGCCGCGCATGTCTGTATAGCTACCGGTTAACAGTTGTTGATACACGGTAGTTGAATAGCCATATTGCAGAGGAGCTCGGGAAAGGTTCATTTGTGAAAGATTTGCGCCTCTCAGATCTGCGCCTTGAAGGTCAAGCCAATAGTTCCCTGTTGTTTCAATCGCTAGATTCTGGCCGTGACAGATTGCGATAGCATTCATGGCTTCCTGAATGTCGTTGCGCGCCCTAAACCTCTCGTATGTGAACTCATTCGAATCTTCACGCGTAACCAAAACCTCCTCGATGACTGCTGTTGACTGCCCGTCGGCACCGCTCGCTCCCCTAATGAAGGCACATAGCTGTTCCATCACTTGGACATGATAATGTTCAGGATGTTCCATGGCGAGATGCTTTAGAGTATAGAGCCCACCCAAACGAACCGAGAGAACACTACTTCCCAGCATCTCAGCACCCGTTTGAAACTGCTGGTTCAGTAGATCCCGTTGGGCCGTTTCTGCTTGACGCTCTCCCACGATGCTGCGCCACAAGGCAAGTTCCACCGCGATGACGCCGCCAATTATGAGACTTACATTTCTGACGGTTGCGCTAAGGGAGTCATTGCCATCATGCAGATAGGGCCAGTAAGTCAGCGTGAGATAGCCGCAAACCGCAAGTGTGGATAGAACTAAGGCGACCCACCAGAAGCCACTGCGCTTGAAGATATCGCCAAGGTATCGCCAGAAACGCGTCCATCTTCTCCTTAGACGCGCCCAGATTCTCCTGAACATGTAACGTCTGCTGTCCCTATTATCTATACAGTTCTCCCGCGCTTCACTCCAAGACCGACTCCCCTGCCAAGTCCGCGGCTATCTCCTCCAGCTGCTCCAGCGCCGCCCGCAAATCCTCCACGATCTCCTCTGCGATCTCTTCCGGCGGCGGAAGGCTGGCCGTGTCCTCCATGCTTTCGTCGCGCAGCCAGAAGATGTCGAGGCTCACTTTGTCCCGCTTGAGCAGGTCGTCGTAACGGAAGCGCCGGAAACGCTCCGTTTCCTCGCGCTGGCTGCGGTCCTCGGCGTTGTAGCAGGCCACGAACTCGTCCAGGTGCGCGCGGGTCAGCGGATTCGTCTTCAACGTAAAACGCTGGTTCGTGCGCAGGTCGTAGATCCACAGGTCACGCGTCCAGGGCGTCTCGCTGGCCGGTTTGCGGTCGAAGAACAGCACATTTGCCTTCACGCCCTGCGCGTAAAAGACGCCCGTCGGCAGCCGCAGCAGCGTATGCGCGTTGCACTCCCGGAGCAGGTTACGGCGCACCGTCTCGCCAGCGCCGCCTTCGAACAGGACGTTGTCCGGTACTACGATTGCGGCCCTGCCCTGGATCTCCAGCAGGCTGCGCACGTGCTGCAGGAAGTTCAGCTGCTTGTTGCTCGTGCTGGCCCAGAAATCGGGACGCTCCACCACCAGGCTTTCACTCTGCGACTTGCCTTCAGAGTTGACATATGTGATCGCCGATTTGCGTCCAAAAGGTGGATTGGTCAGCACTAGGTCAAAGTGTGTGCTCGGCTCGCTGCGCAGACTGTCATCGACAACGATATTGGTCTCGTCCCCGCCGATGCCGTGCAGGTAAAGGTTCATCACGCAAAGCCGAGCCGCGCTGTCGACGATCTCCCAGCCGTGCAAAGCGTGGTCCCTCAGGTATTGCAATTGCCCCAGATCCATGCCTGTGTTGTGGCCAACGATGTAGTCGTGTGCTGACAGCAGGAAGCCGCCGGTCCCGCAGGCGGGGTCGCAGATGGTGTCGCCGGGCACTGGGCGCATCACCTCGACTATAGCGTCGATCAGCGGTCGCGGCGTGAAGTACTGTCCCGCGCCGCCCTTCACGTCCTGGGCGTTGCGTTCCAGCAGCGATTCGTAGGCGTCGCCCTTGACGTCGGCGCTGAGCCCTGACCAGTTCTCGCTGTTAATCAGCTCATGGATCAACCGCGTTAGCATGGCCGGTTCCTGGATTTTGTTCTGCGCCTTGCTGAAGATGACTCCCAGCGTGCCCGGCTGCCGGGCCAGCATTTCCAGCGTTCGCCGGTAGTGGAGCTCCAGATCGTCTCCGTCTTTGGCCAACAGACTAGGCCAGTCGTATCTTGCCGGGACCGGGGGAGGCTGGTAGTTGGAGACACGCGTATAGGGTGGCTGCGTGCGCTCGTGCATCATCTTGAGGAAGATGAGATAGGTGAGCTGCTCCAGGTAGTCGCCGTAGGAGAGCCCGGCGTCGCGCAGCACATCGCAGTAGTTCCACAGCTTCTGGCCTATGGAGGAGGAAGTGGTCATGATTCAACGTCCTATAGCGTTCTGCCGTCTAAACAATTTCCACCCACTGTGGTATTCGGTATTGCATTTATTCTTTCCCTGGAGTTTAGGAGGGAAGCTATGGAATTCCAGGCCAGTCCTCAGGAAGACCAAGCACGTCGTTTATCGAGCAATTAGGGCTGCTCCACTCTAACGAGGCATTGGAGTTTTGAGTGCCTTTGCGCGCGAAAGAGAAGACATCTTCGCTTAGTGGTGACCTGGACCAAGGGTGAGGAACGTAATACCAAGCAGCCTCTTTGGAACATATCCTATGCGCCTTGATGTCAGGGAAGTAGAGGACTCCCGCTATATGTTGGTTGTTTGAACTGTGTGCGACACCGAAAAACGAGTCGCGTCTGTTACCTCCTGTGGGATGCCCAAACAGGGCAAACTCCAAGGACTCACCGGTGTTGTCCAAAACAAAGTCAGTATGGCTGAAGACGATAACGCATGATCCATTTGCGGACTTCAGTTGGTCTGACTTGCCCTCAAGCGCAGACTTAAGTTTCTGGGCATCATTGTCCGGTAAGCTTTCGTTTTCTTCATTGACTCCAGCATTCTCTTCTCCGCCGTCAACAATAGAAGGGTCATTACGATCAATACTAGGGATGTAAAAGGCCTGGAGTCCAATCTTCCACCCGTGGCTTTCCCATATTGTTTCTCCTACATGGCTCCCTTCAACGACTGAGCGATTGAGAATTCTGTTGTTGAGTTTACATACGAAGGCCTCGACATGACGTCTGAGGGAATTCTCTCCAGGGGGAGAGGAGCTCAAATGTCGAATTACCGTCCAACCCAGTCCAAAAGGAGCTGTATCTATCGAATTCACAACTTCTTGAAGTCTCCTTGCTATTCGAATAGAGCCCTTTAGATCTGCAGAACGTTGTGCAACTGTACACTCCACCCACAAGTGATTTCCTCTCGGTGTTTCCAAATGAAAATCTGGTCTCTTCCTGCTCGGAAGCGCTGCTTCAAGCTGCAAGATTCCCCCATATCCACGTAGAATCTCGTGGACCACCAGTTCAAGCACCGCAGCGTCAAATGACGACTGATCAAGTTTCATCCGCCCGGCGAACTCAGTTCTCCTATTCTTTGGATAGTGAGAAAACCATATCTCCAAAGTGTCGCGAACGGTTGCCATGAAAGTGTTGATAGGCTGGGCAAGCTCTACATAGCCCTGCGGCAGGTTCTTGTTGTTTTTGGGCGTTCCGTCGAATAGCAGTTTCATTCTTTGTCCTTTGGGATTCTCTATCTGCGTGGGATAGAAGTAGCCGGGCTGATCGCGGCACGCTCAGCCCGAATTCGTTCCAGCAGCGCCCAAGCCGGTTCATCGTTGGGGTCTTGTGGCACCAGTTGGCCGGAGAATGCCTGCTTGAGGATGCTCTGGCGCAGCCGCTCGATGCGTTTCAGGCTTGCATCAACTGTAACTTCGGCTTGTTGGATGATGGACAGACGACGGTCCACTTCGGCGACTATGCGTCGCTGTTCGGCGCCGGGAGGGAAGGGTAGCACTAAGCCGTGAATTAGCTTTAGATTGACATTGTGTTGGCCTGCAGAAGAAGCAGCGTTGAGTTCTATGAGGGAGCGCCCCACCTGGCTGTTTATGAATGTGTGAAACCACAAAGGTAACAATTGGGCATCTGCGAAGCGGAACCGTAGAAGATATGATGCGAAGCCGTGAAAGTCGCCAAAGCCTGTCCTCACCACGGCGGTTCTACCAACAAGCCTCACGCTTCCGTTTGTCCGACACATAAGGACGTCACCAACTTGGAGGGCGCTTAATTCGTCCATGGGCACTGATTGAGTTGCGAACTTGAGATCCAACAGGTCGATATCCCCCGCAATGATATTTGGAATCCTAAGGACTGGAACCCCTTTAGCTTCATAGCTGCATTTAATCGACGTACCATATTCACTCCGAACGATCACTTGCTCAACAGTCACCCAATTCCACCCTTCCGGCAACCCCGGCAGTGCGGAAGTATCCGGCGCAAGTGGCTTCTTGTACTTCCCCTTCTTCTTCCCCTGCGCCTCCCAGCGGGCGCGGCGTTCGGCCAGGATGCGCTCCAGGAGTTGGTCGGCGTGTTCATAGTCGCGGCCTTCGGCTTGGGCAAGCTCCGCCTCGGTGGGGACCAGCTTGCCCTCGCAGGCCGCTTTGAGGACGCTGGCACGGTAGCGTTTCAGGTTGGCCTGGACACGATGGAGCGCAGCCTCCGAGGCTTCAAGGCGGGTGAACTGCTTTTCGATTTCCGCGACGATACGGTGTTGTTCGGGGAGGGGGGGAAGCGTGAGGGGAATTGTGGCAGCCGCAGCTCCAGAAATCTCTTTGAAGGTAGTACCGCCACCCATCCCTTGAATCATTTCCCTTGATCCCAGCAAGTAATAGTATACGTAGCTGGAATCTATCCCGTTGGGGAGTACGAAACTCTTGAAACCTTGGTTCGTTGACAAAGGTTGGGAGGCTATTGCTACATAGCCTATGGGAGCGCGGGAACTGAAAAGTACTGAACCCGCGGGCATAAGTTTGGCACTCGATTTCTCAAGACCCCGCTTAGAGATATTCCTTGCTCCCCGTGCAATGAATTTTTCGTTGTAACCAGACAGATCCGCGGGTGTAATCCAGGGAATGTCCCCATTCTGGAAATTCGAAGGATCAGATGTCTTTGGGGTGCCGCCACCGATGATTGTCGCGACGTCTCCAATTTGTAACCACTTCCAAGAATCTGGAATGCTCCAATGATGTTTCAATCTACTCGGTCCCGTGGCAACTGGTTATGGAAGCGCAAAACTCTTGCATCGAAAGGTCGCTTATGGGTTGGTCTCATCCACGAGTAGGAGGATTGCCGTTGCGGTCGCGTTGACGACATAGTTGGCCACATGCTTGGAAACCGTTTTCTGCCGAGTTCCCGCTCCATGCGCGGTGCTGTACCGATTCCTGATTGTGGCGATCAACATGATGGGCTGTTCGAAGAATGAGGCCAAAGTAGTCCGTGGAAGAATCGTTTTGAGCAACGGGCCGGCTGTGTCTGTCTGATTGTAAGGCCACTTCTTACGGTCACATATGATCTTCATTACGCTCTCAAAAGAACTGCCACATTTGACCACACAGTCCCGGTAGTCTCCCTTTCGATAGTCTTTAAGCGCGTCGAGGAACTCTTCATTGGCAAGAGCAAGGTGAGGTTCCGTTAGCAGCGAAAGTGTTGGCTCTATCGCTTGCTGATGCAAGACTCGGTCCTCCTTAGAGATGATCTGTGGGTATGCCACTATTTTAGGCAAATGTGCAGTACGCGTGGGCTTCATGCCACGTAACGCTCTGCCGCTTCCTCGTCCCACATTCTTGGGAGGCGCCGGAGTTACAAATCCGGTCAAGAAAAAGGGCAAATCATCTGCTTCAAAAGCCAAATTAACATCGTCTACGAGTTCTGCCGCAGCAGTCCTGCCTCTACTTTGCCAAAGTAGCGTTGTTTGAAAAATGAATTCCACAAAGTCCAAGAAGTGTTCATCGCTGCAATTTGAAAGAAAGGTAAACGAATCTTCGTAAGGAGAGATTGGGCGTTCATCCGCTCCGATGTTGTACCCATGTAGGAATCTAAGCTTCTTGTAGATTTCCAACCAGAACATCTCGTGCAGAGAGGCATGGGAGTAGTCTTTATCGACATGAAAGGTCTCTTCGCATAGAATAAATATTCGATATCTGAATTCTGGAGTAAGAAGTCCGACTGCTTTCTTCGAGCCCTTTCGACGCCTTGAAAAAACGCCAAAAATCTGAGAAAGATCCATACGATTGTCCTGGCACAAGCCGCTATCTTAAGCGCTTTCAAACCCCGGTAGAGGTTTGACCTCCTCCTCCAGCCACATGCACAACTGGGCGAAGCGAAACGCGTGCGTCTCAAATAGCCGCATGAAGAGATCGTAAGATTCGCGGCCGTCGCAGTCGATGTGGTAGCCGTTCAGGAGCAGGAAGGAGCCCGCAACTGCCATTATCCATCACGCCGCCAGCGCCATGTTCAACTCTTCCAGGATCAGTTCCAACTTCTCGCCAAAGAGCGCATGGGCCTTGGCCAGTCCGCCCTCCTGGTTGAAGGGCGCCAGCTGGAACGCCTCCAGCCCGATGCTGACGCTGCCTGCGATGTGGTCGCGGATCGCCTCCAGCCAGCGGCGCTGCTCAGTGCTGAAACTGCGCCCGCTGGCCTCCTGCAGTTCCAGCCAGCGGTCGAAGCGCTCTTCCACCAGCTCGCCGAAAGGGATCAACTCCTCATCCGACCCGATGGCGTAGCGCACCAGCGACACGATATCGGCCAGCTTACGCTGCGGCGACCCGCGCACCCTGGACCGGTCCAGCTGCCGGTAGGCCCGCCAGATGCGCTCGGTTGTCAAGGTCCGCGGCGGCAGCTGCAGCCTTTCTGCCAGCTCCCTGATATCCTCGTAGCGCAGCCGCTGTTGGTAGGGGCGCTCATAGAGCAGTTGCAGCGCGATGATCTCGTCCCGGTTCTCCTGGACAAACTCCCGGAAGGATTGAACTACCCTTTCAGCCTCGGCGTCGGAAAATCCCGCTTCGATCAGCTCGTCGGCGCTGACCCTGTCGATCGTCTGCTCATAGCTCTTGTGTAGATCCACCAGCAGCTGGCGAAGCTGGGGATTGGCGGCAAAGGGCACAGCCGCTTTCTCCAGCAACGCCTCACTCGCCTGGGCGATCGCCGCTTCCTCCGGCTCCTCCTGCCCCGTCGCCTGCTGCGCCGCCTCAAGGGCGGTGTCGGGGTCGGTCGCGCTGAGCAGCCCCGAAACCAGCTGCGGCAGGGTCGCGCCGTGCGCGGTCGACTCGACAGCGTGACGGTCGCGGTCGCTCAGCTGGCGGTCCAACCGCGCCAGGCGGCTCCCCAGGGAGGAGAGTACGTCGGGATCACGGCTTCCCATGCTTACCATGTCGAGCAGCTTGTCGAACGGAACGGTCTTCTTCCTGTCCAGTGTGTACGAATCGGACATCTCCGTTTCCGTGACGCCGATCGCGTCGACGATAACGAACCGGAGCTTGTTTTGCGCATCCGGCGTGACGCTCTGCAGGTCAGTGCTGGAGATCGTCCGTACGCCGCGACCCTTCATCTGCTCATAGTAGCCGCGGCTGCCCACGGAGCGCATGAAAAAGACGATCTCGAGCGGCTTGATGTCGGTGCCGGTCGCGATCATGTCCACCGTCACAACGATGCGCGGGGCGTAGCTGTTGCGGAACCGGGTCAGCAACGCTTCCGGGGCTACGCCGGTCGTCTTGTAGGTGATCTTCTGGCAGAAGTCGTTGCCCTTGTCGAACACCTCGCGCACGATGCGCACAATGTCGTCGGCGTGGCTGTCGTCCTTGGCGAAGATGACCGTCTTGGGCACATGCTTGCGCTCGGGAAAGATTTCGGTCAACAGCTTGTCGCGAAAAGCGCGGATGACGGTGCGGATCTGGTCTTCGGCAACCACGGCCCGGTCCAGCTGCTTCGCCGTATACTCCAGGTCCTCTTTCAGTTGCTCCCAACGTACCTTGCGCGTGTGCCGGTCCCTCCTGTCCACGAAATACCCGGCCTCGATCGAGGAGCCTTGTTCCGTGATCGCCGTCCTGATGCGATAGACGTCATAGTCCACGTTGACCCCGTCGGCCACGGCCTGCGCGTGGTTGTACTCCATCACCAGGTTTTGCCGGAAGAAGCCGAAGGTCTGCTTGGACGGCGTGGCCGTGAGGCCGATGAGGAAGGCGTCGAAATACTCCAGCACCTGCCGCCACAGGTTGTAGATCGAGCGGTGGCACTCGTCGGTGATGATTACGTCGAATGTGCCGATGGGATAGTCGGGATTGTACTCCACCGGCGCCGGTTCGCGCTGAAAGGGTACCCTGTCAAACCCGGAGACCTCCTCCAGCTCGGGGTCCAGCTCCTCGCCCTTGAGCATCGAGTAGACCCGCTGGATGGTGGCGATGCAGACTCGGCTCACCCCGTCGATGTGCGCCGAACTGAGATGCTGCACGTTGTAGAGCTCGGTAAACTTGCGCCCGTCGTCCGGCGTGTTGAACCCCTGGAACTCGCGCAGCGTCTGGCGGCCGAGGTTGCTGCGGTCTACCAGGAACAGCACGCGCCCCGCCCCCGCGTGCTTGATCAGCCGGTATATCAGGTTGCAGGCCGTGAAGGTCTTCCCGCTGCCGGTGGCCATCTGCACCAGCGCGCGCTGCCGGCCCGCGGCCAGCGACTCCTCCAGGTTCCTGATCGCTTTCTCCTGCACCGGCCATAGCCCCGCTGGGTCCAGGGGCGGCATCGCCTTCAGCCTCTGGCGCAGGTTGTCGGCAGTGTGATAGCTATCCTCTGTTTCTGCTACGAGTCCGGGCGAGACCGGCCGGCCTTCCTGAACGCCTACCCACCGGGCCAGCGTAGACGGCGTATGGAAGGAGAAGATAGAGCGGCTACGGGGTTCCGGGTCCAGCTCATTGGTGAACTGGGTCTCGACGCCCGTGCTTTCGTAGAGAAAGGGCAGAGGCCGGTGGTAAACGGGCAAATCCTCAGGCAGCCCCGTGCTGTACTTCTCTGATTGGGCCTCCACCCCTTTCAGCGTGTACCCTTCCGGCTTGGCCTCGACGACGCCCGCCGCCGTCCGGTCCACGTAGAGCAGGTAATCGGCATAGCCGTGACCTGATTTCAGTGGAACCTCGCGCACTGCTATTCCACGACCCGCGTAGAGGTTGAGAGCGTCCGCATCCTGGATCTCCCAGCCCGCGCCTGTCAACATCTCGTCTATATTCGCTCGCGCTTGCTGTTCCGGAGTCATCTTGCTTATGTAAACGATCGCCGCGAGGCATCGAGGCCGCGGCTGCTGGTACGCTTGTTACACCATCCACAGATACCTTGGAGGGCGACAGTACCCATAATACTATAGGTTGTCAAACTGTCTCCCGCTACTACGTTACGCCTCCCCCACCTTGACACCGCCGCGCCGGGTGTGTACCGTTTCCTGGCGGCGGTCAACTATGCGTCCGGCGGACGAGCTGGACCCACGGAGGGCGCGCCGTGATGCCACACCAGCGGAATGAACTTGGCCCCCAGCACTGGATCACAAGCTAAGTTTTGTAATGGAGCAATTCATTAGCCTGTGGAGGGGCAGCACGATGGCCAATAAGACGGCGGCGACACACTGTGGCCTTCAAGTTTCGGGTCGCATTGGAAGCGCTGGAAGGCAGCAAGACAATTGGCCGGTTATCAAGTAAACGCGAGATTCATGCTAACATGATACGGGCCCGGAAACGGCAGTTGCAGGAAGACGATCCCAACTCTTCGCTGCGAACGGTGCGCCCCGTCCGAGATCACCAGGTCGAAATCCGTGTGCGAGAAGAGCGACCGGTGCTTGTGGTCGCAAAGCAACGACTGGACCGTGCTGACCACGATCTCGGCCGCGCGGTACTGTCGAAGCGGTCGCTGAAGAAGCCTTGGAAGCGTGAGCCGGTAGCCTCGACCTCGCTCCCATCTCCGCCCAACAGAACCAGTCCCGGATCGATTCCATCGTCGCCTGCGGCCTTGCAACGCTATGATCCAAACAGACGCAGGACGCCGCCCGGCGCCTACTCACCGCCGTCAACCATGCCTGGCTTGCCCACCTAAAGTGTTTCCCTAATGGAACCAAGAATTCCTTCCTGACGAGCGTGCAGCCGAAACGCCCGTGAATCCTATGTGCCCCCTTTCCGAAAAGTCTGGGTTTCAAAAGGGATCTACTTTAGTCTTCCTTCCCTTGCCTCAAGCGGGGTTATATTTCAAATAAATAATATATAAAGTCTTCTCTTACACTGAGAGTCCAGTCGTCCCCCGCCTCCCATGCGCCATGTTCCCGACAACGTCTCCCCTTGCCGCTTGCCTGCTATTGCAAAAATTTTTCTGCCCAAACTCTCGTAAACGCTCGTATAACGCTCGTGTAACTCTCGTACGAGCGTTCACGAGAGTGACCGTGAGCGTGCGCGTCTGAACATGTCTGTGCAGTTCGCATCAGAGCGCGGCGCGGCCGCCGTTCCAGGCGCTGCCGCACCGGTGGGCGCCGTAAGCGGCCGCGCCGGCCCGTCCTGACACCGCCGCGCCGCGCGTGCACCGTATTCTGGCGGCGGTCAACCTTGCATCCGGCGGATTGCCCGGAGCCACGGAGGGGGCGGCGCTATGTCACACAAACGGAAGGTTATCGTTCTGGCGGGGGTCGTTGTGTTGCTGTTGGCGCTGGGTGTCTCGCGGCTGCAGGCGCAGTCGCCGCTGACGCTGAAGGGGCTGTCGCAGCGCATCAGCGAGCTGGCGCGCGGCGTCTCTGCGCTGCGCAGGACCAGCGTGACGAAGAGCGAGTACGGAGCGTTCACAGACAAAGTCGCGACGCTGGAGGCGCGGCTGGACGAGATCCCCACGGCCACGCCGACACCCGAACCGCCGACGGCCACGCCAACCGCGACGGCAACCGCGACGGCAACAGCCACGCCGCTCCCGGCCACGGCGACGCCGGCGTCGGATGTCGCTTTTGTTACGACGCGGCGCAGGATGAACATCCGCAGCGGGCCGGGCACGAACTACGCCATCGCGGGCACGGTCGGGGCCGGCACGCGCCTGGCCATCACCGGCAAGAACGCGGCCGGCGGCTGGTGGCGCGTCGACTACCATGGGCAGCACGGCTGGATCTTCGCGCCCTACGTGGATGCAACCAACGGCGAGACGGTCGAGGTGGTCGGCACGTCCGCGACGCCGACGCCGCAACCGACGGAGACGCCGTTCGTTGCGCGCAGCAACGATGACCTTGCGCTCTATCTGCTCGAAAAGGACAACGCGCCAACGGCCAAGCTGCAAGAGCAGTGGGACGCCTTGAGCCGGCAGGAGCGGGATGAGCAGGTGCAGGACAGCAGATTCAAGCTCGAGGTTACGGCCGAATACTGCAACATGCCGGCGGCGGACGCGGCGCAGATGATCGACCGGCACGGGCAGCGCCTGGACGACGCCGGCTAGTCGGCCGGCCAGGAGGCCCGGGCCAGGGCGGTGCTGATGCTGAACTCGTTTGGCGAGGCCGGCAATTCGCCCGAAGAGTGCGAGGCCTGGCTTACCGATGCGGTGAACACGCAGATCGCCAACCAGTAGGGGACCGCCTCCCACCTGGCGCGTAACGCGCTGCCGCGGCCGCGGGCCGGGCGGGGCAGAGGCGGTGTGGTGCGGCTGCGCTACTGCTGCCGCGGCTGCACAAACTCGATCAGGAGTCCGTCGGGGTCGCGCACGCAGACGACACCGGCGGCGTCGAGGGCGGAGTAGGGTTCGGCCAGCGGCTCGACGCCGTGCCGCTTCAGCTCCGCGATGGTCTCCTCGATATCCTCGACGAGCAGGGTAAGCCAGTTTACGCCCGACGAAAACTCAGCGGAAAGCGGCGGCGGCGGCGACGCGATCTCGGCCAGCTTGATCAGCGTGTCGCCGGCCTTGACGCGCACCTGGCGGAACCCGCGCGGGGCCAGGCCGACGTTCTGTGCCAGCTCGTCGGAGATCTGGATCTCGAAGGCGATCTCCAGGCCCAGGATCTCATGATAGAAATGGAGCGATTTTTCGAAGTCGCTGCAGATGATGGCGATGTCGACGACCGGATGAATCAGTTTGACCATGGCAGTACCGTGTTCTGCCGCGCTGCAGCAGACACGCCTCCTTTAGCTGGTGAACGAACCTTCCTCGCTTGATGGGAAGCCGTGCGCCGACGTCATGGGCGCGGCCGGATACGACGGTTGACTGCCGAAGCGTTGCGGCTGAATTGCCGGGCAGATGCAGCTCTGTCGCGCCATTGCGCGGCGCTGCTCATGTTCAGATGAGAACGTTCTGCAAGACGCCGATGGCCAGCGCAAGACCCTTGCCGGTCTCGATGAGCGGGTCCTCCTGCTCGATTGAGAGCACATCGTCGTAGCCGGCCTGGCGCAAGGCGCTGACGAATGCGCGCCACGTGAACTCGTCGTGTCCGAAGCCGACCGTGCGAAAGAGCCAGCTGCGGCCCTCCTGCTGCGGGAACAGCCCGTTGTCCAGAACGCCGTTGACGCGCACGTGCTGAGCGTCGAGACAGCTGTCCTTGACGTGGACGTGGTAGATGGCGTCGCCGAGAGCGCGCACAACCTCGCTGATGTCCACACCCTGCCAGAAGAGATGGGAGGGGTCAAGGTTGCAGCCGACGACCGGCCCGACCTCCGCGCGCAGGCGCAGCAGCGTTGCGGCGTTGTAGAGCATGTCCCCCGCCATCATCTCGAAGCAGAGGCGGACGCCATGGTCGGCGGCGATGCGGCCGTGCTCCTTCCAGTAGGGGATGAGCCGCTCCTGCCACTGCCAGAGGTACATGTCGCGGTTGCGGGCCGGGAAGGACGAGAGAATCCAGTTGGGTGTGCGGTCGCCGGGGGCTGCTTCGGGCAGGCCGGCGATGAGCGTGATGCGGGTGACCCCGATCTCTGCCGCCAGCTTACAGGTGTTGCGGAAGTCGCGGTCGTAGCTTGCGGCGATCTTCGGATCGGGGTGGAGGGGCTCGCCGTGCATGGCGAAGGCGCTGACCGTCAGCCCGGATGCGGCCAGGGTCCCCTGAAACCGGTCCAGGGCGGCCGGGTCCGCCAGCAGCTGGGCCGGGTCGCAATGGTTCTTGGAGAAGATGCCGCCGGCGCCGATCTCGACGGAGCTCAGGCCCAGCTCTTCGATGCTGCGGGCGACTTCGGGCAGCGGCCGGTCGGTCAGGCCGGTCAGTACGGTTCCGAGGTGCATGGTCCATTCCTCCCTGGGCAGCATGGCTATGCTGCGTCAAAATCGTTGGCGGGCGGGTGTCGGGCAAGGCATGGGCTGCCGGCTTTACCAGTAGAGCTGCTCTTGGGAGACGAATCGTTCGGTCTCGCGCCAGCGCGTGTTGTTCTGGCGGTAGTGATCGCGCTGGTAGAGAGGGCAGTAGCGGCCCGGCGGGTCGATCGCCACCACCTCGTTGCCTTTGCGCGTCAGCCGGTATGTCCCGTTCTCGATCGAAACGGTGTCGGTGCGGTCAACCATGGGGAAGGTCATGGTCACCGCGTCGCCCGGTTTCACCCGGCCAACGTCGGCATAGCGGCCGTCCCAGCGCAAAGGCCGGTCGGCGCCGCCCACCGTTACGCGCACCTGTGCGGGCGCAACCCATTCGGGGATGCGCATAGCCAGGTCAACCGGCTGCTTGACCTTGACGTCGACCTGGCCCCTGTAGGGGATATGGCTGTCGACGTCAGCCCAGGGCGAGGCCCGGTTGAGAAGCAGGTTGAGGCGCAGCGTGCCGTCGTCGTGGGAGAGGATGTGCTCCCAGATGTAGTAGATGGCGCGCGTGCCATTGCCGGTGCAGCAGTGCATGATGCCGCGGCCGTAGAAGTGGTCGGCGTCAAACCAGTCGTTCGCCTTCGGCCAGGAGGCAAACGCGCCCAGGTTGCGCTCGGCGACCTGCTCGCTGGTCTGACAGCTCTCGTCGATCTCCGAAGGGGGCAGGTCGGCCGCGGCCCGCTCGATCCAGTCGATGCGTTGCAGCTGCCCCTCGGCAAACATGTTGCGCACCCAGCGGTCGACGTCGTCCCAGTAGTCGCCGGTCCCGCCGGCGGACAGTTTCAGGCCCAGGGCGATCATGTCGGCCACCTCACACAGTTCCGAGGTCTGCAGCTCGTCGTTCCGCAGCAGCTCGGGGAAGTAGCCCAGCAGCCTGTCTCCGTGGGCGATGCCGTACTCGAAGCCGCGCTGGACCTGTTCCAGCCACGAAGTATCGCCGGTGACGCATTCATATTCCAGGATCGCGAGCAGGGCGTAGGTATGCATGTGGAAGTGGGCCTGCTGCGACGCGCCGGGACGGTCCGAGCCGAAGCGGCCGTCGGCCTCGATGTATCTGATCTCCTCCAGTGTGTAGCGGATGAGCTTTTCGGCCAGCTTTATGGCCGGCTCGTAGCCCGTCTCGCGGTAGACGTGCGCCATTCCCAGGGCCACGAACGAGACGTGCGCCCCCATCAGGGGATGCTCTCTGCCATAGTCATAGGTACTTCCCTTCTCGACCCAGTGGGAGGACGGGGCATAGAAGGCGTAGCTGCCCCGGTCGACCGCCACCTGTGCCAGTCCGTCGACCAGCCGCTCGGCCGCGTCGCGCCACAGCGGACTGCCGTCGCGGCGGTAGTAGACCATCATCGCGGACAGGAGCCTGCCGCAGTAGAACGGGATGATCTGGTGGCCGGTCTCGGTCTGTGAACCTTCGGGGATAAAATGGCTGCGCACGTAGGTCCAGGGCCGGCCCGCATTGGGGGCGTAGGCGAGGCCATCCGGCCCCAGCTGGTGCAGGGCGACCTCCATCCACCTGCGGTCGACCTCCGTATTCAGGTCCGACCCGCTGATGATGCGCATCAGCGGCAGGGCCTCCATGAACTTGGACTGGCAGGAGTCGCTGAAGTTGTGCTCCATGAGGGGCGGCCTGGCTTTGAAGAATACGTCGAAGTAGATTTCATAGTCGGCCAGCGGGTCGGTGGCCCTGGTCAGGACGTTGACCGCGAGCGCGGCCCGCTCCTGGAGGTCGAGCGTGTCAGGCGCCAGCGTGAGGTAGCGTTCACCCCGGTAGGCGGGGACCGAGAACTGCGGTATCTCCTGGCGGATATAGCCGATCGGATCGCCGCGTTTCCAGTTGGAACCCTGTTCGTTGCCCATGATCACTCCTTGGAGAGTCAGACCTCATCGGGCCCGGTTGCTGGTAAGGACGGACGGGGCGTTCATTCAACCAGCCCGGTACGATCGATGCTCTGCGTGAAGTAGCGCTGCGTAAAGATGTAGACGATCAGCAGGGGAAGGATGCCCAACAGGGTGACGGACATGAGCACGTTTTCGCCGATCTCTCCGCTGGTCGACCATGTTTTGGCCGAGGAATGCCGGGCCTGCGTGAACAGCTGCGCATAGTTTTCCATCCGCTGCCCCAGAGTGTAGGCGGCGGTGTCGTTGATAACCAGGCCGGGGAGGAGGGTGTCGTTCCAGGTCCAGACCAGCGTGAAGAGCATGACGACGAGGATGGCCGGTTTTGCCAGGGACAGCATGATCTGCCAGAAGACGCGAAACGGGCTGGCACCGTCAACGTAGGCCGCGTCTTCCAGCTCGGACGGCAAGCCGCGGAAGAACTGGCGGAAGACGATCAGGATCATGCCGCCGCGCACGCCCCAACCCAGAAAGGGCGGCAGGATGAGCGGCATGAAGGTGTTGATCAGGTTCAGTTTGGAATAGAACAGGTAGAGAGGCACGGCCAGCGTGGGCAGCGGCACGATGATGGTGAAGAGGAGGACCCAAAACAGGAACTCACGGCCGGGAAAGCGGGGGCGGGCGAAGCCATATCCGACCATGGCGCCGACGCAGGTCTGGCCGAGCACGGCGGCGGCGCTGACGAAAGTGCTGATCCAGAGGCCGCGGAAGTAGTCGATGATGGAGGAGGCAAATTGGAACGCCTGCAGGCTCGGCTCGCGCGAGATCCACACAATCGACGGATTGTTGATCTCGGTCAGCGTCTTGACCGAGGTTGCCATCATATAGATCAGCGGGAAGAGAAAGACGTAGGTGAAGTTGATCAGCACCACCCACAGCAGTATCTTGCCCAGGACGCGCGTCGCGTTGCGCCGTAGGCGGTAGCGGCTGATGCGGCGCGGTCGCGGGCGCGCCGGGGAGGTTTCGACGCCGGAGGGAGCGGGAAGCCCGGCTGCGGTTTCGTTCACTGTTGCGCTCATGGTTTCTCACCTGCGTAGAAGACGAACTTCGACAGGATTCTTACGACCAGTGCGATCTGGAGAAAGACGACGATGAAGTAGGCCATGCCCAGTGCCGAGGCATACTCCAGCTGCTGGCCGCGCACGCCGACCTGCATGATGTACTTGATCATCGGGTTTTCGGGGAAGGTGAGCTGGTCGATCATGGCATAGATGGTCACCAGCAGGATGACCGGCGACACCATCGGCAGGGTGATCTTCCAGAAGGACTCCCACGGCGAGGCGCCATCCACGCGTGCGGCCTCGTAGAGGCTGGGCGGTATGCTGTTCAAACCGGCGATGAAGAAGAGGATTTCGACACCGCTGAACCAGATGATTGCGGTGAGACGGGTGACAATCCACTGTATCGGCGTTCCTTCGACGACGGAATCGACCTCGGCGCCCATGCCCTGCATGAGAGGTTCGAGCGTAGACATCAGCAGCTGATCGCCGACCCCAACCGAGAGCATGTGTTGAATCACGCCGGCGCTGCCGATCACAACCGGCAGAAAGAAGACTGCGCGCAGGAAGGTCTGACCGCGCCCGACCCCGGTCAGCAGGAGCGCCAGGAGCAACGAAAAGATGAGGATCAGAGGCACGTCGATGGCCACGTTTTCCAGGGTATCGAGCAACACCGGGGTGAAGACGATGTCCTCGGTAAAGATCTGGCGGTAGTGGTCGAGGCCGACCCACTCGGTCTGCCACTGGAAGAGGTCGGTCACCTTTTGAAAGCTCAGCATCAGGGAGCGTCCCAGCGGCCAGGCGAACAGTAGGGCCAGGCCCAGGACCCAGGGGCTGATGAAGATATAGCCCCACAGGCTCTGCTGCTGTTTCAATGTCAGTTTCATCGGATATTCCGTTCGTTCAGTGGCCGGTGGTCGGTGGTCAGTGGCCGGTAGCCAGAAGCCAGTGGTCGGTGGCCAGTGGTCGACGGCTACTGTTCGTTGGGTGCTGATATGTGAAAGCCCAGGCTTTCGACGCGCAGGCTGTCTTTTTGGTAGGCCCGGTCTCCGTAGTTGACGATGACGCGTGTGCCGTCTTCGTAGAGGGTTTCGAAGACCTGGGGGGCCAGCTGCCTGTGGTCGACGATGAACTGGTCGACGGTATGGCCGAGCCGGTTGATGATGACATCGTATTCGGCCGCGGCGCGCTCGAGCCAGTCGCGGTAGTGGGAGCTGTAGAGCTTGGGATAGGTCGTGCGCGCCAGGACGAGCGGATCGCGATAGGTAAGCTCATAGACCGGCAGCATGCCATATTCCAGCTGTTTCAAAAAGGCTGTTTCAAGATTTGTGTGCAGGTTTGCCGGCTGGGGATAGATGCGAACAAGGCCGTGGGTCGCCAGGGGGTAGAAGGGCACGGTCACGTCGCCGAAGGTGTGATCGTGGTGGTAGAGTGGGAAGCGGGTAACGGCCTCTGCCGCGCCGAGCACATAGTCGTTTCCTCCCTGCGCGGCCACCGCCCCCATCTCATCGGAGACCGTCTGCAACATCTGCCGCCAGGCGGCGGCAAAGTCGCTGCGCTGCAGCGGGTGCCGCAGGTTGGCGTCCTGCAGGACAAGCTCGCCGGCCCAACGCAGTTCCAGGCCATCAATGCCGAGGTCAGCCAGGCGCGTCAGGTCCTGCTGCAGGTAGTTTTCCATCGCAAAGACCGGGTTGAGGAAGAACCTGCCCCTTTGCAGCGTCCCGGGGATCCTTTCCACGCGATGTGCCGGCACCATGTCGCTGACCGGCAGCAGATTGGACTGGACCACAACGTCGGTCAGGGGAAAGAAGCCGCCATTGCTCAGAAAGGCGAGGGTGTAGTCGTCCTCCAGGAAGAGCCGTCCGTCGAGGGCATGGACGCGTTCGGCCAGGCTCGCCAATCCCCGCGCGCCTCCCAGGTGGCGGTCGGGCGGCCATCGCCTGGGTAGGTTTCCCTCGTAGCCGTCAGACTGCCAGCCGACGAGCACGACGTCGACCGCGGTCGCGCCCGCTGCGTGAAACGCGGCCAAGATCTCGCCGGCTTCGGCGAAGGAGGTCGCCGTCACAAAGCGGCGTCTGAAGAGGCCGGGCTTCTCGGCGCCCATGACCAGGCGCAGGCGCAGCGCCGGCCTGTTTGAGGGGGAGAGGCTCAGACGCGGCACGCCGCGGTCTTCCATCAGGTGGCGGCGCAGGCGCTGTGCCATCCCGACCCAGTTCGCTTCCCGGTCGGCCAGGAAGAAGAAGCGGACGGCGCGGTCGCCGGCGATTCGTTCGGTCTGATAGATCTCTGTAAATCTTCCTCTGTTTGTCGGCACCAGGCCCTGGCTGCGATAGTTCAGGCGCACGTTGGCGAAGCTGAACGACAGGGGCGAAGTGCCTATCCCTGCCTCGATGGAGGAGTCGCCCGCGCCGGCGGTCACCACACCAAGAACGGCCATTCCCCCATTGCTTTCTCCCTGCGGGGCGGGGTGGACGATGCCAAATGAGGCCAGGGGCGTGCGCTGTTCGGACGGCCTGGCGAAGGAGTAGCGGTCCGGCCCGTAGCTGGTTACGCTGACAACCTGGCGGTAGCTGGGCTGACTGCCGCCGATGTAGGTCAACGACCCAGGGCCGTCGGGCAGAACCAGGTAGGCCGACGTCTCGGCGCGATATGGCGTTGCGCCCAGGTAGGGCAAAATGTCGAGCGCCACCAAGCGGCCCTCGTCCGATTCCACCAGGCCGCTCTCTTCCACCGCGACGTCCAGGTAGTCCGGCCCCAATTCGTAGCGCAGGTCGAACGCGAGCGTGTCGCCTTTCATTGTATAGCGGACGGTTGCGCCGCGGGCCGCCGGCTCAATCTTAAACTCGCTGACCTCGTTCACAGTGTCCATGCGGCGGGCATGCAGGCCGGTGCTGGTCGTGGTGAGCACAAACAGCACCGAGTCGAAGATGCCGCGCAGGTTTTCGGCGATCTGCTCTCTGTCGGGCAGGACGGGGTTGCTCAGCCACACGCGCGACACGCGCAGGTCGTGCACGGCGATCTGGGCGGTCCGGGGGTGAATATAGAGCTCCAGATGCGCGCTCTCCGCCAGCAGATCGTACTCTGCCGGGACCGCATCGACGATGGCCTGTGCGCCGCGCAGCGGTTCCTCGTCCTGCGCGGCCACAGGGCCGACCGCGGCAAGGAGCAGGAGGCAGACGAGGCCGGCGGGTATTGGGTATCGCTTGCAACGGGCGATACGCAATACGTAACAGGCGATACGCCATACGCAACAGGCGCTAGAAAGAGAGGATGCGGACGATCTCATAGAGTACCTCACCTGCAAAATTCACGACTTCGTTGCTGAGCAGACCGACCGCGAGGATGCTGCCGCTCAGCACCAGCAGACCAAATACCATCACCAGGCCGACGCCCACGGTTCTGCGGGCGAGGTAGTCATGGACCGTGCGGATCTCGATCAGGAGCAGGAGGAGCACCCAGATGTAGACCAGGCTCCACAGGCTTTCGTACAGCCCGCGCTCCTGTGCGGTCATCAGATGGCTCAGCAGCGCGACCGGCACGGCAAACAGGATATAGGGTACGAGGCAGTAGGCGGTGGTGCGGGCCACGCCGCGAAAGGTGCCGGAGCCCTCGAAGAGCGCGGATACGCCGTAGTTGGCGATTGTCCACAGGGTCCAGGGCAGGACGACGCGCAGGATTTCGAGGAAGAGGTTGGCATCTTCCCAGCGCAGTTCGGGCAGCAGGTAGACGGCCACGGGACGGTAGATACGAAACCAGTCGAGAAAGGAGCCGACGGTGGGCGTGGCGCGCATGTGGAAGGCGATCAGGGCCAGGCTGACCAGCCGCGCGGCCGCGGCGAGGGCGAGCAGGACCACGACCGGCCACAGCGATCGTCCCTGGGCCAGCCTCTCGAACGTCTGGACGGGACGCAGCAAAACGTCCAGCATGTGCGTGTGGAGGTGAATGCGCCCGCGCGCGCCTGCCGCCCGGTGCCGGGACGGCCTGAAGCGGGAGATGGCCGGCCAGACGACGAAGCCCATCATGGCGGCAAAGGCCCCGGACACCAGCCAGCCGATTACGCCGCGCAGTTGTTCCTGGCGGTACTCTTTGAAGGCCAGCGAATAGCCCAACTGATCATGACCCACCGTGTATTCGTACATGGCTTCGCGCCAGCGGCCGGCATGATAGTGGGCCGCGCCGATGCCGCTGTGGGCCAGCTCATAGTTCGAGGCCAGGTCCAGGACCTGTTGCCAGGCGGCGGCGGCTTCGTCATAGCGGCCATCGAACTGCAGCGCGCTGGCCTGATGCAGCAACTGTGCGAAGCGGGTCGGGCGCAGAACGTAGACGGCTGCGCGGGCGACGTCCAGGATATAGAGCTGGCCGCGGCTGTCCACGTCCACCTCGCTGGGAAGCTGGTACTCGCCCCGTCCCACGCCGCGGCGGCCAAATACCAGCAGGAGGTTGCGGTCCTGGTCGTATTGATAGATCCGGCCCGTGCTCTGGTCGACGGCAGTGACTGTACCGTTGTCGTGTACTGTGACCGATACAAAGCGCGTCGGTTGTTCCCAGGAACGCCGGCGCTCACCGAAGATCTTATTCTTGTAGAGCCTTTGCTCCAGGCTCTTGTCGACGAAGATATTGGTGCCAACGGGGCTGAGCTTCTGGATCTGGCGCGATTCGGCGCCGCTGACAGCCGAATAGATGAAGCCGTCGTCGGCCAGGAACATGTCCGTGTGGGCGGTGGGATTGGCCAGGAAAACCTGCTGGGCCTGCTCGTCCGTGTAGAGGAAGCGTACGAAGAGCCACCACAGGCTGAAGGCGGTCCGGGTTGTGCCAAAGAAGCCGCGGAACTGGTTCTGCTGGTCCATGACGAACATGCCGGCGCCGGAGCCTTCCAGGTAGTAGATGTATCCCCGCTTGTCGACCAGGACTTTGTTGGGGGCGGCGGACTGAATCTCAGCCAGCAGGTCGCTCTGTGGGGGGCCATACTCCTGGAGCAGCTTGCCGGCGGAGTTGATCTGCACGATACGCCCGTTGCCGGTATCGGCGATCCACAGCGTGTCATCGCGGCTGTCCCGGTAGAGGCCCTGCGGAGCGCTCAGGTTCAACTCGGCCCCGAACTGGCGGATGACCTCTCCGCGGTCATTGAGTTCGACGATGCGGTCGTTGCCGGTGTCGACGATATAGAGGTGGTCGTTGCTGCGATCAACCAGGATGTCGCCCGGTGTTTTGAGGTCACCGATTCCGAGGGAAACGCCGTGGATGATGTGGTCCAACTCGTAGGGATCCGGCAGAGGGACGGGGCGTCCTGTGCTGTCGATCGTGTAGCTGTCGTAAGGTTGGAACAGGCCCTGCGCCCCGACGGCTGACGCAGCGGCCAGCAAGAGGATGCCCGCAGCCAGCGCCGCCAAGATCCGATGGGATCGCTTCATCTGTCCCTGTCTTTCCGCCAGGTGTTATCGGTATGACGCCATGCGGCGTCAACGCAGGCGTGCGACGCGACGCGCAATGTGAGAAGGAGCAGTTTCACGCATCACAGGGGCAGAGTCCCCGCCGCGCGCCGCGTTTGCCGAGGGACAGCCCGGCCGGGGACAGGCGCGCCAGCGGCCTGCCCCCGGTCAGGTCCGTCACGAAATGCGGTGTATCGAGCTCACCTCGCCCGGCCGATGCCGCGGGGTCGAGATGTTGAGGATGGGTCAGGCCGCATCCGGGTCGATGCCAATGTTCCTGAAGTACTGTCGGCGATAGGTTGTCGCCACCTCCTGCCACTCCTCGGCCAGCTGCTCGGGCGTGATATTCCCCGACAGCATCGTTCCCGACCTTTCGCAGAAGGACGCGGCGATTTCCTCAGGGATCGTGATAAACCGATTCGAGCAGCGCAGCATCACATAGGTGGCAAGACCCAGGTCGCCCCACTCCCAACCTACCCAGGTATGCTCGTCGTTGACGGCGCGTTTGTAGTCGGCGAAGGAGATGCCGAAGTTGCCGGCCGACTCGGCATCGGCTACCGCGATCGGATTGTTGACGAACTCCTTAAGCCCGGAAACGTGGGCGAAGGTCTTCCACGCGTAGATCTGCGGCTCCGGCCTGAACTGGTTGATGCAGAACTCCTTAGCAATTTCGTGGTTCCCTTTCGGGGCCGCTGCCACCGCGCCGATCGATTGGGTCTCGTAATAGACCATATTGTGTTTGCCTTCAACCAGGCCCGGCATCTCGGTGTAGCCCATCAGCGGGATCGCCTCCGGCCTGCCCGCGCCGCCGGCGTGCTGCAGCGCCGGCTCGGCCGCTGAGGTAGCGTAGCCCTGGTCGAAGGTCTGCCAGCCGGCGCCCTCGGGCCTGTTCCCGTCAGCCGGCGAGCAACCGTACTCAAAGACGGGGTCAAAGTGGATCGTCTTGATGGCCTGGACCGTCTCGTCGGTCGTGAGGGTAAACTCCTTCTTCTGGTCGTCCCACCAGTGGCCGCCCTGGTCGAGGATGCCACCGAGCAGACGGGCGGCGCGCCAATGCACAAAGTTATCGTATCCCCAGCGGACGGTGTTGCCGCTGGCATCGGTCTGGTTGAGATTGGTCAGCTCCGCGTAGAAGTCGGAGTAGTTCTCGTGCCATTTCCCTTCGGGCGGATAGGGCATGCGCGCCTCATCGAAATAGGGTTTCCAGTAGGTCAGGAACTGGCCGTAAGTCGAGTTGTGGAAGACAGGGGCAAAGTAGAATTTGCCGTTCCAACTTCCGCCTTCGACGTCGGTCTGAATGATGTCATCGAGATCCCATTCCGAGGCTTCGATTGTGTCGTCAAGCGGCAGGAAGACGCCGCGGGCTATCTCGCCGAAGATCTTGTTGCCCAAGTCTTGATGGATGTCGGGAGGGTTGCCGGCGGCCAGCCTGGAAAGCAGGTCCAGTCGTGCTCCGGCTGCGGAGGCTTGCGTCAGCTTGATCGTGACACCGGTCCTTGCTTCGAAGTCATCGATGCTGCCCTTGAGAATGTTCTGCTAGTTGCCCTTGTGCAGATACTCGACTTCCATCGGCTCTTCCATCGCCGAATCGGCCGGTCCCTGGACTGCTGTCGGGGCGACGCAGGCGGCTGCGAGGACGCCCGCAGTGCCAACTGCTGAAAGGCGCAGAAAGTCGCGTCGGCTCATCATGTTCTTCGCTTGCATGACTCTTCTCTCCTTTGGATCCGTGCGAATGCCGCACGCCTAGACGCTCGCCGGGAGGGCGAGCACTACCCATCGACAGACCGGAGTCGCAACGCGTTCGTTCATGTTTTGAAAGGCATCACCCCCTTACCCGGAACATGCCAGGTCTGACCTGGATCATCTCATCTTAGGCGACTGGGCTGTTCGAGCCGGTCCCGGCTTATTGAATCCGGCCGGCAGACAGTTGGCAGGCGCAAACACGGTGGTCTTACCGCGGCCGTCTACTCAAATCTATACCCTGTGTCACGCTCTGCGTCGGCGATGATATCGTACATCTTGGCGATTTTCCGTCTGCGCCGCGGTCCGGCCGTGGCCAGCAGGCGTTCGCTGAAGACCTTCTTGTTAAGAATGTCTCGCCTGAAGAAGCGATAACCGCCCAGGAACATTTCTTCCCAGCCGGGCTGGGGATGAGCGGCCCAGTCCAGGGCAAAGATGCGGCAGCCCTCGCCCGCTGCCCCCCACGACGATTTCCAGAGCCGCTGGTCGACCGCGATGACGTCCCCCGGCGTCGACCCGATATCGACCTTTCCGGGGAGGTCGGGCGAGTTGATATCGAGGACGCCGTCTCTTACGGCCTGGTTGAGATCGCGGCTGTACTCGGGAAGGTGGCTGGTGGCGACAAGGCTCAGGCCACCCTCGCCTTGCGCGACCGGATCGCAGTAGAAGACCGTCTTCATTGTGCTGTACGTGTGAAGGATACCGGCGACCTCGGTGTGCCAGCCGCTATTCCCCGCGACCAGGCCGCCGCTGTTGCCGATGTAGAGGCTATCGGCGCCGAGCAGGCCATCCACGACGTCGAGCAGGCGGTCATTGTCGAGCAGCGGATAGAAGACGTCGGGGTCCTGCTCGATGAACGACTCCATATACCGGCCGTCGGTTCCACTGGCGTCGGCCCGGCTCTGCTGATGGCTGACGACGCGCATAAGCGCCCGGGCGTACTGTTCAACCTCGTCCGCCGTGAACAGTTGTGGGAAGACGGCGTACCCAAATGTCTGGAAAAAGAGTCGCCCTTCAGCGAACGGTGATGTCATCTGCCCGTTTACGACCGGTTCATCTCTTGAATTCTGGCGGCCAATCCGGCGATTTTCTGTCTGCGGCGGGCTCCCGCCGTCTCCATCAGGCGCTCGCTCTTGTACCCGGTGCTGTAGGGGACCATGCGTTCTTCCCAGGCCTGCTTGGGACAGGAGGCCCAGTTGAATGTGAACATGCGACGGCCGATCTTGCCGCCCCACGACGAGTGCCACAGGCGGTGGTCAAAGGCCATCACATCCCCCGGCATCGATTCCAACGGCGTGCGGCCGGGCACGTCGGGCGAGTTGATGTCGAAGACGCCGGCCTGGATCGCGTCGTAGAGCTGGCGGCAGACCTCCGGATGGTGGCTTCCGGGGATCACGCTCAGGCAGCCGTGCCCGTCGGCGACCGGATCACAGTAGAAGGCTGTCTTCATCGTGGGGAGCATATGCACGTTCGGCGAAACGCCGTTGACGTCGGTATGCCAGGGCGTGGATCCCACGTACATGTTGCCGTCGTTTCCACCGGTGAAAAGGCTGTCCTCGCCGAGCAGACCGTCCACGACGCCCAGCAGACGTTCATCATCGAGCAGCGGGTAAAAGACATCGCGGTCGTGCTCGATCATTGGGTTCACAACATCGCGTTCTTTGCCGTCGAAATCGGCGCCGCCGCGTTTGCGGCGCAGCGAACGCTCGAGCGCCTGTCCGTAACGCTCAATTTCCGCCGGCGTGAAGAGCTGCGGGAAGGCGACAAAGCCGAACGTGCGAAAATGGTGGCGTTGCGCTTCGGTTACGACAGGGCTTTTCAGGCTCCCAGTGATACTATGATTCACTTTGTCCATTCCTGGCGCCTTTCGTATGACATCTAAATATTATATTATCAATCCCTCTGGCTGGCTGTCAACCTCCCTGATTTTCGCCTGTGTCCCGCATTTGGCGTAACTGTGCGGTCCGATTTCTGCGCGCGGCCGGGCAGAAACCAGGCTTTGGTTTGCGCTGCGACAGAGGGGTTTTCAGGATTGTGCGCGGGAGGCTTGGCGGGGAGGGGACATCTAGCTAGTTTTCTGAAAAGTGTCCGAAATGTTTTTTCCCCTCCCCCTTAGGAGAAGGACGCGCTTGAAGACAGGGGTATGGCCGAAAAGCCGGTGATGAAAGTACAGATCGTTGGCAAGAAGCAGTTCCTTTCATCATAGTGACGCCAAGCGCAACGGGGAACTTGCAGGCTCCGGTGTGTTGGCCCCGCTTGGCGGCCATCGATGCGGCGCTCCACCGGCCTGGCGTGCCGCTCAATCGTACAATTCATTCGCGATGAATCTATCGGGACCGGGCATAGCCGGGGCACTGCAAGACGCGGATGCGAGCACGTTCACGCGTCAGCCCTCGACCACATGCCTGCTCATCTTCTGGACCAGCGGCGGCATCCGGTCGCGGACGCTGCGCTTCATCAGGTGCCAGTGACCGGCCGCCGGGTCCATCCAGTGCGCGTGATATGGGACCGACAGGCCGACGCGCTGTTGGTCTTGTGTTACGTTGGCGCCGCCGCGATGCCAGATACTGCCATGAAAGATGACTACAGATCCTGCCGGGCCCTCGGCCGACACACGATGTTTGTAGTCCACGTCGGGTCGAGGCGCGCGGCGCGAGTATTGGCTGAAGGGGATGAGCTGCGTGGCGCCATTTTCGCGGCTGAATTCGGTCAGCATCCAGAGACTGTTGGTGATGAAGCAGGCGTCCGGCACCGGCAGGCCGGATTGGGGAAACCAACCCACGGGCACATCGGCGTGGAAGCTCGGCGCCGGTGCGCCCGGTTTGATCCAGAGCCCGCCCACCTCGGCCAGCTGAAAGTCAGGGCCAAGCAGGTGACGCGCCAGCTCGAGATAGACCGGGTTGGTGACGAGCGGCACGAAGACATCCTGGTCGTCGTTGTTCAATACGTTGCGCAGGTTCTGGACCGGCTTGTCTGCATCCGCCTGCCGGCCCATGATCTCCATCAATCGTTTTGCCATGCGGTCCGCTTCAGCGGGAGAGATCAGGTTGTGAATGATGACGAAGCCATACTCATCCAGTTCCCTCTTCAACTCCTCGATGTTCACAGGGGCCTCCTTGTGCGGTCCACACCTCACGCGCCAGGTTAACACCGGTCTGATTGGGGCAATGCCGCTATAGGTTGTTTCAGCGCTGCGCAGGACACGAAACTAGGCCGGCTCGGGGGCATCGTCGGGAATCTGCTCCCATAGCTGTTCGAGGTGCCGCTTGCGCTCGGGCGCGGCCGTACCGAGGAGCGGCCCGCCGGGGTCGCCGAACACATCGCGCTTGGAGTAGCCATGTTTGCGGATGACTTCGCGGAAGTGGTGAAGTGACTCACCCGTGTGCCGTTCGGTGAAGACCATGGTGAACATGCGGCGCCGGTCGCTGCCGCCCCAGGCGCTGTGCTTGGTGGCGTGGTTGAAAACGGCCACGTCGCCGGGTTGGGTCTCCAGCGCCTCGGCCGGCACGTCGCGGCCGTGAATGCCGCCCCAGGGGCTGTCTCCGTTCAACTCGCGATGGACGATTTCGGCGTAGGGCTCGCCGGCGCGGTGGCTGCCGGGAATGACCCGCAGCGCGCCGCCGTCGCGCGTCATCGGGTCGAGATAGATGGCGAACTTGAAGAAGCGAATCGGCGGCGGCCAGCTGGTATCGGAATGCCAGCGCGTGTCACCCGTGTAGTAGTTGGCGTCGCTGTTCCAGTACTGGTAGTCGTCTCCCAGCAGGCTGGCGGCAGTACCGGCGATGCGGTCGTCGTCCAGCAGCGTACAGAGGTAGGCGTTGTGATTGAGCCCCGGAACGACGCAGAACCTGCTTGCGCCGTCGTGTTCGGCGCCGCCGCGGCTGGTCATAAGCTCCTCGAAGGCTGCGGTGACGCGGTCGATCCGGTCGCTGAGCAGACCGGGCAGGTGCAGGTAGCCGAAGGTGTCCATAAAGGTGAGTTGGTCTTCACTAAGTCGGAAAGCGGGCATGGTGGCAGCTCCTGTGCGTTTTTGGTCAGCCCCAGCTGGCGATAAACTCTTCGACGTCAAGATTGGCCGGCATTGCGTAGTAAAGGTAGCGTGAGCGTCGTTCCGGACGTCCGGGGACCTCCTGCATCGTATCCGCCTGGAGCCTGTCGTCCAACTCTGCAAACCGTTGCCACAGCGCGCCGGCCTCCGTCGAGGAGAAACGACGCGCCAGGTCATCGTAGAAGCAGCACATCGGGACGTTGGCCGGGATGGCGCGTGCGCGCGCTTCCAGGGGCTGGCCGGCCACGTCGGGCCGGTGCAGGGTGTGGATATTCTTGGCCAGCTTGGACAGCAGGATCACACACACGATGCGGCCCTTTGCGCCCGGGTGCAGCTCGGCCAGCCTGGCGCGAAAGGCGGCCGCGTCGCGGTCCAGAACTGTGCGCAGCGTCGCTTCCACGAGGTCTCGCTCCTGCGCCAGGCGTTCGGCCCAGCCTTCGAACGTCTGCCGGGCGGCCGGCGAAAGGTGCCGGCAGAAGCCCATCCCCCTGTCGAGGTCCCAGTTGCAGCTCTGCGGATTGTAGGGATAGAGCGGGCCGCCGATCGAGCGGTAACCGCCGTGAATCGTGCGCCGCAGCTTGGTGCCGTAGTTGCTGCCCCAGTGGTGGTTCAGATTGATATAGACGACGCCATCGCCGGCTTTGAGCTCGACCGGGATGCCGCCCGGCAGCGGCTGGCGCGGGTCGGCGCGCAGCTGGCGGTCCTCTTCCTCGGTGTTGGGCCGGCGAAAGCTCCCGGGCACCAGCCACAGCACGTTGTCGTCGTAGAGGGGGATGTTCCATTGCACGTAGGCTGGGCCGTTCTCAAGCAGGTCCATCTGCAGACCTTGCAGAGGCGCCATGTTGGGCGAATCGAAATCGCGGTGCCACTCAGCCGGCCCGTGGTCGCGGGTCGGGCTGCACATCACCCACATCTCAGTAACAGCCGCTTCCGGCCCGCGCATCAGCTGTCTGCTGACACCCAGCGTGTTTTCGTGCAGCCAGAAATCGATTGTATTGGCGGTGGCCGCGTCGACGGTATGGTTGGTCGTCAACCGCGGCTGGCGCCCGCCTGCCAACCACGACCGCCCGCCCTGGCGTTCGATGAGGGTGTCGTAGCTGGCGCGCAGCTCAGCCAGCAGCTCCGGCGGGACCACTTCGCGCAATATGATGTAGCCGTCGTCCATCAGCTGTTGCGGATCAACCTTCATGGGCAGTTTCTCCTTTGCGTCAGGCTCGCAACGGGCCGGGCGCGCCGCGAGATCTGCGGGCGCATCCGTCTCTTTATTGCAGGAGCAACCATATCGTAGGTCCGGCGTTGACAGCGGGCATGTGAACGTGGTTCAAATCGTGTCCCCGCTCCTTTCACGCGCAAAAGCGTCAAGCAGTTCTTGCACGCGCGCCAGGTAGTTCCCGGTCTGCGCGTGCTCCAGGATCCAGGTATCGTTTCGCACTTCATAGGGGACATTTCTGACCCTGGACGGCGTCCAGCGGTCGGTGATCTCGGAGATGGGAACGAGGAAAGCAATCTGCCACGATTCGTCTTCCAGGGCGGCCGCTTCTCCTCCTTCCTCCCACTGTCTTGCCAGCGTCATGAAACAGATGCCGGGGACCGAGAGCTCTTTCCGTCCCGGAATCGAGACTTGGGCTTTGGGAAGGAACAGCTCTCCGTTCTCCCGCTGAGGAACGACCAGTTCGGCCCTGTGCCATTCATACATCTGATGGATGGTAAGCGAAGGGTCGAGCATCAGCACGAGGGGGCCGTAGAGGAGCGCGGCGAGGTCCACCTTGCCGGTGTTGGCGGGCGCATGTGTCATGGCCGGCGCGGAGAAGCCGTTCTGATCGCCGGGCACTAGCCGGAGATGGGGGTCGAAACCGATTTCCACCATGTCCCCGGGCTTCCAATGACGTCTGATCGATGCGTAGCCCTGCGCCGGTGTGACGGCATGGGGCTGACCGTTGAGGGTCATCTGGAAGGCGCGCGTCCAGTGGGGAACTCTTATGCTCAGTCCGAAGGAGATCTCCTCTTTCGGCTGGAGTTCCAGGCGCGTGACGGGCTCTGAAGGGTATGTCGTAGACTGACTCAGACGGACCTCGCCATTTTCCAGGGGGACCACTGCGTCAGAAGGCGTAAAGAGGTTGACGTCTATGCCGTCATCGTCGTGCGTGTAGATGAACCTGACGGCTTCCAACATCGTTCGGGGGCCGTGCATGGAGCAGCACCACCAGGCCACGTCGTCACGCGATAACTCTGTTGGATCGGCGCGAATTGAGCGGTACGTGCAGAAGCCTCCGCTGTGCTCCTGGTCGAAGTAGAGGTGATTGAGCAGCGTATGCTCGGCCACATCCATATATTTGGGCTCTCTCGTTGCCTGCCACAGACTCAGCGAGAGGCGGAACCAGTCGGCGATAGAACAGGTCTCATCCCTGGTCTCAAACGGATAGGTGGAGCCTTCGCTGATACCGCCTGAGACCCACATGTTGCGCTGCAAGATCCGGTCCCAGACATTCTGGGCGTGCTTGAGGAATTCCGGTTTCTCGGTGGCTGCGAACAGGTCGACAAACCCGCGCATTGCCAGGAGATATGAATGCGTGTGATAGCTGTGCTCCTCGCCGCCGGGGTCGCCGAACTCCGGATCGACTTCGACCCGTCGCGGGAGCTCCTCGGCGAACTTCAGGTAATCCCGGTTGCCTGTAGCCCTTGAAAGCGCAACCAGGCCCTCCAAAGGCGTCAACATCCAGTTCCAGGTCGTGTCCTGGGGCAGGTTGGCGCGATAGAAGTCGCCCAGTCTTTTGGCAGATTCAAGGGCTTCGGGCTCCTGGGTGGCCTCCCAATAGGCCAGCAGGCCCAGCAGGGCGCGGCTGCCGCCAAACCATGTGCCGGAAGCGAGCCGCGTGCTGAAAAAGCCGTCCGGCTGCTGGGAACGCAAGAGCAGCCGGGCCGTCTCTTCGAGAATCGGCAAGTGATCTTTCCCGAACATCGTCGCTGCCGCGACCGCATCGACCCAGCGGCCCAATCCGTCAACGCCCCAGGTCTGGGTATGGCCTTCGCCGCTCAGGATTCGATCCCTCACTGCCAGGAGATGGCTGAGGCCAAGGCCGATACGCGTGTCCAGCTGTCCGGAGACGTTGATCGAACCAAGGTCGACGGGAGATGGATGACGATCCGTCCTTGTCGTCACTGCGCCCTCCTTTGGGTGTCGCGGCGATCGGGGGCCGTTCGTTGTCGCCGGGTACAGTCGCTGGCGATAGGGCAGATTAGATGCCGGAGCTCAGACATGGCATATACGGCAAACCTGAAGTGCGGCGCCTGAAGGGGTGGTCCAGCGGCCGTGCTCCTCCGGAATCGCGGTGGTGAAAACGAATCACAAAGAGGGGTGAGGCTGACGGAACAGGACAATTATATCATCTTTGATTGTCGGCAGGTAACTGTGCGCCTTCACTGGACCGCAGGCGGTCCCTGTAAGAGCCAGAGACGGGAAACACAGTCATTTCCCAGCCCACTGCTCGCGGGGCAAGTCACGCGGGTGTGATTCGATTTCGGTGTAGAAACTCACCAAATTTGGAACTTGGCTCCTGCCCTTCTTCGGTGCATATTCTTCGCTGCGGGGCCGCGTGGGCGATCAAAGGCTCGACCGTCCAACGGCAGTGGTCAGTGATCAGTGGTCAGTGGTCAGTGGCCGGGAACTGCTGGGGCCTGGTATGACTCGGTTGTTGGCCGGGGTATCGGAATCTGTGCGCCAGTTCAGGACTGCACCCGGAAACGCTTGCTAGTGGCGGCGAAATCAAGTATGATAAAGTTAAGACGTACTGTTTTTCAGAGGAGAACGCCCATTTGTCGTTTCGGCCTTTTTTCCTGGGCGACGCGCTTCTGCTGCAACGGCTGCGCAAGTATTCGACGCCCCTCCAAATCGAGCGCATCCTGCTGGAATCGGTCTCTCCGGTGCGGACCGCACTGCGCTCCGGCCTTCCCTGGTACCGTCACAGCTCGTTCACTTATGTCCTGCGCCAGGAAGAGAACGGCCTCGGCCGCGAAGGCCTGATCCAGCTGCGGGTGCGCCCCCACTCGCACGAGGCCGACGTAACCCTGCTCTCGCCCGCGCTCGACGCGCCCCAGGGGCACCCCGCTATCTGGCAAAAGCTGCTCACGTACAGCGCCCAGCAGATCGTGCGTCACAAGGTCGGCCGCCTTTTTAGCGACCTGCCCGACCAGCCGCTGCCGGTCAATACCTTCAGGCAGGCCGGCTTCACCGTCCTGACGCGCGTCACCGTCTGGCGCATCGCCACGCGCCGGCCCGCGCCGGCCGACCCGGCCGCGGCCGCGCTGCGCCCCCAGAAGCCCGGCGACGCAGCCGAGCTGGAGCGGCTCTACTGCCGCATAACCCCGCGGCAGGTGCAACAGTTGGAGATGGGCGTCGCGCCGGCCCACCCCGAGGACGACGACCGCGTCGCGCCGATCCTTTCCAACCCCCACCAGGCGCCGATGAGCGGCTATGTCCTCGACGACGAGCGCGGCGAGGGGCTGGCCGGCTGTGTGCAGATCCTGTGGGGCAGGCGCGGCGCCTGCATCCGCCTCTGGGTCGATGCCAACGACCCCGACACCGCCAATGCGCGCCTGCTGCTGCAGTTTGCGCTGCAGCGCATTCGCGAGGCTCCCGCCGCGCGCCGCGCCTACATCGGCGTGCGCGCCTACGAGAGCGGCCTCAACGCGCTGCTGGCCGACGAGCGCTTCGCGCCCTTCACCGACCGCGTGTTGATGGTGCGCAACATCCTGCAGTGGCAGCGGCAGCCGCTGCACCAGCGCATGCCGGCGTTGGAGGCAGTCCACGAGGCAGTGCCCGGCTCGTTGACGGTCCCCAAGGCGACCGTTTCGCCGCCGGCCGAGCTGTGCCCCTGCCCGGCCCCGTCCGTCTGCAGCGTCGACGGCGAGCAATCTGAGGAGTTAATCGGACAGCGATGAGCCTACGCATAGCGGACGACCTGGACCTGCTGCTGGCTGTTCTGCCCGACCGCATCCGCGGCTCGCTGCGGCAGTTGGGCCGCGCCTCCGACCTGATCGAGATCGTGATGGACCTCGGCCGCCTGCCCGAGGCGCGCTTCCCCGACGCGGAGCTCTCTCTCAGCCCGGACGAGACGACGCGTGACGACCTGCAGCAGGTGATCGGCAACATCGGCGATTTCGGCGCGGACAACCGCGCCGGCATCGAGCGCACCCTGCACCGCATCTCCGCCATCCGCAATCGCAAGGGCGCGGTGATCGGCCTGACCTGCCGCGTCGGCCGTGCGGTCTACGGCGTGATCGACATCATCCAGGACATCATCATGAGCGGCAGCAGTCTGCTGCTGCTGGGGCGGCCCGGCGTTGGCAAGACGACGCTGCTGCGCGAGGCCTCGCGCGTGCTCAGCGACAAGAAGCGGGTCGTCATCGTCGATACGAGCAACGAGATCGCGGGCGACGGCGACATCCCCCACCCGTCGATCGGCCGCGCCCGGCGCATGCAGGTGGCCACGCCGGCGCTGCAGCACGAGGTGATGATCGAGGCGGTCGAGAACCACATGCCCGAGGCGATCATCATCGACGAGATCGGGCGCGAGTTGGAGGCGGTCGCCGCCCGCACGATCGCCGAGCGCGGCGTGCAGCTGATCGGCACCGCGCACGGCAATACGCTCGAAAACCTGCTGATGAATCCGACTCTCTCCGACCTTGTGGGCGGCATCGACACGGTCACGCTCTCCGACGAGGAGGCGCGGCGCCGCGGCACACAGAAGACGGTCCTCGAGCGCAAGGCCCCGCCGACCTTCGACGTGCTGATCGAGATCCAGGACCGGCAGCGGATGATCGTTCACCACAAGGTGGCCGAGGCGGTCGATTCGCTGCTGCGCGGCTGGACGCTCTCGCCCGAGATCCGCTACGTCAGCAGCGAGAACGAAGTCCACATCGAAGCGGTCGAGAACAGGGAGCGGCCCGGGCGCATCGGCCAGAGCCGCCAGGGGCAGGACGGGAGTCGCCGCCAGAGCGGGCGCCGACGCGACGAGCGCGCCGCCGCGCTGGCGGAGAAGCTCGACGGCAGCGTGCAGGGCAGCAACGGCGAGGCCAAGCCGAGGGCCGTGCGCGTCTTCCCCTACGGTATCGGCCAGAACCGGCTGCGCACCGCGGCCCAGAACCTGAACGTATCGGTCGAGGTGGTCAAAGAGCTGCGCGACGCCGATATCGTCATGACCTTGAAGAACTATTTCCGCCAGAAGCCGCAGCCGATCGCCGACGCCGAGCGCCGCAACGTGCCGGTCTACGTTTTGCGCAGCAACACGGTCACGCAGATGGAGCAGTACCTGCTCGACGTCTTCCATCTGCGCCGTGACGATCCCGACGTTGTCTTCGATTCGGCGATGCGCGAGACGCAGAACGCGATCCAACGGCTACAGAAGGGCGAAAAGTCGGTCGAGCTGAGTCCGCAGGCGGCGTCGATTCGCAGTCAGCAGCACCAGCTGGCGCGCACGGCGAATCTGATCAGCCACAGCTACGGTCGGGAGCCTCACCGTCGCGTGCGCATCTTCAGCCCCCCCTAGGCGCCGGTGGTGCAAAGTCTATGTTTATCACTTTCGAAGGTTCAGATGGCAGCGGCAAGACAACGCAGGTCCAACTGCTGGCGGAATATCTGCGCCAGGCCGGCCGGTCGGTGCTAAAGACCCGCGAGCCGGGCGGCACGCGCATCAGCGACGGCGTGCGTCAGCTGCTGCTCGACCTGGCCCATACCGAGATGCACGCCCGCGCCGAGACGCTGCTCTTCAACGCCGCGCGCGCGCAGTTGGTCGCCGAGGTGATCCGTCCGGCGCTGGCGGAGGGTACGGTCGTTCTGTGCGACCGTTTCGCCGACAGCACGCTCGCCTACCAGGGTTACGGTCATCAGCAGGAGATCGCCGAAATGGCGCGCATGATCGAGTACGCGACAGGAGGGTTGCGGCCCGATCTGACCGTTTTCCTGGATCTGCCGCCATGGGAGGGGCTCAGGCGCAACCGCAGCCAGGGGAACGGCAAATGGAACCGGCTCGACGCGCAGGAGCTCTCCTTCCATCAGCGCGTCGTGGCCGGCTATCGCAAACTGATCGCGCGCGAGCCGCAGCGCTGGGTCGAGATAGACGCTTCGCAGCCGCGCGAGCAGGTCCATCAGGACGTCGTGCGCGCGGTGGAAAAGAGGCTGGCCGTGTTTGCGCCCGCGCCCTGAAGAGGCGCTGCCTGCCACGAATGAGTGGGGTCCGGAGCTGTGTATGAAACTGGTCATCGCGATTGTAAACGAGGAAGACAGTCCCAACCTGCTGGACCGTCTGGGCCGGCGCGGTTACGCGGCGACGATCACCGGCACGCGCGGCGGCTTTCTGCGCATCGGCAATGCGACGATTTTCTGCGGTGTGGAGGATGAGCAGGTAGAGGACGTGCTGACCGTTTTTCGCGAGAGCTGCACCAGCCGCATCCAGTACGTGACGCCGCTGCCGCCGGTGATGGAACCGGGCGAGATGCACATCCCCGCGCCGGTGGAGAAGCAGGTCGGCGGCGCGACCATCTTCGTTGTGCCGGTGGACCACTTCGAGAAGATATAGGCGCGCTTCCAGCGCGCGGCCGCCCGCTACAGCCCTCCCAGCCCTGGCATGCCGCGCTCGTCCCCATCCGGCGGCTGCGGCATCGACTCCTCGATCGATTCGGGGCTTTCGCCCGCGTCCAGGCGGTCGATCACCTCGTTCATCTCCTCGTCGAGCGGCTCGCCGGCCTCGTCGCTCATCTTGCGCATGAAGTGGGCCAGCGCGCGCGGGTCCTCCTGCTGCAGCCCGGTCATGAGCGAGGGATCGTCGGCCATCGACTCGACGCTGCTCTCTTCGGAGCGCAGCACGCGCAGCCGGCTCATGAGCCGCTGCAGCCGCTCCCCCGCGCACTCGGGACAGGCGGCCGCGCCGGCGTCTGCTTCCGCCATGGTGCGGTAGAGCACGCTCACGCGTTTTTTGCAGTCGTAACAGTAGTATTCGTAGATCGGCATTGGCCCCCCTGCGCGTCTCCTGCTCCGCCCTGCGGCCGCGCCCGTTCCCGCCCAATTTTTTCCCGCTATAGGCTGTTGATCTATACTGATCGAACAGCCGGCAACCAGAATGCAGTCTTTCGCTGCGCGCTATTATATCCAGTCAGGAGTCCCCATCAAAGCAATGGTGATGAAAGAAGCCTCAGCAAAGAGCGCCAACCACCGCAGCCAGGACGGGCCCGGAATGACAGAGACGCAGGACGATGTGACCGGCATCTACAACGAGCAGAACAGGCCGCACCCGATCCTGGTCGTGCTGTCCGGGCCGAGCGGCGTCGGCAAAGACACGACCCTGGCCCTGTTGAAGCGGCGCAATCTCCCCTTTCATTTTGTCGTGACCGCGACCACGCGGCCGCGGCGGCGCGATGAGGTCGACGGCGTCGACTATCACTTCGTCTCGGTGGGCAAGTTCGCCGAGATGATCGACGCCGACGAGCTGCTGGAATACGCGGTCGTCTACGGCGATTACAAGGGGATTCCCAAGACGCACGTGCGCGAGGCGCTGGCGAGCGGCAAGGACGTGATTCTGCGCATCGACGTGCAGGGCGCGGCCACGATCCGCCGCCTGATACCGGAGGCGGTGACGATCTTCCTGGTGGCGGAAAGTGAGGAGGAGCAGATGCGCCGGCTGCGGGAACGCAAGACCGAGAGCAGCGACAGGTTCAAGATGCGCATCGCGACGGCGCGCAAGGAGATGCAGCAGCTGCAGAACTTCCACTACGTGGTCGTCAACCGCGACGACCGCCAGGAAGAGACGGTGGACAGGGTGATCAGCATCATTCAGGCTGAAAAGTGTCGCGTCGACTGGTCGCCGGTAGAGCTGTAACGGCGCGGCCATGAATCTCTTTGGCGCCCGCGGCCCATTCGCCAGCCCGCCGCCGCCCACCTTCTATATACCACTCGCGCCCCCGCTGGTCAGCCGTGCGCTGATCGGCATCAATCTTCTCGTTTTCGCCGCCACCTTCGTCTACGGGCTGCTGGAGTACGGGGTCTGGAACGGCCCCAGCAACTTGCGCGTGCTCTTCGACATGGGCATGAAGTCGAACCTGCATATCTTTTACGGGCAGAGCTGGCGGCTTTTCACGGCCATGTTTTTGCACATCGGCGCGATCCATCTCATCTCCAATCTGATCGGCCTGTTCTGGCTCGGTCCGATCATCGAAGGTCATTTCGGCCATCTGCGATTCGCGGCCATCTATCTGCTGGGCGGCCTCCTGGGCAGCATCGCCAGCTACGCCTTTTCGCCGGCGCTTTCGGCGGGCGCTTCGGGCGCGGTCTTTGCGCTGCTGGGCGCGACGATCGTCTATTTCTATCGCTTCCGGGACAATATGGGGCGGCAGGGGCAGTCGATGCTGCAGTCGGCGCTGGCGATTCTTGTCATCAACCTTGTGCTCGGCTTTTCGGTCGCCAACGTCGACAACTGGGGGCACCTGGGCGGGCTTGCCGGCGGGGTCATCGTTGCCGCGGGCCTGTTGCCGCGTTACCGTCCGCCGGCGGTGGTGCGCGCCGGCGCGCAGCCGCTCATACGCGAGGCGCGCACCGCCCGCACGCTGGCCTGGACGCTGGTATGCGCGCTGCTCCTCTACGCGGCTTTCAAGGCGGTCTCGTTCATCGGCCCGCCAATGCCTTAGCCGCCCTCGTTCTCTTCGTCCGGCTCCAGGCTTTCCGCGATCAGCTCGACCAGGTCCTTCACTGCTACGCCCTCCTGCGCGGCATTGGCCGCATCCGACATCATGGTCAGGCAGAAAGGGCATCCGACTGCGACCGTGTCGGCGCCGGTCGCGCGCGCTTCGGCGTAGCGTTCGCTGCTGACGGCCCGCTGGCCCGGCTCCTCCTCTTTCCAGAACTGGGCGCCGCCCGCGCCGCAGCAGAAGCTCTGCCGACCGTGGCGGGGCATCTCCTCCAACTGAATATTGCCGGCCTGCAGGAGCGAACGCGGCGCGTCGACGATGCCGTTGTGGCGTCCCAGGTAGCAGGGGTCGTGGAAGGTGACGGTACCGTCCCGGCGCAGGTTGTATTCCAGCCTGCGCGCTGCGACCAGCTCCGACAGCAGCTGCGTGTGGTGGACCACCTCGAAGCGGTCACCGTTGGGGCTGTACTGGTGGTACTCGTTGGCGATGGCGTGCAGGCAGTGGGGGCAGGTGGTGACGATGCGCCGCGGCCCGACCTCGTTCAGGAGCTCGCTATTGGCTTCGGCCATGCCCCAGAAGAGGTCTTCGCGGCCCGAACGCCGCGCGGCGTCACCGGTGCACTGCTCCATCTCGCCCAGCACGGCGAAGTCGACGCCGGCGTGGTGCAGCACCTTGGCGAAGGCGCGCGCGGTCTGCCGGGCGCGCGGGTCATAGCTGGGCGCGCAGCCGACCCACCAGAGGATTTCGGCATCCGGCTTTTCGTCGACCGTCGGTACGGTCAGCCCTTCGGCCCACGCCAGCCGTTCGCGCGCGCTCTGGTTCCACGGATTGCCCTGCCGTTCGATGCCGCGGTAGGCCTGCTGCAGCTCCTGGGGGAAGCTGTTTTCGGTGAGCGCCTGGTAGCGGCGCAGGTGCATGATGTCGAACATCGGCTCGTTGCCGACGGGGCAGATGTCGACGCAGGCGCCGCAGGCGGTGCAGGCCCACACGGCCGATTCGCTGATGGCGTAGTCGACCAGCGGCGGCGTATCCGCGCCGGCTGCGATCGCGGCGGCCTGGGCATTGATGGCGTAGCGCTTGTTGACCTCGAGCGCGGCGGGCGACAGCTCCTTGCCGGTGACGTAAGCGGGGCAGACGTCCTGGCAGCGGTTGCACATGATGCAGGCGTAGGCATCGACCAGGTGGGGCCACGGCAGCTGCTCCAGCCGCGCTGCGCCGAACTCTTCGATGCTTTCGTCCTCGAAGTCGAGCGGCGGCAGCTCCCCCGGCGACGTGCGCGGGGGCCGCGCCAGAAAGTTGACGCCGGACATGATCAGGTGCAGATGTTTGGTGCGCGGGAAGTAGGGCAGAAAGGCCAGCACCAGGCCGAGGGCGACCCACCAGCCCAGGTGCTGCCCCGCGACCAGCGTTGATGCGTCCATGCCGCTCCACAACTGGCTGACGCCGCCGGCGAAGGGCTGGGCCGCGTCGCCATGGCCGGTCAGCTGCCGCGTCAGGGCGATGGTGAAGCTCTCGCCCAGCAGGCGGAAACCGACGTGCAGGAGAATGAAGAGGCCGACGATGAGCGAGTCGCGGCGGATGGCCCCGGTCTTCACCTCGTCTGCGAGCATGATATTGTCGTGGTAGTCGAGGGCGGGCGAACGGAACAGAAAGCGGCGCAGCAGAAAGTAGACCATGCCTGCCAGAATCGCGGCCGTGGCGACGTCGGCCAGGAAGCGGTAGGCGGCGCCGACGGGATTTTCGCCCAGAAAGCGGACCGGCAGATAGCCCTGCACCAGGTCGCCGAAGTTGACGAGCAGGTAGAAGACGAACCCCCACGCGATCAGCGCGTGAAAGAGGCCGGCGCGTCCGCGGCTTTTCCACATGTTGCCGAAGGTCAGCCACCGGACCGCAGCCTGCGCCAGCCGGCCGAAGAGCTCGCCGCGCGTCGGGAGATCACCCTCGCCTCTCCGCACGACCAGATAGAGCTGCCTGAAGCGGAGGTAGCTCAGGTAGAAGGAGGCGGCAGCGGCGAACAGAAAGAGCAGTTTTTCGAAAAGGGTCAACATGGCTTTGGCGCCCGGTGCGGTGCATGCATGTGGAGGTCGGTTTCCCGTACGGCGCCCCATTTGAGCAGGGGCGTATGGCACAATTATACACATGCCGATAAAGTAGCGCAGGAGCGCGAATCGGCCTATACTTTTTCTGTCCGGGGAACGCTTCGGACAGCCCCATGTTTCTCCCGGTTGCCGGGCAGGTTGCCGTCGCCAGGGGTACGATTGCACGGAATCCCCGATGATCGGGACGACAATAGCAACCCGCCGATTCGCCGTTGCCCTGTTGCGCCGCATGCTGCAGGTCGATCTGCCCGCATCCGAGCGGAGCGATGAGGATGTCGAGGCCGAGGCGTCGCAGAACTACCGTTGGAACTTCGGCGTCAATCTGGCCGACGGCGCCCTCTTCATGCTGGCGCAGACCTTCATATCGGCCACGACGATCCTGCCATTCTTCGTCAGCAGGCTGACCGACAACCCCTTCTATATTGGCCTGCTCGCGGTCATCGCCCATGGCGGCTGGTTCTTTCCCCAGCTGTTCAGCGCCGGGCCGATTGAACGGACGTCGCGCAAGAAGCCCTGGCTGATCAATCTCGGTTTTTTCATCGAGCGCCTGCCGCTCATGCTGCTGCCGGCGACCGCGCTCCTCGCGGTCCGCGCCCCGGGCTGGGCCTTGACCCTCTTTTTCATTATTTTTGCGATCTACAACCTGGGTGCGGGCATTATCGCCCCGGCCTGGCAGGACCTGATCGCGGTCTGTTTTCCGCCCACGCGCCGCGGCCGTCTGATGGGCATCGCGATGTTTACCGGCACTGTTGCGGGCGCGCTCGGCGCGGCCGGCAGCAGCCGGATTCTGGAGGCGCAGCCCTTTCCTCTCAACTTCATGATCCTGTTCGGGCTGGCCGCGTTTGTGATGCTTTTGGGCTGGGTCGCCCTGGCGCTTACGCGTGAGCCGGTGCGGCGGGTGCGCCGCTCGGAAGAGAACCGGCTGCGTATCTGGACCAGATTGGGGCGGATTTTGCGGCGGGACCGCAACTTTCGTCGTTTTCTGATCGCGCGCGGGCTGATGGCCGTCAGCGGGATGGGGATGGCGTTCGTGACCGCGGCCGCGGTCAGCCGCTGGGACGTGTCGGGTGGGACGGTGGGCAACTACACGGTCGCGCTGCTGGTCGGCCAGGCGGCCGGCAATCTGCTGTTTGGGTTCCTGGCCGACCGCAAGGGGCACAAACTGTCGCTCGTTCTCGGCGGGCTGGCCGCCACCCTAGCTTATGCAATGGCCTGGATTGCCGAGACACCGTTTCTTTACTATGTCGTTTTTCTGCTTCTCGGCGCCTATATCAGTGCCATGATCGTCTCCGGGTTGATGATTGTGCTGGAGTTCGTCGGGTCGGAGCAGCGGCCCACCTACGCGGGCATCACCAACTCGATCATCGGCGCGGTCCATGTGGTCATTCCTCTGGTCGGCGGCGCGCTGGCGACCATAAGTTACGACTATCTTTTCGCGATCAGCGCCGCGGCCGCGCTGCTTTCGGCGCTGTTGATGCGGCTGTGGGTCGCTGATCCGCGCCATGCCGGCGGCGAAGGCCAACTTGCGCCCTCTGCCTGAACGTGGTAGAAGTTTGGGAAAGCGCTCACTTCAGGGAGAGGAATGATGACCGAGACAGTGTTCTGTTCACATCTTTCGCGCGGCGCCGGCGAGCAGATTTTCGGCACCGCCGGCAACGGCACCGACGTCTGGTTTGTGCTCGAATACCCCGGAGTGTGGGGGGCCAAGGCGATGGAGGAGAGCAAGCTGGACGATGAGTTGAAAGCGCACCTGCAGCGCGGGGTCGCGGGGACGCCCGGTTCGCGCTTGCAGTTGATCAAGCGCGGGGAACAGCGCAACGGCAGCCTGAGCTTCTTCATCTGCCTTTCGGGGGAGGACGAAGCCGCGCTGTACCGATTTGGGCTGGTCGATTTCAGTGACCTGTTGGCGATGGAGCTGCCGGCGATGGTGGCGGAGATGCGCGCCGATCCGGAGCGCTACGCGACCAACAGGCACGACGAGCCGCTCTTTCTCGTCTGCACCAATGGGAGCCGCGATCGTTGCTGCGCGACGTTCGGCGTGCCGGTCTACCTCTCGATGGCCGCGTACGCGGGTGAACGGGTGTGGCAGACGACCCACACGGGCGGCCACCGCTTCGCGCCGACCATGATCTGTCTGCCGCACGGTCTCTTCTATGGGCGGGTGGGGGTGGAGGACGTCACCTCGATCGTGGACTCTTACGCGGCCGGCAATGTGTATGAACTAGACCGCTTCCGGGGACGTTCCTGCTATCAGCAGGCGGTGCAGGCGGCGGACTACTATCTGCGCGCCGAGACGCAACTACAGGCGCTGGACGCTTTTACCTTGCTCGACGCCGAGCAGGAGGAGGACGTTTGGGCGTGTCGCTTCAGCTCAAATGGCGACGGCCTGGTGCATGAGCTTTTTGTGCAGATGCATGAGTCGGAGTTCGCTAACCCGCTGAGTTGCCGCAAACCGGATACGGAGCGGGTGCCCCAGTTCCGGCTGCTCTCCTACGCGGTGCGCGGGGCCGTTCCGGCCTGAGTTGCATCGCTGAATGCCGATGCATAAAGATGGATTCAAAAAGGCGGGGCAGGCAAGAGAAGCCTACCGCAGGACGGTACTCTTGCCTGCCGGTTGAACGCGTTTGCGGTGCCGAGGGACCAGTGCCGTTCCGCCCAAAGGCCTGATTCATTCAGCTTTTTGCAGGCTTGGGGGTGTGAGAAGATAGATGACACCTGCCGCATAGCCGGCGGCATACAGGTTGCCGGCTTCGTCTGCGCCAATGCCGCTTATCGGCGTGAATCCATCGATGAGCCGTGTAACCGCCCATCCCTCCTCTTTGCTCTTCAACCCCCAGATGTGACCTCGACAGAAGTCGGCATATAGGAAGACATCCCGGTAGACCGCGCCGCCAACGACGACGCAACCCTGTGAATGATCGTACGCGGCTACAGGGAAAACAGCCTCGACCGAACCGCAGGACAGGTCGGGAGACTCCACGCAGAAGTTTCCTTGCCAGACCGGCCATCCATAGTTTTCGCCTCCAACGCTGGACGCGGGCTGAAAGTTCACCTCGTCGCGCAGGTCGTCGCCGGCATCGGGGATGTAAAGATCGCCGGTCTGCCTGTCAAAAGCAAACCCCCAGGAATTTCGTATACCTAAAGCCCAGATTTCAGGTCGGTAACCCTCTGCCTGAGCGAATGGGTTGTCTGCCGGAATGGCGTAAGGCTTGGCGCCTGCTTCGACATCGAGCCGCAGGAGCTTGCCCAACAGAGAGCCGGGGTCCTGTGCATTCGGCCTGTGTTCGGCGAGACCACCGTCCCCGCTTCCAACGTATAGGTAACCATCTTTCGGGCCGAAAACCATGCTGCCGCCATTGTGGATCCCGGTGGGCTGCGGGATAACAAGGAGGGCCTCCTCGCTGTCCGGATCAGCTATGTCCGGGTCGCCGGTCGTCGTCATGCGACTGATAACGGTGTTGCCTTCAAGGTTCGTATAGCTCAGATAAAACTGTCTGTGCTCTGGATATTCCGGCGGGAAAGCGATATTGAAGAGCCCCTCCTCGGCTTGGCAACATCGTACACGATCCGAGATGTCCAAAAAAGGCTCGTTTCCGACGCGGCCTTCCTCTATGGTGCGGACACGGCCCGCGCGTTCGACTACAAAGATGCGGCCGCTTTCGTCGCCTGCATGTGTGATCTGTACAGGCAGATCCAGGCCGGTCGCCGCTTCTTTGACTTGCCAATTGCCAATGTCGGTTTCTACGCGCGGCCCGTCGTTCGTATCATCGGCTTTCAAAACACGGATTTCTCGCCATGCAACCCAGCCCTGTCCCTGGCGGGTGAGGACATACACCTGGTTTATGCGTTGCGGCGGTTCAATGGCGATTTCCAGAACCAGGTTATCCTCGGTGTGTACATCGTCAAACCGTCTGTGCAGCACTTTGTTGCCGGAGTCGTTTTCGACCCAGACGTCATGGCTTGTTGGTCCGGGAACATGCTGGGTAACGACCAGTTCGATCTTGTCTACCTGATAGAAACTGTCAAGAGTGACTGAGAACCAGTGCGGCGCCATGTGCTGCGAATTCCAGGCTGTTTCCGGGTCTCCGTCGATAGCTCTTGCAACAAACGGCTTCTCTACGGAAGCATCCCCTTTTCCCCGGACGGCGAGATTCTCTTGCTGTCTCTGTTTCGTCGCCGTAGCGAAGGCAGCGGGCGGATCGGACTCTGGAGTCGGGGCACATCCTGCCGCAGCCGCGAGGACGATCGCCAGGGCAACCGATATACGGATCGCCTGCTGTAATTCGGGCCGCATGATCGGTATCTTCTTCCTGTCAGGTCTTACATATCGGAAAGCCGGTCTGCTTCCAGTTTTGAGCATATCACATTCGTCTGCACGCGGCTCCATGCATGCAACGGACGTTAATTCCTGCGTGAACCTACCTTAACATAGTCGTTTACGGATACCGCATAAATCTGCTCCAGATTTCGCCGATTTTTCGCCATTTGCTGTGCTACACTTTTGTGGCGCGCGGCAAACCCATAGAGCAACGCCGGCGCACCTCTTTTGGCAGGGCTGTCCGCTGCTCTGATCCGGACAGAGCGCGGACTGGCCCTGTTAACGACTGGAGAATGGAATTGATTCGTAATCACACACCCGGAGGAGTTCTGGAATGACTGTAAAGGTTACTAACAGGGCTGCGCGGGCAGGTCTGATCGTTTTGGTCGGTCTGCTGCTGGCGGCCTGTGTACCAATTCAAGCGCCTGCGGAGATGGGAGGCGCACCGGGCGCGACGGAACTTACAATCTATTCGGGCCGCAATGAGAACCTGGTGGGCCCACTACTTGAACGCTACCAGGAGATGAGCGGCGTCACCGTCAATGTGCGCTACGGCGGCACGGCCGAACTGGCGGCAACGATTCTGGAGGAGGGGCAGAACTCTCCGGCTGACGTTTTTTACGGCCAGGATGCAGGCGCGCTGGGCGCGCTGGCGAAGGCGGGGCGTTTCGTACAGCTGCCGGCGGCGATCATGGACAGTGTTGATCCTCGTTTCCGCAGCGGCAACGGCGAGTGGGTTGGCGCGAGCGGACGGGCGCGCGTCTTTGTCTACAACACCGAGATGCTGAGTGAAGCGGACCTGCCCAACGACATCTGGGAGCTGACCGATCCGAAGTGGAAGGGGAAGATCGGGTGGGCGCCGACCAATGGCAGTTTTCAGGCCTTTGTCACCGCCGTTCGCCACCTGGAAGGCGAGGAAAGGGCGCGGGAGTGGCTGGAGGCGATGATCGCGAATGACGTGCAGGTCTATCCCAAGAATACGCCGATCGTCGAGGCCACGGGCCGCGGCGAGGTCATACTGGGCCTCGTGAACCACTACTATCTGTACAGATTCCTGGCCGAGAACCCTGATTTCCAGGCCAAGAACCACCACCCGGCGTCCGGGGATGCCGGGGCGATGATCAACGTTGCCGGTGTGGGCATTCTCGATACGGCCAAGGACCAGGCCGCGGCTGAGGCGTTCGTCGCGTTCCTGCTTTCGGAAGAGGCGCAGACCTACTTCTCCGAAGCGACGAACGAATACCCCCTGGCGGCGGGCGTGGCGGCGACGGCTGAGGGTTTGCTGCCGCTGGCCGACGTTCAGACGCCGGAACTGGACCTGTCGGACATTGACGATCTGCAGGGGACGCTGCAGCTGCTGCAAGAGGTGAACGCTTTAGAGTAGAGTTCGAATCACGCCTCATCTATCCCCGTAACGCAGCCGGCGGCCGTCACATCCTCGCGACGGCCGCCGGTCTCTCTTACGTTCCTACCGTTTTCGTCAAACGATCCTCAGCTGCGGCTGATTGCCTCCGGAGACCGCGCGCAGCTGCGCAACCACCTTATGCGCCAGCACGCTGAATGTGCGGGCGGCATCGCTTTCCGGCCTGGCCGCGACGATCGGGACGCCCAGGTCTCCCGAGGCGCTGACATCCGCGTCCAGTCCGACAGTTCCCAATAGGGTCGCGCCCAGTTCGCTGGCTGCGGTCTCGCCGCCGCCGCTGCCGAAGATCTCGCCGCTCATATTCTCAACAACGCCCAGTATCGGCACTTCGAGCTGTTCGAAGGCGGCCGCGCCGCGCCGGGCATCGGCCACCGATACCATCTGCGGCATCGTGACGATCAGCCCGCCGGTCAGGGGCGCGATCTGGGCCAGCGACAACTGTGCGTCACCGGTGCCCGGGGGCAGATCGACGACCAGGTAGTCGAGCTCTCCCCAGCGCACGTCGCTGAACAACTGCTGGATCGCCTTGTGCAGCATCGGCCCGCGCCAGATCAGTGCCTGCTCCGGCGGCAGCAGAAAGCCCATGCTCATAAAGCGGACGCCGTGCGCTTCCGCCGGAATCAGCTTGCCTTCTTCCACGGGCGGCATCTCGTCCACGCCCATCATGATCGGGATATTCGGTCCGTAGATGTCAGCGTCGAGCAGTCCGACCTGCGCACCGGTCCGCGCCAGGCTGACGGCCAGATTGACGCTGACGGTGCTCTTGCCGACGCCGCCCTTGCCGCTGGCGACGGCGATGATATTCTTGATCGGCACGCCCAGCTTGGCCTCGATACGGGGGTCGAACGGGGGCGTCTGGGGCTGGTCGTTTGTGTTTTGCGCGGCCATAGCCAAGTCCTTGTAGGTTCCAGTTTTCAGTTTCTGGTTTTTAGTGAACTGCGCTCAACGGCAGGAGCACAACGGCAGGAGCACAACGGCAACTGGCAACTAGAAACTAAGAACCAGGAACTGCAGCTCGAGATTGAATGTCTGTTCGACACCTTACTTGCCGACGGCGCGTCTGTCAAAAAGCGGCCTTTTCGCGATCGGCGGGCTGTTCTGGGAAACAGGGTTGGCGTAGGTAGGTCGGGGGGGAGGGGGCCGAGGGCTACAGATAGTCCTCGGTGATCATCGTGGCCGCCTTTCTTCCGATTTCGACGGCATAGTTGGTGCCGCGGTCCCACGGGTAGACCTGGCTCATCGAGGCGAAGTAGAGGCCGGGCAGCGGCGTCCGCAGTTCCGGGATCGTGTCGGCGTAGCCTCGGAAAGGGACCGGCTGCGCATAGGAGGCGCGATGCAGCCACGCGCCCGTCACCCAGTCCGGGCGAAAGTCGCTGTTAAAGCGGGACAGAGCCGGTAGAAATTCGGCCAGCAGCTCCTCCTGGGACATCGAAAAGTAGCGGTGCGAGGACTCCAGGTAGTCGCCCAGGTAGAGGAGATGGTCGCCGTCGTAGCGGTCCGGGTCGATCATATTGGTGTGTTCGACCAGCACGAGGAAGGGCAGCCCCTCGGCCTTGGGCACGTTTACCCAGTAGGTTTTTTTGAGGAGAGGGCGGTCGAGCGCGACGGTCATGACGACCGCGCCCATGTGGCGCAGCGAGGCCAGCCGTGAGAGAAAGCTTTCGGGCAGCTCAGGGGTAAGCCGCTGCAGAAGGCCGGGGCTGACCGTGGCGAGGACGGCATCGAAATCGCGGGAGCTGCGGCGCGCCCCGTTCTGCCCGCCGTGCTCTTCACTCCTGACGTTGAAGCCTCCTGCCGGCAGGGGCGTCAACGAGCGGACCGCGGTATTGGTCTCGATAGTTACGCCCCGCTGCCGGACCGCGTCGCCGAGCCGGTCGATGAAGGCTTGAAATCCACCGCGGAAGTAGCCGAGACGCGGCGTGCGCTTGTAGACCCTGGCCCAGAACCAGGCCAGATTGACATCCTGGAAATGGGGGCCGAATTTGCCCTCCAGCATCGGTTGCCAGATTTTGGCGTAGGCGTTCCGGCCCATTTTGCGCGCCAGCCATTCGTCGGCCAGAATCCGGTCAAAGGCGCGCCAGGGCGGGCGGGGGTGATACTTCAGGTAGGCCAGGACCAGGCCCATGCGCAGCTTCTGGGCCAGCGACAGGTGGGGAAACTGGAGCAGGTTCAGCGCGCTGTCGAGTGGATAGTTTGCGCCCCGGTAGTGGATGACGGTCGAGGGGCGGTGGATCTGCAGCAGTTCGCCGGCGCCGAGTGTTTTCGTCAGCCCGATGATCTCATCGTCGTTGGTAAAGAGATGGTGGTAGAACTTCTCCAGCGGCCAGTCCCAGCTCGCCCGTCCTTTGAAGCCGGCTGCCAGCCCGCCGAGGACCGGTCCGTTTTCGAACAGGTGGATCTCGGCATCGCCGGCGCCGGCGAGTTCGTAGGCGGCGGCAAGCCCGGCGACCCCGCCTCCGATGATGCCGATGCGAAGGGGCCGGTCTGGGTGTGTGCGCATTACCTTTCTGCCGGACAGTTATGTGCCATTGCGGCGCGTTCTGCTCATTGTCTCACCGTCTGCTGTGGCCGTCGTCGGATGGTATTGGCCGGTATACGGTGGAGTCGGCGGAAAGAAAAAACCAGCGCACACAGGGCGCTGGTTAATGCACAGACGGCGAACGCTGCCGTATTCGACCTGCGGGGCCGGGGAGGCGCGCCTCAGGCTGCCAGCGAGAGCGTTCCCATGCCGCTCAGCTGGCGGTCGATCTCCTCCTGGGCGTTGCTGTAGAGGCGCAGCAGATCGGCGTCGGTTCCTTTGAAGGTGCGAATCGTCTGCAGCGAGCAGAAAGCGCAGCCGCGCAGGAACTTATAGTAGTTGCTGTGGCATTTCATGCAGTCGCCCAGGTTGATCATCATCAGGACAAAAGCCAGACTGTCGGGGTGCGTATCGGGCAACATCGAGACTCGATCGACCAGTTCGCGCCAGCTGTCTCCGCGCAGGTCCCGCAGCGACGGAATCAGGTAGGCGGGAAAGAACAGCTCCGCCTTTCCGTCGAGCACCGCGTCACTTATGTCAACCATACCTCCTCCCTTCACTCGTCAATCTCCACACACAGGCGCAAGAACCACATCAGGGGCATCAACCGGCGAATGACGCTTGCTGCTGATACGTCCTATCTCTATACGGTCAACGTATCTCCGGGATTCAGAATTGCGCATTCGATGTCGGTCTCGTCCTGCAGTTTCTGGGCAAAGGCTTCGACATCCTGTTCGATCGGCGGGAAGGTATTGTAGTGGTGGGGGATCACCTTTTTCGCTTTCACGAACTGCGCGGCGAGGATGGCGTCGTCCGGGCCCATCGTGAAGTTGTCGCCGATGGGCAGGGCTGCCAGATCGACGCCGCCGACATCGCCGATCAGGCGCATATCGTAGGTCAGGGCGGTGTCGCCGGCGAAGTAGACATCGGTGCCGTCGTTGAAATGGATCAGGATGCCGGACGGATTGCCGCCGTAGCTGCCGTCGGGCAGGCCGCTGCCGTGGTGGGCGATTGTCAGCTTAACCCGACCGAAGTCGAAGTTGTAGCCGCCGCCGATGTGCATCTGGTGAACGTTTTCGATGCCCTGGCCCATTAGCCAGTCCCCGATCTCGAAATTGCAGATTACGAGGCAGCCGGTGCGTTTGGCGACGGGGATGGCATCGGCCATGTGGTCGGCGTGGCCATGGGTGAGGATGATCACGTCGGCCTCGACCGAGTCCGCGGTCACGTCGGCCGGGGCTACCGGGCTGTTGGGGGCCAGAAACGGGTCGATGAGCAGCTTGGTACCGTCGGCGTCAACGCCGAAGGTGGCGTGTCCGAAGTATGTGAGTGTGACTGCCATGGTTTTAGCCTCTAGTTTTTAGGGCTCGTTGACATTTCGTTCAAGCCATATAAGTGTAGCGGCAAAGTGCAGGAACGCCATGAAGCGTCGAGCTAGTTTTTCATAGCGGGTGAAAATGCGTCGATACCACTTGATTCGGTTGATGAAGCGTTCGACAATATTGCGCTCTTTGTAGCGAAGGCGGTCATAGTCCCGCGGTTGCTTGCGATAGCGGCGAGAAGGGATGACCACCTCGACCTGTTTGGCTGTGAGCAGTTCTCGCAGCGGGTCAGAATCATAGCCTTTATCGGCAATGACAGCGTCAAAATGGAAAGGGGCGAGCAACGATTCAGCCTGGGAAAGGTCATGGCGTTCACCACCGGTCAAGATGAACTGTAAGGGGAAGCCCAGCGCATCGACGAGGAGATGGATCTTGCTGCTGAAGCCACCCCGGCTCCGACCTAGGCACTGTTCGTTCTGACGCCCCCTTTTTTGGAACCGCCCGCGGCGCACATATGGGCGCGTACAGCTGTACTGTCGGGCATGACCGCTGCCATGTCCGGGTCTTGGGCGAACTGTTTGAACATGTCGGCCCAAACACCGTTCTCTTCCCAGCGTGCGTAGCGCTTGAAGACGCTGTTCCACTTCCCAAGGTCGGCTGGCAGTTCACGCCACTGGGCGCCGGTGCGCAGAATCCAGTAAACTGCCTCGACGAAACGGCGACACTTTTCCTCTTGCCCCGCATAGGCACGAGGGTGTCCTTGCAGAAATGCGTACAGTTTCTGCCACTGATGGTCGGCAATCTTATAGGTAGACATCCTACTATTGTCGCCATTTTGACAGAATCCTTCAAACGTCAACGAGACCGTCTGTTAGCCGAAGTGTAACGTTGCTCCTGTGTAAGACTTGGACTTTGCCATAAGCCCGCCTTCATCGCGTTTTGGTAGGTGGTTTCTAGTTTGTCCCAAAACAGCAGATTTGGCGACTGTGTTTGACGGTCGTAATCTTGCCACTGGAGTGCGTAGTCTATGGCGTGGGCAAACTCGTGAATCAGACTAGGATTGCAGTCGTGGATCAATTCAGGTATCCCCACTGTCGAACCATAGTGGCTTGCTGAGAACCCCCCTGCTGTTCTATGGCGTGCCTCCCAATCCTGAAATTCGGGCAGCTGTTCGATGCCGCCTTCGTATGGGTTGTAGATGCCGACCCGAAATCCTCTTTCTACCATGATGGCAAGCAGATCAGGACGGTTGGAAAGCATGCTGAGTATAACGGCTGCCGTCTGGTACATTTCTTCGTCTGAGACGCTTTCAGGAGCCAGCACAGCCACTCCACCAGCGTTTAGGTGCTTCTGGTAGAAAGAATCGACAGCAGGGTCTTGTGGCGGCTGTATGAGCGGGGGTAAGCGATACGGGGCTGCATCAGCAGCACCCTTGTGTTGATTAGGAACATCGGCTTTACTCCGCAGCACAACGAGGCTGCTGGCCAGCCATCCCGGTCTATCGCCATCCACACAGCAGAATTGAAACCAACCATTATCATGTTGGCCCAAAACATCTTCAATGATTTGGCCAGCCGTTACAGTCCCGATGATGGGGTGGTTGATTCCGGGATTAGAACGCACATTGCCTTGCTCGACCTGCACAACCAGTACTGAATTGGATGGGACCGGGTTAAGATCGACGGTAGATGTGGGTTTGGGTTCAGTTGCAGATTTAGCTGTCAGCCCATCCAGTATCACGGCTTGAGAACGAAGTTCTTCCTCCAGCCACCCGACTTTTCTTTCAAGGTTTAGAATCCGACTGGCCAGATCGTTGTCTGTATTCTGGTATACAGCAGTTCCCGGCTCTGCAGATGGCCTCCAGCCGGTAATGCCAAATACTAGAGGTGAGATCAGCAATCCGATCAGCACGGCAAAAGCGGCCCAAGACCCAAATCGCCGAGAGCTACGGCGACGCCGTATAGGGTTGTCCTCAAAAGGGAAATCACATTTAACGCAGTAATTCTCATCTTGGTGGTTTGCGTGTCCGAGAGGGCAGTTCTTGACCTTGATATTCCAATCTGCTTGTTGTTTGCGTTGTGGACTCAATGTGGAACCCCTTTGATGCCATTGGCCTAGTGGATGGCCACTGCAGCGAGTCTACAAGGGCTGAAATTCACCAGCAAGGGGCGTACCGATTCCCAGCAAGCTGGTCGCAGTCTGGTAAACACCAGGCAACTCTCTGTGGTGATGCCATTGTCTAACTTGCATCATGCACTGTCAAGGTATAGGTAATGAGATTTAATGAGAGGTGTGAGCTTGGCCCCAAAAACTGGACCACAAGCTATGGTGTGTAATGGAGCAGTTCACCCATCCATCAGAGGCCTGTTTTCGACCTCTCCCACGTCGGAAAAGTTTGTAATCGCCACCTCGCCTTCGGGAAACTCGGCCACAATCTTCAGCTTCCCCCCGACTGCCTCAATGTAGGAACGAAGGCTGGAGACGTACACGTCTGCCCGCTGCTCCAGCTTGGAGACTGCGGGCTGGTTCACCTGCAACATCTCCGCCAGGTCCCGCTGCGTCAGTGCCCGCGCCCGGCGCAACTCGTGCAACGGCATCTCCGCCAGCAACTCCCTCTTCATCCCGTCGATACGTCGGCGGCGCGCCGGCGAGAACCCCTTGGTCAGCTCGCGAAATGAATTACGTCCACTCATTCGAGCAACCCCTCCTTTCGTAGTTCCTCCAGATGTTCGTCGTAGAGTGCATCTGCGACCGGCACGTACTCCTCGTAGAACCTGTCGTTTCCCGTTTTGTCTCCCCCAATGAGCAGTATGGACGTTCGCCTCGGGTCGAAGGCGTAAAAGACCCTCAGAGGCCTGCCACCGCTCTGTACCCGCAGCTCGGGCATTCCCCCGTAACGTGAACCTCTGATGTCCGAGGAGTAGGGATACGGCAGCCCAGGACCGTATTCCATCAACAGTCCGACTCTGGCGGCCACTGAGTCCTGCTGTCTCTCCAGGAGCGCCTGCCACCGCGCCCCAAATTCGTCCGTGTACTCGACCTCCCAAATCATGATCGCATTATATTCCTAATGGGGAATAAACACAAACATAAGCCGGTTGGTTCCGTCTGAACCGCCCGGCCTTCCATCTGATCGTCCAACCTATCCCGCGCGCGTCGGGTGCTTCGGTCGGCAACGAACGCAACACGGTCAGCATCTTCGGCGCCGGTTTCATCGAGCTTCTCGCCCGCGAGATGACGGCCGAGCTGCACGCACAGCGCGCCTCCGCGTGCGACCAGGCGATGCGTGCAGGCTGAGTCGTCACCGCGTCCCTGGCCGCAAAGGGCGTCGACTTCGGCGCGCTCACATGCCACCCCGACGGCAGCGTGGACACCTCGCACGTCGAGGGCGTCGACGCCGACCTGGTCATCCGCCCCTTTCACCAGAAGGGGGTGGTTGTCTCATTGCGCGAGTTCTCCAACAACGCGCTGCTGCATCACCACGGAATCCTGGCGGCCGAACGCGCCGACGGGAAGGCAGACCCGGACGCCGACGGCTACGCAAATGAGCTGAGCGTGGGTGATATCACCGCCCTGACCCTCTTCCAGGCCACGCTGCCCGCGCCGGTCCGGGTGGCGCCCAATACCCGGGCCGAAAGGGAGGCCGCTGCGCGCGGGTGCCTCATCTTCGACCAGATCCGCTTTTCCGACTGCCACATTCCGGCGATGCCGCTCGCCAGCCTGGAAATCGTCGAGCCGGGCCCGTTCAACCCGGCGAACAATCTGCGGCCTGAAGATGTCGGCGCGACCTACAAGGTCGACCTGTCACCCTACATAGCGGACTTAAGACGGGATGGCGAAGACAACTTCCTGCTCCCGGTCTACACCGACCTGAAGCGGCACGACATGGGGGAGTTTCTGAAAAACGAGGCACTCGAACAGGCAGGCGTCCCCACGCGGTGCTGGCTGACGAGGAAGCTGTGGGGCATCGCATCGGAGCACCCGTACCTGCACCACGGACGCGCGACCCTGATTTCGGAAGCGATCCTGGCGCACGGCGGCGAAGCGCAGGAGCAGAGAGACGCATTCGCGGAGCTGCAGCAGAGGGAACAGGCCGAGCTCCTCGAATTTCTTCTGACCCTCCGCATAGCTGCCGGCGAGAAGTAAGCGGCCTCTGGTCCCCCCCATTAGACTTAAGGCGCCACATCGCCCGGTTCACCCCGGGCATGAATTTCAAGCCAGTCAACGTGCGGTCTGCTCCCGCTCCAGCGCTGCGATGATAACCACCCTTTGCGTACTCGTCCCTGGGCGCGCCGGGTAGGGGCATACGCTGAAGCTATGCAGTCTCCAGCCTGATTCTTTGTTCAGCTGCGCCTCGAGCGAAGTTCCATTGCTGACCTCAATAACCCTGTACCTCCCTTCTGTGTTCTTGCCCGCCGTTGCTCAGCCGCCAGCTGGCGTACTACCCAACCGCGTCCTCACACCCAGCTCCGGTACTCCGCCTTCACCTCCACGAACTCCGCCAGATTGCGCCCCTTGCTGATCTCCCGCGCCATGCTCAGCTTGCTCCCCCCAAGCCCGGCAACATACGCCAGTTCAAAGAGCCGCATCCCTCAGTTCAGCCATTTTCATCTTCTCCTCTGCACGCCCAGCCGACCTCCAGTGGCTCTGAACTCCCCCCGGAACAGAGAAGCGTCGGGTTCGGGCCTCTTGGCCTGGACCCGGCGCCTGGGGCCCTCTTGCTTGCTTGCCGACCCGGTGCCACTGCTTGTCGGGCTAACATAACGAGTGGTACAAACATCGGGGGCAATTCAATTTCCTAAACAAAAAGGTCACTACGAAACGTAGCGACCTTTGTTACTTGACACTCGGACAGATCACGTTAACCTGCATTCCCTGTCAGCCGCCGCCCCTCACGACAAGGGGAGTAGCTAATTCCCATTCAGGTAGAAACCTGAATTGACGATGATGTTGAAAGGGACTGTGCCTCCGTCCGGCAATGGGATCTGAGCCGTAAAGATACGTGCGTAGCCTACCTTGGGGATGTCGGCGCTGTCGGAGTCGTCGGCGGGATTGTCGAAATGATACGTCCAGAAACCGCCTTCCGGGCCGCTTTCTGCCGCTGCGATCAGTTGGTCCACGATCAGCTCTCCGGTCACAACGTCGCGCGAGATTCCTCCTCGTCGCAGTTCAAATCGATTCGGAAATGCGCCGTGAAACATGATCTGCCTGCTGGTTATGTCCATCGCGGCAATATAGATGGACCCGTCTCTCCAGGGCCCGTTCGGGTCCCGGAGGGCGACCCGGGCTTTCGAGAGCGCGGCCAGGTCGCCGGACTCCAGGAGCTCAACCAGGTACGCCCCCGCGGCGGTGACGAACTCCTTCAAGGTTTCCCGGTCAACCACGTGGCTGGCCGTAATGGGCGGGTCGCCGTAATCGAGCGACTCCTCGCTGATCGGAACCAGGTGAGACGCGTCGAGGTCGAATCCGACGAGCAATATACGCGGGCTCTGCATAGTGGCCGAGAAGTATGCCGAGGCATGGCCGGAAGCATCCTTGATTTGAGGCGTGTTGAACAGGCCGCCATCCCCATCTGCGGCGGCAATGAAGACGGGTAGGGCGAGGGCAGGGTTGGTCAGCGCGGCTGGGTCGATTCCCAAAGCGTGAAGGATTGCTCCATAGATCGCGGGGTTGAGTTGCCTGCCGGACAATGACATATCCTTCGCGTGAAGGAAAACCCTGCCGTCGAGCGTCAGTTCCACAAGGTAGGTAGAACCGGATCGCCACGGACTGCCCTCCTGCCTGAAGAGACATCCGACGTATGCTGAATGCTCTAAGGTCGTAGCCTCCTGGGACCCGCCCACAAATTGGCCTCTTAAGGCCAGTGCGAAGTCGGTCAGACGGGCGCCGCCGTCTTCAACCTGCTGCGCGGTTATGGGCGGGGCGGCGCGCGGGACGACGCCCTCTGGTAGCGGACAGTCGAGCGGGTCTGACATTGCAGTGGCTTCAGGTGTCGGTGTGGGAGCCGTCCGTGTTTCCAAGGCGGCTAGACGCTCATCATGGGCGTCTACGCGGTCTGTCAGTGCATCCAGGGCTTTGGCTATGTTTTCCAATGTAATGTCACTGTGGGCGACGAGAACAGCGGTCGGCAAAAGGAACAGCACAAAAGCGAGAATGACAATACGGAAAAAGCGGTTCATGGCGTGCTCCCTTGGTGGAAACTGATGAACGGTAACGGAAACACCACCTCAAGGTGCTTCCGTTACCAGTTCCTTGTAGGTCAGATGTTTCCCGATCGTGTTTTTGTTATGTTCTCCTAGAGGTTTTCGTAGAAGGGGAAGTAGAAATCGAATTGCAACCCTCTGGCGTCATCCTCTTGCTCTTCTAGCCCTTTCACGCCGCGCAGAACTCCCACAACCTCGCTATATGAGCTTGGCCCCTAAGACTGAACCGCGAGCTCAGGCGTCTAATGGAGCAATTTACCAAATACGTGGAGAGACAGATTGTGGCCAAGACAGCTGGGTCCTCAGTCCCTTTAGTCGTATCCCGAAGGCCCTTGCAATCGGCTGCCGCCGGTGCTGCGCAAGCTCTGCAGACTTGCCCGCCCGCTCCGTAATTCCGCGGCCGAAAACGGTCTAACTCCCAATTATACTGTGCTCAAATGTCATTCTCATGTTGTTTTCTGCTTTTTTGGTGTCAATAAAGTGTCAATGTGCCTTTATGCGCTCGACCGGTGTTGCTTCTTCTGGTCCGAATGCAAAGGCGATCCGGCCAAAACGCCCGGCGCGCGCGCCGGGCCGGCCCCTCTGCCGCATCCACCAACGGAGAAGCCGCGCCTGCATCCCATTGGGGTATAATGCCCTGGTCCGGAGTTGACCGCGGCACGTCCGCTTGGCGCGCGCCGGGGCCGCGGTCTGTACCTGGACGAGGACGTGAAGTAGCGACCGCCGCGGCAACCGCTCTGCCCTCGAATGGGTCATCGACTACTGTAACATCAAGGCCGGCAAGCGCGGCGGCATCGTTAACGACCCCAGCCGTCCCGACGACCCGCAGTACATCCTCTGCCTGCTCGCCAACGTCATCAGCGTTAGCTTGGAAACGGTGGACATTGTAGCGCGCCTGCCAGCGCTGGGAATTGAAATAGTGACGCCTGCTGCCCAGCGAGACGCACAGGAGGTTCGAGCAGGATGACCTGGCTCGACATTTTCCTTGAATTGTTCAACAGTTTTTATAGTAGCTGTGACAGCAGAGTTGGAAATAAAGGAGGTTTGGCCCATTACCAAAAAGCATAGATCCAGGGCGTCATGTCAAGGTGATAGCGCGCCGCACCATGGTTGACTTTGCCCACTGCTTGCGTGACTTGGTCGACATCCGTTTCCCGCAGGCAGAGAGGCTCGTCTTGGTGATGGACAATTTGAACACGTATAAATTTGCTGCCCTCTATGAAGCGTTCCCGCCGGCTGAAGCCCGCCGCATCGCCGCCAAAGTGGAAAGCCATTACACCCCAAAACATGGCAGTTGGCTCAATATGGCTGAAATCAAACTCAGTGTCCTGCATCGACAGTGCTTAAACGCTCGCGTCCCTGACAAAGAGACCTTGATGCAGCAAGTCACAGCTTGGCAAAATCGTCGCAATGCTTCTGCATCGACTGTCAACTGGCGTTTCACCACGATTGATGCTCGCATAAAACTCCGACGCCTTTATCCGTCAATAGAAGATTGTTGAACTTCTAGGTACCATGAAGCGCAACCACTTTATCGTCGTATTTTTGGCAATACTCGTCCCTGGGGCATTGCTGGCGCAAGATGAACTTTCTTTGGAATGCCTGGCGGAAAGGGTCAAGGAGATGAGTTCAGATTTTGGCCTTTTCGGGCGTGGGCTTGCTCGCGTCAACAGTCGGGTCGATGCCATCGAAGAGCAACTTGCTTCCTATCTTTCAGAATCAGGCTGTCTCGCCCAGCTTGTCCCGGTTCAATGCAACTGACCTGGGAGAAACAACATTGGGAAGTTTCGGCAGCTTGAGGCCGTGCCAGTTGGGGTGATTGTGGGCAGCAATGATGGTCATGTAAAGTATCTCAGGATGAAGAGGATGGCACCGAGGGCAACTACGTTCAGGCAAGCAGCCAAGAGCAACCCAAAGAGGACTGAGGCGACAACCACAATGATGGCCCTCCCTTTGGTCAGGCTATATTCCACTTTGGTGGCAAAGTAGGCGAGGACAATCTGATAGACTCCCAGAACAGCGCCAACAAAGCCTCCAATCACCGGTATGAATCCAAGAATGGAGGTGAAGATCATCAGCGGTGCGGAAAAGGTGGAGTAGAGATAGGTGTACCGGCCGTACTGCCCACCACGCCCGCCCAATAAGGAGGCGAGCACATGGTAGATACCGGTCCCGATCAGGAAGAGGACTGGCCCAAAAACAATGTAGCTGAGGCTAAAGGTAGGACCCACGGCCGCGCCGATCTCCTCGGGCGTTGTGAATTCATCCTGAAGTTCAGACGGTAGCAATTCCAGGACCTGATCGAACACGCCCATCGCCGACGAGAGTATGTTGGACTGTAGCACACCAAGCAGCACAGAGACTAACGAGGCCGCAAAAACCCACAGGAGCGCGGTCGACAGCGCAGCCGAGGACTTTTCTCGCTCGGCGGCAAAAAAAGCTTCGCCGGGTTTTGTCAATGCTTTCATCCAAGTCTGGAAAATCGACTGGATGTCCATAGGAATCTCCTGAGAGTCAAAGAGACCGATCGCCGCTGTGAGGACACTGGGACTGGGGGGGCAAAGTGCGGGTACTAAAGTGAGTTCAATTTGATACCAAGAGTTTTTCGTACTCTGGGTCGAGTTTGAATTTGGGCCAGAGGCGATAGACAAGAGTGGTTGGGTCAGTATTGATGCGGTCGACGAAGGCTTTGCAGGCGTCGAATAGGTGTCGCATGGAAGGATGGCAGTGGTTGCGTGTCACCTCTTCTCGCATCCACTTCCAGAGACCCTCGATCGGATTCAGGTCGGGACTGTAAGGTGGCAAAGCGATGAGCGTGAAGCCGAGTTTGACTGCGGCCTTCTGTACGTATTTGGCCCGATGCCAACTGGCGCCGTCTCAAATGATCACGGCTTCACCGGTCTCATCGCCCAGCCATGCAGCCAGGCGCTGCAAGAACTGAATCGTATGTTCTTTGTTGCAGGAGCCTTCATTCCAAATCATGCAGCGGCCTGCGGCGAAGTCGTAGGCGCCATACCAGTTAATGCGGTACCCAACCGATTATAGTCATGCACCCATTTGAGGACCGTTTCCTTCGTGCGTCCAACCTCGCGTGCCCAGCTACAGGCCGTCGTCTGTCCACTCGCAATTATGAACAATGCCAGAAAACGCTCGCGACTGCGCCCATGTTCAGCCTCCACCGACAAGTTGCGCAAATCGGACAGCGACTGGCCCCATTTCGCCAAATCAGGTCGAACCATCGTTCCCCTCCATCACTTGATATGGAAGTCGGTCCGATCCTTCTATCACATCTTGCCAACCAAAAGCGAGGCTCTTGGTTTCATTAGGGAATTACTTTAGGCTGCGCCTGCATCTCAAACAGGGCAGGGTGGTCGATCGTAGTTACGTTTGTGCTATCTGAATCAGGTTGCCGCAGGTATCGTCAAAGACGGCTATGGTGACGGTGGCCAGTTCGGTCGGCTCCATTGTAAAAACTACGCCCAGTGACTTCAGTTTTTCATGCTCTGCACGGATGTCTGCAACGCCAAAGGATGCGGCCGGGATGCCTTCGTCAAATATTCCTTGCTGAAATGCCTGCGATAACGGGTTATCGTTTGGTTCAAGTAAAAGCTCGGTCCCATCTGGATCATCGGGCGAGACGACGGTAAGCCACTTGAACTTTCCCACGGGGACGTCATGCTTTTTCACAAAGCCGAGAGTTTCCGTGTAGAACTTCAAAGCTTCATTCTGGTCGTTCACGAATACGCTTGTGTGTGTAATGTGCATATCCTGCCTCCCTTGCATTCATAATGTTATTTGAGCCATCGGTTCATGACAGACTTGATGGGTTCATCGTTGAAGATAAGCAACCGATACTTTCCACGCTTCTCTGAGCTTACGAGCCCCGCCTTTTCTAAGACATTGATGTGTTTGGCTATGGCCTGTCGGGAGATGGCGACTTCGTGTCGCATGATCAATCGCGCCATGAGCTCATAGAGCGTTTGCTCCTTGCGCTCGGAGAGCTCGTCCAGTATCAACCTCCTTGTTGGGTCTGCGAGTGCCTTGAAGACTAAATCTATGTGCATTCAGACACATTATACACAACCATAGGGTTGCATGTCAATAGGCGATTCCCCAAGTGGCCAGGAATCACATCCCCAGCATGTGGCAGGACTGGGTGAAGTCATGGGAGCTAGTTGAGTTGAAAGAAACGTACCTCAATCCTGGTGGGCGGAGGCTCGTGAGTTGATATCCGAGGCTGACAGGCACCTTCCTAATATCAGAACCTGCCAGCGGAAAGTTCCCCAATCGGTTCGCCTTAGCCCGCCGGACTGGCGAAGTGAGCTTGGCCCCAAAAATTGGACCACAAGCTAAGGTGTACAATAGAGCAGTTCACCCATCCATCAGAGGCCGGTTCTCAACCTCTCCCACGTCAGAGGCGTTGGCCGCGGGGTGTTGGAGTGCCGCATAAACGTCGGTCCAGGCTACAGAGTCTACTTCGGCAGAGATGGCGACACGTTGATCATCCTGCTCGGTGGAGGCACAAAAGCTCGCCAGCAGAGGGACATTGAAGGCGCTCATGAATTCTGGCAGGAGTACAGACGCCGCAAGCAGCAGGAGGTGTGAAAGTTGCCGCTCACCCGTGACTTCAAAGAGACCGTACAGGTCCGCGCCGAACGCGACCCGGCATTCCGCGAAGGGTTGCTGAAGGAAGGCGTCGAGTGCCTGCTTGCAGGAGACGTGGATACCGGCAAGATCGTACTGCGCGATTACATCAACGCCATAATCGGGTTCGAGGAGCTGGGCTCCCTCACGAACAAGCCGCCCAAGAGTCTGATGCGTATGTTCGGACCGTCCGGCAATCCCTACGCCCGCAACCTGTTCGAGGTCATCAGTTGCATTCAGCGGCATGAAGGCGTGCAGCTGGAAGTGAAGGCTGTTCGTTAGTCGGCAGGGTTCGGCTGAACTGTGGGTCCGGCAGGAGTGAGCGAGTTTGAGGGGCACGGACGGGGGCTCGCTGACAACAGGCCGCGAATGCCCGGGCATGCCGACGACTCTCCCGCCGGCAGCCTGCACTGCTCTGGATACAGACGCGCGCGCGAAAGGCTGCAGGGTCTTTCCCGCATCCGGCGCTCTTCTCTTTTTTCAGTCCCGCTTGCCCAAACCCGACCGCACAGGAAGCCCGTAGAGCCTCTGTAACAGGCTGGGTGTACCTCTTATCTGTCTCTTGCATGGCACAGCGTTCACCCTGCGTTGTTGACAGCGGGGAGACACGGAACTGTAGCGGCAGCAGACCGGGAAACCGGTGCCCTGCGTACCTGGTCCCGCTTCTTGGCGGACCAACACAACGCGTGGTACAAACATCGGGTCAGCTCACTCTGCCCATCCTCTGTGTCCCCCTGGAGGCACGCGATGCGGCCGTCCGCTCGAATCTATCTGCGCCTGCTGATCAGGTACCTGCGCCCGCAGTTGGGACAGGCGCTCCTGCTTCTGTTTGTCCTTTGCGCCAACATCCTCCTTCAGCTCATCAACCCCCTGATCATGCGTCGTTTGCTGGATTCGGCGCTGGCCGGTGGACCGGTTGAACTTCTCACGCGCCTGGCGCTGATGTTCATTGCCATTGCCGTCGTCCAGCAGACGGCGGCGGTGGGCAGTACCGTCCTGGCGGAAAATGTAGGCTGGCGAGCGACCAACGCCCTGCGACGGGACCTGGCGCGCCACTGCCTGCGCCTGGACCTCTCGTTCCACCAGCAGCATACGCCCGGCGAAATGATAGAGCGCATTGACGGCGATATCAATGCGATGGCCCGCTTTTTCTCCCAGTTTGTCGTACAGATCCTCGGTAATATTTTTCTGCTGATTGGCGTGATCGTGGTGCTGTGCCGTGAAGATCTGCGGGTCGGCGCGGCGATAGGCCTGTTTGTCGTGATCACGCTGATTGCGCTGTTGCGCCTGCGGAACCTGGCCGTGCCCTTTTGGCAGCGCTCGCGCGAGGCCAGCGCCCGATTCTTCGGCTTTGTCGAAGAGCGGTTGGCCGGCACGGAGGACATCCGCGCCAGCAATGCGCGCGCCTTTACACTCTACCGATTTCATCAGCTTATGCGAACATTCTGGCAAACGACGGTGCGAGCCGAACTGCTGGGATTTTCGATGATCAACGTCGCCTGGCTCCTCTTCTCGGTGGGAAATGCAGTGGCCTTTGTCGTCGGCGCCTCTCTCTTCCTGAGCGGCGCCCTCACAATAGGAACGGTCTACCTCATCTTCCATTACACTAACCTGATCGCACAGCCAATTCAGCGAATCGCCCAGGAATTTGAGCAGTTTCAACGGGCCGGGGCCGGCGTCGCCCGCGTGCAAGAGCTGTTCGAGACTGAAAGTCGTCTGGCAGAGGCGCCGGCAGCCGCAGTGGGAGCGGCCTCTGCGGCAGTGGGAGCGGCCTCTGCGGCCGGGGGCGACCGCGCCGGGCCTGCAGGCGCTCTGGCTGTGGAGTTCAAGCAGGTGCGTTTTTCTTATCCGACCGATGCGCCGCCGGAAGAGAGCAGTTCTGAACATGAAAGGTTCGCGCTGGACGGTTTCCAGTTGCGGTTGGAGCCACACGAGGTGTTGGGGCTGTTGGGGCGCACGGGCAGCGGCAAAACGAGCTTGGCGCGCCTGTTGCTGCGACTGTATGACGTGGACAGAGGCAGTGTGCTGGTGGCGGGGCGGGATGTGCGCCTGTGGCCTCTGCGCAGACTGCGCTCGCAGGTGGGCGTGGTCACCCAGGACGTTCAGCTGTTTGCAGCCTCGATTCGGGACAATCTGACCTTCTTTGACAGGTCGGTGCCCGACGTGCGCATCAAGGAGGCCATCGACGAACTGGGGCTTGCCCCGTGGTATGCCTCCCTGGGCGAGAGCTTGGACGCGCCGCTGCAGGTCGGCAGCGGCGGGCTGTCTGCCGGCGAAGCGCAGCTCGTGGCCTTCACCCGCATCTTTCTGCGGGATCCGGGGGTGATCGTGCTGGACGAAGCCTCCTCGCGCCTGGACCCGGCAACCGACGCCTATCTCGAGAGCGCAGTCGATCGACTGCTCACAGATCGGACCGGCATTCTCATCGCGCACCGGCTCTCCACGGTTCAACGGGCCGACAGAATTCTGATCCTGGAAAGCGGACGGATCCGGGAGCAGGGCGACCGCAACGCGCTGGCCTCGGATCCTTCTTCCCGCTACCATCACCTGTTGAAGTTGGGTGAGCAGGAGCTGGAAACATGACACAGAACGCAGAACGTCCACCTCTCTCCGTGGCCGGTACCTGGGTGGGCCTGGTCCGCTGTTTTCCCGGCCTGTATTCACTCACGGCAGCGCTACGGATTATCGTCTTTGTCGGCATCTTTCAGGTGGTTGGGTTGGTGATTCGATTCTTTTTCGATTCGCTGACGGGCTCTGCTCCGCTCGCATGGGGGCCGAACGCCTGGGCTGCGCTGTTGCTGGCCGTGGCCGTCCTGCGCAATTGCCTGATATTTACCGATATGTACGTCTTCTTTCGCTGGACATTCAGCACCGCGGCCACCATGCGCAAGAACCTGTTGGAGCACATTTTGAGTATGCCGGGCGCGCGTTCGCTGCCCAGCTCGACCGGCGAGGCGATTAGCCGCTTTCGCGAGGATGCAGAAGAGGTCGGCAACTATACGGTCTGGGCGCTCTTCTTGCTGGCGACGGGCACATTTGGGGTCGTGGCGCTGTTCACCATGGCGCGCATCAACCTGCGGGTCACCGCCTTCGCCTTCCTGCCAATGCTTCTTGTCGTGGCCGTGGCCAATGTGACAAGGCTCAGAGTCCAGCAATACCGTGAGGCCAGCCGAACTTCCGCCGGCAATGTTACCGGGTTCATCGGTGAGATGTTCGAGAACGTGCAGGGCGTGCAGGTCGCTGCAGCGGAGGAGAGTGTGCTGGCGCACTTTGAAGAGTTGAACGAAAGTCGCCGCAAGAACGCCCTGCGCGATCGGCTGTTCAACGAGATTCTCGATTCGACCTATAACCACTTCGCCAGTATCGGTTTGGGGCTGATTCTGCTGCTGGCCGGCGCCGGGCTGCAGGAAGGGTCGTTTACGATTGGCGATTTTTCCCTGTTCGCCTACTATCTGGAATTCGCCATCGTTATGATCTCCACAGTTGGGGTTTTTGTCGCTCGGTGGAAGCAGGCAGGCGTCTCGATCGGGCGCATGGACCGGCTGCTGCGTGGGGCGCCGGCCGCCGCCTTGGTGAGGAAAACGCCCATCTATCTGAGCGGTGCGTTTCCTTCCGCCCATAACGCTTCTCCTGCCGAAGCGGATCCGCTGCAGGAGTTCTCCGCCTCCGGCCTGACCTATCGCTCTCCCGGTTCGGAGAAGGGTATCGTCGATGTCGATCTGCGTCTCGGGCGGGGCAGCTTCACGGTGGTAACGGGCCGGATTGGCGCGGGCAAGTCGACGCTGCTGCGGGTCCTGCTGGGGCTGCTGCCGGCCGAATCCGGCGAAATTCACTGGAATGGGCGACTTGTCGACGAGCCGGCAACTTTCTTTGTGCCGCCGGTGAGCGCATACATCTCGCAGACGCCGAGTCTGTTCAGCGAATCGCTGCGGGAGAACATCCTGCTCGGCCTTGACGCGAACGACGCAATGTTGGCCCAGGCGGTTCGGGCAGCGGCGCTGGAGCCGGACCTGGCGCAGCTTGAGAACGGATTGGAGACGGTCGTCGGCCCGCGGGGCGTGAAGCTGTCCGGCGGCCAGAGACAGCGGGCCGCGGCGGCGCGTATGTTCATCCGTCAGGCCGAGCTGCTGGTGTGCGACGATCTGTCCAGCGCGCTGGACTTGGAGACAGAGCAGCTGCTGTGGGAGCGGCTATTTGCGCGGCGGGACGCGACCTATCTGGTGGTCTCCCATCGACGTCCTCTCCTGCAACGGGCGGATCAGATCATTGTCCTTAAGTCAGGCCGTGTGGAGGACGTAGGCCGGTTGGATCCGCTGCTGGAACGCTGTGCGGAGATGAAGAGCCTGTGGGAGGGTCAAATCTCCAAGTGACCTGTCCCCGGTGTTCTTACCACCCGTAATGTTAGTCCGATAAGCACGGGGACAGGGTCGGCAGGTAAGAGGGTATCAGGCGCCTGGCTAGGTTGTTCCTAAGACCCCCGTACTTGCTGCGCCAGCGGTAGAAGGTCTGCTCGGTCACGCCGATCCGGCTGGCGGCCTCAGCGACTGTGTTGCCCGCGGCCATCGCCACCTCAGCATCTCTGAGCTTGTTTATTGCGTGCTCCGGCGTATCTCTCTGCCTGGCGATATTTCCCCCTTTTCACGACCCAATTCCAGCATGTTACCTGGACCAGTTTTGGGGGCAGGTCATCAAACCCAGGGGGTTGTGCCAAAAGCATTCTGGACTATAATACCTTTCTGTGATTGAGAGATTTCTGCAGAATTCGGCAGAGCAAGAGCCTGCCGGGCCGACTCTTACCGGATTTCTGATAAAGGTCAGCTGAGGAAAATGTTATGACGCAGGAAGACTATCGGCTTACCGAAGAGCAGATCCAGCTCTTTGAGGTTTTCGGGTTCCTGGTCCGGAGGAATCTGTTCAGTCCCGAGGAGATGAATAGGATAAACGAAGAGTTCGGTCGTCGCCTTGCATCGATTCTGGAGGAAACCGATCCTGAAGAGAATCGTCTTTTCAACAACTGGGGTAACCGGACCCCGGAAACCCCCTTCATTGCGAGCTTGCTTGAGGACCCGCGCATTTATCTGCCCGCGGAACAGCTGTTAGATGAAGAATCCTTTCCCGTCCATTCTAACGCCAACAGCTATGAGAACAGTACCAATTGGCATCCGGATTGGAGCGATCCTCATCTATTGGCAATTAAGAACGTCATGTATCTGCAGCCGACAACCGCTGACCGCGGCGCATTGCGCGTCATTCCCGGGGCGCACAAAAATTCATTACATGATGAGCTGCGTAGGATTGGATTGGGCAGTACGTTTGGCCCTAAGAAGGCCCGGATCTCGGAAGAGTCCGGTCTGAGCGGTGAAGATATTCCCTGCTATGTATTCAGTTCGAATCCGGGTGATGTCATTATCTTCAACCAGATGACCTGGCATGCCGCCTTTGGCGGCTATAGAGACCGCCGCTCCTGCACCTTTAACTTTTATGGCACGCCAAGGACACCGGAAGCGGCAGCGTCGATGCGCAAAGTGGTGGAACACATTCCCGACATCAAGAAGTATTTGGGAACGGTGGGGTTGCAATATCATCCCTGGTGGCTGGAAAATCCTGAAAAAAGCCCCAGGCGTGCGCGCTGGATTCGTTGTTTGGAGGAATGGGGTTTCGTGGATGCTTACAATAGCTAGAAGCCCAGAAGCGCCAGGTGTACACCACCGCGCAGGACGCCGGCATTCAGCTCAGTTTGCATAGCCGGTGAGATATAAAAGTTCAGTTCGGGGATCTCCGCAGCGCGACCTCAAGCCACTTCCTCCTGAGAACTGCCTTCGAACCTTCACAAGGGTCTAGCGTTCCAGGTACTGGAGCACCCCATCCCAATCACAAAACGTGCCGCCGACCATCTTCTGGGGCTCCGGGCGCGGTATGTGCATGTCCGAACCACCGGTCTTGACCAGCCCGAGGCGATCTGAAATCCGTACATAGTCGTCCTCTTGGGCTTTGGTGTGCGCGGGATGGAACACCTCGACACCGTCGAGTCCTTCTGAACTGCCCCCAATGTTTGTACCCCCCTCTATGTTCGTCCGACAAGCGCGGCGACAGGTTGGGATCGCGCACGCACGGTGGTGTAGGCACGGCTGGCTTCGACACGGCAGGTGGGGACGCGCGGGCACGGTGGCATTACCGCCTGGAGAGGCCGTGAATCGTGAATCGTGAGTCGTGATTCGAACTGCGGGAGTCGCGCAGGCACGGTGGCGTCGAAGGCGTGAACATGGGGGTGGAGAATCGTGCGCTTGTCAAAGCCTGGCTCTCGTTCTACCATGGGCAAGAGGGGGCGATTCGTTACGGGCAAATGGGGCCGGGGGAGAACGACGGTCTCTTTTCGACGATCAGAGTAGAGCGCGGGTGCAAGGCATATATCAGCTACGGCCAGTGTCCTGTGCTGCGGGTACCGCTGACGCCGGCGGCGGCCGAGATTCACTTTTTCAACTGCACGAACGACGACGTTCTGCGTACGATCCTGATCGGCGTCGAGGGTGCAATAGCGGCCTGCGTCTACAGCTACGACCTGGAGCCGATGGGCGAGGCGACACTGCGCAAGGCGACGCTGGGCGCGTTCGACGGCTCTCTTTTTTTGGCCTCGAAGTCCCGCAGGGAGGCGTGGTTGCGCTCTGCGGGCGTCGGGAGCTCCGCCTATGAAAATCAAGGAAGTGAAGGCATTTGAAGTCGATGTGGGGCAGCTGCGGGCCAGGCACGGCGGCGCGCGGCGCGACCGCGGGCAAGGACCCTCTTATGCGTGGGAGGGCCTGGAGCCGGCAAGCCCGATGGCGCGCTACCAGGAGTACAAGGGGAGCAGGTCGGCCTGGTCTGCGACGTGGAAGAGTACGGTTTGCGTCGTAACGGCGGAGGACGGGACATTCGGCCTGGGGATCTCCGGGCTTGCCGGACCGGTCGTCAGGATCATCAACGATCATTTCGCTCCGCACCTCGAGGGCGAAGAGTGCATGGCGACCGAAAAAGCATTTGACATGATGGCGCGAACGGCCACGCCGTTCGGAAGTCACGGGCTGGCCAGCTTTGCCATCAGTGCGGTCGACCTGGCGCTGTGGGACCTGAAAGGCAAGATCGAAGAGCGTCCGGTGTATGAGTTGCTGGGCGGGCCGCAAAAGGAGCGCATCCCCTGTTACGCGACCGGCTTCGACTACGAATGGTACCTCGAACTGGGATTCGGCGCGGTCAAGCTGCCCTTGCCCTACGGTCCGGTTGACGGGGCGGAAGGTCTGGCCAAGGCGGAGGAGATGGTCGCGAGCGTGCGCGATCGGACCGGCCCCGGCGTCGATTTGATGCTGGACTGCTGGATGGCTCTCGACGTCGACTACACGGTTCGCCTGGCCGAGGCGCTGCGCCCCTATCGCATCAGGTGGATCGAGGACTTTCTCATGCCCGAAGAGATGGACGGGTTCGCCGAAGTGCGGCGGCGCCTCCCGTGGCAGACGCTGGCCACCGGTGAGCACTGGTACATGCCGCAGACCTTCTGGCATGCCGCCAAGCGGCGGTTGGTCGACATTCTGCAGCCCGATCCGTTGTGGGCGGGGGGAATCTCCGCCTGCGTGCGCATCTGTTACCTCGCGGAGGCGGCCGGCCTGGAGGTCATCCTGCACGGCGGCATGAACAATCCCTACGGCCAGCATCTCTCCTTTGCGATGCCGGCGATAACCTGGGGGGAGCGCTCGGGCGGCGTCTCACCGCCGGGCGTTCCCCTGAGCGAGACCGTCTCGCTGCCGGGGACCGCGGTAATCGAAGACGGCTTCCTCGTGCCCAGCGACGCGCCGGGTTTCGGCTTGGAATTGGACGCGGCCTGGCTTGAAAGCATCTGACTTTTGACAACGCAGGCTGCTGGCGTCCGGTCGAACCGGGGGGAGCCAGCAGCCCAATGCCGGGAGCGACTGTGCCCGTCGGAGCGGTGAACTCAGGCAAAGGACCGGACGGAAGGCTGCGTGTTTGTGTCGTTGGCGGCTCGATTGCCGGGTGCGCCGCTGCCATTGAGCTGCAACGCGCCGGCTGCGAAGTCACGATCTTCGAGCGTTCGGCCGGCTCGCTGAAGGACCGCGGCGCGGGCATCGGCATCCCATTCGCCCTGCTCGAACTGCTGCAGGCGCGCGACCTCTTCGATGCGGAGATGGCGTTCGTGCCGATAAAGCTGAGGGACTTTTTCGTGCGCGTTCGCAGCGAAGACCGCCTGCTGTGGCAACAGGGCTTCGTGATCGCAGCGACCAGCTGGGACGAGCTCTACCGCAACCTGCGCAAGCGTGTGGACGACGACATCTACCGTCAAGGCAGCGAAGTCGCGGCGATTGAGACGGAGTCCGGGGGCGCGTTGGTCGAACTGGCCGGCGGGCAGAGGCGTGTCTTCGACCTGGTGGTCTGCGCGGACGGCTACACGTCGACCGGTCGGCGGAGGCTTTTTGCCGGCGAGGACCTGCGCTACGCCGGCTACGTTATGTGGCGCGGTCTCATCGAAGAGGCACTGCTAAGCAGCGTCGAGCCCTACGAAGGGATCAACATCTTCGCGATGTCGCGTTTGGGCCACCTCATCGCCTATCTTGTTCCGGGCAAACAGGGGGAGACAGGCCCGGGCGAGCGGCGGTTGAACTGGGGCTGGTACTTGAATACCCCGCAGGCCGAGCTGGGGGCAGCTCTGACCGACCGCAACGGCAGAAAGCACGCCACCTCGCTGCCGGCCGGCAGCATTTCAGAGGCGCGGGTCGGTCGACTGCGCGAACTGGCCCGCGATTTCATGCCCGGATTCGTCTCCGAGGCTGTCGAACTGACCGAGCAGCCCTTCATCCAGGCGATCTTCGATCTGCATACGCCGAGCTATCGCAAGGGGAACATTCTCTTACTGGGGGACGCATCTTCCGTGGCGCGGCCGCACGCGGCGGCCGGGGCGACCAAGGCGCTGTACGGCGCGGTCGCGCTGGCGCAGGCGCTGAAGAGGCAGCCATCCTTGGAGAGCGCGCTGACGCTGTGGAACGAGGAGCAGTCGCGCGAAGGGGAGCGGCTCGTGTCGCTTTCAAAGCGGCTGGGCGAGGCCCTGCAGGACCCGATGCAGGATTGGGCCGACATGGGGGAAGAGGAGATGAGCCTGTGGTGGAAAGGCGTTATCGGAGACGAAGAGTGGTACGTTATGACTGACGATGGCTGACGAGAGGGTGGAGCCGCGCGCTCGAAGGCGGCATCGGCAGTCCAATTCCGGACGAGGCCAACAGGCGCCAACAGGAGAAAAGCCATGGCAGAGCTGCTCGCAGGGAAAGTCGCGCTCGTAACCGGCAGCGCTTCGGGCATTGGCCGCGCAACCGCGCTGGCCTGTGCGCGGGAGGGCGCGAGAACAGTCGTTTCCGACGTAGACGTCGAGGGCGGCGGCGAGACCGTCGTCATGATAGAGAGTTTGGGGGGTGAGGCGATCTTTGTCAGAGCCGACGTAACGGATGAGGAGGAGGTCGCGGCCTTGATTCAGGCCACGGTCGAGGCCTACGGCCGGCTCGACTGCGCGTTCAACAACGCCGGGCTGGAACGCGAGTACACGCACCCGGCGGACCGGTTCAGCGAGGAGGCTTTCCAGGCAACGATCGATACCAACGTCCGCGGCGTCTGGCTGTGCCTGAAGTACGAGATCGAGCAGATGAGTGAACAAGGATCGGGCGCGATCGTGAACTCCTCCTCGATTGCCGGGCTGGTCGGGATACCGCGCCAGCCGGTCTATGTCGGCAGCAAGCATGCGGTCTCGGGCATGACCAAGTCGACCGCGGTCGAGTTTGCCGAAAGGGGCATTCGCATCAACGCGGTCGCGCCCGGCCTGGTCGACACGCCCTTGATGGAGCGGATCTACGCCAGCAACCCGGACCTGCGGGCGGAGGCGGACAGCTGGCAGCCGATCGGCCGTCCCGGCAAGCCGGAGGAGATCGCGGAGGCGGTCGTCTGGCTCCTGTCGGACAGGGCGTCGTACGTGCTCGGGCACGTAATGGCCGTCGACGGCGGTTTCGTCGCCCGGTAGATCAATCTTTAACGCCCAAACCTCTGTAAACCGGCCCAAAGGAGGCGCTACGGAGACAGGCGTTTGGGCGCATCCCAAATTATTGTCTGTCAAGCGAGGCCAAGCAATTCTCCAGGCTGAAGTCACCACTGGTCTATCAAGCCTCTACAAAAATCTGGGATGCACCCAGGCGTTTCGTTGTCTTTGACAAGCAGGCCCATCTGTGGGATACTGTCGGCATATCCCACAACAAAGGAGGTGATGCAAATGGATAATTGTAGTAGTAGTACTGGTCCGGTAGCATCACCTCGGGATATTTCTCTCTAGGGAGTGCTATCGGACCAGAAGCCGCAAGACCCCGCCATCGGCGGGGTCTTGTACTTTCAGGGCCGGTTGGTAAGCGGAAACAGGGTTGGTTGATAGCTGTCTGAATTCTGATTCGTCTGATTATTGTGATTGAGATGATTGACGGCACCGGCTCACGCGGGGTGTTGGCTCCAATTGTCAGGCGAACCAGGGTCAAGGCTAGATGCGGGCAACCTGTAGATGCCGACTCTGGCTGACCTGTCGTTAGAAATGCCAACTGTTTCCGGGAGACCTGCGGCCGGAACCGAGCGCTCTGCGAGGCAGATTCCCGGCGAAAACCATTGACAAAGGGAACCGGCTCGGCTATACTCTAAATTGTGAGAATATTCACAATGCGTCGGCGTGGTGCCGGCGCCAGGCTTGGCTTACTGGCCTGGAAACCGTGATGCTTGAACCATAGTTCGCGGCTATTTGGGCCGCGTTAAGGAGATCTCCCATGACCGGCGTAGTCGTCTCGATGGAGCGGCGACCGTTACCTCCCGCTCCCAAGGCGAACCCCATATTCGGTACAGCCTGGCGTTTTCGCCGCGACCCCCTCCGCTGCCTGCAGGAATTCGTTGATGAGGTCGGACACGCCTACCGCTACCGGTTCTTCCTCAACTTCTGGGGCTATGTCTTCGTTCACCCCGAACACAACCAGCAGATCCTGCTGGACAACTACAAGAACTACACAAAGAGTCCCCACCCCACGTTTGATCTGTTGCTGCCCTTGCTCGGGCGCGGTCTACTATCGAATGACGGTGAGTCGTGGCTGCGGCAGCGCCGCCTGGTGCAGCCGGCATTTCACCGCCAGCAGATCCGGTCGTTTGCCAGTACGATGACCGCGGCCGCGGAACGGCGGTTCAACCGCTGGGAGCGGGCGGCGCGCGAGGGGAAGCCGGTCTCGTTCGACCGGGAGATGATGGAGCTGACCTTCGAGATCGCCGGCCGTACGCTGTTCAGCGTCGATCTGAAGGAGGAAACGCAAGAGATCGGCGATATCCTCAGCCAATTGAACCAGCTCTTCATCAACATGGCGATGGAGCCGTTTTCGCTGTACACATTGAAGATGCCTTTCCTGCCGCGCACGCGCCGGATATTCCGGGACATTGGTACGCTCGATCAGCTCATCTATGCGATGATTGCGCAGCGCCGTGAGGCCGAAGGTCCCGGGAGCGACCTGATGGGGATGCTTCTGGCGGCGCGCGACGAGGAGACGGGCCTCGGCATGGACGAGAAGCAGATCCGGGACGAGGTGCTGACGCTGCTGATCGCTGGGCACGAGACGACGGCGCTGCTCATGACCTGGCTTTTCTACTGTCTTGCCTGCAATCCAGACGTGGAGGCGCAGCTGCATGATGAGGTCGACCGCACGCTCAACGGGCGGGTGCCCACGTTTGAAGACATTCCGAACCTGGTCTACACGCGCCAGGTTGTCGACGAAACGATGCGGGTCTATCCTCCGGCCTACGCGCTTTCGCGCGCGTGCAACGATGCCGACGTGGTTGGCGGCTATGCCGTTCAGCCGAATTCGGTCATTACTCTCAGCCCCTACATCACGCACAGGTTGCCCGAATTCTGGGATGACCCGGACAGGTTCGACCCGGAGCGGTTTGCGCCGGCCAAGAACGCGGCGCGTCACAGATTCGCCTACATTCCCTTCGGGGCCGGGCCGCGGCAGTGCATCGGCAACGGTTTCGCGCTGATTGAGGGCGTGCTGCTGGCGGCCGCGATCGCGCAGCGTTTCCGCCTGCGGATCCCGGAGGGTTACACGGCCGAGCTTGCGCCGCAGATTACGCTGCATCCCAAGGGGGGTATGCCGTTGCAGTTCGTGAGTCGTGAATCGTGAGTCGTGAGTCGTGAGGCGGGGACTGTGGGGGGCGGGAGTGACTTCGTTGACTCTTGAGGTTTAGGGGTCTGTACCCCCTTTTTGGCGTGTACGTTCGACAAGCCGATTCGTTGTGCCGTCCGGGCGCGGGTGTTATACTTGGGCGCGCGAATTTGCGCGGGCGCGGTGGACCGGGAGCAACTTCAGATGCAAGGAGCCGGTTGACGATGGCGAAAAGATCGCTGATGGTGTGGGGCGGGTGGGAAGGCCACGAACCGAAGCAGTGCGTGGATATCTTTGCGCCGCTGGTGCGTGAGGCCGGTTTCGAGGTCGATATCGAGACTTCACTCGACGTGTATACCGACGGCGAGCGCATGGCCGCGTACGACGTGATTACGCAGGTGCATACGATGAGCTCGATCACGAGGGAGCAGGAGAAGGGCCTGCTGGACACGGTTGCCGCGGGCGCGGGCTTTGCCGGCTGGCATGGCGGCATGGCCGACGCTTTCCGTGACAACCCCGAATACCAGTTCATGGTGGGCGGGCAGTGGGTGGCCCATCCGGGCAACATCATCGACTATACGGTGAATATTATCGACCGCGCCGATCCGATTACGGCCGGCCTTGACGACTTTCGCATGCACAGTGAGCAGTACCTGATGCACGTCGACCCCAGCAACGAGGTGCTGGCGACAACCACCTTCTCGGGCGAGCATGCAGCTTGGATCGACGGAACCGTCATGCCGGTTGTGTGGAAGCGCCGCTGGGGCAGGGGCAGGATCTTCTACTGCTCGCTCGGCCACGTGGCGAAGGACTTCGACGTGCCGGAGGCGAAGGAGATCGTGCGGCGGGGCATCATCTGGGCAGCCAGGGAGTGACGACCGCCCCCGCGCGACTACGGATCTTATACGATACGATGCAAGAGTGAGGGGAACAGGAGATGAAACTGCCCGCCCGCATCGGACTGATCGGCTGCGGAAACATCAGCGGCCGCTACATCGAAAACATCGCCAAGATCCCGGAACTCGAGCTCGCGGCCTGCGCCGACCTGGTACCGGCTGCGGCCGAACGGCAGGGCGAGAAGTACGGAGTCACCGTTCTTGCGCAGGACGAGCTGCTCGCCTCGCCCGACGTAGACATCGTCCTCAGTCTTGCATCGCCTATCGCGCACTTTGAGGTGTGCAAGGCCGCGCTCGACGCCGGCAAATCGGTCTACACCGAAAAGCCCCTGGCCGCGACATTCGCCCAGGGCAAGGAGCTGGTGGAGCTGGCGGAGGCGAAGAATCTTCGTCTCGGCGCTGCGCCCGACACCTTTCTCGGCGCCGGATACCAGTCGGCCCGCGCCTATCTGGATGAAGGCATAATCGGCGAGCCGGTCGCGGTCAACGCCTTTCTCGTTTGGCGCGGTCACGAGTACTGGCACGCCAACCCGACGTTCTACTACAAGCCGGGCGCCGGCCCGATGCTTGACATGGGTGTCTACTACCTGACCGCATTGGTGCATCTGCTTGGGCCGGTGCGCCGGGTGACCGGTTCGGCGCGCGTTACCTGGAATGAGCGTACAGTTCACAGCGAGCCGCTCAAGGGGCAGATCATCGAGGTTGAGGTGCCCACCTATCTCGCCGGCATTCTGGACTTTGAGTGCGGCGCGATCGGAACGCTGATTACGACGTTCGACGCGCAGGCGTCGGGGCTGCCCGATATCGAGCTCTACGGCGCGACCGGTACGTTGAACCTGCCGGACCCGAACACCTTTGGCGGCCCGGTCCAGCTGCGGAGGACGCCCAGCGACGACTGGCAGGACCTTCCGCTGCGCTTCGGGCACTCGGGCCGCAGCCGCGGCATCGGGACCGCGGACATGGCGGTCAGCATGACGGAGGAGGCGGCGCACCGGGCGAGTGCGGAGATGGCGTTGCACGTGCTCGAGATCATGGAAGCGGTCCAGGTTGCATCGGATACGGGCCGCCACGTCGAGCTGACCACGCGTTGCGGGCGTCCGCAGCTGCTGCCGGAGGGTGAGTATGCGGGCGTCAGGCCGCCGGCTTAGCGCTCTTGTGGTCCTGCACCGTGTTGCCGCAACACATATAGCTTTGAAATGGGACAACCATGACGATTCAAGTCATCGAAGGCGTGCCTGTCTGGGGCGTTCCCCAGGACAACGCCATCGACCAGATACTGAACTGCGCGCCGGAGGCGGATGCCGCCGCCCTGATGGCCGACCACCATCTCGGCTATTCGGTGCCGATCGGCGGCGTCGTCGCGTATGAGGACAAGCTGAACCCGGCCGGCGTCGGCTACGACATCGCCTGCGGCAACAAGGCGGTGCGCCTCGACCTGCACGCGGCCGAAGTGAAGACAAATATCAGGCCTATCATGGATGACATCTGGAGCACGATCTCGTTCGGCGTCGGGCGCAAGAACAAGGAGCAGGTCGACCACCCCCTTTTCGACGACGACCCGGCCTGGCATATCCCGGTTGCTCGTAAGCTGAAGAAGCTTGCTGCCGAGCAGCTGGGCACTGTCGGCAGCGGCAACCACTATGTGGACATCTTTGCGGATGAGCAGGAGCGTGTCTGGATCGGGGTCCACTTCGGTTCACGCGGGCTGGGGCACCGTTTGGCAACCCATTTTATCAAGGCCAGCGAACAGGAACGCAGCCGCCGGCAGCCGGACGAGGCGAAGAAGGGCGGAGGAACAGGCCGGAAACGGGGCGGGGGAAACAGGGCGCCGGCTCTGGTGGACGTGGAATCGGCGTTGGGCCAGGATTATCTTGCCTGCATGAAGCTGGCCGGGCGCTATGCCTATGCCGGTCGCGACTGGGTGTGCGGGAGGGTGGCGTCCATGCTGGGCGCGGCCATCGTGGAGGAGATCCACAATCATCACAATTTCGCGTGGAAGGAAGAGCACGATGGGCGCACGCTGTGGGTGACGCGCAAGGGCGCGACCCCGGCCTTTCCCGGGCAGAAGGGCTTCGTCGGCGGCTCGATGGGCGACAAGTCGGTTATTCTTGAAGGCGTCGAGAGCGACGAGGGCCAGCTGGCGCTGCGTTCGACCGTCCACGGCGCAGGGCGGGTCATGTCGCGCACGCAGGCTGCGGGCAAGTTTCGCTGGAGGAAGGGGCGCAAGGTGCAGACAAAGCGGGGCGAGATTGGGCGCGGGCGGATGCTCGATGCCATTCGCGGCCTAGGCGTTGAGCTGCGCGGCGCGGGGACTGACGAGGCGCCCCAGGTCTATAAGCGGCTGCCCGAGGTCCTGGAGCACCATCGCGGCTCAATCAAGATCCTGCACACCCTGATCCCGCTCGGCGTAGCCATGGCCGGCGAGGACGAGTTCGACCCCTACCGCGACTGAGACGCGGCCGTCCCTCTAAGCGTCGCCGCTCTCTACGAGCCCCCTCGACTCGGCTTCGTCCAGGACCGCCTGTATCGTCTCCACCAGTTGCCGCGCGCCGTCGACGCTCAGCTCCACGGCCACGCGCGCGCCCGGCCCGTACGCTTCGTTGACGAAGTCGATGTTGAGCGCGTGCTCCTCGGGCGCATGAAACGGATGGTCCCAGCTTACATTGGCCTGGCTCATGTCGAACCAGCCGTCGGCCCCCTTGCCGAATCCGGCAACGGGGGCCTTGTGCATGATCATCGTGCACATGGGTTCAGCCTCCCCGCGAATAACCTCTTGCGTTGGTTCCGGTCCTTCGTCCGTTCACCCTGACAGCGTCCGCTCCAGAAAGGACCAGATCTTCTCCCAGCCGTCCACGGCCTGTTCCTGGCGGTACATGGGCCGGTGGTAGTAGAAGAAGCCGTGCCCGGCGCCTTCGTACATGTGGAACTCGTGCTCCTTGCCGTTCTGCTTGAGCGCCTCCTCGTGCTGCGCAACCTCGGCCACCGTCGGGCTGTGGTCCTCCTCGCCGAAAAGGCCCAGGACCGGGCAGTTGAGACCGGCGGTGTAGTCGATCGGTGCGACCGGGCGCTGCGGCGATAGCTGGTCGTCCTCCATCACAACCCCGCCGCCCCAGCAGTCGACGACCGCGTCGAAGCCGGCGACGCGACTGGCTGCGAGCACGGCGTGCCGCCCGCCGGAGCAGGTGCCGAAAACGCCGACCTTGCCGCTCACGTTGGGCAGCGCGCGCAGGTAGCGCATGGCCGCTTCGATGTCGGCGACGGCAGTGTCGTCGGGCACGCCGCCGTCCGCGCGCGCGGCCGCGGCCACGTCTTCGGGCGAGCCGTGCCCGAAGCGCTGGTAGAGGTTGTGCGATATGGCGGCATAGCCGTGATGGGCAAAGCGCCGCGTCGCCTCCCGGTACCACTCGTCCCAGCCGGGCATATGGTGGATCAGCACCATGCCGGGGAAGGGCCCGGCGCCGAGCGGACGGGCAAAGTAGGCGTGGACAGGGTCGTCGTGTGCTCCCTGCATGATCACAGTCTCTGCCAGCATGCCTTCATATTGGTCGGTTGTATACATAGTGTCTGCCTCTCTTGGGTGAAATCCAGTTATGGGTCGATGCGTAGAGCCCGCGCGCACTTTTGCCCGGCGCAGACAGCGAGCTGCTCACGGCCGCCAGGCCTCCGTCATATTATGCTGAGGGAGCGCCGCCCCCAGCAAACCGCTTTTGCCGGCCGCGGTGTACCGCCCAAAGTACTGTTCGGTCAAGCCTGACAGCCGCTCCGCCTGCACACGGTACCCGTCATCGTCGATCACGTTCCGGTTCTCACGCGGGTCTGCCGCCAGGTCGAAAAGTTCGTGCGGCCCGTTGGGAAAGCGGCGCACAAGTTTGTGGGTGCGCGTGCGCGCCATGCGGACGGGACCGTATTCGCCGAATTGGACGGTGCGCCAGCTCGAACCTGCTGCGGCATCCTGCAGGAGCGGCAAGTGACTTTCTCCGGCGAATTCGGCGTTTGGAGGCGGTCTAACGCCGGCCGCGGCGACCAGCGTTTGAAAGAGGTCCAGATGATCGACCATCTCTTCGCGGCGGGCGCCGGCAGGCAGGACGCCGGGCCAGCTCAGGATCAAGGGCACGCGAATCGACTCTTCGAGCACGTTGAGCGGGAGCGTGCCGTTGCCCTTGCCCCAGACGCCGTGGTGGCCGCAGTTCAGCCCGTGGTCCGAAGTGTAGACCACCAGCGTGTTCTGGCGCTGGCCGGCATCTTCCAGCAGTTCCAGCAGACGCCCTACGTTCTCGTCGACATGGGCAACCGCCGCATAGTATTGGGCAAGATGTTCGCGCTCATGCCGCCGGTCGACACCCAACGACTCCCAGGCAAGTTCGCCGAACCGGTATGTCTCGCCCCAAGGGATGTCGACGAAGTCGGCATCCCTGTACTGTTCGACGAAGCGCAGGGGATGACCGTCCCGGGGGCTGTGCGGGGCAAAGAGCCCGACGAGCAGAAAAAAAGGTCTTTCATCGGGATGCTGCAGGAACTGCGCGGCCCGTTCGGCAATGATGTCATCCACATAGCCGCGAAGGGTTGCCATCCGGCCCTGCTGGCAAAACTCGCGCGTCCCGCAGTGGTGGACCGGATAGGCGCTGCCGATGCTGAACCAGCTGTCAAAGCCAGCCGCGGGCCTGTCTTCATTGCCCAGGTGCCACTTGCCGCACATGCCGGTTCGATAGCCCGCCTTCTGCAGGAGCTGGGGCAGCGTTTGCAAGCCTGCGAGCCAGTCGCGGCGGTCAAAGCGCATGGCGATGTAATCGTGAATGCCGTGCTGCGAGGGGGTCAGGCCGGTGAGGAGCGACGCGCGCGCGGGGGAGCAGACGGGCGTGGGCGTGAACGCGTTCTCCATCACGACGCCTGTGGCTGCCAGGCGGTCGAGATTGGGCGTGCGCAACTCACGGTTTCTGTACGGGCCGCTGGCCCACTGGCCGTGATCGTCGGTGACGAAGAGGAGAATGTTCGGCTGTTTTGCCATCTGCTGGGTTTTTGGCATCCGTGGAGGGAAGCGGCAGCCGAGGCTGCTAAGGATTCTGCTTCGTCGCCTCGAACGCCCTGGATAACCGACTAGGCGCCTTCCACCGGGAACTGGTCCAACCCGTATAGGTAGATGTCCTCCTCTTCGGACGGCGCTACGCCGCTCCTGATCAGCGCCTCCATCGCATTCGCCATCACCGGCCCCAGGTAGTGGGGGCAGGTCAAATAGAACTCTGCCATGCTGTCCGGCGAGTCCCCGACCCACTCTTCGCGGCCCTCGGCGTGATTGGACACGATGCCGACCGAGGCCAGCCGCACGCCCGCCCGGCGGAAGACCGGCAGCTCATGCGCCAGGGTATGCCCGACAACGTGTGCGCCCATTGAAGCGTACACCTGGATCTCCTTGACCGTCTCGAAGCGGCCCCAGGCCGTGCAGACATAGATGCCTGAGTCGTAGACGCCGGCGAACTTTGGCTCCTTCTTTGCCGCCTCGTACAGGTGCGCACGCATGATGGGGCAGAACGGGTCCTTCAGGCGCGAGGACCTCTTTCTGCCGCCGGAAAAGGGCTGGTCGTCCTGCGGCCGAAAGAACATCATGTAATCGGTGTTGATGGTGATGCTCCACGGCGGCAGCGGCGCGCCCGGCTCGTCGGGACTCTGGATGCCGCCGACCGAGGCTTCCACCATCGCCCATCTGACGCCTGCCTGCTCCAGCACCCAGGCCACCTGTTTGGCCGCCACCCAGGGCGTGCGCGGGCGCGTGCCCTGACCGTCCCACATGCCGTGCATCGCTGAGCGCAAGACCGGCTGTCCGGCGATTTGCAGCAGTTTGAACGGCGCAGAGCGGCCGTAAGGCGTCTCGAAGCCGTCGAGCAGCTCGGTCAACTCCACGTTCGGCATGTCCAGGTCCTCGGGAAAACGGGCGCCCCAGGTTCCGGACCCGCCGATCAGTGCATAACTGGCTTCAGGTATCGTTGCCATCTATCCTTCCTTTTCGTTCTTGGAATACAAACGAGTTCGATGGGGTCCGGAGCGCCCGCTTCGTCGGCACTCGCAAGGTCACACCGGCTGCGTGAGCGACTGGCTGAACGAGGGCGGAGCCACGCCCAGGCTGGTCGTACACTGGCAGCCGCTGCCGTCGGGAACGGGCATCGTCGCCAGCAGGTCCAGCTCCATTGCCAGCGCGATTTCCGGGAAGACCTGCGTGTAGAGATGGTTGATCGTGCTGTGAATGTCGTGCTCCGGCTCCAGCCCGTGGGCGTAGTTGCTGACCATGTGATAGTAGAGCACGTGGATGCCCAGGTAGCGCGATAGGAGCGGGTTGAGACAGTCGCCGTGCAGGGTTACGATCGGTGGGCGTTCCGGCTGAATCTCCGACGCAGTCTTGGAGATTGCCATCCAGTGCAGGATGTCAAAGTCGGACTCGAACGTAATCGAGTCCGGTACGATCATCGCCACCCGGGTATCGGCCGGCGTGCGCACGCTCCTGATGCGGCCGCTCTCCACGTAGGGCGTCAGCTTCGACGCCATCAGCCCCTGCAGCTCGGGACAGAAGGGGTCGCCCAGGAGGAACCGGCACTTCGACCACATGCTTTCATACTGCGTGCCGGGAAGGCCGCGGTGGTTGAAGCGCGTATAGAAGCTCCAAGGGAGGACGACGTCGCCGGGGATGATGGCTGCGTCGCCTTGGCGCCAATCGGCGATCCCGGAGGTGCCGCCGACCATCATCACCTTGACGCCGGCCTGCCAGATCACCCAGAAGCATTTTTCGAAGTTGAGGTGGTAGAGCGAGTCCTCTCCCACGACCTCCCCGTAGGAGGGGATCCAGACCACGTCGCGGCCGTTGGGCGCGACCAGGTGGACGACCAGTGGAGAGAGCCCGTAGGGTGTATTCAGCCGGGCGCGACTGGCAACCGTCCAACCCTGTTCTGCGGCGCGGTCGAGAATGCCGTCGATGCCGTAGCCCCAGAGCGGGCTGCCGGTGAAGGAGGCGAAGTCGGCGCTGGGGCCTTCATACGCGACGGTTGGATCGATCTGCGGGTACATGTCGTAATCCAATCAGCCTGGAACAGGCGGGTCGCGACCGGGTCAACTGAGGTCTTCGACCTGCCAGCGGAAAAGATATCTTTCGACCCCCTTCACCAGCATATAGGCGCCTACGGCCAGCACGCTGGCGATCAAAGTCACCGCCCACAGGCGGTCGGCCCTGTACTGCGTCATCGACTGCACGATCAGGTAGCCCAGCCCCTTACGGGCGAAGATCCATTCGGCCACAATCGCGGCGATGATGCTGCCGGTAAATGCAATCTCGTGCGCGGCGATGTAGTAGGGCAACGCGCTTGGCCAGCGCACCTTGGCGAAGATCTCCCACTGGCTCGAGTCCAAAGTCTGCATGCGGTCCAGCAGGACAGAATCGGCCGATTTCAGCCCCTTGGTTACGTTGGCCAATATCGGAAAGAAGGTCACCAGCACGACGATGATAATCTTCGGCAAAGGCGTGTCGCCCAGAATAATGATCAGGATCGTGGCGATGGTAACAAAGGGGACGTTCTTTATGATCACCGTCCACGGGATGGCTAGTGCTTCCAGCCAGGGGAGATAGAGGAAGGAGATCGACAGTGCAATCGCGATCACATTGGCGACAGCGTAGCCGGTCATGGCCTCGACGATCGTGGCCCACGTGTGCTCGAGCAGCAACTCGCGCTCGGACCACAGTACGTCCCCAACCATATCAGGCGGCGGCAGCAGAAAGGAGGGATAGCCCGACACTTCGATCGCGATTACCCAGAGAATCGGCACCGACACCAGCATGATGAGATAAGCAAGACGTTCGTTCATTGGCTCATCTCCACCGCCCGGTAGAGAGAGGAGCGGACCTTGGCCACCTCTCGCAGAAATCCCTCGTCGGTGCGGATCTCCCTCGATCGCGGACGCGACATGTCAACTGTGATAATCTCAGAAATCCGGCCGGGGCGCGCCGACAGCACGACGATGCGGTCGGAAAGGATCGTCGCTTCCTCCACACTATGCGTGACGAAAATGACCGTCTTCGACGAGCGATTCAGCACCCCGCCCAGCCACTCCCCCATCGATTCACGCGTCAGCTCATCCAGCGCGCCGAAAGGTTCGTCCAGCAGCAATATGGGCGGGTTGTGGACCAGCGCCGCCGCGATGTTGACCCGTTGCTGCATCCCGCCCGACAGCTGGTGCGGATAGTGATCGTGGAACCCGCCCAGCCCGAAGTCTGTCAGCAAATCCCCCGGCGAAAGGGCGCCTTCACGGCCTGTGATCTCCAGCGTCATCATTACGTTCTTGAGGGCCGTGCGCGACGCCAGCAGCGCCGGCCGCTGAAATGCGACGCCAATCTGATGTTGGCGGCACGCGTTTCTCGGCGTGTCGCCGTTCACCTTCACCTCGCCCCCCGAGGGCGTCTCCAGCCCCGCGGCAATCCGCAATAAGGTCGTCTTGCCGCAGCCCGAAGGGCCGATTAACGTCACGAACTCGCCGTCCTTTACGGTCAGGCTGACACTTTGCAGCACTTCGACCTGCCCGAAACGCTTGTCGACGCTGGAGAATTCGATAGTCAACGGGGTGCAATTCCTGTGGTCGCGACCGTTTCAATCGGGATATGTTGCCAGAGTAAACACAGCAGCCTACTCTGCGGGTGCGCAGGCAGGCACGTCGATCAAGCCATATTGGATCATCGCCGCCACCTGGTTGTTCCATCTCTGGACCGACATGTGCCCAAGCGGCAGGTCGCCGGTTTCCTCTATCAGCGGCCGCTGAAGCTCGAACCGGCGCAGCGTCTGTTCCCTCGTCAGCTCCGCGTCGACGCCGTAAGCCAGCGCGATCTCCGCCGAATCTTCAGGGTTTTTCAGCAGGTACTCGACTCCCAGTCCAAGCGCGGCCAGGTATCTCCGCACCAGGTCGGGGCTTCCTTCCAGGGTCTCGCGGCGCACAACCGAGACATCGGCATAGGTGTCCCATCCGTGATCGCCGAAATGGAACGCAACCCAGTTCATGTAGCCCTGCGCCTCCAAGGCCCTGGGCTCGTTGACAATCCAGGCTGCGGTGAAGTCGACCTCTTCTGCGACCAGCGGGTCCACGACCGCAGCGGCGGCCGACAGCGTAATCTCCTCGGTTTCGAGACCGTACCGGTTGGCGAGAAACTCCAGCAGAAACTGCTCGCCTATATAAATGGCTATCCTCTTGCCTGCGAAACTGTGCGGTTGCAACTGCTTGTCGGAGCGCTGGTCCCGCGGCGTGTCGTGGTCGATCCCCAGCCAGACATAGGGACTGTGCTGCAGAAAAGTGCCCACGGCGACGAGGTCGTTCTGCCCAGAGGCTGCGATCGTTCTGGGCGTTCCGCTTCCCGCCGCGTCTACAGCAAAATCGACCTCCCCCTCAGCCAGCCTGCGTACCTGGTCGACGTCAGGCCCTCCCTTCACCATCTCAACTTCCAGGCAGACATCGGAAAAGTAGCCCCGCTCGATGGCGTTGTACCATGGCGCGGCCCCGTCGTTGAGGATCCACGACATGCCCACCTTTACATGATCGACACTGTCGCAGGTCATCGGTTCCCAGGCCGCGCCCGGTTCCGGCAGGAATTCGTTGGTAGCGTAGCCTTCCGCCGGGAGGTTCTCCTCAACACAGGCCAGAATTCGGTCAAATTCGGACGCTGCGCCTCTGTCGCCTGGGCCGGCGATTCCCGGCTCTTCGGCAACCGGCAGCGCCGCCGGCAGCGCGCACGCGCCCAATAGCAGGGCCAGGCATACCGGCAGCAGAAGCCAGTGCCCGCACCTTTTCAGGAACCTGTACGCCATCGCAAACCCCCCGTCGCAGATCCCGCCACAGCGTCTCTGCGCCATGCTCTACACAGTGCCCTGCGTTACCCATACTTGAGCGAGGGCGGAGGTCAAACCTCCGCCCTCGCTATGCCTTGCTTACCGGAGCGACCGCGGCGCATCTTCGCATAGAACGACTGGGACTCGCCGCGGCTCATGCGCGATCGGCCTATTCGCAGGCTTCAAGCTGTAGCTGGTCGTACTGGATCATCGAGGCGACCTGCGTGTTCCAGCGCTCGGCCGACATATGCGAGACGGGCAGGTCATCGGTGCCGCGGACCAGGGGCTCCTGCAGTTCGAAGCGTCGTAAGGCCTGTTCCGTCGTAAGTTGCGCGTCGACACCGTACACGACCGCAATTTCGGCCGACTCGTCGGGATTCTCGAGCAGATAGCTCAGCCCCTGCGACTGGGCCGCCAGGAACCGCCGCACAAGGTCAGGGTTCTCCTCAAGGGTCTCCCGCCGCACGACGGTGACGTCGCCGTAGCCGTCCCAGCCCCAATCGCTGAACTGGAAGGCCACCCAGTTCATGTACCCCTTCTCTTCCATCAGGCGCGGCTGGTTCATGATCCACGCGCCGATGTAGTCCATCGCGCCCAACAGGACCGGGTCCGGCGTGAATCCGGCGTCCACCAGTTCTACGGCATCGTGGTCGATGCCGTGCTTGTTGGCGAAGAAGAGGAAAAGGTAGTCGTTGCCGGGCTGCAGGCCCACCTTTGCGCCAATGAAATCTTCAGGCGTCAGCACCTTGTCCGAACGCTGGTCCTGCGGCGTATCCGGGTCAAGCCCCAGCCAGACGTAGGGGCTGTGCTTGAGGAAGGTGCCCACCGCGACCACATCAGCCGGCGTCGGGCTGGAGACAAGCGACGGGACGGTGCTGCCGCCGGCGACGACCGCAATGTCGACCGCGCCGCCCGCAAGCGTCTGCAGGTGGTCGAGGCCAGGCCCACCCGCGACCAGCTCGACTTCGAGGCAGACGTCGGCGAAGTAGCCCAGCTCGATGGCATTGTACCAGGGCGCCTCTTCGTCGTTCAGCACCCAGGGCATGCCCACCTTGATGCTGTCGACGCTTTCACAGTCCATCGGCTCCCAGGTCGCGTCGACCGCGGGCAGATAGTCGTTGGTAAAATAGGATTCGGCCGGGAAGTTTTCCTCGACGCAGGCCAGGATTTTATCGAACTCCTCCTGGCTGCCCGGCTCCGGCATGGCTGCCATCTCTTCCTCAGCCGCCGGCGTCGCCGCAGCCTCCATCGGCTCCTGCGCGGGCGCGGCAGGCTGCGCGACACAGGCGCTCAATACCAGTGCCATCGAGGCAACCAGCAGGAAAAACATTCGAGTACGGTTCATTGTCGACGACTCCTTTTGATGGGTTTACTGCGGGAAAAAGGCCATCGTTGGCGACATCATTGTCAATTGTAAGTGGACGAAGAGGGTCTGCGGCCTGGCTCGCCGTTACACGGCAACCGGATAGTCTTCACGCCTGAAGTAGGCCTTGTCCAGCGTCCCATTGCTCGAAGTTACTTCGCTGGTCACCCAGTGCGTTGCATAGCCGCGGCGCCACTGGTCGGACTCGTTTCGATGGGACGTATGCAGCGCCTGGCTGTGGTGGAAGACAACGCCGCCCTTCCTTACCAGCGCCAGCGACTCCTTCGCCAGGTCGATCAATTCAGGCGGCGGCACCAGGTTGTAGGGCTCTCCCGGCACCGCTTCGTGCGGCAGGATCGGCCCCTTGTGCGACCCGTCGATATAACGCAGGCAGCCGTTTTCCTCCCGTACGTCGTCCAGCGCGATCCATGCCGTGATCACGTGATCGCCGGGGTCGCACTGGAAGTAGAAGTTGTCCTGGTGGTAGGGCTTGGCTGAGCCGAAGTGGGGCGGCTTCATGAAAACCTGGTCGCCCGACAGCAGAGGCGGCGCGCCCAGCATCTGCTCCACCGCTTGCGTCAGCCGCCGGTCCATCACGAAGGCCTGAAATTCGGTCCGTTTGAGGAACGGCGTGTCGATCTTGCGCGGCGCGGTCTCGCCCCCGGCAGATGCGTCGACGACGTAGCTGTCCTCGGATTCCTGCATCTCACGCGTGCTCACTTCGAGCGCGATCTGGGCGATCCGGTCGGCCTCTTCCCGGCTGAAGACGCCCTCCATGACCGCCCACCCCTTCTGCCAGTAGTGATTGTATGTTTCCGACTGCATTGAGGACCTCCTCAGCGTTCTTCGGTTCGGCTTTCAGCCTCGGTTCAGGATGTCGAACTGCATTATGCCATAAGTCCTGACATTCCCATCGATCAGCGACGAAGTGGCGTTCGTGCCACCTTGCCTGCGCAGTTCCAGCTCGCCGCGAACGCGCAGCCGTGCCGATGTCGTCGTGCTCGCGCATCCCCAACTTGCCGCCGGCGCGCCGCGGGCATGATGCGCGGCCGTTGCCATTGCAGCTGCCTATAACTCAAAGCTCAAAACCAAAAACTGCCGTCACCGTTCGAGTTACGAGATACGACAGCCCCATTTTCAGCCGGCCACGCCAGGCCGGGGCTACTGCGAAAGTCGGCCCGGTCATCCACCCTGTTTCCTGGAGTTTCCGATCTTTGACAAGGCTTCACTGTTACAGTATTATGCCCGCTGTTTGGCATGATAGCGGCCGGCTGCAAATGATCGCAAGCGCCTTGCCTATGGCGCTGCCGCGAGACTACAGCTACTTCAGTGAACTCTTCCCTGCGACCTTCTTGCCATTTTCTCACTGTTCCTCAGTCCCGATTGTGCCGTCCGGCCCTGCGTTCAAAGCCGCGACCCGGCACCGAATACAGCAAACCTACGCCAATTGCATCGCAAGGTCGGCACGTTCTGCGCTACCTGATTCGCACAGTGGGCTGCACGGGCCCGCACGCCGTTCTCTTGCAGAACCGCTGGCGCATTCATCTGTTCATGCCAGTGAAATCAATCTGAAGGGGGGTGATGATAGGGGAATAGGCGAATAATCAACCCACGTTGCGGCGGCTTAACACCAAGCCTGCCAATTCACGCGACATCAGGTTCAGTTACTGTGCGCCCCGCCTCGGAGCGCACCCATTCAGCAAGGAGTGAACAAGCAATGTCGAGAAATCGATGGCAATTGATTTTGGGCCTGGTTGTGGTCCTCAGCGTCATGCTCACCGCATGTGTCGCTCCCTCCGCCCCTGCCGGCGACGGTATGGCCGCGGAAGACTCGGGCGACATGATGGACGAGGTGATGTTGCCCGATGACGCCGCAGAAGACCAGATCCTCAACGTCGTGCACGAGGGCGGCTGCGGCTCCGGCCCCTTCCCCGGCATCGACTATGGCAGCCCGTGTAACTTCGGCCACATGTTCATGCCCCCATTCCTGGTGGACATCGACGGCAACGTAACGCCCGGTCTCTTCACCACCGACTGGGAGGTCAACGACGATTTCACCGAGTACATCTTCCACATCCAGGAAGAGGCCGTCTGGTCCGATGGCAAGTCCATCACCGCCCAGGACGCGCTCGACTGGTGGAACTACATCTTCCACTCCGACCGCAACTCCTGGCCGCGTAACTTCGTCATGGGTGCCGTCAGAGGCATCGATGAGTTTGCCGACGGTCAGACCGAGACAATCGAGGGCCTGACGGCTCTTGACGACAAGACTCTCAAGGTCGAGCTGTGGCGCTCCGAAAGCTCCCTGCCGCAGCTTTGGGGCTTCCGCGAAGCCGCGCCCGCCCGCTTTGACCAGTACGCCGACCTTCTGGATCGGGCTGACGAATTCGCCGACGCTCGAGAGTGGCGCGGTGCAATGGCCGAGCGCTTCTTCCAGGGTGAGAATGCCGCCGATCTGATCGTCAGCGGCCCGTTCAAGCCGGTACATCTGTCGCCCGAGCCGGACGCCATATACCGCTTCGAGCGCAACCCCCACTGGTGGGGCGAACCCACGCTGCTCGACGGCATTGAGGCTACCACCATCCGCGATTTCCAGACCATGCTTCTCATGTTCGAGAACGAGGAGATCGATCTCGCCCTGAACCTGGCCGGTCCGCCCGCAGTGCTCCTGCGCAGCAACCAGCCCGACGTCTTCCGTGAAGTTCCCGTCTCGGCCTTCTGGGCGATGTACTTCCTTACCGAGCAGGAGCCGGTCGACGATGTAAATCTGCGCCGCGCCCTGATGTCGGCCATCGAGTGGGAAAAGGTGGCTGAGATTGCGTGGGAAGGCGAGCAGGCCCCCAGCAATGCCGGCAGCCCCATGGCCCCGGCCTATCAGTGCTTCGACGCCAACTTCCAGCCTTATCCATTCAATCCGGAAAGAGGCAAGGAGTTCCTGGCTGAGTCCAAGTACGGGCCGACCGGGGAGACCGTGCCCAAGATTCGCATTCTGACCGGCGGCAGCGATCCGCCCCGCATCCGCGCGGCCCAGATCATCCAGGAGATGTGGCGTGTCAATCTGGGCATCGAGGATGTCGAGATCAAGAACGCCGAGTCCGAGTTCGTTGACGGCGAGGGCCTGGTAGCGATTCAGGTATCCAGCGGCGGCTCCTTCCTGCCTCGACCTCCCTACCTGCTGGAAGCGATTGCCCACACACGCGGCGGCGCCTACCAGTCGTGGACCAAGCACACCGAAGAGGGCTGGGACGAGGAGATCGATGCGCTTCTCTCAATGGACCCGGGCAGCGCCGACTACTGCGAGCGCTCGCTTGCCATGCTGGAGAAGTTCACCGACGCTGCTCTTATTATCCCGACCGGCTACATCCGCGGTTGGTATCAGGTTCAGCCCTGGGTCGGCGGTTACGGCCAGAGCCGCATCAGCTTCTGGCATACCATGACCGAGACCTACCGCAAGGAGCGCTAAGGTCAACTTCAGTGCGGTTTCTGGCGCCTGCTCGGCCAACGGTCGAATGAGGTCCTTCGGGCCGCCCGCTGGTCGCACTCTTGCGGCTGCTTTGCGTAAGAGTCAGAATTCCAGAGGGGGGGTCTCGGCGCTGGGCTTCCCTTCCCCTGCAGAAGCAAAAAGAGCAGGCGGTGCGCCCTCCGAACGTATCCGTGGGCGCACCGCCTTCCATCCTCTTCCAAATGTCCCCGCTGTTCGGCTTGGGGGAGCTCCTCCCGGCAGCGGGCCAGCGAAGACCCGAGATGACGGAAGCAAATAGGACAGAACCGTGACGCGCTACATTTCGATGCGGCTGCTGGTCATCATTCCGACCTTGTTCGCGACGCTGATGATCGTCTTCCTGCTCGGCTACCTGGGGCCCATTGATCCCGTCACGATTCTTCGCTCTCAATGGGCAGCGCAGGGCATCTATCTCAACCAGGAGGAGCTGGCCGATCTTCGCCACCAGTACGGTCTGGACCGGCCCTTTTGGGACCAATTCGGCACCTACATGGGCAATTTGATGCAGGGCAAATTCGGCTATTCCTTCGCCGATGCAGCCCCGATCTGGCCGCGTATTGAACGCGCGCTCCCTGTCTCCGGTCAGCTTGCCTTGGGCGTCCTCTTCATCATGTTCTTTATCGGCATCCCCTTGGGCATGATCGCGGCCCGCTTCCACAATACCTGGCTGGACTATTCGATTGTCAGCACCACACTCTTCTTCTGGTCGATTCCAACCTATGTGCTTGTGCCTGTCGTGCTCATCATTGCCGTCCTCTGGCTTGACGTGATGAACGTGCCCCGCGGCTGGAAAGGGATGGGGCATCCCTCCTACTACATCGCCTGTGCGATCATATCTACTCGTTCGCTCGTAAACGTGATTCGCCAGACGCGCGGCGGCATTCTTGAAGTGATGCAGAATGACTACGTCAGGACCGCAAGAGCAAAGGGCCTGACCGAAGTCAAGGTGATGGTCCGCCACGTGGCCCGCAATGCACTGATTCCCGTCGTAACATCTCTCGGCCTACTCGTCGACGACTTCATGTGGGGCGCGGTCTTTCTCGAGCTGGCATTCAACTTGCCGGGACTCGGCCGCCTCTTTCAGCAGGGCCTCGCCGGCCGCGACTTCAACATGATCAACGGTGTCGTGCTATTCACCGCCGGACTGACCATGGCGATCAATCTCATCGTCGACCTGATCTACCCCTTGCTCGACCCACGCGTCGCCTACGATTAGGTTGACCGCAGGCCTGTAAGGACCGCCAGTACGTTCACTTCTGACTGCGCCAAAGGATATTCCGGTTGCGCAGAGTTTACGGGACGCCAGAATGGCTCAAGAGGACGCGAGCAGCACAGCCAGCCTGCAGTTTGAACTGGAAGCGCAGAATCTGAAGACACGCGGGCTCTGGACCGACGCCTTCAAGCGCATGATCCGGAACCGCCTTTCGATGGTCGGTCTCTTCATCTTTCTGCTGCTCTTCATCACCGCCATTTTTGGCCCCAATCTTGCCCCTTACCCCTATATGCTCCAGAACCTGGACCGGGTTGCCGAGGGGCCCAGCGTTGACTACCTGCTGGGCACCGACGATCTCGGTCGCGACATGCTCAGCCGTATCCTGTGGGGCGCGCGCACCGCCGGAATCGTCGCCATCATCTCCACATCCTTCAGCCTGATTCTGGGCATCGTTCTGGGGGGGCTGGCCGCCTACATGGGGAGTTGGACCGACTGGATCATCAGTCGTGCCGTCGATGTAACAATGTCGATTCCACAGCTCCTCTTCGCCTCGCTGATGGCTGCAACCTTCCGCAAACCGGTCGCAGACTGGGTCGACGCGATGTACGCCAGGACCGGGCTGGGGTTTTTCTCCACACCCACCTATGTCGACTTGATCGTTGTTTTTGGCGCACTTGCACTGATCCAGTGGCCGGCTTATGCTCGGCTGATCAGGGGGCAGATCCTTTCGCTGCGCGAAAAGGAGTTTGTCGAGGCCGCACGCGCCGTCGGCGTCGGCCAGTTCAAGATCCTGCTCAAACATCTGATTCCCAACGCGCTCGGTCCGCTGATCGTATTGGTCACCTTCGGTTTCGGCGGCGCCATCGTGGCCGAGTCCGGACTCAGTTTTCTGGGCGTCGGTGTGCAGCCGCCGCAGGCCAGCTGGGGCGCCATGATCCAGGACAACCAGTTGAGCTGGCGCTACCGGCCCTGGTTGGTAGCGGTGCCCGGCCTCACCATTGCCATCGTCTCTGTGGGCATCAACTTTCTTGGCGACGGCCTTAACGATGCCCTGAATCCGCGCCAGGCCGATACCTAGTCCCACCGAAAGCTTTGTCAATCCGTCCGTTTTTAGTCCAGTCCCGACAACCACCTTTGAGACGCAGGAAGCCACCCATGTACGATTGGACTGTGCTCAACCAGACCGTTAGCGCCGCGCTGGCCGCGTCCCGCGTCGGTACGCCCGTCTTCGTACGTTGGACAGCATCCGTCGCACACACCGAAGATGAGCTCAAGCCGCTTCTCTTCGAGATGAGCGACTACAGCGCTCTCTGGCTCGCCTCCAACCCGCGAAAGCTGTACGCCGCCGGCGCCGATTCCCGCGGGCACCTCTCGCTAGCCCTCGACTATCTCAACGGCAGCTCCGCCCTGCTTGCCATCGCGCTGGCGCATGGCCGTCCCGAACTCGACCTCGCAATCTACGGCTCGGACGGCGCCATCTACCACAGCGGCGCTCGGGCTCTTCCCCGGCTGAGTTCCACCGCCGGCCTCTCAGTCCCGACCGTCGCGCCCATGCTGCTGGCTGCCCTGGAAGAATCGCTTGCCGCCAACCAACCCGTCTCCCTGTCCGAGAATGGAGGCCGATGATGACCGCTCAGCAATTTGGCGTCCTTTTAGTCTCGGGCAGGCTGACCCACCAGGAAGGTTACGCACTGGAACTCCGCGACGATCCCCGTTGCACTATCGTTGGCCTCACTGACGAAATAGGTGTCGACCCCGAACGCGCGCAGCTCAACCGCCATTTCGCCAACGACATGGAAATCCCCTACTGGCCCGACCTGGAAGAGGCCCTGGCCAGGGAAGATGTCCAGATCGTCTCGATCTGCGCCGAACCGGAACGCCGCGGCCGCATCGCAGCCCGCTGCGCCGACGCCGGCAAGCACATCTACGTCGACAAGCCGATGACCCCCTATCTCGCGGCCGCAGACGCCGTCGTCGCCGCGGTCGAACGCGCCGGGGTCCGCAGCCAGATGTTCAGCTCGAACCATCAGGACTGGGTGCAGGAGGCAATCCAGTTTGTCGAGTCGGGAGAGTTGGGCGAGCTCGTTGCCATTCACGTCGACAATCTTTTTGCCAAGGGACCGGGCGGAAGCGCGACGCTGGGCAGGCCGCGCCGGGCCGTCTACCCGCCCATAATCTCAAATTTCGTTGACACCAAGGCCGAACTGTACGCGATGGGGGTTTATGCGATTGGGCTGGTCGGCCTGATTTCCGGTCGCGCGGTCGAGACGGTCTACGGCAGCACGGGCAACTATTTCTTCGCTGCCCACCAGGGCCGCAACGTCGAGGACTTTGGCTTTCTCTCCATGACGTTGGAGGGCGGCGCGACGGCGACGATTACCGGGGGACGGATGGGCTGGACGAGTCACCCCGCCGGCGGCACCAACCAGATCTACCTGGTTGGGACGCGCGGCTCGCTGCTCGTCGACGCCAACCGGCCGCGGCTGGAAGTGTACAATTCCAGTCCACCCTGGACGCCGCCGCCGGTAAACCCGCGCGATCCGATGGGCTTTTGGCGGACCGCGCAGGAGGAGGTCAACGCCCAGCCCAAGCGCACGCACGCCCCATTTTCCAATATGCTGGACAGCCGGTCAGACGCAAGCCACTTCATCGACTGCATCGTCGAGGGGCGAGAGAGCGGGATGAACGCGCGCGCGGCCGCCAAGCTGACCGAGATTCTGCTGGCGGGCTATTTGTCGGCCGCCGAGGGACGCGTCGTGCAGCTGCCGCTGCCGCGCGCCGGCTGACAGGGCCGCACGAGCAAACTTACATCGACTTCAAGGAAACCGTGAGAATCCAGGATGAGAGAGAGAAGCGCCAATAAGAGGGGCCGCCGATGACACAGTCGAATCGCCATTCAGCCAGCTATCTCCGCAGGATCAGCCGCAACCTCTTCGCGGCTGCCGGAACGCCCGAAGACATCGCCGCGACAGTCGCCGACATTCTCGTGAACGCCAACCTCGCCGGCCACGATTCCCACGGCGTGCAGTTCGTCCCCATGTATCTCGATCGAATCGAAGCCGGCGAGCTCAAGCCGGCGGCCCGGCCGGAAATCGTGCGCGAGACATCGACAACGGTCCACGTGGACGGGCACTACGGATTCGGCCACAATATGAGCCGCCAGGCCATGGATTGGGCGATCGAGCGGGCCAGACGCACCGCCGTTTGCTGCGTAACTTTTGAGAATTCGACGCACATCGGCCGCCTGGGAGAATATGCAGAGCAGGCCGCCAGGGCCGGCTGCGTCACAGTCATCACCTTGGGTTGGGCTTCAGACGGCCCTTCGCAGGTCGTTCCCTTCGGCGGCGCGCGCGGCTGCCTCGGGACCAATCCTATGGCTGTCGGTATTCCGACCGGAGACGACGCCCCCTTCGTCATAGACTTTGCCACCAGCGTGATCGCCGGCGGCAAGATCCTCGTCGCCCGCGATAAGGGCGTTGACCTACCCCCCGGCGCCGTCGTCGACAAGGACGGGCGGCCTTCTACCGATCCGGGCGTCTACTTTGACGGCGGCTCGCTATTGCCCTTCGGCGGCCACAAGGGCTATGCGCTCTCGCTATACTTCAGCCTCATGGGCGGGCTGGCCGGCGGCTTTGCCGGCGAGCATTCCGCCATGTCGGGCCTCTTCATGCAGGTCTACGACGTGGCCGGGTTTTCGCCCCTCGATGAGTATCAGCGCCAGGTTCGCATCGTGTTGGATGCCATCAAAGCGACGCCGCCGGCGCCGGGATTTGACGAAGTCCTCGTCCCGGGCGACTTCGAGCATCGCTCGCGGCAGCAGCGCCTGGCCGAAGGAATCGAAGTGCCGGCGGAGACCTATGGCAAGATCGAAGTTTGGGCAAAGAAACTGGACATTTCGCTCGACAGGGAAGCAGGAGAGGAGTAGAGATATGCAGAACCGTTATCGCGCCGCGGTCGTCGGTCTGTCCGGCATCTCCGCAAACCGGCCCGCACCGCAAGCAGACAGCATACTGAAGTCGCCCAGTCCGTCCTCTCATCTTGGCGCGTACCATCTCGTGCCCCAGACCGACGTAGTTGCAGTCTGCGACCTGAAGACTGAGCTGTTCGAAAGGGTGGCGCAGACATGGGGCCAGGAGTTCGGTGAGCTGGAGACATACACCGACTACCGCGCCATGATCGAGCGGGAGAATCTGGACATATTGAGCGTTTGCACTTCGGACCACCGGCATACCGACATCGTCATCGCCGCGGCCAATGCCGGCGTAAAGGGAATCATCTGCGAAAAGCCGCTTGCCACCAGCGTCGACGAAGCAACGCGCATGATCCAAGCCTGCGAGGCCAGCGGCTCGCTTCTTGTCGTCGATCACACCAATCGCTGGCGTCCACACTACGACGTGGCCAGGCAGGCGATCCGCGACGGATCGATTGGCAAAGTGCACCGAATCGTCGCCCACCTCGGCACCCCGCGCGCCATGATGTTCCGCAACGGTACACACCTGATAGACGGCGTCTGCTTCTTTGCCGATTCGGACCCGGAGTGGGTCTTCGGGCACCTTGAACCGGGATACGACCACTACGACAGGTACCTGGGGGACGGCGGGCGCGACCCGGCGACCGATCCGGCAGCCTCCGCCTACGTCCACTTTCGCAACGGCGTGCGCGCCTTCATCAATCTGGCAAAAGAGCAGTTCCGGGACAGCTTCCGCTACCAGGTGTTCGGCGAGACCGGCCTGATCGAGGTCCACCCCAGCCGTGTTATCCGCCGCGACCGCAACACGACCGAGTTCTTTCCCTTTCCCGACCACCAGTTCATCGGCATCCCGGCTTGCGTCGTCGAACTGATCAACGCAATCGAAAACGGCGGCGACCTGCTCAGCCCGGCAAGAGAAGCCAAGAAGACGGTCGAGATTCTTGTCGGCATTCTGCAGTCCCACGCCCGCGGCAACGTCCGCGTCGACCTGCCGCTGCCGCCGGGGCACTGAGGCCGATGCGTGCGGTTTCCGATCTGAGTAAGTTCCCCGTTGCCGGTCAGGCTAGCTACGGGCCCGAATTGACCTGCCCCAACCCGCGCGGCTGGTACCATTCGGTCGCCAATGTTGTGAACACGCCGGCCGGGCTGGTCGCCGTCTACCGGCTCTCTGATTCGCACACCGCGGTCGCAACCCACATCATGGTCGCCTACTCCACCGACCGCGGCCGCAGCTGGTTCGGGCACCGCTCCATATCCAGTCGAAACGTCTGGGAACACAATGCCGTTTGGATCGCCCCGCAGTTGAGCTGCCTCAACGACGGGCGGCTCCTTGTCATCTGCGATTTGGGCCGCCGCCTTCCCGGTGAGGACTGGCCGCGTCTCGCGCACTGGCAGCGCCCGGGACGGGGGATGGCGAACTACCTCTTTTGGAGCGATGACGACGGCCAGAGCTGGAGCCGGCCGGTCAAATGCGACGACGTTGGCGGCGAGCCGGGCTATATTGTGGAGCTGCACGACGGAACGCTCGTCTACACGCGTACAGAGTCGGTCGAGTCAGATTCTTTCGAAAACCCGCCGCCCCCCGAGCACAGGATCTACTGCAGGAACGTAGCCGTTTTTTCCGAAGACCGCGGGCAAACGTGGGACCGGACCGCGGTCGTCTCCGACGATCCCTATCACGGCGACGCCGAAGTCGGCCTCGTGGAGCCGGAACCGGGCCATCTGCTGGCCGTGACGCGGATCGGCTACGGGAACGGCGACTACGGACAGCCCAGCCGCTTCATTCATAGCTATGACGCCGGCAGAACATGGGAAGAACCGCAGCTGGCGCCGTTCTACGGGCAGCGGACGGCGGTCCACCGACTGCGATCGGGCAGGCTGTTGGTCACCTATCGCAATCGCTGGGGGACTCTCGCCAGTTATGCATTTGTTTGGGAGCCGTCGGAGGTGCTGGGATTCGAACCGGCCTCTTTCATTTGGGACGAGTCCCGCTGCAAGCTGGCGCGCGGTGAGCTTGTCCTTGCGACCGATCGCGGCGACGAGAACAAGGTCTTCTTCTCTCTGTATCCGGCATTGACCGGCGAGGCGCGCGTTGAGATGGAGGCTGAGGTCCGTCTGGCCGGTGCAACGAGCGACGGATGCGATCTATTTGCGGGCTGCCATCTGCGTCTGTCGGCGCAGGGAATACGCTTGGTCGGTGGGGAAGAGGAGGAGGAGGTTCATACTGCTGCCGGCCCGGCGCCGGCGGAAGGCGGCAGGACTGGCCGCCGGTCGAAGCTTAGCCGGCTGGATACGTCGGCGTGGCACCGCTACAGAATCGTCAGGGCTGATGGCGAGATTGCGCTATTCGTGGACGGACGTCCCCTGCTGCGGGAACGGGCAGAACCCTACGAAAACCGGCTTGTTCGCTTCGGCAGCGATGTGCCCTCTGAGTCACACTGGAGAAGCGTAAGGGCCACAGTAGAGAACAGACACGGGCACAGTATCGACTGGTCCTGGCGGGCGGACGAGGGGGCTTATCCGGACCAGTTCCGGCGGGATAGAATGGTACTACTGGATGCCGCAGCAGACTCCGGTTACAGCAACTGGGACCAGATGGAGGACGGCACGATTGTCGTCGCCGACTATACCAATCAGGCGTTTTACGACGCGGCCTCGCGGCTGGGCCCGCAGCCACACATCAGGGCATATAGAATCAGCGAAGAGGAGTTGATATGACAACGTACCGGGCCGGCGTAATCGGTCATACAGGCAGGGGCAACTACGGGCACAGTCTGGATACGGTCTACCTCGGCATGGAGGAAATCGATCTGGTCGCCGTGGCCGACGCCGACGCCGACGGTCTGACTGAAGCCGGCGAGCGCCTCGGAGTGGGAACGGCCGGCTGCTATTCCGACTACCGCCGGATGCTGGAGCAGGAGGAGTTGGACATCGTCAGCGTCGCCCCGCGCTGGCTCGACCAGAAACGTGACATGGTGATCGCGGCGGCCGCGTCCGGCGTGCGCGGCATCTTCTGCGAAAAGCCGTTCGCGAGGACCGCGGCCGAGGCCGACGCCATGATAGCGGCCTGCGAACGCGCCGGCGTCAAGATCACCGTCTCCCACCAGGGTCGCGTCAACCGCTTTTCCCACAAGATGAAGGAGATGATCGCCGACGGCGCGATCGGCGAGGTCGAAGAGGCCCACAGCGCCGGCAAGCAGGACCACCGCGGCGGCGGCCAGGACCTGATGGTCCTCGGCACGCACTCGCTCGACATGCTCTGCTTTCTCTTCGGCCATCCCCGCTGGGTGCAGGCATATATCCGGCAGGATGGACACGACGCGGGGCCTGACGACGCGCGGCAGGGGGACGAGGAGATCGGTCCCATCGTTGGCGACCACCTGCAGGCTACCTACGGCTTCGACGAAGGCATCGTCGCCACATTCTCCTCGCGGCGGCAGACCGTCCGGCCCGGGCCGCGTCCCGGCGGCCTGGTCGTCCACGGGACCGAGGGAATCCTCCTCAACCGCGACGGCTACCTGTTCCACTGCCCCCATCCCAACTGGTCGCCGGCTTTCAGCGACCCGGCCTGGAAGCTGGTGCTCAAGCCGAACGATCTCGGTTTCAACACGTTGAACGCCTATATGGTGCGCGACCTGATCGCGGCTTTCGAGGAGGGCCGCGAGCCGATTTCAAGCGGACGCGACGCGCGTTGGGCGCTGGAGATGATCCTCGGCGTCTACACCGCCCATCGCCACGGCCGCACGCCGCTGCCCCTCGCCGATCGCGAGCATCCGCTGCGCGACTGGGTTTCCCGATAAACTGTTCCCGGAGCGAACTTCCACATTCGGAAAGGCAAAATGAAACGCATCAATCAGATCATCGAACTCCTGGAGGCGGGCCAGCCGGTCTACTGGGACGGCGGACGCACACTGACCTACGAAGGCGGCGTCAAGTCCGCCCAGACCCACGCCGACTGGCTCGTCATCGGTATCGAGCACCAACCCTATGATATCGCCGGGCTCAACGCCTTTATGCATGGCCTGGTGGCCGGCGGACCCACACGCAGCGGCCATCGCACGCCCCCTGTCCTGGTCACGCTCCCCTTCGACGGCGTTGACGAGTATGTCGTCCGCAACAACGCCTGGATGATCAAGCAGGTCATGGCGACCGGCATTCACGGCATCCTGCTCTGCCACGCCGAATCGCCCGGCGCGGTCAAGGAGTTCGTCGAGTGGGTGCGTTTTCCCTTCCACACGCCCGGCGTCGGCGCCGGACTGAACATGGGACGCCGCGGCTCCGGCGGCCAGGACAACGCCGCCCAAATCTGGGGCCTCTCCACCCAGGACTATCTGCGCAAGGCCGACGTCTGGCCGCTCAATCCGGACGGCGAAATCGTTCTCGGTATCAAGATCGAAAACAGCCGCGCCCTGGAGAACGCCGAGGCCAGTACCGCGGTGCCGGGCATCGCCTTTGCAGAGTGGGGCCCATCCGACATGCGCATGACCTTCGGTTACGACACCGTGCGCACGCGCGAGAACACTGAGGAAGGCGACCTTCGGGCCGCGCGCGATCGCGTATTCGCCGCCTGCAAAGCCGCCAACATCGGATTCCTGGACGCGGTATATCCAGACGACGTCGCTGCCAAGATTGACGAGGGCATCACCTTCCCCGCCGGCGACGAGGAGAGCGCCAGGGCTGGGCGGCTACACACCGGGCGCACCTTCGACTGAGGAGCAACGGGGTGACGGGCGACGAACTCCTCACGATTGCAGTCTTGGGCCCACTGGTCCTCGTGTCGCCTCCAATTTACTGCCTCTTCCTGTTCAGGCCAGAGAGATTCCTTGCATGGCAAATCAGGTTCTGGCAGCGGCTTTTCAGATTCGAACGAAAGCCGGGCGAGGAGTGGCCCGACGTGAAGATAGACCCCTGGCCCTCCGCCTTCTTTCGCTTTTTCCTGGGTGCGCCTGCCGAGGACGTCTTTCTCCATGCCGCCGATGAGCCCGAGAGGTTTCCCCGCGTCCTCCTGCAGATCAGGCTTCTGGGTCTGCTCCTGTTCCTCATGTGGACCGTCTGGGCAGGCAGACTGATTGGCTTGTTGCTCTCAGGCAGATAAGTACATTGAAACTCAGCAACTCTAAACCTGATGCGGGGGCACTCTGTGGACCGCCTGCCGAACAGGACGTTTGTACATTGTCGTGGGCGTTCGGGTCCAACCCCTCAACCTGCCTGCGGAAAGAGATCTGGATCCGAATGCAGACAGGGAACTGCAAGGGAACTTGCGGCCGATGAACCCGACAGATGTCCGCGGGCAACCAACCAGGTCAGAGTAGGCGGCCTGCATCGGTTCCTGTTCTGGCGCGTCCGGACCCCCTTTGCAGTCTGTGTGTTTTTCCTTGTCATCTCGTCCGGTCAGGGAGAGTTCTCATGGCCTCTGAGCAAGCCTTGTACAAAGGGCTCCCGTTTGCGGGGAACGCACCGGGTCCAGGGCCTGGCCGATCTCCGGCAGCAACTTTGATGCCACGCACCAGAACTCAGGACCGAACACCTCTCTTTGCCCGCCGATCGACATGGACTATACTGACCGCACCGTCCCGATCGAACGTTAGCGACCCCAATGTCACTCCAAATCAGCTGGCGGAAAGCTCCAGTTTACCCCGCACTTATCAAAGGACCCGCGGTCGGCGTAGTCAACGGCCATCTCCTGGTTGCCGGCGGTATGTCATACCCCTGGCGCGAAGTCGAATATGGATTCGGCGCGCCGATCCTGGAGCAGGACGAACCACCCTCGCGGGACGGGGCTCCCACAATCGGTGAGTGGTACCCTCTCCCGCCCATTCCCATTGGCCCCGGATGGACATCCGGCGCTGCAGTGGCCGGAGGACTCGCCGTCGTCGGCGGAAGACGCCGCGCGGTCGGCAACCGCGCCACCGCCGACGTCTGGTTTCTCGACGTTCACGGCGGAGCCTCCACCTGGGAACGCCTGCCCGACCGGCCATCCACCGCCATGGTCGCCACGACATTTGCCCACGATGACCTGCTCTATACCGCTTTCGGCACCGACTGGCAGCCGCACGAACATGCCACCGGTGACCCCAACATTTACTGCCTGGACGTGCGCGGTCGCGGCAAGTGGGAAACTGCAGCCCGATTCCCCGGAGACGCCCGCTGGATGTGCGGCATGGGCATCTGCCAGGGGAAACTCTACGTCATCGGCGGCCACGACATTCCCGTCGGCGGCGCAGGCGACCTCAAGCCCCACAACGCCTTGCATACCTTCGGCGACGGGAAGGCGCACGGGGGCAGAGTCAACCACGTCACCTTTCGCGGGGCCTGGGCGTGCGACCTCTCATCCGGCAGCTGGCGCGAGCTGCCGCGTCCGCCGCGGGCATTCGTCGCCGACGCCTTCACGGTCAGCGACCGCTGGATCGTCCTCACCGGCGGCCAGAACTGGATCGTCTCGAAAGAAGGAGTCTCCACACAGATCATGGGACACGTGCCCGAACTCGACTTCGTCTGCCATTCCCACGAGGCCTGGGCCTATGATACCCAGGAAGACGAGTGGACAGCTCTCGATCCCCTGCCCTACGGCATCGCCTCGCACCGCGTCGCCGTCTGGCAGGACCGCGTCTTCCTCGTTGGCAATGAGACCCGCGACAGGGTACGCGGAAACACCTTCGGAACCGTCTTCCAAGGCCAAATCAGCATCGCTTGACCACAAGGGTGCTACCCTTCAACTATCTTGAGGAGGCGAACCGATCATGAGAGCTCCGGCAGTAGCAGATGGAACCAAGGTCTCAATGTCCGGACATGAGCTCGTTTTCGGACAGAACATCTTCACACCGCGCGATGCCAATGGCATATTGCACGACGCGGCAGAACTGCACGCCAGGATTGAAGAAGACGGTTACCTACTCATCCGCGGGTTTTACGACCGTGAAGCCGTGCTTTCCGCCAGGATTGACATTCTGAAGCAGCTGTCGGAGCAAGGGCGTCTCGCAAAGGATGTCCCTATGGAGAAAGGCGCAGTTGGGCAGGAAGGCGGCAACGCCGTCCTTCCACACGACGATGTCCTCAAGATGCCCAACTACCTGCGCCTCGTCAATTCGCGCCGCATCATGGCCTTCTTTGAACGGTTCCTGGGCGGGCCGGTCCTGACGCTGGACCACAAATGGCCGCGCGCGGTCAGCACGGGAGTGAGCACAGGCGCCCACTATGACGTTGTGTTCATGGGCGCGGGCACAAAGCAGTTGTACACGGCCTGGACGCCGCTGGACGACATTTCGCTGACTATGGGCCCTCTCGCTTTTTGCCCCGGCTCCAACCGGCTCGACATTCTGCGCTCCACTTATGGGACGGCCGACGCGCACAACGACCTCCTCGACGGCCACCTCAGCCGCGACCCTCATGACCTGATCGAAAGCCTCGGCGTGCAGTGGGCGTCCACGCCTTTCCGCGCCGGCGACGTGATGATATTTGGCATGTTCTTTCTGCACGGTTCGCTGGACAACGTCTCCGACCGCTACCGCATCAGCACGGACACTCGCTACCAGTTGGCCTCCGAGCCGGTCGACGAGCGTCACATGGGGCCGCACCCGGGCAATATCCCCAAAGCCGAGAACCGCAAGACGATGGCAGAAATGCGGGAAATGTGGGGCATCTGACGCATTGGCCATCCACCAGACCATTTCCCGCAACCGGAGGTCCCGCGCAAAGTGAACACGCCTGAACGCCAGAGTCCAACCGAGCCACTCGACATCCAGCAGAAGACCGATGCAATCAGGTCCGGCGCCCGGCCGGTCGAAAGGGACTACCCCTACATTCCGCCCGACTACCGTGTGCCCTTCCTCCACATCGGCACCGAGCGCCAGCTCTTCCTCGACAACTTCATCCTCGACCACCTTGAAGGCGTACGCCGCGACGTTTGCGTTCCCGCCAAAACAGCCGAACCTCTGCTCGCCTGGTCCGACCTGCCGTGGGAGCAGGTGCAGTTCAATCCCGGCACCGCCGGCGTCGTCCACGACCCCGACGACGGCCTCTTCAAAATGTGGTACTGGCAGGGTTTGACTGGACACGCTTTCAACGAGGGTCAAGTACTCTGTTACGCTGAATCCAGGGACGCGCTCCGCTGGGAAAAGCCGCTGCGCGACGACTGCCTTCCCTTTGAGGGGCACAAGGCAACCAACATCGTCCATCCGGACGTGTCCCAGTCCGGCTTGGCGCTCAACCATGACCGCAGCGACCCCGACCGCAAGTACCTGCTCGTAAACTGGCCGCCGAAAGCGGCGCGCGTTCGCCCTCCCGGCAGCCCCCGCCTCTCGCGCGTCGACGCCTCGCCCGACGGAATCCGCTGGCAGACGATCAGCGAGGAGAGTGCATTTCCACATCACCACGAACAGAAGATATTCTGGGACGGGAGCATCCGGCGCTGGGTCGGCTTCAGCCAGTACTCGCATCACCAGAACTTTCTTTACCGAAAGCGTCAGATTGGCCGCCAGGAGAGCGCCGACTTCATCAACTGGTCGCCCAAGGAGGTCGCGCTTTCCGCCGACTGGGACGCCAACCTGCCGCCCGACCTCGAGATGCACGACATGTCGGCACGCAAGGTCGGGGGCCTCTATATCGGCATAACAAGCGAGTTCATGGCCGAGCCTTTCTGGCAGGAGCGAGACGGCCACAACTGGCGCGACCAGGCTTTCAGCCGCCTGGGTCTCTATACCAGCCGCGACGGCAGGCGCTGGCAGCGCGTGGGCGGCCCCGGTCCCTGGGTCGACACCGGCGATCCGGGAGACCAGGACTACGGGTTCGCGTGCTTCACACCCGCGGGGACGCTCGTACACGACGGTCGCATGGTGATCCCCTACAGCGCCAATCCGCAGAAGCAGAGCTGGCTGCACCCCGGGCCGCCGACACCGCTCTATCCTCGCGAGGAGTTCGCGCGCCGGCAACAGGAATGGAGGGCGCGCGCGGCGATTCAGGGCGAGTCTGGAGTCCGGCGGGCGGTCAACGGCCTGATCCTGCGCGAAGACGGCTGGGCCCGTCTCGTCCCAGCCTACGAGTCCGGCCGGGTCCTAACCAAACAGTTCGTGTTCGAAGGGGACTCGCTGCGCGTCAATGCCGACTGCCGCTACGGATACGTCCGCGTCGAGCTCCTCGATCCCTGCTTCCAGCCGTACGATGGCTTCTCGGCGCAGCAGTGCGACCCGCTCATCGGGGCGGCGGACCAGATCTGGCACACGGTCCGCTGGCAGGGCGGAGGCGACCTGCGGACGCTGTGGGACAGACCGGTGAGGATTCGGTTTCAAGTGCATGAGGCCAGCCTTTATTCTTTTCAGTTTCTCAATTCGGAAAATGATGTAGAATAGGCGGAGACAGGACCTAATCGAGAATCCAATTTGTAAGGAGCAATGTATGGCCACAGATCTGCGCGTTCACAACCCGATGGGCTATCCGCCCCAGATTGACCAGAAGCATCTGGCGCCGCGTGTCAGCGACCTGGCCGGGAAGACTGTCTACCTCGTCGACTGCCGCTTCGACGACGGCGACATCCTGGTTGAACAGATGGCGAACTGGTTTCGCGAGAACCGGCCCGACATACAGATCGAAGTGCGGCGCAAGTCGGGCGTCTACACCGAGCGGGACGAAGCGCTCTATACGGAGATCCAGCGGAAGGGGGCAGGGGCCGTCATGGCCGTCGGCCATTGAAGTACCTGTGCGCCGGCGGTCGCCGACCAATGCATTATTCTGGAAACCGAGTACAACGTTGCCACGGCCTCCATCCAGACGGGGATCTTCGAGCCCCTGGTGAAGGCCTCCACCCTGCAGCAGGGGATCCCCTATCTGCGCCATGCCTTCGTGCCGCAGCCGGTCATGGGCCGCTCTCCCGAGCAGCTGCGCGCCTACGTCGACGGACCCGACGACATCACCGGCCGACCCTTCATGGGCGAGGTCATCGCCGCGCTCACGCGCGCGCCCTCGGCGGAGGAGACGCGCGCGCACGCCTTCGACCGCTCTACGCCCCGCTTTGTCGAGTCTGACAGTGAGGAGAATCTGCACCATCTCTTTGTGGACAATCGTTGGACCGACATGCTGCCGATCATCCTGCCGACAGAGGAGCGGGTTGAGGCCATGTTGAAAGGGACCAGCCGCAGCCCGGACACGGTGGTGGGCCACATGCGGCCAACCTCGACGCGCGAAGCCTGGCAGTACACCGTTGAGAAAGTGGCGGTCAACGCGGTGATGGCCGGCGCCAGGCCCGAGTACCTGCCCGTGATCCTGGCCCTGGCCGCGACCTGCGCGTCGGCCCGTGCCAGCACAACAAGCTCGGCCGCGTCGATGGCGGTCGTCAACGGTCCCGTCCGCGAGGAGATTGGGATGAACTGGGGCATCGGCGCAATGGGCCCGTACAATCACGCCAATGCCACGATCGGACGCGCCTATGGCCTGCTCTCGCAGAACCTGCAGGGCGGCTCGCTGCCCGAGGTGACCTATCTGGGTTCGCAGGGCAACAACTACGCCTACAACAGCGTCACCTTCGCCGAGAATGAAGAGCGCAGTCCGTGGGTGCCCTTCCACGTGCAGCACGGCTTCGAACCGGACCAGAGCGCGGTCAGCGTCTTCGGCGGCTGCCGGTCAACCGCGTTCAATCTCGGCCTGCGGGCGAAGCACTGGCAGGACCACGTGCGCAATATGCTGCGCGGCCTCAACCCGCACAACCCGCCGACGCTGGTGCTCGATCCCATCACGGCGCAGCAGTTCATCGACCGCGGCGGCTTCGACACCAAGGAGAAACTGATCCAGTGGGTCCACGACAACGCCACCATGCCCTCGGGGATCTACTGGGACTACCAGCTGATCGAAAACTACGTCTACCCGCAGGCGCTCAACGGCGTCGAACCGCATGCCAGCAAGCTCAGGGTGGACGCGGACGAGATGATTCCGGTCTACGAGCTTGACGACATCCACGTCGTCGTCGTCGGCGGTGAGACCAACGGCTACTGGCGCATCATGGGGTGCAACTACGGCGGAACTGTCTCTGTTGACGACTGGCGCTGATCGTGCGAGCGCCAAGCTGCCGGGGCAACTGCAAATCGTAGCAACCTGACCGGGCCCTAAGCCGGGGTACCGAGCATGACTCAGGCTACCAGGCAGGGGAACTGTAGAGGAACGCTCTGAATCCTCTACGCCCTGCCTGGTTCGCGTAGACTCAGGCCGCGCCGGCCGACACCTCCTTACGCGGGCCGGCGCTTCACGCCAGCGGAGAGAAGGTATGGAAGAGATTGCGCAGCTGCGCCGCGACGGCTTCTGTCTGCTCAAGGGCGTAATCCCCGAGGGTGAGATAAGCGGCATTCGCAGCGACATTGATAACGCAATGGTGGCCGGGCTCAAGGCATACAATGAGCTCGACTGGTCTGCCGTCACCCACATGCTCTCGCTGGCGCCCTATTTTGCCGACGCAAGACTGCTGAGCATCGTACGGACGATGTTCAACCACGCCACAGTCCGCATTTCGCAGACCGAGTTCAAGAGCGTTCCGCCCAGGAGCGATCCGCCGGCGTGGCGCGGCTTTCACACTGACTGGCCGCATGATCTGACCGACCGTTCCTTCTGCGGGCGCGTCAATCAGCCGTTCCCCGACATGATCATGAGCATCACTTCCATCTGGATGCTCTATCAATTCACGCCTGAGAACGGCGCCACCTGGGTCGTGCCCGGCACCCATCGCGAGCTCACAAACCCGCGCGGGGAGAAGGACGGAATCGACGAGCACAGCGCGATTCCGAACGAGCGGCAGGTCTGCGGCGATGCCGGCGACGTGGTGCTGATCGACAGCCGCATCTGGCACTCGCGCGGAGCCAACACGACCGACGAGACCCGCACCTCAGTGGTCGCCCGCTACTCGCCCTGGTGGCTGAGTACGGAGTACGGCAAACGCAATGCTGCCTTTGTACCTACCGACATCTTTGACAGTTTTCCGCAGCCGCTCCAGGAGCTGTACGCCCACAGACGCGGCAAGCGACGTCCCGTGCAACATTTTCCTGCCTGACCGCGTACGCGTCCCGGGCCTGCTTGCCGCCGATCTCACAATGCAGCAGCGGCGTGCTCCGTTAGCTGTCAAGCCGGGGGAAGAAGCGTGGCTTCAGCATCTTAAAGATATCCGGACCGGTGATGAATCCGTGCGGCAGCAGGAGGTCCAGTTTTGGGTCGCGCTCGATGACGTGCAGTTCAGCTTCTCCCGTATGCGGGTCCGTTACGCTGCAACGGATCGAGTGGGCGCTCAGGTCGCACGAAGCCGGGGCGCGTTTGCAAGCAAAGTCGCTTGTGTCACCAACGGGCAGACAGTCGTAGTCGAAGCCCGTAAAGTCTGCGAACGGGACGATACGATTGAACGGATTGGACTCGCTGGCAACGACCTCCCCGTCGACGGAGTCTGGAAAGGAGAACACGGCGTACTCCTTCCACAGCGCCAGGTCCTCTTCGCCAAGAGGGACCGACCTGCCGATGTTGAAGTCGTAGACAAAGTAACCGGCCTGCGGGCTGCGGCCGCGCCGGCAGGAATCCAGCTGGGCTTCAAGAGAGTCCGGTCCGGCGGCGCCGGCGCGGTCTGTCAATACGCACGCCTGCATGTACAGCAGCTGCTGGCCGAACGGTCCACCCACGTATCGACGAATTTCCTGGCCCTCACGGTACGCATTGGCGAGAAAGTAGCCTGCCGCCGCCACGAGCGACAGTAGCAGGACAGTTGCGGCAAGAAGGAATCTCCGGACGGCAGATGGCTGCGCGTTATGCGAGGTACGATCTGTTTGTTTCTGCAAAACCGGTCCTCCGGGAATCCGGGAAGCGCTTCAGGTTCTATTCACCAAGTGGGGCAGCGCTCCAACGCTTGACGTCCTACCCATTGCCGAACGAACGGAAGCCGACTGCCGATGGTTCCCGTTTTCGCCCTGCCGCAATTCACCAGGAGCTGCGCGCGGCAAATGCCACAGAGAAGAAGCAGGCCTTCGAGCAAATGGAGGTCCGGCGAAAGAGCGAACGCATCTAGCACGGCAGTCCGGACTGGCGCAGTTTGTGCAATCGGCCGATCCGGCTGAAGATAGAGTTGGCTGGCTGCCGGCTCTACAGATTTCGTTTCGGTTACGCCGCAGGCGGGTGAGCTGTACCTTGGGACAGTTTTCCCGTATGAACCGCCACAGTTTTTTGTCCGGGAGGACGCAATGGCCGAAGGCGATGTGCATCTTGCTCCAGAAGCGCGAAGCGAGACCGAACTCGTCGACACGAACCGGGCGATGGAGGAGACCTGGGCGGGTGAGCGGCCCGTGGAGCCCCGCACCTACCCCTATTTCAATCCGCCCTACCGCCTCCCATTCAAGCATATCGGCAGGCAAAAGCAACTCTTCCTCGACAACTACATTCTGGATGAACTGATCGATGCGGAGCGGATCATCGTGAGGCCGGACAAGGCGGCGTCCCCTCTCATCGCGTACGAGGACCTGCCCTGGGAGCGCTACCACTTCACCTGTGTCCCGGCGGCGGCCCTGTACGACCCGGACGACGGTCTCTACAAGATGTGGTACAAAACGCTGGTGAGCGGCAACACGAACTCGGCGCAAGGGACCGAGGTCGTGCTTTGTTACGCCGAATCGGCCGACGCGCTGCAGTGGCACAAGCCGATGCGCGACGACTGTCAGCCGTTCGCGGACCAGCAGCGGACGAATATCGTCATGCGCGACTTCGACAACGGCACCATTGTTCTCAATCAGGACAGGAGCGACCCGTCGCGTAAGTTCCTGGCCGTCTACAACCCATCGATGGAGGCCGTCCGCCGCGGCAATCGCGTCATGTCGCGCGTCGCCGCCTCGCCGGACGGGATCTGCTGGCGGGTGATAAGCGACGACACGCCCTTCCGCCATCACCATCAGATGCGCGTCATCTGGGACGATGCCTGCGGCATGTGGGTCGGTTACTCGCAGGCCTCGCACGCGTTCGCCAGCCACCTGCACATCCGCACGATCGGCCGCCAGGAGAGCGTCGATTTCATCAACTGGTCGCCCAAACAGGTCATCCTTTCGGGCGACTGGGACCCCGGCGTCGGCCCCAACGTCGAGCTCCACACGATGTCCGTGCGCAAGGAAGGGGGGCTTTACATCGGCATCGTCGAGGAGGCGCACGGCGAGCACCAATGGCTGGTGAATCGCGACGGCAGCAACCAGCGCGATCAGTTCCATGTAAAAGCCGCCCTGTACGCCAGCCGCGACGGGCATCGCTTCTTTCGCGCCGACGGCTACCGGCCCTGGGCGGACAACGGGCCGCCCGGCAGCCAGGACTACGGCTACCTGGCCCACACCGTATCCGACTACCTGCTGCGTGACGGCAGAATGGTGATCGCGTACTCCGCCTTTCCGCACAAGCAGCGCGACACGAGGCCCGCCGGCGTCTCCAACCATGCGCCCGCGGCGTCATCCCGGGCTTCCCGCAATCACATCGAGGAGCTGAGCAGCCACGGGATGGGCAGTCCGATGATGGACAAGGTTCGGCGGGAGGCGCCTGCGCAACGCGGCATCGGAGGCCTCGTGCTGCGCGAGGACGGCTGGGCCGCACTTCGTCCCAAGTATGAGTTGGGTCAGGTCGTTACGAAGCAGTTTGTATTCGAAGGCGACGTGCTGCGGGTCAACGCCGACTGCGCCTATGGCTCGCTGCGCGTCGCGCTGCTCGATTCCGAACTCAATCCATATCCCGGCTTCAGCCTGGAACAGTCGGTCCCGCTGCACGCGCCGTCTTCGCAGATCTGGCATACGGCGGCCTGGGAAGGCGGGCCAGATTTGCGTCAACTGTGGAACAGGCCCGTGCGGGTCCAGTTCTCGTTGCTCGAGTCCACTCTATATGGCTTCCAGTTTCAGGCGCGGTCCTGAGTCAAATCAAGGAGAATCAGGTGACGATGCTTGCCGACGTCAACACGGCGGATATCAGAGAAGCGATCCGGCTGGGCTGCCGGACGATGTGTTCCGTCTTCAACGCCGATGACGATGACGTTCCCTTTTTCGGTTCGCAGGTGTGGCCGGAAGCGAGGCTGAGTTTCAGCTCGACGCATAACGAGTCCCATGTTCCGGGGCGTCATCTGAACGCGCTCCTGAGCGCCGAAGACGCAGCCGGCGTCTATATCGACGAGGGCTGTATCGACCGGCACGCGCGCGCCGCCTTTTTGTCCTACTCCGGCGAACATTCGCTGCCGCTCAACCGCGACCGCATCGGCGGCAGGCTCAAGCACTTCTCTCCCCACGATGTACGCGAGGGCTTTCACGCCCTCTACGCGCTGGCCCGCTTCCGCGGCTCCGAGCAGGCCCTGGCAACGGCCGAAGCAAGCATCGAGGCGATCCAGCGGCTGTGGGACCGGGAACAAGGGTGGGACAGGGCCGCCCTGGGCGACGAGATCGACTTCCATTCCACGACATTCGTTGCCGGCCTGGCCCGCGCGATCGGCCCGCTTGTAAAGCTGCATCGCTACACGGGTTGCAAGGGCGCGCTCGACCTGGCACTGGAGCTGGCGCGTAAGGCCACCGACGAGTTCTTCCTGCCCGGCGGCGGATACGATCGGGAGTCGTTCGGCACGCATACACATTCGACAACCTGCGTACTCTCATCACTGGCCCAGCTGGCCGACCTGAACCGGGACGCGCCTTTGATGGAGAGGGTGAGGGCATTCTACGACAACGGACTGAACGAGATCCGCGACGAGATCGGCTGGGTCATCGAGAGCAGCGCCGACCGCGTCGACCCGGACCGTGGCGAGGTCAACAACACGGGCGACATCGTCGAGACGGCGCTGATTCTGGGAAAGTGGGGGTACCCGGAATACTTTGAGGACGCCGAAAGGATTCTGCGCTGCCATCTGCTGCCTTCGCAGCTGCGCGACACCTCCTTCATTCGCGAGCCTGACAACCCGCAAGACGAGGATGGCAAAAGGGATGTCGCCGCGCGGCATCTGGGCGCGTTCGGCTTTCCCGCGCCTTATGGCCATAAGCCGCTGGACGCGACGAGGATCAGCTTCAACATGGACATTGTCGGTGGGGCCGTGGCGTCACTGTGCGAAGCGTTGCGGCAGACGGTGGTGTCGGACCGCGCCGGGCACTGGGTGCACCTGCTCTTCGATCGTGAAACTGACGCGGTTGCGGTTGAGTCCCCGTATACAAACGGGAGCCTGCGCGTGCGCGTCAAACGACCGGGCCCGCTCTACGTCCGTATCCCCACCTGGGTTACGCCCGATTCGGTCAGGGTAGACGGGGTCGGGAGCGGGCTCCAGTGGAGCAACGGCTACCTTGTTTTGAGCCGCCCGCAACTGAATCGATGGGTTGCGATCGAATTCAACCTGGCTGAGTCGAAAATCGTATTGAAGCACCGGACGCGCGAGATTGGCGTGCAGCTGCGCGGCGACTCCGTGGCGGCCATGTCCAACTTCGGGGCCGATCTCACATTCTTCCCACCGCTCAATTGAGCCGCAAGGCCGCGCAAGGCCCATCCACGTCAAGGGAGTCCTTCATGGCAAGCAGACCGATACAGATTCTTCTGGTCGCGGCGCATCCGGCCGACAGCTTCGATATGGCCGGCGGCACACTCGCCCACCACGTCGACCAGGGCGACAGCGTAACCGCGGCCATTCTTACGACGGGCGTGCGCTCCCACCACTGGGAGCTTGGCGAGCAGAAGCGCCGGGCCGGCGCCGATCTGGACGTGGAGCAGTTCGTCGCACAGGCGGTCGAGGAGAAGCTGGAGGAGGTGCGGCGGGCGTGCCGGACACTCGGCTTCGACGACGTGCGCGATCTCGGCTTTGAGGACGACGACGTTCTTGTCACGCAGGACAAGATCGACGCCATCGCCGAGGTGATTCGCGCGGTCAAGCCCGACCTTATGATCACGCACCAGCCGTTCGAGAGCGGCGGCTTCAAGATGCACGGCTCGACCGGCCAGTGCGCGCTCTACGCCTGGCAGCAGGCGCAGGGCTCGGGCCGCGGCCGCCAGGAGCGTCATCCCATTCCCTGCATCTATTTCATGAACCCGATGGCCTACGTCGGCAACGACAGTCTGGAATACGCCGGGACCGCCCGCGCCGACGTGTACATCGACATCACCGACGTGATCGACAAGAAGGTGCGCGCCCTGGATGAGATCGCCAGCCAGTACTACGGCGGCGCGTATGCCCGCAAGCGCGCCGAATCGTCAGACGGGCATTACGGCAACAAGGCCCTCGTCGCCTACGCCGAGCAGTTTCAGCGCTTCACGCCCCTTGTCCGCTACACGCTCCCGATCACTGACGCCGAACTGGCGCGCATAACCGAGCCGCAGTCGGCCCACATGGGACGGCGCAGCGAAATGGTGGGCGGCTTGATGCCGCTGCCGCCGGATGCCTCATTTACATCGCGCCATCGGATGACCAAAGAGATGTACGAGGACTGAGTCCGGAGAAGGCCGGCGGACCGAGTCTATTCGGACCGCCGGTAGTTTTCGAAGGGAAAGCCGGTTACTCCTCAAGCCGGCTGAAGGTCATGCGTTCGTCGCCTGCGCCGTTGCGCCAAAGGTCCTGGCACGTCGCGGCCAACTCCTCAAGCCCCTCTGTGATGGTGGCGAACAGGTTACCCGGCATGTGACCGTCCGGCCCCAGCAGGTAGTTGTCCCGCCCGTAGAAGATGGCAAGGTCGATCAGGCCCGTTCTGCGGCACTGCTCCAGCATTTCGGGCATGACCACAGTCCCCTTGGGCACCGGCAGATAAAGAATGTCGCCGGGAATCGGGAAAACCGTGGCATTCTCTTTTCCCGGTTCCTGCTCGGCGAACGGCGGCGTCAAAATGTACACTTCGTTGTTGGCCCACTTGGCATGATAGGCCGCGCCCGACAGCGGCAGTGCGTTCCAGACCGCATCGGCCGTCAGAGGCGCGGCGTCGTCGGCCAGTTCAGCCACGGCGCGGGCACTGTGTTTTTCAAATGAGATCTCAATTTTGCGGGCCATGCGGTTCGTTCCTCGAGTTGTTTGTGTCCGATCTTTTTTCGAATAGTGTACCGCGTCGCGGCAGGCAGGGCTCGACGCCGAGCATATTGAGAGCCTGCCAGCCGGTCGCCTGGTTGGAGGTAATCACCGGCTTGCCGATCTCCTCTTCCAGGTCGGTGATAAAGTCGGCCGTCTTCTGACCGGTGCAGCTGATCAGAATTGCCTCCGCCTCGGGCACGTCAGCTATGCGCGCGGCCTCGCGAATGGTTGACGGCGGCACGATTCCGTGGTCCTGCAGGCGGTGCAGCGGGTTGCTGTTCACCACCTCGATGTCGCACTCCGCCAGGTAGCGGCCCAGCGCCCGGTTCACGTCCTCCATGTACGGCGAGGCGGTCGCCACCCGGCTGATGCCCAAATGGCGCAGCGCGCACACGATCGCGCTGCTCGCCGTCGTGCAGGGCAGCCCCGTCGCGTCCTCCACCCGCTGCTTCAGCGCCTCGTCGCCGGCCACGCCCGAAACGAAGCTTGCCGTCGTGCAGTAGTAGGCGAACAGGCTGGGCTCGAGCCGCATCAGACGCGCCGCAGCCGTTTCGATATCCCCGTTTTCCGCCAGCCACCTGCCCAGCTCGACGCTGGCATCGTCCTCCGGCTCACCGTCCTCCTCCAGGAACATCGGCACGTGCGTGCGGACCGTAACCATCGGCACATCCTGCGGCAGGAATTTGCGAAACTCGTCCAACATGCGATTTATGTCGCTATCGATCCACATGTCGTCGGGGTAGATTGCCCCCAGCGTCAGATTGTGCTGCGTCATATCGACCTGCCTTTTGCGGCTGCTCAGCCTTCGGACCCTGTGGACAGCGCGATCTTCGGCGGGCGCGCAAACTCCTCGAAGCGCGCCGCGATGCGGTCGGGGTCGTCGCCGTCGTGGACATAGACCCGAAACCGAAATCGCAGCGTCTCGTCTCTGTTGATCGTTTTGGCATGGCGCGCGAACGGCGCCGCGCACATCCAGCCGTCGTCGCGCACATGCCAGTAGTTGGGGAAGTGGAGGTTTTCCGGGTGGCCGAGAATGGCAATGCCGTTCGTTTCGCTCTCGCTGACCGGTCCGGAATAGTCGCACCACTCCGCCTGACGGCGATGCACCTCCGCCTCGTTCAACTCGCCGCGTGCGTTGAGGATGCGCCCGCCGCCGCGCATCACCTCCAGCGAGTGGGCCACGCGCGCGGCGAGGATTCCGAAGGTGGACTGCCCGAATGTCACCTGCTCGACCTGAGGCTCTAAAGTCAGATCAAAGTCGATCAGCTGCTCGCCGCCCGCGAGCGGATAGACCCGCACACAACGCCTCTCGCTCAGCAGCGCCCTCTCCTCATGGCTCATCCAGTCCAACGCCATCTCCAACCGCGCGAAGACCGGGCCATCCTCCTGTCTCAGGAATTGGCGTTGCGCGATGCGTCCGATGCCGACCAGCCGCGAGTCGGTACCGGCAAAGAAGTGCAGGTGCTCCGTCTCAAAGCTGACGTTGTTCACGATCTCATGCTCGACCCAGAGCGAACGGTGATGGTCGTGGCCGCCGCTGAAATCGCGCGGGTGCCCCAGGCGCGTCAACGAGCTGCCGCCCGGCCCGTTGACCGGATAAAAGAACGGCTTTCGGTAGCTTCCGCCGTGGTAGTACCCGAGCAGATCGCGGCCGCGGCAACGCACCCAGACGCGGTCGTTCACGTCCGGCAAGACCTGGACGGCCGGGAACGGCGGCGTCCCCCCCTCCTCTCGCGCCGTGATTTTGAGCTCTACCCGCCGCGGCGTCGCTACGGTGCCAGGCGCCAGCCAGGTCAGAACCGACCGACCCGCGCCGTCTGGCGGCAGCTCGACCTGCGCCGGAAGGTTGACCGCCTCGCCGCCGGCCGGCCTTTCCTCCACCCAGAACCCGACCTGGCGTTGCTCGATCTGCGATGCTTCGATACCCAGGGCCGCCAGATCGACCGGCGCCTGCATCAGCGACTCTTCCGATCGCTCAACGCCGCCTGCGACTTCTAAGCTAGGCAATGTTCGCCCTCCCGTTTCAGCTGTCGGCAACAACCGGGTTGCTCAGGACCCCAATCTCTTCAATCTCCAGCTCGACCGTGTCGCCCGGTTTCAGCCCCGGCGGATGCACCGGTGTGCCCGTCGCGATGATGTCACCAGGCTCCAGCGTCATGTACTGGCTGATATACTCGATCAGGACGGGGACCTGAAAAAGCATCGTGTTCGTATTGGCGTGTTCAATCTCTTCGCCGTTGACGCGCATCGTCATCGCCAAGTTGTGCGGGTCTTTCACAGCGTCCCGCAAAACGACGTGCGGCCCGATCGGCGTGAATGTGTCGATAGCCTTGGTATAGGACCACGGACGCTGCACCTCGAAAGCGACATTCTGCAGGTCGCGCGCGGTCATGTCGTTGAGCAGGGTATAGCCGGCCACGTGTTCCATCGCGTCGGCCTGCGAGATGTGGCTGCCCTGCTTTCCTATGATGACGGTCAGCTCGATCTCCGGTTCGGCAACCTCCAGGCCGCGCCGGAAAACGATCGGCTCGTCCGGGCCGATGATCGAGGAGGTCGGCTTGAAGAAGAGCGGCGGCTCGTCCGGGTCCTCTTCGCCCGGGTGCGAAAAGTTGCCGCCCAGCGCCACCAGTTTGCCCGGCTGCGGGATCGGCGTTTGCAGCTTGGCATCGGTCACAGTCATTGCAGCTTCCAGGTGATGCTCGGCAACAAACATCATCGCCGATTCAAACGTCTCTCGGTTGAAGAGACCGGCGCGCATCAGCGCCACCATGTCCGTAACGTGCTCCGGGCACTCCTGGCCGTGCTGGATCAGCTGCTGCGCCTGAAAAGCGCGCGTGAAATCCAGAATCCCGAAATTGGTTGCAATGCCGACGTGCGTGTGGTCCTCGTGTTCAAACAGGACAATTCTCATGATTGAATGCCTCCGCAATCTGTTGGTTGACCGATTGATGTCGGTCCGCCTGAAGCCCGGCCAAGCCGCCGCCGATCAAAGCGTCCCGCGAATCCCCTTCAAGTTCCACGCCCATACGGAGGCGGCGTCCCGTGCAGGACTGTCTAGAGCTTGACCCCGTCCCACTCATCTTTGCGCTCGGTGATGTCGAGGATATTGCCGTCCGGGTCGGTCGTTTTGAGCGACCCCTCGGGAATATGGTCGTAGTCGAACGCTTTCTCCACCTTCACATCCTCAACCAGGATCTCCGCCCCTTCGGCGCGCAGGAGATGATAGGTCTCCTCCAGGTCCTCGACGATGAAACCCAGGTGAATGTACTCGCCTTCATGCTCGAACGGCGGCCTCTCTTCGCCCACATACTGGATCAACGTCATGTTGACCGAGCCGTCCGAAAGGTAGCAGCCCGGCGGATAGTTCTCGTCGTAGACGTAACGCAGGAACTTCAGGCCCAGCACCTTGTCGTAGAAGGCGCGTGATCTCTCCAGGTCCTTTGTTCGCAATGCCACGTGGCGCAAAAGGCTCATCAGTCTACTCCTCTTCTATGTTCCTCTTCTATGTCCACTGCTTGATGCCGCGGCCCCAAATCCTCGGCAGTTCTCCGCTTTCGAGCATCATGTCCAGCGGCGATTCCCGTACGTCGCAGGGGAAGCGGATGCGCACCCCGCCCTGCCGCCGTGACTCGTAGGCGGCCATCGTCATCGACAGCGCAAGGCGGCCGGCCTTACCGTCCGAAACGGACTGGCGGTCTTCGCTCAGGCAGGCCACCACCTCGGCGATACCGTTCGTGTAGGGGCTGTTTTCGCGCGTGGGGATGGGTTCGCCATCGCGAAACTCGGTATCGCCCGGACGTTTGTGCGTCCAGATACGCACCTTGGGCAGCCAGCCGTTGCGCGCCCTGGCCTCGATGCGGCCATCGGTTCCTTCCCAGACGAATGCTTCGTCGCGGTAGTTGGTGTAGCCGCCGTAGGTCAGCATTCCTCGAACGCCGTTTGCGAATCCCACCAGCGCGAACAGGTCCTCTCTCTCGTTGTTGCGTTCGACATTGCGCTCCAGGTCGGCGAAAAGCCACTCCGGCTCGCCGCCGAACATGCACAGCGTGTCGAAACTGTGCGTAGCGTTGTGCGTTAGCTCCCCCAGGTCGCCGATAGTCGCCACTTCAACCGTGAGCAGCTCTCCGATCGCTCCCTGGTCTATCAGCTCCTGGACATGAACATAGTTGGCTTCGAATCGCATCGTGTGGTCCACGATCAGTTTTGTACCGGCCCGTTGGCAGGCATTCACCATCTGGTCGGCCTGCTCGAGGTTCATCGCCATCGGCTTTTCGCAGTAGACTGCGGGCACGCCGGCGTCTGCGCCGGCCAGCGTCGGCTCGACGTGCTGATTGTTGCGCGTGCATATGCTGAGGATGTCCAGCTTCTCGCCCGCGAGCATCTCGCGGTAGTCCGTGTAGCGCCCCTCCACTCCCCACTTTTCGCCGAATGCCTGCAGGGCCTCAGGCACGATGTCTGCCGCGGCAACGAGTGTTACGCCGGGCGTCGCCCGGTAACCTTCGGCGTGAACCTGGGCGATGTGTCCGCAGCCGACGATACCAGCTCTGTAGTCTGCCATTGAATTCCTCGAATTCGTGTCGTAAGGTAGCTCGGAAAGACGTCTTCGAACCGGCCCTGGAATCTCACCAACGTTGAACGGTAGAAACGAGCCGCATTACGCCGTCGGTGTAAGGTCGACCGCTATCTGTCTATGATACAGGGTGATCACCTCCTGCTGGCGAAAGCCAAGCCTCTCGTAAAGCGGCAGCGCCTTCGAGTTCAGCGTGTCCATGTCCAGCTCGACGCGGCTGAATCCGTTCTCGCGTAAACGGCGCAGCGCTTCCACCATCAGAAGATAGCCCAGGCTGCGTCTCCTGAACGCCGGCTGCACGCCGAGGATGTGAAGATGGGCCAGGCCCTTTTCCTTCGGATTGAGGCTGGGGGCACAGTGGCAGATGCCGGCAAAGGCGCCGCCTGCGTCGGCCACGACACTGATCTCCTTCTCAAATCGAGAAGAAGCGGTGTGCCGGCCCCAACTTTCCTCGGTATAGTAGAATCCACCCCAGTGATCGGAAAACGCGCTGTTGAACGCATCAATCCAAGGCGGCGCGTCGCCTCCCCTGTACGTTCGAAGCGCAATGCCATCCGACTCGCGCGGTTCCTTCTCCGCCACCGACGGCGCACTGTCCAGGTCGCGCGCCAGAATAGCGAACGACCTCACCCCTGCAAATCCAGCCCTGTTCAGCGCGCCGCGCGTCTCCTCGTCTTCGATCAGTCCGCGCGCCTCAACCCCGCAATAAGTCTGCTGGCCTTCCTGCGCGTCTGGCAAGCCTCTATGCGAGGTCGAGCGCAGCAGGTTTGCCGCCAGTTTCCCGATCCGGCCGAGTCCCGCCTCCAGGATCGCTTCAGCCGGAACCTTCTCACGTCTGGCCGGCTCCACCACCCAGTCCAGCATCCACCGCTTTGCCGAACCAACCGGGCTAAGCGTTATACAGGCATTCACCAGGTCTTGATCGGGCAGGACAAGGATGTGCCGTTCGAGCTGGGCAATCCAGCTGCCAAGACGGCTGCGCACCTCCGCCGTCGTGATGCCGCGTTCAAGGCCTAAAGGGTAGCGCGGCGCGAACGCATAGAGCGGCAGCTCGTCTTCGTCCGCGGGCGACAGGGCGCGCGCGACGCCGTCATGCCGGTCGGCACGCTCGAAAAGTCGCCCGAGCGCCGTCATATCGTCCCGGTGATACGCACGGAACGGATGCCTGTTCATCGCTATCCCACCGATGTCGGGGTCGCGTCGAAGAGCTGCCCAAACCCGCTCTGCCAAGTCAGCGCTCCACCCAGTCGCAGCGCCTCCCACATGGAGACCTGGTTGGCCGTCAATACCGGCTTGCCAATCGCCGCATCCAGTCTATCCAGTACAGTCACCGTGTGCAACGCGGTATCGGGGACCAGGACCGCCTCCGCATCGTCGTGGTCGTTGGCGCGCACGAATTCGACGACCTCGTCCCCGCCGACTTCGCCGACCTCTCCCGCAGTCCAGATGCCCAGGCATCCCAGGTGCAGCGTCTCGATCCCGCCTTCCTTCAGGAAGTCTACGAATGCCGCCGCCAGGTCGTGCGGATAGGTTGCGGCAACCGCCACCCGCCGGATGCCAAGTGCACGGGCAGCCTCGACGAAGGCAAGCGAAGTACTCGTAGCAGGCGCACCAAGACATTCGCCAATTTGCCGGGCCTGGTCACCCGCCCCGGCCAAACCGTAAACGAAGCTGCCGCTCGTACATGCCCAAATGCAGACGTCGACTTGCCGGCACCGCAGCGCTTCGACGCCCGGTTTCAGGCGCTCCCAATCGCCGGCCCTCCGGCACTCCTCGAACGAATGGACGTCGGACGATCTGGTGTGTTCGACGATGGCATCCACCCCAGGCTGCAGCATGGCCGCCAGGCGCGGGTAGTCGTCTTCAGCCGAATGCATGGGATAGAGAACACCGATTCGCATGACGTCGCTTCCTGCTTGCAGGTCGAGGATAGACGGGCGCGTCCCGTTCAGTGTGTGCCTCTACAATGCAGCCTCAACGGCCGACAGGCTCTCGTTCAGCGCCTCGATCGCCCGATCCAGCTGCTCCTGCGTGATCACCAGCGGCGGCGACATCTTGAGCACATTGTGGTAGGAGCCGCCGTAATTTGTCGCGATTATGCCGCGTTGCAGCAGACCTTCCACCACGCGCGCCCCCTCTTCGGTGGCCGGTTCGCGCGTCTCCCGATCGCGCACAAACTCTACGCCCACCATCATGCCGACACCGCGCACTTCGCCGATCAGGTGGTGCTCCTGCTGCAGCTCTTGCAGCCTGGAGATGAAATACTCTCCCATCGTCGCGCCGCGTTGCACCAGCTCCCTCTCTTCGATTTCGGCCAGCGACGCCAGCGACGCCGCGCACCCCACCGGGTTGCCCAGGAATGTGCTGGTGTGCATCATCGGCCCCCAGGCATCCGCAACCTCGGCCCGCATGATCGTCGCCGATATCGGGAAGCCGCTCGCCAAGCCCTTGCCCGCGACGATAATATCCGGCACAACGCCGTGGTGGTCCATGCCGAACCAGTTCCCAGTCCGCCCGAAACCGGTGATAATCTCGTCCGCAATCAGCAGAATGCCGTGCTCGTCGCAGAGCTGCCGCACCTTCTGCACGAACTTCTGCGGCGGCACAATCCAGCCGCCGTGGCCCTGGATCGGCTCCATGATGATCGCCGCCACGTCGGCTACACCCGAGTCCGGCATCGTCAGCACATGCTCCAGGTAGCCCCCGTCACAGAAGAAGCACTCGTCCTCTTCCGAATGGGTCGGGCAGCGGTAGGGATACGCGTACGGCACGTGCACCGTATCCGGAAGCATGCTCTGGAACGGCCCTCGGTAGTAGTTCTGCGATGAGACCGAGAGCGCGCCGGTCGTCTTGCCGTGGAATCCCCCCTGGAAGGCGATGATTTTGTGCCGGCCCGTGTAAATTCGTGCCGTTTTGAGCGCCGTTTCGACCGCCTCCGCGCCCGTATTGGCGATGTGCGACACCGAGAGGTCGCCCGGCGCCCGCTCAGCCAGCTTTTCCGCCAGCTGGACCCGGTTCTCGTTCGGATTCAGCCCGCCCTGGCTGTGCATCATCCGCTCCGACTGCTCGGCGATCGCGCGCACGATGCGAGGGTTGCTGTGTCCTGCCGTGGCAACGCAGAATCCGGCCGTCAGGTCGATGTAGAGGTTTCCGTCTACGTCCTCGATATTGGCGCCGCGCGTGCGTTCCCAGAATACCGGCGTCTGCCCGCGCGCTATCACCGAACTGGTCGGCGGCTCAACCTCGCTCAGGCGTCCGGCCAGCTCGCGCGACTTCGGCCCCGGCGGAGCGGCGACCATCTTCGGCAGCGCCGTTCCCTCCTCCAGAGATTGGACACCTGAATTCGCATTGCCCTCTGACATTTCCTTCCTCCTGGTCCGAGCCGGTTTCCACGGAAACCGGTCTGTTAGTCCACCCGGCGCATCACCATGCGCTCGCCAACAAATCCTTCGCGCCAGATACTCTCGCAGGCCTCGGCCAGACCTTCGAGGTTTTCCGTGATCGTAGCAAACAGATTGCCGGGCGCGTAGCCGTCAGGGCCGAGCAGAAAATTGTTGCGTCCATAGAAGAGCGCGATGTCGATGATCGGTTCGCCCGTTCGCCGCTCCGGTGGAAAATCGATTGACGCAGGATTAAGCTCGAAGTAGAGCAGGTCGCCGGGAATCGGGAGGATCGTGGCGTTCTCCTTGCCGGGGTCGGTCCCAAAGGGCGGCACCAGGGTATAGACCTCCCGTCCGGCCCAGCGCGCGTGGTAGGCGTCCCCTTCCAGCGGGAGCGCGTTCCAGAACGCTTCGCAGGTGAGCGGCGCCTCCGCCTCAAGCAGGGTTGCGACCCCTCTCACATTTCGTTTCGTAAAGATAAGTTCAAATTGCCGGGCCATACTCGGTCTCTCCAATTGTTTGTGTTCGGGAGATTGTTTTCATGTCCAGCCTGCCCTCAGCGTCCGCGGGGCTGGCTTTCCGGCAGTGTGGCCAATGTGTCGTCAGTCATGTTTGTCAGGTACTACAAGCGTTTGTCTGATGCGGCACGCGTCGCGCGATGGCCGGTCAGGTCCGGTTAGGTCGAGTCGACCCATTTTTTTCTTAGCCTGTTCCGAACGGATATCCCCGGTTGAATTGGCATAGCGGTTACCGCAAAGCAAGGCCTCAGGTCTCCTGCCTGGATTGGGGCCTATTTGGGTGGCTTAGCGCCTGTCGTCTCTCCATCGCAACTTGCGCTGCTGTCTTTTGCACGAGATTTCGTGTTTTCCATTCAATATTCTTTGGTCGCACCCGCTTTCCCGTACGGCTCCCTCTATGAACTACGAGTTCTCAAGATCAGTGCAGCTTGGATTCATGGCTGCTGCGCCCGCGCGCCTGGCAGGAAGTCCCGCTCCTCTCAGGAAACTGTTTTCGGTTGAACATTAGGGTTCAGCAGGTTGAGCGGCAGTTCGCCGCGGAGCACGCGCGCCACCTCTTCCACCGCCTTTACGCGCAGGTCCTCGAAGGCCTGCTGCGAATACCAGGCCACGTGCGCGGTGACCAGAATGCGATCGGTGCGGTGGAGCGGGTGGTCCGGCGGGGGAGGCTCCACGTCTACGACGTCCAGCGCTGCGCCTTCGATCTGGCCGGACTCGACGGCCCGGTAGAGCGCGTCCGAGTCTACGACCCCGCCGCGCGCCGTGTTGACCAGGATCGCGGTCGGCTTCATCTTTGCCAGTGCGGCTGCGTCGATCAGGTAATGCGTCTCTTCGGTCAGAGGCAGGTGCAGCGTTACAAGGTCGGACTCCGCCAGCAGCGTGTTAAAGTCTGTCGCCTCGACACCGCGGCCGCGCATCTCGCTTTCGTCGACGTACGGGTCCCATGCCAGCAGCCGCCAGCCAAATCCGGTCGCCTTTTGGGCAACCGAGCGCCCGATCCGCCCAAAGCCGATGATCCCCAGCGTGCGGCCGAAACTGCGTCGAACCGGATAGGGAGGCTTCGGCTGCCACACACCGGCGCGCACGTCGGCTGCGCAGGCGTCAATATGGCGGATCGCGTTCAGGAGCAGCGCCATCGCGTGCGTTGCGACCTCATCGGTGCCGTAGTCGGGCACATTGGCGACGTAGACGCCCGCCGCCGTCGCTGCGTCGACATCGATGTTGTCGACGCCAACCGAAGGCTTGACGATCGCCAGGCAACGCGGCAGCTGGCTTAACACCTCGGCCGTAATCGGCACGTTGCCGACCAGGAGCGCAACCGCCTCCTTTCCGGCCTCGACCAGCTCCGCCTCGGTCGAGCAGGCCCGCTTGACAAGGTCGATGCCCAGCGGCGCCAGAATCGACTTTTCTACGTCCAGCCCTGCCTTTTCGGCTACCGGTCCTGGAAATATGTTGGCTGTGATGACAACCTGGCGCTTGCCGCTCATTTTGGCTGCTCCGCAACGCCCAGATAGGCAAGGATCGCGTGGATGTATACCTTTGTCGCCCGGACCACTTGCGCCAGTTCCACTCGCTCGTGGTCTGAATGGGCGGTCAGGTAGCTCGCACCGTAGTAGAGGGCGGGGACGTTGCCCCAGTGGACAAAGTGGGGCACATTGGCCGCGGCCCGGGTGCCCTCGAGCGGTAGCTCGTTTCCCGTAACCTGTTGATGCGAGCGGCGGATCACCTGTGCCAGCTTTTCGTCCTCGTCGATCTGGTATCCCGGTACGCCATCCAGCCAAACATCCACCTGCGCGCCAGTCTCCGCGGTCAGCCGCGCCGCCAGCTCGTCGAACTCCTGTTGGACCTCCTCCATGCTGCGCTTAGGCCCGAACCGGCGCGTCCCCGCGACAATGCACGACGTGGGCAGCCGGTTGAAATAGTCCCCGCCCTCGAACCGGCCGATGAATATCGACTCCGTGCCCAGGTAGGGCAGCTGTTCCTGCGCCAGCTCGGCAGCTTTTTCCTGCAGAAGACCTACGGCGTGATGTCCGGCCATCACCGGATGGGGCGTACCCGGCGGCGTCACCGTCTCGTGAATGCTCTCCTCTTTGCCTTTGAGCGTGATCTGCCAGAAGGCAAGGCCCATCCCCGCGATCGGCAGATTGTGCCCGCCCAGTTCGGTGACGATCACGGCGTCTCCGTGGACGCCTTTTTCAATCAGCGAAATCAGCGTCTCGTTGGTGGCGCTCTCGTGCAGACCGTGCGCCGTCAGCAACAGGTCCCCCTCCAGCTGCACGCCCGCCTCGCAGATGATGCGCGCCGCCTCGGCCATCGCGGCCAGCGAAGCCTTCATGTCCTCCGAGCCCCGCCCGTGAATGTAACCGTCCTCGAAGCGGGACTTCGGCCCCGGCACGTCAATTGCATCGGTATGGCCGTCAAGTTGCAGCGTCGTCCCGTTTGCGCTGCCCTTCAACCGGGCGATTACGCTGGGGCTGTCCGGATACTCGTCATCCATCTCAACCTCGAGCCCGATGTCCCGCAATTCCTTCGCATAGAACTCAGAGACTGCCCGCTCCTGGCCCGGCGGACTGGGAATTCGTACCATGTCCAGGGTCAGCTGCGTGATCCGTTCCGGGTCGACTCTCTCGGCCAGGCTGGCTGCAAGTTCGTCTGTGTTCATTTAGTGCTCCACCCAATGTTCGAACAGTGGCTTCACCGCAGGCGGCAATCCCGCGTACACCTCTTTCCTGACCGCTTCGACCTCATTCTCATTGAGCCCGGTTGTTTTCATCAACCGCGCGCGCTCGCCGGACCCCGGTCGCAGGCCGTTCAGATTGAGCCACCAGGGCGCAAAGCGGATCGCCATCGCCACGCGCGCCTCCTCGGTGCGGTTCGCGCCGGCCGCGTGCCACATGCGGCTGTCCATCACCAGAACGCTGCCGGCCGCGCCGCTCACCTGGGTCTCGGTCGGGTATGGGTCGTTCTCGTCATGGCTGCACGAATCCGCGCTCGGATTCGTCTCCATGCGGTGGCTGCCGGGCACGATAATCGTCGCTCCGTTCTCCGGCGTATAGGGCGAGAGCATCCACAGCGTCGTCAGGTGCGCGACGATGTCCGGATAAGGCGCCGGAATGTGGCCTGCATTGTGCTGGTTGAAGGGCCAGTCCGCGTGCAAATTGCCGCGCGCGTTGCCCGAATAGTTGATCATCGCCGACGTAAACGAGACCCGCACCGGCGAACCCAGCGCGGCCTCAATTACGTCCAGAAAATGCGGCGTTATCAGGTAGGGCGCGAAGGACTGATTGTAGTTTATCAGGCCGGTGCGATGTCCGATCTGGGCCGGCGCGTCGCTGCGCTGGTGCTTCAGCGTCGAAGCCAGCACGCTCTCGCGCACGCCTTCGACTTCGTCTGCCGGAATCACGTTTTCGACAACGCACCAGCCGTCCAGCTTCAGATGAAGCATCTGTTCATCCAGTGTTGCGTTCTGCCCCATTCAACACTCCTCTCTGACAGTATCCCTGACAGTTCCGCTGGGCCGGCTTTCCTCGGGCAGCGGACGCTTCACATCGGACGTTTCAGGACAATCGTACACGCTTTCGACCATTAGGCGACAATTCGCAATGCGACAGGACCGGCGGAAATCTTTGGCATAAGATGCGACTTCCGCGGTCCGGGTTCCGAAAGCAGTACCCCTTCTCCTATTCGATCACCATGCGGGGGTCAAACGCGTCGCGCAGCGCGTCGCCGATAAAGTTTACGCTCAGCGCGGTGACGACGATCATCATGCCCGGCGGAATCCAGAGCCAGGGCCGCTGCTCCAGGATGCGCAGCGTGCGCGCGTGAAACAGCATGCTGCCCCAGCTGGCCGTCGGTTCATTGACCCCTAGGCCGAGGAAACTCAGGCTTGCCTCCGTCAGAATTGCGCCGATGACGAGAAAGGTCATCTGCACAAGGACGGGGCCGACCGCGTTGGGCAGAATATGACGGAAGATTATGAAATTCGGCTTCGCGCCCAGCGCCCGCGAGGCCAACACATAGTCCATTTCGCGCAGGCTGAGAAACTGGCCGCGCACCAGGCGCGCCAGGCTCGGCCACCAGAACAGCCCGATCACGAGGATCGTGTTCTGGATCCCAGGTTCCAGCATCGCCACCAGCACCGTAACGATGATCAGGGTCGGAAAACACATGAATGCGTCCGTAACGCGGCTGAGGAAGCCGTCGACCACCCCGCCGTGGTAGCCCATGAAGGCGCCGAGCACGGTCCCCAAGACGGTCACAAACGCCGCCGAAGCGAAGCCGACCAGCAGCGAGATACGTGCGCCGTAGATGATGCGGCTCAAGACATCGCGTCCCGTCTGATCGGTGCCCAACCAGTGGGCCAGCGAGGGCGGGTCTTCCTTTTCGCGCAGGTTAATCTTGTTCGGTTCATACTGGGCCACGGTCGGCGCGAAGACGGCGATGATAATCAAGAAGACGATTGTGACCAGTCCGGCGAGCGCCAGCTTGTGCCGCCGGAATCGCCGCCACGCGTAACCCGTCGGCGTGATCGGCGCGCGCCGCCGCTTCAGGTCGCCGGCTGCGTTCGTTCCACCGCTAGCGGTGTCGGTCGACTCTTTGATCATCGTCCTGTCTACTTGATCGCCTTCGTACGGTTCGGCACAAAACTGTTCGGAACAGCTATGTATAACGAATGCGCGGGTCGATGAAGGCGTAGGCGATGTCGGTGATCAGATTGCTGAGCAGAACGGTAACCGAAATAAAGAGGTTCATGCCCAGGATCAGCGGATAGTCGCGCGTCATCACCCCTTGCAGCATCAGCACGCCCAACCCCGGCCAGCGGAAGACCGTCTCCACGATCAGCGCACCGCTGAACAGCCAGGCCACGCTCAACCCGACGCGCGTGACGATCGGGATCAGCGCATTGCGCAGAATGTGGCGGAAGATGATCGTCGGCACGTGCAGACCCTTTGCCTTCGCCACCGTCGCAAAGTCCGACTGCATTACGTCCAGCATGCTCGCCCGCGTGAAGCGCACGTACTCGGCCAAGTTCCCCATCGTCAGCACGAAGGCCGGCAGGATCACATGCTTCAGATTGTCGAGAAGGGAAAACTTCTCGATGCCCACCGTGCGGAATCCGCCCGCCGGCAGCCAGTCGAGATGAATCGCGAACAGAAAAATCGTCAACAGCGCGAAAAAGAAGGCCGGTACGCACACCCACGTGAAGCTCAGCGCCATCAGAATATAATCGAGGAACGAGTACTGGTGCAGCGCCGAATACACGCCCAGCGTAACGCCGATCACGATCGCCATGATCGTCGAAATCACCATCAACTCGAGCGTCGCCGGCAGGCGGTCGCGTATCTCCTGCACAACCGGCCTGCTCGTCGTCACCGATGCGCCGAGATTCCCGCGCGCCACCTGCCCCAGCCAGATCAGATACCGGACCGGCGGCGGCCTGTCCAGCCCGAACGTCTTGCGCAGCTCCGCAACATACTCCTCGGTCGGCGCAACCACCCCGCGCGCCGGCGCCAGCATCGCCGCCAGCGGATCGCCCGGCGCCAGCTCTAGCAGAACGAAGATAATTGCCGTGATCAGCACGAGCACAGGCACGCTGATCGCCAGGCGTCGCAGAATATACTCACTCACTTCCGCTGCCCTCAGTCATACGCAAACGGGGTTGGCGCGCTTCGTGGAATCCAAGGACCGGCACTGCCTTCGAAAGTGACGCGGCCGTAACCGCAGCCGGTCGCGGTCGGTGTGGGATACGTCGGTTCAACGACGAACTTAGGATTGCGGCATCAAGTCCGGCGGTCCCGCGCAACCATTCGTACCTCGCCAGTTGCACGAAACCGCCGGAATGAATGTTAAACTGAGCCGTCGGCGGCTACTCCTCGATCCACCAGAGATGGATGTCCTTCTCGAACTGACGGCGCCAGATGTAGAGGCCGTCCGACTCGATGTGCACCCTGTTGTTGTAGACGATGCCGGCCGGTTTGCTGAACAGCCACACGAAGGGCAGGTCCTCGTTGAGAATGTCCTGCGCCTCGTAGTAGGCGTCCGTGCGCGCCCCCTCATCGGTCGTCGTCTTGGCCATCTGGAACAGTTCGTCAAAACGCTCGTTGCAGTAGTGCGTCCCGTTCCAGCCCGCCGGGTACTCGTATTCGCAGCCGGAGACCTGGATGAAGTTGTCCGGGCTGCCGAAGAGCGACTGCGCGCCCATCTCGATGTCAGCGGTGTCGGTCAGGTACCAGTCCTGCTCGTCAACCGACCAGTCGCCGTAGCGGATGCGCGACTTGATTCCCACGTCGGCCAGGTAGGCTTGGATGGCCGTCATCATCTCATGCGCCCAGGCCTGCTGGTAGTAGTAGAAGATGTAGAGCTCGCGTTCCGGGTCCCAGCCTCCCTCTTCGAGCAGCTGGCGCGAGAGTTCCGGATCGTAGTTCCAGTGCTCCAGGTTGGGCTTCATGTAGGGGCCGCCGGGGATGAAGGAGTCGATCATCATGACCTGTTCTTTGAAGATCTCCTCCAGGATCGCGTCGCGATCGATCGCGTGCGCCACCGCCTGGCGGAACTGCAGGTTCAGCTCCGGCTTGGTCTGCTTGATCGCCATGAACATCGGCAGCGATACGCCGCCCGCGCCGCCGGCGAACAGGTGTGGCATCGCATTCAGATGCTCGACCTCCTGCGGGCTCATCTCGCCCATCGGCCCGTCCACCTCGCCCGCCTCCAACGCAGTGATGTGCGCGTCTCGGCTGCCGCGCACCATCAGGACCGTCTCAATGTATGGCTTGCCCTTGAAGTAGTCGTCATTGCGTGTGAACTCGACAAACTCGCCGGGCACTTCGCGTGCGTACTTGAAAGGCCCGCTGCCAATCCTCTGGTCAACCCAGAACTGATGGTTGCGCAGCTCGCCGCGCGGCACGTCGCCGAGGATGTGCTTCGGCCAGATCGAGACGTCGGGCAGCACCGACGGGAAGAATGCGTTGGGTCGCTGCAACGTGATCTGAAGTGTATGGTCGTCAACGACCTGCACACCCTCAAGTGTATCGATCTCGCCGGCCTGGTACGCCTCGAAGCCGACAATGTCGCTCAGCTTCTGGCCCCAGATCGACTGCGCCTCCGGATCGGTCACCGTGTTGTAGCTCCACGCGATGTCCTCGGCCGTCAGCGCCTCGCCGTCGTGCCAGCGCACATTCTGGTGAATGCGGAAGGTGTAGGTCAGGCCGTCATCCGATATATCCCAGCTCTCCGCCAGGTCGCCGACGATTTCGCCGGTGCTCGGCACCAGCTTCGTCATCGTGTTGGCGTCCACCGCGTCGAACGCGATCGATACCTCCCACGAATAGTAGGTCGGGCTGGTCTCGCTCAGGAGCAGGCGCAGCGTTCCACCGTATTGCGGACCGCTCGCGGCCTCCTCCTCCGCGGCCGGCTCCTCCTCCGCCATCGCCTCGCCCCCGCCCGTATCCGCCGGAGCCGCGCCCGCGCACGCTGCAACCAGTACGCTCAGCGCCAGTAAAATGCTCAACAACCAGCTGTACTTCCTCATAGGGTTCTCCTCCTCGATGAAATGAATCGGAAATCCGTACAAACCGTTAGAAATTACCGGGGCGCAGTCCGCCCCCAGGCTATTCGGCAAAGACAAAAGAGTAGAGCTTGGTGCGGTCCATGTGAAACTGCACGACAACCGGCCGCCCTTGCAGCGAGCTGACATCGCCGCTGCCGCTCCACGTAACCGTGTGGCGCAGGCTGTCGCCGTCGAAGGCGTCGGCCTCCGCCCGGCTGAAACCGGGAATCGCCCGCCCCTCCTCGTCAAGGATTTCAACCGCAATCGAGCCGAGACTCGCGTCCGCGTTGATCACCAGCCGCCCGCCCGCCATCGTCAGCGCCTTCGTCGTCAGCGCACCTTCGCCCGCGTCCATCGACACGAAGCCGTCCAACCGCAGCGTCGCCATGCAGACCACGCCGCCCTGCGGCTCAGCGCGCCGCGTCGCCCAGTGCAGCCCGCTGAAGCCGGCATAATAGAAGCGGATCTCATCGCCTACGACCAGCGGATGCTGGAAAATATAGACCATGCCTTTGTCATACTCGTCCGGCCCCGTCGGAATGAACGTCTGCCGGTCCCCCGCCCGCATCCACGTCCGGTTGTCGCGGCTGAAGCTCAGTTGGATGTCGATCGTATCCATCCACGGCGGGCCCGTCGTGATCTTCTCCTCCATCCCCGGCAGCACGTGGTAGGCGGCGATGAAGCCGAAATAGACGTCCTCGTACGGCATCCACTCCATGTTGTAGAATTGCCGCGTCCAGGGCGGGTCCTCGTCGTCCGGCGCCATGATGATCCCGTACGGCGTCCAGCTGATGAAGTCCTCGCTCTCGCTCTGCAGCACCACCCGCGTTCCCAGCCCGCGCGGCCCGCCGTAACCGTAGCCGTCGGCGAACTCCATTTGCTCCCAGTGCCGGCTGTGCGCCACGTAGCGCCCCAGCCGCGGCTCCCACATCACCGAATGCGGGCTGTCGCTGATCTTCGCTACCCGCACGTCCGGTTCCGGCGTCCAGCGAAGACCGTCCGGCGAAAACGCCACGCCCACGCCGTCGCCACAGTTGTAGATCATTTTGTAGCGCCGGCTGCCTTCCTCCGCCGTCGGGTCCTTGTATATGCCGGCCGTCACATTCCGCTTGCCGCGATGGAAAACGTAGTTATTCTCGCGCGAGCCGCGGAACTCCATGATCCCCAGGTTGGGGCGCTCCCAGTGGATGCCATCCACCGAGGTGGCGTACGCGATCACGTTGAACGACCACGGATAGTCGGCGCACTCATACCACATCTTGAAGATGCGCTCATCCTCGTCGTACATCACCGTACCCATGACGATGACGTGCTCGTCGCCCCCGACCTGTTGCGGCGGCGCCAGCTCGATGATTGGATTGTCGTGGTACTTAGTCGGCTGATTCAGCGTGCGGAAGACGTTCTGCCGTTCGCCTATGATGTGGTCGTCGGCGAACAGCTGCTTGCGGGTCCCAACATCAATTGGCGATGCGCCGGACATATCCACTTCCCCGTTCCTGGATCGATGGAAACTGTCTTTTTCTCATGTTCGGGCTCGGATTCCTGACTGACTCAAACAGCATACGGCACGTTCGAGGCCTCGCCCTGGATCAGCAGCAAATCCGACCTGTAGCCTTCGATCGCGCCCAGGTCGATCAGGCACTTCGAATTCGACGGGATGTAGCGCATCGCATGCGCGCGGCGCCGGTCCTGTGTCTCGTTGGCCGCCGACGCGTGCAGCGAAAGACTGTGCAGAAAGATGCAGCCACCCGCATTCACCGGCACAGTCACCTCCTGCGCCAGGATGTCATCGGTTTCCAGCTTATCGACACAGTCGGCTGGCACCATGCCCAGCTTGTGGCTGCCGACGACCATCTGCAGCGCGCCGTTCTCCAGCGTCACGTCGTCCAGCGCCACCCAGGCCGTCACCCACGCCTGTGGGATCAGCCACGGCCACGACGTCGCGTCCTGGTGATACTCCTTGGCCGAACCGTGCACCGGCGGCTTCATGAACATCTCGTCTGCCAGCAGTTTCAGGTCCCGCGTCTCCAGGAGTTCCTCAACCACCGCCAGGATTTTCGGATGCTTCGCCAGCGACAGGTAGACGTCGTCGTACCAGGCCAGGAACTCCAGCTTGCGCAGCCTCTCCATCCCGCTCGGCCCACCCTCCTCCTCGGCCTGGATCCCAGGCTCCTCGCGCAGCCATTCTGGCGGAACATGCTTGAGCTTTCCCGACCCGATCTCGTGCGCACGCACGCGCAGCGCCTCGACCTCCGCCTCCGTCAGCAGCTCCTCCACCAACAGGAAGCCGTCCCGCTCGTACGCCATCTTCTGCGAGTGTGTGAGTGACATCCTTCATTCTCTCTTTGGGAGTCGGTTTCCGGTTCAATCATGGAAATGCGGGCAGCTTCTGGCAAAGCGCCCGTTGCCTGCTCAGGGGCAATACGTCTGGCAACGCCGGAATCATAGTCAATCGCCGCCCATTCGTCAAACCGCCGAAATTCTCCACTTCTTGGGGAGACTCCCAAAGTCGGCATAGAGATTCTGATACTTCGGTCAGAAACGGAGCCATGCCCGGACCCCGCAGTTCCTGGCCACTGGCCACTGACCACTGTCCTCTGCCCTTGGACGATCGGGCCGTTCTGACCCTTCCTTGTGCTGGGGGACTCTCCCCGCAACGCCCTTCTGACACCGCGCCGCCTACCGCGTGTAGTTTCCATTGTAGCCCGGCGCAACCAGAGGCCTATCGCGCCGCTCCCAATGCAACTACCGCCGCGGCCATGGTAGGGACATATCTTTCGCCTGCTCCAGTGCCTTCCCAAAAGCCGGCACACATTTTAAGCCTTCTCTGCCATGAATTCCCAGTCAGACGATTCCCCCAAATTTTTGACCGCACACCTGTCCCGCCCGTAGTTGCCTCTCCTGCCCGCATCCTCTAAAATATCGCTGACCCCCCTTGACGTTCAGTTCGGGAGCAGTACCATCTGAACGTTCGCCGGCCTCTGCCTCCGCTAAGATGAACACTCCAATTGTCGTTGAGTCTTCCATAGTCCTCGAGTCGCTTTCTCAAGGCATTGCGGTGTACATTCGTCAGGGCGCTGGAACTTCCGAAGACGCGGCGAGGCTTAGCCTGGAGGTCGAACTGTGAATATTACGCAATTCACTATCGAGGAGGTCCGCTGTTTCGCCGAACGCCAGACGTTTGAAATCCGGCCTCTGACCTTCCTTGTCGGCGAGAACAGCACTGGCAAGACGACTGCTCTGGCCTGTTTTCATGTTTTGGCGGATTTTATTGACAAGGGCGAAGTCAACTTTAACCCTCGTTCATACTCTATGGGTACTTTTGGGGACATTGTCAGGAGGAGCAGGAAGTCTGACAAGAGTTTTCTCCTCGGGTTCTCGATTGACGTCGAAGGTGAAAGCGTTGGTCTCTCAGCCGAGTTCATCGAAAAAGCAAATGGAATTGAACCTGTCATAGGGGCAACTGCCATAGGTTTCGACGACGGTGACATCTGCATTGAGATTAGACAGTCTTCGCGAAGGGAAAGTGAATTAGCTTTGAGAAAGGCAAAGACCTATACCTTCAATGTCATCTATGCGTCGTTCCCTCCTGGGGCATTCAGACCGTTTTTCCTTCTGCAAAGTTTCGCCTTAGGAAGCAATGCGGACGACATGGACCAAGAGATGGCACTGACAAAGTTTACGAGGGAGAAACTTGACAGCAACTCGAGCCTCTTTCGGCTCGGAGTCAGCGGCAACCTGATCGCGCTGAGCACGGCTCCGGTAAGGTCCAAGCCGAGACGCACTTACGATCCCGTTAGCGAACTCTTGGATCCAGAAGGTAGCAATGTTCCAACCTTTCTACTGAACTTAGCTGTCTCGAACACGGCGGAATGGGAGAAACTGAGTCAGCAGCTTGCAGCATTCGGCAAGAGTTCAGGACTCTTTAGCAAGGTAAGTGTGAAGAACCTAGGAGATACCAAGAGCGGCCCGTTTCAGTTAAAGGTCAAAGTGAGAGGCCCGACGGTAAGTTTTTCCGATGTTGGGTACGGTGTAAGCCAGATTTTTCCGATTCTGGTTAATGTGCTGGCCGAATCGCTAGTGCGAGCCCGTTCGGATGCAAATACAATGCCAACCTACCACCTGATGCAACAGCCAGAAGTGCATTTGCACCCAAAGGCGCAAGCGGAGTTTTCGTCTCTGTTGGTTCGGTTGGCAAACCAAGGCGGTCAGGCGTTCCTAGTGGAGACACACAGCGACTACATGGTTGACCGCGCCCGAATCGAAATCATGAGAGGCAACATCAGCAAGGACGACGTTTCTTTGATTTACCTGGAACCAAAGAGGAATGTCGTCAATGCACACAACATTTCATTCGACGAGATGGGAAACATGATAGGTGTTCCCCCCAGATTCAGAGACTTTTTCCTGAAAGAGTCCAGCCGGCTGATGGGCTTTGAGGACGAATAGATGTGCATAATTCTTGATGCCAATCTCTTCGGCAAGTTCGACGATCCGCAAAACGAGGATATGAGGCCGGTGCACCGTTGGCTAAGTAGACAGTATGGCAAAATCGTCTATTCGGATACTTCAAGACTTAGGGCCGAATGGATGAGAGGAGGCAATGTCCTGCTGGAAAGATTGCGGCAGGATGGCAGTCTCAAACTGGTGTCACGTGCAGATGTTGAGCAAATCGAGCGCTCGCTGGAGGGACACATACAGTCGGACGATGAACACATCGTCGCCCTCGCTCTCGTTGCGGATGTAAGAGTCTTGGTTTCGAATGACAAAGCGTTGCACCAGGATTTCAAGAGCATCGTTCGCGGCAAGGTATATCAGACCAAATCGCATGCTCGCCTCCTAAGAAGAGACACCTGTCCATGAATGACTTGGATAAGGCGAAGAAAGTAAGGAATCAACTACCGGTTTGAGTTTGAACCGCCTCAAACCGGTCACTCCAACGGAGCCAGGAATCCACCGACATGGAACCCTCACCCGGCAAACAGCTCTTCATCGACGACTACTTCATCGAGTCCCTCCACGGCGCACGCCGCGTCCTAAACCAGCCCCAAAAACTGACCGTCGACGGGCCGCTCCACATCCCCTTCGACCAACCCTGGGACTCCGAGTTCGCCCAGCCCGGCCGCGTTGTATACGACGAAGAAACCGGCCGCTTTCGCATGTACTACCGTGCCTGGGACGGCGAACGCTCCTACCTCTGCGCGCTCGATTCCAGCGACGGCCTCAACTGGGAACGACCCGAGCTCGGGCTCGTCAAGTTCGACGGCTCCACGCGCAACAACATCACCAACGCGCCCGCCGACCACCTCACCATAATCTGCGACCCCCGCGAACAGGATGCCGCCCGCCGCTGGAAAATGATCGACAACAGGCCCTTCGGCGTCGACGAGGCCGGCAATGAGCGCTGGCGCGCCTACTACTCGCACGACGGCCTGGACTGGCATCTCTACCCCGAAGACCGCCACAGCGACCAGAAGATGCTCTTCAACTTCGGCTCCCCCTACGAGACCTTCGGCGGCGTCATCGACCCCGATGCCCCCTACGTCTACTACTCGCAGCGCGGCTCCAACCGCCGCACGCGCGTCCTCGGCCGCCGCGACAGCCAGGACTTTCTCAACTGGTCCGGCCTGCGCACCGTCATCGAACAGGACCTGCTCGACCCGCCCGGCACCGAATTCTACTCGGCCGGCTTCGACCCCGTCGCCCGCACCGTCGGCGGCCTGCACGTCATCATGCTGCAGACCTTTCTGACCGACCTCACAGAGCCCTACGCCATCGCCGACGCGGCAAACTACTGGGGCCAGGAGAGCGGCTCCAATGCCATGCCCGCGCGCGTCGACGGCTTCGTCGACTCCCAGCTGGCCGTCAGCCGCGATACCGTAGCCTGGACGCGCTGGCGCCAGCCCCTCATCCCGCGCGGTGAACTTGGCGCTTGGGACGGAGGCATGCTCTACGCCGACGGCCCTGTCCTCCACGACGGCAAACTCTGGTTTTTCTACATGGCCGGCAACCTGACCCACGGCGGCTACAGCGAGCAGCCCTGGCAGGGCGCCTACTCGACGCCCAACCGCCGCGGTAAAGGCGTCGCGCACCTGCGCCCCGACGGCTATGTCAGCGTCGAAGCCGCCGCCTACGCCCCCGGCATCCTCACGACCCACCGCTTCCGACAGGAAGAGGGCGGTCAGATTCATGTCAACGTCGACGCCGCCGCCGGCGAGCTCCGCTACGAGCTGCTGGCCGACAGCGGAGAGCCGATCCCCGGTTTCACCGCGGCCGAATGCGATCCGGTCCGCACCGATTCGCTCGACGCCGTGCTCTCCTGGAACGGCAAGCCGGGCTGGCCGCCCGTCTCCGACAGCCGCCGCGGCCGCTACCCGAACCTGGTCCAGTCCGAATTCTACGTCAAGCTCCGCTTTCACATCGCTCCAGGCACCAAGCTCTACGCACTCACCATCGACCCGCCTGAAGTCATGGTGTGGCAGGTCAAAATCAGAACGCGCATCGACTGATTCCAGCCGCTGGCTTCTTCTTGTAGAATAGACTCACGAAAGATTCTCGTTGAACGAACCGACCGGGAGAGCACAATGAAAGAGACACTGACCGACGAACAATGGCGTCAGTATGAAGCCCAGGGCTACCTGCGCCTGGGCAAAGTCCTGGGCGACGAAGAGCTCGCCGTCATCCAGCGGCGCATGGACGACATCATGCTCGGTCGCGCGCCGCTCGACTACAGCCGCATCGCCATGCAGCTCGATCGCGAGCCCGGCACCGGCAAGCCCGGCCCCCAGACCAAGGGCCACAAGGGCGCAACGCTCAGCTACCGCAAGATCCAGGACCTCGAATACGATCCCAACTTCCTCGCCTACATGCAGAAACCGTTATTCCGACATATCTGCGCCCGCGTCTACGGCGAGGCCACGCCGGTCGCCTGCTACCGCGCCATGTTCATGAACAAGCCGGCGCGTGAAGGCACGCCCCTGATCTGGCACCAGGACCGCTGGCGCAATCTCGATCGCGATCCCCTCATTACTATCTGGACCGCCCTCGATCCCGCCACCATTGAAAACGGCTGCGTCCAGATCGTTCCCGGCGCGCACCACACCCTCATCAACCCCTCCAACCCTTCCGGTTTCATGGAGCCGGAACAGGCCGAGGAGCTGACACGCGACGCCGAGATCGTCTTCCTGGAGATGGAGGCCGGCGAGTGCGTCCTCCTCCATAACCACCTGCCCCACAGCTCCGAGGTCAACAACACCGACATTCCGCGCCGCGCCTTCAGCGCCTGCTATATGGACGCCGCAACCGTCGCCGCCAACGGGGACCGGTTCAACATTATGTTCGGCGCCGGCGCCATGCAGCCCGAAGTGGTCTGAATGACCGCGCGCCGCGGCCCTCCCACCGCAGGGCGCGGCGGTACCGAAACGCTCCGGAGTCAGCGATGATCATTCACAACGGCGGTCCGCGCCAGCAGTTGGACGAAGTCGTACTTTTTCCTTTCGACGATCACAGCCTGCCGCTGCAGTGCGGCGTCGAGCTGCACCTGGACGGCCACCATACACCCTGCGGCCGTACTCACGTCGCTGTCGGGCTGGGCGAAGAAGGCGCGCCCGACAGCCGCCGCGTTGTCTATTACGGGAGCGTCGTGCGCGTCGACGACATTCTGCTGATGTGGTACCTAGGCCAGGGCGACGAACCCGGCTGGTTCGAGCGCGTCTGCTTCGCAACCAGCAAGGACGGCTATAAGTGGCACAAGCCACAGCTCGGTCTGGTCGAATACAACGGAAACCGCCGCAACAACCTCGTCGATCTCAACCAGGGCAACCACCACGTGCAGAGCTGCGTCGTCTACTACGACCCCGACGATCCCGAACCCGGCCGTCTCTTCAAGATGTTGTTCCAGTCGCGCAAATACGAGAACCGTTTCGCCGCGGCGTACAGCCCCAACGGGCTGATCTGGCAGGAGTCGCCCAACAATCCGGTCGGCTCGTGGTTGGAGATGGCGGGCGGGACGAGGCACGACGGCTGCTACTACGTCTGCGGGCAGGGCGGCGTACACGCCGGCGGGGTGCGGCAGTTGGTCACCTATGTCTCCTACGATTTCGAGAACTGGTCGCAGGCCTCCTGCATGGGCATGCGCCGCTCAAACGTCTCGCCGCGGCCGGCCGTCGCCGGCGGCAGCAGCGGCGAACAGATCCATCTCGGCGCCGGTCTGTGGAACCGGGGCAACGTTATTGTCGGCTTCTACGGTATGTGGAACGGACATCCCTCCAACGACCGCCGCCTGGTTTCGATGGACCTGGGCCTGGCCGTCAGCAACGACGCGCTCCACTACCGCGAGCCGGTCGCCGACTACCCGATCGTGTCCGCGGCCGAGGACGGTTGGGAGGAGTTGCCGGACGGCCATACCCTTGTCAACTATCCGGCGCTGATGCAGGGGCAGGGCTTTGAACAGGTCGGCGAAGAGACGCTTTTCTGGTACGCGCCGTGGCCCGAACAGAGCAGCGACGGCGTGCGGGTCGCGAGCTGGCCGCGCGACCGCCTCGGCTACTTCCAGCCATTTACCGCCGCGCGCTTGAAGCCCGGACGGGGGGGTCACGTCGTCTCTGCGCCCATCGACCTCGACGGCAGCCCGGCGAGAGTCGCCCTCAATGTTGACGGACTCAGCGAGCACAGCGCAGTATCTGCGGAGATTTTGAGCGAGAAGTTGGAACCGCTGCCGGGATTCTCCGAAGCGGATTGTAATTTGCCGACCGAGTCCGGCCTCTGCCAGCCGCTCAGCTGGCAGGGAGGGGATACCGTGCAGTGCGAAGACGGCCCCGTCCGCCTGCGGTTGAACTTCAGCGGCCTCCGCGCCGAGGACGTCAAGTTATATGCCGCCTATGTTTCAGCGGCATCCTCTTGAATGACAAGTCGGTATTCTTGATTCGCCGGACAAGCGCAATGGCCAGGAGACCCCATGTATGAGCGTGTAGAAGTCGCCGCTATTTCCTTTCGCCCCAAAAAGTGGGACAAGGCAGCCAACGCCGACCGCATGGAAGAGCTATTCGTCCGCGCCGCCCAGGACAGTCCCCGCCTGATCCTGACGACCGAGGGCGCGCTGGAGGGTTATGTCGTTATGGAAATCGTCGAAGGCAGGGCCTCGCCGGACACCATGCTGGAGGCGGCCGAACCGATCGATGGCCCATACATCCGCCGCTTTCAGAGACTGGCCCGTTCCCTCAAGACCTGTCTCGCCTTCGGCTTCGCCGAGCGCATCGGCGACGAGGCCTTCAACTGTGCGCTCTTTCTCGACTCACAGGGCGAGATCTGCGGAAAATATCACAAGGTGCAGCTTGCCGAGGGAACACATCCGACCTGGCGCTTCAACCGTGTCGGCTCCCGACTTCGGGCCTTCGACACGCCCATCGGCCGCGCGGGATTCGTGATCTGCAACGACCGCTGGAACCCGCACATCGTACGCGCCCTTGTTCTCGACGGCGCCCGAATCATTCTCATCCCTTCCTACGGCAGCAAGTCCAAGTCCCAGAATCAGGCCGTCCTCGCCAGGGCGCGTGAAAACGGCGTTCCCATCGTCGAGGCGAACGTAGGGATGAACCTGATCATCAGCAAGGGTGAGATCTGCGCCTACCAGTGGGGCAACGACCAGATTACCTGCGGGGTCGTCGACGTGCCGGTCGCGCCCGGCGAGGTCGCGGCGCGCAGGGCCGAACAGGAGTACCTGGAAGCGCAAACGCTCGAGATGGACCGCCGCTATCAGAATACCCTCGAGAGAGTCGGTCAATTGACCAGCGGTTAGAATCCTCTGCCGCGGCAGACCCTTCATGGAAACAGTTGCACTTTCACTCCTAGACCGGCCCGCCCACGAGCGATTCGACGGGCGGGCGAATCTTTCGGCACAACACCCAGAAGGACCCATTCATGTTTGACATCGTAATTCGCGACGGTGAAATTATCGACGGCTCCCGGTCCCCGCGTCGTCGCGCCGACGTCGGCATCAACGGGGACAGGATCGCTGCCCTCGGCGATCTCAAGGACGCCGACGCGGGCCAGGTCATCAATGCCGCCGGCAGAGTTGTCGCCCCCGGCTTCGTCGACGTCCACAATCACTCCGACGGCTGGCTGCTCAAGACGCCCCAACTGGTCAGCAAGACGAGCCAGGGCTTCACCACCGAAGTGATCATGGCCGACGGCATCTCCTATGCCCCGGTCAGCCGCCGAACCGCCCGCGAGTGGATCTACTACCTGCGCGGCCTCAACGCTCTGCGCATGGAGGACTACAGCGGCTGGGAGAGCCTCGCCGACTACATGGCGCTCCTCGACCGCCGCAACGCCCAGAACGTCATCGCCCAGCTCCCTTACGCCAATGTGCGTACGCTCATCTGCGGCTGGGATTCCGACGCGCCCGACGACCTGCAGATGCAGCTGATTCAGAAGCAGGTCGAACAGGGCATGGAGGAGGGCGCTTGCGCCCTGTCCACCGGTCTCGACTATGCCGCCCAGTGTTTCGCCTCTACCGCCGAACTCGCGAACGCCTGCCGGCCCATGGCTGCTGCCCAGGCCCCCTACGTCACCCACATGCGCTACAAGACGGGCATACTTCCCGCACTGCAAGAGGCGGTCGAGATCGGAAGGCGCGGCGGTGTGCCTGTGCACATCTCCCACCTCAAAGCGCCGAGCGAAGCCGATGGCGAGGCCATTCTGGACTACGTCGACCGCGTAGCCGTCCACGAGGTCGACTTCACTTTCGACGTCTACCCCTATCTGGCCGGTTCAACCCTGCTAAACTACCTGCTCCCATACCAGATTTGGCGCGACGGCCCCTTTGCCGCCCTGCCGAAACTGCACGATCCCGACATGCGCGCCCACATCGAGCGCAGCCTGCCTGTGCACGCCTCCGATCTGGATGCCGTTAAGATCGCTTGGCTGCCGAGCAAGGAAAACAGCTGCTACCAGGGCAAGACGCTGGGCCACTATGTCGCTGCAGTCGGTAAATCGCCCACAGACGCCCTTTGCGACCTGCTAATCGAGGAAAACCTGGCTGTATTGCTCGTCTTTTTCCACGGGGAAGACCGTTTCGTCGAGCCGTTCCTGGCACACGAAAAGTACATGATGGGAACCGACGGCGTCTTCCATGAAGACGCCACCGTCCATCCACGTCAGTACGGTTCGGCTGCTCGTCTGCTTGGGTCCTGTGTGCGAAAGGGGCTGTTTTCCCTTGAAGAAGCCGTCTGGAAGCTGAGCGGGGCGGCCGCAAACCGTTTTGGCTTGAAGGAGCGCGGCCTTGTGAAAGAGGGATTCTACGCCGACTTAGTCGTATTTGATCCTGATTCAGTCCAGGACCACGCCACGTTTGAAGAGCCTCATAGGTATTCGACCGGTGTCGGCGACGTTCTGGTCAACGGCGTGGCAGTAATCTGCGATGGCGCGCCGCTGGAACTGGCCGGTCCCTCCCTGCCGGGAAGGGCCATTCGATATCGAGTGTAACCGTTCCGCAAACCAAGACAAGCCACGGGATTCCTCTCCAGCCGCGGTATTCGGCTCACCCGGCAGGCGTCGGAGTCGCGGTAGGGGCCGCTTCAACCGGACACTCGGACCACAGGCCGGCTCCCTGGCCCTGTGCCTCCTCCGCGGCCGCCAGAATGCGCGCAGCATAGCTGCCCGGTGTGCCGGAGTCGTCATACTTGGCGTAACCCTGCCTTGCCAAAGACTCGTTCAAGAGCCGTCCGTTCGCCAGCCAGACGTAGCCAAGCAACCTGCCCAGCTCGTCTCGCCCGGTGCGCTCCACACGAACCGTCTCTCCTTTGAACAGACTGGCGAAAAGCGACGCCTGTTCTCCAAAACACTCGACAACGCCTTCCGCTTCGGGGGCATCGATGTCTTGCAGCAGAATCCTTTCCTGGGTCCCATCTTCAAAGAGCAGGTCCAGCGTATCGCCGTCCACGACGTGGGTGACGACCGCCTGGTCGCCCGTGGGGTTTCCGGGCGGGTCTTCTTGCCCCGGCGCCGCCGGCGCTGCCGGCGCCGCGGGTTCGGCGGCCACGACGGGTGCGTCAGCCGCGCTGGTGGCGGTCACGTATAGAGCGAAGACCCATCCATTCTGGCCGTCGAAATCGAGCCGGAACCATTCTCCGGTTTCGTCCTTTCCCGTGATCTGAAACTGTTCGCCCGCGTTGGCGCCGCCGATTCTGTCGTATTCGGTGCCGGGTCCCGCGCGTACATTCAAGTCACTGTCGACGGTAGCCTGTGCTCCCTCGGGCGCGGCCATCTCGCCACCGCCTGCAACAGGCACGTTCTCGGTGTTGGCTGCCGTCACAAATGGGGCGAAGAGCCAGCCGGCCTGCCCGTTAAAGTCGATCTGCCACCAATCGCCGTCTGCGTTCTTGCCCGTTACGGGGAACTCCTGTCCGAGTGTCGCCGCGCCGACAATTTCATAGGTTGTTCCGGGGCCTTGGCGCACGTTCATTTCGCCGTTGACAGTCACGACGGCTCCGCCCTGGGCCGGAACTTCGACACTGCCCACAGTGGCTACATTTTCGGCTCCGGCAGCCTCAACAAAGGGGGCGAATATCCATCCTGTCTGACCGATGTACTCAATTCGCCACCACTCGCCGTCCTCGCTCTGGCCGGTGATGTCATATTCCTGCCCGTAGGTGGCCGGCCCGATGACAGCGTAGTTTGTGCCCGGACCGTTTCGCACATTCATATCCCCGTTGACTGTTACGAAGGCCCTTTTCTCCATCATCTCCATCTCGCCTGCCGCGACCACCGGCACGTTCTCGGTATCGACCGCAGTCACATACGGCGCGAAAATCCACCCGGGCTGACCCTCCAGGTCGATCTGCCACCAGCTGCCATCGGCGTTTTTGCCGGTGACGTCAAACTCCTGCCCCAGCGTTGCGCCGCCGACGATTGGGTATTCAGTCCCCGGGCCGGCCCGCACGTTCATGTCTCCGTGAACGGTAACCTGCCCCCTGATGACAACTTCAGCCGCAGCCGTTGTCGGCTCGGCGGTCACGGCCGGTTCAAGCGTTGCTGTCTCGGTAGCGGTTGCAGTCGGCAGTGCAGCTGTCGCTGTCGGTGTTGGCGGTTGGGGTGTCGGCGGCGGTTGGGTGGCTTCGGGTACAGGGGTGGAAGTCGGCAGGACGGCGGCTTCCTCGACTTCATCCCCGCGGCAAGCGCTCAATCCAAGGGCCAATAGCAGGAGAAAGTACACGGCTTTCTCTCTGCCAAAAGAAGGGCGCTCTAACCTTGCCTCGACCATTCCAACAATACGTGGACGGCGATATGGCGGCAAGTCATTCTCGTTCGAAGTCATGTCAGGACCCCTCAGTCAGGCGGCTCCGTCTTCGCCGCGTCTACGATCAGTCCCACGGCAGCATCCTCGGGAATGCGGCCCGTGTCCAGCATCAGATGATAGTGGCGGCTGTTTTTCCAGTCTGCGCTGGCGAAAAACCGCTGGTACCAGTTTCGCCGCTGTTCGTCGGCCAGGTGAATGATGCGCCGCGCCGTACCGATATCGGCCATTTTTCTCCGTCGTTGAATGCGCCTGGCGCGCAGTTCCGGCGATGCGTAGAGGTGCACGTGCAGCGCCGAAACGTGCTCCTCCAAAATCAGTTGAGAGCCGCGCCCGATGAAAACGGCCGATCCTCTCTCAGCCAGTGAGCGAATCGCGTTCGCCATCTGTTCAACGTACGTCTTCTGGTCCATCGGGCGGGTCCGCCGGCTGGGGTCGGCCGAAAAGAGTGAGCGCATTTCCTGGCTGACAACGCCGGCCCGCGCCATCAGCTTCTCTTCCGCCTCCACGATTACCTCGACCTCGACGCCCGCCCGCCGCGCCATTTCAGCCAGCACTTCCTTGTCGATGCAAGGCGCGCCCAATTTCGTTCCAACCGCTTCAGCAATGCGCGTGCCTCGCGAGCCCAGTTCCCTCGAAATGGTAACGACCGCCATTCCAACCTCCTTTGCACGCGTGAAAAACGCGCACGGGACCGGTGCCAGGTCGACTTGCGACTTGCCGCCGCGGTCCGGACCCCAGTGGCGCGGCGTCGGTCTTGGCAGTGCTTCGGGGGCAATCGTACTCGCCCAACCCACGGACGAAAATGTCCGAGAGCCAACATGACTCGTTTCGGCGGGACAAAATTGCCTTCCCGATCCAGCTAAAGCATACGTCGATTGCACCAATGCGCGCAAGTAGTCATCAGATGCTCCACATATCCCGAAACCGGTGCGCGCCCGCGCCAGGGATGGTGGACATCATGCGGGGACCGTTGCCCTGGCGTGTCCAGTTGGGGTAGGATAGCGGCCATGGACGGGATCTGTTCTTCTTCGGCCATGGAGATAGTTCGCGCGATTCGCGACCGGAAACTTTCGGCGCGCGAGGTTGCCGACGCCTACCTGGCTCGTATCAGCAGGGCCAACGCGACCGTGAATGCCGTGACTGTGGTCGCAGATGACGCGCTGGAACAGGCCAGTACGGCAGACGAGATCCAGGCAAAGGGAGAGGAGCTTGGCCCTTTGCACGGGCTGCCATTCACGGTCAAGGACACTTTCGCGGCGGAGGGGCTCGTCAGCAGTCTCGACAGGCGAATCCGCAACAGACAGTCCGTAAGAAGGGACGCGACCGTCGTAGCCCGCATGAAACAGGCCGGCGCGATCCTTCTCGCCAAAACGAACTGTCCTCCGGCTGGCAGCGGCAATGACACTGAGAACGCGGTTGTCGGCCAGACCCGCAACCCTTGCGATCCCAGTCGTTCGCCCGGAGGCAGCAGCGGGGGAGAAGCGGCGCTTGTCGCGGCCGGCGCTTCTCCTATGGGACTTGGAAGCGATACCGGCGGCGGCCTGCGCGTTCCGGCCGCCTTTTGCGGCATCACTGCACTGAAGCCAACCCAGGGCCGTGTACCCAACACTGGCGTCTACAACCAGCCGGGAGGATTTACCGACCAGCGCACGCAGATCGGACCCGCTGCAAGGAACGTAGGGGACCTTCTGCTTGCGCTGCGCGTCATCGACGGACCCGACTATCAGGACGCCGGCGTGGTCGCCATGCCTCTTATGGACCCCAAACAGCTGCCTTTGGACGGTCTGACCATCGCCTACTTCCCCTTCGACCCCGACTCCCTCGTTACCTCATCGGTTTCAAACGCGGTCGGCAGCTGCGCTCAGGCCCTTGCACGCGCAGGCGTTCAGGTTGTGGAGAACTGTCCGCTGGACCTCATCGGCGGGGCCCGCGACCTCGATCGGGGCTGGCGCAACATGGCTGGAACGCGCGGCCAGGATGTGGTCGAGCTTCTCCACGCCTGGGACCAGTTCAGGACAAATCTACTACACTATATCCGGTACTACGATGCCATACTCTGTCCCGCCGTCCACCATACCGCGCCTTCGATCGGCACGCGCGACACCCAGCGTTTCGACTACACCGTCCCCTTCAGTCTCACCGGTTATCCCGCTGCAGTCGTACCGGTTGCGCAGGACAGTTCCGGCCTTCCTGTCGCCGTCCAGATTGTCTCGCATCCTTGGCGGGAAGACATGGTGCTCGCCCTCGCCCACCACTTGGACATTGAGTTTGGCGGTTGGCAAGCCAATTGCGCTGCCAACCTGCAACTCTAGCCCGCTTCCGGCGTATTGGTGAGAGAAAAGTCGCCAAATAGGAGGAAGCAATGGACGAAGAACGCAACGGCGAAACCGCAGCAAGGGAAGCGAGCGAAGGACCACAGGAAACGGCAGGGGGCGAAGACATCGCCCGCGAGGTCAACCGGCTGGTCGAAGCGATGGCCGGAGCCGTGAGCAGTGCCTGGAACAGTAGCCGGCGGCACCAACTTGAGGCCGAGCTGCGCGACTGTTTGGGGACACTCGTCGACAACCTGGAGGAGGCGCTCAACCGATTCGGGCGCAGCGAGCAGGGGCAGGAGCTGCAGGACCAGGCCACCCGGGTAGCCAGTCGCGTCCGCGAAAGCGCGCTCGCAGCCGAGTTGAAAGATGGGCTGGTGCAGGGGCTGAGGACGGCTGCTGACGAGGTTCAGCGTTTTGCCGGCAACTTCGAGGAGTCTCAGTCCAAAGCCGGGTCAACACAGGACATCGAAGTGGAAGCGGACCCGGATGAGTCGCGTGAGGATAAAGAATGAGAGGTGCCGTCTCTTTGGCCTCCGCCTGGCTTGCTTCCAAGTTCAGGGGAGCAAAAAGAAATGCTTTGCCAGTTTCAGGATTCCCTGGCCCCACGGTACGCGATGGGAAACGCCGCTACTGTCCTTGAAACTGTCCAGGTTCTCCAGGTACCATGTGAAATTGCGGACCAGCGCCTCTTTGTTGCTGTATCTCGGCTGCCAGCCCAACATTCTCTGCGCCTTCGCTACCGAAACAAATGAGTCGGTGGCCGCGGTCTCGTAGACCCACTTGTACAGCGGCGAGAGTCCCAACCTCTCCAACACGCGCAGCGTCCAGATCGCGGGGCCCGCCGGCAACGGGACGACCCGTTTGCCGTGCCCAGCAAAGTCGAGCACCGCCTGGTAGTCTTCTTTCATCGTCGCAAAGTCGGTCGCGCCAATGTTGAAAGTGTCGTTCACGCGCTCTGCCGGCAGGGTCGCTGTCAGATAGATCGCGGCGCACAGGTCCTCCACGTCGAGCAGTTGATACCGGTTCTTGCCGCTGCCCAGCATCGGGAAGTTCCTGCCGTCCTTCGCCCAATCGTAGAACAGCGCAAATACACCCAGGCGTTCCGGGCCGATAAAGGTCTTGGGGCGGACGATCGGGACGCACATCCCCTCTTGGCGGAACTCGAGGCAGATCTCCTCTGCCCCGATTTTCGCTTCACCGTAAGGGCCGACGCCGACCAACGGGTCCTCTTCGTCCAACGGATGGTGGTCGGGGATTCCGTATACGGCGGTGGATGAAATCTGGACCGTCCGCCCGATGCCCGCCTCCCGGGCGACCTGCAGCACGTTGCGAGTGCCGTCGATGTCGGTCGAATAGATCTCCTCAGGGCTGTAGAGCGGGAGCGCCGCCGCGGCGTGAACCACCAGGTCCACGCCCTCCATTGCCTTTCGCACCGCTTCGATGTCGCGGATGTCTCCGTCTACAACAGTGATCGCCTCCCTTTCGGGATAGTCAAAGGGAACGATGTCCAATGACACAGGCCGGATGCCGCGTTTGCGCAGATAGCGCACGAGGTTGATGCCAAGAAAGCCCGCTCCGCCCGTGATCAGCCAGGTCTGCCCAGCCGCTTGACGTTCGTCGCAGGCTGTTTCCGGAAGCGCAGATGACGAAACGTCGACCGCGCGGTCCGGACCGCCCCCCCCGGCGACCGTCGTCGGTTCTTGGCCTGGCGATGCCTTGCTCTCTTTTGCACTCGACACTGGCTGCTCGACCGGCATAAGTATCAGGAACCGCTCTCCAATTCAATCCAACGCTGCAAAAGAGATCGTGTCGAATCAAAGGCAATTTCAGACGGAATCTCTTCCGGCCGGTACCATCCCGCTGCCTGTACGTCGTCCGCTACATACGGGATGGCCGCAGAGCCTGCCGGGCCCGCTTCAAAGGCCAGCACAATCCCAATTCGTTCGCCACGGTCGCTTACCATGGGAAAGATATCCAGGAGGCGACCAATCTCCACTGTCAGCCCGACCTCTTCGTTCAGCTCCCTCTGCAGCGCCTCGAGCGGCATTTCTCCGGCGTCCATATAGCCTCCCGGCAGCGACCATTTGCCCTGCGCCGGGTCGACGGCGCGTTGCACCAGCAGGACGCGCCCTTCGTGAAGGATCAGGGCAATGACCGCCACTTTCGGATCATGAAACTGGACGAATCCGCAGGACTTGCAGACGGGTCGAACGGCGTTGAAGCGCGACTCCTCCGCAATCGCGCCGGCACAATATGGGCAGTAGCGAAATCGCCTGTTCATTGTGGGAAGTATAGCACCTGCAGTCCCGAAGTGGTATACTTGCGTCATGTTTTCGGCGGAAAGCGGCGCCTCCGTCCACCCCGGACAGGCAGTTATACGCGAGAGACCGGCCCGCAGCGCACTGACGCGCACCGGCGGCTTCCTCACCGGTTTCAGCCACTCGCTGCAGCCCTACATTGGGTGCCGCTTCGGATGCAGCTACTGTTATGTACGGTACTCGAACGTCCACCGTTTTAACAACGGGGGCTATGAGTGGGGCGACTACGTATACCCGCGGGTAGGCATTGCCGAGCAGCTGGAACGCGAACTGAACCGGCTGGAAACTCAGGACCGGCTCGGGCAAACAGCCGTGTTTATGTCGTCCGCGACCGACCCCTACCAAGGGGCCGAGAGCCGCTTCGGGTTGACCCGCCAGTGCCTTGCCGTATTTGTGAAGAGACCCCCGGGCCTCCTTGCAGTTCAGACCCGCTCGCCTCTGGCGTCAAGGGACTTTGACATGATGGCGGCACTCGGCGATCGATGTCTTCTCAATGTCTCGCTGGAGACCGATCGCGATGACGTTCGTCAACGCCTTACGCCGCGCTGTCCCTCAATTGGCAAACGGCTGGCTACTGTCCGCCAGGCACGCGAGGCCGGCATCCCGACCCAGGTGACGGTCAGCCCATGCCTGCCGTACTCCGGGGTTGAGACCTTTGGAGAGCTGTTGCTCAACGCAAGCGATCGGGTAGTTGTGGATAGTTTCGTCGCCGGCGACGGCGGCGGCGGCAAGCGCACCGCGCGCACGGCCATCCCCGCCCTCTACGCCGAATCCGGCTGGCACGACTGGCGGTCCCAGGAGGAGGCCCTTCGTCTCTACCACTGGCTGCACGACAGGAACGGCGAACAGGTTGGCTGGTCCCAGGAAGGGTTCACCCGGCAGGCCCGCAGCATTACCGGTCGGGCCGGAAAACCGGCGGCAGAGGAGTTGCAAGCGAGGTACTGTCCAAAATGACTCTCTATGGCGGCATCGAAGCAGGTGGTACAAAATTCGTCTGCGCGGTCGGCTCCGGACCGGATGAGATTGTTGCCGAAATTCGTCTACCTACGGAATCGCCGGACACCACGTTAGGCCGCGTAATCGACTTCTTCAGGCAACAGCAGGAGCAGCATGAGATTGCCGCGATCGGCGTTGCCTCCTTTGGCCCCGTCGACCCGGAGCCGGAGTCGCCCAGCTTCGGCTACATTACCAATACGCCCAAGCCGGGATGGGCCCATACGCCGGTCGTGCCGCTGTTGCGCGATGCCTTCGGCCTACCGATCGGGTTCGATACCGATGTCAACGTCGCCGCGCTCGGCGAGCATCGTTGGGGTGCGGCCAGGGGCGTCGATACATTTGTCTATCTGACCATCGGCACCGGTATCGGCGGCGGCGGCATGGTAGACGGCAAGCTGATGCACGGTCTGCTCCACCCGGAAATGGGCCACATCGCCATACCCCATGACTGGGAGCGAGACTCATTCGCGGGCACGTGTCCGTTTCACGGAGACTGCTGGGAGGGGTTGGCCAACGGCCCCGCGCTCGAGGCGCGTTGGGGACAGCCCGGCGAAACGCTTCCCGCCATGCACGAAGCCTGGCAACTCGAGGCCCACTACCTGGCGTGGGGCGTCACCAACATCATGATGATCCTGTCGCCAAAGATGGTCGTGATGGGCGGCGGTGTCATGGAACAGGAGCATATCTTTCCCCTTGTACGCCAGAAAGTGAAGTCCCACCTGAACGGTTACATTCAGAGCGAGACCGTGCTTGAAGGGCTCGACGACTACATCGTCCCGCCGGCACTGGGCAGCCGTTCCGGCGTCCTGGGCGCGATCGCTCTCGCACAGCAGGCCTGTGAACGCAGCTAGCCGACCCCCGTCACGCCCGCCTCCTGGATTCCGCACTGTGTCCGCATGACCGCTCGCTTTGACCCTGCACAGCATCCGCACCGCCGCCACAATCCTTTGACCGGCGAGTGGGTCCTTGTTTCGCCCCACCGCATGCAACGTCCGTGGCAGGGCCAGACGGAGAGCAAGCGGCAGCCGCCCCTGCCTCGCTACGATCCGGATTGCTATCTATGTCCCGGCAATGCGCGCGCAGGCGGATTGACCAATCCCGTCTATGACCAGACCTTTGTCTTTTCAAATGATTTCGCCGCGCTGCGGACCGAAACGCCTGGCGGCGAGTTCAGGTCCGGCCGCTTCCTGCACTCGCAGGCTGAGACCGGCGTCTGCCGCGTTATCTGCTTCAGTCCTCGCCATGACCTGACCCTGGCGCGCATGGGGCGGCCCGCCATTCGCCGCGTGATCGACCTCTGGGCAGATCAGGCCGCCGAGCTGGGGCAGGACCCGCAAATCGACTATGTGCAGATCTTCGAGAATCGGGGCGCGATCATGGGCAGTTCCAACCCGCATCCACACGGCCAGGTGTGGGCTACCCGCCGCCTGCCGGTTGAACCCGCCAAAGAGGACCGCGAGCAGCGCGCTTATTTCAAGCGGCATGGCGCGCCCATGTTGTTGGACTATTTGGAAGAGGAACTTGCAGAACGGACCCGGATTGTGCTCGACAACGACGCCTGGGTGGCGCTGGTGCCCTATTGGGCTGTCTGGCCCTTCGAAACCCTGGTCCTGCCTCGCCGGCATGTAGTGCAGCTGGCCGCCCTGACACCGTTCGAAAGGGATGCCCTCGCAGATGTGCTCAAGCGGCTGCTGACGCGTTACGACAATCTCTTTACGACCAGTTTTCCCTATTCGATGGGCTGGCACGCCGCGCCGACCGTTGGAGGCGACAACCGCCATTGGCAGCTTCACGCCCACTTCTACCCACCGCTTCTGCGCTCAGCCACGGTGAAGAAGTTCATGGTAGGCTACGAAATGCTCGCGACGCCGCAACGCGACCTGACGGCCGAACAGGCAGCGCATCAGCTGCGGCTCGCCAGCGAAGTTCACTTTGAGGATGCGTGAGGGTCTGCTGCGCGGTTGCGGTAGGCTTCTGTGGCCGACCGGTAGGCGTCGCCGCCGTGGCAGTCGTTGATCACAATCAGTGGAAAGGCTTCAACCTCCAACTCGCGAACTGCCTCGCTCATCAGATCGTCGTATGCAATAATCCGGCTACTGCGAATCTGCCGCGCCAGGAGAGCGGCCGCTCCGCCAACCGCGGCAAAATAAACGGCGGTATGCTGTATGAGTGCTCGCTTTACTTCCTCGGACCGGCTTCCCTTGCCGATCAGCCCTGCCACACCCCGCTCCAGCAGCGGGAGCGTATATGGGTCCATCCGGCCGCTTGTCGTAGGGCCGGCCGGACCGATCGCGGCGCCCGGTTTGGCCGGCGCCGGCCCAACGTAATAGATGACCTGGCCGGCAAGAGGCAGCGGCAGCGGTTCTCCCCTCTGCATCGCATCGAAGAGGCGCTGATGCGCGGCGTCCCTGGCCGTAAAGATCCGGCCCGTGAGCAGGACCTGCTCGCCGGCCCGCAGTGACTTCACGGTTGCCTCATCGAGCGGGGCAACGACTGTCCTTGTCATCACAACTCCAGGGTCGCCCGTCGCGGCGCCGAGCAGTTCAGGTTTACCGCCATCGGAAGCGCCGCGATGTGCGTTGCCAGGGTTTCCACGTGCACCGCCAGCGCGGTCACGACGCCGCCCAATCCCTGCGGACCGATCCCAAGAGCATTGATGGCTTCCAGCAACTCCGCCTCCAGTTCGGCCAGGTGAGGAACGGGGTTTACGCTGCCGATCGGTCGCAGCAGCGCTTTCTTGGCCGCGATCCCGACCGTGTCCAACGAGCCGCCGACGCCCGCGCCGACGATGAGTGGGGGGCACGCGTTGGGGCCCGCCCGTTCAACCGTCTCCAAAACGAAGCTGCGCACGCCTTCAATCCCAACCGCGGGCGGGAACATCTGCACGCGGCTCATCAGCTCGGCCCCGAAGCCCTTCTGCAATGCGCTGACCCTGAGTCGCTCTCCGGCCACAATCTCCCAATGGATCAGCGCGGGCGTGTTGTCGCCTGAGTTTACTCGCAAAAGTGGATCGCTCACTACCGATTTGCGCAGGTCGGCGTACGCATCTCTCGTTGCCGCCTGCAGGGCATCGTCGATCCTTCCTCCGCTGAAATGGACGTCCTGGCCCACCTCCACGAACAGGATCGCCATTCCCGTGTCCTGGCACGTCGGAATCGTCTCGGTCTCCGCGTAGGCCGCATTCTCCAGCAGGAGTTCGATGATCTGCTGGCCCGTGGCAGACTTCTCCTTGCCCCGCGCCCTGCGCATCGCCGCCAGATAGTCGTCCGGCAAACTGTGCGCCGCCTGGCGTAGGAGCTCGGAGACCGCCTTGCGCACATCCCCAACGTCGACTGTTCGCAATTGCCACTCCTCCCGTCCGTGACCGTTCAGGCGCCGCAGGCCCACCGCATTCTACTCGCCTGCCTTATTGCCAGGTTCGCCGCCCAGCGCTGCGACGATCTGTCCGAATCGAGGGTCGCCTGGCGCCAGTTCAGCCGCCCGCTGAAAGCCTGAAGTCACCGCCGGGTCGGTGCTTGCGAGCAGATAGTGTCCCCATGCCCCCAGCGCGTGAATCTCCGCCCGCTCCGGGCGCAGCCTCAATGCGTGTTCCGCGTATTGAGCGAGATACGCTCCCACCGTTTCTCCGAATCCAAAGGCGGCGGAATCGCCGGGGATCGGAATGCCGCTCAAAAAGCGCTGCGGTCCGATGGCCCAAAGCGCGTCAAAAGCGATATTCCAGTCTCCGGCAAAGACGTGGCTCAGCAAGGGATACGGGCTGGTCTGGGCGATCTGGCGGCTGACTTCAAGATGGTGGCGAATCCAGACCGCGTTCCAGCCAATCGTCCCATCGTCGGGCGCAATCTCGCTGGCCCGCTCGATCTGGGCCAGTGCGTCCGAGTACAGGCCTGCCTCAGCCAGTGCCACCGACCCGTCGTTCAATGCGCGCACTTCCTCGGACTGGCCCGCGACAAGCGACCTTGGAGCCGCTTCGACAAACGCCTGCCCGTCCCATGTGAAGAATCGCGCTTGGTAGAGCTGCACTCCGCAGGCGTAGCAGAAGATGTAAGGGTCGCTGTTGTTCAGCAGCAGGTCCTGCCTCCCGTCCTCGTTCAAGTCGGCTATGTACCCGGCATCGGGGACGCTGTTGAAGCTGCTGATCGCTACTTGAAGCGTTTCGCCGTCCCAGCGCAGCAACTCTATGCATCCGCCGTGCGTGCCTGCCCCGCCCTGTACAAACAGCCAGATGCTTGCCGCGTCGATCTCTACCTGCGCTAGCGAGTTTTCGTCCAGATAGTTCACGCATGCCAGCTCCACGCGGCCCAATTCCGACCACCGGCCTCCTTCGGCCGCATGTATCGATACCTTGTGCATGTAGCTGTCGTCATCCGGAGGGAGCCCGTAGGTAAAGGCCACGAACACCGGCAATCCGTCGCCGCTGTCGAGCGGCCGCGCCGCTACACTGCGCGCCTCGTCGTGCACCATGCCGTATTCAGCGGCAAGCTCCGCTGCAAGATCTTCGAGGGTTGCCGCGGGAACAGGAGTTGCCGCTACCGGTGCCGTTTCGATTCTTCCTTCGAATGCCGCCGCCATTTCGCTGTAGCGTGCATCGTCCGGGGCAAGCTCTACCGCCCTTCGAAGCCGTTCCTGGACCGCGGGGTCGTTACGATCGACCAGGAAGCGGCCCCAGCCGCCGAGGGCGTGGATCGCCGCCCGCTCAGGCTGCAGCGCAATCGCCGTATCAGCATACTGATTCAGGAACTCTCCGACGACCAACGCAGAGCTGACAGCCGCGAATTCTTCGGGAATGGGGACCTCGCCGGCGAAAGTCGGCAGGCCGATAGCCCAAAGCGCATCAAGGGCTGCCTCCCAATCGCCGGCAAACATGTGGCCCAGAATCGGAAACCGGCTCTGCGAAGCCTCGCGCCTGCTCGCCTCCAAATGGTGCCGAATCCAGATCGCGTTCCAGGCGACCGTTTCGTCTTCCGGGGCCATCGCCTGCGCCTGCTCGATTTGCGCCAGGGCATCGGCAAACAGGCTTGCTCGTGCCAGTTCAACGGCAAGGTTGTTCGCGTCGCGCACCTCTTCGCCGTATTCCTCTGACAGTGGCGACGGTACCACTTCCATGAACGACTGCCCGTTCCAATAGAAAAGTTGCGCCCAGTACTGCGTAACCCCACACGCATAGCAGAAGACATAGGGGTCGCTGTTGTCGATTCGCAAATCCAGCCGGCCGTCTCCGTTCAAATCGACCAAAGCCCCTGCATCAGGGCTGCTGCTGAACCCGCTGATCATGACATGCAGGCTCTCGCCGTCCCAGCGCAGCAGTTCAAGGCAGCCGCCATGGGCGCCCGTCCCGCCCTTGGCTGCCAGCCACACACTCTCAGGTTCGACCGGGACCTGTTCCAGCCACGCCTCTTCAAGATAGCTGACGCATTCCAGGTCCGTACGCGCCAGCTCCGTCCAACCGGCCTGCCCCGGCGCGTGGAGCGAGACCTTGTGGGTGAAATCGTCGTCTTCCGGGGGAAGACCGATCGTAAAAGCAACGAACAAAGGTTTCTCGCCGCCGCTCTCGACCTGCTTCACGCTCACGCCGCGCGCGGGGTCCCCAGCGATACCGTAAGCCGCCGCCAGCTGGTCGGAAAGTCCTCCTGTATCGTGTTCCGCAGCACGGGCAGCGGGTGTCTGCAAACCTGTGGCAGGCAACATATTCGGCTGCGCACACGCGGCCAGGGCAGTTGCCAAGAAGAAAACTAACGATAATGCTGGTCGCATCGAGGAGAAGGGCATGGAATTATACGACTTTCGCCGGCTTTGCCAGCAAACCAGTTGCTTACCCACTTACCGGCCGCGAGTGGCCGAACTGCAACGTTCCGTGCAGACAAGCAGAATCCTCGCGTGAGGAACTGTGCCAGAGCTTCCATTCGGTCTACCGGGTTATCGAATCCGGCCGTTGGGAGGCAGGCTGACATCTACCAGCTGAATGGCTCCCAGCCTGCCGTCAGTCGGGCGGCGAAGTATCGACGTGCAGCTTCGTTGCAGACTCGTAAGCAGCCCTTCTAAACCCGCCCGAGAGCCATCAAAATGCGGCCCTTCGCGGCAACTCGCGGCAGTTCGTGGATCGTTGCGCGGTTGACTGTCCCATCTGACGGGACACTTGGCGGCCTAAGAAGGCCGATTCCGCCAAGAGGCTTAGTAGCTACAGTGACCGTTCCACTGTAGACTCCCCCGTCCGCGCAGACTATATCACGGATCAATGACCGAACCAATATACCTGCCAGACCAGTCCGGGAGAGGCACGCGATCTTGCCTTGTGGCGCTCGCGATGTTAGTGTACTCGGCAGCCACGCCGGTCAGTTTGCAGACCGGAAGTCAGCCCGCTGCGGCCCAATGACCAGACCAGATCTGATCGACCTTCTTCGTCAGAACTATATCGCCTACTTTCGCCTCTTCCACGGTCAGCACGGCGTGTGCGTTCACGAGGACGAGCAGGCTGCGTGGATCATTGCCAATGGGCCGCCCGGCAACCACATCCTGCGGTCCAACTTTCCCTCAGACAATGTTGAGGAAGGCATTGACGCGCTGCTAGCCGACATAGGCGCTAGAACCGAGGCTTGCCGTTGGCTCTGCTTTCCCGGCGATCTGCCCCATGACCTGGGCTACCGGTTGGTCAGCCGTGGGCTGGATGCCGGTGAAGGCGACTTCTGGATGTTCCGTCCGCTCGACGAATTGCCCCACCGGGCCTGCCCTGACGGATTGCGCGTCATTTCAGTTTCGACCGGGCCAGGCCTCCGGTCCTGGTGGACCGCCTCCGCGCGCGGTTTCGGCATGAGCCAGCGCGCTGCCCAGCTCTGGTACGATGCCTATCGACGCCACGCCCTCGGAGCCTGCACTTACGTCCGGCTCTACAGCGGTCTTGTCGGCCGCGAAGTGGTTACGTCGGGCACTCTCATTCTGGCAGGCGGCATCGCAGGAATCTACGATATCTCCACGCCCCAGGCCTATCGCGGCAAAGGGTTCGCTTCCGCCCTCGTGAGTTACATCCTGGCCGCAGCCCGTACTCTCGGCTACGCTTACGCCGGCCTCCAGACGGCGAATGAAGGAACACTCTATCGCCGTCTGGGATTCGAAGTCGGCTTCCGCGAAAGAGAGTTTTTTTGGATCGCGGACGGCTAGCCGCATTCGTCGTTTTCGCCTACACAGAATGGTGCGACCCCGCGGACAGTCTGCTACACTTCACGCCAGGACCGATTCGAAAGCGAAATTATCTACTCTTGGTGAACTGAATGCAGAACGAATCTGCCGAGGCACCTCCCGCCGGCGGGGGCACCGCGGAGCCGCGCTTGTCCGCCAGGAGGCGGGTCTTTACGCTGGCCTGGCCTGTTATAGGTGAGAGCTTTCTTGAAACGTTGTTGATGGTGGTCGACACATGGATGGTGGCCCAGCTGAGCACTGCCGCCGTTGCCGGCGTCGGCACCTCGGTCCAGGTCATGTTCTTCGTCATCGCTGCACTTGGATCGCTGAGCGTAGGCAGCAGCGTCCTCGTGGCGCAGGCTTTCGGCGCCGGAAAACTGGCAGACGCCGCCCGCCTCTCCCGCCAGTCCATCGTGTGGAGCCTGTTGCTTGCCATTCCGCTGGCAGTTCTCGGGTCGGTCTTCGCTGCTCCCATCATGGGTCTCTTTGGCGCTGAAGATGATGTAACCCGCATCGGCGTCGAATACCTTCAGGTCTCGATGGCCACCGTTGTCGTGCTAATCGTCCTCTTAATCGGCGGCGGCGCACTGCGGGGACTGGGTGATTCGCAAACGCCCATGCGCGTTACCGCTGTGGCAAATGTGGTCAATGTATTCCTGAACTACGGGCTGATCTTCGGGATGGCCGGTCTGCCTGCACTCGGGGCGGTGGGCAGCGCCTGGGGGACATTCTATTCGCGTCTATTGGCCGCAGCGCTCCTCCTCTACGTCATGTGGCGCGGCAGGCAGGGCGTGTCGATTGCAGGTCGGAAGGGCTGGCGGCCGGACATCAAGGTGGCGTCGTCTGTTCTGCGGGTCGGTGTTCCGGCCGCGCTCGAACAGCTACTGATCGCGACCGGATTCACGCTCATGACGATTATCGTCGCCAGCCTGGGAACTGCTTCCCTTGCAGCACACCGTATTACCTTTAATGCCCTCTCTCTCTCATTCCTGCCCGGTTTCGGCTTTGGTATCGCCGCCACCGCGCTCGTGGGACAGTCCTTTGGCGCGCAGGAACCGGAACAAGGCGCCGAGGTTGCCGACATTGCCACCCGCTGGGCAATCCTGTGGATGGCCGCGATGGCGGTCGTCTCCTTCTTTCTGGCAGAGCCGATCGTACGACTCTATAGCAAAGACCCCGAAGTTGTGCGGACCGGCGCGGCAGCCATCCGGGTCGTTGCGCTGGCGCAGCCGTTCTGGGCAACGCTATTCGTCCAGTCCGGGGCCTTGCGCGGGTTGGGAAACACTGTATTTCCCTTGCGGTCCAATTCCGCAAGCATCTGGTCGACTATGGCCATTGCATGGGTGATTGTCACATTCTTCGATGGCGGCCTCGCTCATGTGTGGGGCGTCTTTCTCATCACCTCCCCCGTGAATGCCGTCTTCCTCTGGCGCCGTTTTCGCCGCTCGGTGCGAGAGTGGTCGCAGGCACTGGAGAAGCGTGCCGTGCAAAGTGCGCAAGCTTAGCATTGGGCGCGTACCCGCCTGGAAGAGAACCTACTACGAGATCTCACTCAAGCCGGCTGAATCAGAGGTGAACTGTGGTCCAGCCCTATACCATTCCCGCTGCACGACATCGAGTTGACGAGAAGATTCGCCGCAGCCATTTCATCACCACGCTGGCCCCCGCCGGCTCGGTTGAGGAGGCCCGGGCCTTTGTCAAGGAGGTTCGGGCTGAGTTCGACGCGGCCAACCACAACTGCTGGGCCTACCTAATCGGGCCGCCCGGTTCGACTGCGCAAGTGGGCTTGAGCGACGACGGCGAGCCGCACGGAACAGCCGGCCGGCCGATGCTCACCGTGCTTCTCCACAGCGGCGTGGGTGATGTCGCCGCCGTAGTCACCCGCTACTTCGGCGGCGTCAAGCTGGGCAAGGGCGGGCTCGTGAAGGCTTACAGCGGCGGCGTAAAGGTTGCGCTGGAGGGTATGCAGCGCGTTGAGAAGACGTCGAAATCGAGCCTGAAGGTCGTCATCGGCTACCCAGCCGTTACGCTGTTCCAAAGGATGCTGCCTGAATATGAGGCGGAGATCGTAGCCAGGCAGTTCGCTGCAGACGTCTCCTTCGAACTCTCGATGCCGGACAGGTACATTGAAGGATTCACTGCCCGTCTGGCCGATCTGACCAACGGTCAGGGGCGGGTTCTGGTTGATCCGTAGGCCCGACGGCGACCGTGATTTCACCGATCGATTTCAGGACCAGGTCGGCTGCTTCCGCCAGCTCTTCGCGCGAGGATGCACCGGTCAGAACCCCGACCCGCAATCCCGCTCCCGCCGCGCGCCCCATCTCAAGGTCGGTCACCGCGTCCCCTACGACTGCCGTGCGCGCAGGCGCGACGCCCAACCGTTCGGCTGCCTCCAGAAGCGCGTCCGGCGCCGGTTTGTGCGGAAATGGACCATCGCCCCCGGCCACAAAGTCGACATAGGGCGCGACGTCGAAGCCGGCCAGCGCCGACTCGGTGTGGCTGGCGTCGTCATTGCTGATCACCGCGATCTTAACGCCCCGGTTCGACAGCGAAGAAAACAGCGTTTGCAGTCTCGTCGTCGCCTTCAGATGGCGGGTGCCTTCAAACATGGGCCCGAACTCCTCCTGCAGCAACTTCTCGCAATCGCTCCAATCCTGCTCGGGCCCGGCGTGCTGGTACAGGACCGTTACAATGGCATATCCAATCGCCACGTTCGTTGAAGTCGCAAACGGCCCTCGCGCGTCGAACACGCCGGTCGCCGAATTGTACCCCAGCGTTCGGTACAGTTCTGCCCGAACTTCCGATTGGCCCGCGAAGCCCGCCACCAGGCGCTCCACGCCTGCCAAAAACGGGGCCCGCAAGCTGGCGCCAAAATCAAACAGAGTGCCGTCTTTGTCGAAGGCGATGAGGTCGGCGTCAAAAGTGTGGCAGCCGAACTGTACAAGACCCATGAATTGGAGAAGTTGATTGGGACTGTCTCGGCAGGAAGCTTCCGAGATGCGCGGAGACTATCGGCCGTCGTTGGAAGCGTTTGTCAAATAATCCTGGCCGATGACGATGCGCAGGTCGGTCGAATCGGACTCCAGGAGTCCGGGCATGGCGTGCAAGGAAGCGGTCAAGTTAAGGAGGCGGCCGATTTCGCGTACGAGGCTATCGTCCGTGTTGTAGTTCACCAGAAGGGTCCGCCGGTAATCGCTGCGGTCTGCGTCACCGATCGCAACTACGTTCCAGCCTTCGGCCTGGAGTTTCTGGCGGACCCTGGCGGCGACACCGTACTGGGAGGTCCCGTTCAGGATTTCCAACCTGGCGTCGCGCGCGTTCAGTACCCGGAGGATTGGCCGCAGCTCGGCTTGGTCTGTGCCGCCTCCGGCGATGGCCGGGCGCGCCGGCGCGCCTGCCTGCGATGGAGCACCCGACTGCGCCGATGCTTCCGAGTCTCCCGCCGCGATTGCAGCCGGGCCGAAGAACTGCCTCAGCGCCGGACGTATCAGCTCCCGATTGGGCAGCAGAATCCAGGCCTTGTTGTGGCTATATGTTTCCGTGCCAAACCGGTTGTCCAGCACCAATTGACGATTGTCGAACTGGCCGGACTGCAAATGAAACGCGATTTCGGCGATCTTCGCCGGCGGAATATCAGTACTTACGCTGCCCCACATCGTGTTCAACAGCTGCGGGGCCTTGCCGGGCAGCGTTGTTATCATGTCTGTCGACAGCACTTTGTCGGCCACGGCCTGAAGCAGCTGCTGCTGACGCGCTGCCCGCCCGTAATCGCTGTCCATGTTGCGCGTACGCGCGTACTTCAGCGCGGTCTGGCCGTCAAAGTGATGCCGCCCTGCGCTGAGCTGAAACGTCTGGTAACCGAAATCGGACGTCGGATACTCAGGGTCGTAAATCGGCTGTTGCACGTCAACCGTAACGCCGCCGATCTCATCGATAAATCGTACGAACCCATTGAAGTCGGCCTGAACGTAATAGTGTACGGGTTGGCCGATGAATCCGCTTACCGTATCCATCGCAAGCTGCGGACCGCCGCCGGGGTAGCCTCTCTCGTCGCCCAGGGCATAGGCAGTGTTGATCTTCGTCGTCAGATTGTAGCCGGGAATGGGCACCCACAAGTCCCTGGTCAAGGAGATCATTCCAGCAAACTTCCTCTCCAGGTCAAGTGTCACCAAAATCATTGTATCAGTGCGCGGCGGCTCCCGGTCGCTGACCCGGTCATCGGATCCCAGCAATAGGATGTTTACCTGGCGACCTGGCGCAAAAACGTGGGGTGAGACTGCGACCTCGCCGTCGTCCTCGCGGGTAGCGCCCGGCCGGTCAGCCTGAACAACCGGCACTCTATTGATCTGCGTTTCAACGAGAAGCTCCGACCCGAGCTCTGGGAAGTTCCTGCTTAAGGCATAGTTGCTGGCCCGTTCCGCGAGTATGCTCCCGACAAAGAAGGCGGCAACGAGGACAAGGATCGAGCAGCATACACCGGCGAGGATTGCGTAGGGTCTGCTCCAGAGGCGTCGGCTTCGAGTTGGGAAGCGAGGTTGACCGTTGGCCCCAGGCCGCCGGCGGGTGAAGAGTCTGACCATCGGCATAGTGCCTGCGATTATAGCACGGATTCCAGCTGGCTGGAAACTGGACGCGAAACGAGGCAAGTAACGCAAGCCGCCGTGGAATGGCGCCGCGGCTGACTCTCCAAATATGGCGGCTTGCCGGCGGTCCGTGAACCTGCGAGGCTGTTTGAATCAGCGCGGAAGGGGATGCGCGTACAGCGCAGAACTCGTCAAAATGTACAACATTCCGGTTTGTTCGTCCAGGTAGAGCCCCCTCAAACCTGCCAACGCCATGTCTTCGGCGTCAACGAACTGCTCAATATAGCGGCCCTCTTTGTCGTAAACGAGTATGCGTTCCTCGGTTGCGTCGGCGACATAGAGCGTTCCGTCGGCGTTGTCATCCAGCACGAGGTCGACGAGCAAGCCCCCCAACCCCGGGATCCGCTCCAGACTGAACGGCAGCTGTTCTCCCTGGCGATAGCGCAGTACGGTTCCGTCCTCGGTCATGAGCCAGATGTCCCCATCTATGCCCATGGCCACCAGCCCGGAGAGATCGCCTTGAACCTGCTCATCGAACCAGTTCACGGGCGCTTCGTCGTAGTCCAACCCGGCCGGCGTGTAGCGGAAGATCTGATTCTCCCGCTCATCCGCGAGGTAGAGCCGGCCATTGTAAATGGCCAGCTGCCCAATGCTTCCCAAGGCACTCTGACCGGCCAGCTGCAAGTGTGTGGCCCCGTCAAATCGGTTGTAGCGGAAGACGTTGTTGTTCCGGTCGAGCACCAGCAGGCTGGCCTTCTCCGCAAAGCCCAATATCCGCGGCTGCCAGGCAATGTCCACGATCCTCCCCACTGTGACACCGGATACAATATCACCTTCCCGCAGTACAGCACCGCTGTTTTCGTCAAGCAGCGTCCGGTCCGAGTTGGTCCGGTAATGCTCGATCAGCTGCCTGCTGCTGTCCAAAACATAGATGTCCTGGTCTGAGACGACGATCCGTTGCGGTGAAGCCTCCGCGGGGTACTCCAGCAACGGTATGTCAAGAGAGTATAGCGCCCGGACCTGGAGCAACTCCTGCAGTTGGGTCGCGATGACCTGCGACATCTCCTGGATCTGTTCGGTATCACCGACAAGAACGACTGCCTCGTCCAGGTATCGCTGCGACTCGCTCAGCGCCGCCCTTGCCGTGGCACTGTCATCGACATCCAGGGCCTGCTGCACCTCCAACAGTTTACTGCCAGCCAGGTCGACCAGCTGAATCCCTTCCTCTTGGTTGAGACTGCCTTCTCGCAAAAAAGCTGCACCCACAACCGCAGACGTCAGAAGCGGAATCAAAACCGCAATCGAAAGAAACAGTCTGCGACGGTTCCCTTTCGTCGGCTCGGGAGGCGCATACCCCGGCAAGGCCGGAAGCTGCAGGCGTTCGGCGGCTTGTGGTGCTTCAGGTTGGGGTGGCTGCTGCTCAGGCTGAGGCTCTGGCTCCGGCACTGGCTGTTGACCGGAATCTGCTTCGTCATGGGAGACCGCTGCCTGCTTCTTTGAATCTTCAGGCAAGAGATCCTGAAACAGTCCCGACATCCATCGTCCAGGTCTGGACAGGAAACTGAATGCCCGCCTGTACCAGGGGCCGCGCAACTTCAAAAAGGGACGGAACGGCACAGCCAGCTGATGCTGCATCGTTGGCGCGCTTGGAAGATCGTCCGCCCCGACGTCGCGTCGGCTCCGGAATGGAATTATCGACCTTCTGCCGGCATCGTCGGATATACCCCGCACCGGGGGCGCTGCCCCGACCGCGGTCGGCAGCCTCGAGTTTGGCTCCCCGTCGTGCCCCGTCGCAGGCTGCTCCGAGTAGACGAGCAGTAGGCCCAGCAAGGGCAAGTTCTCTCCCTGCTCCCGCAAATGCGCGACCATGTCGTGCATGTTTGCCACCGACGTGCTCACAATCGCGCCGCCGATCGTCCTGACGTCAGATTGCAGGAACCACTCGCTCTCTCCCAGAAAGAGAACGTCATCCTGCTCTAGCTTGTGCCGGTAGACATGAATGTTTGGCTGCGACTCTCTACCCAGCGGCCCCGTATAGCGGTCGGCGTCCAGCGGAAACTGGTCGAGACGTTGCTCGGTCGATATGAGCGCCATCGGCGGCCCTGCAGCGGCAATCACGAGGTGCCCCTGCACGATCGCGGCGCAGATCATTCCTGCTTCCAGATCGATGTCCGGGCTGCGTCGATTCAGGTCCCGCAGAGACTCATGCGCGCTGTTGATCGCCCGCTTCAGAACCGTGCTTACAGGCCCGCTCGCCGAGTAGTAGGTCAGCTCGATGATCGACTGCATCTCGCGCACGGCAAAGCTGCTGACGGAGCTGCCGCCTATCAATTCGATCAAAATGTACAGGTTTCCCCGCGCAGACCTCTCGTCATCGAACGCCGGCTCAATCCTCATCAAGTGATTGGCGCGCGGGTTGCGATGGTCCATCAAGAACGCGTGATGAATCCTACCGGGGCTGGGAGATGCGGTACTTGCCATAGTATTTCAGAATTGCAGCGGGGACATTGGCCGCAGCAGTCGTCGATGTTAGAATGTGCGGACCCTTCCGGCACCTCAATGGAATTGGTCCAGAGGTTCTGCTTCTACTGAGTCCAACTCTAATTGTACACCTTGCCGAAATAGCGTACAAGCGCAGTTTCAGACGCGATTCGTCTGTTTGGTTGCCGATTTGACGCCGATGTCCGCAAGAACGGTGGGTAACCTGTGGCCAGACAACAGTAGATTCCAAGAGAAGCAAAGTCTGAATCCACGGCGTTCTATGAGAATCGGAATCGTAGGCGGGCAAAACAGTGGAAAGACCACCATATTCAACGCCCTGACCCGCAGCAAGGCCGCGACAGCCGGCTACTCCAGCGGCCAGGTTGAAATCCACACCGCTGTCGTAGATGTCCCCGATTCGCGATTGGACCGCCTCGCAGAGATATTCGCACCCCGTCCCGCCGTATACGCCCAGGTCACATTCAGCGACATCGCCGGTATGACCGAGGGCATCGGCAAAGAGGGCAGTATCCAAGGACCGCTGCTGAATGCAATCGCCCTGAACGACGCCCTGCTATTGGTGGCGCGCTCCTTTAGCAACCCTGCCGTGCCCCACCCTCGAGATCGCGTCGATCCAACTGCTGACTTTGACGCAATTGAAACCGAGTTCTTGCTCAATGACATGGTTACAATCGAGAATCGACTCGAACGAATCGCCGCGCAGCGGTCGCGCGCCCTTTTGGAAGAAAGGCAGCGAATGGCGCGCGAGGAGCTCTTGCTGGAACGGCTCTACCCTGTCCTTGAAGAAGGAACGCCCCTGCGCAAAGCCGTCGTCAGCGCAGACGAAGCCAAAATGCTGGCCGGTTTCGGATTCCTCAGCCTCCTGCCTCTCCTGCGGGTGGTCAATGCCGGCGATGACGACGACGAAAGCCAGTACGAACATCTGCTCGACAGCGAAACTTTCTTCCTGCGCGGCCGCCTCGAGGCCGACATCGCCCTGATGCCTCCACAGGAGGCCGCCGAGTTTCTTGCCGAGTTCGGCATCGCCGAGCCGGGCCTCGACCGCGCCATTCGACGCTGCTACACGCTTCTCGGTTTGATCAGCTTTTTCACGGTCGGCGACAACGAGGTCCGCTCTTGGGCCGTGACCGCCGGCTCAGCCGCCCCTGCGGCCGCCGGCGTTGTCCACACCGATATGGAGCGAGGATTCATCCGCGCCGAAACAGTCCACTTCGAAGACCTCGTGTCATCAGGCAGCATGGCCGAAGCCCGCAAGCGCGGCTTGCTGCGACTGGAAGGCAAGGATTACCAGGTCCGTGACGGCGACATTCTTCAGTTTCGCTTCCGGGTCTGATGCAGCCACTGTTTCGCGTTTGCGCCACTCTGTTTTTGTCCGTCGTGACGATAATATGTATACTGCTTTTCGGTGTTGCGCAGGGACAGCACCAATCCCTATGAGGAGCATAAGATGACTGAGGAAACCCGTACCGTCGAGGAAGAATCGGCAGAAGCCTCTGCCAAGGAAGCGGACGCCGGCAAGAAGGTGGTTCGGCTGAGCGTCGGCCAGGAGATGAGCGGCACCATCAAGCAGGTGACCGACTTTGGCGCATTTGTCGATATCGGGGCCGGCCGCGACGGCCTCGTTCACATCTCGGAACTCTCGGCTGGCCGCGTCAATAACGTCAAAGAGTTCGTCGAGGAAGGCCAGACAGTCACCGTATGGATCAAGCGGCTGAACCGCGAACGCAACCGCATCAGCCTCACCATGATCTCGCCCGACACCAAGACGATTCGCGACCTGCAGGAGGGAGAGCTCGTCGAAGGCGTCGTTTCCCGCATGGTGCCCTACGGCGCATTTGTCGACATCGGCGTCGGCACCGACGCACTCCTTCATGTGCGCGAAATGGGAAATAACTTCGTCCAGAAGCCGGAAGATGTGGTCGAAGTTGGCGAAAAGATGGAAGTCCGCATCGTCACCATCAACCGCCGCCGCCGCCAGATCGACGTCAGCATCAAAGGGCTGCGCGACGAGCCCGAGTCCGAAGAGGGTGGATTGGACGATGCCGAGGCTGCTCTGGCCGATGACGCCGACGGCCAGGTTGTGGACAGATTCGAAGACATGGAAGTCCTCTCGCCTATGGAGCTGGCATTCAAACGCGCCATGGAGTCCGACGGCGGGCAGGAGATCGTACAGCCCCGCAGCGACCGCCGCCGCCGCAACCGCAAGCACCGCGCAAGAGCCATGCAGGCCGAAATTATCCAGCGAACACTGGAAACAATGCGAGAGTAGCCACTCTTGGATTCTATCAACGCTTCAGGCGGCGGATGCCAATGACTCCGTCGCCTTTTTGATTGGCGGCGCTGCAGCACGGATTCATGGAATTGGCTCGTTGCCACAGACGGAGGGAGCTGACTGGACCGTGGAACTACAAGATGGCGTGGCACTGGTAACCGGCGGAGCGCACCGCGTCGGCAGAGCCATCACGCTGGAAATCGCCCGCGCCGGCGCCAACGTTGTGATCCTCTTCAACTCCTCCGACGGACCGGCGCAAGAGACCGCCCGCGATGCCCGTGCGCTCGGCGTAGAGGCGATGACCGTCCAGTGCGATGTCAGCGATCTGAGCGCCGTCCAGGAGATGGCAAAGGCGGTCCGTGACCGATTCGGACGTCTCGACCTGCTCGTTAACGCCGCCGACCTTTTCGACGCACATCCCGTCCCCACCGAGGACTACGATAGGTGGCGCCGCGTGATCGACGTATCGCTTCATGGCAGCTTCTACGTGAGCAATGAGCTCGCGCCCCTTCTGCTCGAGCGGCCGCAGGCCGCTATCGTCAACATCGTCGACATATCGGTCTGGCACGCCTGGCCCAACTTCACCGCCCACGCCGTAGCCAAATCTGGCCTGCTCGCACTTACGCGGCAACTTGCGCTCGAGTTGGCGCCCACAGTGCTCGTCAACGCAGTCGCCCCCGGTCACGTCATGCCCCAGCCACACTACAACGAGGAGTTTCTCCGGCGCAGCGCAGGCCGCACGCTTCTGAAGCGCTGGGGCACGCCCGAAGACGTCGCCACCGCTGTCCGCTTCCTCGCCCAATCCGACTACATTACCGGCGAAGTCCTCCGCGTCGACGGCGGCGAGTTGATCGCCTTGCGTTCCGAAGACCTCTGAACGTACCGTCTGGTAGCAAAGCCTGAAGAGGGGCACCCCCTGCCTCCAATCAGTTGCCGCCAGCGGCGAGAAATGGTAAATTCAGGCAAGCCATCGCATCGCAGGGATGGCCAAACGCGACGGTGCGGCACCGGTTCGCGTCTTGCTGTGAAGCCGCGTTGAAAGGAAAGCCCGTGGACCCGCTCACTGCTTTCTCAATCGAACTCGAATCGAGCGCCGACCGGCCCGAAAGACTTGCCCTGACGATCGGCACTCTCGTCGATAGCGCACTCGACGTCGAGGCCGGCATCCGCCGGCTCGACGAGCTAGCCGATCAGGTCGAACAGCGTATGCCCGCCGGCGCGATCGGCCGCGCCCGCGCCGAAGCGCTGATCACAGTTCTCCATGACCAGATGGAGTTCCGCGGCAACGTGGAAAACTACTATGATCCCGTCAACAGCTTTCTGCACCGCGTGCTCGATACGCGGCTCGGCCTGCCGATTACACTCAGCCTCCTCTACATTGCCATCGGCCGCCGCCTCGGGATTCGACTTCAAGGAATGGGTTTCCCCGGCCACTTCATGCTCGAATACCGCGATCCCGCCGGCGTCTGGCTCCTCGACCCGTTCCACGGCAAAGTCGTTGCTCTCGATGAACTGACCAATTACCTGTCGCGGCTCTTCCAGGAAACGTTACGGACGCCGGTTGCGCTTGAGAACTACAGAGTCGACACCAATGCGCTGATTTTGAGAGTCCTCAACAATCTTCGCGCCATATATGTCTCGCAGCACAGCCTGCCGAAAGCTCTTGGCGTTCTGGATTTCATGCTGCTTGTCGAACCGGAGGAGGCCAGCCTCCGGCGCGATCGCGCACTGCTGCACTTTGGTTCTCGCAACCTGCTCGCCGCCGAGATCGACCTGCGCCGCTACTTCCAGCTCAATGGCTGCCTGCATCTATTCAGGGGTGAAGTCGAGATGGTGCCCGGCACTATCCCCTATGGAGCATGGCTACCCGAAGCGGAGCAGCCGGCGACCGGTGAAGAGAGGCGTCTTCTCACCGTGCTCAGGAAGATTCGGGAAGAGATCCGGAGGCTGAATTAGCGTGAGATTCAAGGTCCCCGCCGACGCCTCCCGCCTGTGGCGGTCCTGCTATCGTATCATCTACGCAATTCGCCCTCTCTTCTGCTCGCTGCAGGTCGAGGGTGTCAAAAACGTGCCGCCAGAGGGCGGCGTAGTCCTGGCCTGCAATCATCCCGGCGGACTGGACAGCTTTGTTCTCGGTTTTACTTGCCCCCGCCAGGTCTACTATATGGCCAAGCGCGAGCTGTTCAACGTCCACCCGGTCATGACCTACCTGCTATACCGGATCGGCGCATTTCCCATCAATCGCGGCGCCAGCGACACTGCCGCCATCGAATTCAGCATCAAGCTCGTGCGGGAGGGACGCGTTCTGGGGATGTTTCCGGAAGGAACGCGCAATCGCGGCAAGCCTCTGCGGCGCGGCAAGAGCGGGGCCGTCCGGATTGCCATTGAAGCCGACGCGCCAGTCGTGCCCGTCACCGTCCTCGGCATTCCGCACCTGCACAGGCATTGGTACAACCCGTTCAGGCGAACACGGATCGCCGTTCGCTTCGGTCAGCCGTTTCACTTTAGCAGTGGGACAGTTGAGGATGTCGCCGAATACACGCACGAGGTAATGCGGGCAATGGCCCGCATGATGCCGCCCGAACTGCGCGGCCACTACAGTGAGGACGAGGCCCCCGCAGGGGCCGATTCACAGGATTCTACCGGCGGCGCCAGCCGCCGGCAAGAGGGCATCGAGGCCCCCCGCCAGGGTCCCGCCCGGCCAGCTAAGCCAGCGTCCCCATTACTTTCTCCAGGGCCTCCCGGCTGGGCCTCAGCTTCCCGTCCGGCAGATGCGCCAGCGGCGTCTCCGTCAGATTCAGAAGCTCCGTGAACGTAGGCTCCTCTTCATTGATGTAGAGCAGCCCCGTGATCAGCTTTTGTTCATCCAGCGAGCGCTGGATCGCGGTGTAGGCCGCCGCCCGATCAGAGGGGTCGTGTTCCGGGTCGATCTTCTTCAGGATGATGCTGCCGCCGTCGTGCAGCTCAACCTCGATCTCGTCTTCGTATTCCGCGATCTCGATCTCTTCGTACTCCGGCACAAAGTTCAGCTCGTGCAGCTTGATCTCGTTGCTGCGGCCGAATCCGTAGCTCTTGGTCGAGCTGTCATGATTGTTGAACGTGACGCACGGGCTGACGATGTCCAGCACCGCGATCCCCCGGTGATTCATTGCCGCCTTCAGCAGCACCTCAAGCTGCTTCGGGTCGCCGGCGAAACTCCGCGCCACAAAGGTCGCGTTCGCGGTCAGCGCCTCCATGCAGATGTCCAGCGCCGGCAGGTCGTTCACGCCCTGGTACTTCAGAAACTGGCCCTCGTCCGCCGTCGCGCTGAACTGCCCCTTAGTCAGCCCGTATACCCCGTTGTTCTCAACAATGTAAACCAGCGGCAGATTGCGCCGCACGGCATGCTTGAACTGACCGATCCCAATCGACGCCGAATCACCGTCTCCGCTCACGCCAATTACCTGCAAACTCGTGTTGGCGATCACCGCCCCCGTCGCCACCGACGGCATCCGCCCGTGCAGACTGTTGAACCCGTGGCTCCAACCCAGGTAGTAGGCCGGCGTCTTGCTGCTGCAGCCGATGCCGCTCAGCTTTACCACCTGCGTCTGGTCCAGGTTCATCTCCCACGCAGTGTTGACGATCCGCTGGCTGATGCTGTCATGCCCGCAGCCCTTGCATAGCGTGGAAGGCCGCCCCCGGTAGGACGTCTTTTCCAGGTCAAGGCGGTTCTTCTTGGCGGGTCGCCCGCCGCGGGCACTGTTGGGCTTCGTTCGGGTGCTCATTGCTGAACCTCCTGCGCGACATTAAGTACTTCGTCAACAATAAAACGGGCGCTCAGCGGCAGCCCATCGCATTTGGCGATCGATTTGAGCTTCATAGCCTGGCGCGGCTCCTCCGTCGTAAGTATCGAATGGAGCTGACCGTCACCGTTGGCCTCTATCACACAAATTGTCGAGTATCGGTCAATGAAGTCGCGTACGGCATCTCCGATCGGCAGCGCCCGCAATCGCAGATAGCCCGTCGCCACCCCCTCGCCGGCCAGCCGGTCGCGCGCCTCCTCGATGCCGTCGTGATTGCTGCCAAGACTGATAATCCCGATGCCGGCGTCGTCCGAGTCGTCGACCACCGGCTCCGGCACCAAACCCCTTGCCGTCTCCAGCTTCCGCCGCAAACGCAACAGGTTCTCCTCCCAGTCGTCCGGCCTCTCGCTGTAATACCCGTACTCGTTGTGCCCCGTCCCGCGCGTGAAATACGCCGCCATATTGTGCTTCGTGCCAGGCAGCGTTCGATATGTAATGCCGTCGCCGTCGACATCCATGTAGCGCGCCCACACGCCCTGCCGCTCTTCCAGGTCCTGCGCGCTCAGGACCTTGCCGCGCTTGAACGGCTCCTCGGAATACTCGAACGGTTCCGATATGTGCGCATTCATGCCCAGGTCCAGGTCGCTCAGCACGATGACGAGCGTCTGCAGCTCCTCAGCCAAATCGAACGCCACGCGGCCGAACTCAAAGCATTCGGCCGGGTTCGCCGGAAACAGCACGACGTGCCGCGTGTCGCCATGACTGAGGTAGTAGGCGGCATGGATGTCGCCCTGCGACGTGCGCGTCGGCAGCCCGGTGCTCGGCCCCATCCTCTGTATGTCCCAAATCACCGCGGGGACCTCGGCGAAATAGGCCAGCCCGGCGAACTCCGCCATCAGGCTGATGCCCGGGCCGCTCGTGCAGGTCATCGCCCGCGCGCCCGTCCAACCCGCGCCCACAACCATCCCGATCGCCGCCATCTCGTCCTCTGCCTGCACGACCGCAACCGTCGACTTGCCTGTCTCCGGGTCCGACCGCAGCTCGTCAGCATACTTCTCAACCGACTCGGCCAGACTCGACGACGGCGTAATCGGATACCAGGAGGCCAGCGACAGGCCGCCCGCCAGCGCCCCAAGCGCGCCGGCCGTGTTGCCGTCCACCAGGATCTTGCCCTCGTTGAAGCCCGACATCCGCTCTACGCGATAAACGTCGTGCGGCTCGACGTGCTCCCGCGCCCAGTCGATGGCATGTTCAACCATGTCCATGTTGAGCCGGACCGCGCTCGCCTTGCCCGCAAAATGGTGATCGAGCGCCGCCTCCACTTCCGCCGCGTCGATTCCCAGCAACTCCGTCAGCGCACCGACATAGACCATGTTGGCTACGTAGTCACGCAGGGCATGGGGCAGTTTCGCCGCCTTGACCAGCTCTTTGACCGGCATCCCGTAATACGTAACGTCCTTGCGCCGGTTCGCAATCGGCAACGAGTCGTCATAAAGGATTACGCCGCCCGCGACCGTGCGCTCCATATCCTCCGTCACCGTCCGCCCGTTCATGCATACCTGAACATCTGTCATCTCCCGCCGGCCCAGGTAGCCCTCTTTGCTCAGGCGGATGATGTACCAGGTCGGCAGGCCCTGAATGTTGCTGGGAAACAGGTTCTTGCCGTTGATCGGGATGCCCATCTTGAACAGCGCCCGCAGCAGCACGCCGTTGCTCGTCTGGCTTCCCGACCCGTTCGCCGTCGCTACGTTGATCACAAAGTCATTGACGGTTGCAGAGGCAACCTGCTGCAAGGTCGGCTCTTCCCGCACTGCAACGCTCATGCTGGTCTCCTTACCTCGTGACCCCGTTCGATGCCGGTCGGCCCGTTCGCGCCGTTGCGCCTGACGCCCCGTGTACGCAGGAGCAGCAAGTGTTCTTCGTTCAACAATCTGGCCCTTTCGTACTCTCCCTGCTGAATCGCACCGGCAATCCTCTGGTGATAGTCCCAGACCTCGGTCAGATAGTCGTAGTCGGCGTACAGGTTCAGCTCAACCGCCTCGTACGCGTCCCAATACGCCTCCAGCAGCCCCGTCGCAAACAGATTGTCCAGCCGCCTGAAGATCGTCATGTGGAAAGCGCGGTGTTCCTGGTGCGGAATCTGAATCCGGCTCTGCTGCAGCTTGTGCCACGCTCTTCCGACGTACTCGTCCAGCTCACTCTTGTCCTCCTCCGTCAACGCCTCCACCGCCCGCCGCCAGAAAGCGCTCTCGATGCCATTCCGCAGTTCACCGAAGTCGCGAAAGAGCCGCTCATCCGTCGCCAGGCCGAACATCAGGCTGGCACGCGCCGCCGGTGTGAAACTGTAGTCGTTGCACTCGATGCCCCGACGCGGGCGCGCCGCCACCAACCCCAGCACGCGCGCGCCCTCCAACTGCTCGCGCAGTTTTCCGACACTGACCCCCAGCTCGACGCTCATCTCGTGCAACGAGGGCAGCCGCTCGCCGGGCGCAATACCGTGCGTGACGATGTAATCCAGAAACTCGGAGTCGTTTGGATTCTGTTTCATATAGCTGGGTGGGGCCGTGCTGTGATGCGCACTGCAGCCCTGTTAATTATCGGATTAATTACATCAATACTATCAAACGGATTCATTCTACTCGATCGCGTAAAGCAAGTCAACTAACGAAATTGATGGGGTGGCGTTTGGCTGCAATGACGCGGCGCGTGCAGGTTCAGGTGCGTCCGTCTTGCAGCCGTGCGTGTTTAGCCTTCCGGCATATCGCCGCCGGACTGCCGGAGGGAGAGCTGGGCAAAAGCAGCCTCTGTCAGCAGCGCCACGCCGGTCGGCATGACGCTTTCTTCAAAGTCGAACGTCGGACTGTGGTGCGGGCTGTAGAACCCCTCGTCCGGATTGGCCGCCCCCACCAGCACGAAGCAGCCCGGCGCCCGGTTCAGGAACTCCGCCATGTCCTCCCCCACCATCATCGGAGGAATCTGTGCGACGTTTTCGCCGCCCACCACGCCGTTCGCAACCACCTCCATTAAGCGCGCGCCTTCTTCAGAGTTTACGGTCGGAGGCACGCAGCTCTGCATCGAGATCTCGTAGGTCGCACCCATCGCCTGGCAGACGCCGGCGCAGACTTCGTCCAGGCGCGCTCTCAGCAGGTCGCGCACCTCCGGCTCGAAGCTGCGCATCGTGCCCTTCAGCACCGCCTGCTCCGAGATCACATTGCCCGCCGTCCCGCTTTGGAACGAGCCGACCGTGACCACCGCCGTATCCGCCGGATTGGCGTTGCGCGCCACGATGCTCTGCAGCGCCACCACCACCTGGCTCGCGACGTAGGTGGCGTCGATCGTATCGTGGGGCGTCGCGCCGTGTCCCCCCTGGCCGCGAATGGTCAAAGTGAATATGTCGGCTGCCGCCCAAAGCGGGCCCGGCTGCACCACCACCTGCTTGTAGGGCAGTCTGCTCCACAGGTGCAGGCCGTAGGACGCCGCCGGCTGCGGTTCGTCGAGCGCGCCGTCCTCGATCATCGCTTTCGCGCCCCCCAGCCCCTCCTCCGCCGGCTGGAAGACCAGCTTGACCCGCCCTGGAAGCTCGTTGCGGTGCCGCGCCAGCAGTTTCGCGACGCCCATACCGATCGCGGTGTGCCCGTCATGGCCGCAGGCATGCATCACGCCAGGGTTCTGCGAAGCAAAGGGCAGCCCCGTCTCTTCAAGGATCGGAAGGGCATCCATGTCGAAGCGCAGCAGCACCGTCTCGCTGTCCTCGTCCAGCCCGTCCGGCTCGACCATCGCGATCACGCCCGTCTTCCCGATGCCGGTGCTGACCTCCAGCCCCTGCTCCTGCAGATGCGCGGCCACAACGCCGGCAGTCCGCACCTCTTCGAATCCCAGCTCCGGGTTGCGATGAAAGTCCCGCCGCCACTCGATCAGCTCGGGCAGCAGCTCATTTGCTTCTCTCTCTATCCACTCTCGCACGGCCCTGTCCCCCGTCCGGCTATGGTTTCATTCTGCCGCACATTGTAACAGGTGCAGTCCCGATCGCCACATCCCCAACCCGGTTTTCGCGCCAGCCCGCAACGCCATTCCGACCTACCGCGAGCCACTTCAGCGCCCAGCCGTACCGGCGCCAGCGTGCGTGCGCGGCCCCCGCAGTTCGAACTGCGAATCACGAATCACGAATCACGGCCGTTCCGGGCGGTCGGGCCGTTCCGACCCTCCCTTGTGCGGGGGGACTCCCCCCGCAACGCCCCCCTGACACCTCTCCTTCAGAACCGTGAGGGCGCGTCCTCGGCCGGTGTGTCAGCGACCGGGAGGTGATGCCAGCGTGTGTGCGCGAATCCAGTTCGACGCCAACGCGCAGCCGCGCCGACGTCGCCGTGCGCGCACGTCCCCAATTTGCCGCCGGCGCGCCGCGGGCATGATGCGCGGCCGTTGCCATTGCATTCACCAAAGACCAAGAGCTGTAAACTGAAAACTGAAAACTCAAAACCGCCGCTCGCACATTCACCGCACCCGCCGCTTCCCTCCCCAAAATGGGCGGAACCATCCCGGGTCCGGTTGACTAGCCGATCTGCCGGAGTTTGGTTATACTGCTGGCTGCGAGGCCAAAAGCCCGGGCATCGAGGAGTCGCAGTCTTCGTGCTATCCACTTTTCTATGCTCGCAACCGCAGCCGCTCCGATCGCGGCGCGCACCAACCATGGATTGACGTCGCAAGGTCAACAAATGTCAAAAATTACCGGCATCGCCGAAATCGTCCTCTGGGCCAGAGACAAGAGCAGCTCGGTCGCCTTCTATCGCGACCTGCTCGGGCTGGAGGTCATCTCGCCGCCCGAGCTGCCCAACGTCTTCCTCAAAGCGGGTGAAGGCGCGGCCGGCATCCCGCAGATGATCGTGATCGTGCCGATGCCGCCCGAAATCGCCGCCCAACCGCGCGGCAATCAGCTCCACCATCTCGCCTTTGAGCTGGCGGCCGACGACTTCGACGCGCTCGACCAGCAGCTGCGCGCAGCCGGCTATGAGCCCAGGGGCGGCACCCATCCGGTCCTCGCCAGCCGCACCATGTACATCGACGACCCGGACGGCAACGAGGTCGAGCTGATCTGCGAGCTCCGGCAGTGACCGTCATACTTCTCTAAGGGCACCGCAATGAAGAAGACCCAGTCCAAGTACGCCATGCTCTCGGTTGAGGATGCCCTGCAGATCACCCTCGCCCAGTCCCGGCCTCTCTCCCCGGTAGCGCTGCCTCTCTCCCAGGCACGCGGCGCGATTCTCGCCTCCGACATCACCGCCCGCGAACCGCTCCCTCCCTTTCCCGCCTCCACCAAGGACGGCTACGCCGTCGTCGCGGCCGACGGACCCGGCGAATACCCGCTGATCGGAGAGATCAGCGCCGGGGCGCTCGCCGATTTCACAGTCGAGCCGGGTACGGTCGCCTACATCACCACCGGCGCGCCCCTGCCCGAAGGCGCCGACGCCGTCGTCATGATCGAGGAGACCGAACGTTTCGAGAACGGCCAGGCCGCCGCAACCGTCCGCATCAACTGTAGCGTCCAACCAGGCGCCGACGTCCGCCCCGTTGGCATCGACGTGATCGAGGGCCAGACGGTGCTCGCCGCCGGCGAACGGCTCGATTCCGCCGAATTCGGCCTGCTCGCCACCGCCGGCTTCGTCGAAGCACCGGTCTATCCCCGTCCCAAAGTCGCCGTTCTCTCAACCGGCGACGAGCTGATCGAGCCCGGCGAGCCGCTCGGCCCCGGCCAGATCCGCGACAGCAACCGCGCAATGCTGCTCGCCGCTATCGACGCCGCCGGCGGCCAGCCGGTCGACCTGGGCATATCAGGCGATTCGCAGGCCGCGCTCGAAAGCCGGATACAGGAAGGACTGGCTCAGGCCGACATCCTGATTAGTTCCGGCGGCGTCTCGATGGGCGAGCTGGACCTCGTTCAGCCTCTGCTCGAACACGCCGGCACCGTCCACTTCGGTCGCGTGCGCATGAAGCCGGGCAAGCCCATAACCTTCGCCACCGCCGACTACAAGGGCAAGCGCCGCCTCGTTTTCGGCCTCCCCGGCAATCCGGTCAGCAGCCTGGTCACGTTCTACCTTTTCGCGGTGCCGGCCCTGCGCAAAATGGCAGGATGGCGCAACCCCGGCCTCCGCCGCGTCCAGGCCAGTCTGGCGCACCAGCTGCCCCTCGACGCATTTCGGCCCGAATATCATCGCGCCACACTGCGCTGGGACGATGAGCGGAGTTGCTTCATCGCCGCCAGCACCGGCAGCCAGGCCAGCAGCCGCCTCCTGAGTATGCGCACTGCCAACGCGCTCCTGGCGCTGCCGCAGCGCGAGGGCACGCTGGCCGCCGGCGAGTCCGTCGACGCGCTGCTCATCGGCGAAATATAGGGGTCTGCGCACAGTCGAATGTCCCAATTGACCCACCTTGACCGCGACGGCCGCGCATCGATGGTCGATGTTGGCGATAAACAAAGCAGCAGCCGTGAAGCCGTGGCAGAGGCCAGCGTCTACATGGCCCCCGCTACGCTGGCCGCAGTCCGTGACGGCAGTGTGCCCAAGGGCGACGTGCTCGCCGCCGCCCGCATCGCCGGCATCATGGCCGCCAAGCGCACACACGACCTGATCCCGCTCTGCCACCCCCTTCAGTTAAGCAAGATCGCCGTCGAATTTGAAGTCGACGACAAAAACGGGCGGGTCATTGTCGTCGGTACCGTGCGCTGCAAGGGCCGCACCGGCGTCGAGATGGAGGCGCTGACCGCCGTCAGCGTCGCCGCGCTCACCATCTACGACATGGCGAAGGCCCTCCAGAAGTCGATGACCATCTCTGACATTCGCCTGCTCCGCAAACAGGGCGGCAAGTCAGGCGACTGGGAAAGGGCCGCCTCCGCCGAAAGCAAGGGAGCTGTCGAGCCGTGAAAGTGCGCCTGGTCCTCTTCGCCGGCCTCAAACAGGCGGCCGGCTTCAAGGAAGACGCCGTCACCCTGCCCGAAGCCGCCACCGTTGGCGACTTGCTCGACAAACGCGTTCCCCAGCTGCGCAGCCGCACAATCTATGTGGCAGTAAACGAGGAGTACGCCCAGCGCGACACCGTCCTGCACGATGGCGACGAAGTTGCGCTCCTTCCTCCTGTTTCCGGCGGCGTTTCCGGCCCCGGCCGCTTCAGCTCCGGTGCAATAGTCAACAAGAGGTGACCCTTGGAGATGTCAGCCAAACTGTTCGAAATTACCCAGGAACCCCTCTCGCAGGACGACATACTGCGCCGCGTCAGCCGTCCCGACTGCGGCGGCGTCGTTACCTTCGCCGGCACTGTGCGCGGCTCAACCGCCACCGCCACCGGCGCCCGCGACACCGATTTTCTCAGCTACGAAGCCTTCGTGCCGATGGCCGAAAAGATGATGGCCCGCATCGGCGACGAGATCCAAGAACGCTGGCCCAATGTGAAGGCGGTCAGCATCCTCCACCGCATCGGCCGCTGCGACGTCGAGGAGCCCACCGTCCTCATCGCCGTCGCCTCGCCCCACCGCGACGACGGCTGCTTCGAGGCCTGCCGTTACGCGATCGAACGGCTCAAGGCGATCGTTCCCATCTGGAAACAGGAGAACTGGAGCGACGGCGAGGTCTGGGTCGAAGGCCCGCGGCAGGAGGAGCTCGACGTTTCCCTGCCCGATGAAGTCACCGCGTAGAACTGCCCCGCGTTCAGGCACGCCCGAATTTGCCGCAGCATCTCCATTGGGATAAACTGACGGGCCGTCGACACAGCCGGGCACCTGCTGTCTTGACTTCGTCAGACGCAGGTTGGCCGAATGCTTGGAAGGCAGTTGAAGTCATCGCTGCCGGTCTCGAGCCGGCAGAGGAACTTCCCGACTCTCACCCGCGATGTCTGCACCGCAGCATCGCCGGGACGTTGCCCCACGAAACCGTAAGTGGGGGCGCATCGCCGGTAACGGCCATGTGACTACAACCGCAACAGAAAGCAGACCCGCCGCCCCGCTGCCGCAGAGCAACCGGGCCGGTAAGGGGTGAAACGGTGGGGTAAGAGCCCACCAGCGGTCCCGGAAACGGGACCGGCTGGGCGAGCGTGCAACCGAGAGCAAGGCGAGTGGGTTTTGCATTGTCTGCGAAGATGGTGTAGAATCTCGTCGCAGCGGTGCGGACAATGTCGGGTAACGCCCGGCAAGTCACAAGCCGCCGGGCGCAAGCCCGAGACAGATGATGACCTTCGGAGCGCCTTCGGGCGGCTCCGAAGACAGAATCGGGGGTACACTGCCTTCCAACGATTCGCTTGGCGGGGCGAAGCTGGGGTTCGACAGTCTGACTGGTTTGCGAGGCCGCTCTGCACAATTGACGCTGGACAGCTTGCCGCAACGGAAGCCGACGTGGCGGAATTGGCAGACGCGATAGACTTAGGATCTATTGCCCGCAAGGGTGTGGAGGTTCGAGTCCTCTCGTCGGCACTGGTATCAGCGACCGGGCCCGTGGCCAAGCGGGAAGGCGCCTGCTTTGCAAGCAGGAGATCGTCGGTTCGAATCCGACCGGGTCCACTCGGCATATTGCCGGAACTGGGTACGTTTCTTTAACAGCTTATCTGCGGGCGTAGTTCAGTGGTAGAACGTCTCCTTGCCAAGGAGAAGGTCGTGAGTTCGAATCTCATCGCCCGCTCTCAAAGGACCGGCCCGGTGGATGCTCGCGCCGCAGCAATCTCGCATTCCGGTTGCCGCGGCGCGAGTTTCTTGCGAGTCGGTCCTTTTGCCGAGGTAGCTCAGTTGGTAGAGCAATGGACTGAAAATCCATGTGTCCCCAGTTCAAGTCTGGGCCTCGGCACCTGTGAATGGTGGCCGGGTAACGGTTGCCAAGTGCGGCCCGTTGCTGAATTTCGTCCAGACTCTCCTGGTTCGATCAGAAATGGGGGATCGTCTAATGGCAGGACTACGGACTTTGGATCCGTCAATCGGGGTTCGAATCCCTGTCCCCCAGCCTATAGCGAAATGAGGCATCCCGCCGGCTGAAGTTTGGCTGCGGCTCGGAGCTGCAATTCGAAAACTGTATGGCGCCTATAGCTCAATGGCAGAGCGTCTGATTGTGGATCAGAAGGCTACGGGTTCGAGCCCCGTTAGGCGCCCCTGGTGTCATCTGTGACTCCGCTTGGCAGAAGTTCGGGGGCATAGTCCGCGTGTTGCAGCAATCAAGGTACGAGGGAGGTACAGAGGGATCTGCCCGGAACTCTAACGGGCGTCACTCATGTCGTTAGTAGGAAAAGAAAGCTAGGCCTTCTTGACTCCATGCTCCAGGAGTCCGCGCATGTAGTATTTCGACCGCACGGCGGACCAGTACTGTGCGCGTTGCGCCAGTCTGCCGCCGTAGCTCGTCAAGCTGCTCGATTTGATATTCGGTGAATTGAATTTGCGCCTTCATTAGCATGCGCCCCCCTTCGGATTCGGTGTCCGTAAGTTGGAACATGGACTTTGCCATTGGTGAACAAATGCATGCAAATGCCGTGAATAGCCGCGTCAAATGACGAATGACGCTTGAAGTGAGTTTTCCGACCGACACGGATGGATTTCTTTCACAAGAATGCCCGTCTTGCGAACAGAGATTCAAGTTGCTTTTTGGCCAAGGAAGTGAAGAACCTCTCTCGTTCTGCCCGTACTGTGGTTACAGAGGCCACGGCTGTTGGACAACCAAAGAACAGAACGCTTACATTCAGGATACAGCATTGGATGTGCTAGTCTTGCCGAAATTGCAGAGGCTAGGGCGAGGTATAGGGCGGGAAACGGGAGGACTCATAAGTTTCAACCTGACGTCGGATTCGCCCAAGCAGTCCAAACCCCCAATGGAGACCGACGATCCCTACCGAGTCTTACACTTTCCTTGTTGTCAAGAGACTTTGAAGTTAAAACGAAGGCAAAATCATTTCTGCATCATTTGCGGTAAGGAAGTTGATATGACAATTAGCGATGCAAGGCGCGTGTTTCTTAGCCATAAGGGTGCCAACAAGAATCTGGTCAGTGATTTCAAGGAAACCTTGGAGTTATTGGGTTACGAACCTTGGCTTGATGAAGATGATATGCCAGCAGGAACCAGACTTGAGCGTGGGCTCCAACAAGGAATGAGAGATTCTTGTGGAGTAGTCTTCTTCATAACGCCGGAATTCCGAGACGAAGGTTACTTGGCTACCGAAATTGATTACGCAATTATGGAGGAACGCCGAAAAGAAGAAAGGTTTGCTATTGTCACTCTGCAGTTTGTAGGCGATGACGGAAGCGACCCTCCGATTCCGGAACTCCTGCAACCATTCATTTGGAAGACCCCCACAACCGATCTTGAAGCCCTACGGGAAATTGTACGGGCACTGCCTGTGGTACCCGGTGCTGTCGACTGGAAGGATGATATATCCGGTGTTACCACCTCGCCAAAGACGACAACTACAACCACAGAACTTTCAGATGAAGCCAAGAAAATTCTCATAGAAGCCGTGAAGAGCAAGCGCCCAATTTTGCACATTAGGACCATGGGTGGGGAATACCTTCAAGTAAACAACCAGAATATGATCCCAAATAATGATGCCCGGACAATTGCTATGTGGGTAGCTGGTCTTGAGGACTTGCAACGACTTCGATACATCAAGAGTATGGGTTCAAGAGGAGAGACCTTTGAGGTTACCAGAGAAGGCTACTTGGCAGCAGATGAGCTGGATTAAACTCAGTAAGATTAACAGCCGTATGGTGAGCCCCAATCGTTGGACCACGAAATGGGAAAGATAAGGTGCATTTAGGCGAATGCGGCCGGCTCTGAACAGAGCACGAAGTGCTCTTCCGCCGGCGTGCGATAGTTGAGACTTTGATGTGGTCTCTCATGGTTGTAGAAGTCGAAGTAGGCGGTCAGCCCAGCGTGCAGTTGGCGGACCTTGTCAAGTTGGGATGAATCTCGAGTTCACTGGACAACTGGCCAATCGTTTTGCTGCCTTCAAGCGCCTTCAGCACAATCCGAAGCTTTTGGGCCGCCGAGTGTCGCCGCCGTCTCTTGACCATCGTTCTGCCCCTCCACAGGCTCGGTGAATTTCTCCATTATACACCTTAGCCTGTGGTCCATTTTTTTTGGGGCCCAATTCAGGCTGGACGGCTTGAGCAATCCTTGCCTTGATGAGATCTGGAATGTCATCAGTTCCAATTTACCGTCCGGTCAGAGTACTCTGCCGCATCGATAATTTTTTGCATTCTTCTGTCGTTTGTCACAAGAATTAAGTTGTACTGTTTGGCGACGCTTACTATCCACAGATCGTTCTCCTGAATTCCAAGTTCCTTGCCTGTTGTGCGATCAACCAAATCCTCTACGTATCTTTTGGTAAGCCTGCCACGACGATCCTTGGGCGAATGAGCGCGAAAGAGTACGGCCCGAATCTCCGCAAACTCTTCAGCCGTATGCTGGTCAACAAATAGGACCTCGTATTTGGACATCGCGCTTCTTACGGTAGACTGCCGCTGCACGTCGATGCAAGGGGCTGTCAAAAGACCAAATCCGACCTCGGCAATAGTCACCGCCGAAACGTACACTATAGCATCACCAAGTTCTTTCAGCCGTTGGCTCACATTGTTGTGACTTGGAGACCCGAAGTCCCAGGCTGCACTGGCAATGTTCGTATCCAAAAGATAGCCCTCCATGGGATTCACTAGACCATCCTGCTACAAGCTCGCCATAGCTTCCGAGATAAGAGCGTCATTAACCACCGGCAACCGACTAAGTGTCGCAGTGGCCGAAGCCCGTTCCATTTCTTCAGACAGATATCGGTGCAAAGGAATAAATGGATTGAACCCTTTCGGAAAGTAACCCTTGAATTCGACTGGTCCGGGTCGACGTTGTTCGACAAAGTAATCAAGCAGAGAACGCTCGGTACGAGGAGACAGGTCGTATGCCCGTAGAGTCTCCGCATCGATCTTCCGAAGTAAGTAATCACATGTATCGCGTGCCTCTTCATCTGCAAGAATTCCAGCTAGCCACTGTTTTCGTACTTCCGTGTAATTGTGAACTAGAGACGAGATCAGCTTTTCCTGGGCATCTTGCAGATCAGGAATAGGAACATCCAGTAAAGTCTGTATTTGCAAATGCCTTCCGCCTTCTCTTGCATCCAAGAAAGCATTGGCAACAGGGCCGTTCAAGACAGCGGCCAAAGTCTCCAAAGAAATTGAATCGTCAGGCCAGATGCCGTGAAAGTTTTGGTAGCAGACGACTCCGAGATAGTCTATAGAGGCGGCAATTGGCCATCTTCCTCGAGTCCTACGGGCTGAGTTGACCACCAACTTCCGCCGACTCCATGGATATTTGTAAGCCATACCTCTCATAAGGTCTTGCGATACATTTAAGTAGGCCGTGTTGCGAATTAAGAACGGTTCGACAGTTCCCTGCACCTTCCGAATACCAGGACGGAATCCACTGCGGGGTTTCTCTGAGACCAAATTAGGCTCGTTTGCTCGAAACGGCACATTGTATTCGATACCCCTGTGAATTTCCGCCACATCTCTCAGGCGCCTCATTCGACTGGTTGCCTTCCAGACGATTGGAAGAGATGGAAGCCATATGCTGTTTCTGAAAGTGTCTTCCGATAGCTTGAAGTCAACCTCCGACCGTCGCGTAGGCTCATGCGTAAGATAGAAGTGTGCCAGATCATCTCTATCCACTTGACCTGTTCGGAGAGTGCCCATTTGGCCCTTCCTCTTGGATGCCAAAAGTAGAACTGCCTCCGCATCAGAGTGGCGAAACACCTTGTCCGGAAGGGCGAGCAGTTCTAATGACGAGTAAGTCTGACCGATTTCTGATCGAACACTCTTATAGCTTCTGCCCTTTAGGAATGATCGGGGCAGCACAAATCCCAGCATTTCAGGGGGATTCTGAAGCACTTTGTGAAGAACGGTAGCTGGCTTTCTAACGGAAGGTAAATGGACGTATTCAGCTCTCTCCCTGACATCGAAATCTTCAAATGGCGGGTTGCAAAGGACGATCCGAGCAGCGTCCAGTTCTTGGTCGAAAAGGTCAGTTTTCAGGGCGTCTCCACCGTAAAGCCGCCAGCCGTCTGGATTCGGGTAGTCAGCTAGCATTAGGGACAAACGGGCAACTTCCCTGGCAAAGTCATCAATCTCAATACCACATAGCATCTTCACGAAGTATTGATGGCGTTCTTTCGAGGACATGGATTGAGGCAGGAGATCCCGCATACGTTGCATCGCGGCAACGAGAAATACCGCATGACCTGCAAACGGTTCGAAGATGCGTACCTGGTCAAATGGCATTTCTTCAAAGGGGAGTTTGCTAGTTATGTATTCTGCGATGGCTGGCGGAGTGCTATGAATGCCAAAGAGCCTCCTCGTATCTGGCGCCACAAGAGTATTCTCGTATACGTAGGCGAGGGAATCTACCGATAAATTCTGGAAGTGAAAAGCATTCTTCACACGTTCCCAAGCAACTTGTTGAGTCTCTGAGTGCCCGAGAACCTCCTCTGGAGTCGTTTCCCTGAAATAGAATTCCTGTACAGCCTCAATAGTGGGCTGAGCTTCTTCCGTCAGCCAATTGCCTGGATGTTCCCTGTCAGCCAAGATTTTAGCTGCAATAAGCCTAAAGAGTAGACGAAAAAGCGGAGGATAGTCGTCCTCCGTGAATTCGGCGTGCCGCTGATATTCTTCAATTGATAACTCTACGGTTTCCTGCAAAAGTCGGTCGAGCTTTTCACGTGCTTGTTGCTCCAACAAGGGAAGAAGTCCCAAGTCGAAAAAGTCAAGCTGAGACACCACGCCCCGCCCGGCAGACTTTTCCTTCAGAATTCGTCTTGGGGACCAATCATGTCGATTTCGCTGGAAAAGAGCGGAAATACTTTCATCCATGACTTTATCAAGAGGCTCTGGTTCCCCTTCCTCGGTCATCTTCCAGAGGGTGATGTGGTCTTGGTGGACCTCGAAAATCTGAGGAGCTCCTAGCGAACGACACGTTTCAATTAACGCAGAACCTCTCACACCGTTGGCGATGACGACACCGAAGCACGCATTGCGATATGAAGGAGGGTCTTGAGCAAAGGCCGCAAGCGGGATCCTGCTAACAGAGAAGTCTGGAGAGAGAATATCCGCAAATGAATAATTCTCTTGGAGCAGACAGCCTGTATACCCTAGTTCAGTGAGCCCCTGTTTCACGCGCCCAAAGAGTTCAGATTCTTGATACTTCTTCATTGGTTTCCTGACTCTACTGCAAACTCTTGACGAATTGATTCGTTTACCTTGCGGCTTCTTCTAGAGTTGTTCGATGGAGTAACAGTTCTCCGGTGGCGCAGATCCGCGGCTTCCGACCTCCGTAACAAGCCGTCAAACACCAGTGAATCAAGCGCCACGTCGAGAATGCCGTGGTCCTGGGCATGGGTTGAGCTATCCGTGTGGCCGCCCCACTGTTGCTCCATTGGCAGCCAGGTCTTGGAGCGATATGCCTCGCGCTTCCTCTTGGACTCCGACTTGGCCCTGACCCTCCAATCCGGCCTGAATAATCTTGACTCATCCGTCGCCGACGGGGTTGGCAAGGCTGTGTGCGGGGTGGTAATAACTTATGGCCGCGTTGGTCAATGCGAGAGTCGCTAGTGAAACGAACAGGCCGCGGTCGACAAGGAAGGCGGCGAAGGCGATCGGATAGTCCGGAAGCGACGGGTAGCCTGGGTCTTAGACCCAACGCGTGAACCCATGCCAGCGTTGCCGAAGGTGAGGCGCGTCGTCGGCGCCCTGCCTGACTGGGCAGCGGCCTGGATACGGGCCGCGTCGTCTCCGCTGAGGACGACTTTGCCCGGCTGCTGGATATTGTGCTTTGGTGAGGATGTCCTAGGATTTGGTGAGTGCATGAGTCCAATCCTCGTGCATCCGTCGGTGAGGGGCCTTCAGACCCTCGCCGACTCTTTCTTGCTTCCGCACAGTTTACCAGCCTCGCAAGAAGATTCGAAATCTCAGAAGATTACAATTCGGATTGCGCGCGCGAGACACACCCTCCGGTTCCGGAACGCCACCTGCTAGCTTTTGAAGGGGGTTATGCCGCGGCAGAGCGCTCTGCAGCTGTCTTTACAGCGTGACAGCCGGCGCACAGCGGCTGCAGATTGTCGATGCTGTGAGTTCCCAAAGGAAGGGGCACGATGTGGTCCACCAGCACGGCAGCAGTCAGACCTCCGCGCTCGGCATAGTGCCGGCACAGCGGCTCTGCTGCCAGCACGGCGTTGCGGATGCGCTGCCAGCGCTTGTCGTAACCGCGCTTGTGAGCGGGCAGGCGATTGTCGGGAAGACGGTTGCGCCGGCTTTCTCCGCAATGGGAGCAGCTGCCGTTGCGGACCACGCCGGGGCAGGACCTGTCAGGACAGGCTCGATTCATGGCATTGCATCAGAGAGGAGGGCTGGCGCTGGGTTCGGCGCGGCCCGGCCAGCTTCCGGCATTGCAACAGAGGGAAGCGCGTGCGGCGGCTTCGGCGCGGCCTGGCCGGCTTGTCCCTTTGCATCAAAGGAATATCTTGAGGTGCAGCCGCCCATTTGACTGCTGGGCGGATAGCACAAATATTCGAGATGGTGTATACTCTGCACTGAGAAAGGGCAAGCCATGCGCGACTAGGCCCGCGAGCACGGGCAAAAGTAGGAGTTACGACTGTCCTGTGTGCAAATTCCACCTCCACCACAACGGCCCTTGCGATCGCGATTCCGATCAGGACCGCCGCGGCGGCTACAACCTGGCGGAAGTATACCTGCCCGTGGTTTACACAACAGCCTTGCTCTCGAATCCCTTACGCCGCCGTCGCGGCATCATTCATCCAGCTCCCCGCCCCCAACAACCATCCAATTAGCGAGAGGACCAAAAACCTATGAGCAAGACCTTCCCTGACCTGATGCGGACAATCGACTGGACCGACGAGCCCCGGCAATCGGAAGCATGTGTGTATACGAAGTCGTCGGGCGATGTTTTGCTCGAGGTGCGGCGCATGTCGGCGGGCTGGCGCTGGACGGCGTATGGCTGGCTTGGCGTGGAATATGGCGCTGGGGAACAGGTCTGCCCAAGCCGGGAGGCTGCGAAGGAGGCCGCGGCTGCGTGGTGGGAAAAGAGCACTGCTTTGGCAAGCAATCAGCACAAGCGCGGTAGTTCGCGGGCCCTCGCGGCCGGGGCCGTGGATGGCGAGATATGCGAAGCGTGCGCCAATGCGCTGGCTGGTGGTGGGAGAGAGCCTCAGGCACCGGAGAGCAATGCAGATGCATCCCCGGCATCCAAACGCAGGACCATCTAAACTGACGGACAATGGCTGAGGCCGAATACCGGCTACTTCAAGCACGAATTCAGCCCCGACTTTCAACGAGCCATCCGCTGTTCCTTACAGGTCGATATAGCCTTTCCGCCGCCAAGCTCTCCTACGCTATCACTCTCCGCTTGCTCCAGGAGTGCTGATAGAATGAATGCCGCCACACTGTGCACGACTCTGCAACTGGCTGTACCCCCTCTCTTCGTGTGCTCGCCTGCCCCACAGCAGGGCGTGCGCGTGCGCACACCAATGCTCTACCCCGAAGGTAGCGTCGTTGAAGTGTTCGTCTTGGAGCGGAACGACGGATTCCTGTTTACCGATTTCGGAGACGCCCTCGACTGACTCGGTTTACAATCGGTGAGCCGGCGGCGTTCCCCCTGCAGGAAGCGCTCATTCAAGACGTCTGCCAGACCCTCAGCATAGATCGATTCCGGGACGAGTTGTGGCTCCGCGAAGTTACCAGAGGCGCGCTCGGCGAATCAGTATTTCGGGTCGCCCAGGCGGTCGTTCGCGTCTCCGATCTCTGGTTCACGCTTCGTAGCCAGGCGGTCCAGACGATTGCCGACGAGGTGGACGAATGGCTAAGCGACCGTGAAATCCCCTTTGAACGGCAAATGTCGAGGCAGGGGCGGTCGGTTGCTGGAAGGCCTGGAAACCCTGCAGAGGGGCTCCCCGTGGGCCCGTACATGGTGTAAGATATGCGAAATCGCCTGATTCGCGGCCTGATGCATTCCCGCTGATTCGACCGGCAAGGCTGCTCGCCATGCTTCGACAAATGCAACCGGCTTCGTCCGTTTCGGCTCACTCTTCGTCGCAATTATTCGCAACACGAGGAGAAGATTGAACAGGAAGTAACGGTGGCCACCCACCCCAGGAGGAATCAGACATGAACAGGGTGTGGTTGACTCTCTGTGCGGTGATGGTGTTTGTGTCGGCCTGCACGACCGAGACGTTTCCGGTTCTGATACCTACTGCCGAGGAGCTCATCGTGCAGAACCCGGGCGCGGCGGAAAGAGCTGCGCTGGTTGCGCTTTACGAGGCGACAGACGGCGCCAACTGGACGCACAACGACAACTGGCTGAGCGCTGCGCCGGTCGCGGCCTGGTACGGCGTCGTAACTGACGCCAGCGGCCTCGTAACTGAGCTGAACCTCCCGGCGAACGGGTTAAGCGGGCCGATACCCGACTTGAGCGCTCTCACCGGCCTGACGAGACTGGCCCTCCAGACCAACCGGTTGCTCGGCCCGCTCCCCGACCTGAGCGCACTCACCAACCTGACATGGCTGGACCTCGGTCACAACAAGCTGCGCGGGCCAATTCCCGACCTGGGCGCGCTCACTAACCTCTCTAGGCTCTTCCTCGGCGTCAACGGGTTCAGCGGGCAGCTCCCCGACCTGGGTGCACTCGCCAACCTGAAGGAGGTGGACCTCGAGTCCAACCAGTTGAGCGGGCCGATTCCCGATCTGAGCGCGCTCACCAAACTGACAAGGCTGGACCTCGCCTCCAACCGGTTGAGCGGACCGATTCCCGACTTGGGCACACTCACCAGCCTGAAGGAGCTGGATCTCGGCGGCAACCAACTGAGCGGTCCCATCCCGAATTTGAGCGCACTGGTCGAACTGATAAGCCTGTCCCTCGCAGGCAATCGACTATGCCTGGTTGAAGACACAGACGTGTCCGGTCTCAGGGAAATTGCGGCCGCCCACCTGCAGAGCCTGAATCTGTCGGCCTGCTCCGGCACCGGCGGCCCGCCGGCGCCGCCGAATCCGGGCGCGCCGGCGCCACTGCAGAATCCGGGCGCGTCGGGGCCATCGCAGGATCCGGACGCGCCGGCGCCACTGCAGAATCCGGGCGCGTCGGCGGACAGAGCCGCGCTGGTCGCCCTTTACGAGGCGACCGACGGCTCCAACTGGACGGACAGCGCCAACTGGCTGAGCGACGAACCGCTCGGGGCGTGGCACGGCGTTACCACCGATAGCGCCGGTCGGGTCACTTCGCTGTTCCTCGGGGGCAACCAGTTGAGCGGAGAGATCCCGTTTGAGCTGAGCAACCTCACCAACCTGACGAAGTTACACCTCGAAGTGAACAATTTGAGCGGTCCGATACTGCCGGAGCTGGGCAACCTGACCAACTTGACATCGCTGGCCCTCGCGGGCAACCGGTTGAGAGGGGAGATCCCGTCTGAACTGGGCAACCTGACCAACCTGACATCGCTGGCCCTCTGGGGCAACCAGTTTAGCGGGGAGATTCCGTCTGAGCTGGGAAAACTGACCAACCTGACATCGCTATCCCTCGGAGGCAGCCAGTTTAGCGGGGAGATACCGGCCTGGCTGGCCAACTTCACCAACCTGACGACGCTGAGCCTCAACGGCAATTTGGGCGGAGAGATACCGGCTTGGCTGGCCAACTTTACCAACCTGACAATGCTGGACCTCGGCCGCAACCGGTTGACCGGGGAGATACCGGCCTGGCTGGGCCAACTCACCAAGCTGAGAAGACTATACCTCGGATTTAACCAGTTAAGCGGGGAGTTCCCGTCTGAGCTGAGCAACCTCACCAACCTGACATCGCTGGGCCTCGCGGGCAACCGGTTGAGCGGGGAGATACCGGCTTGGCTGGTCGACCTCGCCAACCTGACAGACCTGTACATCTCAGACAACCGGTTGAGCGGATGCGTGCCCGTAGCCTTGCGCGATGCGCCGAACAATGATCTGGCTTACCTGGATCTGCCCGATTGCGACACGCCAGCGTCCGCGGAGAGGGCCGCGCTGGTTGCGCTTTACGAGGCGACCGACGGCGCCAACTGGACGCACAACGACAACTGGCTGAGCCCTGCGCCGGTCGCGGCCTGGTACGGCGTCGTAACCGACGCCCGCGGCCGCGTAACTGAGCTGAATCTCCCGGCGAACGGGTTGATCGGGTCGATTCCCGACCTGAGCGCACTCACCGGCCTGACGAAACTGGCCCTCCAGACCAACTGGCTGCGCGGCACCGTCCCCGACCTGAGCGCACTCACCAACCTGACATGGCTGGACCTCGGTCACAACAAGCTGCGCGGACCGATTCCCGACCTGAGCGCACTCACCGGCCTCTCGAGGCTCTTCCTCGGCGTCAACGGGTTTATCGGGCCGGTCCCCGACCTGGGCGCACTCACCAACCTGAAGGAGGTGGACCTCGAGTCCAACCAGCTCAGCGGGCCACTCCCCGATCTGAGCGCACTCACCAAACTGACAAGGCTGGACCTCGCCTCCAACCGGTTGAGCGGGCCGGTTCCCGACCTGGGCGCACTAATCAGCCTGACCGAGCTGGACCTCGGCGGCAACCAGCTGAGCGGGCCCATCCCCGATATGAGCGCACTGGTCGACCTGATCGGCCTAACCCTCGCAGGCAATCGGTTGTGCCTGCCTGAAGACACAAACGTGTCCGGTCTCAGTGAAATCGCGGCCGCCCACCTGCAAAGCCTGAATCTGCCCGCCTGTCCAGGCACCCGCGGCGGCCCGCCGTCGCCGCCGCAGAATCAAGGCGCGGCGGCGGAGAGGGCCGCGCTGGTCGCCCTCTACGAGGCGACCGACGGCGCCAACTGGACGCACAGCGCCAACTGGCTGAGCGACAAACCGCTCGGGGCGTGGCACGGCGTTACCACCGACGGCGCCGGGCGGGTCACTTCGCTGGACCTCGTGGGCAACGGGTTGAGCGGGGAGATCCCGTCTGTGCTGAGCAACCTCACCGATCTGACGAAGTTACACCTCGAAGTGAACGAGTTGAGTGGTCCGATACCGCCGGAGCTAGGCAACCTCGCCCGCCTGAAAGTGCTGGCCCTCGCCGGCAACCGGTTGAGCGGGGAGATACCCTCGGAGCTTGGCAACCTCGCCAACCTGACGCGGTTACACCTCGTTACGAACGAGTTGAGTGATTCGATACCGCCGGAGCTTGGCAACCTCGCCCGCCTGAAAGTGCTGACCCTCGGCGGCAACCGGTTGAGCGGGGAGATACCCTCAGAGCTCGGCAACCTCACCGACCTGACGAATCTGCACCTTGAAGTGAACGGGTTGAGTGGTTCGATACCGCCGGAGCTGGGTAACCTCGCCCGTCTGCAAGAGCTAACCCTCGGGGGCAACCGGTTGAGCGGGGAGATCCCGTCTGAACTGGGAAACCTCACCGGCCTGACGAAGTTACACCTCGAAGTGAACGGGTCGAGTGGTTCGATACCGCCGGAGCTCGGCAACCTCACCAACTTGACATCGCTGAGGCTCAGCGGCAGCTTTAGCGGGGAGATCCCGGTCTGGCTGGTCAACCTCACCAACCTGACGACGCTGAGCCTCAGCGGCAGCTTGAGCGGCGAGATCCCGGTCTGGCTGGTCAACCTCACCAACCTGACAATACTGGACCTCGGGCGCAACCGGTTGAGCGGGGAGATCCCGGTCTGGCTGGGCCAGCTCACTGACTTGAGACAACTGTACCTCGGATTCAACCAATTGAGCGGGGCGATACCGTCCGAGCTGAGCAACCTCACCAACCTGACATCGCTGGGCCTCGCGGGCAACCGGTTGAGCGGGGAGATTCCGGCTTGGCTGGTAAACATCGTCAACCTGACAGATCTGCACATCTCAGGCAACTTGCTGAGCGGATGCGTGCCCGCGGTCTTGCGCGATGCACCGAACAATGATCTGGCTTACCTGGAGCTGCCCGATTGCGACACGCCGACTCCGGAGTCCGAGGAGAGGGCCGCGCTGGTTGCGCTATACGAGGCGACCGACGGCGCCAACTGGACGCACAGCGCCAACTGGCTGAGCGCTGCGCCGGTCGCCGCCTGGTACGGCGTCGTCACCGACGACAGCGGCCGTGTAACCGAACTGAACCTCCCGGCGAACGGGTTATTCGGGTCGATTCCCGACCTGAGCGCCCTCACCAGACTGAAGTATCTGGACCTCGGTTACAACCGGCTGAGCGGATTCATCCCGGATATGAGCGCACTGGTCGGCCTTTCCTGGCTCTCCCTCGATCACAACCAGTTGAACGGGCCGGTTCCGGAGCTGAGCGCGCTCACCGGCCTCTCCAGGCTTTTCCTCGGCGCCAACGGGTTGACCGGTCCGGTTCCCGAGCTGAGCACCCTCACCAGCCTGACGCATCTGGACCTCGGTCACAACCAGCTGACCGGTCCGGTTCCCGACCTGAGCGCTCCCGCCAGCCTCTCGTGGCTGGACCTCAGAGGCAATCTGTTATGCCTGCCCGAAGGAGCAGTGCTGCCTGGCGCGAATAGAGTTGCGGCCGTCCACCTGCAGAGGCTGAGTCTGCCCGCCTGCCCGGGCACGCGCGACCCGCCACCACCACCGCCGGATCCGGGCCCCGCGGTGGAAAGAGACGCGCTGGTTGCGCTTTACGAGGCGACGGACGGCGCCAGCTGGACGCACAGCGCCAACTGGCTGAGCGCGGCGCCGGTCGCCGCCTGGTACGGCGTCGTCACCGACGCCAGCGGCCGCGTAACTGAACTGAACCTCCCGGCGAACGGGTTAATCGGGTCGATTCCCGACCTGAGCGCCCTTACCAGCCTGAAGTATCTGGACCTCGGTTTCAACCGGCTGAGCGGATTCATCCCGGATTTGAGCGCACTGGTCGGCCTGTCCTGGCTCTCCCTCGATCACAACCAGCTGACCGGGCCGGTTCCGGAGCTGAGCGCGCTCACCGGCCTCTCCAGGCTTTTCCTCGGCGCCAACGGGTTGACCGGGCCGGTTCCAGACCTGAGCACCCTCACCGGCCTGACGCATCTGGACCTCGGTTACAACCAGCTAACCGGTCCGGTTCCGGAGCTGAGCGCGCTCACCAGCCTCTCGTGGCTGGACCTCAGAGGCAATCTGTTATGCCTGCCCGAAGGTGCAGTGCTGTCTGGCCCGCATAAAGTTGCGGCCGTCCACCTGCAGGGCCTGGATCTGCCGGCCTGCACAGCCGTCGCAGAGTCCGGCCGCCGCGAACCTGTCCTGAGCGCATACCCGCACAGATCACTGTTCAGACAGCTGTCAACCGACTCATATTCTTTGAACGTCCAAAGCCAGTTGGCGAGATAATTCCAGGTGAGAACTAAAGTGGGCCCCAAAGACTGGACCGCAAGCTAAGGCGTATGATGGAGCAGTTCACCGAGCCTGCGGAGGTGCAGAACGAAGGTCAAGAGACTGCGGTGCTTACTACGCCCTCGAAGGCCGGCGCGGCTGTGACATTGAAGAATGCTTTGAGTGGCTCAAGGCACGAGGCTGAATGGGCCAGGCTACTGGTACGAATCTGCAAAGGGAATCGCCGTTGTTGCCGGGCCCAGTGTGTAATCGAAGTTACGCTGCTCGGCACTGCTTGGGAGAAAAGTAATTGAAATTCGCAACCGGTTTGAGCGGCTCAACCCCTAACCGTTCAATTAGACAGTTCGGCAAATACGCTGTGGTTGGCGGTATGGGTACGGTGTCTGATTTCGCAGTCACCGTCTTTCTGATCGAGTGGGGCGGCGTAACGGTCTTGTTGGCCGGAGCGTGCGGGTTTGCAGTTGCGGTTGTTCAAAATTTTCTGCTGAACCGGCTGTGGACTTTCCCAGGTTCCGACCATTACACCACACGCGGGCAGATGGTCAGGTTTGCTTTGGTCAGCTTGGTCGGACTTGCAATCCATCTGTTCCTATTCTCTCTTATCGATAGGACGCTCGCGCCACATTGGACGATATGGCTGGGATCGGCTGAAAGAGCGTTTGACTGGAGTTACAGGTTTGCCAAGCTCTGCGCGATCTGTGTAACGCTCATATGGAACTACACAGCAAATCGCATGTGGACATTCAAATCACGCGAGCAGGTCGTAAGCCCGTAGGCCGCGACAATCCGACTATCACACAGAGCGCGCAAGCGCCAACCACCCAATTCGGTCCACTGGTTACAAGAGTTTTGAGATGGGGAAAGGAGGGCGGTCGGGCCTTCGACAATGTCTCTTGCCAACAACTAACTCAGCAGGCATGACACAGCACCTCAGTCGCGAACCGGGTCAGGTGGCAATCTCGTCTTCTACGATCATAAGAAACCGCAGAGCACTGCGTGCTCATTTCAGAGCCGGCCATATTCGTCCAAATGCACCTTGTCTTCCCCATTTTGTGGTCTAACGATTGGGGCTCACCATGTAGATCACTGGATATAGATCACTGGATTTACTTCGTTTTTCAGTCCGCGTCGCGCGGAAGATAGTCAGGACTGCCAGGAAACATCCCTTGCGATACGAACGCAATGGTGGAATTGTCAGTGATACCAGGAATCTGCGCTGCAATAGTCAGTGCGCCGTCTTCATGCGAAAATGTCACTTCGACATCGCTTGATAAAAACCTATGCGAAGTGTATTCGATTCCATTATGTTCGCTAATGGCGCGACCGCATTTGTACAAGCCTCCTGTAACCATCGGCTCAGTCGGCCTGACAAGGACCATCTCTGGTTTCTTTGGATCGTAGTAAGTGGCTTGAAACATGTAGTCGAGATGACTCATCGGAGTCAGAGGATCTCCCTCAATGCTGACGAGAACTATCCAATGATTCGTCTCAAATCTAAAATGACCTGGCTCGTGACTGTATTCTGCCTCTTCGGGAATTTCTCGAAGGTGAAAGGTCGCAGTCAGGAGTTCGCCGTTCAATTCAGAACTTACGCCGATTATGTCGGCGGATCCAGGCAACTCCTCTGCAGCCGACCCTTCCATGCTCTGCCCTGGCGATATGGAGATGTAACCTGGCGGGTACTGGCCGTAAATCGACCGCTTGTAGGGATTCGGTGGCAGAAACGGGCAGCCGTTCAACAGGACCACACACGCGGCGATCAGGAGCACTCTCACCATCACTGCCCCCTCTTACTTGCCTACAGACTCAAGGCAACAGTTCTTCCGTTTCAAACGAATCGATCTGCACGGCAACTCAGCCGTCGTTATCGGTCAATATCTCGTCGTCGAAGCGCTGGTAGAGGATGCCGTGTTCCTGCGCCTGCAGTTTCGCGGCCTTGCCAATGACGAAGCGCTGCCCCTTTACGTAGAGTGGGGCCTCTGTGATCGAGTGAGGGCAAACTCCCGCAGACATGCCCTGCCTGCCTACTCACTGCCACCGACTGCGGACAAAACCTGGCAGGCAACCTGCTCCGAACCGCCCAGATAGTCATAAGCCTCAAATACCAACCGCGATGCCGACGTAATGCCGGGAACATCTCCGATGAGTGTGATCGTGTTTTCCTCAGGCAATACTTCAATACTGATGTCGCGGAGAAGGTCGGCACTGGTGCCGTCTGCGCTCGTCTGCCAGGTGTTGGCCTGCACCCCTTGTCTGATAGACAACTGAACGGTCTCGCCGCTGGACGAGGGCGGCACAAAGCGCATGGCTGACAGCGTGTACTCATCCCCCAGGAAACCGCCCGTCTCGCGGTTGTTGTCCACATCTACTGACACCATCCAGTTGTACTCCAACATATTCTCCCGAACGCCCTCTCTGTTAAACTCCAGCGTCTCGGGAACATCCCTGAGATGAAAAATTACGGCAAGCGTCTCGCCGGTCAGAACTGTGCTGACGTCGGTTATGTCTATATATGCAGGCAGCGTATCCGAGACCGCATCGATGACCCGTTGGCCTGGGGCAATTGCCGCTTCATCAGGTGGACACGGGCTGGCGACAAAGCCCGCGATCGATGGAGCAGCACCGCCCATCGCTGTGGAACCGTCAAAGTAGTCATGCGCCTTGAATTTGAACGCTGACTCATCCGTGATCCCTGGAATCTCTCCCGAAAGTGTTATCGTGTTTTCCTCTGCGGACACCTCGATGCTGCCCTCTGCGTGGACCCTGTTCCCCGCCTGATCCAATCCCCAGATGCTGGCCGTGACAAAGCCCGGGTCCGCTATCCGTGCCACCGTATTGCTGTCTCTGGCGAGAGGAGGCACGAAATAGCTGGCAGACAGCATATAATCAAACCCCCCGGCGCCTGTTTCCGGGTCGTTGTCTACATCGATCGACACTTCCCAGCTGTACTCCAGTGCATGTTGCGGCACACCCGTTCTGTCGAACGTCAACGTCTCCGGAACATCCCTTAAATGAAATACCACCGTCAGGGTCTCCCCGTCCACCGTTGTCGTGACATCACGAATATCGATGTGCCCAACCAGTTCAGGTGACACATCTTTGGAGCCAGACTGACCAGGCGTTACTGCAGACCCGTCCGATGAACCCTGAATCGAAGCCGGCCGGCCCAAACCAAACGGAATGAGACATCCAACCTCCTCCGAACCGCCCAGATAGTCATACACTCCGAATGCAAGCTGTGACTCCGCCGTGATCCCGGGGATCTCTCCCACAAGCGTTACCGTGTCCTCTTCAGGAGACACCTCGATGCGCGCCCACCCGAGAAAATCGATTTCGCGATTTCCGCTGCCGCCTGGATTCAGAACCCATGTGTTGGTCTGCAGATCGTCCGCCGCAATTGCCGCACGCCGGTCGCGGACGCTGGAGCCGCCGTGGGAAACGTATATCGAGGACAGGATGTTTTCGAACCCCTGAAGACCCGTTTCCTGGTCGCCGTCCACGTCGATCGATACCTCCCAGCTGTACTCCATTGCACTGTCCGGCACCCCCGTCCTGTCAAACGTCAGCGTCTCCGGAACGTCCCTGAAATGAAACACGACCGTCAGGGTCTCCCCGGATAGGGACGTACTGATCTCCGTCACATCCATATGCCCGGCCAGGGCGCCTGAAACATCATCCAGGACGCTTGCCCCCGGTGTAACCGCTTCACTGCTATCACACTGGCTGGAAGATGGGAGAAAACTTGGCGGCTCCTGGCATCCAACCGCATCGGACTCGCCAAGATACTCGTGCGTCCAGAACGAGAGGCGCGAGTCCGGCGTGATTCCAGGAATCCGGCCGCGGAGAACTATCGTGTCCGTTTCTGCCGATACCTCAAGGCTGGCGTCCTGTAGAACGCTGGTACGCCCCCCTGATTGCCTCTCCCAAACATCGGCTTTTGCCACCTCCTCTATCGGTGCCTCCGTGTTGTCCCCCGCATGCGCAGGCCACACGATGTGGTGGGCGGACAGGAGGTACTCAAACCCGTCGTCGCCGGTCTCCGGGTCGGCATCCACGTCGACCAACACCTCCCACATGTACTCCATCGAGCTTGCCGATGTCCCGGTTCTGTTGAATGTCAGCGTCTCCGGTATATCCCTGAAACGAAACATGACGGTCAGGACTTCGCCCGAAAGGGAAGTGCTTACTTTGGAAATGTCCAGGTACGCGGCAGATACGTCTGAAACGTCATCGGTTGCAGTCGTCCCCGGCGCAAATGTTGGTTCGTCATCCGCACACTGGCTCGCGGGTGCGTTCTGGCTCGGCGGTGCGCCCAGGCCCGGCGTAGCAGGACATCCGACCTCGTCGGAACCGCCAAAATAGTCGTACGCGCTGAATGTAAGCTGTGATTCCGCCGTGATCCCGGGAATGTTCCCGGAGAGCGTTATCGTGTCCTCTTCCGGAGACACCTCAAGGGTTGCGTCGATCATAAACATGAAACCATCCGATTGGGCTTTCAAGACGTTGGCCTCCACCTCGCTCTCTATGGACGCTTTCGCGTTGCTCCCCTTTTCGGATGGGGGCACAAAGTGGCTGGCCGACAACTTGTACTCAGCGCCGCCATTACCAGTCTCCCGGTCGTTGTCTACATCGATAAACACCTCCCAACCGTACTCCATATAGTTTCCCGATATGCCTGTTCGATTGAACGTTAGCGTCTCCGGCACGTCCCTGAGATGGAAAACAACCGTCAATGTCTCGCCGGACAGAGAGGTGTTGACCTTGGTGATGTCCACATGTGAAGGGGAGGCGCCCTCTATCTCGTCAGTTACGGTCTGCCCCGGCCCTGCCAGGGCCGCGCCGGAGTCGCACCCCCGGGGCTCCAAACTCTTGCCGTATGGATCATGGCACGCTAACTGATCAGCCTCGCCGGCGAACCCGACGTCATAAGCCGAAAATGTCAGTCGCGATTCGGATGTGACACCGGGAATGACGCCGGAAATCGTTATCGTATCTTCCTCGGCAGAAACCGCAAGGTCGGCCTCCGCGAGAGTGCTGGTGGAGCCGTCAGAGTGTATTTCCCATACGCTGGCCCCTAACATTTCCCCGATTGGAGCTGTCGTGTCAGCTTCTGCCCCTTGGTGTGACAGAAAGGCAATATGGTAGGCGCTCAGCAGGGTATCGAACCCGCCGGGGCCGGTGCTGCGGTCGTTGTCCGCATCGATTGCGACCTCCCACTCATACTCCTTCGAGCCCTCCCCATACTCCGTTCTATTGAACCGCAGAGTCTCCGGCAGATCCCTGAGATGGAAGACAACGGTCAATCTCTCGCCGGACAGGGAAGTCTCAACTTGGGTTATGTCGATATGCGCGGCCGGCACATCTGCCGTTTCATCGGCTAAGGTCTGACCAGGCGTAACCGCATCAACGGCATCACATCGGCTGGAGGGTGTGCTCCCACTCTGCGGTGCATAGCATCCGACCTCATCGGAGTTGCCAAAATAATCGTACGTCCTGAACGCAAGCCGTGATTCCGTCGTAATTCCGGGAATGTTGCCGGAGAGCGTTATCGTCTCCTCTTCTGAAGATACCTCGAGCGTGGCTTCTGCAGACGGCAAGGAGCTCCCCGGTTCCAGACTCCAGACGCTGACCTGCATCTTGCTCTCTATAGGCGCCTCGGCGTTACTCCCTTCTTCGGATGGGGGCACAGAGTGCCTTGCCAACATCTGGTACTCAAAACCTCCGGAGCCCGTCTCCTGGTCATTGTCTGCATCGATGACCACCACCCATGCGTACTCCGTATAGTTTTCCGATATGCCAGTGCGATTGAACGTCAGCGTCTCCGGCACGTCCCTGAGATGGAAGACAACTGTCAGAGTTTCGCCCGACAAAGAGGTACTCACCTTGGTTATGTCCAGATACGAATCGGTGAGTTCCTCGATCTCATCTGTAACAGCCTGTCCCGACCTAATCAGTGCTGCGCCGGAGTCGCACCCCCAAGGTCCCATACTCATTCTGTAGGAAGCATGGCAATCCATCTGATCGGCCTCGCCGGCGAACCCGACGTCATAAGCCGAAAATGTCAGTCGCGATTCGGATGAGATGCCGGGAATGACGCCGACGATCGTTATCGTCTCTTCCCCGGCAGAAACCGCAAGGTCGGCGTCCGCGAGAGTGCGGGTGGAGCCGCCGGGGTATATTTCCCATACGCTGGCCTCCAACAGCTCCCCGATTGGAGCGATCGTGTCGGCATCAGTCCCCTCGTGCGACAGAAACGCAATGTGGTAGGCGGTCAGCAGGGTATCGAACCCGCCGGGGCCGGTGCTGCGGTCGTTATCCACATCGATTGCGACCTCCCATTCGTACTCCTTCGAGCCCTCCCCATGCTCCGTTCGATTGAACCGCAAGGTCTCTGGCAGGTCCTTGAGATGAAACACAACCGTCAGACTCTCCCCGGACAGGAAAGTTTCAACTTCTGTTATGTCGATATGCGCGGCCGGCACGTCCGAGACTGTATCGGTTAAGGTATCACCCGGCCTGATCGGCTCCACGGCCCCGCATTGGCTAGGTTCATGCGCAACGACCGGAGTCGTCCCCATGGCCACCAAGATAACAACAAGCAGAAAGCCGGCAATGTTCTTGATCTTCATTGTTCCTTCTCCTGGCAGATAAAGGAGGTCTCACTTCAGACACCGGGAGCCTCCCAAACGGGGGAGCGCGCGCAGCATTGCATGAGCGCCGGACAGACGCCTGCCCGCCCGGAAATTCCGCGGCCGAAAACGGTCTAACTCTCAATTATACCACCCGCAAATGTCATTCTCATGATGTTTTCTGCCTTTATGGTGTCAAATACGTGTCAATGAGCCTCTTTGCGCTCGAACGGTGTTGCTTCTTCTGGTCCGCCTGCAACGGCGCCCCGGTAACAGACCCGCCCTCGACAAGATAGTCTGCTTCTGTAGCATCAAGACCGACAAGCGCCGCGGCATAGCTAACGCCCCAACCGCCCCGACGACCCGCAATACATCCTCCGCCTGCTCGCCAAGGTCATCGGCGTCAGCCTGGAGACGGTGAAGAAGGTGTGTAATGGAGCATTTGACCGGGCCTGTGGAGGGGCAGTGCGACGGTCAAAAGCGGCGGCGCCATTCGGCGGCCCGCAAGTTTCGGATTGCGCTTGAAGGCAGCAAGACGATTGACCAGTTGTCCAGTGAATACGAGATTCATCCCAGGCGGTTAAATAGCCGTCTTCCCGATTGTCACATTGTCCGACTCCAATCTGCTGCCGCCATCGGCAGCGGCTGTGACCTGCTCCCGCAGGCCTTCAAACGCCACGTCGCATTGAGTCGAACGGCGACCCGGACAGACAGTGGGTCGCCGTAGGACAAGGAGTTGCGTCGCACGTCTTTTGCAAAGCCCAAAGTGCAGCGAGACCAAGCGTAATCCGCATTGCGATCTGTCGCCACATCATCCTGAAACGCAACTTCCCTCTACACTCTTCCCTGTCGCAAGCTAGCCCCGATCCGATCCGACCCCGAACTTCGCCTGCTCGAGACCTCGCTTACCTGTCATGTAACCGCCTCAATAGTCAAACCCACCGAACAGACCGGAACAGATTTCAAAACCACCTCCATTACTCGATCTCCAGCCAGCGCATCATACCTCGCCGCCAGTCGCACTTCCTTCTAAAACACAGGCAGAACTCTCCGGCCCTTCACACCCTTTTTTGGACAAGTCGAAAACGACCGCAATTCCCAGCAGCCGTCATCCTCCCTTCTCCTCAGCGCCGGTCTCCCTAATAAATCAGACTACTCCCTTGCGAAACTGTACAAATACATTGCAAAGGCCTGCTTTGACAAAACTTGGACAGCCGTAAATTTGCACAAAAGACGGGCAATCCTGTCGTTCTCCGACAACTTACCCCTAGATGTAGTGGTTGGTCGCCTGACACATGCGCCCATCACAACTCGCGCCGCGGCCCCATCCCGCTTCACGACTGCCGCCCGCGCGAGAACACGTGCCACCACCCCAGTCGCAGCCCTTAACCGTCAGCGCGCGCGGCGAAACTGCGCCGGCTATGCCAAACGCAATTCACTTGCAATATCTTTTCTTTGGGTTCGGGCCCGGCCCCGGGGCCCTATTGGGGAGTCATCGGAGGTCGCAAACAGCTACCCGCGCCGCAAAGATCAACCGCTCTCAGTCCAACTCCTCTTCATCCAAGTGCCCCGAGACCGCCAGCGGCGTAGCCGCGAGCAGCCCGCCGTCCACCGGCATCACAACTCCTGAAATCCAGCGCGATTCATCACTGGCGAAGTAGAGCGCGGCGTAGGCAACGTCCCAGGCCGTACCTTCCGTTCCCAGCGGACAGATCTTACGGCGCCTTTCCCGTTCCCGCTCAGGAAAACTGGCCACAAACGAGGCGTGGACGTGGCCCGGCGCGATACAGTTTGCGCGAATATTCTGCCGTCCGTGATGGACCGCGATCAGCTTGGTCAGCGTAACTAGGCCCCCTTTCGCAACCGAGTAGGGGACATTCAGATACGCGCCGGCCAGCAGACCGTCGATCGACGAGATGTTGATGATCGAGCCGCCGCCGCCGGCAGCCATCAGCGGTACCGCGTACTTGCAGAGCAGCGACGGGCCCTTCAAATTGACGTCAAGTGCCAGATTCCAATCTTCTTCCTCGAACTCTGTCACCAGGCCGTTGCCCGGCGCGCCGGCATTGTTGACCAGAATGTCCAGGCTCCCGAAACGGTCTACACATTCCTCGGCCACCCGCCGGCAGTCCTCCTCCTCTGCCACGTCCGCCACGACGATTGACGCTTTACCGCCGCCGCTCTCGATGGTCTTGAGCGTTTCACGGGCCCGGCCCTCGTCCAGGTCCGCAAGTACAACCCGCGCGCCCTGGCGCGCGAAGAGTATCGCGGTCGCCGATCCAATCCCCGGCGCCGGGCGGCCGCGTGAGCCCGCGCCCGTCACGATGGCAGCCTTGCCCGCAATCCTCTCGCCCTTAGGAGGCAACTCCGTCTGTCCGTTCATTGGCTGCTGTCCCGGCAGGCCTGAATGCCCGACCGCCGCAAGCTTAAAGCGCCGCAAACGACTCTTGTACCGACCCTCAGCTCACTCCGTCCGCGCCGGTCCGTTCACCTCGCTGAGATAGCGCGCTTTGGTGATTTCGACGACCTCATCCGGATCCCGCCGCCACCAGTTGCGCGCCGAGAAGATCTCCACTTCGCGGCACCCACTGTAACCGGTCGCCTCCACCAGATCGCGAATGCGCCGGATGTCGATGACGCCATCCCCCATCATGCCGCGGTCCAGTCGCAGGTCCGTAGTCTCCAACAACCAGTCGCAGACGTGAAACGAGCTGATCCGCCCCGCGGCCCGCTCGATCTCAACCTCCATATCCGGGTCCCACCAGACATGGTAGACGTCGACCACGATTCCCAGTTCGGGCCCGCCGCCCAGCTCTTCGATCCAGTCATTGGCCTGGCCGAGCGTCGAGAGACAAGAACGGAAGGCGCAGATCATCGGGTGGAGCGGCTCCAGCGCAACAGTTACCCCGGCCTCCCTGGCGTACGGCAAGAGCTCCGCCAGCCCGTCCAGGCAGCGCGAGCGCGCCGCCGGCAGGTCCCGCGAACCCTCCGGCAGCCCGCCGGCGACGAAGACCATGCAACCAGCCTCGATCTCCGCCGCCTCGTCGATCGCCTGCCGCGTCGCCTCCAGGTTGGCCCGAAAGAGCGCCGGGTCGGAGTCGGTCAACAGCCCGCCGATGCAGTAGCAGGTGGCCTTGACGTCATGGGCCCGCAACTGCCGCCTGGCTTCCGTCGCGCCAATTTCCAGCAGCTTGTCGCGCAAAACGCCGATGGCATGGACGCCGTGGCGCGCGTACCCTTCGATCGCCTCGGAAAGCGACCACTGCTGCAGGGTCGTGAACTGGTTGATGGCAAGTCTGCTGAACTCGTCCATAGGCCGGAGCCCTGCCTCGGCAGGTGTCGGTTACAAATCGAGCCGCCCGCCGGCTCAGTAAGTCGCCCGCCCGCCCGTAACATCGAACACCGCGCCGGTCGAAAAGCTACAGGCGTCGCTGCACAGCCAGGCCACCATCTCGGCGTTGTCCTCGATCGTACCGAAACGGCCCATCGGGATCTTCGCCCTTAAGCCGGCGATATATTCCGGCTTCATCTCTCCCAGAAGGTCGGTCTGCACCATCGCCGGGGCAACGCAGTTGACCATGATCCCGCTCTGCGCCAGCTCCTTGCCGAGGGACTTCGTCAGCGCGATCGCGCCCGCCTTGGCCGCCGAGTAAGCGGATGCATTGGCATTGCCCTCCTTCCCGGCCACCGATGCCACGTTTACGATGCGCCCGCCTCCCTGCTCCAGCATGACTGGAATAACGGCCCGGCAACACAGAAAGACCGAAGTCAGGTCGGCGGCGATTACCCTGTCCCAGTCCGCGAGCGGATATTCCCAGGAGGGCAAAGTCGGGCCGGAGACGCCGGCATTGTTGACCAAGATGTCTATCCGTCCCACCTGCGCCAGCGTATTCTGAACGGCCTGGTCGATGCTCGCCGGCTCGGTCACGTCGACTGTGAATACGGCTTCAAAGGAGTCCGCCGCCGTACTGGTTCGCAGCGGCTCCGGGTCGATGTCCCACACCACCACCGCGCAGCCAGAGTCCGCCAGGCGCCGGCCAATGCCAAGCCCGATGCCCTTTGCCCCGCCCGTCACCACAGCCGTACGCCCGCTGAAATCGTAGTCAACCATGATTCGCTTTCCTCAGCTTTCCGAACGTGGAACTGGCCCGGTCGCGTTCCGTTCACTTATACCCCAGTTCATGCGAAAATGCTATCCGATCGCAACGAAATGGCCTCCCTTCATGCGCCGATTTCCCGCTGGTCAATTCCCCCGCTGATCCGCTACAATTCTGACACGGTTGCCGGCAAGAGAGGAGCGCAACGTTGAGCGTGGTGCGAATCGTCGTAATCGGGGCCGGCGTGATGGGCCGCAAGCACGCCGAATACCTGGACGCCAGCGAACGCGGCGAGTTGGTCGCGCTCTGCGACAGCGATTCCCGCGCCGGCGCGCTGGCCGCGCAATTCGACGTCCCGCACTTCTTCAACCACGTCGAAGCCCTCGATCTGTCGGCGCCCGACGCGGCCATCGTCGCCGCCCCGACCCAGCTGCACGAAGAGATCGCAATGGCCTGCATCCGCCGCGGCATCGTGCCCCTCGTCGAAAAGCCGATCGCCGCTACCCTCGACGAGGGCCGGCGTCTGGTCGATGAAGCGAACGCGGGCGACCTGCCCGTCCTGGTCGGCCACCACAGGCGCCACCACCCCCGCGTTCAGCAGCTTCGTCAACTGGTGACAGGCGGCGCGATTGGACGTCTCATCGGCGTCTCCCTACTGTGGACCGTGAAGAAGCCCGACGACTACTACGACGTTCTCTGGCGCACACGGCCGGGCGGCGGACCTGTGCTGACCAACATCATCCACGAAATCGACACACTTCGCTACGTCTGCGGCGAGATCATCGAGGTCTACGCCGCCACCAGTTCAGAGACACGCGGCTTCGAAGTCGAAGACTCGGCCGCCATTACACTCAAATTCGCCGGCGGTGTTGTCGGCTCCATCTTTCTTTCCGATGCGACCCCCTCCCCCTGGTCGTACGAGTTGACGGTGTTCGAAAACCCGGCCTACGCCCACGCCGCCGGGAACTGCGCCTTTTTCTTCGGCACGAAGGGATCGCTGGCCTTTCCCAAGTTGGAGCTCTGGCGTTTTGCCGGAAATGGCAAACAAGGCTGGCACGAGCCGCTGCTGCAGGAGAATCTTGAGACGGATGATGCCGATCCGCTGGCCGCGCAGCTGGCCCACTTCTGTCGCGTCGTACGCCGCGAGGAAACGCCCGTTGTGAGCGGCGAGGAGGGGCTGCGAACGCTCGCCGCAACGCTCGCCGTCCTGACCTCGGGCCGGGAGCAGATACCGGTGCGCGTTCAGCCGGCGTGAGCTGTCTGTTTCGCCCGTCAGCTCGCTCGCAATCCCCGGTTCGGCTCAACGGGGACGAAGTGACGTTGACATTTCCAAAGAGTGGTCAGCTATTGTCGCCATCGACAGGTTTTCTGCGTACGGTTCCGGCTCTGGTTGCCCTGATTCCTGGCAGAAGACCGCTGCCTGAGCCGGTGCAGTGAACTGTGTCAACTGTAAGAATCAGATGAATCACTAAGAATCAGATGAATCAGAGGTCAGACAGCTGTCAACCGGTCCTGGAACAGTGTACGCGCCCAATCCATCCCCAATCCGCCCCTGGATCCTCCCGCCGCCCGCGCCCGCACCAACCAATTTTCCCAAAAACCATGCAAGAGCCCCGGAAATACGCTACACTGGACTTTACAATCGCCATTCGCGCCCGCGGCCCTGCCGCAACTCGACACTTTGCGACCCATGAACACCGTCTGCCCATTCTACCAATGTCCCTCAGCCACGCCGACAGCACAGTCGCGCTCCCTTCCCTGCCTTGCCGCATCCGTCCGCTTGCCGCACTCCCGCCAAAGCCCCTTTTCCGTACGTCTCAGATCGTCTCAGATCGTCTGGGATCGTCTCAGATCGTCTGGGATCGTCTCAGATCGTCTGGGATCGTCCGAGCGCACAGCCGCCTACCGTCCGCCATTCCCGCAGATCTGCCGAAATGTTCGCCCGATTCCGCCGGCCAGACAGGCAAACGAGCGCGTCATTTCTCGCTCTTTCGCGCCAAAATACGCCCGCCAATGCCCGTGAGAAAGGAAGCTTTTGCGCGACATTTGGAAGTGGTTGACACTTCCAAATGCTGGCCAACAAATGTCGCCATCTACAACATGCCTGCCTTCAGCGCTAACTTCGGTTCGCCTGATTCTTGGCGCCAAAACCGTTGCCTGAGCCGTCGCAGCGAACTGTGTCAACTGTAAGAATCATAAGAATCAGATGAATCAGAGTTCAGATAATTGACAATGAACCCTGGAGATTTCAAGCGAAAGGAGGTTTCGCGATGGCATACGCAACCTACATGGGCGCCGAGGTCAAGCGCAAGGAGGACCCCCGTCTGATCACCGGCAGCGGTACCTATGTCGGCGACATGAAGCTTCCCAACATGCACCATGTCGCATTCGTCCGCAGCCCCTACGCCCACGCCCGCATCGGCGCGATCGACGCCTCGGGCGCGCTTGCTCTTGACGGCGTCATAGCCGTTGTGACCGGCGAGGACCTGGCAGCCGGCTACGAGCCGATGCCCTTTCCCTTCGAGGTCGGTTCCGCCGACGGCGAGGCCAACACCAAGCGGACCCACTTCGCCCTCACTACCGGCAAGGTCCTCCACGCCGGCGAGTGCGTCGCAGCCGTAATCGCCACCGACGCCGCCACAGCCGCCGACGCCGCCGAGGAGGTCTTCGTCGACTGGGACCCGCTCCCCGCCGTCGCCGACATCGAGCAGGCCCTCGAGTCCGACGCCGCTGTCCTCTTCGACGATATGGACGGCAACGCCCAGGAGGTCTGGCGGCGCAAAGTCGGCGATGCTGATGCCGCCTTCGCCAACGCCCACCGCGTCGTCCGGCAGAGAATCACCAGCCAGCGTCTGGCCGCCGTGCCTATGGAAGGTCGCAGCATCATCGCCGCGCCCGACCCGACCACCGGAGGCTTCTCGATCTGGACCAGCACGCAGGCCCCGCACCTCGTGCGCGGCCAGCTCGCCGGCGTGCTGCGCGTTTCCGAGAACGCCATTCGCGTCATCGCGCCCGAGGTCGGCGGCGGGTTCGGCGTGAAGATCGGCATCTATCCCGAAGAGGTGGTGCTGGCCAGCCTCGCGATGCGCTATCAGCTTCCCCTCAGCTGGTTCGAAAGCCGCAGCGAGCACCTCCTGACCACAACGCACGGCCGCGGGCAGATCGCCGACTACGCCCTCGCCGTGGGCGAGGACGGGCGCATCGCCGGCCTGCAGATGCGCGTGGTCGCCGACATGGGCGCCTATCCCCTCGTCCTCATCATTCCCGAGCTCACCGGCTGGATGGCCGTCGGCGTTTACGACATCCCCGCAGTCGATATCGAGATCGACTGTGTCTTTACCAATACCACCCCCATTGCAGCCTATCGCGGCGCAGGACGGCCCGAGGCCGCCTACTACATGGAGCGCATGGTCGATCTCGTCGCCGCTGAGCTGGACCTCGACCCAACCGAAGTGCGCCGCGTAAATTTCATCCCGCCCGATCAGTTCCCCTATGAGACGCCGACCGCCCTGACCTACGACAGCGGCGAGTACGCCAAGTCGCTGGCGAAAGCGCTCGACGTCTCCGATTATGCCTCGTTGCGCGCCGAGCAGACGCGCCGCCGCACCGGGCAGAGCGACAGCCTGATGGGGATTGGCCTCGCCACCTACGTGGAGATCTGCGGCTTCGGTCCTTACGAGAGCGCAGAGGTGCGTGTCGAGCCGACAGGGACGGTCACGGTCTTTACCGGTATCTCGCCCCACGGGCAGGGACAGGAGACCACCTTCGCCCAGATCGTGGCCGACGAGCTAGGGGCCGACTACGACCGCATCATCGTCAAGCACGGCGACACCGCCAATACGCCCATGGGAATCGGCACGATGGGCAGCCGCGGCCTCGCGGTCGGCGGCACAGCCCTCGTCCGCGCTACCGGCAAGGTGCGCGATAAGGCAAGGCAGATTGCAGGGCACATTCTGGAGGCCGCCGCCGAGGACATCGAGCTCGCCGAAGGGCTCTACCAAGTGCGCGGCGTGCCCGACCAGGCCGTCTCCCTGGCAGAGATCGCGGCCCGCGCCTACGGCGTCGACCTGCCCGCAGCGATCGACTCCGGCCTCGAGGGCAGCGACTACTTCCGCCCCGAGCTGGTCTACCCCTTTGGTACCCACATCGCCGTCGTCGAAGTCGAGCGCGCCACCGGTGGCGTCACGATCCGCGACTACTACTCCGTCGACGACTGCGGCCCGCGCATCAGCCCCAATCTCGTCGCCGGCCAGGTCCACGGCGGCCTGGCACAGGGCATCGCCCAGGCCCTGCTCGAAGAGATGGTCTACAGCGAAGAGGGGCAGCTACTCACCGGCACGCTGATGGACTACGCCATCCCGCGCGCGGCGCGGTTCCCCCGCTTTGTCGTCGAATCGACCGAAACGCGCACGCCCCACAACCCTCTCGGCGCCAAGGGGATCGGCGAGGCGGCGACCATCGGCTCAACCCCGGCCATCGTAAACGCAGTCATGGACGCGCTCAAGCCCCTCGGCGTGCGCCATATCGATATGCCGCTCACACCGGAGAAGATCTGGCATGCGATCCATTCCAATGGCGCCGCCGCCGGCTGAGGTCTCGGGGCAAAACAACGAGGAGTGACGACTCTTGGACAGCTTCTACGTAACGGTTGGCGACACGGTCTCGTTCAGCAAGACGGTGAGCGAGAGCGACGTATACCTCTTCGCCGGCATAACCGGCGACCTCGCGCCCAACCATGTCGATGAAGAGTATATGAAGCGCTCCGGCTACGGCCGCCGCATCGCCCACGGCGCACTGATCGTCGGCTTCATGTCCACCGCTTCCTCCCATGCAATCGCCGCCTCGCGCAACGGCGCTGCCGAAACGCCGGTCTCACTGGGATACGACCGGATTCGCTTCCTCGCACCGGTCTACCTTGGCGATACCGTTACGGTGACGTACGAAATCGTCGACATAGACGAACAGCGCCGGCGCTCAGTTGCCGACATCCAGGTCTTCAATCAGACTGAAGAGCTCGTGGCCGTCGCGCAGCATATTCTCAAGTGGGTAGCGAACCGGCAGTGAATGGAGTGTGATCGATGAGCAGCGACCACCGGACGGAGATGGCCCGCACGGGCTTCGTCAACCTGGGACAGGTCTTTTGCGGCGATGAGTTGGAAGCCCTGAAGTGCCTGTTTGATGCCGACCGCGCCAACTATGGCTACTTCTGGCATCGCTACGGCTACCACCAGGAAGCCAACTACGAGGCCCTGATCACCACGCCGGCCTTCGACGACCTGATCCGTCATCCTCGCATCTTGCCCCTGATCGAGGAGCTGATGGGCGGTGCGCTCTGTTTCGGCGAGATCGGACTGCGTTACATGGGCCCCTACGACGGGGCCCTGCACCGCAGCTGGCACCGCGACAAACCGCACTGGGCCGAGCATCCGCTGCGCATGGACTACATCCAGCTGATGGTCTATCTGACCGACGTCGATGAGTCCACGCACTGTATCTCTTTTTCGCCGGAGTCGATCGAAGAGCCGGTTCTGGCCGACAAGGACGCGCAGCTGGCGCGCGGCGGCGTACACGACCTGCTCGGCCCGGCCGGCACATGCGCGCTCTTTAACGTTGCCGCACTGCACACCGCCACAACCCGTCCCACCCGCGCCGAACGCAAGACCGTGCAGATCTACTACGGCCACCGGGCCCGCGCGCCGCTGGCCAACGACTCGTCTATCCCGGCCACTCTCTGGCGCGACCACGCCGATCCCGAGACGGGCGCCTTCTACGGCGTCCTCAACCGCCGGACCGAGCTATACCTCGCGGCCTTCGGCGGCTGAGCCAGCCAAACGAAAGTAGCTCCCATGGGAAATCACAGCTCTGGCAATTGACTCTGACGCACCAGCCCGGGAGTTTCCCTCTTGCCCAACACCTACGCCGGCGACAGTCCCCCTGCCGCTTAGCCCATCAGGGCTTCGGCAGTCCGCAAACTGTCTTCTTCGTGTCCCTTCGTGTCCCTTCGTGGATAAATCTGGGATTCTGGAAGTATCGGGACTGCCGCACCCGACCGGGAAGCGGTCTAGACCGGGCTGATCTGCCGGCAACGTTCCAGGATCTCGACCTGTCGCCGCACACTTGCCGCCGTGATCGCCGGCTGGCTGCCCTGGCGAATCGCGGCATGGATGTCGCCGTAAAGGTTGTTCATGCTGGCGAAAAAGCTGAACTCGGGCTTGAAGGAGTCCTCCCGCCACGGCAGCGTCTCGCTGTTGTAGCTGCGGTCAGGCGTCGGCTTGGTATCCAGGACGAGCGGCGGCGCCTCGGCCGGGTCGAAGTACTTCCAATGGACCTCGCGGCGGTCCGCGCTGACAAGCGTTCCCTGCGTGCCCATGACGAGCCAGGCATCCTGCGGGTACGCGCAGCAGTTGGACATTTCAACGTCGATTACAGGCCCATCGTTCGGCTTGATGACCAGCTTGACGTGGCTCTCCGCGTCGCCGGCAAACAGCGGCGTCGTCTCCATCTGGCAGAAGATCTCCGGCTGCGGATCGTCAAAGAAGTGGATCGCCCAGTCGATCGAGTGTGCGCCCTTGTTGTTCAGGTCGCCCCCGCCGAACTCCTTGAGCGTCTGCCAGTCCCAGCGCCTGCGAAAGCCGTTTCCCGTGATACGCATCTGAACGATCCGTCCCAATACACCCGAATCCACAACCTCCTTCACCTTCAGAAAGTCGGCGTGGTAGCGGTAGTTCTGGTTCACCGTCAGCAACATCCCCGTCTCCTCGGCCACCGCTATCATCTCGTCGACGCCTTCGAGCGTGGGCGCCATCGGCTTCTCGACGATTACGTGCTTGCCCGCCCGCATCGCCGCGCTGGCATCGCTGACGTGCAGCTGGCTCGGCGTCGCCACGACCAGCAGTTCCACAGACCTGTCGGCGATGATTTCGTCGATCGTGCTATACGCCAGGCAGTCAAAGCGGTCAATCGCCTCCTGCTGCCGCGCCGGGTCCGGGTCACACACGGCCGTCACCCGAAACTTGTCGCCGACGTGAGGCAGAACGTTGGCGTGGATCCCCCATCCGCTGCGGCCCAATCCGCTGATGCCAACCCGCACCGGCTCTTCGGAGATACCTGCGCCCCCATTGCTGTCCTTGGCTGTCGCCCTCGACCTACTAGACCCGTTAGATTTCGTCATTATCTGGTTCCTTTCTGCGAACAAACTGTTGATTCTCGCGGCGCCAATCGTGGAGCCGTCCGTCACGTCCCCCGGTCCCACTTCCGGTCCAAATCGTCCGCGGGACGCAAACTCTCAAATGCGGCTATAGCATAACAAAGCCAGCCGCAATCAAGTAAAGAAAGGCATCGCGCGATCGGGTCTTCACCCCCACCGCCCCCGGCAACCGACCACCGACCACTGGCCACCTATTGAATGAAACGCAGCCCTCCGCTATCCCGTAAACCCCCACCCCATGAGCGGGCTGCACGCCTCGCGCTATTGCGGATCGACGTCCGACAGTTATAATGCATTCGCAGTACTGGTCGAATAACACGCGCAGGGGAGCCGGAAGCCACGTAGGCCCCCTGGCGACGCACAGGCCATAGCGCCAATGGGATTCTCGACGCTCCTCGTATCCTGCTATGAACTCGGGCACCAGCCGCTCAGCCTCGCCTGGCCGCTGGCATCGCTGCGAAGGGCCGGTTTGGACGCGCATACGGTCGACCTGGCGGTCGAAGAGTTTCCCATACACCGCGCCGCGCGCGCCGACCTCATCGCCATCGCCGTGCCCATGCACACCGCCCTGCGCGTCGGCGTCGACGCCGCGCGACAGGCGCGCGCCGCAAATCCCGGCGCACATCTCTGCTTCTTCGGCCTCTACGCCTGGCTGAACCGCGACTACCTTCTCCAAGATGAGGATCGCAGTCAAGGCATCGCTGATTCGGTCGTCGCCGGCGAAACAGAGCAGGTGCTCGTCGACCTCGCGCAGCGGCTCTCCTCCGGACATCCGCCGGACGCCGTCGCCGGGCTGACGACCCGTGAACGCACGGCAGCCCCCAATCTGGCGAGGCTGACCCTGCCCCTGCCGGACCGATCAACCCTGCCCCCGCTCGACAACTACGCCCACTACGTCGATGGACCCCTCGCCGACGGGAACGGCAACGTGCCGGCCGCAGTAGAGGCCGGCTACGTCGAGGCCAGCCGCGGCTGTCTCCACAAGTGCCGCCACTGTCCGGTTGTGCCCGTCTATAACGGACGCTACTTCGTCGTACCCGTCGAGACCGTGATGGCCGACGTCAGGCAGCAGGTCGAAGCGGGCGCCCGCCACATCACGTTCGGCGACCCCGACTTCCTCAACGGCCCCGGACACGCCCGCAAGGTCGCGCGGGCGCTTCACACCGCCTTCCCCGCCGTCACTTTCGATTTCACCGCCAAGGTCGAGCATCTGCTGAAGCATCGCGCGCTTCTACCCGAGCTGGTGGCGTGCGGCGCCTCCTTCGCCGTCTCCGCCTTTGAGTCCACCAGCGACCGCGTGCTCGCCCGTCTCCAAAAGGGACACACGCGTCGGCAGATGGAGGAGTCGATCGCTCTGCTGGGGGAAGTCGGTCTGTCGATCCAGCCAACCTGGATGCCGTTCACGCCCTGGACCGGGCTGGAGGACTACCTGTTCATGCTCCGCTGGATTCGCCTGCAAGGGCTGGTCCCCCATGTCCCGCCGGTCCAGCTCTCCATTCGAATGCTGGTGCCGCCGCAAAGCGCCCTGCTTGAACACGAAGACGCGCCGGACTGGCTCGGCGCGCTCGATGCGCCCAACTTCACCTACCTCTGGCAGCACCCCGACCCGTGCATGGACGCGCTCCAACTGGAAGTTGCCCGCATCGCCGAATTCGCCGGCCGCCACGAAGCCGCGAGCCCGTCCAACGGCAGCAGTAAGTCTGCCCCGCATCCGGATCCGGCCGCCTACGGCGAAGATTTCGACCCGTTCGAGGTCTTCCGCCACGTCGAGCGCACCGCCTACAAGTTCGCCGGCCGGCCCGCGCCCGACTGGCCCCTGCCTTCCTCACCTGCTCCCCAACCGCCGCGCCTGACCGAACACTGGTTTTGCTGAGCGGAGCCAACCGCCGACCAGTTGGTTGGCTGAGATGAAAGCATGACCCAACGTTCGACAGCCGAGGGCATCCTCTTTACCGATCAGTACCAGCTGACGATGGCGCAGCTCTATTTCGAACTGGGAATCCACGAGAGCCAGGCCCAGTTCGATCACTTCTTTCGCCACTACCCGGACTACGGAGACCACAGAGCCGGCTACTGCGTCAATGCCGGGCTGGCCTCGCTGCTGGACTGGATGGCAGCAGCCCGCTTCGGCGAATCTGAGCTCGAGCTGATGCGGGCAATGCGCTCGCGCACGGGCCGCAGCCTCTTCAATGATGAGTTTCTGTCGTGGCTGCGCTCGCACGGAAACTTCGGCGGCATCTCGCTCGAGGCCGTTCCAGAAGGGCGCGTCGTGCACGCCTACGTTCCCCTTACCGTCGTGCGCGGCCCGCTCGCCATCGCGCAGATACTGGAAACGCCGCTGCTCAACATGCTCAACTTTCAGACGCTGATCGCCACCAAAGCAGCCCGCGTGCGGCAGAGCGCCGGCGATGCAACCGTCCTGGAGTTTGGCGTCCGCCGCGCGCACGATCGCGGCGGCAACGCCGGCACGCGCGCCGCCCTGATCGGCGGCGCAGACTTCAGCTCGAATGCCGGCATCTCCCACCAGCTCGGCTATCCGCCCAAGGGCACGCACGCCCATTCGATGGTGCAGTCGTTCCTGGCCCTCGGCATGACCGAGCTCGAGTCATTTCAGGCCTTCGCCGAACTCTATCCCGACGAATGCGTTCTCCTCGTCGATACTGTAGATACGCTCGAGAGCGGCGTGCCCAACGCCATTCGCGTCTTCGAAGAGCTCAGGAAAAAAGGTTTTGAGCCTGTCGGCGTGCGGTTGGACTCGGGCGACCTGGCGCACCTCAGTACACAAACGGCACAAATGCTCGATAAAGCCGGCTTCCCCGAGGCGTCAATCGTGCTCTCGAATGATCTGGACGAAATCAGAATCCGGCAAATCAAGGAAGGAATCCGGCAGGAGGCAAACCGCCGCGGCCTCGACGCAGAACCGATTGTCGATCGGCTGGTCTACGGGGTAGGCACGCGCCTGATCACCTCCTCCGGGCACAGCGCCCTGGGCGGTATCTACAAACTGGTCGCGCTGCACAGCCCCAGCGGCTGGAAGCCTGTCACAAAGGCCTCGGAAAACCCGGCAAAGACGCCTGTCCCGGGCAAAAAGCGCGCCTGGCGACTATACAATCAGGACGGCCGCGCCGCTGCCGACCTGCTGACCCTCGAAAATGAGACGCCGGATCGCGACCTGCTCCAGGATTCGCGGGCAAAGGCGCACAGCAAGGGGTCCCCCCTACCCCAGCTCACGTTGAAGCATCCCTGGCAAGACCGAGAAGGCTGCACGCTGAAGACCGACCAGGTCTCCGGGATCGAGCCGCTGCTGGCCGAAACTCTTTGCCGCGGGCGGCCGGTCGGCGACCGGCCTCACATCGAGCAGATCCGGGCAATTCGTCGCGCCGACGTGGCAAGACTGCCGAAAGACGTGCGAGATCTGACGAATCCCCAATCGTATCCAGTTTGGGTCAGCGAGCCGCTCTGGGCCCTGAAAGAACGCTTGCTCACCTCGATTCTGCCCGAAAACGCATGAAGAAATCTTGACCGACCAGCCCATCATCGATAGAATGGTCTTTGCTCGACGATTTCTGCCCTAAGGCCTCTGTACGACCTCTGCCGGCGCGCCGGGACCGGGCCGCCGGCTGAGGGTGAACACCAGGACCATTTCCAGCGATGTCGGGACGTAACCCAAACCCTGACCCCGAGATATTCGAGTTGACTTCGACTACCGGCGCGACCCGACCCGCCGGCGCACACGCGTCGATCAACTCGCACGCTCCCGGTTGGCACACGCCTCATCGCCAATCCGAGGGCCTGAATCGAGGCGCCTACCACATTTGGACGATCGGCTGCCAGATGAACGTCGCCGACTCCAACCACGTCGCCGCCGAACTGGAACGGATCGGATACCATCCAACCGACAAGGTGGACGACGCCGACATCGTTGTTCTCAATACGTGCGTCGTGCGACAGAGCGCCGAGGACAAGGGCGCCGGCAAGGCCGGCAGCCTCAAACCCTGGAGGAACAAACGGGCCGGTCGGACGCTTGCGCTCATGGGCTGCATGGTCGGGATCAAGCCAGGCCGGCAACTGCGCGAACGCTTTCCCCACGTTGATGTCTTTATGCCGCCCAGCGAACCCGCGCCGCTCATCTCCTACCTGCGAGAGGAGGAGATAGCGGCTGAGTCCGCCCGCATCGAGGAGGAGGCGCTGGCCCAGCGCCACGCATTCCAGGACGGCGAGTCGCGCTACAACGGCGGTCAATCGATCCAGCATCTGGCCTTGAGCGGCGAGGGCACAGTGAGCGCGCACGTTCCGGTCGTCTACGGCTGCAGCCACGCCTGTACATTCTGCATCATCCCTTTCCGCCGCGGCATCGAGCGCAGCCGCCCAATCGATGAGATCGTGCAGGAAGTGCGCGGCCTTGTCGGCCAAGGCGTGCGCGAAGTGACGCTTCTCGGACAGATCGTAGACCGCTACGGCCACGATTGGCGCAATGGAGAATGCGCCGTCCAGGGGCCGCAACATCGGCCCGACCTGGCCGATCTCTTGCAGGCGGTCCACGCGGTGGAAGGGCTCTGGCGCATACGCTTTCTCACCAGCCACCCCAACTACATGTCGCCCCGCATCCTCGAAGCCGTTCGCGACCTGCCGAAGGTCTGCGAACACATCGAGGTGCCGATCCAGGCGGCCAGCGACGAAGTTCTGGCCCGTATGAAACGCGGCTATTCTCAGGCCGATTACCGCGACCTGGTCGCCAGAATCCGGGCAACAATTCCCGGCGCGGCGATAAACACTGACATAATCGTTGGCTTCTGCGGGGAGAGCGCGGCGCAGTTCGACGAAACGCGCCAGCTGCTCGCTGACCTAAAGCTCGACAAAGCGCATCTCGCCCGCTACAGCCCCCGGCCTGGAACTGTCAGCCAGCGGCGCATGGCCGACGACATCCCGGAGGAGGAGAAGCTCCGCCGCCACAAGGCTCTGGAGCAAGTGCAGGAGCAGGTCTGCGCCGAGATCAACGCCCGCCTCCTGGGGGAAACGGTAGAGTTGCTGGTCGAAGGGCAACACAAGGGCAAATGGCGCGGCCGCACGCGCCAGAACAAGCTGGTCTTCGTTGAGCACGGCAGTCGCAATGCCGGTATGCTCGAAGAGACCGCCCGCCCCTTCGATGCACCGGCCGGTGCCGACCTGCGCGGCCGGCTCGTCGAAGCCCAGATTACCTGGGCCGGACCGTGGAGCATGCAGGGTCGGTTTGTGCGCGATGTATCTCCCTGTTAAGAAGCAGCGCGCCGCCCTGCTCTGGATTTCAACTGGGATGCAACCAAAGGGCAGCTTGCAGCCTGCTCGATTTGACTCTCGTAAAAATCAGGCCTGGAGGTAACTGGCCTCTCTAGAACTGGCCATCTAGGCACTTCGTGTAAATTGGTGCGATTTCGTGGATCAATGATCAGTTGTCGGCCCCATCCTGCAGGCCATGTGACGACCAGAGAACGCCAATCCGGGCAAGAGGTTTAGCAGTTACAGATTCTCTATGAATTCAATAGCACTGAATATTCTTCTCTTTCTCGTCGGCTTCGCCTGTCTGACCGGTGGAGCCGATTTTCTTGTGCGCGGCGCCAGCCGGCTGGCCGTGCGCCTCAACGTCCCGCTGGTCGTGATCGGCCTGACCGTCGTCGCCTTCGGCACCAGCCTGCCCGAGCTGGTTGTAACCCTGATCGCCAATTTTCGGGGCGGCAGCACAGCAGATCTCGCGATCGGCAACGTTGTCGGCAGCAACATCGCCAACCTCGCGCTGATCCTCGGCGTAGTCGCTCTGCTGCGTCCCCTGACGGTCGACCGCCAGCTCCTGGTACGCGAGTATCCGCTGATGATAGCGGTGTCTCTGCTGTTCACCTGGATGGCATGGGATGGGCGGGTGACGCAGCTGGAGGGCGTCCTCCTCTTTCTGGGGCTGCTTGGATTCGTTTACTGGAGCTACGCCGCCAGCCGTTCGTTGGCAGAGGAGAAAGAAAGCGAGGCTCTCGAATACATCGGCGGGGATGCCGCCATCAAGCAAGACCAGCAGTTCGCACAGGATGGGAGCCCGGAGGCCGAAAGTCCGGACGAGGCTCTCGCAACCGCAAGAGCCCGCATCGCCGAGGCGGAGAAGAGGCCGCTCCTGCCCGGCGCGCTCTCCGGGCTCTTTCACTCCCTCCTGCTGCGCGACATTGGAATGGTGGCGCTCGGGATCATTGTCTTGGTGCTCGGCGCCAGCTGGCTCGTGCAGTCCGCCACATTCATTGCCCGCTACTTTGGCGTCAGCGAGCTGATCATCGGTCTGAGCCTGGTCGCGCTGGGGACCAGCCTGCCCGAGCTGGCGGCCTCCGTCGTTGCGATCATCTACCGCCGCGGCGAAATCGCCATGGGCAATCTCGTCGGCAGCAATCTCTTCAATATGTTGGCCATTATCGGCATTACCGCCGGTGTGAAAGCGCTGCCCGCGCCGCTGAGCATGCGCGGCCGCGACTTCCCGGCCATGCTGCTGATCGCGATTCTACCCCTCCTCCTGGTTCTCCCCGTTCCACATCTGATGAACCGCTGGAAGGGAGCGCTGATGTTGGTCCTGTACCTGGGCTATACGATTGGGATCTACCTGATATCGCCTCCTGCCGGCGCAGGCTAGGACCGCAGGCCCTCGCCCCGTCAGAGGCCTTTCCCGCCTCCCATTTCAACTTGCTGAGAGCCCACTGGGCTGCAATAAAAGTCTGCCGACCGGAACGGTCGGCAGCAGCCTCTGAAGGATATCCAGCCACTCCGTCCTTCTGTCAGCAGATTCTGACGCTATCCAACAACGCACCGATCTGTTGCCTGGGCTGTGAGATATAGGCGAGGCGGCAAATCGGGGCCCCACCTAGTTTCCGGTAAGGTCATGGGTCGCAATGAGGCGGTAAAGGCCTTCAATGTCGACACCCTCGGCGCGATGGAACTGCCCGTCGCCGATTCGCGCGAGTTCGCGCAAAAGCCTTTCATTGGCGTCGCCGCCATAGCCGATAGTGTGAATCAGCACAGGGATGGAGCCCTCGCCCATCGCTCTATGCAGGTTTCGCAACTTGGATTCGCTGTCGTTGTCCCTTCCGTCGCTAAACACCACGATCACGTTGACGGCGCCCGCGTCTCCTGACTGTTGCAGCGCCGCGTGGGCCTCCAGCACCGCATCGACCAGCCCGGTGTAGCCGCCCGCTTCCATAGTCTCCAACTCCAACCTGAATCGGCTCCGGCCTTCGCTGTCCAGCCAGCGCACCCGCCGGGAGTTCGTCAAACCGGAGCCAATTCCGATCACGCCCAAGCGGTCGTGGTCATCCTGCATCAGTTCGATGAGTTCATGCAGCGTTGCCTTGCTCTGAGAAAGTTTGTCACCCTCCATCGACTCGCTCGCGTCGACCACCAGCACAAAATTGGCGGGCGGCCCGGCCACGCGCCACACATCGAGGAGTACCTGCATGAAGGGCGCGGAGGGGTATCTCAGCAAGGATTTGGGCTCTGATAGGTCGACGGCAACACTGTTCTCGAAGGGGCTGGGCGGGACGTTCATGTCGATGGTCAGGTCCGCAGGGCGGAAGCCGGCCCGCATCAGCTCGATTTGGCTGTCCTCTGTAAGCAGAAACTGGGCGAAAGCGTGGTAGGTCCGCCCCTGATTGCGCGTCAGAGCCGGGCCGTCTCCGTCCAGGTTAAGCAGAGCCATTGGATGGTCCGCCCAAAAGGTGCCCTCGCGTGGATAGATTGCGACGAAATGCGATTCGGATGCCGCCAGCCCGCCTTGAAAGGACGTGTTCAAGGCGACTACGGCCTGTTCCTGCGCAACCAAGCCATCCAAGTCGACCGGGCCTGTCACTGCCTCGGCACCATTCCGCAGGAACGTCTTCTCCACTTCGCGCACGTAGCGGAGAACCTGTTCTCCGCCCGCAACTTCCTCGCTCAGTCCGCGGCTCGCGCCTGCGCCAATGGAATAGGCCGCCAGCGTCGCTGCTAGCCCGGCAATGCTATCGGCCCTGGGACGGCTCAACTCGAATTCAGGCTCGCTGAGGGCTAAGGTGAACACATCATGCCAGCCGATCGCCCGTGCCGGCCAGCCAAGTCCGCGGGCCTCTTCGTCGCGGACCGCGATTACGACCGGGCTGAGCGCGAACCGGGTCGTAGCGCCGATGCGCTTCGCAGGCATACTGTTTGGACCGCCAGAACTCTGGCTGGCCCAAAGACGGTCAATCTGCCGCAGCCAGAGCGAGCTGTCGGGCGCAATCGCCTGAAACGCCGGTTGCCCCAGCGACCGCTCGACAATCTTCTGGGAACTCATGGCCACAAGGCCAACGCGCATTCTCCGACCGTCGGACGTGCTCAGTTCAAGGCTGTTGAACGCCTCCGCCCGTCGCTCCAGAGTTTCAGCCATGGACGGCGAGACCGCAACCGTGAGTTCGGCGCTGTCCGCTGGCCAGGCTGCCCGGGCAGGCCCGAACTTGCTCACTTCGGTCCCACCCGTCTCCGCAACAACGCGAACGATCCAGTTGCCCAGCCCTAGCGTCGCCGCGGCACAAGAGGAAAAGAGCAAGAAGGACCCGATCAGAATGGCGAGAACCATCAGAAGTGGGGGACGATTTTGCCTCTCAGATGCGGGCGATTCGGACTGATTGGCGTCGGCCGCTGCTGTTGGAACTCTCATTGGCCAGCGATCTGGTCGTACCAATTCAGCAGGGCAAGCAGAGCTTCAGGCCTGGGAAAGGGCGCTGCTTCAGCACGCGGGAGCTCATAGCGGACGCCAAGGTTCTGCGAGCGTAGAAAGAGGCTTTCATCTGCAGCGGTTAGAGGGATACCGGTAGAGGCCGGCCGCAGACCGAAGACTGTCGCCTCGCGCTGCTGTGGCTCGCTCAGCAGAAAACTTCGAAACGCTAGCGCGGCCCTCTGTTGAAAGTCGGACGTCTCCGGCCCCGCCCAAATCGCGAAGGGAAAGTCGAACCAGGTGGGAATCTTTGGATAGCGAATGAGGAGAGGATCCTTCCAGCGCTCCTTGATGCCCGCCGCCCGCCGCAATAGTTCGCTTTCGATGAAGAGGCCGCCGTCGCCGGCTGCAGGGCCGAACAGAGCGAACTCTTCGGCCGTAAAGGCGTTCAGACCGCCGGCGCCATTCGCGCCGTCAAGAATCGAGGCTAGCCAGGACTGAAAGAGCGGGTCCGCAATGTCGTCAACGGAGACGCGAGCCCGGCCGTAATACTCGCCCGCGGCGGCCGTCATCGCAGCGAGTCCGGCCGCGTTGTATCGCGGGTCGGGGATCGCAAGCTCGAAATAGCCCCAAGCGGCATCTCCCCCCAGCTCCTTCCAGCCGGTCGGCGCGGCCGCGGCAGTGCGCAGCGCATCCCACGAGATTTCGCCCAGGTTCTCCTGCAACGCGATGCCCCGGCTCCGGTAAAAGCCCCAGGCCAGGGGGCTCATCGCGACCGACCGCGTGAGAAAGGGACCGTCGGCCTGAAACGGACTTGGTTTCTGCTGACTTCCTAAGATGTCGTCCGCCATTTCGACAAGCGCGCTGGCTTCAGGGATCCAAGCCGCCGGCTCCGTCAAAAAGTCGCCCTGCCCGCGCCGGTCCGACGGTTCGCTGCTCTTGTTCCCATATGTGCCGCCAAGGTCGCTGCCGTCCCATCTGCCCAAAACGGTGAGGCCGGCCATAACAACGATCTGGACCTCGAACCGCACTTCATCTTGCTCGGGACGAGTCGCATTGAACTCCGCCGCGGCCGCGCGCAGCCACGGTTCCAGCGCCGGCGCCGCGATGACTAGAATGCTCGCCTCCGGCGGGCGATCGGCAGCCTGCCCATCGCCCGCAGGCTGGTCCGACAGGTTCTGCCACACCAGTCCCCCGGCAAGAAGCAGCGTCAGTACCGACAGGACTCCCGCAAAGAGCAGACGCGCTCGTTTCATTCAGCCACGCCCAGCGGAGAGCCGCAAAAGCTGCAGTAGGCCGCCTGTTGCGTAGCTGTGCCGTCCTGGAGTTCCTGAGGAGTGGTCGCGCCGCACGATGTGCACTGCGAAGCGTAGCGCACCGGCCGAGGCGGCTCCTCGTCCGGTCTTTCCACGCGCAGGGGGATGTCGTCGTCGTCCGGCGCGGAGCGCTCAACGTACGCGCCCAAAAAACTGGTTACGCCTATGAGCACCAGGATGCCCGGCCAGAACCAGTCGGTAGCAAAGAGAATGGCCAGGCCGATCATGAAGACTGCGCCCGTAATGCCCTGGCGGGGTGCGGCGAAGCTTAAAGATTTCATGCTGATTGGCAAGCTTACAAGTTGCGAAGAAAACGCCTTCTCAAGTCTTTTTGATACCTTCTGACCAGGCCCAAATAGTCACACTATTTTGCCCGATTCTACTACACAATTGCCTCGGAGAACACTGGCGGAATCGGAGTTACCCGCAATCGTTCCCTCTCCAGTTCCGGGCAAACAACCATGGACGCGACACGCGCCCAACGCTGAGTGGGCGCGCCTGCAGGGTATGGGATTTGGGACGGCGTGGCAAACAAATCGCCTACCAGCTTTCAATGCTGAGGCGCCCGGTCGAGGTTTCCCCGCTGCCGACTCGCTATAGACGTCATGCCTTTTCCGTTGCGGAGGAGGGCCTTTTGCCGGCCTGCTAAATAGCCCTGCCATTGCGCGCCATCCATTTCGGAAGACGCTGCTTGAACGAAATAAGCGAGCCGGCCCGGTAGTCGATTGTCACCGGCCAATTGGCGTAGCGCGGCACGGTCCAACCGCCCGCTCAGAATCTCGTCGATGAGCCACAGTTCGTACTGCGCCGTCCGAGGGTCGAACGGCTCTCCGTTCAAAACATGCTGTGCAAATGCAATATTCTCCTGCTTCGCCTTTTCCGAATCTCTGGGCTGCTCTTTCGCCCTCTTCAATTCGCTTCTAACGGAGGCCAGCTCTTTCTCAGATTGTTCAAGGTCTGTTTGAAGTGCCAGGACTGTTTGTTCGGCCAGTAGCCGGCCTCTGGCCTCCTGCTGAGCACGGTCTTCCGCTTCTCTTCGGGCTGCGACTTCCCTTTTTGACTCGTCGATTGCTTGACAAATCGAGGCCTCTGCAGCCTGCGCCCTCTGCTCTACTTCTTTGCGGGCAAACTCTTCTTTCTTCAGCTTCCCCTGCTTCACATCGAGATCGGACTCAGTTTTCGTCAGACATGCTTCAGTCTGTTCAGCTAGTTCCTCGGCGTCTTTTCTGGCCGCGACTTCCTCTTTTAATTCGTCGGTTAACTGACAGACCGTAGCCTCTGCAGCTTGTGCCCTCCACTCTGTCTCTTTTCGGGCGGCAGCTTCTGCAAGTGACTTTTCTTCCAATGCTTTGATGATAGCAGCGTCCTGTTCTGCGTCAGGGTTAGAATCCTCCAGCCAAATTCTGATGTTTGCTACAGCTCTCTGTGAATCCCACGCGCCAATGTCCCCTAAGAATCTCGTAATTAGACAGAGCTTTCCTACGGTGTACTCGTGGTCTAAGTCCCTACGATAGGGAGGATGGGAAACTCTGTGTCGTGCCTCGACAATCCTGTATAGTCTGTCAAGGCATTTCTCGTTGCCCTTGAATCGCTGCCTGAAGACATCATCCCAATAGCAACGTGCCAAGGGCACAAAAAAGGTTTCGTCTATTGCCGATTCGAGGTCACCGCCTTTGGAACGATTCCGCCCAAAACTATCAGCGTGGCCGTTTCGCAACCCCTCTCTAATGGCGATCTCCACGTTTCTTGCGGGAACGTGTCCAAGTGATTCAACTAGGAAAGTCCGCATGTCATCCCGAAATATGTCAATTGCTCTTGAAAGGGCTTCTTTGTTTGGTCGTTCAACGATAGTCATCTGAATCTACCTCCCTTTTGTACAGTTCGCTGGATTTCCGAGCCCACTTCCTGTTAGTTGCCGGATTCCCTCAAGTATAATTCTTGCGAAAAATGGAAGCTCGACGACAGACAGACATGGGCCTGACACCGACCTGTCAGGAAAGCCGCTACCTGACAGCGGGATTCCATACCTGAAACCTATTACGCAATCCGACCCAATTGGGCGCGTTCTCACAACGCCGTACACACCCTCATCCGGAACGTATTGTGGTATAATGGCAGCCGCCAGCCAGCGGCGAGAGGGTCGCCATGATAACTCGTATCGAGCTCGACGGATTCAAGACGTTTCAGGATTTCTCGCTGGACCTGGCCCCTCTCCAGGTATTCGTTGGAGCAAACGGGGCGGGCAAAAGCAACCTCTTCGACGCCCTGCGCCTGCTCGAGCGCCTTGCCCTTTCAGACCTCGCCTCGGCCTTTCACGAGATGCGCGGCCAGGTAGGTGAACTCTTCACAGTCCGTCCAGGCGGCCGCAGAGCAACCCAAATGCGGCTCGCCGTTGAACTGCTCGTCGCCCGACAAGTGCAGGATAGCTGGGGCACCACCCGCGAACTCACCTATCCACGCCTGCGCTACGAGCTGGTCATTGAAAGGCGAGACGGGGCCCAGGGACAGGACGCCATCGCACTGAAGCGCGAGGCACTGACCCCGATTCCGCGCCACGGGGACCGCTGGACGCGTGCCTACAAGCTGAGCACCGGCGGTGCCTGGGTCCCCGCCATGACAGGGGGCCGCTCCCCCCTCATTTCAACCGAACTCGAAAACGCCGCGCCGGCCATCACTCTGCACCAGGATGGCGGCAGCGGTCTGCGCAAGATCGCCGCCGTACAGGCGAAGCGGACAGTCCTGAGCGGCATTCAGACCGCAGAGTTTCCCCACGCCCTGGCAGCGGCCTGTGAGATTCGCCGCTGGCGATTCTTGGATCTCGCCCCCGAAGCGCTGCGCACTCCCAGCCTTGCCTCAGCGTCGGCCGACATAGGCGCCGACGGAAGCCTTCTTCCCAACGCGCTGGCACGCATCCTTGCCGCTGACCCGGATCACGGGTCTGAGATTTCGCGCGATCTGGCCGAACGCGTGCCCGGCATCCTGAGGATAGAGGTGGAAGGGGACCCGGTGGGTGACCTCAACACCGTCTGGGTTGAGATGGAGGACGGACGGCGCTTCCCGGCGCGTTCGCTCTCCGAAGGCGCACTGCGGCTGCTGGCGCTGACCACGCTGAGACATGACCCCGCGCACGAAGGGCTGCTCTGTATCGAGGAGCCGGAGCGGAGCGTCCACCCGTCAAGCCTGAAGGGCCTGACCATCCTTCTGAAAGACCTGGCGACCGACTTTTCGCAGCCTCACGCCCCCGGTCAGCCTTTGCGCCAGGTGCTCTGTAACACCCAATCGCCGGTCTTCATTGGCCAGTCGGAAATGCTGGCCAACCTGCTCTTCGCCCACCTGACCACGCGCGCCGCCTCCGACGACACAGCCCGCACCCAGCTGGTGACCCGCATCGCAAAGGTCGTGCCCGATCCTGTGCAGCCCCCGCTCCCCATACCCGAGGAAGAGCGAAACTTCACCCTCAGCGAGGTGCGCGACTACCTTGAGAGCGCCGATCTCGGCGAGGCCAAGCGCCAGCTCAGGTCCCATTTGGCGCAGGCAGACGAACAATCATCCGCCGAGCCGGGTTCCGAAGAGGCTGCGCCGCCCCCCGGAGATCCGGCAGCCGGAGAAGAGCAAACCATAAGTTGATTTTAGCCGGACATTTTTAGCTCAGATGCAGCAAAGTGGAGTAAAATAGGAGCACTATGCCAAATATCCTGCCAGGCAGATTGCGCGAGGTCGGCTACCAGCTCTTTGAGGCGTCGGGCTGCACAGAAGACGATGCGCGTGCCGTCGTCGACCATCTCGTCGAGTCCAACCTGTTCGGCCACGACTCGCACGGCGCAATCCGCTACTACGAATACACGCGCGCAATTCGCGAAGGCCGCTTTCAACCGCGCGCGACCCCGGAAATCGTTCGCGAAAAGCCGTCAACCGCCGTCGTCGACGCCGGCGGCGCGCTCGGCCAGGTCGGCGCAACCTTCGCCATGAACCTCGCCATCGAAAAGGCCCGGCAGAACGGCCTCGCAACCGTTACCCTCCGCAATACGAGCCACGTCGGCCGCGCCGGCGCCTATCCCCTGATGGCCGCCCGCCAGAACAACATGATCGGTCTCGCATTTGTCAACGCCGGCCGGCTCGGCTACCAGATTGCCCCTTTCGGCGGCCTCGATGGACGGCTCAGCACCAACCCGATCGCCTTTTCCGCGCCTCGACCCGAAACCGACCCTATCCTGGTCGACATGACGACTTCGGTCGTCGCCGAAGGCAAGGTTCGTGTAGCAATCAACCAGGGCGCTGAAGTGCCGGAGGGCTGGCTGATCGACGCCCAGGGCAACCCGACCACTGACCCGAATGAATTCAGGGCCGATCCGCCCGGCGCCATCCTCCCCATGGGCGGCGTCGTCGCACATAAAGGCTATAGCCTCGGTCTTGTGGTAGAATTGCTTGGCGGCGCGCTCAGCGGAGAGGGCTGCGCGGCCGGTTCGCGCACAATGCACAGCAACGGTGTGCTCTTTACCGTCTACAACATCGAGCACTTCACCGAGCTCTCCACCTACAATGACGAAGTGGAGGCTCTGCTCGAACATGTCAAATCGAGCCGTCTGGCCCCGGGGTTCAGCGAAATCCTCGCGCCGGGCGAACCGGAGTTTCGCAACGCGCAACGCAAAGAGCGCGAAGGCATTGAGATAGACGAGACCACCTGGGAGTACATTTGCCAGGAAGGGCACATCCTGGGCCTCGATCCCGGCAGCTGGTAACACCTCCACACCGCACGCGGTCTGGGCACGGACGCAAGGTCAACACCAAAGCCAGCGGAAGAAGGAGCAAGCAATGCCACAGATGACACCGAAGCAGCGGTTCCTTGCCGGGCTGAACGGCGACCCGGTCGACAGGCCGCCCGCGGCCAGCATCGTGTCCGTCATTACCTACGAGCTGATGGACATTACCGGCGCCCGCTTCCCTCACGCCAACATCGAGCCGGAGCCCATGGCAACCCTCGCCGCCGGCGCACATGAAGTCATGGGATTCGACAGCGTGATGCCGATCTTCAGCATCGCGCAGGAAGCCACCGCGCTCGGCTGCATGGTCGACTGGTCCGACACCGACATGATGCCCAATCCGACAGACTCGCCCTGGGCCGACCGCGATGTCGAGATCGAGCTGCCCGACGGCTTCCCCGACTCCTTCCTCGAGGACAAGTACGTAAAGTGCTCCGTCGATGCTATCCGACTGCTCAAGCAGCACTTCGGCGACGAAGTCATGGTGCTGGGTAAAGTGATGGGGCCTTGGACGCTCTCCTACCACTGTTACAATACGCAGGAATTTCTTTTCGATACCATCATGGACCCGGACCGGGTGCGCAAATCGCTCGATACGCTTTCGCCCGTACCCCTGGCCTACGCCGCCGCCCAAATTGAGGCCGGCGCCGACGCAATCGTCTGGGCCGACCACGCCACCGGAGACCTCGTCCGCAATACCATGTACCGCGACTTCCTGCTGCCTCTGCACAAGGAGCTTGTGCCCCAGGTAGAGGCCCCGGTCATCCTGCACTGCTGCGGTCGCACCCTCGATCGGGTCGACTACTTCGGCGAGGCCGGCTTCGCCTGCTACCACTTCGAGTCGGCCAACGATCCCCAGCTCATGGTCGAAAAAAACGCCGGCAGAATGAAGCTGACCGGCAACGTCAACAATCCCATCACGCTCTACGCCCGCGGTCCGGACGAGGCCCGTGCCGAGGCGCAGGCCGCCATCGACGCAGGCGTTGACATCATCGCGCCCGAGTGCGCCGTCCCGCTCCAGGCGCCGGTCGCCAATCTCAAGTCGATTGTGGAAACCTGCCTCGACAACCCCAGCCAATAGGAGCCGTTTACCATGAGCCGTGAAGAAGAGATCAAAAAGGGGCTGTTCGAGCACACTTTGGTGGGTGAGGCGGCCGAGGTAATCGAGCTTACGCAAGAGGGCATCGACCTCGGCATGGACCCGCTCGATATCCTCTTCGGCGCACTGATACCGTCGCTGCAGGAGGTCGGACGCCTGTTCGAGATCGGAGAATATTTCGTGCCCGAGATGCTCGTCGCCGCACGCGCAATGCAAGGGGCGATGGGGCTCCTCCGTCCACTCCTGGTCGACAAAGGCGCCGAGCCAATCGGCAAGGTCGTAATGCTGACCGTCAAAGGCGATGTCCACGACATCGGCAAGAACCTGTGCAATATCATGCTCGAAGGTGAGGGCTTCGACATCGTCGACCTCGGCGTCAACGTCAAGCCCGAAGAGGTGGTCGAAGCCGTCCAGGAGCACCAGCCGCAGCTTGTAGGTTTCTCCGCTTTTCTGACGACGACCATGCCTTTCTTCAAGTCGAATCTCTCAGCCCTCTCTGAGGCCGGCCTGCGCGATTCGATCAGAGTCATGGTCGGCGGTGCACCCGTGACGCAGGAGTACGCCGACAGCGTTGGCGCCGACGGCTTCGCGCCCGATGCCAGCGCGACAGTCCGCCTCGCCAAAGAGCTTATGACTGACATGGGGTACGACGTCAGCATGGGAGGCGACGACAGCGAGGGCGCATCCGCGCTGGCGTCGGCCGTCCAGGCCGTCGAAGAGCTGATGGTCAAAGGTCACGGAGACGAATAGCGCGTTATGGACACAGTCATCTCCTCCGCCAAGAAGACCGTAATTATCGGACCGGACCATCCCTTTGTAATCATTGGCGAACGCATCAACCCCACCGGCCGTAAAGTCCTGACAGCACAGATGATCGACCGCAATATGAGCATGGTCTGCCGCGACGCCAGGCGGCAGGTCGATGCCGACGCGCACGTGCTCGACGTTAACGCCGGCGTGCCGGTCGACGGCGTCGAGCCGGAAATCCTCAGCCAGGCCATTCAGGCCGTCCAGGAAACGGTGGACGTGCCGATCTCCATCGATTCCTCGGTCGTCGAGGCGCTCGAAGCCGGCCTGAGCGTTTACGAGGGCAAGGCCTTGGTCAATTCGGTCACTTACGAGGATGAGCGGCTGGAAACGGTGCTGCCCCTGGTCAAGAAGTACGGCGCCGCCGTCGTCGGCGTTGCCAACGACGACACCGGCATCTCCAACGACCCGCAGGAGCGCCTTCGCATTGCCACGCAGATCGTCGAACGCGCCGCCGACCATGGCATTCCCGCCGAAGACGTAGTCATCGACCCGCTCGCGCTAACCGTGAGCGCAGACGACAACGCCGCCCTGATTACCCTGGAGACGATTCATCTGATCCGCGAGAACCTGGGCGTCAACATGACCTGCGGTGCGAGCAACATCTCTTTCGGCCTGCCCTGGCGGCCGACCGTCAACGCCGCCTTTCTGTCAATGGCCATCGCAGCCGGGCTGACTTCGGCGATCACCAACCCGCTCGAGACCGAGATCCGCCACACCATATACGCCGCCGACCTCCTGATGGGGCACGACGCCTACGCCTCCAACCTGATACAGGCCTTTCGAGCGGAGCGGAAGCGCGAGCAGGCCGCCGCCTAGCCCGCGCCTCGTTCCTACCAGTAGCGCACTGCGCCGGCTGCCATGACATCGACCGCACCGCCCGGAACCTCTAAAGTCTCCATCGAGTTTCGACCCCACGACAAAGTGACCCGGGTTCCGCCCGGTATGACAATCTTCAACGCCGCCAACTGGATCGGGCTGCCCATCGATAGCACCTGCGGCGCCAAGGGGACCTGCGGCAAGTGCAAGGTCAGGATTCTGCGCGGCCACAACGGCGCGACCGCAGCCGACCGCAGAATCTTCACCGAGGAGGAGCTGGCCGATGGCTGGCGGCTCTCCTGCCGCAGCGAGGCGCAAGAGGATGTCGTCTGCGAGGTGCCCCGCCTCATGGGCAATCCCAAGGCCGCCCTCATGGGATTCGATCGCCACGTTATCCTCAACGCTAACGTCCACAAAATCCCGCTGACGCTGACGCCGCCCTCGCTCGAGGACCAGCGAAGCGATTTTAGCCGGCTGCGCGACGCGCTCGCACCGGAGGGGTTCGAGGTCGAAGCGTCTCTGACTACGCTGCGCCAGCTGCCGGTAGTCCTCCGCAAGGGCCAGTGGCAGGTTACCGCCGTCATCGTCGGCCATGAGCTGGTCAGCGTCGAAGCGGGCGATACCAGCGGGCGCGCCTTTGGCCTTGCCTTCGACATCGGCACCACCACCGTCGTCGGCATGTTGCTCGATCTGAACTCGGGCGCGCCGGTCGCCGTCCGCTCAACCCTTAACGGCCAGGCCGTTCACGGGGCCGACGTCATCTCCCGCATCAGCCACACCATGATGAACGACGATGGGCTGTCCCAGCTGAACGAGGTAATTCTCCGCACGCTCAACGGCCTGATCGCCCAGCTTCTGCACGAGGGCGGCGTCGCGCCCCACGAGGTCTACGAGGTCGTAACCGCCGGCAACGCCACCATGCAGCACCTCTTCCTCGGCGCCGACCCCGAGGCGATCGGTCTGGAACCTTTCATCCCCGTGGTCGAAGATATGGTGCAGGCGTCCGCGCAGGAAGTGGGCCTGGAGATTCAGCCCCAGGCGCAGATTCACTGCCTGCCCTATCTCGGCGCCTACGTCGGCGCCGACCTAGTCGCAGGGCTTCTGGCCACCGGGCTCGCGCAGAACGAGGGCGTCCGTCTTCTGGTCGACGTCGGCACGAACGGCGAGATCATACTGGGTTCCGCCGAGCGCACCGTGGCCACTGCCGCGCCGGCAGGTCCCGCCTTCGAAGGCGCCCAAATCCAGGACGGCATGCGTGCCAGCGAGGGCGCCATCGAGGCCGTGACAATCAATTTGGACGGGATCGAGTTGCAGGTGATCGGCGATGTTCCGCCCATCGGCCTCTGCGGCTCAGGGCTATTGGACGCCGTCGCGCAGCTGCGGCTCTGCGGGCTGATGCTGCCCTCGGGGCGCTTCGTCACCGCAAGCGACGCGAAGGAGCTCGTCACCTCCGATCTGGCCAGGCGCATCATTACCGACGATGAAGGCCGCCGCGCATTCGTCCTCGCCTGGGCAGAGGAATCAGGCGGCGGCAAGTCTATCGTATTGACCCAGCGAGATGTGCGCGAGCTCCAGTTCGCCAAGGGCTCGATCGCCGGCGGCATCGACGTAGTCATGCAGGAACTGGGCGTGGAGTCGGAGCATCTGGTCGAAATCTTTCTGGCCGGCTCGTTCGGCAGCTATATCAACCCGCAGAGCGCCCGCATCATCGGACTGGTGCCGCCGGTGCCGGTTGAACGCATCAAGGCAGTAGGCAACGCCGCCGGCGAAGGCGCCAAGATCGCCCTGCTTTCTTTCCGCGAGCGCCAGGTCGCCCGCTCTCTGCCGGAAATCGTCGAGTACCACGAGCTCTCAGGCCGGGGCGACTTCAACGATTCGTTCCTGGCCGTACTCCAGTTTCCCGAGCTGGAGACGCTGGGCTTGGGCAACGGTACCGCCGTCGCACAAGGCTGAACGCCTCGACGTCAAACGCCCCGCATTCGCCCGACACACACGTCCCAATCCTGACCCAAACCTCCGTACCTATAGCCGGCAGTTCTCCTGGTCCAGGACCTCCACGTTGATCAGCGTCTTGGGAATATTCCCCTGCAGCACGGTGACCACGTTCTCCGCTGCCTTGCGCGCCAGGTCCGCCGTGGCCGCGACCGAGTAGAAGGCCGCGTGCGGTGTGACGATCACGTTTTCCATGTTCAGAAGCGGATTGTCGGCCGCCGGTGGCTCCGGATCGGTGACGTCGAGCGCAGCACCGGCAATCTGGCCCTCCTCCAATGCCCGGACGAGCGCGCCCTCGTCAATCACGCCACCCCGGCTGGTGTTGATCAGAAGCGCCGAGGGCTTCATCTGCCCCAGCGCACGCTCGTCAATCATATGGGCCGTTTCGTCGGTCAGAGGGCAGTGGATCGTCACGTAGTCGGAAGCGGCCAGCAGCGCGCCCAGGTCGTTCGTCACCTCAACGCCCGCCGGCGCGTCTTCGGCGCGCAGCCGCGGCGTATAAGCGATCACCCGCAGCCCAAAACCCAGTGCCTTAGGCACCAGCGCGCGCCCGATGTTGCCAAAGCCGATCAGCCCCAACGTCTGTCCCCGCACCCGCGGGATCGGCCGCGGCGTATCCCGGCTCCAATCGCTGCGGTCAGGTGTGCGCACCAGCGGCATCAGCTGCCGCGCCGTCGCCAGCAGCAGCGCCATCACGTGGTCCGACACCTCCTCCAGGCAGAAATCGGGCACATTGGTGACCAGCATGCCATGCCCGGTCGCGTGGTCGACGGGGATGTTGTCCAGGCCGATTCCATAGCGGCTGACAATGCGGCAGTTGGGCGCGACGTCGAGCGCCTCTGCCGGGACGTCCTTCCAGCACGTGAGAATCGCATCCGCTTCCGGCGCCAGCGCGATGATCTCCTCCGGTGTGCCGCTCCCGGCTATCACCGGCTCGCCGTCGACCGCCGCCAACACCTCTTTTTCGATTTCAATGTCAGGCCAGGCAATGTCCGTAATCAGAATACGGTTGGTCATGGGTGCGGCTCCATTCCTTTGGGCTCTCTGCTTTCGTAGCTCCTACATTTCGCTTTCTGCTCGCATCTCGGCCGCGATCTTTTCCGCCATCATCATCGTTGTGGCGTTGATGTTGGCGCGCACGCAGTCCGGCATCAGCGAGGCATCCACGATGCGAAGCCCGTCAACGCCGTGGACGCGCCCCGACTGGTCGGCGACTGCCAGCGGGTCCGTCTCCGGCCCCATTTTGCAGGTGCCGGATGAGTGATGGCAAGTTTCGGCGTACCCGAGCATCCAGCGGTCCAGCGCGTCATCGTCGTGCAGATCGCTGCCCGGGCTCCGCATCATTGGACCAAGCAGCTCACGAAATGGGGCGTGCCCCTCAACCAGCTCCATGCACAGCCGCAGCCCTTCACGTTGACGCTTGCGGTCGAGATCCTCTTCGAAATAACGGTAATCGAGCAGCGGCCTGTCGTGAATGTCGTCGCTGCGCAGACGCAGCTCCCCCTGTCCAACCGCCAGGTTGACTACCGGCAGTACATTGAGAAACTCGTCCGGATCGTCCGGCAGTACCGGCGACGCAAAAAGGTAGACGATCATGTCATTCGCCATCTCCGAGCCGTCTGCCGTGTATCGAAGACCCGTCTGCAGCCAGTGACGGTTTGTCGCCGGACGAAATTTCAAGTGCCAACGCAAGCTGGCCGTCGGATGGTCCCGTAGATTGCGGCCTACGCCGGGCAGATGCCCGCGCACGTCAACGCCGATCGCCCGCAGATGCGTCTCCGGCCCGAAACCGGAAAGCATCATGATCTGCGGCGAGGCGATTGCTCCCGCGCTGAGAACGACCTCATCCGCGTAGCGCTGCTCCAACTGCCCGCCGCGTTCGACCTCTACGCCGACCGCGCGTCCGCCTTCCACCAGCACCCGCCGGGTCGTACAGTTCGCCTCGATCTGCAGGTTTGGACGCCCGCGCGCGCCTGCCAGATATGTCACCGCCGTGCTCTGGCGCACGCCGTCGATATTGTTGAGCGGATAGGGGCCGGTGCCGGTCGTGTGCGGCCGGTTCGCGTCCGGGCAATCGGGGAACCCAGCATCGCGGCACGCGTTAACCCAGGCCTGATGCACCGGCGCCCACTCCTCCCTCGAGTAGCGCCGCACGCCGATCGGGCCGTCATCGCCGTAATAGGCCGCGCCGCCGAAGTCGTGGTCGTTTTCTACCTTGCAAAAGTAGGGCAGGACCTGGTCGAAGCTCCAGCGGTCATTGCCCACGGCCGCCCATGCCTCGAAGTCCTCCGGCACGCCGCGCAGATAGATCTGCGAGTTGACCGCGCTCGAACCGCCGACCACTCTGCCGCGCGGCACGATCATGTCGCTGCACAGAGGCGTCGCTTGCCCGCTGTATCCCCAACCGTGGCTCATCGCCGCAATGCCGGCGTCCGTGCCGTAGCCCAGCCGAAGGTCATCCGGCAGGCTCTCTATCGTTGGGTAGTCCGGACCTGCTTCCAGCAGCAGCACCCGGCGGGCAGGGTCCTCCGTTAAGCGACTGGCAAGCACGTTCCCCGCCGAGCCGGCCCCCACGATCAAGGTGTCGAAGCGCAGCCGATGCTCGCCCACTCAGTTGCCCCCAACCATCTCGGCAGCGATCTTCTCCGCCATCATCATGACCGTCGCGTTGATATTGGCGCGCACACTGTCCGGCATCAGCGAGGCGTCGACGATACGCAGCCCCTCGACGCCGTGCACACGGCCCCCCTGGTCGGCGACCGCCAGCGGATCAGAAGGCCGCCCCATCTTGCATGTGCTGGATGTGTGATGGCCGGTGTCGGCACTCGCCAGAATCCACGAATCCAGCGCCGCGTCGTCGTGAACAGCGTCTCCGGGACCGTACAACACGGGCCCGATCAGCGGGCGAAAGCCTGCGTACTCCTCTACAAGCTCGATGCACAGGCGGATCGCCTCACGCTGGCGCTTTCGGTCGAATGGCTCCTCAAAATAGTTGTAGTTCAGGACCGGCTGATCGTGGACATCGCCGCTGCGCAGCAGCAGACTGCCCTGGCTCAGCGCCAGGTTCACCGTCGGCCGCACAAACAGGATCTCATCAATATATCGCCGTTCGGCTCCGGCTCTTTCGTCGTTCAGCTCCGGCGTCGCCGCGACGTAGACGATCATGTCGTTCGCAATGTTGGACCCATCGGCCGTATAGCGCAGACCAACCTGGTGCCAGTGAGCGCGGTTGTCCGGCTGGTACTTCAAATGCCAGTGCAAGTCAAGCGTCGGATGATCGCGCAGGTTCCGGCCGACGCCAGGCAGATGATGGCGTACTTCCACACCGACTTCGCGTAGATGCACCTCGGGCCCGATGCCGGAAAGCATCATGATCTGCGGTGTGGCGACCGCGCCCGCGCAGAGAACGATCTCGTCTGCGTTCATCCTCTCGATCTGGCCGCCGCGCTCCACCTCCACGCCCACGGCCCTCCTCTTCTCGAGCAGAATACGGTGGGTCGTGCAGTCGGCCAGGACGCGCAGATTGGGCCGGCCGCGGGCCGCCGCCAAGTAGGTCAGGGCCGTACTTTGACGCACCCCGTCAATCGTATTCAGCGGAAAAGGACCAACTCCGGTCGAGTGCGGCCGGTTTGCGTCGGCGCATTCGGAAAAGCCGGCCGCGCGGCAAGCCTCCGTCCAGGCCGCCTGGTCCGGCCTCCACGTGTCCTCGGGATAGCGGCGCACCCGGATCGGGCCGTCGTCACCGTGAAAGTCGGCCGCCCCGAAGTCGAGGTCGTTCTCCACCTTGCAATAGTAGGGCAGGACCTGGTCGAATCGCCAGCTGTCGTTGCCCATCGCCGCCCACGCCTCGAAATCCTCCGGCACGCCGCGCAGAAAGATCTGGGCGTTGACCGCGCTCGAGCCGCCCACGATCCTGCCCCGGGGCACCGGCATCTCCCTGCGCTGCGCGGTCGCCTCCCCGACATATCGCCAGTCGTGGCTCGTCGCAATGATACCCGCGGAAGACGCGAATCCCAGCCGGACATCGGTTGGCAGTCTGTCAACTGAAGGGTAATCCGGCCCAGCTTCGATCAGGAGCACTTGCCGGGTCGGGTCTTCGCTCAGCCGGGACGCGAGGATGTTTCCTGCTGAACCCGCGCCCACGATCAGTGTGTCATAGATCACGCGTCGGCAACTCCCCGGGGCCTGGAGGCCTCGCCTACCTACGTATTGGCGGCCTTCGTCGGCCAGGGCTCGTCGCCCTCTTTGCGCTCACGGTAGCCGCTCACGATCATACCGGCCCGCTCAACTCTCTTGCCGTCAACCTCGCGATTCTGCGGGTCGCGGTAGCCCATGCGCACCAGCCGCCGCGGCTTCTTCGTCTGGTTGATGTACGACCCGTGGACCGTGTCGATGCAGAAAAGGACGACGTCGCCCGCCTTCGCCGGCACCGGCACCGTCTCCTCCAGGTGGAACTCGTCCGTCGGCAGATGCGGCGAGCAGGGGCCGTCCTCGGTCTCGGTGATGTGCTCCAGGTGGCCCAGCTTGTGCGAGCCGTCTAGGAAGCGTATCTCGCCGTTCTCATGGCAAGTATCGTCCAAGTGCACCAATACGTCGATGAATCGCCCGTCCTGGTGAGGGTAGAATGGGTTGTCCTGGTGCATCGGGAACGGTTGTCCCGACTGCGGCGGCTTGATGTGCAGCGTCGTGTGGTGCAGCTCAACGTTCTCGCCCAGCAGATCGCTAAGCGCCTCGGCCAGTTTCGGTTTGGTCGCCGCCCGCATCCACACCACCGAGTAGTAGTGCAGGTCCTGCATTGCCGTCAGCTTCGCCTTCTTCTCGGTCTCCGGGTCCATGTAGGCCTGCCGCCACGGTCCGGTCCAACCCGGGCTGGTGAATGCCCAGTCCTCGACCAGCCGGTCCAGCTCGACGGAGAGCTCCTCCGTCTCCTGCGGCGTGAAGACCTGCGGAATCCGCAGGTAGCCGTGTTCGTGGTAGAAGTTAATCTGTTCCTGTGTCAGCATCGGATCGTCTCCAGTCGCGGGTCCGCGGCGAAACCTGGCCGCCTCGCCCGCATTTCATGCAATCGGGAGCAGCTCGTCGCCTTCCCGCCGTAACCTGTAACCGCTGACCATTACGCCCGGACGTCCCATGCTCTGGCCGTACTCCTGGCGGTTGTCCGGATCGCGGTATCCCATGCGCACCAGCCGGCGCGGCCTCTTCGTCTGGTTGATGTAGGAGCCATGCACCGTGTCGATGCAGAAGAGCACCACGTCGCCCGCCTTGGCCGGCACCGCAACCGTATCCTCCAGGTGGAACTCGTCCGTCGGCAGATGCGGCGAACAGGGGCCCTCCTCGGTCTTTGTGATATGTTCGAGGTGGCCCATCTTATGAGAGCCGGCCAGAAAACGGATCTCACCGTTCTCGTGACAGGTATCGTCGAGATGCACCAGCGTATCGATAAAGCGACCGTCCTGATGGCCGTAGAACGGGTTGTCCTGGTGCATGGGGAACGGGTGACCGGTCTGTGGCGGCTTGATGTGCATCGTCGTGTGATGCAGCTCGACGTTCTGCCCCAGCAGCTGGCTAAGCGCCTTTGCCAGCCTCGGATTCGTGGCCGCGCGCATCCATGCTACCGAGTAAAAGTGCAGGTCGTGCATCGCCGTCAATTTGGACAATTTCTCAGTCTCCGGGTCCATGTACGCCAGCCGCCAGGGACCTGTCCAGCCAGGGCTCGTGAATGCCCAGTCCTCCACCAGCCGGTCCATCTCGTCGGAGAGCTCCCGGGTCTCTTCGGGCGTGAAGACTTCGGGGATGCGCAGGAAGCCGTTTTCGTGGTAAGAGCTGATCTGTTCCTGGGTCAGCATGTGGTCATCTCCTGTGGGTATGGACGGGGCGACCGTTGGTGGCCTAAGTTTACCGAAGGAACGCGGATCGAGGCAACTGGTCCCGCGGCCTTGAGCAGGTCAGCCCTCTACCGTTCTGGCCCCGCCGTCAGTCGCAAAACGGCCTCCTAACTCTGTGCGGATGCAGCGAACTGTCGCTTCGATAAGAGCGCTGTGCTCGCCGGGAATCGATCCCTTCAGCAATTCATAAGTCTCGCAGTAAAGTAGAAGCCCGTCTCGCACCATTTCGCGTAGCGAGCAACAGGCACTCGAATCCCCGCAAGCTACCCCGAAAGCGCGCCGCAGCAGGCGCGCCCATTCGCTCTCTGCCCCCACCGCATCGATAACGTCGTCGAAAAAAGCGTTGTCGCTCGCACAGAGGACGCCCCTCTGCAGCCGCACTGCCCAGGCCAAGCCCCAGGACAGGCCGAAGCGCGCGTTGAGCAGTCGCCCCGTGTCGTCGCGTCGAAGCCCCTCCAGCCCCTTATGCACTTCTTCAATCCAGCCGACCATCTCCTGCCCAGCCAGGCGGCTCGCTTTTTCCTGGAGCGCCGGCGTCCAGGCAAACCGGCGCGCCCTCTCGCGAATCGCGCCGAAAGCGCCCTGAGGGTCCCAAAGAGGCCGCCCTTCGCGTAGTCCCGCGACGAAGTTGACAGCCTGGCCCGGCTCACTGAACCAGCTCTCAACCTGGCCCGGCGTCGCTGTGCTGCGCACGACCAAACATGATGAGTTTGCGCACCCCCTCGATGGCCCTGCTCTACCACCGCCCGCGGTTCTCTCGATCAGGAAGCTGCGGCTGTCCTCCGCAAGCCCGTCATCGTCCACAAAATGGACGACGTCCACGTCGCTGAAATAACCGGCGTCGCCGCGCGCGTAGCTGCCCAGCAGGGCGAAAGCGACGGACGCGTCTGTCCTCCACGCCTCTATGTGAGGAGCAAGGTCGATCGGGAGTTGAAGGTCGAGTTCCGTCACGATTCCAGGCGGCGGACAAGCTCCGGCCAGATAGGGGCCAGATTGCCCTGGCGCCGCGATTCGCCTACGTCCAGCGCCGGGCCTTGCAACGGCGCACCGTTCTCTATCAGTACGTCGAAGTACGGTTCCCGGCTCCCGGCCAGCAGCTCCAGCAGCTTTCCTCGCATCGCCGCGCAAGTCTCCGCGTCGACCTCGGCAAGGTTGGCCATTTCGAATGGGTCGTCCTCAAGGTCGAATAGCAGCTCATGGCCGGTCTCGTAGAAAGCGTACTTCCAGCGAGATGTGACCAGCCCGCGCCAGTCGAGCGAGTCGAGTGTCCAGCGCGGAATGCCCGACATCTCCAGCAGGACCGCCTCCGGCCCGCTGAAATCCTGCTCGCCGCGCAACGCATCGCTGAAGTCACGCCCCTGGCAGTGGCCCGGCGCCTCCAGCCCGAGCAGACCGAGCGTCGTCGGCAACATGTCCACGAGGCTGAAGAGCAGACCGTCGCGGCGGCCCTGCGCCGGGATCTGCTCCGGCCAGTGGAAGATGGTCGGAATGCGCACCGAGTTTTCGTGCGGATGCTCCTTGCGGTTGATCGCGCCGCGCGCACCCATGTAGTCGCCGTGGTCGGAGAAGTAAACGGTCAACCTGTTGTCCCTGAAATCGGGCAGACCGTCCAGCGCACCGACCAGCCTGCCGATGTTCCAGTCCAGGTTCTCGACCATCGCATAGTAGGTCGCCAGCTGCGCGCGCATCTCCGCCGAATCCGCGAAGTTCGGCGGCGTTTCCAGCGCGTCGGGGTCGAAGCGCTCAAATGCCTCCGGAGCCTCCAGAGGAAAGTGCGGCGGCTCAACGCTGAGCACAAGAAAGAGCGGCTGCTCGCGGTCATAGGCTTCCAGGTACTTGATTGCCAGATCGGTCAGGACGTCCGTTTGATAGCCGTCCATCCAGCGTGGATTGGCCTCGTCCTGGTGATAGTAGAAGCCCTTGAATGGGGCATTGTTGATCTCAAAGCCGTACCAGTCCTGGAAGCCGGCCCGGTGGTACTCGGGCGTGCGATGCGGCCAGCGCGTGTACTCCTCCCGCCGCTCCCGCACCAGGGCCGGCTCCTGGTCGTGGACGACACCGCAGTGCCACTTGCCGAAGTAGGCCGTGTGGTAGCCGGCCGCGCGAAGCATCGTAGCCGTGCTCGGCGCGCTCGCCTTGAACACATCGAAGAAGAACTGGACCGGGCCTGCGTGTGCATGGCGTCCCGAAAAGATCGTACCCCGCGACGGCGTGCACACGGGGCAGTTGGCGTACGCGCGCTCGAAGCTGACCCCCTCGGCCGCCATTCGGTCCATGTTCGGCGTGCGCACGTTGGCATCGCCCATGTGGCCCATCGCGCCGCCAAAGTGCTCGTCCGACAGTATGTAGATGACGTGTGGCTGTTGCGGCATTTCGGCTCCTCGGGGGTTGAACTAGGGGTCTGGAACGCGCAGCCGTAGCCGGCAAATCTCTTCCCGCGGCTCAGTCGACGTTGCAGATCTCAAACGCCTGGCGAAGGCCGCCAACCAGGTCGCCGCGCGGGCGGAACTCGTGGCCGATGTAGCCGTCATATCCGGCATCGCTGATCACGCGGCAGATGCCGCTGTAGTTCAGCTCCTGGAAGTCGTCCAGTTCGTTCCGCCCCGGGTTTCCGGCCGTATGCAGATGGCCGATGGCATCCAGATTGGCGGTTATGGTACGAAGCACGTCGCCTTCCATAATCTGCATGTGGTAAATGTCAAACAGCAGCTTCACATTCGGGCTGCCGACTTCGCGCTGCACCTCCAGCCCCCATGCGCTGTTGTCGCACTGGTAGTTGGGGTGGTCGACCTTGGAATTAAGCAGTTCGAGATTGATGACGATGCCGTTGTCTTCGGCATACGGCGCCACGCGCCGCAGCCCGGCCACGGTATTGGCGATCGCCTCCTCGTTGCTCATGCCGGCAATGTGGTTGCCGCTGAAGCAGATCAGCGCGCGCAAGCCGTGCGCCACCGCCAGGTCGACCGACTCGCGCAGTTCCGCCTCGATGCGGTCGTGGTTACCCGCGTTGTTGAGACCGTCGGGCAGCGAGTCATGGCCGATCATGCTGATCAGCTGGAGCCCGCAGTCGGCCGCCGTCTGGCACAGCTCCTCGAAGTCGTCGCCACGCTGCCAGATCTCGATCGCCGGGTAGCCGATCGCCGCGATCTCGTCAAGAAGCCTCTCGCGCGGCATAACGTCCTGCGGCAAAATGGGAATGCAGACAGACTGTTTGATCGACATGGGGCAGCTCCTTGAGTTGAACGGCAGCATTCCGGCCCGATTCTTTACCCATCTCCGACTCAATAGATCACCTTGTTCAGCGGATACTCAATAATGCCCGTCGCCCCCGCCTCCTTCAAGTCCGGGATCAAATCGCGCACGATCTTCTCGTCGATGATCACCTCCAGCGCGACCCAGTCAGGATCAGTCTGATTCGTAATCGACGGAGCGTGCAACGCGGGCAGCTCCGCCGTAATCGACTCCAGCGAACTCCTCGGCACGTTCATCTTCAGCCCGACCTTGGCGCCGGCCTGCAACGCGCCCTTGAGCAGCAATGCCAGATTCTCGATCTTCTTCCGCTTCCACGGATCGCGCCACGCCTCGTGATTCGCGATCAGCTTGGTCGTCGATTCGGCCACCGTGTCGACGATTCGCAGCCGGTTCGCACGCAGCGAGGAACCCGTCTCCGTGCCCTCGACCACCGCATCGACCAGCAACGGCGCCTTGACCTCAGTCGCGCCCCACGAATACTCGACCTCGGCGCTGACCCCGTGGCGCTCCAGGTAACGGCGCGTAACCTGCACCAGCTCGGTCGCGATCAGTTTGCCCTCCAGGTCCTGCGGCGTATGTATGTCGGAGTCTTCGGGCACGGCAAGTACCCAGCGGTAGGCCTGGTTGGTCGCCTTGCTGTAGACCAGGTCCTCGACCTCGCGCACGTCCGCCTCGTTCTCAAGCACCTGGTCCTGGCCGGTCAGGCCCACGTCGAGCACGCCTCGCTCGACATAGCGGGCAATCTCCTGCGCTCGGAACATCAGGCAGCCGATCTCCGGGTCGTCAATGTACGGAGCGTACGAGCGGCCCCGCACGTACAGCCGATAGCCGGCCTTCGCGAAAAGCGCGATCGTCGACTCCTGCAGGCTCCCTTTCGGCACTCCGAGTGTCAAACGGCTCATCTCAGTCCTCAGTTCAGGTGCATTCGGTATAAACGATTTGAAGCAAATGCCTGCGTCACTCGGGCGACTTCGAGCATCCGGTCACTTCGACGGAACAATATGGCCTAGCTGCCACTGGCGCGCCGGCTCGTCACCCGTACGGCCGCCCACATCGGAACTGTCCTCGATTCGGCGATAGTAGCAGCCCGCTCGCGCGATTCCCTCCGCGTCCTTCGTGTGGCACGCGCCGGCGCCCAACGGACGCACCAGGTAAAGCAGCGAGTTCTGCTCGCAGTTGACCCGCGCCTCGACCAGTTCAAGCGTGTCGCCGGATGTGGCGCCCTTCACCCATAGCTCGTTGCGCGACGTGCTCCAGAACGCCGCCACACCGTGCCTGAGTGTATATGTCAGCGCCTCCTGGTTGGCGTAGGCGACGATCAGCACCTCCCTGCTGTCGGCATCCTGCACCGCTACCGGGATTACCGCCGCCTCCCCCCGGCCGATCGCCTGCAGCTTGCCGAAATCAAGCGAAAGCTCCGTCCCTTCTTCCAGCAGATTCATCAATTGCCCCTCGTCCTTCAGGTCCAGCCCTTCATTCCAGCGCGCTGCCCCACACCTCCAGGTCGACCTCCACCTCGTTCCGGTTGAGCACGTCGTCAAGCAGCAGGTGCGCGTCAGGCAACTCTTCAATGCGCTTGGCGACCAGCACTAGGTCCGCCGGCGTGGCATCGGTCACGTATGCCTTTTCGAAGATCTGCCTCGGGTTCAGCCAGTAGCCGCCGGCCGCCAGCTTGCCCCACTTTGTCAGCAGATAGAGTACAACATAGTCTCGGCCGCCCGAACTGGTATCGACGATACGCGAGCCGCCCACGCTGATCGGATACAGAAACTCGATGCCCGAGCGCGTCCGCTCGGCCCGGTAATACCGGATCTTGCGCGTGCGGGCGAATCGGTAAATCGCCTTCGCAATCAGTGCCCCTTGGGCGTTTCCCTCCATCCTGCTCCTTCGACCTCGAAACGGCGCCGGACGCGGACTGTAGCGTAGCAGCCTTGCCCGTTCTTGTCCAGACGCAGGCCATCCAAGCGTGACGCCCGATCCGCACCTCAAACTACGTCCAAATCCGCCTTCCAGATGCCGGTCCCTCAAGTTGCAAGTCCCGGTAGTTCCTGACCACCGACCACCGACCACCGACCACTGAAGACTGGGCACTGACCACTGCCCTTGGATGGTCGGGCCGTTCCGGCCCTCCCTTGTGGGGGGGGACTCCCCCCGCAACGCCCCCCTGTAGCTGAGCCACCGTGTTGGCGCGTCCCCAGTTGGTGTGCCAGCGACCGGGAGGTGATGCCACTTTGCGTGCGCGATTCCAGCCGCCGTGCCAATGCCGGCCGGTCCGATGCCACCGTTCCGGCACGATTCCAGCCTGTCGGCAACGCGCCGCGGACACGACGCCACCGCATCCGCGCGTCGCCGGCCGAACGCCTCATCGGCCGCATTCCTCCCGCGTCGTAGCGTCGTTGATCATGCCTTCGCCGGGCTAGGCCGCCGACGTCGCCTGGGCAATGACTATGAACACCGCAACCTGAGCAGCGGAGTTTTTTCCACCTTGCATCCGTCTGCACTACGCCTCGTCGCGTCGCCGCCGCCTATTGATCTTCTAACACGCCCCAAATGGACGTATGAGTGACACTTCACGTCTCTATGAGTCAATGGCAGCGGCTGCGGCAGGGTTCGATAAGTTTGCCCGGCTCTGATGAACGGTGAAGACGGAGATTAGACAACCCCCATTGATCATCAAACTCGCCGGTCGGTTTGCCTCGGCCGGTCTGCTACACGACGTCGGCAAAGCCATACTGAGGCCGACTGTCAACCGCGCTTGCAGATGGGACACGGTGGCGCGACATGAATTTTCGGTTACAATCAGGCCATGCTCAGAGCCGCGCGAGTCAAAGAATTCGTCCCAGGCCCCTGTCGCACGTGAATCAAGAATTTGGGCCAGAGAAAAACGAGTCCTCGCGAAGAGGATTGAATCTCGGCAGCTCTATCTCGTTTCCACTCCTCCCTGAGCCTGCGCGTAGGAAGACTCATCTGCCCCAAATGAGAGCCTAGGAGGGCATGCCCATGACCGGCCGCGAACTGATGTCCAGCGTCGATCGAGCTTGGCTCATGATGGACGATCCTGCCAATCCGATGGTGATCAACGGCTTCTGGATCTTTGAGGAACCGCTGCAATACGAGAATGTGCTGGCTGTGCTGGAAGAGCGCCTTCTGATTTACGAACGCTTTCGTCAGCGAGTGGTAGAGCGTAGAGGCGCTCTCAAACCGCGCGCCTATTGGGAGATCGATCCGGAGTTCGATCTGCGCGCGCACGTCGGGCGCATCGTCCTGCCTCCGCCGGGGGATAGGAAAACGCTCAACGAGGCCGTAGCCCGACTGCTTGTCCATCCCCTCGATCCGAATCGGCCCCTGTGGACGTTCACGCTCATCGAAGGCTTCGAGGGCGGCAGCGTCTTCTTCGCGCGAGTTCACCACTGTATTGGCGACGGTGCAGCACTGGTGAACGTCTTGCTCTCCCTGGCTGATGAAGCTGCGGAGGGGGCCCGGCGCCCGCCCTCCGAGTTCCCCCGGAAGAAGAGTGCTCCCCAACTCCCGACCCCCGCCGCGGCCAGTTCGGTGCCCGTGAAATCGCAGGGAGGTCGCAAGAGGGTAGGTAATCCGGGCAACCTGTTGTCTCTGGCGGCGCGGGGCGGACAGCTGGCCGCGAAGGTATTCGCTGTGTTAGCCAAGCTGGCGCTGATGACGACGGACGACAAAACAGCTTTCAAAGGAGCGGTTGGGGTCGGTAAGGCGGTCGCCTGGTCCAGTGGGATTCCATTGGATGATGTAAAGTTCGTCAAGAACCGGATGGGGGCGACCGTCAATGATGTCCTGGTCGCTGCCGTGGCCGGCGCTTTGCGGCGGTATGTCGAAGCTCGCGGCGACAATCCAGAGGGCAAGACGATCCGGGCCATGGTTCCGGTGGACATCCGACGACCGCAGGATTCGAAACTGACCAATCGATTTGCGTTGGTCTATCTCCCCCTGCCGATCGGTATCGCCGATCCCATCGATCGCCTCTTTGAGACCAAGCGCCACATGGATGCAATCAAACGGTCGCCTGAAGCGCTGGTGACTTATCAGGCCATCGTCGGTTTGGGCGTCGTGTCGGACAAAATAGCCAGGAGGATTCGCGGCTACTATGCCGACAAAGTGAGTATGGTCCTGACCAATGTGCCTGGTCCCTCCCAGAAGCTCTACTTTGCTGGCAAACTTCTCGAAACAATCGTCTTCTGGGTGCCGCAGTCCGGGTCGATTGGGGTCGGAATCAGCATATTCAGCTACGGCGGGCAGGTAAATATCGGACTCATCACCGACCGCGGCCTTGCTCCCGATCCGGACACCATCATTGCAGCATTTCAGGCGGAATTCGACAATCTGTTGCGTGTGGCGCGCGCATGGGAAACGCAGGCTCGTCAATGACCGTTCCGCCAGCAACAGCTGCGCCGCGGGATCGTATGAGCCGCCTTCCCGGCCGGCCCCCTAGAATCAGCGAAGCGAAAGCCACGGCCACCGTAGGGGCAGGCCTTGTGCCTGCCCTCCGCCTCTTCCAAAGCCGCCGAACATCCAGCCACCGCCGCCAAGAGTTCCCCACCAGAATGAACAGCCCTGGGCCATAATTGGACTGCACCCCCACCCCACACGAGTTGACATGCCGTAGGCGCCACCCTAGAATTGACTCTGCGACCACAAAATCTACTTTGATAGTCTCTGCCGTAACAGAGCCGGTCCGCGTGGTTGGGACTGCAACATCGACCTATAGGAACCCTCATAATGGACATCGTAAAGACGGTCACATCACAGTTTCACGCCGCGCTGTCTATGATGCAACAGACAGTTCAGACCTGCCCCGATGAGATGTGGGACGAGCCGGTCGTGGGAAACCCGTTCTGGCGCGTCGCCTACCATGGGCTCTTTTTCGTCAACCTCTACTTGCAGCCGTCCGAAGAAGACATGGAGCTCTGGGAAGGATGTCGCGAAGGCTACCAGTTTCTCGGACCGACGCCCTGGCCCCCGCACGAACAGCCCGCAGCCGACCAACCATATACGCGCGCGGAGCTCCTCTCCTTCATCGACTTCCTCCACGCCGAGGTTGACCGCATATTGCCGGATGTCGACTTGAGCGATCCGTCCGGCTTCCACTGGCTCCCGTTCGACAAGATGGAGCTGCAGATCTACAACATCCGCCACCTGCAGCAGCACGTCGGCGACCTCAGCACGCTTCTCCTGACGCAGGCCAATCTGGAAATCGACTGGGTTGGTATGGGACAAGGCTAGACTGCCGTGGCGGGCCCATCGTGGGCTACCTTCGTCGGAACCTCGCAGAGTACTGGCGACCGCTACCAACCCCTAGGGAGAGCTTCCATGCACCTTTCGATGCACAACTGGATGCGCGCCGAGCCTATAGAGGTTACCGTTCGCCGCCTGGCCCGCTACGGCTACAAGAGCATCGAGCTCAGCGGCGAGCCGGAGCTGTACAACACGCAAGACGTTCGCAGGATGCTCAGCCAGCACGGCCTCTCCTGCTGGGGGGTCGTCTCATTGATGATCGAGGGGCGCGACCTGATCGACGCCGAGGAGTCCGTGCGCACCAGCTCAATCGACTACCTGAATCGCTGCATCACGATGGTGAAGGAGCTCGACGGTTTCGAGATGACAATCGTACCGTCGACGGTGGGCAAGGTGGCGGCTATGGATACGCCCGAGCAGGAGTGGGCCTGGGCCGTCGAAGGCCTGAAGGAGGTCTACGGCCACGCGCAGAAAGAGGGCGTACGCATCGCGCTGGAGCCGCTCAACCGCTTCGAGACCAACTTTCTCAATCGCGCCGACCAGGCCATGCTGCTGGCCGCAGAGGTGGGACCCGACTGCGGCGTCTGCATCGACACCTTCCACCTCAACATCGAAGAGGCCAACCTGGTTGAGGCGATTAGGAGCACGAAGGATCGCCTCGTCGATTTTCACGTCGCCGACAACAACCGCATGGCCTGCGGCATGGGGGCGCTCGACTGGCCCCTGATCGTCAACACGCTCAAAGAGATCGGCTACGGCGGCGCGCTGACCGTCGAGTTCGTCGCACCGCTCGATCGCACACCCGCCAACCCATACAAAAACGCGGTCGCCGCGGCCGAAGAGGAACTGACGCCCGAACAGCTGCAGTTCATCCAGGACCACGGCAGCGGTGTCCTCTCGGAGGAATTCTACAGCTGGCTGGTCGAAGAGACGGCCAAGACCCTGCTCCCGCTCATCTGAAGAACTCACGCCAGCAGGTAAGAGCCTCCGACTATCGCAGCTGCATGCCCAAAGAACAAGGTTAGCAGTTGAGTCTTGTAATGCCGAGCCGCGCACCATCGCTTACGGGCTCATCAACACCCGACTTCATGTCTTGATCTTTACTGAACGCGAGGAGAACATTCGCGTTATCAGCCTTCGCAAGGCGAATTCTCGGGAGAAAGAGGATTATGACCAAGCACAAGGATAGAACCTTCGACGAGATTGCTAGGAAACACGGTGAGGAGGCCGCCATAAACGCCGGCATTGCCGCCGATCCGGACACATTAGAAGCCGACGCTGAATGGTTCAAAGAGGCGCGGCCTGCTCACGAAACGCATCCCCATCTAGTCGAACGTTACCGACGAACGCGCGGCAAGCAGAAGGCGCCGACCAAGGAGCTCATCTCGATTCGATTGGACGCCGATCTGATGGAGCACTTTCGCAGCGGGGGGCCGGGGTGGCAGACGCGATTGAACGAGACGCTGCGCCAGGCTGTCTTTGGCTCCTGTTTGAACCTTGACTTTCCCGTCTTGTGGTCCTAAGATCAGGGCTCACAATAACCTTACCAGGAAAAGGAATCAAAAAGCTCCATTGACGTGGCCCGAGAGTGACTGGAATCCCGAAGTATAATGGTGCTGTGGCCTAGTCGGAAGAAGACCAATGTTATATTGGCTCTTGTCCTGGAATATTTGGGCCTTGCTGTCACGGTGACGATGAGGACAAAGTCGATCGTCAGCTACGACTGATCTTCAGCGAGTGGCTCGAGATCGATAGAGTCGACAACCCGCAATCGCAGACTCGGTTGCCTGAATCGGTCTCAAAGTGAAATCCGACGCCCCTCCCGCGCCGATTGATATGCCCCCAGAATCATCTCCACCGACTTGCGCCCCTCCTCCGCGCTGACATGCTCCTCGCTCAACCCGCGCACATAATCGATGAACGGCCGCGGCACACTCGCGATCCGCTCCCCCTGGCTCGCCGGAATCGGCAGATGAAACGCCTCCCACTCGCTGTCACCCTGGCGGATCATCCGCAGCGGCGCCGCGCCCGGCGCACGCGGCGCCATCGTCGAAGGACCGTCGCCGTAGTCCTGGATGATCGTGCCCTCCGCGCCGTAGATCTCGGTCGTGTTCACGCCCGCGACCGTCGTCGAGCCGTTGAACAGCGTGCCGATCGCCCCGTTCTCGAAGCGGAAGATTGCGACGCCGTTGTCGTCCGGAGCGATCTTCGTCACGATGTTATCGATCTCAGCCATGACGCGCGTCGCCGGCCCGAATGTCCAGTAGAACCAGTCCGCGGCGTGGATCGCATCGTCGAAGAACATGCCCACGTTCGCAACCGGGTCGATGTGCCAGCGCGTCGGGCCGGTGAAAAACGCCTCGTTGTTCAGCACGCCGATGCAGTGCCGTCGGCGGATGACCGCGATTTCTCCCACCGCCTTGGCCTCGACAAGCTCCTTGATCTTGCGGTTGACCGGGTCCTGCCGCATCTGGAAGGCCACGCTGAACTTTACCCCGCTGCCGCGCACCGCCTCGATGATGCGGTCGCAGTCTTCGAGCGTCGTCGCCAGCGGCTTCTGGCATAGGATCGCCTTACCTGCCGCCGCCGCCTGCTCCACGAACTGGGCGTGACGGTTCGTCTCCGTTGTAACGATCACGGCGTCGATATTGGGGTCGTCAGTGATTGCATCGGACTCTGCTCGGTATTCCATACCGAAGGCGTCCGCGGCCTCGCGCCCGCGTTCCTCGTTTTCGTCCCAGCAGGCCACCAGCTCGACGTCGTCGAACTCCAGCATCTTGCGGCAATATGTGTTGCTGTGACCGTGGGCGTGGCTCAACACGCCGATGCGAACCTTGTCCATTGGATGACCTCAGAATTGGTTGAAAGAATGAAGGCGCGTTTACGCCTTGAGTCCGCCGGCTGTCAGGCCGCGCACGTAGTGCCTCATGCCGAAGGAGAAGAGGATGATCAAGGGAAACGAGGCAAGAATGTAGCCCGCCATCTGGGGCCCGAGATCCGTGACCCCGATTTCGGAGGTGAACTGCGTCAACGCGACCGCTACGACTTGCCGTTTCGGGCTGGAGATGACTACCAGCGGCCACATGAACTGATTGTACGTGGTGACCAGGCGCACCACCGCGACCGTCACCAGGATCGGCGCCGAAAGCGGCACCGCGATCTGCGCGAAGCTCTGCAGCTCGCTGGCCCCGTCGATACGCGCCGCGTCGAAGAACTCCTCCGGCAACGTCGCAAAGAAGCTGCGGCACAGCAGCAGCGCAAAGACCTGCCCCCCCGACGTCCACGGCAGGATCAGCGCCCAGTACGTGTTTTCCAGCCCCATGTTGAGGATTAACACATAGGCCGGAATCAGCGTCAGGATCGGCGGAATCATCAGCAGCGCCAGAATGCCGGTGTAGATCATCTCCTTGCCCGGGAATCGGTGGCGCGCGAAGACGTAACCGGCAAGGCTGGCCAGAACGACCGTCGCGGCCGTGGAGCTTCCCGAGGTCAGGATCGAGTTGAGTATCGGCCGCCAGATGACGAGCGTGCCGAGACCGAAGTTTTCCCAGCGGTACGGGTTGGGCATCGACCAGAATCGCCCGTAGATCTGGCCGTTGTCCTTTAGCGAAAGCGCCACTAGGTAGAGGATTGGGATGAAAGTTATAACCAGCAGCAGAAGCAGGACCGCGTATAGCAGGATCTGCCCGCCGCTCAGCTGGGCAATGCGAAGCGTGAAGCCGGCGGCCGCCCCGCTCTCGCCGTGCGGCGCAACCGCCGCCGCCTGCCCGGTGCCCTCGGAGTCGCGCGCCGTTACCATCTCATGCCTCGTACTCGCTGGAGGACTTGACGAAACGCATGTTGACGATCGTGCCCGCCAGAATAATGAAGAATAGAATCATGCCGATTGCCGACGCCACCCCCATCCGGTCCATCCGCATCGCAAGGTAGTAAAGCTCCAGCGCCGGCGTGTATGTCGCCGCGCCGGGACCGCCGCCGGTCGTCAGGAAGACCAGCTCGAAGGTCTGGACGGCGTTGATAAAGTTGAGAATCAGGAGAAGCTTGATCTGGCCCATCAACAGCGGCAGATCAATGCTCCAGAACCGCCTCCAGGTGCTCGCGCCGTCGACCAGGCTGGCGTCGATGATCTCATTCGAGATTGAGATGAGGCCTCCGTAAAAGATCAGCAGCGCGAACGCGTTGACCCACGGCACGCCAATAAAGATGATCGAGCCGAGCGCCACGCTGGCGTCTCCGTACCAAACGCGTGTGAGATGCTCCAGGCCTACGAGCTTCAGGCTCTCGTTGAGCAGGCCGATGGCCGGGTCGTAAATGTTGTTCCACACCAGAATCTCGACCACCGCCGGCAGCACGATCGGCACGACGAAGAGCGTGCGGAACCAGTACTGGGAGAAGCGGTTCCGCAAATTGAAGATGAACTCGGCCACCAGCAGCGGCACCGTCATCGTCTTCAACACCGAGACAACGACGAGAATGGCCGCGTTCCGAAAGCCGGAAATGAAAAAGCGGTCCTCCATCAGGAAGCGGAAGTTGGACAGGCCCACCCACTCGGTGCGCGCGCCCGGACTCCAATCCGTGAACGCGTGGTAAAGGCCGGAAAAAGCCGGATAATAGTTGAAGGTGAGCAGAAACGCCAGCGTCGGCAGGATCAGCAGGTAGGAAAGCCGCGCGCTCCAAACTGCCTGCAGGACGCCGAGTGGCCCCGCCGCGCTGCGCTGCCAGACCTGCTGCCCGGCCACCGTATTGCGGGCCGCCCATACAGCCGCCACAACCAAGACAAGGACCAGCCCGAAAGCCAACAGCAAGGTCCGCTGGCGCTGGGCCGTTGACCGCGCCGCACCCGCGAGGGTCGCGCTGCGGTCGTAGGTCAGGGCCGCCCCTGATGCCGTCCCCAAGGCGAGACTGCTGCCGTCGCCCGCCAGGGCCACGCTGAGCACCTCTTCATCCTGAATGAAGCGATGCGAAAGGCCGCCTTCGCGGTCGAGCAGGTAGGCGCTCTTGTCCTCGGAGCCGACCAAAGCGGTCGAGCCGTCCGCGGCGAGCGATACGCCGCTTATCGCATCCTCAGCCTTGAAGCGCCAGATTACGGAACCGTTTGCACCGTTGAGAATAGTGGCCGAGCCGTCGCTGGCGCCCGCCAGGATGCGCGCGCCGTTCGCGCTCACCGAGACCGACCGGACGCTGTAATCGAGCCCGGCCTGGAGCAACCTCTTGCCCGCGCGGCTGTAGATCGTCACAAACCCGTCATCCGAGCCCGTGACAACGCGCGCCTTTTCGCCGCTGCCATAGATGTCGACGGCCTTAACGCCGATGCCGATCTCCTCCTGCCACAGCAAGTTGCCTTCGCCGTCGAGCGCGTAAACGGTGAGGTCGTCGGAGGTCGCCGCCACCAGCGAGCCGTCAGGCGCGACGGCAGCGTTGTTCATCGGCCGACCGGCCTTGAACTGCCACAGCTCGTTGCCTTCTGCATCGAGGAAGTAGACGAAGCGGTCCTCCGACGCGACCGCCAGCCATTTGCCGTCGGGCGAGATGTCGACGCCGAGGATGCTGTTTGCCGCCTCGAACGGCCACAGCAGCTCGCCCGAAGCGTCGTACAGTCGCAGTGTGTTGTCTCTTCCGCCGACCGCGACACGCGTTCCGTCCTCGGAGATGGCGACCGCTTCGACACGGCTGGCAACGTCACGCTCCCACAGGAGACCTTCCTCCACTTGTGCCGCCAGCGGCAGCGCCAGCGTCGCCAGGAGCGCGCCGGCGACCGCCAGCGCGCCCACAATCCGCCGCAATCCGCCAAATAGGACCGCACGGCGCAGACCAGACAAGCCGCTCCCTGGCGGGAGCGGCAAGCCCGATCTGTTACGCTTTGGTCGTTTCCTGTTCGACTCTGCTTTCGTAAACAGGCCCATCGACAAACGTCTGCTGAAACCGAATCTGCGCCGCTCCATCTAGCCTGGGCGGCGCAGAAAGGAGAGAATTAGTACGGTCCGGCCGCGACCCAGCCAGGCGGGCGCTTCTCGGGGCTGTCGAGGTCCTCGTGCGTCAGGTTGAGGAACTCAAGCAGGCCGTCGAAGTTGTCTTCCAGCAGGGCCTGGTAGCCTTCTGCGAAATCCTCGGCCGTAATCTTGCCCTCGAAGAACTCCTGCACCATGATCGACCACTCGCGCTTGGTCTCCTCATACTTGAAGAAGCCGCGTGCGACCGCGTCGCCGGGCGCGCCCGGCTTCTCATAGTTGCCGACGAAGACGCTCGTCGCGAAGATCTCCTCCCACATGCCCGGCAGCGCCACGGTCTTTATCAGCGGCGGGCCCGCGATGCCGCCCTGCAGGTTCTCGGTGTCCAGCTTGTTTTCGAGGAAGATCTGCATGCCCTGCGGGCTCGTCCAGAACATCACGAAGTCGACTTCGAGGTCGTTCTGGGCGCGGTCCTTCAGCGGCAAAGCGAGGTATCCGGAGGTCAACTCGTTGGCGCGCGCCGTACCCTGTACGCACGGGCCTTCGATCGTGGGGAAGGCAAAGCGGCCGTACTCGAACTCGACCGCGGCGGCCGCGTCCTCTTCGTCGACCTCTCCGCTGCCGCCATACTCACCCTGCGCCAGCGAGCGAATGTCCTTGGGCAGGCTGGTGTAGATCCCGCCGTGCACCATCCGCATCGCCGCCTTCTGCGTCAGGAATAGAGGATAGGCATCCGTCATCCCGGTCCAGCCCTCGGGCACAAACCCGTTCGCCGTCTGGAACACGCGTCCGACCTGCGACATCATCTCGACCGTGCACTCGTTGTCGAAGTTGATCGCGCCGTCGCGCAGCGCCGCCAAGTGGCGCGCAATGTTGACCGAAACGCGATCCGGGTCATCGTTGCGCACGTCGGTCGGGTCGTACGTCCAGACGTCGTCGATACCCTCGCGGAAGCACCAGTCGCCTTCCTGGCACTGGATGACCTGCAGGTCGTCGCGGTGGTACTGGTCCATCGCCGAACGCATCAGCCACGGCATGCGGCCGCCGCCCCAAATCTGTTCGGTCGTGCCCTCTATCGCGATCGGGATGATGCCGGCGTCGCGCAGCTTCGCGTTCCAACCGACGAACTCGTCCCACGTCGGCCGCGGCGGAACATCGGTGATGCCGGCCTGGGCGAAGAGGTCCTTGTTGTAGATCCAGAAGGTCTGGACCGACTGGTAGGGCATGGTGAACATCTGACCCGTGTTGGGATCGCGCACCAGGTTCAGACCCCACTCCTCGAAGCTGTCCTCCCACTTCTCGCCGGTGTAGGGGTTCTCCTTGTTAAGGTAGGGACCCCAATCAAGCAGGCGTCCCTCCTGGGCAAACTCGCGCAGGTGGGGCGATTCGATGATGGAGACGCGCGGCACGTCCGAGGTGAACTGCGTGCGAATCCACTGTAGATACGCGTCGACACCTGGCGCCTTCAGCTCGATCAGGACGTCCACGCCGGGGTGGAGTTCCATGTAGGCGTCGGCAATCGCCTGGTACGTCTGCACGTCGTTGGAAGCGATGCTGACGACGATCTCGCCGCTCATCTCCATCGCCTCTTCTTCTGCCTCCTCGATCTCGACGACTTCGTCCTCGGTCGAGGCTTCCTCCGCCGGGGCTTCGCCCGCCATTCCGCTGTCCGCCGGCGCGCCGCACGCGGCCGCGAGCAGGAGCGCCAGCACAAGGACAAACCCCAGAACTGCTTGCTTCGATCTCATCGATTTCATCCTTTCATTCTGTCTGAATTTGTTCTGCCTGATATCGGAAAGAGATTCCGTTACTTCTGGTCTGTAAAGGGAAAGGTCCCGTCGTAGCCCTAGGTTTCGAGGGTGAACTGGGGATTGCTGACAAAGTTGATGCCGGGAAACATCGGGTTCATCTGGTAGTGCAGCACGATATTGGCCCGGATTTCACCTTCGGGGTCCGGCCCCATCTTGGCGCCCTGGTGGGGCAGGTGGCTGTAGAAAACAACGGCGTCGCCCGCCATCGGATAGAGGTGCTCCAGCTCCTGCTCGTCGCACCAGACCTGGAACGGGTCGCTGCGGTCTTCGGTGTAGCGCAGGAACGGGATCAGATCCTCGGGCACGGGGCGGTCGAAGTAGCTCTTGACGAACGTGAGGCGCGCGCGGTCGGGCGTGTTGTCGGTCAGGTAAAAGGTAGAGTTGAGGCATAGGCCAAAAAGCGGGTCCTGGGCATCCGACTTCTCGACCTGGTAGTAGTAGTCGTAAAAGTCCATGTGCCACTCCTGGTGGTAGTCCGCCGGGTTGACGTGGGCCCGCAAGCTCCGTAGTTGGCACTGCTTGCCCATCACCGCCCGCAGCAGGGGCGACACGCTTTCATGACCGATCAACTCCCGCGACAGCTCCGGTTCAAGGGCGAGCAGTCTCTCGAACGCGACATTGCCCACGCCGTTGCTGATCTCGTAGGCGCCGCGGTCGTAGAGCGCGTAGAGGACAATCTTCCACTGCTCAACCCGCTCCTGCGGCAGTGCGTTGGGGACCAGAACGTAGCCGTCTCGCTTCAGCTTATCGAGCTGCCTCCGTACTTCGTCCGTTCTTGTCGTCATATTTCGCCCACTCCTCCACTGCCGACCGCCGGGCCCGGCGCGGCGCCAAAAGGGCTGTATCGCCGTAGATTCAACTGGCCGGCACCGCCTCGGCGCGGCCGCTGTGGTGCGAGCGAATCGCCGCTTCGATGATCTCCTGCACCGCCAGACCTTCGCGACCGGAGGCTTCGATCTCATCGCGCGGCGCGCCCTCGTCGACCTGCTCGATCCATCGGTTGATGCGGTTGGTGAACGTGGCGGCGAAGCCGCTCAGGCCTCCCATGATGCTGTTGCGCACGACCGTCAGCTCGTCGCTCTGCCGCGGGTAGAGCGTCAGCTCCTGGTACAGATTGTCGAGCACGAAACGGCCGCCCGTACCCATGACCTCGCACCGTTCCAGGTTATGCCGCGGGTTCGTGTCATAGCTGCCGGTCAGGTGTCCGACCACGCCGCACTCAAATTCAAGGTTGACCTGCACGTTCGAGTAGCAAACGCGCCCGGGCGCGCGGTTGAAAAAGGCATGCACTCGCTTCACGTCGCCGCAAAAGTACCGCATGATGTCGAGGCTGTGTGGGTGAAGAGCCCGTATGTGGAACCAGGGCGAGGTCTCGTTGGGGTTGCCGATCCACATCGTCATATTCATCAGTAGCAGATCGCCCAGCCTGCCCTCCTCGACCCACTGCTTGGCCTTGGCCGCCGGCGGCACAAAGCGGTGGTTGAGGTTGATGCCGAAGTAGAGGCCGGTCTCGTCCGCCTTGGCGGCCATCTCGCGCGCCTTCTCAATCTCGTTCGAGATAGGCTTTTCGCATAGCACGTGCAGGCCCGCCTCAAAGCACTCCATCACCGGCTCGTAGTGGTGGCCGCCGTTTTCAGGGCCGGCTGTTGCGACACTGACGGCGTCGAGCTCGACCGCGTCGACCAGTTCGGCGATGCTGTAGAAGGCGGGCACGCCAAACTGTTGCCCAGCCGCGTCCGCGCGTTCCCTGTCGAGGTCGCATACGGCCGCCAGGTTTGCCCGTTCGCTGCCCTGGTAGACACCGGCGTGCGTGTTGCCAATGCCGCCCATCCCGATAACTGCTACGTTCAGCACGAAGCGCCCCCTTGCTATGGAGTGGTGAAACCAATCGTTTGCGTGGCTGGAAAAGGTGCAAATTTGGCGAAAATTTTAGCACAGAGCGCCCGCTCTGTCAACAGGAGTTGACCGCTGGGTCAGGGCACGCGCTTCTAAATCTGTTGACTATTCCTGTCGGGATTTCGACAAAGAGAATGTGAAAATTCGTGGGAATCGCTGTCAGCCTGCCAAATGACCACGGAAAGCCGCCGCAACAAAACCAGTCAGTCGTCAAACTGAGTCAGATTCCTGTCCTGCGTGCCGCCAATCGTACAGCCTTTGAAGTCCGATACCTCCCTGAATGAGACTAAAGCAGCATTTCGATGCTTTGACCCAGTTAAGATGCACTAGACCCGGCCCCCTCGGTGCGGCTCAAAGCGGACGACTGTCTTTGCCGCGGCGGGTATGGTTCGGGTCCGATGCAGACAGCGGGCGAAAGGTCGGAGTCTAGGGCACAAAGGCCCTCTCATGCGACCACTCGTGTTGATTCGTGCGGGCGGCCGTTTGATGCTGACTGCCATTACTTGTGGGGACTTTGCAGCAAGGATTCCTACGAGTTTCCAAAACGCCGTATGTGAGCATCCTCTGTGCGGACAGTCGGGGCCTGGAAGCGTTGACCTGGGCCTTCTGCAAAGCTTCGCGCCCTGACTTGCCGACGAGAGTCGACTGAAGCCGACCGAAGTCGACCTCTGTCGGTGGACCTGACTCTCTTCCTTTGAAAACAGCGAGGTCTCGTCTCTGCAGTACGCGCTGCTTTAGTCCGGTACTGTGGCTCGTTCACTCTTCGTTCAAGCCATATGAGAGTAGGGGAAATGTGCAGGAAAGCCATGAAGCGTCGAGCTAGCTATTCATTGCGCGTGAGAATACTTCGACACTGCGCGGTTCTGTTGATGAAGCGTTCTATGATGTTGCGCTTGTGGTAGAGGAGTCGGTCAAGGTCCCGCGGTTGCTTGCGATGGCGGCGAGAACGGTGACGACAGTGACCTGTTGGGCTGTTCGCAGTTTTCGCAGCAGGTCGGAACTGTAGCCTTTATCGGCAATGACGGCGTCAAAGTGGAATGGTGTGAGCAACGACTCAGCAGGAAAAGGTCATGGCGTTCACCGCCAGTCAAGATGACCTGTAGGGGGAAGCCAAACGCATCAACGCGGAGACGGATCTTGCTGCTGAAGCCACCCCGGCTCTGACCTGGGCACCGTTCGTGCTGGCGCCCCTTATTTTGGAGCCGCCCGCTGCGCACACATGGGCGCGTACAGCAGTACTGCCGGGCATGACCGCTGCCATGTCGGGGTCTTGGGCGAACAGTCTGAACACATCGGTCCAAACACCATTCTCTTCCCAGCGTGCGTAGCGTCTGAAGACACTGTTCCACTTGCCAAGTTCGGCTGGCAGTTCACGCCACTGTGCGCCGGTGCGCAGAGTCCAGTGGACTGCTTCGACGAAACGGCGACACTTTTCCTCTTGCCCCGCATAGGCACAAGGGTGTCCTTGCAGAAATGCGTACAGTTTCTGCCACTGATGGTCGGCAAGCTAATAGGTAGACTTCCTACGACTGTAGGCATTTTGACAGAACCCTTCTAACGTCAACAAGCCCACATTTTACCCGGACCAGCTTGTGGGGAGCCGGTCAAAGATGGAACATACCCAGCACGCGCAGCGTCACCAATGTAGCCCCGGAAACCGATTCACACAAGCAAACGGGGAATCAAAGGAGACACTGTCATGACGAAGGTACGTCTTTTCGCAGCACTCACAGTCCTCATCGCCGGCCTCGTAAGCCCGGTGACCGTCTTCGCCGGAGACTGGTGTGTTTTTGACGACGGTACACACGTCCACGTCGCGTGCTCGGATTACACCCCCGAACAGTATAACAACCGCCACAGCCATGACGACGGCGGCGGCCACTCAGACGGCGACGGCAGCGACGGCCACCACCAGGAAGCCGACTGCATCGTCACCCACGCCGCCACCCCGGCCCAGCTCTGCCCCCTGGAAGGCACCAACAGCTTCCAGTACTACCACATCGGCGCGGACGGCAGCTCGGCCGCTGGCCCCATCATCACGCGCCCGTCGGCTGGCTCTCCTGCTGTGCAGCTGTTCAGCGGCACCAACCCAATGACCGGCAAGTCGGTTACAGTCGAGTACAAGACCGACGGGTCGAGCCGGCTGCAAGTGAGCACCTACTATCCCGACACCGAGTACGACACCGACAAGCCCTACGTCTTCTCGGTAAGCGACAACAACGCAGTGACCCACATCAGCTGGTAGAAAGCCGAAGGCCTGGTGAATCTCTCCCAATATCCATTTCGGGAGAGGTTCACCCCTCCCTCCCCTCCCCCCCCCCATCGAACCAGGACGGAAATCACCTACATCGTCCCGCTCGGCGGCTCCGGTATCTCGCGCCTGACCTCCCCTTCCTCCTTACAAGACATCCCCATCTTGCTGCACCAATTCCCCCAGCAACTCCCCCATCAACTCCTGCCACAGCGGCGCAAACTCCGCCGCTATCTCGTCCAGCGTAGCCTGCGAGCGGTCTGCACTCCACGATCACATCCGCTCGAATACGGCTTCCGCATCCCCCAAAACTTCGCCTTCGCCTTTGCCCTGTCCACCTCGGCCTCCCATTCAATCCCTTTTTGGTACCCTCCCTTCAGTCTCCATCTCTCACCCTCCCGCAAAAAGCTCGAATGAACTCGGAGAATGAAGGGCCTCGGGTGGAGGAAAGGACGATCCTCAGGGACAGGATGACTCGTTCAGCTGTCTTCCGCGAACCTCTCGGCCAGCTTCTCTTCGAATGGCTTCGTACGGTGGTAAATGAGGGGATTCTGCAGGTCGTCGTCGAGCAGGTCGCCGATCTCGTAACCGGCAAACTGTTCGTCGGTCAGGATGTTCTGTTTGCCGTTGAACGTGCAGCCGTCTGGCATGAAGCCGCAGGTCATCGCCCGCCGCCAGCCCGGCGTCATGTTGGCGCCCGCACCGTGCGCGATGAGACCGTTGTGGAAGGAGCAGGAACCCGCCTTCATCTCGGCCGGCGCCGACATGGTCTCCTGCCACTGCGGGTAAACGCGAAAGATGTCGCCGATGTTCTCTCCGATCGGGACGTCGTCGTAGTCGGCGGTCTTGTGGCTCCCGGGCAGGAAATACAGGCAACCGTTCTGCAGCGTGGCGTCGTCGAGCGCGACCCAGATGCTGAGCGTGTCGCGCGAGGAGTAGGACCACTTCGGGTTGTCGAGATGCCAGCCGGTCGGGTTGGCCCACGGCTGCTTGATCAGCGCCTGGTCGTGCCAGATGCGCATGCCGTCCACGCCCGCAAGCTCCGCTGCAAGCTTGCCCAGCCGCGGATCGAGGATGAGCCGCCTCACCTCCGGACTGTCCATCCAGAGGTTGACCCGCTGGACGAAGATGTAGTCGTAGTAGGTCCCCCTGTACTTGTTGTCCTTGTGGTGCAGCTGCCGCCGCTCGCCGCGCCGCCGGACCGCCCCGTCGACCGCGTCCCGCCAGGTCTCCAACTCCTCCGGCGTGAGAAAGTCATGTAGGACGACGAAACCGTTTTCGCGGTAGAAGTCGATCTGTTCCTGCGTCACAGTGGTATTCATGTTGGCCTCGCTGGTTCGGGTGCCACTTCGGGTTTCCGTCGCTGACGGCAATGCCGGCATTGTATCAGGAAAACAACAGGGCCGACACAAAGGTGTCGACCCTGTTTGCTCTCAAGCTATAGTACTGCCTACGCGTATCCTGCGCCTATTCGGCCGGACCGAGCTGCCCGTTCAGGATCTGAATGACGACGAAGGAGTCGGCGTAGGGGCTGTTCACGTAGATCGGGTCGCCTTCCGGCAGCCAACCGCTGGCAAAGCGGCTCGGGACCGGGTTGTTGCCATAGCGCTCCCACAACGGGATCTGCGGCAGCAGTTCGTTGTAGGCCATCGCAATCTTGTCGAGCGCCGCGATCTGCATCTCCGCATCGCCGCCTGAACCCGCCTCCTTGACCAGAGCCCACAGGTCCACGTCGCCGACGCTGTCAGTGCTGACGCTCAGGTCGAAGGACATCCCGGGCAGCTCGATGCTGCCGCCGCCGGCCGCGCCGACACCCGTCGCCGCTGCGTTGTGCGTGCTCAGGTTATTCTCGTAAGCGAAGGACGGATGGGGATTGCCTGCGCCCCAGCCGCGAATCGCCAACTCGAATTTGCCTTCGTTGATGTCGATCGGGTGCTGCTGGAAATTGATGCCGCGGAAGCTGGTCTTGAAGCCGAATGCGGTCAGCTGCTCGGCCACGTTCTCAGCCGCAGCCGACCAGTCGGAGTACTCGGCCGGCGCCGTCAGGTCCCACTCCATGCGGGCGCCGGTGTCGTCGATCCAGACGCCGTCATCCGCGCGCGAGAAGCCGAGGTCGAGCAGAATCTGCTCGGCCATTTCAAGATCCTGCGTGTAGGGATCGAGAGCCCCAGCCGCATCCGCGCTCAGCCAGAGCGGCGTAATGTTGTCGGAGAAGCCGCACATGCAGACCTGGGCCACACCGGACTCGGCCAGCGAAACGAACGCGTTCTCTTCAAAGTTGATCGCGTAGGCCAGCGCCTGCCGCACCTCTTTGACGTTGAACGGGTAGATCGTGTGGTTGAAGTAGAGCGCAGGGCCGCTGTAGATCGGCGCACGGATGATGCGGTAGCCCTGGGCCATGAACTCGCGCTCGGTCGCAGGCGGGAAGCCGTGCGTCGCGTAGTCGACGTCGCCCGAAAGCACAAGCGGCGTTACGACAGGCGTCTCGCCGTTGTAGTTGACCATGCGGTCGAAGCGGACGGTGTCGGCCCAGTACGAGGTATCGACCTTGTTGAGAATCATCTGCGACTCGGTGATGCTGCCCGGGTCAATCGAATAAGGCCCGAGCACGACCATCTCATCGGGGCGCAGCTCGTTGAACTCCTGCAGTAGCTGCTTCCAGTCGTCGTCCTCGTTGGTCATGCCGGCATCGACCAGGTCTCGTGTCCGCTGCGCAAAGTCGCCGTACACCGACGAGGCCGTGATGTGCACTTCGCGCAGTACGCGGCGCGGCACCGTTGTCGAAGGTCCGCTCAGGACGAAGTCGACCGTGTGGTCGTCCACCGCCTGAACGTCGTCGAGAAAACGCCAAACCGTCTGGCTGAGCAGGCGCGAGATGGTAAAGGTGTCGACGACATCCTGCGAGGTGAAGTCGCTGCCGTCGCTCCACTGCGCGCCCTGGATTAGGCTGACGCGTAATGTAACGTCATCGACCCACTCCCACGACGTGCCCGCGACCGGCATCCAGCTGCCGTCCGCCCACAGGTACATGAACAAAGGCGGTTCCATCAGGGCGCGGTAGATGCCGAGGGTCATGCCGTTGGTCACCCACGTGTTGAAGTGGCCGGTTGGTGGGGGCGCGTACGGCCAGGCGGGGTGGAATTCGGCGACGCCTGTACCGGACGGCGCGGCCTCTTCCTGTGCGGCCGGGGCAGCTTCTCCACCGCCGGCGGGGGCTGCCGGCCCACAAGCGCTGACGATCAGCGCGGCGACGAGCACGATAGCAAGCAAGAATCTTTGGTTCACAGTGTAGCCTCCTTGGGAACTACCATAGGGGTGAATTTATGTTGAGGGAAGGAGCGGCGCTGCCTCAAAGTGCAGGCGCGGCCGGCGACCATCCGGGTCACTGCTCTCTACTCTTTCCCCAACGAACGAGTAAAGCAACGATCAGCAGAAATATCAGGCCGATGGCGAGCGTGAACTGGGTGATCACATATTCGGCCGTCCCCTTTTCGAGAAAGAAGAGCATGACGCCCGCTACGAAGGCGATGTAAAAGCCGATATGGAATGACGCTCTTCCCAGGGTCGGGTCCATCGACTAGAGTAGCTCCTTCCCCCAATTGACGCCCGCCGCCAGTTTACACAAGCTCGATAGACTCGTTCTTGCGTACGGGGCAGGCCACTGTGCCGCCGTCAGAGATCCGCTCCAATACAGGAACCGCGTCGTCACATTCACCCGCTACGAAGTAGGGGCAGCGCGGGTGAAACGAGCAGCCCGTCGGCAGATTCAGCAAACTCGGGATCTCGGCGCTGCGCAGGTCCACGTGCACCTTCTTTTTGGCCAGCTCCGGGTCGGCTTCGGGCACCGCGCCCAGCAGCGCCTGCGTGTACGGATGCCGCGAGTCCGTGATCAGGCGCGAGGTCGGCCCCTCCTCGACAATTCGGCCCAGGTACATGACCGTGATGCGGCCCTCCCACGCAAAATACTTGGCCAGCGCGAGGTCGTGCGTGATGAACAGAAAGGTCACGTCGAACTCGTCCTTGAGCCGGTAAAGCATGTTCAGCAGACTCACCCGTATCGAGACATCCACCATCGAGACCGCCTCGTCCGCGACAATGAACTTCGGCTCGACCGTTAAAGCACGGGCGACCGAAACGCGCTGCCGCTGGCCGCCGCTCAGCTGATGCGGATATTTGTCCAGAAAATCTGCCACCGGCGTGAGATCGACGATCTCGAGCAGCTCGGCCGCCCTGCGCTCCGCGTCGCGGCGCCGGCCCCCCCTGCCGCTACTGTTAGCCGACTGCCCGCCGCGTTGGGTCTGGTGACGCAGCAGCGGCGTTGTGATCATCTGACGAACGGTCTGCGTGGGGTTGAGCGAGGCGTAGGGGTCCTGGTGGATGATCTGGACCGCACGGCGGTACTGCTGGTAATCGGCCTTCTCCATTGACGCAATGTCCTGCCCCTGATAAAGGATCTCGCCCTCTGAAGGCGGCAACAGGCCGACCACCATGCGGCCCGTCGTACTCTTGCCGCATCCGCTCTCACCGACCAGGCATACGATCTCGCCCGGCTCGATGCCGAGCGAAATTGAGTCGACCGCGGTCACGCGGTCGCGGCCGCTGCCGAAATATTTGGTTACGTCCCGCAGTTCAATGATCGGCGCCATGCGATGCGGCCTCCGCCGGCCGCGCTGAGTCAGATCCTCGCGTCCAACCCGTCTCGCCGCTCAGGTCGACCGTCGCGCTCATGCCGTCCTCCTGCCGCGCAAGCCGTTGCGTTCGATGTCCTCCTGCACAGCGTCGATATGCCAGCAGGCAGCGAAGTGGTTGTCGCCGACACGGGCCAGCCCCGGCTCTTCACTGCTGCAACGCTCGCTGGCATAGGGGCAGCGCGGGTGAAATTTGCAGCCGCTTGGCAGGTTGATCAGGTCGGGCGGCGAGCCCGGGATCGACGAGAGCTCCTCGAAGCCGCCCGTCACGGTCGGAACCGCCCGGATCAGCCCCAGCGAGTAGGGATGGCGCGGGCGGTAGAAGATGTCGCTGACCGGCCCGAGCTCGACCACCTGCCCAGCGTACATGGTCGCCACGCGATCGGCCAGCTCCGCCGCGATCGCCAGGTCATGCGAAATGAAAATCATCGTGAAATGCAGGTCTTCCTTCAGCCTGCGCAGCAGGTCGATAATTGTGCGCTGCGTAAGGATGTCTAACGCGGTGGTCGGCTCGTCCAAAATCAAAATCTGCGGATCGAGCAGCAGTGCAATCGCCAGCAGCGTGCGCTGCCGCATACCGCCGCTCAGCTCATGCGCGTAAGCGTCGATCACCCGGTCCGGATCCAGCTGCACAAAGCGCAGCAGATCAAGAAACCGTTCGCGCACTTCGCTGCGGTTGTTCCAATTGTGCGCTTTGGCCGTGTCCCACACCTGGTCCCACACTTTGAGTACGGGATTGAACGCGTTGAGTGCCGATTGGAAGACCATGGCACAGTCGCGCCAGCGAAACTCGCGCAGCGGCCCTTCGTCCAGCGAAAGGACGTCAAGCTCGCGGCCGTCACGACGGTAAATGATCTCACCCGGGCTGACCTCGGCCGTTTCGACGAGCAGGCGGACGATTCCCAGCCCAAGCGTGGTCTTTCCGGAGCCGCTCTCGCCGATGAGGGCCAGGCTTTCGCCCGCCTGCAGGTCGAGGGTGACGCCCCGCACCGCCTGGACGCTGCCCCGCCGAGTGCGGTAGCTGACATGGACGTTCAGCAGGCTAAGGGGCGGCTGGCTGCCGTTGCCGTCGCTGCTCTGGCGCCAGGAAAGGTCGGTGGTCCGGGTCATGGTGTGTGCGGTTCGGCCTGTCCTCTACTCGCTGGCCCGCAGGCGGGGGTTGAAGACCAGCTCGAGCGAGCGGGTCATCGAAATGATTGCCAGCTGCAAAATCGCGATGGCGACGATTGGCGCCATGATGTACCACACGCTGTCCTTGTAGAAGATGGCCCCGCGTACCCACGCCAACTGGATCATCACGCTCCAGTTGCCCGCCGATATCGGCACCAGGCCCAGGAACACCAGGCCGGCCTGCTGGTACACGGCAAAGGTCATGCCCAGCGCGAAGCTGACAACGATGTAGGGCATCATATTGGGCACCATCTCGCGCAGAACAATGTGCCAGACGCCCAGGTCGAGCGCGCGCGCGGCCTCGATAAAGTCCCGCTGTTTCAGCGAAAGCGCCTGCGCCCGCAGCGCCCGCAGCAGAGTCGGCCAGTTCAGCAGACCCATCAGGACGCCAAGCAGCGTCAGGCTGTTGAGAGAAATGAATGCCGCCAGCACCGCCAGCAGCGGAAACTGTGGGATCGTCAGAATGATGTCCGTGATCGACATGACCGCGCTGTCCACCCAGCCGCCGATGAAACCGCTGAGCGTGCCGAAGACGACCGCGATTACGGTCGAGATGAGCGCGGCCAGAAAGGCAACGTAGATGACATCTTTGCCGCCGTTGACGATCTGTGACCAGATATCGCGGCCCTGGTGATCGGTCCCGAGCGGGTGCTCAAGCGTGGGCGTAATGTAGATTCTGTCAATCTTGGTCTTGGTGTCCAGCTCGATTAAGAGCGGGCCGGCGTATGAGAGCAGGACCATGAAGACTACGACAAGGAAGCCGATGAAGCCGACTTTGTTGTAGGCGAGAAGCCGCACCGAGAGGCGCAGCCCCTTCCACGCGCTGTTCAGGAGGCTGTCGCCCTGTTCGTAGTTGATGCTCTCCGCCGTCATCTCTCTTCTCCCCCGTCCACAAGGCGGACTCCCTGGGCCGCCGCTTCGGCGGCCGCCGCGACCGGACTGCTCCTCTTAGTTGTCCTGCAACTTGATGCGCGGATCGAGCCAGCCGTAAAGGACATCGGCGAAGAAATTGGCGAAAATCACCGAAAAAGTGATGATAAGGAATATCCCCTGCATCAGCGTATAGTCGCGCTGGTTGATCGCCTGCCCCAGCATCCGCCCGATCCCGCCGTATTCGAAGATCTGCTCGACCAGCAGCGATCCGCCGACAACGAAGCCGACCCGGATCGTCAGAATCGTAAAGAGCGGCAGGATGGCGTTCCGTCCCACGTACGCGGTCGTGATGCGCCACTCTCTGAGGCCGCGCGCCTTGGCAATCGTCACGTAGTCCTCGCCCAGCGTGCTGATCGTATTGCTCTTCATGCTCAGCATCCAGAAACCGATGCTGGTCAGCACATATGTGGAGATCGGCAGCGCGCCATGAAAAAGCGCGTCCGCAAAAAATTCGAGATTGAAACCGGGCACCATGCCGGACGAGTATGCCCCCCGCATGGCCCCGATCGGTATGATCTTCCACTGCACGCCCAGCCACACCACCAGCAGGAGCCCAATCAGAAAGTCCGGCACCGAGCTGATCACCGAGCTGACCACGGTAAAGCCGTGGTCAAGCCAGCTGTCGCGGCGGTAGGCCATGATGACGCCCAGCAGGACGCCGAACGTGAAGCTGAGGAGCAGCCCCAACCCCACACTGAAAAGCGTCCACGGTAGAAAACGCAGGATGACCTCGGTCACGGTCGTGCCCGGCGACAGGACAGACTGGCCGAAGTTGCCCCGCGCAAGGTTCTGCAGGTAGGAGAAATACTGCAAAATGACCGGCTCGTCCAGGTCGATTGCGAAGAGGGCCGCGGCCTGGTCCTGCGCCTCGTGGACCGGCATGCCATAGGTCACGATCAGCTGGTTGACGTAGATCTCGATCGGGTTGCCCGGCAGCAGGCGGACCAGGAAGAAGATGATGGTGGTGACGATGAAGATGGTGGCGAGGGCGCGCAGGAACTTGCGGAAGAAATAGGAGCGCCAGATTGCGCGCACGGCCGAGAACGGGTTGGCCATGCGTCCGGGACTGACGTTCGATACGTCAGCTGTCGTTGCCATATCGTCTATTCCCGCCTTGCCGAAAGAAGGTTGCCAGGGCCGACCTCGCCGCTGAGGGGGGTAGCAAGGCGAGAAACATTTGCCGGACTACGTCCGGCACTCCCGAAGACCTGCCCGGCGCAACCCTGAGGCGCATCTATTGTAGCACACAGGCCGGCGGAAACAAATTTTCAGGGCGGTTCGTTCGAAAGCCTTTATCGCCCGATCTGTCTGCAAAATGGTGGACGCGCTACGTGCGCATCCAAACCGCTTGGCATACAATGGATCAGAATAAAGAGACTCGCAGACGCGGAGAATCACAATGACGCTGACAAAACAGGATGCGCTCGACTATCATGCCGACGGCCGGCCCGGCAAGCTGAAGATTTCGCCAACGAAGCCGATGGAGACACAGAACGACCTGTCCCTGGCCTATTCGCCCGGCGTGGCCCACCCGGTGCTGGAGATCGCGCTGCGGCCGGAGGACGCGTTCGAATATACCGCGCGCGGCAACCTAGTGGCCGTGATCAGCAACGGGACCGCGATCCTCGGGCTGGGTAATCGCGGCGCGCTGGCGTCGAAGCCGGTCATGGAAGGGAAGGCGGTCTTGTTCAAGCGGTTCGCCGACGTCGACGTCTTCGACATCGAGGTGGACACCGAGGACGCGGCCGAAATGGTGCGCTTCTGCGAGCTAATCGCACCCACCTTCGGCGGGATAAACCTGGAGGACATCAAGGCGCCGGAGTGCTTTCTGATCGAGCAGACGCTGCAAGCCCGTCTCGACATTCCGGTCTTCCACGACGACCAGCACGGCACCGCCATCATCTCCGGCGCGGGCCTTCTCAACGCGCTCGAGATCGCAGGCAAACCGCTTGCAGAGGCCAGGGTCGTGATCAACGGCGCCGGCGCATCCGCCATCGCCTGCGCCGACATTTACGTCGCGCTAGGCGCGCAGAAAAGCAACATCATCATGTGCGACAGCCGCGGCGTGATCTACCAAGGCCGCATGGAGAACATGAACGAGTGGAAGGAGGAGTACGCCAGCGACACCGACGCCCGCACGCTCGGCGAGGCGCTGGTAGGCGCCGACGTCTTCATCGGCCTGTCGGTCGCAGGAGCGGTCTCACAGTCGATGGTGCGCTCGATGGGACAGAACCCAATCGTCTTTGCCATGGCCAACCCGGACCCCGAGATCCCCTACCCGGATGCCGTCTCCGCGCGTGACGATACGGTCATCATGGGGACGGGGCGCAGCGACTTTCCCAACCAGGTCAACAACGTGCTGGGCTTCCCCTTCATCTTCCGCGGCGCGCTCGACGTGCGCGCCAAGGCCATCAACATGGAGATGAAGCTGGCCGCGGCACGCGCCCTGGCCGACCTGGCGAAGGAGGACGTGCCGGACAGCGTCATGCGCGCCTACGGGCTGGACACGCTGCGCTTCGGCCCGGATTACATCATTCCGAAGCCGCTCGACAGCCGTGTGCTGATGTGGGTCGCGCCCGCGGTCGCGAAGGCCGCGATAGAAACGGGCGTTGCACGGCGCAATATCGATCTCGACGCCTACCTCGATGAGCTCGCGCTCCGCATCGGCAAGGGCGTGCAGGTCATGCGCACGCAGCAGAGCAAGGCCAGGCAGAACCCGAAGCGGATCGTGTTCGGCGAGGGCGAACATCTCAAGATCATCCGTGCCGCCTATGCTGTCGAGTCGGAGGGGATCGGCTCACCCGTCCTGCTGGGCAATCCCGATGTCATTCGAATCCGCTGCGAGGAGCTCGGCCTCGACTACCGTCCAACAGTGATCAACCCGAACCAGGACACGATTTACCGGGAGTACGCAACTGCGTTCTACCAGGAGCGGCAGCGGAAGGGAGTGACCCTGCCCCGGGCCCACGAGCTGCTGCGCCAGGCCAACTACTTCGGGCCTGCGATGGTGCTGCACGGGCACGCCGGCGCCTACGTCGCCGGCCTGACCTATAACTACCCCGACGTGCTGCGTCCTGCGCTGCAGACGGTGGGCACCGCCCCCGATCGCGGCGTACTCAGCGGCGTCTACCTGATGATCGTGCGCGACAACATCTACTTCTTCAGCGACGCCACCGTCAACATCGACCCCGACGCGGAGACGCTGGCGTCGATCGCTATCAATGCGGCCGACGTCGCGCGGCAGTTCGACGTCGAGCCGCGCGTGGCCATGCTGAGCTTCTCCAACTTCGGCAGCACCAGCCATCCGCAGGTTTCGAAGGTGCAACGAGCCACGGAGCTGGTGAAGGAGCAGCGGCCGGGTCTGCAGATCGACGGCGAGATGCAGGCCGACGTGGCTGTCGTGCCCGACCTTATGCGGCGCCACTACCCCTTCAGCGCCATCGAAGACGCCAATGTGCTTGTTTTCCCAGAGCTCGCATCGGCCAACACCGCCTACAAGCTGCTCAACCGCCTTGGCGGCGCCGAAGCGATCGGTCCGATCCTGGTCGGGATGGGCAAGCCGATCCACGTGCTGGAGACCGGCGCCGAGGTGGTTGACATCGTCAACGTCGCCATTCTGGCCGTTGTCGACGCCCAGTTCCAGGAGGAGGGGGGAGGGAGCGGCAAGTAGAGGCGCAACGCCCCGATTCTAAATGTTCCAGGACTCGTCGCAGTTTGAGACCGTGTACACTATCACCTCCGCCGCCGCCTCCACCTGCGGCCAGACCTCCTGGTGAATGTCGCGGGCGACCCACGCTTGGCGCTGCTCCTCGCTTTCCCAAAAAGAGAACACTTCGTGCGAAAATGGTGGCTTGATTGCCCCCATCGCGTCGAGCGCCTCCTCCGGCAGCGGCGTCATCAGAGAGGCGCTGATGAAGCCGGGCTGCTGCTTCATCGCCTCCATCCAAACGTCGACAATCACTCTTTCGAGTTCGGCGTCGTTACCATCCTTGGCATTGAAATATACGTCCAGCGAAATCATGCTTTCTTCCTTCGGTCGTGTGGGAAGCGCCTGCCGTCTTCCCTCTCTGATTTACTTCAAAATGCGCGTCTGCCCGCGGTCTTGACCCGAACGCGATACAGCGAGGTGCCGGCCGTGACGAAGAGGCTCTTCATGTCCTCCTCCCCCCAGCAAAAGTTGGCGCAACCCTGGGGCGTGTATATGACACCGAGACAGGTGGCGCCGGCGTCGAAGACGTGGATGCCGCCCGGCCCGGTCACGTAGAGGTTTCCCTCGCTGTCGACCTTCATGCCGTCGGGCACACCGTCGCGCTCGCCGGTCGGCTCGGCCCAGACGCGGCTATTGGCGAGAGTGCCCCTGGCTTCGACGTCGAAGATCCGCACGTGGCCGCGCATCGTGTCGTTGACATACAGCTGCGACTCGTCCAGCGAGAAGCAGAGGCCGTTGGGCTGGTCGAAGTCGCTGACCAGCAGCGTGAGTGCCCGGCTCTCGGGGTCGAGGCGATAGACGCCCTGGAAGGTCAGTTGCTGCTCGCGCGGCAGCCCGTAATACTCCATGCGGCCGAAGCCGGGGTCGGTGAAATAGATCGAGCCGTCGCTCTTGACCACGATGTCGTTCGGGCTGTTGAGCTCCTTGCCCGCGTAGTGCGTCGCCAGGACCGTAACCGAGCCGTCGGCCTCGGTGCGGGTCACGCGGCTGGTCGCGTGCTCGCACGTCACGACCCGGCCCTGCGGATCGTAGGCATTGCCGTTGGCCATATTGCTCGGCTGACGCCAGGTCTCAATCGAGCCGTCCGGCCGCCAGCGACGCATGATGTTGCCGGGTATGTCGCTGAAAATGAGGTGGTTCTCAACGTGGTTCCAGATCGGTCCTTCGGTGAAGTCGAAGCCGCTGCCGACCTCCTCAATGTCCAAGTCATCGCCAATAACCGAGCGGAATCTGTCGTGACGGATCTCTGCGTTCATTACGTTCTCCAGGAGTTCTAGCTGTTATCTTAGCGCAGCCTCAGCACGCATCGGTAGGAGCCTCGGTGGAACATGCTTTCAGAGTGAACATTGACACAAGAGTCGCTCAACCAAGCGATGTGACACCGGCCCCGCTAAACGACAGATTCAATACTCTCTTCCGCAAGACCTGCTCCTGATCCAAGAGTTTTGCGAAGTCTTCATCGATTTCAAACAGTTGCCTGGCAGCGTCGAAGGCGACCTGCTCCAGCATGCCGAGCGCTTCTCTCCATTCCGCCTGTTGTCCTCCCCGGCTCGCGCCCAGGAGTTCGGGCGAAGGATTCGGCGCGGTATCCGTCAGCAACTGCCACTGATCGATCAAGCGGTCATCAAAGCTGTCGAGGACATGTTCATTGCGCGACCTCAACGGTCTGATCATTTCTTCGACCGGTTTGAATCTAAGCGTTCCCGGGGGACTCCCGTCAGCTTTGCCTCCGCCCGGCCTCTTCTCGCGTTTCTCGATCCTATCAAAGTAGCTCTCTGCCTCATTGGGAAAACGTCTGAGATACTGTAGCTCCAGGAGGATTTCGAAGACGGGTCTCAGGAGTACGGTTGAGCTGGCCAGCGACCCGATCTGGACTAGGTATAGGGAATCCTTGAGGAAGACTGAGGCAGACAGGTGATTGGCTACGACCAAGTGCTGGAACAGCGTTGTTTTGGCATGCACGCGCTTGCGCAAGAAAAGCGCCGCGTCGCTATGGCATTCCAGCAGGTCGGTCAGATGGTCGATTTGGGGGCGCCAACCGTCAACCGAGCGCTTCGTGCCTGCGGAAATCAATCTGAGCGCCTGCCAACTGTTTCCTGACGGCAGGTACTCGGTGTTTGTGCCTTCATAAGACGGCGGCTGAAATGAAGTTTCAGGCTCTGTGTTGCTCCCGCTGTTCGAACTCATGTCTTTGAGAGGTACCTGTCTTCTTTCTGTCTTCCGGCTCGATCACGTCCGGCCGCTTTCAAGCCGGGTCGAGCGTCTCCAGAGTGAGAATCAGGTGTCCAAACGCGGTTCCGGCGACGGCATTAGCAAATCGAGCATCGGACGTTACCATAAATGCACGCAGTCTGCGTGCCAATGCAAGATTGAAACAGTCATAGACCGGGTGCCCCAGTTCGAGGGACAGTTTGACTGCGTCGGAACAAACAGCTAATTCATTTGCCCAACTTACGGGAATTCGAGGAATGGATTCGGCGATTTCCAGGGCTTCATTGTGTTCTAACTCGCCCATTCGGACCTTTCGCCAAAGCGCATTGCCGACCTCTGAAGCCAGCAACCGAGGAGCGTAGAGATCGTATTCCCTTTCCAGCAGTGCGCCGGCGCGCTCGGAAAACTCTTCGTCCACAAACCACTTGATTGCCACGCTGGCGTCCACCACCAACCGCATCAAATAGCCCCGTGATCTCTATCGCGATCTTCGCGGACCAATAGATGTGACGGCGTATGAGTTCGGCCGCTCGTTTTCTCCCTCATTCTCCTGGAGAGTTGTCGAAACTCTTGTCTTTTGACCGCAAAATCGTCCTCGGCAGCCAGCTCCAATATGTGGCGCAGTTCGCTTTCGAGTGAGCGCTTGTTCATGGAGGCACGTTGCTCAAGCCGCCTGACGACTTCCTCATCCAATTGGCGTATCAGTACTGTTGCCATCTCGTACTCCGCTGGATCCGAGAAGAGACTATCGACGAAGAGTCCACCTCTGCTCAGCCGCCGACAGTATATCACACCCTCGCCATCGGCGCGTTCCCGGCAAGTCTATGGTAAAATGGCGCCCAACAGTTCCCACCAGGCCATCGGAAGTGCAGCAGAGCGGGAACCGTAGGGAGAAGCATGATGAGCAGCACGCGAGACCTTACCTATATCGCCGCGATCACCGAGGCCCTCGATGTGGAGATGGCGCGTGACCCCGAGGTCGTCATCTTCGGAGAGGATGTAGCCGGGCCCTTTGGCGGCGCATTCAAGGTCACGAAGCCCCTGACGGAGAAGTATCCGCCGGAACGCATCTTCAACACGCCAATGTGCGAGAACGCCTTCATCAGCATGGGCACCGGCATGTCGCTGATGGGCATGCGCCCCGTCATCGAGATGCAGTTCGCCGACTTCATCACCAGCGGCTTCGACAGCATCGTCCAGTTCGCCGCCACCAACCACTACCGCTGGGGCGGGGCCGTCCCCTGGGTCATCCGCGCCCCGTGCGACGGCGGCCTGCGCTCCGGTCCGTTCCACAGCCAGAACCCGGAGGCCTGGTTCACACACTCGCCCGGTCTGAAGGTCGTGGCGCCGGCCACCCCCGCCGACGCCAAAGGGCTGCTGACCGCCGCGATCCGTGACAACAACCCGGTCATCTACCTGGAGAGCAAGATCCTGTACCGCTCGCAACGCGGCGTTGTGCCCGAGGGCGAATATCTGGTGCCGATCGGCGAGGCCATAACGGTCCGAGAAGGCGACGACGTGTCGATCATCGCCTACGGCTCACAGGTGCGCGAGGCGCAGCAGGCCGCCGAACGGCTGCGCGAGGAGGCCATCGAAGCCGAGATACTGGATCTGCGCACGCTGAAGCCGCTCGACACCGATGCGATCCTCGAGACGGCGCGCAAGACAGGCAAAGTGCTGATCGTTCACAGCGCCACCGGCAATACCGGTGTCGGCGCAGAGGTGGCCGCGCTGATCGCGCAGGAGGCCTTCGAGTGGCTCGACGCGCCCATTCAACGGCTGACAGGCCTAGACATCCCAGTCCCCTTCAGCCCGCCGCTGGAGGACGCCTACCGGCCCGGCGCACAAAAGATTGTCGAGCGCGCGCGGGCACTGGTGGAGTTCTGAGAATGGCCAAGAATGGTTTGAGGCTCGCCACACTCTGCTACGTGCAGCGGCCGGGCCAGACCCTGATGCTGCACCGGGTCAAGCGGGAAAACGACTATCACCAGGGCAAGTGGAACGGCCTTGGAGGCAAGTTCGAGCCGGGCGAATCGCCCGAAGAGTGTGTTGTGCGCGAAGTCTACGAAGAGAGCGGCCTGCTCTGCCGCGACCCGCTCCTGCGCGGGCAGATCACCTTTCCCAACTTCGACGGCGAGGCCGATTGGTATATATGGCTCTTCGTCGCACCCCATTGGAAAGGAAAGCTGATCGATTCACCGGAAGGCCGCCTGGCCTGGATCGACAACGAGCAGCTGCCCGCACTGAACCTGTGGCCCGGCGACAGGCTATTTATCCCCTGGATCTTCGAGGAGCGGTTCTTCTCAGCCAAGTTCCGCTACCAGGACGGCGAATTCCTGGGCTATGAGGCGACCTTCTACGGCCCGGATGGGCAGATCGAGCGCGAGCGCTACAACCACAGCGAAACCGCCGATCCGCACAGCGCACAGCCGGTCTACCAGCCCGCCGATGACACCTATTGCTGGCTCTGCGCCGGGACGGTGAGCAAACGCCAATGCAAAATCATCTGCCTGCAATGTGGATTCACGCGCGACTGCAGTGATCCGTAACGCGACGAGCAAGACGTTGCACAGGCCGAACCGGTTCGGGCAGGCGCCGCAGTTAGGACCGTGATAGCGCCCTTTCTCCCGCCTCAAGCAGTTCCAGAATGCGGTCAGTGTCGTATACACAGCCGCCCCAGGTCCCGCCGCTCGCTGCCTGCAAAGCCGCCCAAAGTCGGGTGTCGGCGGGCAGGCGCGGGTCGCCCGCCAGGTCGGGGTGGGGTTGCCGCTCCCCCAGGATTTCGGACCCTGCCTGCCTCGCCTTGGCCGGATCCGGACCTGCCCCATTTCCCTTTCCGTCCAGCTCGGCGACGAGATCGATCGTACCCAGCAGATTGACGGTATCGACTTCGATCCGGATCGAGTCCCCCTCGCGCACGCGCCCAATCGGGCCGCCTGCAAGCGCTTCAGGGCCGATATGCCCAATGCAGGCGCCGGTGCTGACGCCCGAAAAACGGGCGTCGGTGATGAGCGCGACCTCTTTGCCGAAGGGCAAATAGCGCAGCGCCGAAGTCAGCTGATAAGTCTCCTCCATCCCACTCCCCATCGGCCCCCTTCCAATCAGCACCAGAATGTCCCCGGCCTTGACCGGCCTGTCGTGGTTGCCCTTTATGGCGGCGATGGCCTCGCGCTCGCTGACGAAAACGCGGGCGGTCCCGGTGTTGCGATAGACCCCGTCCTCGTTGACAACCGAAGGGTCGATTGCGGTGCTCTTGATCACCGATCCCTCCGGCGCCAGATTTCCCGTCGGGAAAGTGACCGTGCTGGTCAACCCCTTGGCGGCGGCGCTCCGGGGGTCCATGATTACGTCGTCGGGATCGACGCCTTCGGCGCTAAAGAGGCGCTCGCGCAATCGCTTGCGCCGTTCACTGCCTTGCCACTCGTCGAGCAACTCTCCAAGGCGGCGGCCATGGACCGTGAGCACGTCCAGGCGCAGTAGGTCCAGCTCGCGCAGATGGAGCATCACCTCCGGCACACCCCCGGCCAAAAACGCCTGGACCGTTGGATGTCCCTTGGGTCCGTTGGGCAGGACGTCGACTAGGCGGGGCACGTCAGCGTTGATGCGCTGCCAGTCGGCCACGGTCGGGCGCGGCAGGCCCGCGGCATGCGCGACCGCGGGGATGTGGAGCAGAAGGTTGGTGGACCCGCCGAAGGCTGCATGGACGACCATCGCGTTGTGGAGGGCGTCTTCGGTCAGGATCTCGGCGCAGGGAATCTCGTTTTCGTGTAACGATACCAGGGCGCGGGCGGAGCGGTCGGCCAGGTCCAGCCAAATCGGCTGGCCGGATGGAGCGAGCGCCGCGTGCATCAGGGTGATTCCCAGCGCCTCCGCAACGACCTGGGAGGTCGCGGCCGTGCCGAGGAACTGGCAGCCCCCACCGGGCGTTGCGCACGCACGGCAGCCGAGCTCGGCTGCCTCTTCGATCGTGATCTCTCCGTGCGAAAAACGGGCGCCGATCGTCTGAATCTTGCCGGCGTCCTCACCTTCCGTCGGCGGCAGCGTCACGCCTCCGGGCACGAGGACAATTGGCAGTTCACGCTGGGAGGCGAGCGCGATCATCATCGCCGGAAGGCCCTTGTCGCAGGTCGCGATACCCATCACACCCTTGCGCGTGGGCAAGGACCTGATCAGACGCCGCAAAACGATCGCCGCGTCGTTGCGGTAAGGCAGCGAGTCCATCATGCCGGTCGTGCCTTGCGTGCGGCCGTCGCAAGGGTCCGTGACGAAACCGGCAAAGGGTACCATGCCGAGCTCCTTGAGGCGCGCGGCCGCGGCCTCCATCAGCAGGCCCACCTCCCAGTGCCCGGTGTGATAGCCAAGCGCGACCGGTGTGCCGTCAGGCGCGCGGATGCCCCCCTGCGTGCTCAGAATCAGAAACTCCGGGTTGCGCAACCGGCGGGGAGACCAGCCCATGCCCGCGTCCTGGGTCAGGCCGAATATATCGCCGCTTGGCGCGTTGCGCAGAAACTCATCGTCGAGAGGCAGCTCGCCGGCAGGGCCGGCCGCATTCGTCTGCACTTCGAATAGCCCCGCGTCGTCGTTATCTACCGGGATTTGGACCCCTTCTGTTCTGGACATAACCCATTCCTTTGTGTCAATCGATTCGGTCTTTCCCGTCCCTTTCAGGAAGGCTTTTGCTTGCCCTTTATAGCATGGGGAAGTAAGATGGACAAGCACTTTTGAGGAAGGCTAGACGCGAGATTACCGGCAAAATGACCAGCCAAGAGCGTTCAAACGACGCGTGGGGACTGCTGCTTTCGGACTACCATTCGGGACTGAGTTGTATTGAGGTCATCGAGCGCGACGATGGCTTCGTGTCAGCAATCGACAATATGTCGACCTACTTTTCGTCCTACGACGACTGGCCCGATAACGTGAAACAGGCGATGTCCTTTGTGCGGGGCCGCGTTCTCGATGTCGGCGTCGGTGCCGGCCGGTTTGCCCTCTATCTGCAGGAACAGGGGCACGAGGTTCTCGGAATCGACGTCTCTCCCGGGATTCTGGAGGTATGCCGTCAACGCGGCGTGCAAGACCTGCGGCAGCTGCCCTTTCACCGCGTGGACGCTTCGCTCGGTCTATTCGACACCGTTCTCATGATGGGAAACAATTTCGGGCTGTTCGCCAATCCGCGGCGGGCCAGGTGGATGCTGCGACGCCTCAAAAAGCTTACCCGCGGCCGCGCGCGCATAATCGCCGAAAGCCTTGACGTATACGCCACCGACAAACCCGAGCACTTGGCTTACCATGCGCGTAACAGGCAGCGAGGCCGTCTTCCCGGGGAAATCCGCCTGCGGGTCAGGTACCGTGACCGGATTGGCGACTGGTTCGATTACCTCATGGTATCGCAGGCGGAAATGGAGGAAATAGTAGAGGGGACCGGCTGGCGAACTGAGGCGATACTTGAACGCGGAGGCGGGCAATATGTCGCCGTGCTCGAAAAGGCGTGAAGACTTGGCTCAGGTTTGGCCCTTCGAAAGACGCATGAACCAAAAGGATGGACATGACTCGTAAACTACTGCTCACGGGCGCGGCCGGCAAGATTGGCAGTTTCTTCCACAACGCCTATGCCGACACCTATGAGTTTCTGCTGACCGACATCGTCGAACCGGCGGACGCGAAGGGCGCGCCCTTCGCCAAAGCCAATTTGAGCGACATGGACGCCATTCGCCCCCTCTTCGACGGAGTAGACACGGTCGTCCATCTGGGCGCCAACCCCAATATGGATGCCCCGTGGGAGAGCCTCCTGCCCGATAACGTGATCGCCACCTACAACGTCTTCGAAGCCTCGCATCAGGCCGGTTGCAGGCGCGTCGTCTATGCCAGCAGCATCAACGCTGTCCTCGGTTACCCCGTTGACCGGCAGGTACATACGGACATGCCGGTCTACCCGATTAACCTCTACGGCGCGACCAAGTGCTGGGGCGAAGCCCTGGCGCGCTACTACTCGCACACGCACGGCCTGTCGTCACTTTGCCTGCGTTTCGGCGCTGTTCAGTACCGCGACTCCGAGATGATTCACTGGGAGCACGAATATGTCGACATCATTCAGACGCTGGAGGACAACGCGCGGCTGATCGCTGCGGCGGTCGAGACCGGCAACGACGTGATGTTCGGCAACTTCCACGGCATCTCCAACAATCGCTACAAGCGGCTCGATATGACCGACACAAACGCGATCCTCGACTATGCGCCCCAGGACGACGCCTTTGAGATGGCGCGCGATCGCGGCGCCCTCTAAACCCGGCGCGGCCCCCTCTCTTCCCTCTTTTCCTACGCCCTAGCCAAGCTGCTTGAGCTCGGCGTCGATCGCCTGCAGCTTATCCTGCGTGAGACCCGCCTGCACCGCCTCCGGGTAGTAGGAGATCTGCTGCAGCGTCATGTGCATCGCCATCGGCAGGTCAGGATGCGTGGACGCGCCGGGCATGTGTTTCTCGATCACGGCCTTGGCCTGCTCGTTGCTCAAAAGTTCCTGCAGTGTCGACTGTATCGAATAGGGCATCGCAATCCGCTCCTTCGAGACTTGGTTGAAATCGATTCGAGATTATGGGTGCTGCGCGCCTGTCGTCTCAAGGTAAACGGCATAGAGCGACTGACTGCCGGCCATGAACAGCCGGTTCTTTTGGGCACCGCCGAAACAGAGGTTGGCGCAGATTTCGGGCAGGTGAATCTGGCCGATGCGTGTACCGTCGGGTGCGTAGCAGTGTACGCCGTCGAATCCGGGGCCGGCCCAGCCGGTGCCCGCCCACAGGTTGCCATCCACGTCGCAGCGAATCCCATCAGCCATGCCAGGAGTCATGTCGACGAACAGCCGGCCGTTTGCAAGCCGGTTGTCAGCCGTCACGTCGAAGACGCGAATGTGGGAAGGGCCGCCCGGGTCGTGCGAGCGGCCTGTGTCGACGATGTAGAGCAGCTCTTCGTCGGGCGAGAAACAGAGGCCATTGGGGCGCAGAAAGTCGTCGGCGACGATCGTCGCTTCTCCTGTCTCGGGGTCGAGTCGGTAGACGCGATTGGGAAGTTCGGCCTCGCCGCGCGAGCCCTCATAGTTGAGGAGCAATCCGTATCCCGGATCGGTGAACCAAACGCTGCCGTCCGAATGCACGACGACGTCATTGGGAGAGTTAATCGGCTTGCCCTCGTAGCTGTCCATCAGAACGGTGATAGAGCCGTCGTGCTCGGTGCGCGTGACGCGGCGGCCCGTGTGCTCGCAGGTCACCAGGCGGCCCTGCCGGTCGCGCGTGTTGCCGTTGCTGTGAAAGGCCGGGCTGCGATAGACGTCGACCTCGCCCGTCTCTTCGTGCCAGCGCAACATGCGGTTGTTCGGTATGTCGCTCCAGATCAGGCAGCGGGCGTCGCCGAACCATACGGGGCCCTCGGCCCAGCGGCAACCGGTGAAAAGGCGCTCGACCACCGCATTTCCGATCCTGTACTGGCTGAAGCGATCATCCAAAACTTCGACGGCAGGATCGGGATAGCGGATGACGCCGTGATTCCAATCTCGGTCCGAAAGGTAAGGCGCTGACATTGAACTATCTCCTTGCTGGGTGTCGGAGGCAAGTGCCGGCCGGTTCTATAGCGGCCAGAAGAAGGGTATCAGAACTGTGGCCAGAAGCCACATGATAAGCGTCAAGGGTATGCCGATGCGGAGGTAATCGCCAAAAGTGTAACCGCCGGCCCCGCGCACGATCGCGTTGGTCTGGTAGCCCATTGGGGTCATGAAACTGGCCGAGGCGCCGAAGGCGATTGTCATCAGCAACGGCTGCGGGTTGACCTGCAGGGTTGCAGCCATCGAAAGCGCAATCGGTGTGAGGAGGACGGCGACCGCGTTGTTGCTGATCAGCTGCGTCAACAGACTGGTGAAGAGGTAGAAGAGCGACACCAGGACGACCGGGCTGAGTTGGCCGGAAAAGGAGACCAGCTGATCGACCATCAGCTGCGCCAGGCCGGTCTTCTGCATCGCCGTGCCGAGCGGAATCGTGCCTGCCAAAAGCAAAAGAGTAGCGCCGTCGAGCGAGGACATCGCCTCGTCAGTCCGGAGGCAGCGGGTGACGACCATCAGCGCTGCGCCGCCGAGCGCGAGGATTACAATGGGCAGGTCTGTCAGGCTGGCGAGAAGAATGACGGCGCCCATAATCAGGAGGGCCAGCCGGTTCTTGGCGCGCCTTACAATGGCGGACTCGACACCTTCCACCAGCAAGAGCTTAAAGTGCTCACTTGCCGCTTGAAGGCCAGTACGCGTACCCTGCAAGAGCAGAACGTCCCCTCGATGCAAGCGAGCCTGGCTCGGGCTGACTCTCCGCTGGCCGCCATGTCTCTGCAGGCCAAACACATGTACGTGATGGCTGTCTTCGAGGTCCAGCTGGGCCAACTGCCTGCCTACCGCGCTCGAATCCGGCAGAATGACCGCCTCGACGATGCGTGTAGCCGGAGAGCTCCCGGAAGACCTGTCGATCGGGGACGTGTTGGTGCTGGCCCTGGAAGCGGCGCTGCCGACGGAATAAGTCTCGATGAAGCGCGCGATGAGCGGGGGCGGGCCGCAGATGATCAGGACGTCTCCCTCCTGCACGCGCAATGACAACGCATCCTTCGGCTCGAATCGACCAGTCAGGCCGAGGCGGGCCGATCCCTGCCGGCCGGCGCGAAAGGGCTGGCCGTCGCGCAACAGTTCGAGCAGCTCGATGCGACCCTCTACATTGCGGCCGTCTCCATGCAGGGCGCGGCGCAGATGGGAGAGGCGACGGTGATGACGCTCCGACCTGCGCCGCGGCATGTGTACGCCGAAACCATCGCTGAACAGCTCGCCCACGGTCTGTCCGCGCAGTGGACTCGTCCCGGATACGGCCATTTCTGCGACAAAGGGTGTGCGCTGGTGACGCCCTGAGTCCATGGAGCCAGCAGGCGCGCGATCGGGGAGCAGCTTTTGGCTGGTGAAGACGACAAAGAGACCACCAGCGACGGTGAAAATGAGACCCAGCGGGGTAAAGGTGAGGAAATTGAACCCAGGCCCGCCGGCGTTGCGGTAGAGATCGTCGACCAGAATGTTGGTGCTGGTTCCGAGGAGCGTAATCGTACCGCCGAGTACGGCAAAGTAGCTCAGTGGAATGAGGAGCTTGGAAGGTTGAATGCGAAAGCGCTGACTGAGCGACAGGACGACCGGGGCCATCATGACAACAACGGGGGTGTTGTTCATAACGGCGCTGGCCAGTGGAATCACCCCGCCGAGCAGCAGCAGCAGTCGGCGCGGACTGCCCCCGGAAAAACGGGCAAGCCCTATCGTGACGATTTCCAACGCGCCGGTACGCAGCAGGCCGCCGCTTATGACAAACATAGCGCCCACGGTAAGCGTGGCTGTGCTGGCGAAGCCGGATAGCGCCTCGCCCGTGTCGAGAATTCCAGTCAGCGCGAGCGCGGCAACGGCCAAAGCGGACGTCGTCTCAATCGACAACCAGTCGCTCAGGAATAGGAAGGTTGCCACGACAAGAATCGCCAAGAGAACAACCATGTCAGCTGTCATGGTTGCGCTATCCCTGTTGCACGGATTCCATCGCGGTTACAGAGCGAGCGCAGCCTGGCATTCGGGCGAAGTCGACGTGTCATCGGAGGTTTCGCCTAGGCAAATCGGGCGGGAGTCCTACTCCCATATCATGAAGGCCGGCGTACTGGCCATCAGAATAATTGTATGTCGGTACTGAGTCAAGCCGGTGGGGAAAGGATTTGTCCGGCGGTCGGACCAGCCAAGGAAGGCAAGCGGCATATTTGGGAAAGCCGGCAAGAGCGCTGCCTAGGGAGGAATGAGGGCAAAAATCATTGGCTCATGCTTGAGTCGGCGCGCCATTCCGCTTAAGCGTGCGCAATACGAGCGTCTGTGAGCGGATACGAGCGTCAGGGAGTACTCTTTGACCTGCTTGGAGCTGCGCGCACGGCTTCAGCTAGAGAGAACGGCGCCGCAAAGGAATGACGGAATCTGCGGTCCAGCGGAGAGCATACAGCCCGCCGGCAAAAGTTGGTAACTGAGGTAGGCGGCTGGGACAGCCCCCGCCCGAGGAGGGAATCAGATTACGCCCCCCCAATATTTCGCATAGAAAGCGAAAGTCAAAATGTGACAATTCGGCAGAGCAGACGCCTCTAATGGTGCTACAGCAGGCAGAGGCGACGCCGTAGGGATGGCGTAACTGGCTTTCAGGCCCAGACTTGGGTGAGGAGCAAGAAGGCCGCAGGAGCAAGGGGAACTGCTGGCGGGAGTGATGCGAAAGAGCGGGCGAACGGACTCGAACCGTCGACATTCAGCTTGGGAAGCTGACGTTCTACCACTGAACTACGCCCGCACACAAAGACGCTGGCCACGGACGATCCTAAACTGTGGCACTTTTCTTTTCCGTCGTTTATAATAGAGGCGCCGCGCCAATCTGTCAAATGGATGAAATCGCGGCTTGCCATATGCAGTTAGATCAGGTAAAAAATATTTGTGATTTGCCATGCTTCGGATAGCACGGGGCCTGTCTGCCGGTCCGAAGGCGAATCGCGACTGTTCAGAATGGCGAAGTTCCGGGTGACGCCTGCCTTCTGACGCCAACCATAACCTTGGGCAATGGGGGAATAGACGAATGATTCAGTTTGACTTTGGCCGCCTGGAACAGGTTGAGCTCCGTACGGTATGGGTGAGCGAAGACAGCGACTTTGCCTCTTGGATTTCGCGTAGTGATAGCTTGGCCATGTTGGGCGAGGCACTGAATCTAGAGCTGGAGCTGGAGAATATGGAGGGTTGGGTGTCGCCTTCCCCGCGCGGCGTTGTATGCCGCACGAGGGGGGCTGGCGGTTACGTCGTGATTGCAAATCAGCTTGAGCATACCGACCAGAGCCATCTGGGCCAGTTGCTCACCTACGCGGCTGAGCTGAAGGCCGTGACAATGGTCTGGGTCGCAGCCCAATTTACACAAGAGGACCAGAATACACTCAACTGGCTGAATGAGGTGACGGGCTCCAGTATTCAGTTTTTCGGACTGGAGGTCGAGCTCTGGCGCATCGGGGACTCGCCCCTGGCGCCCAAATTCAACGTTGTCTGCAAGCCGAGCGGATGGACCGAAGGTACCCCCGCTCCAAACAGGGCCGAATCGAGCACGCCTCCTCCTCCGCCGGCGCCGGAAGACGATGAAACGACGCTTGAGGACCAGCTGCAGCAGGTGGAGAACGAGCTGCAACTGGAATACCAGCTTGTAGAGAATGAACTGCAGCTGGAGTATTGGCAGGCGCTGCGGAAGCATCTTGAAAGCAGCGGCAGCTTTATCCGGCCCGGCACCCCGCGCTCGCAGAATTGGATGAACTTTGATGTCGGGCACTGGCGTCTCAGAATGACGGCCTTCAACAACATGCGCGACGGAGGCATCGGCGTCCAGCTTGTCATTCGCGAGGGTGATGCCGAGGTTTCCTATAACACGCTGTACCAGCAGCGCGGCGAGATCGGCGCAGAGATCGGCGATGCGCTGGAGTGGCGAGAGCTGCCCGAGCACAAGCAGGGACAGGTAATGCTGCGAAGATACAATGCTGACCCGACAAACCGGGCCCAGTGGCCGGAACAGCATGACTGGTTCAAGGACAAGCTGGAGTCATTCGATCGCGCGTTCCGACCGCGTATCACGACTTTCAATGCCGACGACTAGTCGCGATTGAATCCGCTCTCCAGGCCCATTGTTAGGATGCCTGTGTGGCCGGCTGACCGCGAAGACTCGGCGGCCAACTGGAACGGCATGCTCAGCCCCCCGCGTCTTCGCATAGAAATCAGCCTCCCCCACTGCTGCCCGGCACATTCTGAAGAATGTCAGCCGAAAACACTCCGTCCGTCATAATCCTCTGGCCGTCCACCTCGATCGTGCACTGTGTCGGAATGACGTCTACATGATGTTCTGACTTCCAGTCGGCTCCGGTCTGATTGCCGTAGGGGTCGCCAAAGGCGACGTGGGCTCCGGGGAACTTTTCGTCCTGTAGCAGGTTGCCTACCAGTCCCTTTAGCGCGATGTTCGTGCCGATGGCGAACTCTCCCACCCGATCGGCGTTTTGCGCGCCGTAGATGTAGGAACGCACGTCTTCTTGCAATGAACTGTCATCGCAGCGGACCTCTCGCACACGTCCTTCCTCTACCTCGAATATGACCGGCGAAGCCAGGATTCCATATCGCTCGCTGAAATAATCGCCCAGTTCGTCCACCACCAGAACGCCGTAGGCATCCCGCGGCGAAGTGAATGTCTCTCCCTCAGGCAAGTTACCCCAAATGCCCGGCTCGTGATAGAGACCGTGGCAGGGAATCCAGTTGAATTCTGGGTTGAATGTTGCGCTGAAGTCGGTGCCTTTGGGGTTGGTAACTCTTATACTTGCAGCGGGGCGCACAATGTCATGGACACGCATGGTGACGTCATAGATCTGCTGGTAGTCGACTCTCATACCCTGCATCATAAGGGGTGGAGTTATGTTGATCATGTGCCCGTGTCTGGCGCCGTCGGGATTGGCCCGCAGGACCGCAGGCATGTAGGCCATACGAAACCTGAGCTCGCCGGGCCGGCTGCTGGCGGTGTAGAAGCTGACGTGAGGTAGAAACTGCTCGAGCAGGCATTGAAGCTCGTCGGGCATCGAAGTGATGGGACGGATGCCGAACTGTTCCAACGTCCGCGTTTCGACTTCCGAGGCGACGGCGCCTGCGGCGTCGGCGAGGGCCTGGCTGATCAGAGCGGAACTTTCGTCTCCGAGGATCAGTACTCGTTCTTCAGGCTGCACGGCCATGCAAATGTTGACTGCAACCTCGGCCCCGGCGCGCATGTCTTCAAGTGTGTAAGTTGTCGGACTAGACATAAGCTAAGATCTCTCCCATATTTCGTATAGCCATAACAGGCCTCTCCGAACGAATACTGTTGACAATCGATAGACAACCTCCATCGTACTCAACCCAGGATCACCGGCTCTTCGGGAAAGTGAAGAAGCCGCGGCCGTTCGCGCTGGGCCAGCGCGATGACGATGGTCAATGGGCCCAGGCGCCCCCAGAACATGGTAAAGGCGATCAGGGCTTGCCCCCAGGCGCCCAACTCTGAAGTAAATCCCAGTGAATATCCCGCATTGGCAAAGGCGCTCACGACCTCGAATCCTAGCGCAAAAATGTCGCCCTGTTGAAGCAGCGAAAGGAGCATTGTAACGCCGGCAACGAGGAGCGTGCTGACGGTCATGATCGCCACCGCCTTGTTGAGCGTCTCTCTGGGCACAGAGCGGCCGAAGGCGACCGCCTCGTTGTCGCCTCCTTTGGCCGTTGCGAGAGCGGAGATAAGGAGGACGCCAACGGTGCTGCTGGTTACGCCGCCGGCCATGCTGGCAGGGGCACCGCCGATAAACATCCAGAAAAGTAGCATGAGCTGCGTGCTCTGGCTGAGTTCCTCCAAGGGCAGGATGGTCAATCCGGCCGTGCGCGCCGATATAACGGTAAAGATGCTGACCGCCAGTTGCTCGCCGGCGGAGTAGGATGCCAAGGTAATCTGGTAGAGCTGCCGGTCGAGGAGCATGACGCCTAGGCCGACGAGTAGGAGGGCACCGCTCAGCAGTAGGGTGATACGCGTGTTGAGCGCCAGCATTCGGTTCCTGAAAAAGCTTACGACATCGTAAAGTACGGCGACGCCGACGCCCCCCAGAAAGATCAGAACTGCCATCACGGCGAGCGTAAAGTAGTCGGAGCTGAAACCGAAGACCGGGGCCAGGCCGCTGCCGGTGAAGAGGTCGAATCCGGCGTTGCAGTAGCTGCTGACGGCGTGAAACAGTGCCAGCCAAAGCGCTTCACCGTCCGGGAGCTCGGTGCGCCAGCGCAGCCACAAGAGAATGGTCCCAACCGCTTCGATCGCCAGTGTGACGACGAGGACGTAGAGGGCGAGATTGGCGGCGCTGCCAAGACGTCCCCACTGCCGGCTGAAAGAGACGAGCCTCTCGCCGCCAAGAGATTGCTGGATCATGAAGCGTTCATTGAGGGTGACCCTGCGCCCGACCAGACGGAAAAGGAGCACGCTGAACGCGATAAATCCAACACCTCCGACCTGAAGAAGGAATAGGATGACCAGCTGACCGAATCGCGTCAGGTCTGTGGCTGTGGTCAGCACCCCCAAGCCGGTGACCGTGACGGCGCTCGTCGCGGTGAAGAGGGCTTCGATCCAGGTTATTGAGACGTCGGAGGGCGATGCCGCGGGCAGCTTGAGAAGGAGCGTGCCGAGCAGGATGATGCCGGCGAATCCAATGATAAGGACGTGCGTCGTATGCAATCGGGACCTGTGCCGCTGAGCTCCCAACCTGCCCCGCCCCGCTAAGTTACGAGAATCTTGGGTCTGGCCAGGGCCCATCGCCCCGGTCTGCTCCGAGCGCAATTTCTGGTGGTAGTCTCGCCGGGATTCTTTGACCGATTCATCTTGGGAACGGCGATCGGACCCGGCAGGGTGGTTTCTCATCTCCTGGGCTGCTTGACTGACTGTCCTCTGGACCCCGGCTCCGCAGGGAAACGATGCGCAAAATGTTGCGCCAAACGTAATGTACACGCGAGGAACCCTGCGGGCAAGAATGGACCGCGTGAACGGGTCCGGTATCGCGCGGGCCGTCGAGGCAGGGCTCTCTCCTGCCCTATACTTTACTTTGTATAAAAATTATTATAGGGAATGAAAATGTAAGTCCCGAATTCTCGCCTCTTTCTCGCCGGCCAGTCTCGAGAAGTGGCGCAAGTGGTTCCGAATTCTGCAGCAGAGCCCGAAAACTGAGTGTTCATTCCTCATGTGCCGGCTCACTTCGATGCGAACCCGGTCAAAGACGTGCTGATAGACCAGCTCTCCCGAATCGCGGAGTCCCCCAAAAGTAGAGCGCACCGGTAACCGAAGCAGGAGGCATCCGGTGCGCTCCGGGCCGCACTACGAGATCGAACGTCTCCTCTCCTGCTTCCCAGTCTGCCGGCACCAGCCGCCTGCGGCCGGGAAGCAGCTTGGAATATTGAGGTTACATCTGAGCTTGGGTCGATTACTATGCGAAGTTGCCCTTGCGCAGGTGCGGGTTTGGCCGTCGCCTCTTCGATTCGGCTGATGAAGCCGCGTCCTGTGGCCCGAATCAACGGGCCAAGATCACCCTTTCCACCGACCATAATTCTTGCCAATTCGACCGTGTTCAGGTAGTCTGCACAGTCGGAAAACAGGGCCTTCCCCCGGCCTTAAGGCTGAGTTTGCCAGGCAAGAGAGCGCCAACCTTATGATCCTCTACTTGATACGCCACGGTCAATCAACCAACAATCTGCTCGACGAAGAGTTGAAGAAGCGGACCGAACCGTTCTCCTTTGATGAATACATGAGTCGGCGAGTCTCTGAGCCGCCTCTGACCGAAAATGGGGAAAGACAAGCGGACCAATTGGGAACATTCATCGGCAGCCTGCCGGTCGCCCACCTCTTCTGCAGCCCCATGCTGCGAACGATGCAGACGATGCGGCCGGTGGCGTCGTCCCTCGGCAGCGCTCCCTCAGTCTGGGTGGATCTGCACGAGCACGGAGGGATTTTCCAGCGTGCGAGCGCAGACGGGGAGGCGGTCGGGTTGCCGGGCATGGGTCGTACGGAGATGGCGGCGAACTTTCCAGGCTACCGACTCGACGGCATAGACGATAAGGGATGGTGGTTTGGCGGCGAGGAGGACCGGGCAGGATGCCATGCCCGCGCGGTGAGAGTCCTGGAGGAGCTTTACAGGATGGCGCAGGACCTGGCCGCGGATGAAGCGGTTGCCGCAATCAGCCACGGTACCTTCATGGACAGTCTGCTTAAGGCAATGGTCGGACGCATTCCGGGCGACCAGTTCTATTTCAATCATCACAACACCGGCATAACCAGGGTCGATTTTCTTCCTTGGGGGGACAAGAACTGCGTCCCCTTCTTTCGATACGTGAATCGGACCGACCACCTGGTCGGGGACAAATTGACCTACTGAGAGATTCGACCTACTGAGAGAGGAGAACCCTTTGGCCGATCCGAGACCCCGGCTCATCGCCAGCGATCTGGAAGGCGTTCTCGTTCCCGAAATCTGGATCGCGTTCGCCGAGAAGACCGGCATCGAGCAGTTGCGCCTGACCACGCGCGACGTCCCCGACTACGACCAGTTGATGCAGATGCGGATCAGAATTCTGCGGGAACGCAAGTTGCGTCTGCAGGATATTCAGGAGGTCATTGCGGCAATTTCGCCTCTGCCGGGTGCTGAGGAGTTTGCTGGCTGGATTCGCGAGCGGGCCCAGTTTGTGATCTTATCCGATACCTTCTACGAATTCGCAAAGCCTCTTATGGCCAAACTCGGTTACCCCACCCTATTCTGTCATTCCCTTGAGGTCGATTCTGAAGGGTCGATAGCAGGCTATCGGTTGCGCCTCGATGAATCGAAACGCAGCGCGGTGCAAGCATTTGGCGACCTCCAGTTTCATACCCTGGCACTCGGCGACTCATACAACGACGTTGCCATGCTGCAGAAGGCCGACGTGGGCGTCCTCTTTGACCCTCCGCAGAACGTAAAAGACGACTATCCCAGCCTGCCAGTGGTCCGCAACTACGACGAGGCCAAGGGCTTTATTCAAGAGTGGCTGGAGGGGGGATAGGGCACTTCTACGGTGAAGTATCGGGAACAGTCTCTCAGGTTGCGCCTTGGCCTCGTTTAACAAGGTCCGGTCGTGTTGGCAGGCAACTTTGGGAAGAAGTACTAAGCTTGTCGCCACTTGGCGTTTCAAACGATCGGCAAGAATCTGGGCCCGCCAGGGCCGGCAGCTGAGGTCAAGGCGATATGATGATGGCCCAGGGCGAACGGGCGACACGGAGAATGTCGGGAGCGAACTGCGGGTGATCGGGATAGGGGTTCGTTCTTGGCTGGCGCTATCAGCCCCTGGCCTGAAAAAGTTCTCATTTGGCTGCAGAGATGGGTGAACAGGACGAAGGTCTTGGCGCAACTGAGTCGCAGTCCAGCGCGACCGAGGTGGTGACGGCCTTCGGCTACATTCTGGCCGTCTCCTATCCCATCTTGGCTCTATCCACCGGTGTGCGGGCCCTGTTTCAGCTCTTTTTCAAGGAGGGCGTCGAAAACTATCTCCCGCCGTGCCTCAGCCTGCTGGCTGCCGTATGCTATCTGACGGCTACAATCGGATTCGCCCGTCGTCAGCGTTGGGGTTGGTGGCTGTCGGTCAGTGTGCTGGGTTTGGAAACGGCACTGACGCTGGTCGTCGGCGGCCTCAGCTTCGCAGTTCCCGAGGTCATCGGGCGCACAGTTTGGCGGCACTTTGGGGCCGACTACGGCTATTTTCCCCTGTTTCAACCGTTGATTGGCCTCGTCTGGCTGTTTTGGCCCCCGACGATGCAGCGGTACGGAGTGCGGCTTAGGTGGCCAGCGGTTGTGCGTGCCTCGATTGCAGACGGGGCCGGCAAGTAGATGAGCAGGAATACAGATTCCACCGCGGCCCCGCGGCGCGGTATCGCCTATGAGGTCCTGCGCAAGGCCTATCGGTCCGGGCCGCTGCCAAGCTCCGACGTCGCGATTCGTGGCTCTGTCCACAGGATAAGCGCGCAACTGTTCCGGGCGGCTGTGCTTTTCATCGCATTGGCGATGCTGCTGCCGTTGGCCTATCTGCTCTACCGCGCGGGCGGCGCTGGTCTGAGCGAAGCAATCGATCTGTTACTTCGCATTCGCACTGCACGCATCCTGTGGAACAGCTTTCTCCTCGTATTCGGCGTCACGACGCTTTCAGTAGTGGTTGCGTTGCCACTCGCCTGGCTGACCGAGCGCACCGATCTGCCTGGCCGGCGCGTCTGGACGGTGCTGGCGATGATGCCGCTTGTCGTACCCAGCTACGTGGGAGGGTTCGCTCTGATCGCGATGTTCGGCCCGCGAGGGTTGCTGCAGGAGCTGGTATCTCCGCTTGGCGTCGAGAGACTGCCTTCGATCTACGGATTTACCGGCGCACTGTGGACTTTGACGCTTTTCACCTATCCCTACGTTTTCATGAGCGTGCGTGCCGCCCTGCAAAGGTTTGATTCTTCCATTGAAGAGGCTGCTCGTTCGCTGGGAAGCGGCGGTTGGGAGACCTTCTGGCGCGTAACCCTGCCTAACCTGCGGCCTGCAATTGCCGCCGGCGGATTGCTGGTCGCCCTGTACACTTTGAGTGACTTTGGCGCGGTCTCGTTGTTGCGTTATAACAGCTTCACACGCGCGATATTTGTTCAATACTTGAGCAGTTTCGACCGTCACCTGGCTTCGTTGCTCTCCTTGGCGCTGGTCGTGTTTACGATTATACTCTTGCTGTTGGAGCGAAAGAGCCGGGGGCGGGGACGGCCGCGCCATTACCGCAGCGGGGCGGGCGTCCGGCCGCCGCGCGGCCGCATAGAGCTGGCGAACTGGCGGGCCCCTGCGCTGCTCTACTGCGGCGCGGTCGTAGTGGCCGCGCTGGTAATGCCGACAACGGTAATCTTTTACTGGCTGGTGCGCGGTCTTGCCTCCGGGGAAGCGCTGACCCCTGTTTGGGTCGCGACGGCAAATAGCTTTCGGACAGGCGCAATGGCCGCCATGGTCACGGCCGTTCTGGGTTTCGCCGTGGCCTATGCTGCGGTTCGCCTGCACGGCCGACTGATGGGACTTGCCGCACGCGCTGTTTACATCGGCTACGGCCTGCCTGGCATAGTCATTGCGCTCAGCCTGGTCTTTTTCGGGGCCAACTTTGCGCCGGGCATCTATCAGACAATGTGGATGCTCGTGTTCGCCTATGTCGTGCGTTTTTTGCCCCAGGCGATGGGCGCAATGCAGATCAGTCTTTTGCAAATGAATCCGCGCCTGGAGGAGGCCGGTAGGAGCCTGGGCCTGGGGAACCGCGCCGTCATCTTGCGCATAACCGCGCCAATCGTGCGGCCTGGCGTGCTGGCTGGGATGGCGCTCGTTTTTTTGACCACGGTCAAAGAGTTGCCCGCGACGCTGCTGCTGAGCCCAACCGGGTTTTCGACGCTGGCTACGCAAATTTGGGCGGCGACCGATGAGGCCTTCTTTACAAGGGCGGCCGCACCGGCCCTGATGCTGCTGGCGATGTCGGCTCTGGGGGTATTTCTCGTCTTGATGCAGGAGGAGAGGGAGTTGGCCAGCGGCAATTGAGCCGTTCACATCTCTTTACAGACAGCGTCATGGATCAAGCCATAGCTGGGCCAGGGGCATCCGAAGCGGGGCTGAGGCTGAAGAGCGTATCGAAGCGCTTTGGCACAAAGGCGGCCCCTGTCGTGGCTGCTGACGAAGTCTCTCTTGAAGTCAGCCGAGGCGAGCTGATTGCGCTTCTGGGTCCATCGGGATGCGGCAAGACGACGACGCTGCGCCTCATTGCAGGGTTTGAGCGAGTGGACGCAGGGCTGGTTGAGATCGACGGCAACATGGTTGCCAGCCCGAAATTCCACCTGCCGCCACAACTGCGTCGCGTGGGGATGGTGTTCCAAGAGTATGCCTTGTTCCCCCATGTCAACGTCTTGGCCAACATTCAGTTCGGTCTGCGTCGCATGCCGGCACAGGCGAGGGCGGCGCGGACGCGCGAGGTGATCGACCTGGCCGGGCTTTCCGGCTTGGAAGGAAGAATGCCGCATCAATTGAGCGGCGGTCAGCAGCAGCGAGTCGCGCTGGCAAGGGCCCTCGCCCCGAGTCCCGCCCTCATTTTGCTGGACGAACCTTTTAGCAATCTGGACGCCGGACTTCGGGCGCGCGTGCGCGAGGAAGTGCGCGAGATCTTGCACGCGGCCAATACAACCGCCATCTTTGTAACGCACGATCAGGAGGAGGCGCTGAGCCTGGTTGACCGGGTAGCGGTTATGTTGGACGGCAGAGTGGAACAGGTTGCCCCTCCGCATGAGCTCTACGCCAACCCCGCCAGCCGCGCGGTGGCCGAATTCATTGGCGAAGCAAATTTCCTGCCGGGCGTCGGACAAGGGGAGACCATCGAGTGTGAACTGGGTGTCGTCGCCGCGCGACAGCCGGTTCACGGTCCCGTGGACATTCTCCTGCGGCCCGAGAACATCGAATTGGCGCCGGCGCAGCCCGGACTACCTGCTTCACGAGTTCGTGGCATGCTATTCTTCGGCCACGACCAGCTGGTTACCGTGCAACTGCCGACTGGCAGACACGTAACCGTACGCTCCGGGCCGCAGAGCGGATTAGTCCCGGACCAGCCGATGCAGGTTTCGGTGCGGGATCCGGTGATTGCATTTGCGAGGGAGGCGGAGTGAGACAGGTTCTTCTGAACTCCCCCTCCCTGCGAAAGGATCGGTAAGGGTGAGCGAAGGAATCGTACTTGAAGAAATCCTGGATATTCAGGAGCAGTTTCAGGTTTCGCCGCCGGCGTTGATGGTTATTTTCGGGGCTTCAGGGGACCTGGCCAATCGTAAGCTGCTGCCCGCGCTCTACAAGCTGGCGCAGCAACGCCTCCTACCCCCAAACTTCGTCATATTGGGATACGCCCGTTCTCCACTTGACGATGCCGAGTTCCGTTCGCGCGCTCGTTCCAGCATGGTGACGAACTCGGAAGTTGAGTTTCAGAGCGGGGCGTGGGACGCTTTTGCACCGCGTCTGTATTACATCTCGGGCGGGTACGACGAATTCGAAGGCTTCGAGCGACTGCGGGAGAAAATCAGTTCACTTGAGGAGCAATTAAGCGTTGGCGGCAACCGGTTATACTATCTGTCCACGCCGCCGTCGGTCTACGAACCGATCATTTCCTATCTTGGCGCGGCCGGCCTGGTCGAGCACGAGTCCGGCGGCGAATGGACCCGCGTTGTGATCGAGAAGCCATTTGGCAGCGATCTGGCGAGCGCCCACAAGCTGAACGACCACGTACTCTCTGTTTTCGATGAGGACCAGGTCTACCGCATCGATCACTATCTGGGCAAAGAGACTGTACAGAATGTCCTGGTATTTCGCTTTGCCAACGGGATCTTCGAGCCTATCTGGAACAGGAACTATGTCGATAACGTGCAGATAACCGTTGCGGAGAGCATCGGCGTAGAAGGGAGGGGCGGCTATTACGAGAAGTCGGGCGCGCTGAGGGATATGGTGCAGAATCATCTGCTTCAGCTCGTTGCCCTGACCGCCATGGAGCCGCCAATCGCGTTTGAAGCCAAGGCTGTGCGCGACCAGAAGGTGAATCTGCTGCAGGCGATTCGGCCATTGCAGCCGGACGAAGTGCCGGACTACGTTGTGAGGGCCCAGTACAGTGCCGGCACTGCCGCAACGCGCCCTGTCCCCGCTTATCTGGAAGAGGAAGGAGTCGCACCCGATTCGACCACGGAGACCTACGTCGCCTGGCGGGTGGAGATCGACAACTGGCGTTGGCAAGGCGTCCCTTTTTACCTGCGGACCGGCAAAGCCTTGCCGCGCAAGGCGACCGAGATTTCAGTCACCTTCCGAAGGGCTCCCCATCTGCTCTTCGACTCGACCGACGGACTGGACGGCGTCCCATTCATGGGCCCGCACCCGGCGATGAGCCGGGAAAGCCTCAGCCGCAATGTCCTGACGATGCGCATTCAGCCAGATGAAGGCATCACATTGAAAACGCTGGCAAAACGACCGGGCCCTTCGGTCAATCTTACGCCGGTCAATCTGGAGTTTACTTACGGGCACAGTTTCGGCGATCCGCCGGACGCCTATCAGCGGCTCCTGCTGGACGTGGTGCTGGGCGATTCCACACTCTTTACGCGGCGAGACGAGGTCGAGATCGCGTGGCAGCGGATCACCCAGGTGCTGGAGGGCTGGCATATGCAGGAGTCGCTGGCTGCAAATGGTTCTGGCCCGTACCGCCTGCCGAACTACCCAGCGGGTACGTGGGGACCCTCGGAGTCGGGCGACCTGCTGGCGCGCGAGGGCCAGCACTGGATTGTGGACAGAGAGTGAACGCCCGCGCTTGCCGTCGGTTAGTGAGTCAAGTCGCCGCCTACCGGTCGCCTTCGCAGATGTAGCAGCTTTCCGGGTCGGCTTCAGGTGGCAGAATCCTCAGCGGAATCAGTAGCTGACCGTCTTCAAACCTGTCCGGCTCCTCTCTTGGAAGAAATGGCAGTCTCACCCCGCCGGCCAGGTCGAATAGGCCTATACGAAGTACGTACTCCCCTTCTGACAGCCCATCCGGCAACTTGAGTTGACGGCGGTCGACGTAAAGCGTGTCTGCACGCCAGTCGCTGGTGCCGACAAGCCCCTTCAGCGCCGCGCCGTCGAACTGGGCGACGCGTTCTCCCAGTCGGTTGTGCAGATGAATGTACGTGACCCAGTCGGCGGTCGGCACGTCGCCGGTCTCCCAAAAGAGTCGAAGATGCGGCCCGCCGGGCGATGCCTGCAAGTCGTAGCCCTGCAGGCGCAGACCGTCGCCCGTATCAGCGCGCGCCGAGACTCCAGGCCGTATCCTCTGGAACAGGCCCGGCCGGGTCGGTCTCACCTCCATGTCCCGCAAATAGAGAATATTGTCCACGTCCGACCCAGGCACGGTCATTCTCTCGCCCGAGGAAGCGACCATCCCGGCGATGAGCGAGTAGCTTATCGGCGGCAGGTCCGGAGGAACGACAAGGCGAAGTTCGTCGACGTAGTATTTGCTGGGGTCCCACCACTGGGAGTCGGGTCGCCCAACGCCGCGGTTGCCGGTGGCCCACGAGTGCTTGATCGCCGGCGTGTAGAGATGCATGAAGCCGTTGAGACGTTCGCGGATCCTGCCGTGCGGCTGCCAGTAGAGCCGGACGATGATCGGGTCGCCTGGGCGAGGCGATGAGCCTCTGACCATTTTCCACCCAAGAAAAGTTACCTGAGGCCCGCCGGCGTCGCCGAGAACGACCGGCTCCCCTTGCACGTCGAACGCCAGTTGGCCCGGCGCGGAGTGCAGGAGGAAGGGACCGCGGTCGGACCCATTGATGGCAAGGCGGGCAGTGTTGAAGGCGAGCAGGCAGACGACCGTCGCGCCGACGGATAGAAGGGCAGGATGGGGCTCAATCAGGGCGGCCCCGACTGTCGGCTGCGACAGGGCCGATCCGGCGCGCTGCCGACGTCTGAACGCGATGACGAAAAAGCCAAGCACGGCAGCCCCAACGCCAATCAGGCTAAGGATTTCGCCCCGCCCTTGCCAAACGGTACCGCGCCAGCGAATCACGAGCGGCTGGTCCGGTTCGCTGAGTTCGGACACCTGCATCCATCCGGCAGTACCTGGCTCCAGCGCGGCCTGTGACCCCGCGCTCCAGCCGGGGTGAAAGTGCAGCCGCAGCAGGACCGGCTCTGCCTTGCCCGTCAGATCTGCGACTGCTTCGTGAGGGGAACGCCAGGTGACGTCCACTGCCGGCGGCTCTGGGCTGTGACCGGCGATCACCTCCATGTCCGCACCCTTTACGAGAAACTCGTTGCTTCCCGTCATTCCCCAGGCGCCTCCCGCCTGTTCGGAATGCCGAATGTCCTCGACGGACGAGGTTTCCATTTCACGCGGCGGTGTAAAGGGTGTGTGGGAAGGAAAGAGATAGGGAGAGAGGACGATTACGGAGGCTGACAGCAGAATGACTGCAGGCACGTAGCGTCGCCTCGGCCGCCACGCATCGACCGCCAACGCTGCCGCGGGCAAGGCCCCGAACGGAGCGATCGAAAGGAAGCGCGAAGGAAACTGTACGAAGCTCAGGCCGGGAAGATGCTCCCACAACAGTTCCGAACCCTTGAGCGTCAGCGCGAGCAGCAGGATCGCAAGCAGGGCGCCGCCCAGGCCCCAGAATCTTCCAGGACGCCGCGCCGCGAACGGGACGCTGACCAGGCCGGCGAAGAGAGCAAGCCAGGTTGCAGCGCCGAAGGTGACGGGCGGCTTAAGCGGAGTGCCCGCGCGGCTGTCGAGGACCGGAGACTGTACTGCGAACAGGTCCTGCCAGCTGAGAAAATGGTTGCTGAAGTGGAAGAACTCCTCGCGCGCGTTGTCGATCTGTACGAAGGTCAGGTCGGCCAGAGAAGGCAGCCAGAAAGCAGCAGAAACGAGCGCGGCGACCAGCGCGGCTAGCGCGCAGCGCACCAGCGCGTCCAGCCGCCTATAGCCGATCGCGAGGAGCAGCAAATACAGGGCTAGGACGCCTCCTCCTGTCATTGCGGTCAGATTGTGACTGAATGCGAGCCCTGCGATCGCGACGATCGCGGCCAGCCAGTTGCGAGAGCGGCCCTGCATGAAGAGCGCTGTAGAGGCCCAGAGGCAGACGGGCATGAGCATCAGGGCCAGTATCTGGGGATAGTCGCCGACGAAGTAGAAGGTGCGGGTGAGAGTATGAGGGTGGAGCAGGTAGAGCGCGGCGCCGACGAGAGCGGCAGCCGGACTGAACGCGAAACGGAGCCAGCCGTAGATGCCGAACGCCGAAAGGACGAGAGCCGCGGTCATCACGAGCTTTAACGCATGATCCAGCCGGATGCCGGTCCCATGGGCTGCGCCTACCAGCCAGTAGAAGGCCGGGCTGTAGTGATGAAAGGTGGGCGCGCCGAGGCCGTTGTAGACGGTTGGAAACCAGCGGGGCCAGTAGACGCCCTGCTCGAACGCGCGCGTAACGGCCGCGCTGCGGTGGGAATGCAGCTGCTCATCGGGAGTGCCCGCAGGCAGCCCCGAAACCTGCCAGAACGGACCGGCAAGAAGCAGCGCCAGGAGAGAGACAAAGAGGATGACCAACAAGCTGGTTGACAAACGCGCTGACATTCGATTGAGTATACGGGTCGCGAAACGGAGGGGCAAATGAGCGGTCAATTCGAAGCGCCGTCCGGCAAGGGAACACGCAGCGGGGCCACCAGTTGCCCGTTTTCGAATTCAGGCGTCTCGTCGTCATCGGGCCGGAAAGGAAGCCTCTCGCCCAACGAGGAGGCCATGCCGACTACAAGTGTATATGAAATCGGCGGAATGTCCTCCGGCAGTCGCAGGCGCATCGTCTCGATGTAGTACTTTTGCGGGTCCCACACCCTCGTGGGCGGGCGCAGCACGCCCTGGTTTCCGAATGCCCAAGAGCGCTGGATGGCGGGCGTGTGGAGGTGCAAAAGGGTGTGGCATTCATCTGGCAACTCGGGGAGTGCCTGCCGGTTGAGGCGGACGCCTACTGTTTCGCCCGGTGCGGCCGTGTCGTCGCTCAACAACCACCATCCCAGCAGTTTCACTTGCCCTGATTCCTCGTCACCCAGCGTTGTCGGCAGGCCTTCCACGGCAAATGCGAGCTCTCCTGGCGGCGAGTGAAGAAAAAAGGGTCCTTGCGGAGAAAGTCAAACGCGTAGCGGCCCGCGACGAAAGCCTGGAGACACGCAGCCATCACGACGACAGTACATGTGCAGGAAACCGGCATGTCGGCGATAACACCTTCCTGCCTGAAGCGACGGAAGGTAAAGTACAGCGTGCCGGCTAGGGCAGCGAGTAGCCCAACGATGGATAGACCTTCCCACCAGTGCTGCCAGGCCGTGCCTTCCCAGCTCAATAACAGCCTTCGCGAAGGAACGCGGAGCTCCGTAACCTGCGTTCGGCCGGCAGGCCCGCGCGCCAGCTCCGCCTGGTCTCCGGCGCTCCAGCCTGGGCGGAAGTGCAACCGCAATATAACGGGTTCGAACCTGCCGGACGGGTCGGCGACGGCCGCGTAGGGTGATCGGCAAATGAGGGCAACTGATTCAGGCGCAACAGTCTCACCGGTGATCGATCTCTAGTCGGCGCCCCGTACCAGAAGCTCGGTGTAGCTCGTCATGCCCCAAGCGTTGGCCGCATGTTCGTACGCCTGCATCTGCAACGAGTCTAGCTCCTCAACCGGCTCAAATCGAGAAAACATAGGCGTGTGGCGAGGAAAAAGAAAGGGAAAATGACCAGTGACGCGGTAGAAACCAATACGAGGCCAGGAATCCATCGACGCTTTCTCCAAGCGTCAATCATCAACGCCGCTGCCGGCAAGGTTCCGAGCGGAGCGATCAAGAGTAAGCGGGAAGGAAAGAGAAAGAGACTTAGTCCAGGCAGATTCTCCCATGCAACGCGCGTGGCTGGAGTGGCACACATGAGCATTGCCAGCGCAAAGGCCGCCCCGAGAAAAGCCCAGACCCTTCGATCCCGTTCGATTGTAAACGGCACGCTGGTCAGTCCGACTGTCAGCGAAAGCCAGGCTGCCGCCCCGAACGTGTTGATCGGCCTAATCGGGTTTCCGGCCCGGCTGTCAAGAATGGGTGATTGAACTCCGGTGACCTGCCACCAATGCAAGAAAAGTTCGCCTAATCTGTTGACGCCCAACTGCGCGTTCTCACTCTCGACAGGAGGTAAGTCGGCCAGCGCAGGTAGCCAGAATCCAGCCGATAGAGTCGCAGCCACCGCGCCTGCAGCCGCGCAGCGAAACAGCCCTGCAAGATTTCGGAATCCGATTGCCAACGTCAGCCAGTATGCCAATAGCATCAGACCGCCGGCAAAAGCTAACGAATTGTGGCTGAGCACGTGCGCGGCGGTGGCCGCGACTGCTGAAATCCAGAGTTCTGGCCGCGCGCGTCGGTGCAGAGTCGAATAGGCCCAAAGGCAAACCGGCAGGAGCAAAAGCGCCAACATCTGGGGGTAGTCTCCACCGCATTAGACCGTTTGTGTCAGGAAACTTGGATACAACAGAAACATCGAGGTCGCGGCCAGGCTGGCCTCCCGGCTATAAACATGTCGTAGCCAAAAGAATGCGCCAAACCCGGCCAGGACTAGCGCCGCGGTCATCACGAGCTTTAGGGATTGATCAAGGGCGAGGCCCGCGCGTTGCAGGAACCCTACCGACCAACACAATCCTGGGCTATAATGGTGGAAGAGGGGCGGACCCAGGTCAGCGTAAACGGCGGGGTACGAGCGCGGCCAAAAGACGCCCTGCTCCAGTGAGCGCTCCATGGCCGCGCTGCGATGCAGATGCACCTACACCTGCACCTGCACATCGCGTTTTTTGATGGGAATCCCGTCAATCTGCCAGAAGGGACCCGCGACAAGTAGGGCGAGCAGAGCGATGAAGGGTATGACCCATAGGTCACGGTGCAGGCTGGTCGACATCTGGAGAAGTATACGGAGTCGAAGAATGCAAGGCAAGTTACTGAGACAGACCGGAGAGGTGGACTAATGTGTGAAGAAAGGACAAATGGTCGGCGGTTTCAAACAAGTGGAAGTAAGCTCTTCGCAGACTTGAAGGCCTTCCGAAGCTAAAGACGAGGAGCGCAAAGCCGTGAAAATATTGGGGACAATCTCGGTACTGCCGCACCTGCCGGCTCCGATCGCCCGTCTACAGGAGTTGGCATTCAATCTGTGGTGGGTTTGGAACCCGGACGCTCAGGACCTCTACGAGTCGATCGACCCGGATCTGTGGGAAAGTGTAAACGAAAACCCCATCCGTTTCCTGCGCGGCGTTTCATTGGCCAACCTGCGCGAGGCGGCGCAGAATCACAGCTACATGCAGCGCTACGAAACGGTTCTGCGACGGTTTGACGCCTACATGTCGGGTGACGCTGACACCTGGTTCAGACGGAACTTCCCCGACCGTGAGGGGGAGTTGATCGCCTACTTCAGCGCCGAGTTCGGGCTGCACGAGGCGCTTCCGATCTACAGCGGCGGTCTGGGCATCCTGAGCGGCGACCACTGCAAGGAGGCGAGCGACATGGGCCTTCCTTTCGTCGGCGTCGGCTTCCTCTATCCGCAGGGGTATTTCACGCAGCAGATCAATGCATCCGGCCGCCAAGAGGCGATCTACGAGAAGATCGACTTTGCCGAAATGCCGGCAACGCGCGCGTTGGCCGCGGACGGCACGCCGGTCGTGGTTCATGTGGACCTGCCGGGCCGTACGGTCTATGCGAAAGTCTGGAGGATCCAGGTTGGCCGCGTACCGCTTTTTCTGATGGATACGGATGTAGAAGAAAATGCGCCGCAGGACCGCGAATTGAGCGCCCGACTGTACGGGGGCGACCACGAGATGCGAATCAGCCAGGAGTATGTGCTGGGAATCGCAGGCGTGCGCACCTTGCGGGCCCTGGGATATGAGCCGACGGTCTGGCACATGAATGAGGGTCACAGCGCCTTTCTGAGTCTTGAACGCGTGCGAGAGATGGTGCAGATGGGCGTCGATTTCGAGACCGCCGTCGAGGTCGTGCGCGCCGGCAACGTCTTCACGACCCATACGCCGGTGCCTGCTGGACACGATGCCTTTGCTTTTGAGCTGGTCGACAAGTTCTTCTGGCAGTACTGGGGCCAGATGGGCATCGACCGCGAGAGATTTCTTGGGTTGGCCCGCCACGACCACGACTGGGGCGCTGAATTCAGCATGACTGTGCTCGCGTTTCGAATGAGCGGGTACCATAACGGAGTCAGCGAGCTGCACGGAGAGGTATCAAGGCAAATGTGGCAGGACCTGTGGCCGGGCACGCCGGAGGATCAGATTCCGATCGGGCACATAACGAACGGCGTGCACACTGAGTCGTGGCTGGCGCCGGAGCTGCGAGCGCTCTACAACCGCTATTTCCCGGAAGGATGGCTCGACAGAAAGGACGATTCGGCCGTCTGGGGGGCCATAGATGGGGTGCCGGATGACCAGTTGCTCGCCGTCCACAACGCCTGTAAGGCCAAATTGATCGAGTTTCTTCGGGCAAGATTGAAGCGGCAATTCCTGCGTCACGGCGAGGGTCACTGGAAGCTTACGCAGGTGGAGGAGGCCTTCGACCCGAATGCGCTTACCATCGGTTTTGCCCGCAGATTCGCCACCTACAAGCGCGCGATGCTCATATTCCACGACACCGAGCGGCTCAAGCGCATCCTCAGCGACCCTGATCGGCCTGTGCAGATCGTGTTTGCCGGGAAGGCGCACCCGGCCGACGAAATGGGCAAGGGACTGATTGAGCACATTTACAGGCTCAGCCAGGAGCCGGAGTTTTTCGGCAGAATAGCGTTTATCGAGAACTATGACATGAACGTCGCCAGGCACCTCGTCAGCGGCGTCGACGTTTGGTTGAACACGCCCCGCCGGCCCTACGAAGCGAGCGGGACCAGCGGCCAGAAGGCGGCCATGAACGGCGCCCCGAATCTCAGTATTCTGGATGGCTGGTGGCGGGAAGGCTACCAGGGGTTCAACGGCTGGGCCATAGGCGAGGAACGGAACTACAAGGATGATGAAACCCAGGACGCAGCCGACGCGCACAGCCTGTACAGTATTCTGGAAGATGAAATTGTGCCGGAATTCTATGATACGGTAGTGCCGTCCGGGCCCCGTTCGGCCGCCCGGCGGTCCGCTTGGCTCACCCGCATGAGGCTGGCAATCGCCACGTGCGGACATCGATTTAGTATGCGGCGGATGCTGGCGGAGTATTCGACCCTTTACTATGTTCCGGCCATGGAGAGCGGCAGGACGTACCGGGATCACGGAAATCAGCTGGCGCGACAGGTCGCGTTCTGGAAGCGGACGGTGCGCGAGGCTTGGCCGTTTGTGGGTGTTTCAATCGAAGGGGCGCCTCCCTCTCAGGCTGAGATTGGAGACCACATCGGGTTCGAGGCCCGAGTACGGCCTGGGCGGATTGCGGTCGACGACCTGGCAGTGGAGCTTGTCGTAAGCAAAGGCGGGGAAAACGGCGTCCCGCTTGAATCGACCACCATACCCATGCAACTGCACGGCGAAGAGCAGGTGGACTTCCAGGGTGCCGTAACGGTTTCTGCGAAGGGCACCTTCGTGCCTGACGACACGGGAAAGTACAGCTTTGGCGTGCGGCTGCGGCCGCGGCATGCGGCGCTGGTCCATCCGCTGGAGATGGGGCTGAGCGCGTGGGCATAGCCGGAGAGGAGGCGGAATGCGAGTCTTGATAGCGGGTGGCACGGGCCTGATTGGAACGGCGCTCGCCAGGGGGCTGCGTGACGACGGCGATGAAGTGATCGTTTTGACCAGGGCGCCGGAAAAGTCGAGAGGTCGTGTTGCCGCTGGCGTTCGATTGGAAAAGTGGGACGGCAGGTCGGCAGAAGGCTGGGGCCCGCTGATGGAAGAGGTGGACGCCATCGTCAATCTGGCAGGAGAAGGCATCGCCGACGGCCGATGGTCGGCCGAACGCAAGCGGCGGATCAGGCAAAGCCGAGTTGATGCCGGCAGAGCTATCGTTGCCGCGGTCGCAGCGGCCGCCGCCAAGCCCGCCGTCTTGGTCCAGTCGTCGGCAGTCGGCTATTACGGGCCCTGCGCCGACGAAATCCTGACGGAGGAGGCAGCCGCCGGCAGCGATTTTCTGGCGGACGTCTGTGTAGAGTGGGAAGCTTCAACGGCGGAAGTGGAAGCGATGGACGTGCGGCGGCCAGTGATTCGTACCGGCGTCGTACTGAGCGGTGAAGGCGGGGCGTTTCCGCGAATGACGCTCCCGTTCCGCCTGTTTGCGGGCGGGCCGCTCGGAAGCGGCAAGCAGTACTTTCCCTGGATTCACATAGACGACGAAGTGGCCGCAATCCGCTTTCTGCTGGCTTCCGAGACCGCATCCGGACCCTACAATCTTACCGCGCCGGACCCACTCAGAAACAGAGATTTTGTGCGGCTGTTGGGCAAGACAATGCGGAGACCCGCGTTCGTACCGACACCTTCTTTCGCCCTGCAGACAATATTCGGGGAGATGTCGACGGTTCTGCTGGACGGTCAGCGCGCCGTACCCGCGCGATTGCAGGATGCGGGATATGAATACGTCTATTCGGGTGTTGAAGATGCGTTGCGGGCTCTGTTGTAGGATGGTTGGGTTGTGAAGAGTCAGTAATGACTATGCGAATCATCAAGGAGGCTGATTCACAGTATGCACAAAGTTGACACAGAACGGCCCGACCAATCTGTCGAGCGGAGGCAAAGATCGGGCGAGAAAAGACAGGACCGGAGCACGGACGCAATGGTAGCCACAAGTCATCCGTCAATATCATCCACTAGAGTGTTGTGGGCCGGTGTCGCATTCAGCGCCTTTTTCACAGCGCTGGTCTGGGCACTCGACTATCGGCTGCAGGGCATCGAGCTTCTGCCGGACACTGGCGCAAGCTGGTACTACTGGAAGCTGCCGGCACCGACATTCTGGACCCGCGCGACTTCATGGGGATTCTACCTCGCCCATCAGCTGGTCATCTGGGGCATCGTCTACTATGCCCAGCTGTATCGAAAGCACCGCTACACGAATGGTCTTCACCGGGCAAACATTTGGGCGCTTGCAGCGAACGCCTTCTTCATATTGCTTCACCTGGCGCAGACACACATCTGGTATGACGGCCTGGCGCAGGACACGTCGATCTGGAGTAGCCAGGGGGCGGTCATCGTTCTTCTCGTATGGGTCCTACTGATGGAAAATAAACGCCGCGGTCAATTCTTTGGCTGGCCCGCGCCGTTTTCAAAGGAGGTCATCCGATTCGCCCGTACCTACCACGGCTACTTCTTCGCCTGGGCGATCATCTACACTTTCTGGTTTCATCCTATGGTGTCCACGTCGGGCCATCTAATCGGGTTCTTCTACATGTTCTTGCTGCTGCTGCAGGGCAGCCTCTTCTACACGCGAATACACACAAACCGGTGGTGGACCTTTACGCTGGAGGTCCTGGTGCTTGTCCACGGGACGCTGGTGGCTGTGATGCAAGGCAATGGAATCTGGTCGATGTTTTTCTTCGGATTTGCTGGCATCCTGGTCATCACGCAAATGTATGGTCTCGGCCTGTCGCTGCGCAGCCGCTTGGTAATTCTGGGCAGTTTTGTCGCGTTGGCGCTGCTGGTCTACGGCCAGCTTGGGTGGGCCAGAATGAATGAAATCATACGTATTCCGCTCATCGAATACGGCTCTGTATTCGCGCTGGCCGGGATCTTCTGGTTCGGGCTTTGGGTTGCGCGCAGGGTTCGGAACATGCAGCAAGCTTAGGGCTTCCATGCGAGCCAGCGAGAGATCCTGCTGTGGGGTGAATGCATGAGCGCCGGCGACGGCGGTCGAGATCAAACGGCTCCCCGGCAATCGGGTTTGAACCATCGCTTGTCCGCCTGGCTGCTGGCTGTGCGGCCAAAAACGCTGCCTGCCGCCATCTCTCCGGTGCTGGTGGGAACGGCAATGGCCTGGTCGGATGGTCACTTCGCCCTGTTACCCGCCTTGGCGGCCGCGGCCGGCGCGCTCCTGCTTCAAATCCTCTCCAATTTCGCCAACGACTACTTCGACTTTGCCAAGGGCGCGGATACCAGCGAACGCCTCGGCCCGACTCGGGTGATGGCCGCCGGTCTGTTGTCGCCGCAGGCGATGCGTAAAGGCATGGCCGCTGTCGTCGTACTGGCGCTGCTGGACGGCATCTACCTGGTCCAGGTAGGTGGCTGGCCGATTCTCGCCGTTGGCCTGGCATCGCTGGTGGCGGCGGTTCTCTACACGGGCGGGCCCTTCCCGTTCGGCTATTACGGACTAGGAGACCTGTTTGTATTCGTCTTCTTTGGACTGGTTGCCGTGGCCGGAACCTACTTCGTGCAGGCCGGCGCGCTGTCTGGAGTCGTCCTCGTTGTCGCCGTTCCCGTCGGTGCGCTCATCACCGCCATACTGGTCGTCAACAATCTGCGCGACATCGCCACCGACGCCCGAGCCGGCAAGCGAACTCTGGCGGTACTGATCGGCGCCCGCAATTCTCGTCTCCAGTACGTTCTCCTTCTTGTGCTCGCATACGCGGCCCCTTTCTCCCTATGGCTTGGCTTCGAACGCGGGCCGGCCGTTCTGCTCCCCCTCCTTAGTCTGCCACTGGCATTCAACAGAGCCCGTATGCTCTACAGTGCAACAGGGACGGCCCTAAACGCCCAGCTGGCCGCAACGGCCCAACTCTCGCTCATTTACGGTCTACTGATGTCTCTTGGCCTGATCCTCTAGATCTGTAGCCGCCTGTTCATCTGTTGTGCCATGGAGCGCACAAGGTCTGCGTCTGCAGTGGCCGGGCGAAATGAGAGGTCTGGGTTCAAATGTAAAGGAAAGGGAAATGAAGATGAGGCCCGGCGTCGCGCCCGGAGGTTCTCGGCTGCAGGACTGGGTCTCTTTACTATCAAAGTGGTCCTAAGTGATTGTCGAGGGCCCTACGAGGTGTTAGAATCCGGCCATGGAAGAAAAGCACGAATTGGGTTGCGAGCGCACAAACATCTATCGCTTGCGCAGCAGAGGCGAAGATGCAGTAGGCTTCCTGTCACGCGGGGGGACTTACCGGCTGCGCTGGGAACAGGGTGTCCGCATTGGGCGATACGAGAAGGACGGAGCCGGCTGGCGTGTGTTCCGTGAAACGCGATTCGGTGAGAAGGAGACTGGCTCCATTACCGCCAACGGGGAAATCAGAAGTCCCGGACTGTTTGAAGGCGGGACGTTGGGATGGCTGGAGGCTGATGGGACGGTTGTGCGCGGGGGACTAATCTTCGCCGAGGAGGAGGTCGGCCGGGTGAAGGGCCCGGAAGCTGAGCCGGCGGCAGCGGCTCTGCTGCTGATTTTCGTTCCCGAAGAGGAGGAAGCAGGTCGGGAAATGAATCGGCGTGGATGATTGTTTTGGTTGTTGTTGGGTGTGAAATTGAGTCTTGTAATGACTATGCGAAATCAAATACGATGCCTTGGTTAGAGACTTCACGCTTGAAGTTCCACTACCGTGAGTGGGGCGACGACGACGGCGTGCCCCTGCTGCTCCTGCATGGTTCGCACGCGTCGAGCCTCTGGTGGCAGCCGTTCTGCGCCATATTGCCGGATTCGATACACGCCTTGGCGCCCGACCTGCGCGGATGCGGCTTGAGCAGCCGCTCGGAGCGCGGCTACGAGATTGAGGAGCAGGCCGCTGATTTCTTTGGTCTGGTTGACGGGCTGGGGCTGACAGAGTTCGATCTGGTAGGACACGGCAGCGGCGGAGCGATCGCCATCGAGTTCGCATTGCGTCACCGGAAGAGGGTACACAGCCTGATTCTCGTTGACAGCGTGCCGATCGAAGGGGCGTTTACGCCTCTTGAAGGCCTTCAAGTGCTGGCGCAAATGCGGGAGGATCGTGCGCTGTTGCGGCGCGCCCTTGCCTCGCTCATGCCCGCCGTTCCGCCCCCCACGATGAGTCCGGCCGAATTCGAAGTCTTCTTTGAATCAATTGTTGAAGACGCGGCAGGGATGGCCCCGGCTGCGTTTACCGCAGTCGCCGAGGCGCTTACCCGCTGGAATCGCCAGGAAGAGGCAAGAGGGCTCACGTTGCCAACGCTGGTCGTGCAGGGAAGTGACGACATCATCGTCGACAAGGAGGCTGCGACGCGCTCCCTGTTGTCTATCCCGGGAGCGGCCAATCTCGAAGTGCTGCGCGGCGTCGGCCACAGCCCCATGATTGAGGCGCCGGTGACGCTGGCCGAGCGGATAATCGAGTTCATTACCGAAGACTTCGACAGCTTTGAAGAGGCGCGGGACTTTGCCGAAGCGCGCGGCCAGCGCGGCGAAGGCAGTGGCGTCCTAGACAGCTGACACTCACGCAAGAGAAAGGGAGTGTCGCCGGCCGAATCCGGCTTGATCGATGAGCGAAGAAAGCGGAAGCCATTCGCGGTCGCACTGGGACGACCGTTACCGCAGCGGGCATACGCCTTGGGACACTGGGATAACGCCGCCGGAAGTGCGACGCTTCTGGCAGGAGCGAAAGCCGCCGGCCGCCGGTGCATTCGCGCTCGATATTGGCTGCGGCACAGGGTTGAACACGCTGTTCTTGGCCAAGCAGGGCCTGTTCGCGATTGGTTTCGACCACTCCGGCCAGGCACTGTGCTTGGCGCACGACCGCCTGCTCGCCAGCAGGGAGGCGGGTTTCAACCCGCCCGCCGGAGGAGCAGCATTTGTCCAGGCCGACGTCGGACGCATGCCAGTAGGCGAGTTGGAGGCGGTCTACGCGCTGGATATCGGCTGCCTGCACAGTCTGCCGGATGAGAGCCGGCCCGCGTATGCCGAAAGCGTTACGTCGGCGTTGCGTTCGCAAGGACACTTTCACCTCTATGCGTTCAAACGGCAGGCCGGTGAGGGGCCGGGGGCACGCGGGATGTATGAGGGTGAGGTAGCTTCACTATTCGGAAGTGGGATGCAGATCGTGGCCGAGGAGACCGGCGTTCCAACAACGCACACTGCCCGGACCTCGAGCTGGTATCTGCTACAGAAGCGCTAACGCGCGCTTGGCCTCTTATCTGGCGCTCAGGGACCGCTCGCCGGGAAGAAACATGTTTGCCGAAGGGCACTCCGCCCGGGTCACGGCGTCGGCGCCGCCGTCGTCGGCCGGTTGTGGTCGATTGGGGCTGAGCGCCGTATTCGTTTCGACCAGAGGAGGTCGGTCGAAGACGCGCCCGAGTTCGGTCGCAACATAGATCCAGTCCACCAGAAAGACTGACATCTCTTGTCGCCAGGCAGGTGTCAGCGCAGGCGCCCCCAGCACCATCCCCTTTACGTTGGATTCGTTAAGCGAAAGACCGAATCGGGCATACTTCAGCGCGTCCAGGATGCCCACATCCGTTTCAACCGAATAACGCAGCGCCTCATAGAGGCCACGCCCCTGAGTTATCAGATTCCAATTGAGGTCGGAGAGCTGCTTGCGCAGCGCCCAGACGACGCGCTGCTGCCGGCGGGCGCGCTCCAGGTCGCCGCCCCCCGATCTGCGGCTGCGCACGTAGCTGAGCGCCTGCTGCCCGCTCAGCAGATGCTCGCCGGGGGGCAGGTTTAGGTAGATGCCCTCCTCCGGATAGTATTCGTAGAGGTAACAGTCGACGTAGATTCTGAGCCCGCCCAGCTGATCAATCAGTCGCGTGAAGCCGTCGAACTGGAAGCGAACGTAATGATCGATCGAGAGGCCGAGCCGTCTCTCGAGGATCGAAGTCAGCAGTCTGGGTCCACCGCCTCCCGGCGCGTCCATCTCGCCCAGATAGTCGATGACGTTGATTCGATTGGGCTGGTGGCCGGGAATGTAATCCACATACATATCCCGGGGAAAGGATATGACGGCCGCCTCGCCAAGATCCGGATTCATCATCAGCAACATGATGACGTCGGTGCGCCAGTTGGGCGTGCCCGGCCTCCGGTCGCTGCCCAATATCAGCACGTTCGTGGTTGCGCTCAGGTCGACGATCTCACGCGTTGGCAGGGGTGTATTTGTGGCAATCGGAACCTGTGTCGCCGTTGGCGTCGGGGTCTGCGTTGGTGTGGCGGTCGGTGGGACTTCGACCTGGGCTTGATTCGGCGGTACCTGTTGCGGCTTTTGAACCGGCGATTCGACAGGTTGCTGATCTCGAGGACCGTCCGGCGAGACGCCCGGCTCCCTGCCGGCGAGGGCATCCTCTGAATGGGCGGTCTCGACCGAACCGCTCTTGTCGCCGGAGACCTCGGAGCTCACAACGAAGAAGCTGAGCACAATGGCGCTGCCGAAGATCAGCAGCAAGTAAGGCCGGACGAAAGCGGGAAGCCCGCGTCGAATTGGTTTGCGCGAAGACCGGGGTGGGACAGGAAAGTTACGCCTGATGCTCATGTCCGAACTGTACCTCGGAAACACGGGGCGGATGGAAGCTCCCTCGCCCGGGCGCCCGTCAAGCTAATTTGGGGGCAGAGAGTTAGTGAGAAGTGAGGAGTGAGGAGTGGGAAGCTAGACCGGCTCGTCCCCCTCTTTTCTCCCGGATCTACAGGAGAGCAGCCCGCTTGCTATACATCAATGCCAAGCAGGATGCGACGGAGCAGATCCATCGCCCTGTTGCCTACCCACGCATTCGTCAGGCGGTCCGCGCCGCCAAAGGGGAAGCGCACAACCTCTGTTCGATTTGGACCGGCGCAGCCGATCCAGGTCTCGCCGCCCCGGTTCGAATGGAAAGACTCATCGGGGCGGCCGCTGGTGATAACTGCGAGGCCGTGCGAGGCCCCGAGCTCGTTGCGCAAATGTAAAGCCAGCTCTCTGGCCGCGTCGCTCTGCGAAAGGCGGTCGAGCATCCGCCTCGTCTCCTGGGACGGTTCGTCGACCGCGTGTATGCGCGAGTCCTCGGGACCGGCTCCGCTTCGCATCCGCTCGGCAATGGCGCCGCCGGACATCGTTTCAAGCAGTGCAACTTGCGCTTCAGCCTGGACAAGCAGCTGCGCCAGCACCGCTTCCACGGTTTCGTCCGGCGTCGTGCTGTAGACATATTCGCCGATCACTGCGCGCACGCGCGCTTCCATTTCGTCGAGCAACAGTTCGGCTTCGCTTATGGTTTCGGCACGGGCCGCGATGCGGACGTCGGCCTGCCCCAGGTGGGCGGCAAGGCCCATCGTCGGATTGGCGCTGTTCATCAGGTCGCCCAGCTCCGCGTCCAGATTGCTCTCACCGATGCCGACAGTCCGCAGGATGCGGCGGCGAATGACGCCTACCCCGCCCGTCAACTCGCGCAGATAGGGCAGCACGAGATCGTTCATCATCTGCTTCATCTCTCGCGGCACGCCTGGCATGGCGATGACCTTGCCTTCCCGTCCCTGGCGGCGGTCAACCGTGATGAATCCCGGCGCGGTGCCGACCGGATTCTCAAGCACCGTCGCCGATTCGGGGATCAAAGCCTGGCGCAGGTTGTTCTCGCTCATCTGGCGATACCCCCAACGGGCGAACCTTTCGCGCAGATTGGCTTCGATCTCCGGCTGGCTCTCGAGTGGACAGCCGGTCGCGTTTGCGATTGCATCGCGCGTGATGTCGTCCGCTGTGGGTCCGAGCCCACCTGTGATGAGGACAACGTCGCTGCGGGCCAGGGCCATCTCCAACACGCCGCGCAGCCGCGGCTCGTTGTCGCCAACCGTGGTCTTGAAGTAGAGATTGACGCCGATTTCACGCAACTGCTGCGCGATCCAGGCAGCATTCGTGTCGACGATATCGCCGAGGAGGATTTCGGTGCCGGAGGTTACTAGCTCGGCTGCGATAGCATTGGAGTCAGTCATACGCTCTTTTGACAAATGCATGGTGGCCAGAAGGCCGGATAAAGATGCCTAAAGCAGCAACGCGACCTGCCCGCGAATGCTCTTGACTCGGTTTGCCAGCGCCATATTTCCTTCGCCGCTGAAGCGCTCTTCCAGCGATTTCAACGCGTCGACAAACTCCTGCGAAAGATCGGCGCGACTCTCCTGCAAGAGGCGTCGCAGTGTTCCCTCGTCTGGCGCGGCGAGCAGCCGGTTGAGCAACCTCAGCTCCGGCGGAAGGCGCTCTTCGACAATCGCGACCGCCTTCTGGTAGATCAAGCGCAGTCTCTGCACGGCGAAGGCGGCCCTGTTCTTTTCCGCCTGCTGGATGTTGGATGCCAGAACCGCGAGAAACATCTCATCGATCTGGTCCGCGTTTTCCTGCAGGGCTGCGTCGGTGTCAGGAGCTTGAAGGACCTTCTGCAGGACGGCCTGGACCTGTTGTGCCGCCATCTGCTGGCTCTGGCTGCGCTGCTCACCAATTTCAACCACCAGTTCGCGAATGGCGATCAGGGCGGACCGTTCCTCGGGATCGTCGGTGCCTTCGAGACGGTCGGCCAGGCCGAGAAGAAACTGGTAGTCGGTCAGTGCGGCCGCGGCGTTAAGGACTGCGGAAGCAATCGCCTCACCGCTTTCACCCTTAAGCCAGTACTCCACAAGTAGTGAAAGCAGCTCGTTCCGTGACGTGCCTGGCCCGATCTTGCCCAGCGCATCCTGGACTCGCTCCTCGAGCGCCCTCAGCTCCTTGCCGGCTTCGGTCGTCTCCATCAAGGAGTTGCGCAAATTCAGAATGGCCTCGAGCTGCTCCGACTCGCCTTCGGCGGAAAGAGCATTGATCACCTGGCTCAACAGGACGAAAAAGCTCGAGTCGACCAGGCCCTTGTTGCGGTCCACGACCATCTGCATTGCCGCCTCGTCGCTTCCAAGCCGAATGAGACTGCCAATCAGCTCGGACTGCTCACGTCGGCGGCGCAGCATTTCCGGCGTTACGCCTTCGAATCCCCACAGCTTCTCCATCAGCGAGTCCCACTCGAAGAACTGCTGCGGCTGTAGCATATAGCCGCGGCGCTCGTCGGAGGGCAGGCGGCCCATCAGGGCCTGGCTCATGTCGCCGATTGTCTTCTGGAGCTGCATGTCGTCAATGCGGGCCTGGCCCGGAACGACGACGCCCAAAAACTCGTGTTCAGGATCGTGGACCATTAGAGGTACGCTGAGAGGCCCGCCCGCGCCGCAGGCACTGCAGACTGCCGTATTGATCTGGCCGCCAAGCACCATCGGCTTGAGCTCCGGGTTGGCTCCGAAATCGACAATTGTGAACACCGCCGCCGTGTAGGCAACACCGCAGCCGGGGCAGGTCACCTGCACACCCGCGGGCGGAAACAACAGGTCCAGCTCGGGCTGTGATCGCTCGCGCTCCGAATCGCTGTCAGACGCGGCTGCGGCAGCCTCCCTCTCCTGGGAATCGGGCTGTACAGGGGCCTGGTCTTCGCTTTGCGTTTCCGGCTTTTCCTCTTCTTTGCGACGCGAAGTCGAAAACCCCTTGGGGAGTTCTATTCCGCCCGCCGGCTGTGACGGTGGTGGGCTGCCGGGTGTCCAGATTTCAGTCATGACAATCAGTCCAAGTCTTCATGAAAGTTCAGTTTGGTCTGCAACGTTTCCCTCACAAGCTCGGCCAGGGCCCAGCGTTTTCTCGTCAGCGCGTCGATGAGCCAGGCCTGGTGGGTGGCGCGGGCGGCAAGTTTTCGCCGCTGCGCTGCAGTGAGGGATGGCTCCTCGGCGATCACCCCCAGGGGAGCCAGCAGGTCGCCCACGGTCTTCGCCATCTCGGAAAAATCATCCATATCCGGCAGCTGGCCAGGCCCGGCGCTATCAACCGCCTTCTGCAGAGCGACTCCCAGGGGCAAAAGGGCCGGCAGCTGGTCGGAGTCGATCAGATGACGGGCGACCGGTACGACCTGATCGAGCGTCGACAGCACCATACCGGCATCGCGCTGTAGTGCGAGAGTCACGGCCTTGGCAAACGAGGTCGCTGCGGCCGTGATATTCCCGCTCCGCACGTGCAGGAATCCGTCAACGCGAAACGCCTGCACAAGCCCCGCAGCATCGCCGATCGCGATGAAAGTCTCCTGGGCCTTCTGATTGCAGGCGAACGCGCGGTCGATCGATCCCCTGGATTCCTCCAGCACGGCAAGCTGCGCCATCGCTCGCGCGAATCCAGCACGGTCATCCACCTCGACAGCCGCGTCTGCCGCGCCTGCGAACCGCTGTGCCGCGGCCGGCAAGTCTTGCGCTGAGGCCAGGGTCGCGCCCTCGCGCAACAACGCCAGCACCGCTGCATCAGGCTGCAACTCGGACGATACCGGATCAGCAGCCCCAGGTTCCTCTCCGGACGGCTGTGTTTCGTTGTTCAGCATCTTGAATTCTATCCAAAGAGCAGGAATTGTGCCACAACCGGCTGTCGCGTGCGCGCTCGTCTCTTCGTTGCCGTCGGCTATCTAGGCCGGCTGCACCATGTGCGCACCGCCTGCCAGCAGCTCTTGTTCCGATAGGATCCGGATCCCCAGTCGCTCTGCTTTTTCCAATTTGCTGCCCGCCTTCTCGCCAGCGAGGAGGAAATCCGTCTTGCTGCTGACGCTGCCCGTGACCTTGCCACCCCACGCTTCGATGCGGCTCTTGGCTTCGCTTCGGCTCATGGACGGCAACGTTCCGGTGATTACAAACGTTTTGCCGGCGAAGGGCTGCTCATCTGGCACCGCGGCTCGTCGGCCGTGCGGGGTAGCCAGGTCGACGCCAAGGTCGGCAAACGAGTTCACAAGCGCCCGATTCGGCTCCAAGGCAAAATAGGAGACGACCGCTTCGGCGATTTTGGGGCCGACGCCTTCAATCTCGCCAAGCGTCTCTACGTCGGTTTCCATCAGCTCGCCGATCGCGTCGAACTGTTCCATCAGCAACTCGGCTACGACCGAACCGACAAAGCGGATGCCAAGCGCAGTCAAAAGGCGGGTCGCCCCCCTGCTCTTGCTCTCTCTAACGCCCAGGCGCAGGTTTTCGACTCGCCTGTCGCCATAGCCTTCTAGTTCTTCAATCTGTTCCCACGGCAGCCGATAGACGTCGGCCAGCGTCTGGATGTAACCGTTCCCTACAAACAACTCTGCCTGTTTGGTACCGAAGCCGACAATATCCATGGCGCCGCGTGACACAAAATACTCGACTTTGCGCACGAGCTGGTCTGGGCAGGCGTTGTTGAAGCAGTAGGTGGCCGCCTCCTCGGGCGGGCGCACGAGGCATTCGCCGCAGGAGGGGCACTCTGCCGGCATCTTCCAGGGCTTTTCGCTTCCGTCTCTCAGCTCCGGAAGGGGTCGGAGCACCTTGGGAATGACGTCCCCGGCCCGCTTCACAAGTACGGTATCGCCGATGCGAATGTCCAGCTCTTCAACGTAGTCGGCATTGTGCAGCGTAGCGGCCTGGACGGTCACGCCGCCGATGGACACAGGTTCGAGGACTGCGTTCGGCGTGATCGCGCCCGTACGTCCCACCTTGATGCCGATGTCCATGAGCCTGGTTGTCGCCTCTTCACCGCCAGTCTTGAATGCGACTGCCCAGCGGGGATCTTTGCCCGTGAAGCCCAGCCGGCCCTGTTGCGACAGCAGGTCCACCTTGACAACCATGCCATCGAGTTCATATGGCAAACGTTGACGCAGCGCTTGCCAGTTCGTGACAAAGCCGACCAGTTCTTCCCACTCTTCGTCACTGAAGCGGCGTGATTCGTCGCAAACTGGGAAACCGTACCCCCGCAGAAGTTCGAGTGAGTCCCAGTGGGAGAGCGGGGGCTCAATCTCCGCTTCGAGCAGGAATGTCTGATAGGTCCAGAGCTTGAGGGGACGCTCGGCACTGATGCTGCTGTCGAGCAGACGCAGCGAGCCCGCCGCGAAATTCCGTGGATTGGCGTACGTCCGCTCCCCTTTTTCCTCCTGGGTGCGATTGAATTCCCCAAAGTCGTCCTCCTCCACGTAGACCTCGCCGCGCAGAATCAGCCGGCGCGGAGGAGGAAGCGACGTCGCCGCGGCAACCCCGTCCTGCGAGGCTACGGGAATCTGCAGCGGTAACTGACGTACAGTTTTCAGATTGGGCGTGATGTTCTCGCCGACTTCACCGTCGCCGCGCGTCGCGCCGAGCGTGAAGCTGCCGTTCTCGTACCGCAAAACTACGGTCAGGCCGTCAAACTTCGGTTCCACAACGTAGGCAAGCAGCCCCTGCTCCTCCTCCGGCAACAGCCGCAGCAGCCGCCCACGCCACCTTCGCAGATCTTCCTCTCCATAAGCATTGGCTAGACTTAAAACGGGGACCTGGTGATCGACCTTTTCGAATCGTTCTGCGACGGCACCGCCGACGCGCACCGTTGGGCTGTTCGGATCCGACAGTTCAGGATTCTGTTCTTCCAGCGTCTGAAGTTCCCTGAACAGCGCATCGAATGCGGCATCGCTGATCTCCGGATCGTCGAGCACGTAGTAGCGGTGCTGGTGATGCAGTATCAGATCGCGCAGATCATCGACCCGCCTTCGAGTCTTGTTCATTAGATGGGGAAAATGAGGTTCAAGATGGCTTCTGTCGTCTGAAGACTCTGATGAAGTTCTTTTGTGTGAATGGGTTGTGATGAGGGAGCTGTAAATGTCTATACGAAAGAGGCATTGCTATTCGTCCATGACAAAGAAGTCAGACGCGCTCCAGCCTGCCAGGGGAACGCCATCCGCGTCGAGCAGACCGGGCACCCTGACACGGTACCACAGGTGGCCGTCGGCATCGACCGGATACGGATCACCCTCCCGTTCCGGCTCCAGCACGACCACCGTTTCACCTTCCGGAATAACCGCAACAAACCCGCCGTTCAGATTTGGATCGGCGCGCAGCATGACCCCCTCGCCTCCTGTTTCGCCGACCTTGACATTGCTGAGAACAGGCAACATCACCCGCGTAGGCTCCGGCTGCGCCTCGGTCGTCGGCGTCGCCGGTTCCGGTGTCGGCGAGGCTTCCTCCACCTGCTGTACCGTCGGCTCGGCCGCTGTCGGTGGCACGTCCTCCGACCCTCCCGTCAGCCTCGAAACTGCCAGCCACACCAACCCTACGATGACAACCAGCACGATGCCACCGATTACCCACACCGGTCCGGTCCGGCCGAGCTTGCGGCGCGGCGGCGGTGTCATCGCAACGTCGGCCGCGGGCGTTTCGTCGAATAACGCATACTCCTTTTCAGGAAGCGGCTCGACCGACATCCCTGAGTCCGGCGAGATATTCACCCAGCCCGCCGAACCTATCGCCTCACTCCCGGCAGAGGCTTCGTCTTGCGGAGTTGCCTCCAGCGCCGGTTCAAAGGCCGGCTCTTCGTCCGATACTTCCTCGAATCCAGGTGCTTCTGCTGAATACGGCTCGCCGGCCGTTTCGGGCTGCCCCCGCAACATCGGATCAGGTGAGGGTAGGGTCTGTTCAGTGTCGGGCCCGAACAGAGGATCCCCCGCATCCGGCACCGGCCGAAAGTCAGCGTCCTGTATGGCGTTGGACTCGGTGCCAAACGCCGGCTCCGGCGAACCTGACAAGCCGGTACTTAAGCTGTCCAGCGCGTCCGGCTCTGGGTCAGGTTCTGCGTCCGGCGAAAACACCGGTTGCGCCGGGTCCGAAGCATGTTCATCCGGAGGGAAGATCGGTTCTCCGAACGCCGGCTCGCCCTCTTGGTGATCCTCCCGTCCAGGCCCGTCTTTTCCCGATTCCCAGGTCTGCCCGGAATCCGCGTCCTGAACTCTATCAGATTTCGACTGCTCGGGGGTTGCATCATCCGTTCTGAAGATCGGCTCGTCCATCTCCGGTTCGAGGTCCGGACGCTTGGCGTCTTCGGTCACTTTGTGCACCTCCCGGATTGATTCCTTTTGAGCAGTCCAAGCAGTTCGTCCAGCGGACGCGTGTTCAGCACGTCTGAGTGGCGCAGCCATGCCCGGCGGGCGGTATGGATGCCGTAGAGCATCAGGTCGAGCTGGCCGGTGCTATGGGCATCGGTGTTGATGACGATTCTGCAGCCCAATTCAACCGCCTGCCGCGCCTGTTCGGCTGACAGGTCGAGCCGGGCAGGGTTGGCGTTGATCTCGAGGGCCGTTCCCGTCTCGGCACACGCCAACATCACGCGCTCAATGTCGATCTCCGAGGGCGCGCGCCGGCCCAGCAGCCGGCCGGTCGGATGGCCGATCACGTCCACGTGGGGATTGTGGACCGCCTTCAGGCATCGTTCGGTGATGCGCTCGCGATCCTGGCGCAGGCCGATATGAATGCTGGCGACCACGACATCGAGCGAAGCTAGCACGTCGTCGGGTAGTCCCAGTTCTCCATCGCCCAAGACCTCGACTTCGGTGCCCTGTATCAGCCTGAAGTCAACGCCAGCGGCAGCAAATCTATCGTTAACGGCATCGATCTCGCGGCGTTGCGCGATCAACGCCGCGCCGTCCACGCCCCCGGTTACCCCCAGGCCGATGCTGTGGTCGGTGACGGCCCAGTAGCGATAGCCCTTGCTCCGTGCGGCCTCCGCCATCTCGGCAACTGAGGCCTTGCCGTCGCTCCAGGTTGTATGGCCGTGAACTTCGCCGCTGATCTGCCCTTGCTCGATTAGCTGTGGCAACGCCCGGCGTTGCGCGGCGTCGATCTCTTCGCCGCCCTCGCGCAGCTCGGGCGTTATCCATTGCAGGCCGATCAGCTCATAGAACCCCTCTTCGCTGGCGAGTGCGCCGCGGCCGTCGTCGTCGACGGCGTCAAAGCGGTCTGCAGGCGCCAGGCCATTCTCGTCGAGGTGCAAGCCGGCACGCTGCGCCTGTTCCCTTAACGCGGCCAGATGCTTTCGATTCCCCGTTGCATGGCAAAGTGCAGCGCCCCAGTTTCCTGCCTCTACCAGGCTGAGCGCAGCCTGCATCCCGTTGGAGAGCAGGACGCGCGCATCTCTTTCGCCCCTCTCCAGCACCTCTGCAGCCTGCGGCAGGCCCATGAACTGCTGTAGCGCCTTCTGCGGAGCATGGCTGACCCCAATCAGCCGGATCTCGCCCGTGGTCTCGCGCCAGCGGCGCAGACTGCCGGCAACTTCGATTCGCTCCAACACCTCCCCTGCCTGGTCTCGAAGCGTCTGCGCAAGCTCTTGCGCCGCCGGGAGCGCCGCCCCGATCGGCGTACGGTCATCGGACCGGCTCTCGAGAAGCTTGATTCCCTTGAGGATTCGTTCTTCGGTCTTGGCGCCAAACCCTTTCAGCCCCCGCAATCTGCCCTGCTCCGCGGCCGTCTGCATCGCCGCTACGCTGGCGATGTCCAGCTCCTTCCACAGCCGCCTTACCGTCTTGGGACCGACGTCCGGCACCTGCATCATGGCCACAACGCCTTCGGGGACCTGCGACGCCAGCTCGTCGTAGTACGGAAGCGAGCCGGTTTCGAGCAGCGTAGCAATCTTTTCGGCGATTGCCTTGCCGATCCTGGGGAGATCTTCCAGCCCACCTGACGCCGCCACCTCATTAATGTCCGTTTCGAGGCCATCGACCGTGCGCGCGGCATTCTGATAGGCCATGACGACAAAGCGGCTCTCGTCCAGGATTTGCAGTAGCTGGCCGATCGACCGAAACAGGTCGGCAACTTCCTTGTTGTTCATCGTAGGCCGGTTCGCGCCGTTCGCCACCGTCTTGACCCTCGAAATTTCTGGCTTGAAAGGCTGTTTTCAACGCCAATTCAGGTTACACTGATTGTCGGGATCAGCGCAAATGGGCCTCTTCTCTCCTCCCGGAGGACGGTGGACGAGCCCACTGTTTTCAACCCGTTCGCGCTTCGCTGCAACTGCCTGTACAATGGCGTTGAATCTGCGACGAACCGGAGGCTGGGAAAGGGAAGGAAGATGGCTTCGATCCGCCTCAGTGAAGTAACCAAGGAGTTCGGGCTTCACAGCCGGCCAAATCAGGGGGCGGGGATTCCGCGTCTGCGCGGCTCATCGTCCGACGAGGCGCTGGGAGAGCCCCGGCGCGTGCTGGCGCTGGACCGAGTGAACTTGAACGTCCCCGAGGGACAGACGATGGCCGTTTTGGGACCATCCGGCTGTGGCAAGAGTACGTTGCTGCGAGTGGTCGCGGGGCTGGAGGCAGACTATCGCGGCGAGCTCTTCTACGATGACCAGGACATGGCCGACGTGCCGCCCAAAGACCGCTACATCGGCATGGTATTCCAGAACTACGCTCTCTATCCTCACTTTGAAGGACGCGGCAATCTCTCCTTCTTCTTTCAAATGCACAAGGCGCCGGACAGCGAGGCCGAAGAGCGTATCCGCATAACCTCGGAGATCATGGGAATCGGCTTCCGCGCTCTTCTGCAACGCAAACCGGGGACACTGTCGGGTGGGCAGCAACAGCGCGTCGCCATCGCACGTGCGATCGTGCGCAGGCCGCGCGTCTTTCTCTTTGATGAGCCGCTCTCGAACCTGGACGCCAAACTGCGTGCGCAAACGCGCGTCGAGATCAAGAGGCTGCTGCACCGCTTCGCCATAACCTCGCTCTACGTCACGCATGATCAGTCCGAGGCAATGGCGCTGGGGGACCTTGTAGCGGTGATGCGCGAGGGACGGATCGAACAGGTGGGTCCGTTTGCAGAGGTCCGCAGGCAACCCGCCAACACCTTCGTGGCAGGCTTTCTGGGCGTACCGCCAATGAATCTCCTGAAAAAGGTCGAAGCGCGCGCAGGCCTCTTGGACGCGGGAAACGGTCGATCGTTCAGGCCGCCCCCCTCTCTGTCTGCTTCCCTGTCGTCAGGGGACTCCCTGACTGTCGGAATCCGCCCGGAGTCGGTGCAGGTAACCGTCGCCGAAGGCGGCAATGAAGAGATCGGCGCAAGCGATCAGGCATCGCCGTCCACAACTTGGCAAGGAACGGTCGCCAACGTGGAGCCGGACTACGGCCGGCACATTCAGTTGGTCCATTTCGAGTCTGGTGGTCATCGCCTTGTCGGCCAGGCGGACGTTCGCGCCCGCATCGCGCAAGGCGAGAAGATCAGCGCGCGATTCGATGAGACGCAATTGCACCTGTTCGAGGGCGAGAGCGGCAGGAGAATCGCTTGACAGGCTTGAGGGGAGCGAGTGCGAGGAACGGGCGGGGAAGAATCTGCCGCGCCTCAGCCAGGGGCAGGCGCTTCCGACCTCTTGACCCGCATGTATTGGCTCATATACAGGTCGTGGTAGAAACCCCTTTGCGCCAGCAATTCCTCATGGTTGCCCCGCTCGATGATGCTGTGATCATTGACGACCAGTACTTCGTCGGCGTTGCGAATCGTGCTCAGGCGGTGCGCGATCACGAAGGCGGTGCGTCCTTCCAGAAGCCGCAGCAATGCCTGCTGCAACTGGACCTCGGTGCGCGTATCGACACTGCTGGTGGCCTCGTCGAGAATGAGGATGCGCGGATCGGCAAGGACCGCCCGGGCAATCGCAATCAGCTGACGCTGCCCCTCGCTGAAGTTGTTGCCCTGCTCTGACACGCGCGAGTCGTACCCGCCCGGCAGCAGACGAATGAATCCATCCGCGTTCGCCAGCCTGGCCGCCGCCACCACCTCTTCATCGGTGGCATCCAACCGCCCGTATTGGATGTTTTCTCGCACCGTTCCTGAAAACAGGAAGGTGTCCTGCAGAACGATGCCCAGTTGCTTGCGAAGCGAGGCCTGCTGAATCTCCCTGATATCGCGGCCGTCGACGCGGATGCTGCCTTCGTCCACGTCGTAAAAGCGGCTCAACAGGCTGATGATTGTCGTCTTGCCCGCGCCTGTCGGGCCGACCAGCGCGATCGTCGCACCCGGCTTGGCGTGAAGGCTGACATTCCGCAGGACGACCTCCGGCTCCTGCCTTTCGCTGACCTCAACCTGCCGCCCGGCCGTCGGCTGACCGCGATTTGAACCGTTTGCTCGCATGCGGCCGTTGCGGCCGCCGGACATGGGGCCGCCGGGAGCGGCTTCAGTTGCGGGCGGAGCATCCGCTTCGTAGCTGAAGCTGACGTCATCAAAGACCACGTCACCCTTGATTTCCTCCAGGGCCGGTGCACCGGGGCGATCGGTCACTGTCGGCTGGACGTCGAGAGCGTCAAAGATCCGTTCCGCTCCGGCCAGCGCCGACTGAAACTGGTTGTAGAGCATGGCGATGCCTCGCATCGGCCGGAAGAAATTCATGATGTAAATGATGAAGGCCGCCAGCACCCCGACTTCGAGCATGCCTCGAATCGCCAGCCAGCCGCCCAGGAGCGCGGCCGCGGCGATCGTAATCGTCATCATGGTCGTGAACATCGGGCCCAGCGCGGCCGTAATGATGTCGGCCGTCATCCCCGCCATTCGGTAGGTCTTGTTTACTTCGAGAAAATCCGCAAAGACCTCCTCCTCACGCGCAAAGGCCTGGACCACGCGGGCGCCGGAGATGTTCTCCTCCATCACCGCATTCAGCGCACCGAGATTGCGCTGAACGGTGCGAAAGGCCGCACGGCTGCGGCGGGTCACCTCCCCGGTGATGTAGAGCATCAGCGGCATCAGCACCAACATCGCCAGCGCAAGCTGCCAGTTGAGCAAGAACATCGCCACAAAGGTGCCGCCCAGTAATAGAATATTGGATATGAACTCGATGAGGCCATTGGACAGCGTCCGGTTGATCGCCTCCGAATCATTGGTGATCCGGCTCATCAGATCGCCGACCTGGTTGCGATCGTGGAATGCCATCGACATCATCTGCATATGGCTGAAGAGGCCGGCGCGGATGTCGAAAACGAAGCGCTGGCCGAGATGCACCATGATCAGGCCCTGCACCGTCGAGGCCGCCCCCGCGCCCAGATAGACCCCAAGGATCCCAATCACAAGGTTGCGAAGTCCGACGACGTCGCCCGAGTCTATGTAAAGGTCGATCGCACGGCCGATAAGCATTGGCCCGTACAAACGCAAGATCGTGCTGCCCGTTACGAACAGCGCCACCACAATCAGTTGCATGCGGTAGGGCCGCAGATACGCGGCCATCCGCATCAGCGTCTGGCGCGTGTTGGCCGCGGCTTCGCCCGTGAGCATGCCGCCGCCGCCGCCCTGGCCGAGGCGCATCGGTTGACGCTGTGGGGGTCGGAACATGATCATGGCATACTGGGGAGCAGCGCGAATCCTCGGACGAAGATCGCGTGCGTCACGCCTCTTCAAACTGTGAGAAATAGATCTCCTGGTAAATCTCGCTCGTGGCAAGCAGCTCTTCGTGTGTCCCGCGCGCCGCGATCTTTCCGTCTTCAAGGACCAGGATCAGGTCGGCATCGACGACGCTGCTGATGCGCTGGGCGATGACAAAGGTCGTTGTCTCCGAGAGCGACTCTTGCAGCGCCAGCTGCAGCTGTAACTCGGTGTCGAGATCGACCGAGCTGGTGCTGTCGTCAAGGATCAGCACTGCCGGGCTGGTCAGCAGCGCCCGCGCAATCGCAATCCGCTGCTTCTGGCCGCCGGAAAGGTTGGCCCCGCGTGCCTCCACCATGCTTTCGTAGCCTTCGGGCATACGCATCACAAACTCGTGCGCCTGCGCCGCCTGCGCCGCTCCAATCACCTCCTCAAGAGGCGCATCGGGACGCCCGTACGCGATGTTGTCGCGCACTGTGCCGGCAAAGAGTGTCGTCTGTTGCAGGACTACGCCGATATGCTTGCGCAGACTGGTCGGCTCCCAGTCGCGCACGTCCACGCCGTCGAGCCTAATCGCCCCGTCGACAGCGTCATAAAAGCGGGGAATCAGGTTGACGAGCGTGCTCTTCCCGGCCCCCGTCGCACCCATCAGCGCGACTTTCTGGCCCGGCTTCGCGTGTAGGTGAATACCATGCAACACCTCCTCACCCACCGCCCTCACCCTGCCGTCCGCAGATCCATTCCCGCCCACCGCCTGCGACCGGCCCAGCGAATCCGTAGCGTCCGCGCCGTCCGCGCCGTTCAACCCGTTGGACAGCGAACCGGCATAGTGGAAATGCACATTGTCGAAGGTGACTTCGCCGACGGGGATTTGGTCGGTCACCGCTTCACGCGGGGCCTGAATCGCCGGCTCGGTCTCAAGGACCTCGACGATCCGCTTAGCCGACGCCTCGGCGCGCGACACCATCGACAGAATATTGCTCAGCAGGAGCAGCGGCGACATCCCGATCAGCAGGTAGTTGTTGAACGCGACGAGCTCGCCGATAGTCAGTCGCCCGCCAATGACGTCAATCCCGCCCCACCAGATCGCGAATACTGCGCCGAAATTTGTCAGCAGCAGTAGACTCGGCATCACCAGGGCCAGCAGGCGGCCGACCTTGATGTTTTGCTCCATGTAGTCCACGTTTTGGACGTTGAAGCGCTCGATCTCGTGTCCTTCGCGTACGTAGGCCTTGACGACGTGCACGCCGGCCAGGTTCTCCTGAACGAGCGTGTTCAACTTGTCCAGCTTCTCCTGGACCTTGGAGAAAAGAGGGCCAACCACGCGCATCAGCCAGAAAAGAACGGCAGCCGAAAGCGCCAGTACTGTAATCATGACCAGGCTAAGCCGCCAGTCGAGGACAAGCATCATCACCAGGCTGCCGATAACCATCAGCAGCGTGCGCAGCAGCAGCGCCAGCCCGGCACTGAGAAACATGCGCGCAATGTCCACGTCGCTCGACACGCGCGTCATCAGCTGGCCGGTCTGCATCCTGTCCAAATCGGCGAAGGAGAAGCGCTGGATGTGGCGAAACAGGTCGTTGCGCAGGTCAAAAGCGATCCCCTGCGAAATCTGCGCTCGCGCGATACCCTGTCCGATGGTCGTCGACGCGCCGACAATCGCGGCCAGGAGCATGACCGCACTGCCCTGCCACACTGCCGTCATGTCGCCCGCAAGTATGCCCCTGTCGATCACGAACTGCACCATGCGCGGCGTGACAAGCTCCATCACCACAGGGAGAATCGTAGTGATCAGTCCCAATACAGCCATCCAGCTGTAGGGCCGCATATAGCGAATTACTTTGCCAAGACCTGTCATCGGAGAGAAGCTTCGAACCGGCTCCGCAACCCGGAGATTCGCTTTGTGGTAGCCACTACTAAAGCGGTTTCGAGAGTATACTGCATCCCCGAATCCGTAGGCAAATTGCCTGTACCCAGGCTTCCAGGGCCGGTCGGCTTCAGACGACACCACATCGATGTCGTCACACACCCACTTAGTTGAGCGTAATCGCTGCGAACGCACCCCAACAAGGATAGGCCCTCGTGCAGTCCAAAAATTGCTGTTAAAGGCCCCAAGTTGCGGGTAGCAACCCTGCCACTCACGTCCCCCTCAGTTCCTGACCGCCGACAACTGACAACCGGCCACTGACCACTGACCACCGGCCACCGACCACCGGCCCCTGCCGGGATGAGAAGTGCCCTGTTTGACTTTCTCGGGGCCGTAATGTATAAGTGCAGGTGGCGCGCCGGGCCGGCACAACCCCTTCCACTGCACCCCGCAGCGGGGCGATTGTCCGGCATCGCGCCAGCCGCCTTCTGCCCGGACTCGGCCGCGAGAAGATGCTGGCGCGCACCGCCGGTAGAAACTTCGCTGCCTGCCGCCACGAACGTTTCGCTATCGCAGAAGACAGAGGGATTCGATGCACATTGCCGAAGAGTTGCGCGATCAGTACCGCCGCGAAGGCTACATGTTCCTTGAGAACGTAATCCCCGAAGAGCAGGTTGAAGGGCTGCGCCAGGAATGCCAGCGCTACATCGCCCGCTACGATGCCGAAATGGAGGCCAAGGGCGTCACGGTTCAGGGGATCAACCACTACAAGAAGCGATACTTCATCAGCCGGCGCGGGATGGAGAGTCCCACGATTACACAGTTTCTGTTCAGCGAACGAATGGCGGCCGTTTGCCGGGCGACGCTGGGCGACACAGCCTACCTGTTCCACGAGCAATACGTGGTCAAATTCGCCGAAGTGGGCACGAAATTCGGCTGGCACCAGGACTCCGGCTACGTCGGCCACTACCACCGCCCCTATCTTTCCTGCTGGTGCGCGTTGGACGACATGACAATAGAGAACGGAACGGTTTCCGTCCTGCCATACTCGGCGATCGGCATGCAGCCGGACGACCTCTACGATCACAGGATTGAGGACGCCAGCAACGACAAGATCGGCTACCGGGGCGATCATCCAGGCGTTCCCGCAATCGTTCCGGCAGGCAGCATCGTCGTCTTCAGCAGCCGCACCTTTCACCGCAGCGGTCCCAATGCAACGTCCGGCATTCGGCGCTGCTACCTGGCGCAGTACTCCGCCGAGCCGATTATGAACAAGGAAGGGTCGGCCCTGTGGGGCCAGGCGATTCCGATTTTGCGCGACGGCCGGCTATGCCGCCCCCCGATAGAGAGTGACGAACGGTAAGGAGACGATCAAGCCCGGCCTTCGAAAGAGCTACTTTCCAGGTGTCAGGTTCTGATTCTGATCAGCGTTCCCGGAGGAAGGAATCTGAAATGAGCGTTGCGAGCCATCTTCTGACAGACGAACAGATGCGTCAGTTCATCTCGCGCGGCTATGTGATCTTGCGGACCGCCCTGCCGAAGGAGTTCTACGAACTGCTCAACGCGAAACTCGGCGAAGTCATGGAGAAGGAAGGCAATCCCGGCAACAACCTCCTGCCGCGCCTGAGCGAAATCAACGACATACTTCAGGATCCCGTCGTGCGCGGGGGCCTTACGAGCGTTGTTGGCGAGAACTATGCAGTTCATCCGCACCGTCACTGCCACTTCACCTATCCCGGGCGCAAGGTGCAGCACTGGCACAAAGACAGCTACTGGGGCCATCAGAAGGTGCGCAACCACCACAACTGGTGGGCGATGATCTTCTACTACCCGCAGGCGGTCGACGAGGAGATGGGGCCCTCAGGACTGCTTTCCGGGTCCCAATACTATACGAAACGGGCCGGAGACGAGACCGAAATCCCGGTCTACATGGAAGGACCCGAGGGTACCTTTGCCCTGATTCACTATGACCTGTGGCATAGGGGCATGGCCAACAATTCCCAGAAAACACGGGCGATGATGAAGTTCCAGTTTGTGCGCATGGACGCGCCCACAAGACCGGCCTGGAACAACCGATGCGACGGCTGGCTGGACGTCGAAGACGCGCCCTTCGATCACAACGCTGTGTGGGCGCAGCAGTGGCGCTGGCATCGCGGCCAGGCCGCGGACGGGTCAAACGGATTCAACCAAAGTGAGTCCGGCATCGCCGCTCTGGGCGAACAGCTGGCTTCAAAGTACGAGCCGACCGGCGTCGACGCAGCCTACCGTCTGGCAGCGAATGCCGAAGCCGCCATACCCACGCTCGCTGCGTCGCTCACCAGCGGAAATGCCACCGCCGCCCGCAACGCGGGTTACGGCCTCAGTGCCATAGGTTTGGCCGCCCAGGCCGCCCTTCTCGACGCCGCCCACCACGAGAGCGAAGAGACCCGTATGCATGCCGTATTTGCGCTCGGCGAACTGGGAGACGGTGGTTCAGGAACTGCCGAAGTGGTGGCCGCTGCCGTCTCCGACCCTTCAGTCCAGGTGAGGCGAGCCGCGGTCGAGGCGCTCGGGCTACTCAAAGAGCCGGCCGACGTTATCCTGCCCGCCCTCATCGACGGTCTGAATGACGAGGACGGACAGGCGCGGTTCACCTCCGCGCTGTCGTTCCAACGGCTGGGCGGCCGCGCCGCCGGAGCCGTCCCCGCGCTGAAGGCCGCGCTGAGCGACGAGAACCGTTACGTGCGCGCCAACTCCGTCGACGCCCTGCGACGCGTAGGCACACCCGAAGCACTCGAAATTGCGTTCGACTATCTCAGCGTTCATCGCTGGTGCCCTCTGACGACACCTGATAATCTGTTTTAGGTTTAGCTACACGAAATCTGGGCCGGACATACTCAGCTTTCCGTCCTCATCCGCACAACAGAAAGACGAAGAGCCGCAATGGAAGCACATCCACCTGAGACCCGAGTCGCGGTCGAAGATCTGTCGACCTCGGTCGAAGAAATGGATCTCAAGAGAGCGGCAGCCGTCTACCGCGAGCACGGCTGCCTGGTTGTTCGCGGGCTGATGAAGCCCCATATCGCCGCCCTCGCGACCGATATCGCGGCCACGGTCGATCAGTCGATCGCACTGCTCGACCGGGCTGAGAGAAGGCCGGAAGGCTGGGTCTCGCCGAACGGCTCGCTCTTCATTCCCGCGCCCGCAGGCTACAAGCGCGACAGGCAGATCATGACCGTCGGGATCAGTTACCAGACCAGCGCCGCCTTCCTGCGTGCAGCCATGGACCCCACCGCGCTCGACATCCTGGAAACCATCCTCGGCCCCAATATCGAGCTGTTCGGCAACGGCCAGTCTCTGGTCAAAGAGCCGGTCGGCGGACATCCCAAGCATCTGCACCAGGACTCGGCCTACTTCGAGCACCGCTACGAAGGGCCCGTCGCCATACTCACTTACGTGGTGGACACCGACCTGGTCAACGGCGCGCTCCACGTCGTCCCCGGCTCTCACCAATTCGGCCAGCTGCGCCACGTCGATACATTCTCTCACCTGGGCCTCGACGAGGATGAATGGCCCTGGGAAGCGGCGCTGCCCATCGTCGGACAGGCCGGTGACTCCATCTTCTTCAACGTCAAGACGATCCACGGCTCCAAGCAGAACCACTCCAATACGCCCCGGCCCGTCTTCATAATCCGCTATCGCCGTCCCGATGATTACGCCGTCGTCAGGGCGACCACGACCGCCAACCGGGCCGAGGCCGAAAAACGGGCCCGGCAGGCCCGCCGCGAAAACGAGCCTCAGGGACTGATGGTGCGCGGGTTCCGCCCCTATGCCGACCCGGACGGGGTCGAAGCCGATGGTCCGCGCTGACAACCAAAACGCCTGGAACTTCTCCGTCAACCTGTGGGACGTTACCTTCATTACGCTGGGCTTCAGTCTCGTCTCCAGAGAGACAGTCATTCCAGTCCTCGTTAGCCAGCTCACCGACTCAAAACTGGCAATAGGCCTTGTGCCGGCGATGTGGAGCCTCGGCATCTACCTGCCGCAGCTTCTGACCGCCAGCCTGGCCGAGCGCATGGTGTACAAGAAACCTTTCATCATGTACCTCTCGCTCGTGGTCGAACGGCTGCCCTACCTGCTGGTCGGTCTTGCCGTCCTCGCCTTCGCCGCCACAGCGCCAACCGTGGCGCTGATCGCCCTTCTATTGGGAATCGCTGTCGCGTCTACCGGCGCCGGCGTGGCAATCCCGGCCTGGATGGATATGGTCGCTAAGGTGATCCCTACCCGTCGCCGCGGCATCTGGCTCGGCCTCGGCCATGGGCTCGGCCTGATGCTGGGAGTGCTCGGAGCCTGGTTCGTGGGAAGGGTCCTGGTTTGCTACCCCTTTCCCGGCAACTACGCCCGCCTCTTCTTTGCCGGCTTCGGCATCATGCTCATCTCGTGGGTGGGATTGGCGCTCACGCGCGAGCCGCCCAGCGAGACGACAAAGGAAGCCATATCCCTGTTTCGCTACCTGCGCAGCGTTGGCTCCGTACTTAAACAGGACCACAACTTCCGTCGTTACCTGATCAGCAAGTCTCTTGTGAATCTGGGGGGCATGAGCGCCGGCTTTTTCGCCGTCTACGGCACCGAACTGTTTGCCCTCGACGGCCGCGGCGTCGGTCTGCTAACTGCCGTCCTCGTGGGAACGCAGGCCGTGCTGAATCCTCTTTGGGGCATGCTTGCCGACCGCGTGGGCCACAAATCTGTGCTGACCGCGACCGCGCTATTCATCGTTCTCGCCCCGCTCAGCGCGCTCCTTCTCCACGGGGCAGGACCGGTGGATGCGCATGGCGGGGCGCCCGCTGCCGCCGGCATCCCCTTTTGGGGAGGTGTTCCGCTCGGACTCCTCCTTGTCTTCGTCTTCCTTGGCGCGTACCTCGCCTCCGACCATACATCATCGCTGAACATCATTCTCGAATTCAGCACGCCGGAAAGCCGGCCAACCTACGTCGGACTCACCAACACGCTGCTCGCGCCGGTGCTGATCTGCGCGCCCATCTTCGGCGGATGGCTCGCCGGCGCGCTCAGCTACGCCGCGATGTTCAGGGTCTCGCTGGCGTTTGCAGTTGTAGCTCTCTGCCTGATGGTCTTATGGGTGAAGGAACCGCGTCGAACGGCCCCCAGGCGACTGGATGCCGAGCGCCCGCTCTCTGTCGCAAGCGGAACGTAGCTCCTGCAGCCGCAGCCACGCTCGCCTGCACGCTTCTTATCGCGTCAGCGCGGCTGGCTCATTCGGTCCAGTGCGATCACAGTTGCAAAGCCCGCCAGCGCCAGACCGATGGCGAAGAAGAGTTCGCCTGTCCAGGCGGAAGGCAGTTGATTGACCTGCACGGTTGGCAGGATCTCGCCGTGACGGTCGACGATCGAGGCAACCGTCTCTTTCCACGGCCAGACCTTTCGCAGGCTGCCCGCCATCAGACCGATGAGCAGCGCCACAGTCAGGTCGTGGTAACGCTTGAACAGCCACGCCAGCACCTGGGCGAACGACACAACGCCCACAACCGCGCCCAAAGCGACAATGCCGAGGCTGACCAGGTCCCGCTGGTTGACCGCCGCAAGCATGAACTGGTACTTGCCCAGCAGCACCAGGATAAACGAGCCTGAAATGCCGGGCAGGATCATCGCGCAGATGGCGAGCATGCCGCTGAGGAACAGGAACCAGCCCGCTTCCGGCGTCTGGACAGGCACCGCACCCACCAGATAAAAGGCGCCCACCGTCCCCGCGGCCAGAGCCGCGAACAGCGGAGCCGTCCAGCGTTCGATTCGCCTGCGCACTGTCACAATTGAAGCGAGCACCAGCCCAAAGAAAAAGCTCCACAGCAGGACCGGCCGGTGCTCGAAGAGCCACTCCAGCCCGGGCGCCAGCGTCACCACTGCGATTGCGATGCCGGCCAGGACCGCGGCCAGAAACGGCGCGTTCACCGCCGCCAGCGCGGCGCGAATTTCCAGCCTGAAAAGCGCGCGCCAGAATGGCCCCCGCGCCCCGGCGCGGATGCTCATCACCAACTCTTCGTAGATTCCCAGAATGAAGGCCATCGTGCCGCCTGATACGCCCGGCACCACGTCAGCGCACCCCATCGCGAAGCCGCGCGCGGCCAGCCCGAAATACCCTTTCCACCCTCGCCCGCGCCCGGCCCGCCTCGCCACCGCTTTGGTGTTAGGGCCTGCCGCGTCAGCCGCTTGTGCCCCGAATCTGGTTTCAGACGTCATCGCAGCGTCTCTCTCCAACTTTCGTCTCGATCGCCAGTACTAAACCTTCTTCCCTCATCTGCCCTGGCCGAATGGCAACTGTTCAGGCGGTCGCGAGATTGGCACGCAGGAAGGATTCCCGCGACCAAATAAGTCTACGACCCATTGCCGCCGATGCGAAATCTCGCCTGCTCCTATTCGGTTTTCAACGGTGGTCTTCGGAGGCCCGCGTGGGCACTAGAGAGGCAGGCAGGCCGGGCCGATCGGCTCAAACGTCTTGTATGTCAACACGAACTCCTGGTGGCCGAGTCGCTCGGATTTGGTCGGCGATCCGGCGGCTACGTCCAGCACCTGCGCAAAGATCTCATGGCCGACTTCGTCAAGCGTGGCGCGGCCTTCCAGAATGCGCCCTGCGTCTACGTCCATGTCCCCTTCCATCCGCCGGAAGGTCTCCGGGTTGGCACAGACTTTGATTACGGGGGAAATGGCCGAACCCACAACAGAGCCGCGTCCGGTGGAGAACAGCGTCATGTGGGCGCCGCTGGCGATCAGTTCGGCGATCTCGACGGTGTCGTTGATATTGGGAAAGCCGAAGCGGACTTCCCCGTCGGGCACCACGTCCATCAGGTAAAGGCCCCCGGCCGGCGGTACGTCGCCCGGCTTTATCAGGCCGTGGATGGTGGAGGAGCCGCTCTTGGCATACGCGCCCATCGACTTCTCCTCGACCGTAGTCAAACCTCCGTCCGCGTTTCCCACGGCAAAGCTGCCATGCCCCAGGGTGGCATAGTAACGGGCCGTCTTCTCCATTGTGGAGAGAATCTCGCCTGCCAGTTCCGGCGTTACCGCTCTGTCGGCCATGATCTGTTCGCAGCCGATAAGCTCGCCCGCCTCTTCGAAGATGGCGCTGGCGTCGTGCTCCACCAGCAGATCGAAGCAGCGTCCGATCGCCGGGTTGGCGGTGATTCCGCTGGTGGCATCGGAGCCGCCGCAGATGGCGCCGACGACTAGCTCGTCCACCGACATAGAGGTGCGACTGGTCGTCGCCTGCAGTTCGGCAAGCGTACTCTCCAGCCATTCCTGACCCCTCTCGATGGTCGATAGCGTACCGCCCTGCTCCTGGATGACCAGCGTTTCCACCGGCCTGCCGCTCTCTTCGACACGCCTGGCCAGTCCATAGCGGTCAAAGCTCTCACATCCCAAGGAGACGAGCAGCACGCCGCCTACATTGGGATGGCTGCAGAGCCGCGTCATCATATCGAAGGCATACTGGTTGGGATAGCAGCCGCTGAAGCCGATCAGGTGTACGCCGAGCCTGCGGAAGGGATAGACGATTTCGCGCGCGACGTGGTGAGCGCACTCGACCAGGTAGGCGACAAGAACGGTATTCCGTATGCCCTTGCGCCCGTCTTGGCGCAGAAAACCCTCGAATGCAGGATTTGAGGAGTCAGGTCGCCCGCCCTTAGTCGTCATGCGGAACTGCCTTCCAGCGTGTAGGTGGGAATGTAGTCACTCCGGATGTTGTGCACGTGAACGTGCTCGCCCAAAGCGATGTCGCACACAGCCGATCCAATTGGCGCACCATACTTGATGATCTGTTCGCCGGCTGCGATGTCGCACGCGGCGATCTTGTGGCCCAGGCCCAACGGGGCGCCGTACGCGACCGTGCGCCCATCCAGCCGCAGGCGCTCCCCTGCACAGAGTGGACGCAGCAGCACGTACACATTGTCCTCTTCCGCGATTCGCAGAATCGCAGGCTCTTCCGAACTCATATTTGGGGGCGTTTGGCCGGCGTCGTTCAGCCCGCCAACTCCTTGGCGATCTCCTGCGCCCTTTTGAGGCTGGTGCTCTTTTCCTCGAGCATCTGCAGACGCACGTCGGCAATGGTCTCCTCTGACGCACGGGTTGTCACAAAAAACGCACGGCTGGACAACAGCTCGTCAATCTGTTGCGCCACGCGCCGGATGTCGGGGCCGAGCGTGTGTGCCAGCCAGCTCGCGGAGTCGTCTACCCGCTGGTAACGGAAGTCGCACGAGAGGCGGATGCGGTCCGAGCGGTTCAGGATGCCGCGGTGAACAGTCAGGCTGGTGAAGATCACGGCGTCTCCCGGCTCGAAGTCGGATGTCACCCAGCTGCGGCTCTCAGCATCCAGCCCGAACACCTTCTTCTCCTTTACCCCCTTGGCCGAACTCGCCACCGAGCCGCCCCCGTGGTCCAGTTCGCCGCGAATGTGTGAGCCTGGCGAGACCGCGAGGCCCCCTAGCTCCTGGTTGATCTCCATCAGCGGCATCCAGCAGGCGTTGAAGCTCTGCGACTGGTATCCGAACCTGAAGTTTCCGTCCTGGTGGGCGCCGAGACCGATCGGGGCCGGCGCGTCGGGGTCGGGATACATCACACGGATCAAGCGCTGCGTCCACACCTGCACCGGTCCGTCGAATATCCCCTCCATCAGCTCCACGATCTCGGGTGATTCAGCCAGCTGCACGAAAGAGTCCATGCGCGCGATCTTGTCGTAAAAGGCCATATATTCGCCTTCGGTCGGATGCGGGCCGCCGCTCCACATCGGGTCGTCCGCGCCGTCGTCCTCGATAATGTGGTGCTCGCGCAGGATCCGCATGATGTCCTGCTTGACTGTGGCGATCTGCTGCGGGTCAACCAGCCGGCGCAGGAAAAGGTAGCCTTCCTCATGCAGGGTGTCGCGCAGTCGCGCACCGTCGCCGAGGTGCTTCGTAGAATCTCTGAATGGCTGGAAGCTGGACATCGCTCGCTCTCCTTATGTTCTCAAGATGTCGGAAACCGCATTCAGTCTGTCGAGCGCGGTATCTGCGATCAGATTGTAGTCGGTAGCGTAGCATAGGAATGTAAAGCCCTGCTCCACCCGCATACGCAGTTCCTCGGCAGAACCGCAACCGTATCCCATGGCGACACCGTTCTCCCGGCCGATCGCAAGCGCCCTCTCGAGCGCCTCCTCAATCGGTGGAATCGAGTCCTCTTGCATCGGGTTGAGACCCAACGACAAGCTGAGATCAAAACGGCCGGCGTAAACGGCATCTACACCGGGGACCGCACAGATCGCTTCGAAGTCTTCGAACGCCTCCCTCGTTTCGAGCATGAGCACGACGAGCGTGTTGTCGTTGGCGCCGGCGAAATAACCCTCGTAGTCAATCGTGTAGTTGGAAGCGCGCAGCGGGCCGAAACTGCGCTTGCCCGCCGGCGGGTAGCGCGTCATGGCCACGATCGCCTCCGCCTCTTCCACGCTGCGGACCATGGGCACAAGAATGCCCATCGCGCCGATATCGAGCGCTCGCTGGATGTATGTCGGTTCGGAGGAGGGGATGCGCGCAATGGGGATACAATCGGTGGCGTTAATCGCCATGATCATCTGCTGGACGCCGCCAAAGTCGAGCCCGTTGTGCTCCATCTCAATCGAAAGCCAGTCGTATCCCGCGTGTGCCAGCAGCTCGGCGACGAGCGGACTGCCGAGGCCCATGAAGCAGCCGGCCGTTGGTTTACCTGCCTGCAGTCTCTCTCGCACCCAGTTGGTTCTCACGGTCTGCACTCCTCCCCATTGATGACGACGTTTACTTTAGGTTAGCCTCGATTTTTCTACCGGAGTTCCTGTACAGTGTATGGAAAACAGCCAAAAGTGCAACCGCCCTTGCACGCAACAACGCCCTTGCTCGCAAAAAATGGTGGCAGAACCGCGCCCCCGCCAGATATGCGGATTGGGCGATGAGCGAATCCGGAGTACCGGCAAAGATCTTTGCCTTACTTTCTCTTCGCCGCGAGGTCGGGCATCGGCGACGGCGGATGAAGCTGCCGCGTGCGCGCTCGGAACGCCATACCTTCTTCGGCCAGCTTTGCCAGCTCCTCGCTGTTGCCCGGAAACCAATCTTTCAACTGCTTACGCGCGATGTTGACGTGCTCAACTTCATCGGCCCAGTCGAAGTCCTGCAACGTTGTCATCAGCGGATCGCGGGCCAGGTCGCGGCAGAACTCGTACTCCGCGCGCTTCCCCGGCGGATACTTCATCAGGGCGGCCTCGACGCCGATGCCCAACATGGCGTAGAGTTCTAGCGGGGTCATCTTGAACAAGTACTCGATCTCGAAGTCGCGCAGGGGCATAACGCCGCGGTCGCCGTAGACCTCCTCTGCGGCCGCCTCACCGAACAAAGAGTGGCGCATTTCGTCCCACATATGGCGTGAGATGGCCGAGTAAAAGGACCAGGGCTGCCCTTTGACCTCCCATAGGACAATGGCCAGCGCTTCCGCGATCGTAAGCTCGCCCAGGCGCGTCGCGATCATCTGGTCGAACCTCTCCGGGATCCGGTCTTCGTCAACGTGGACGATATCCCACACGTGCGGGAATGTACCGTCCCTTTCCGGTCTTCGAGCGACGCGAAAAACGTTGCCGAGACTGCGCTCCCGCTCCATGGGTCCGCCCGCCCATTCATCACCTCCGCCAATCCCGCCGGCAGCGTGCAACATTCGGTTCAACGTGCCGGCCCATCGTTGGGCTTGCGACTCCTGTTCGTCCGTTTCGACAATCTCCTCGTAGGCGGCTTCGAGCAGGAGCAGAACTTCCTCTTCTTCAACCACGATATTGCGCATCAACCGCACCGTCTCGTAGTCCGCCAGACCGTTGGTTTGGGCCAGATAGCTGCGATACTCCGCCAGCAGGGCAGGCTTGAATACCTTGACCAGCGCCGCCAGCAGTTCGGCGCTGCCGCTCGAATACATCGCTTCGTCGAGCAGGAATTCGAGCCGCCCGTCCGGGACTCGATCGGCCCTGCCCGACGAAAAGCGCAGTTCCGTCAGGCGGTTCTTCAACCGGTCGGCATGCAGGCCGTCCTCGTACTGCAGCCGCGAGAGCAACGCCTTGAGGTCCCGCTGCGGCGTCGTGACGATATGCACCGCCTGCAGGAACATGAGCCTCTCTTCGACATATGCGATCCTGTGAATCCGACCGGCACACTGTTCAACACTGAGGCCATGTTCCTTTGCCCGATTCAGTCCGGCGTACTGGTAGGTCCGGTTCATGCCGCTGCTCTCCTTGCTCGCTCCCAAGCCGCCCAGCCAATCTTCCGCCAAGTATACGGGATTGCCGACACGGGAACAAGAGTAGCTCATTTCCCGCGACATACAGATCATCCAGGCGAGCGAATGCGGGACCTGGCTCACCCCATGCCCCGGTCTTGCCCGCCAGCAGGGGGGGTTGGCGTGCAGTCTAAATTCGAGCCTGCAACTTCCCACACATCTGGCAGCAACCGAGCCAAACACGCCCCACGCAGTTCCTGGCCGCTATCCGCTATCCACGAAACACTATCCCCGGCCGGCTTGATTTCCCTCCCTGACGTTCACCACCCCAAATATTGGCTGCACCCGGGGGAATTCGGCTTGTTGACAACGGTTCTGAAATATGTCATTAATCATGGCACATTGGCCTCCTCTGTCGGTTGTGAGACTGCCTTTGTTTGCCAGCAACAGGACCCGTCTGCGGCCCGTCCATAAGGAGGGCTGTCCTTGCCTGACATCGTGGTAATCGGCAGCTTCGTCGCCGGCCTCACCGTGCGCGTTCCGCGCAAGCCGGTCGTCGGCGAAGGGTTGATCGGCGACCTCTTCGACATGGGACCGGGTGGAAAGGGCGCCAATCAGGCGATCGCCGCCGCACGGCTGGGGGCGATTGTCGAGCTGGTCGCCTGCATTGGCGACGACCTGTTCGCAGAAATGGCAGGCACGCTCTTCGAAAGCGAAGGCATCTCCTCTTCACACGTTCATCGCATCCCCAACATCAACACAGGCGTAGGTCTTGTTACTCTTCTCCCATCAGGCGACAACTGGATCGTAGGGCATTTGGGCGCGAACATGCACATGCGCCCCCATCATGTCGAGGCGGCCGAGCCCCTCATCTCCAGGAGCGACATCGTAATTGCGCAGTTCGAAGCGCCCTTGGACTCGGTCGCCCGCGGCCTGGAGCTTGGCAAGAAACACGGGGCCATGACGATACTGAATCCCGCGCCCGGGCAGGCCGCCGATCCCGAACTCCTGGCACATGTCGATATCCTGACTCCCAACGAAAGCGAGGCCCGCATCCTGCTCGGCCTGCCGCCCGACGATCCGACGCCTACGCCTGAACTCGCCGCGCGGCTGCTCGAACTCGGCGTGGAACGCATCGTCGCCACGTGCGGCGAAAAAGGGGCTCTCATCGTGACCGCGCAAGGCGTCGAAGCGATTGCCGCCGTTCCCGTACAGCCCCTGGACGTCACCGGGGCCGGCGACAGCTTCAACGCCGCGCTCGCCGTAGCCCTCGGCGAGGGCCATTCGCTGCGCGAGGCTGTGTATCGCGCAACCTACGCCGGGGCCTACACCACGACCCGTTTGGGCGTGATCGACGGCCTGCCGACAAAAGCCGAATTGAAGGTGTTTGCACAAGAAGAGGGGAACGAAATATAATATTTTTGCAAAGCTGGTCTAGAACCATTCGACGCCGCCCTCAATTGCAGTGTACAAGGTTGCGGGCCCTGCCGTCTTGGATGGACGCCTAGCGCGATCAGCAACCCTTAGTTCAGCCCGTTACGGCAATCTGAAACGGATGCGATGACCGGCTCGAACAGACGGCCTGCACCGATGGCCGAAGAAAGAAAGGAGGTGGCCAGGAAAACAAAGACTGCATCGTTTGGCCCGAGTACCAGCGAAGAGTCGTTCTTTCGAACTCGTAGACTTCCCAACGACAGTGTCAAGGAGCAATGCGATGAAGAACGGAAAGCTGAGTCGTCGAGATTTTTTGCGGGCAACAGCGATTGCAACGGGGGCAATGGCCGCCGCGGCCTGCGGTGCCCCCGAACCGGCTGCGCCCGAAGCTGTGAGCGAGGGCGCTGATACGACCGGGTCAGACTGTGACCAGGACTGGGTGTCGGGCTGGCCGCCGGCGCCGATCAAGTACGACCCGGTCGTGGAAGTTTCCGTGCCCTTTAATGCCTGGCCCACCTTTGCGCCGGGCTACGATGCCACCAACAACCCCTACTACAACTGGTATTTGGAAGAGATGGGGATCAAGTTCAACATCCACTGGATGGCGGACGGCGAGCTGCGTCAGCAGAAGCTGCAGGCCGACATCGCCGCCGGTACGATGCCCGACATGATCAACCTTCAGGACCCACTCTTCAACCAGCTGATCGACGAGGGCGCGCTGAAAGAGATCAAGGATATCTGGGAGGCCACCGCTTCGCCGCTTTCACTCGAGGTCCACCGCTATCCGGAAGGAAAGAACTGGATTCACTGCTTCCGCAACAACCGCCAGGAGCTGTATGGCCTCGACCTCGGAATCACGGACAAGGTCTTCTGCACAATCAGCTGGATCCGCAACGACTGGCTGGAACAGTTGGACATGCCCATGCCCGACAGCGTCGAAGGCTGGGACAAGACCCTGCACGCCTTCAACGAAGCGGGGCTTTGCGCCTACGGCATCACGGCACAGAAGAGCCTCTTCTCCTGGGCGCATGACTTCACCAAGATCTTTGGCGCCTACCGCGTGATGCCGGGTCTGTGGCGCGACTACGGTGACGGCAAACTGGTCTACGACAGCCTGACCGACACAAACAAGGAAGTGCTGGAGCTCCTCAACGGCTGGTACAGCGACGGTCTTATGGACCCCGATTTTCATACGCTGGACTGGGCGTCAGGGTTGAACACGGCCGCCGACGGCAATGCCGGCATCGTCACGATGCCGATGTGGGGCACGTCGCGCATCGTCGAGATCGAAAAGAAGGTGCAGGGTGAGTTTAAAACCATGCCACTGCCTACCGGCCCAACCGGAGAGATGGGGCGCCGCTGGACCAGCCCCGTCTTCCACGCCTGGGTCTTCCGCCACGACCTGGAGGACATCAAGGTCGAAGCCCTGATCCAGCAGCTGAACCACCAACGGGAGCTGCACGTCAACGGGCCCACAAAGCATAATGCCTACGGACCGCTAGACGACATGGGCAACGACGGCCTCTTCCAGGAAGGCTACGATTGGGAATGGGACGAGAACTGCGAGATCTCGCTGCTCGAGTACCAGACCGGCACCTCGTTCAGAGACGTCGGCTTCCATCACGCCACCTATCCCGGCTACCAGCGCCACGCCGACCTCAACAGGCAAAGACTGCGCAAGATGGACCCCTCGGAACTGTCCAAGGTCGAGAAGTACTTCATTCGCGACCCAGGGCTGGCGCGGCAGGAGGTAGCCTACGCGCAGCTGTTCGACGAAGCCGAGTACGAGATCGAGAACGAGTTCCTCGGTGTCAACACGCCGCGAATGAACGAGCTGCTTCCCAATTTGCAGAAAGTGGAGGACGAGTTCTATCTCTCGATCGTTCTCGGTTTGAAGCCCCTCGACGCATTTGAAGAGTACGTCAGCAAATGGCACGAGCTCGGCGGCCATGAAGTTGCCGAAGACGTCAACGCCTGGTACGAGTCCTACAAGGCTTCCTAAGAGTCTGGCCGGCCGTCGCGCGGTTTCGCATATCAGGCGGAGCCGCCGCGTCGGCCGACCGCTCCTGCCCCGACTTTGGACCGCTGGGACCGTGAGTCGGCGCCAATCGGGGGAGGTGGGTTCACCCCGGAGTTCACCTCCCCCCGCTAATGTCATGCAGTTAGTTGACCGGGTGGACAAGCGAAAGTGACGGGCCAATATGGCTGTAGAGAGTTCTCTTACCGGGCCAACACCCGGCTCCGTTGCACTCTCAGAAGGGTTCACGGAACAGAAACCCCCCTTTAGAGTGGTTTGGCGGCAGCACTGGATGATCTACGCCATGCTCGCGCCCGCCGCCATTCTTCTCATCCTGTTTCACCTCTACCCTCTTTGGGGGCTCTCTATCGCCTTTGTCAAATATAGCGCGTTCAAAGGCGTGATGGGCTCACCTTTCGTCGGACTCGAAAACTTCCGCCGCTTCTTCGAGGGACCGGACGCCTTCAATGTCATCCGCAATACCCTGGGCATCGCCCTGGGGAAGATCGTCCTGGGACAGATTGTAGCGCTGACCTTTGCGCTGACCATCAACGAAGTTCGAAACGCCCTTTTCAAGCGGGTCGCGCAGACGACGACCACCTTGCCCCATTTTCTGTCCTGGGTGCTGATCGGCGGCGTCATGGTTGAAATCCTCAACCGGTCCGGCATCGTAAATCGGGCCATCGAGTCGCTTGGCTTCAACACCATCAGCTTTCTCGGAGACCCCAGGATATTTCCCTACACCATGATCGGGCTGGAGACGTGGAAGGAGTTTGGCTGGGGCGCGGTCATCTATCTGGCCGCGCTGACCGGCATCAACCCCGAAACCTATGAGGCGGCCGCGGTCGACGGCGCCGGCCGCTGGGCGCGGCTCAGACATGTGAGCATCCCCGGCATAGCCCCTATCATTGCGCTGCTCGCCTGCCTCAGCCTCGGTTACGTCCTCAACGCCGGCTTCGAGCAGATCCTGGTCTTTATCAACCCCATCGTGTTTTCAACCGGCGACATTCTCGACACCTACGTCTACCGCGTCGGCCTGCTGACAGGCGAATTCAGCCTGGGGACGGCCGTCGGCATGTTCAGGTCCGTCGTCGGTTTCATCCTTGTCTGGCTGTCCTATTGGCTGGCGGATAGGTACGCGAACTATCGCATCTTCTAGCGCGCCACGGTCCTGTTCCGATTTCCCAGTGACCGTTTGCGCGCGTTGGTTAAGGCTTTTCGGGAGGGAAGGCGATGGTTGAGGAGCGCAGCATAGGCGATTTCATCGCCAACGTCATCATCTGGACCGTCACGGTACTGCTCGTTTTGGCGTGCATTCTTCCTTTTGTCGCTGTGATCGCCAAGTCGTTCAGCAGCGCGCATGCGGTCACGACCAATCAGGTGGGGCTCTGGCCCATCGGCTTCAACATTGACAACTACGCCTTCCTCATGCGGGAGAAGTCCTTCCTCGGTGCCTTCGGCATCTCGGTCGCCCGCGTCACGGTCGGCGTTGTCCTCAATCTGGCGGTCATCGCCCTCACCGCCTACCCCCTGTCGCAGGACCATCTGCACATACCCGGACGCACCGTTTTTAAGATTGTCATGGTATTTGGCCTCCTGTTTCACGGCGGCCTGATCCCCACCTACCTGGCCTACAAGAGCCTCGGACTGCTCGACCACTTTGCCGTGCTCGTCCTGCCGGTCGCCCTAAATATATTCTTCGCCATCCTCATCATCAACTTCTTCCGCGGCATTCCCAGGGAACTATCTGAATCGGCCCTCATGGACGGTGCCAATCATATCCAGGTCCTGGGCCGCATCTTTCTGCCCCTTTCGCTCCCTTCGATGGCGACCGTCGGCCTCTTCGCCGCCGTCACCCACTGGAACTCCTGGTTCGACGGCATCATCTACCTCAGGCATGCAGATCAGTGGCCGCTCCAGAGCTACCTCTACAACCAGGTGACACAGCAGAGGCTGCAGGGCACGCTGATGAGCTCGCTCTTCCACGGAAAGGACGACCTCACCTTTCTTAAGGATGCAACCCCGGAAGCCCTTGCCGCTGCAATGGTCATGATCGGGTCGGTCCCGATCATGCTCGTCTACCCGTTTGTACAACGCTACTTCATCAGGGGCCTGACACTAGGAGCGGTCAAAGGCTGACGCAGGCACCATGTGCCGCCGCGTCTCGATACAAAGCCCATCTCCAATTCTCGTCTACTGGACTACGCGAAGGCAGTGAGCTTGCCAGCTGGGCCTGGCCCTCCACCCGTCTCCGTACCGATTTGAGACTGTTCATTCCCGCCAGGTAAAGGGACTGCCCCGCCGGCGGCGAGCAAGGAGTTCGCCGCCAAATCTTCACAGGAGAAATGCGGATGACCGATGCATTGCAGAAGTCGCTGCAGTTGGGCGGCCGCCATCTCCTCGGCTGGCTCAACCCGGACCGGGACTACCTGCCCACCGGCAGCTGGTGCATCACCCATGACCTCGCCAGATTGTGGGACGCCCTCCTGCGCCTCGAAGACGCGACCGGATTCGTCATCCCCGCCCACCTCGAAGGCGCGATGCTCAAAAACCTGCACTGGCTCTGCGACAATCCCGACGGGTTGCTCTTTGTACCCCCCGGCCTGGACTGGCAGCCTCCCAAATTCGAGTTGCACACGCTGCGCGAGGGCATCTTGACCTTCAACGCCCTCGCCCGGTTCAGGAACAGCCGCTGGGCGCGAGAAGCGGGCCACCGCTACCTGCAAACCATACACCGCTGCCTGGCGCCGGACGGCGGCTGGGATGTCCTCAAGTTCGACTATGCCAGGCACTTCGACGTCGCCGAGGGTCAGTCGCTTGACGAAGTATACACTCACGCCAATGGGCCCGACCTTACCGTCTCCCACGGCCGCTCGATCGAGGCCCTGGTCTGGTACTACAAGACCACGGGCGACCAGCTCGCTTTGGAACTGGCCGAGCGGCTCGCGCGACATCACCTTGCCCATGCAACCACTCCCGATGGATCAGTCCCCGCAGCGATTGAGGACGAGGACAATCAGGGCGACCGCCAGTCCTACCTCTACACCATGTGCGGACTGTTTCAGTTCGGGCTGTTGACGCACCAGTGCGACTATACCGATGCCGTTCTCCGCACGTACCGGAAAGCGATACCCGGTCTCGTCAACGAGTGCGGCTGGGTTGCCCACGACCTGGGTCAAGACCGGTTCCAGGACGAAACAGGCAATCCGCTCGCCAACACCGAGTCGACCGGCGCGGCCGCGCGGCTGGCGTTGTGGCTTGCCCTCCATACCGGCCATACCGAGTACTTTGATGACGTGGAACGGCTCGTGCGGGCCCGCCTCTTCCCTGGCCAGACCACCGAGGCTGACCTGCCGGGCATTCCGGACAAGGAAGTTGCCGCCAGGCAACTGGGGGGATGGGGCGCAAACCGGTTTCCCCATGCCGGCAAGGGTTACAATCCCAGCGGCACAGCCGAAATCGTGCATACGTTAGCAGCCGTCTACCGGCATGTCAGCGCGCGCACCCCCGCGGGGCTCTTCGTCTACATGCACTTCGACTACGCCGACGCTAATCTCGATATCACCTGTAGCAGGCACAGAGACGCGGCCAAAATCACCGTCCGTCCCCGCGTGGAGGACAATCTCCTGCTGCGCGTGCCCGGCTGGGCCTCGCGCAGTTCATTGCGAATCACGCTGGACGGGGGCCCGGTCCCACTGCGCATGATTGGCCCATTTGCCTTCCTTCCCAAAGAGATGCTGCTTGTAGGCAAGGAGGTCGCCTTGGGCTATGATCTGCCCGTTCGCCGGACCGCGGAGGTGATGCCGCGCGGCGACCGTTATCAGTTCGCCTGGCGCGGCGACGAGATTACGGGAGTCTATCCTAACAAATGGCCGCTGCCGTTCTATCCCACCCTGGAGGACCCTGACCATGTTTGATGTCGACTACCGCGCCCTGATCAGTCGCGCAGACCTCTTTTACGAGCGGCATGTTGAGCATCCCGTCCAGGGGCAACCGATCGGCAACGGACGCACAGGCACGATGGTGTGGACGACACCGGGCGCCATTCACTTCCAGATCAACCGCAGCGACCTGTTCTCGGTCAACAAACATCACGCCGGCGACTACGCCGACCCAGCCGACTACTGCAGCGCCTGCGCTCAGGTGACGCTGGAAGTCGGCGGCACTCCTTTCGCCGATGGCGCGCCGGACTTCAGCCAGCGTCTTTCGCTCCACGACGCCGAATGTACGGTCCGCGGCGGCGGGGTAATCGCCCGTTGCTTTGTGGCGGCAACCGCCGACCTCTCGCAGCCGGCAGATCTATTCGTAGTCGAAATCGATGATGAGCGAGCCGACCCGCAACCGCTGCGCGCGACCCTGTCGATGTGGCGCGCACCGGAGGTGCGTACCGGCAATCACCTGGCGGCCTACACCTTCGCCGAGCATTCCCCGAATGCCGAAGAAGAAGGCGGCGATCGCGTGACGCTGTCACAGCAGTTTACCGAGGGCGGCCACTACTGCGCGTCGGCAGTAACTATGGGCGGAGACGGGGCCAGTCTGGATGCAGCCGTTTCCGCCCCGGGCCGGCGTACGCTGCTCCTGCCGCCCGCATCCGGCAGGAGCACCCTGCTCCTTTCGTCGGCAGTCTCCTGGTCGAGCGATGAGGACGTCGACCACATGGCGCTGGAAAAAGTCGATGCGGCCCTGACAGAAGGCGTGCGGTCTCTGCACTCGAACCATCTTGCCTGGTGGAAGGGCTTCTGGGAGCGCACCTTTGTGCATCTGCACAGCGAAGACGGCCTGGCCGATTTCATGGAACGCGTCCGAACCTTGCATCTCTACTACATGGCCAGCAGCTCGCGCGGGTCGTTCCCTCCCAAGTGGAACGGCTCAATCTTCACCACCGACGGTGACAAGAGGAACTGGGGCGCACAGTTCTGGGTCTGGACCATGGAAATGCACTACTACGCGCTCATGGCCGCCGACGCCGACGACCTGTGCGAGCCGTTCTTCCGCATGTACGCCAACCAGCTGGACGCCTGCCGCACGGCCGCGGCGCAGCGCTGGGGCGTCGCCGGCGCCTTCTATCCCGAAACGACGCCGTTTGACGGGCCGGTCGAGCTGCCCGATGCCCTCGCAGAGGAGTTCCGGGCCGTGTTCCTGGGCCACCGGCCCGCCGAGGCGCTGTCAACGCGGCTGCGCGAGCTGTGCAGCTACGAACACCACCTGCTAACACAGCTTTACCCTCTTCAAGGGCGTACCGACTCCCGCGTCTGCTGGATCAGCCACCTGGCCACGACCGCCTGCGAGCTCGCGTTACAGGCCTGGTGGCGCTATCGCTTCAGCGGCGATGTTGACTGGCTCCACACAACGGCATACCCGCTGCTGCGCGGCACTGTCGAATTCTATCGCGGCCTGGCGGTGCGCGGCGAAGACGGCAGCCTGCACCTCCATGGGCTGAATCAGCACGAGGACTTCTGGGGCGTTGACGATGGCATCTGGGACCTGGCCGCGATTCGCGGTGCGGCCCCGATTGCGATTGCCGCGGCTGAATTGCTCGATACGGACGCCGACCTGCGGCAGGCCTGGCGGGAGATGCTGGACGACCTGACGCCCTACCCGATGGGGGACGATCCGCAGGCACAGGCGCTTACCGGTGGCGTGCTGGCAGAAGATCTCTGGGCCGCCGCACGGGTGGGTCTTGTGGACGGCCAGCAAAACCCGGAAGACGTCTGGCTGGCGCCCGTCTTCCCCTTCGAAGATTGGACCCTGGAAACCCGGCAGCCGGCGACCGACGCAATTGTCCAGAACCTGCTCGACCTGGCGCCGCGCATGAACTCAATCCTGCGCGGGGATGACTGCAACACCGCCATCCGCACGCCCATAGTCGCGGTGCGCGCCGGGCGCGGAGACGAACTGCCGGCCATCCTCGCGGCCTACTACGCCGCCTTCGGCGCGCTGGAGAACGGTTGGAGCCTCTTCGAGGGACACGGAGAGATTGAAAACCAGGCCCACTCCATCGAACCGCTCGGCTGCATTAGTTTCCTCTTGCAGGAAGGCCTTCTGCAAGGAGTCTCCCCGCGGCCCGGCCAGCCCGAAATCATCAGCCTCTTCCCGGCCTGGCCCACGGAGTGGGACGCCTCTTTCCGGCTGCTCACTCGCGGCGGCTTTCTAGTCAGTTCCGCCATGCGAAAGGGCGAAGTTGAGTCGGTCGAGATCGAGTCCCGCCGCGGCGAAACGTGCCGCCTGCGCAACCCCTGGGGAACGAACTGCACACTGATCGAGAACGGAGCGCCCGAGCGGGAGCTGGACGGCGACATCCTCCAATTCGCTACCGTCGCGGGCGGCCTCTACCGCCTCTTTCCCGCGGGCAGAACGGAGCCCGCGCCTGTCCGCATCGCGCCGCCGGCGGCCCCATCGCCGGCAGTGTACCAGGTCAATCTGCCCAACGGAGCCGCCGTGCAAGGCGTCCTCGGCCGCGGCCGGTAACCGACGCGCGTGCCAACGTCTCCTTAAGAGCGGCTGCTCAGTCTATGTGGAAGACCTGGCGCAGGTCTGTGGCAATTGGACTGTTGTCCGGGTTGGACGGCATAATGTCGCGCATGTAAGCCCACCACTCTTTGCAGACCTCTTCGTCCGCGATACTGGCCCACCGCGCCTCGTCCTCGATCTCTGCATACGCGAAAAGCGTGTGCGTGTCGGCGTCGAGAAAAATCGAGTAGTTGCTGACCCCGTGCGCGTTAAGAACCGACTCAAGCTCAGGCCAAATTGGGCTATGGCGCCTCTCGTACTCCTCGTGCTGGTCGGGGTTGACCGACATGACAAACGCTTTGCGGATCACGCAAGCCTCCCTTTCTGTGGCTTCGGCGTTGGTAAGCCCCAAAGCCAGTAGATCTTCTGCCCCTGCAATCTGATCCAAGTCCTCTCGAGACGCAAAGGCAACCTGCCAAAAATCTTAGACGCCCCGGACTGCTCCGTCAAGTTCCGACGCCTTGCACGGGCTGCACGTTCCGCGCCGGCCGCCCTGCCATGCAGCCATGCATTGTCGGCAATTCCCCCAAGATTCGACTGCTCTTGGCGCGGCATTGTGGAACATTTGCACCCGTCAAACTGTCTGAAGCATGTAAGGAAAGACAGTCCGCTCGCATTCATACGATCTTTCATCGGTCTGTCAGCGCCCGCCCGGCTGGAATGAGCGCCACGCAGGCGAACTCCTACCGGCGCACGCCCCTTACGCTAACAGTTCTCACAAGCCCTCGATGAGAACCGGACTCATGATCAAAGCAGCCCTAATCATATTTGCCCTAATGCTGGCCGTCGTTCCTTCGCTGTCTTCTTGCCAGCCGATTCGGCCCGATCCAGTCGAACATGAGGCCAACCTCTTCCATGAACCCGGCCTGGCGACAACGCGATCGCCCGTTGCCCCTTTCCACTTATCCAAGTATGACAACGTATCAGTCTATACGATCGAAGAATCCGACAACGATGGACGGTCGTTGCTACACGTTTCCTATCCCGTGACTGAGCATGGGGCGATCAATGCCCGCATGAAGGAGGTTGCGCTCGAGTTCATCGACGAGTACCGGGTAGCCTCGGAAGAGATTGAAGCAGCCTACCAGGAGTACAGGCGGGACACGGGACGAGTGGAGGCGACGCTTGTAACCAGCTACCGACAGCACTTCGACGTCTCTGCCGCCGATACAAACATGATCTTCTTTGTTGTTTCCGGCTCACGCTACGTCGGAGGTTGGAGCGACGAACAAGCATATGGCTATTTCTTCGAACGAAGAAGCGGCCTGGAGATGCTCGCTTCGGACCTCTTCGTGGATTATCTCTATGTGCAACGGCTGTCGGATCTAACTAGATCCGCCTTGGAGAAACGCGCGCGGGCCGCGATCGCAGAGATCGATTTTGACTCAGACGCAGCGCGCTCGAAGTGGCTTGAGTTGTCCGAAAAGTGGATCCGGGACGCGACACCGCCAGCGCCGGAAGCGTTCGACAACATCCTATTCGGGGAAGACGGAACCTTGCGCGTCCGACTCGATGTCTACCAGGTCGTCCCCGGCCTGGAGGGCGTCGTCGAGGTTGAAGTCGCCATTGACGAGATCGCCGACCTCTTGCGTGCCGATGTGCGACAGCTCTTGGCTCGGATGTCGCCGGTTGATGTGCCCTTCCCCCAGCCGGTGCTGAAAGGGCAGGGTGCCGGGACGCCGCTGTCGCAGTCATTGCAGCCGCCGGTGGAGGAGCAACCCAGCTGCCTGGAAGTACCATGCGTTGCCCTGACATTCGACGACGGGCCTTCGATCTACACCGAAAGGCTGCTGGACATTTTGAAGGAGCACGACGTAAGGGCGACCTTCTTCGTCGTGGGGCAGTCCGCCAGGATTCACGCAGCAACGATCAGACGGATGGACGAAGAAGGACACCAGATCGGTAACCACACCTGGAATCACCCCAATCTGACCGAGCTGTCGGACGAGCTGATTCAGGAGCAGATTCAGCGGACCGACAGCATCATCAGCCAGATTATCGGCGAAACGACGCCGCATATGCGCCCTCCCTATGCAGCCTACAATGACCACGTCCTCGCCGTCTCCGGCATGCCCTTCATCCTCTGGAGCGTGGACCCGCTGGACTGGAGAGACCGCGATCCCGAGATCGTCGCCGCCAGGATAATCGCGTCGCCCGCCGGCGCGATTATCCTGGCGCACGACATTCACAGGACCACGGTCGAGGCCATGCCGTCAATCGTCGCATCGCTGAAGGGCAAGGGCATTCGCTTCGTCACTGTGACCGAGCTTCTCGGGCCGCAGACGCTTGAGTCCGGCCACACCTACTTCCGCCAATCAGATAGAGAGTAGCGGGCCGAACCGGGCCCAGCCCGCCGCAATCTGTCTCTTCCTCCGTTCAAGGACATATGACCAAATGAATCGATATTCGCGTTTGCCCGCCACGCTGACTCTTCTTCTCACCTTCACGCTTGCCGCTTGCCAGCCGATATCGAGCGTGCCGGCAGACGACGAAGCTGCACAACCGCCTTCGCAGGCCCTCCCGCCCGGGCCCGCCAGAACAAGCAGCTTCGACGCCTCAAAATACGCCCGCGTTTACGTCTATACTATCGAGGAAATCGATAACGACGGCCGCTCGCTCCTCCATATCTCCTATCCGGTCACGGAACAGGCGGCCATCAACGCGCGCATGGAGGAGCTCTCGCAGCTGTATATCCAGGAATACCGCGAGATAGCCGCCGCGATCGAGAAGGACTATCAGAACTACAAGAAGGAGACTGGAACCGAGGCCGCCACCTTTGTCACCCACTACCGGCAGAGTTTCGACGTCTCCGTCGCCAATCAGCGCGTGATCTTCTTCGACCTCGAACGTTCGATCTATACCGGCGGCACGGGTATCAGCTACGTGATCGGGTACATCTTTGACCGCGCCAGCGGTGCGGAGCTGGCAATTCCCGATCTGTTCGTAGACGAGACCTATCTGGAACGTCTCGCAGAACTGTCAAGGGCGGCGCTGGCAGAACGATTGCGCCGAGAAGAGCTTGCCAGCGACTTGGACTGGGTCGCGGACGGCACCGCACCGACGGCCGAAAACTTCGACAACATTCTCTTCAGGGAGGACGGCACATTTCTGGTCAGATTCGACAAGTACCAGGTGGCCGCCGGCGTGGAAGGCGTCGTCGAAATCGCACTCGAGGTGGACGCGATCGCCGACCTGCTCAAACCGGAGATGCGTGAGCTGCTGGGCGTAGAGACGGACGAGGAAGGAAAGGTAGGAGACTCTGTCAGGCTGACGGCGAACGTGAACCGGGCTAACTCGACACTGGCGGCGAGGGCCGTCCTGACGGACCGACTGTCTCTGGCACGTACCTTCTCCGCGGCCAATGGCCGGTTGACCGACCTGGCTGCAACCAACGCCAATTGGAGCGGCCTGAACCAGGCAGATCAAACCGGGGCGGAGGTAGTCGACTGCAACCATCTGCCCTGTGTCGCGCTCACCTTCGACGACGGCCCTTCGATCTATACCGAAGGCCTGCTCGACATCCTCAGCCGGCACCAGGTCAAAGCCACCTTCTTCATCCTGGGGAAGTCGGCCCGCATTCAGTCCGAAACGGTCAGCCGCATCTTTGCCGACGGTCACCAGATTGGAAATCACACCTGGGACCACCCAAACTTGACGAAGCTGTCCGCCGAGCTCATTCAGCAGCAGTTACATCAGACCGACGACATCATCACGCAGATCGTCGGCCAGCCAACCGCTCACTTGCGGCCGCCCTATGGCGCCTACAATGACCTTGTACTCGCCGTCTCGGGACTTCCCATCATCTTCTGGAGCGTTGATCCGCTAGACTGGCGTGATCGGGATGCGGACGTTGTCGCCGCCAGGATCATCGAGTCCCCGGCCGGAGCGATAATTCTGGCCCACGACATTCATAAGACGACCGTCGCCGCCGTTCCCGCGATCATCGAAGCGCTGAGGGAGCGAGGAATACACTTCGTAACCGTCACACAGCTGTTTGAACCGGAGCAGTTGGTCGCGGGGAATGTGTACGTCAGGCAACCCGATGTGCCGTCCGAATGAACCGACGACAGCATCGAACGAAGGGGGGCGCTGCCTGCCAGGCGGCGGACGAAAAATGGCAGCGCGCTGACCTGGACGCCGGCGCCATTAGGATCTGCCGCTTCCTGCCGATGGGGCCGCTGTTCGCAGAGACGCCGGCAATGAAAGGCCTTCGATGTCGGGCGTCCTCAGGCCGTCCGCGCCCTGTCGATGGCAGCCAGGAGGTTGTCCCGGCTCAGCAGAGAGCCCTCCTTGAGCGTCTCCAGCGTGCTGTCGACTTTACGCTCGTACTCAATCGCCCAGATGCCGTCGAAAGAGTCCAGCAGGTGGCGCAGGATCGGCTGCCAGTCGATCTCGCCCTCGCCGAACGCGCGGTACTCGACGCCCGAAGCCGGGCGCGCCACATCCTTCCAGTGCGTGTAAACCACCCTGTCCTCGACCGCAAGCAGCGCCTCGTAGGGGTCCGAACCGCTGTAGGCGTAGTTGGCCGGATCGTAGGTAACGCCTATCGACTTGTATGGGACCATGTCGAGCAGCCGCTTGGCCCCCGCACCGGTGGCCGACGTGCCGCCGTGATTCTCAATCGCCAGCGCGACGTTCTTGGACTCGGCGTAGCGGCCAAGCTTGTTGAAGGCCGCGCTCAACGTCTCGTACAACGCATCGGTGACCCGCTCCGCCGGCAGCACGTAATGCTTGGAGTGGGTGAAGTCGTGCTCGGTGAAGACGCGAATCACGCGCGCGTCGAGCGCGTCCGCGCGATCGATGACCTGCATCAGCTCGTCGCAGCGGTCCTCGGCCACCTCGCCGTTCAGCCCGACCACCGCGCCGCCGCCGAGCGCAGTCACCTTGACGCCGGCCTCCTCCGCCATCCGCCGCACGGCATCCAGCTCCTGCGGCGTGGCGTCGATCGCTATCTTGTTGCTCGACTCCTCTTCCAGCCAGCCGCAGTCGATCTCAACCGACGTCAGGCCCACCTCGCGCGAGGCCGCAAAAAAATCGGGCAGCGTGTACTCGCGGAAGCCGTAGGATGCGTTGCCGAGCGCGATTCCACTTGACATCGAAAGCTCCTCCTCGCTTGGTTCTCTCTACCGAAACGTAACCCGCTGCCGGCTGGACGTAAACTCGACCGCCGCCGGTCCCCATTAGCGCAGATGTTTATGCTCGCCGGCCAGGCTAACCTGGAGATTGCGCCAGCGCGCCGTAACGCCCTGGCCGAAGGTCGTCTGCCGATACTGCGGGTCGAGCCCGGGCAGGATGCCCCCGCGCCCGTCCGGCAGGTCGTCGAGCAGCGTGAATATCGCCATGTTCACCGTGAAGCGGGCCGGCTTGATGATCGGGGCTGAAGGCGGGTCCACGGTCGCCAGCCACTCGACCTCGTGAACGAGCGCGCCGTCAACGTACCACTCGGCCCGGTCGGGGCCTGGCGTCAGGACACTGTCGCTGCCCGGGTCGTAGACGATCTCGTAATGGTGCCAGGAGCCCGGTTCAATCTCAAGGCCGGTCATGACAGGGTCGGCCATCGGGACGACCGCATCGCTGCCGCCGGGCGCGTTGACCGCGAAAAGCTCGCGCAGCGCCATCACCCGACGGTTGGTGACCTCAAAGTTGATTACCATGCCGGTCGTGTCGTCAATCAGCGCGATCGCCCCGCATGCCAGGCGCGGGTCGTCAGGGTCGGCGCCGAACGGATTGCCCTCGGTACCGTGCACGTTGACCGCCATTTCGACCGAGACCGAGAGCCCGTCGCCCGTGGCAAAACGCTTGTCCGCCGTCACGATCGCCTTGACGTGGTCGAGCGGATTGTCGAAACCGACCGTAAAGCGCGGGATGTCGATCTTGAACTCCGGCTTCTCTCTCGTCGGCGCCGTGACCGTCGCCGCCGGGTCGAGCGCGCTGAAGTCGCCCGCCTGCAGCACGTGCCAGCCCGCACCGATCACAGGCGACCCGGCCGACCAGTCGTTGAACTCGTAGCCGTCGCCTGCAATCAGGTTGGGCGGCGCCGGCATGCCGCGCCAGACATCGACCGTGCGCGGCTCGTTGGGCCAGTCCAGCGGCACGTACCTCTCCTCGTCCCAGATCTGGTCGAGCTCGGTCGTCAGCTCTATGATGTTGCCCGCCGGATCAGGGATGTAGATGAAAATGTTGTGTCCGGGGCCGTGACGGCTGGGACCGTAAATGATCGGCACGTCGTTGCGCCAGAGATGGTCGCAGATCCGCTTGACATCCTCCCACCCGCTGAGATCGTACGCGTAATGGTTGACCTTGGCATGGCCCGCGTTCAGCAGCGCGACGCCGTGATGCTCCTGGTTGCAGCGCAGCCAGATAACCGCGTCCTCGGCCGTGTCGGAAACGCGGAAACCGAGAACTTCGCTGTAGAACGCCGCCGCGATCTTCAGGTCGATGCTCTGCAGGGTGATATGGCCGAATCGCACCGGCCGCACCGCGCGCGGCTGCAGCGGCTGATCGAGCCTCTCCATGCCTTCAAATAGCTCAATCCGGTTGCCGTCGGCGTCCCGGTAGCAGAGGGCTGCCCCGTGCCCGGGCTCCTCGTACGGCCGTTCAATCGGCTCAAATCCCTTCTGCGCCAGGGCCTGGCGGGCGGCCTCGAGCCCCGCTTCGTCCACAACCTCCAGGCCAAGGTGGTGTAGTTCCCGCTCCTCACCCGGGTAGACCGCGAGGCAGTGGTGCTCTTCGTCGCAGCGCAGGAATACCGCGCCGTCGCTGCGCTCCGACACCTCCAGGCCCACGATCCTTTCGTAGAAGTCGACCGTCTCCTCGACGTTGGGTACGGTTATGCCGACGTGGCCGATCTGTTTGATGTTGATCATGGCTGGTGGCGGAGGGCGGCAGACCGCAACTCCGGAATCCCCCTATTGAATGCTGAGACCGCCGTCGATAACGAGGGCGTGCCCGTTGAGATATGATGCGCTCTTCGAGCTGAGCCAGAGTACCGCGGCCGCGACCTCGTGTGGTTCGATCAGGCGCTTCATCGGCAGGGCACTTTCGAGTTCGGCCGCCAGCGCGGCGTCGCCCTTTGTGTAGCGGTCGAACATCGGCGTCGCGACAACCGCCGGACAGACCGCGTTGACGCGAATGTTTTTGCCGACGTACTCGATCGCGGCGGCTTTGGTGAGACCGATGACTCCGTGCTTGCTCGCCACGTAGGCCGCCATGTTGGGCTGCGCCAGAATCCCGACGGTCGAGGCGGTGTTGACGATCGCGCCGCCGCCCTGTTCCACCATGACCGCTATCTGCTGCTTCATGCACAGCCAGACGCCCTTGAGATTGATGTCGATGACCCGGTCCCAGTCCTCCTCGCTGATCTCATGGGTCGTCGCCTTAGCCGCTTCGACGCCGGCGTTGTTGTGGGCCACGTCAATGCGTCCGTATGCAGAGAGCGCCTGACCGACCATGTCGGCAACATCGCCTGTCTGGGAGACGTCGACCTGCACAAAGGTGGCGTCGCCTCCGCCGTCGCGAATGATCTGCACCGTTTCGCGGCCGGCCCTTTCGTCAATGTCGGCTACGACCACCTTGGCGCCCGCACTAGCAAAGGCCAGAGCTGTGGCGCGGCCGATGCCAGTCGCCGCCCCCGTAAGGAGCGCGACGCTGCCGGCAAACTCCGCGGTTTCAACCATGACAGGTTATCCCGGTTCATTCAACGCCGCGGCTAGGCCAGGATGCCGCCGTCCACAGCCATCGGATGGCCGGTCACGAAGGAAGCGGCGTTGGAGCTTAGCCAAACGACGGCCTCGGCGATCTCCTCGGGCCGGCCCATGCGCCCAATCGGTTCGAGCTCGGTGAAATTGGCGACCGCGTCCGGGTAGTCGATCGCCTGCTGCGCGACCATCGGCGTCGAGATCAGGCCCGGGCAGACGCAGTTGATGCGAATGTTCGAGCGAGCGTACTCGAGCGCGGCCGAACGCGTCAACATGACGACCCCGCCCTTGGTCGCGCTGTAGACCCCGAGCTCCGGCGTGCCCGTCATGCCCGCGTTGGAGGCCGTGTTGACGATCACGCCCCCTCCCTGGCGCAGCATGTGCGGGATCTCATACTTCATCGAAAGCCAGATGCCCTTGAGATTGACGCGCATGATGCGGTCGAAGTTCTCTTCCGAGCAATCTGCCGTCAGCGACATGTCGCCGAGAATGCCGGCGTTGTTGAACGCGCAGTCGATCCGTCCGTAGAGCTCGACACAGCGGTTAACGGCGGCTTCGACCGAGGCCGCGTCGCCGACGTCGCAATTCACAAAGTTCGCCTCGCCGTCACCCAGGCCGATCAGGCGAAGGGTCTCCTGTGCGCCGTCGGCGTCGACGTCCGCAACGAGAACGCGGGCGCCCCGCTCGGCGTAGGCAAGAGCGGTCGCCTGGCCGATGCCCGATGCGCCGCCGGTAACAAAGGCAGATTTGCCGTCCAGACTGTTCACAGCGAGCCTTCCTCGTGGGTGAGTTTCAGTGCGTTGGTGTTGGCTCCGCCCTTGTCAGTCCGCGGCCTCCGCCGGCGAGTCCAGAAAGCCGAGCTCCCCCAGCCGGTCGATCCACTGCTGGCGCAGCTCGCTGCCCCCTCGATTTTCGAGCCACTGAAGTGGGTACAGCGGGTCGTCGGGACGGTCGTACTGGGCCGTGGCGCGGATCGAGTTGGCCGCACGATTGCGCGCCGCATCCTCCTCCGCCTTGCCCTTGGGATTGTTGTAATAGACGAAAGTGCACATCCGGCGCCCGTCAGACCCGCCCCAGCTGGCGTGCCACAGGCGCAGGTCGAAGGCCACGACGTCGCCGGGCAAACTCTCGCACACGTAGCTGGGCACGTCCGGAATGTCGAGACCCGCGCCCCTGATCGTAGCGCCTACCTTGGAATGGTACGGTTCCCTGTGCGAGCCCGGCACGACGCGCAGTGCGCCGCTCTTTGCCCCGACCGGATCGAGATAGTAGGCGAACTTGATCCCGTAGGTGTCCTTGGTGGGGTCGGTGTAGTGGTCCGGGTGCCAGCGCGTGTGACCGACGTAGCGGTTGGCGTCCGCGCCCATGCCAATCACGTCCGTGCCAAATAACTGTTGGGCCGTCTCGAGAAAACGAGCGTCCTCCAACATGCTCGCCATGTAAGGCGTATCAGGTCCGAGCGTGTTGGTCCAGTGCCGTTTGCTGCCGTCGAACGGTAGGTGAGCGTAGGCGGCGTTGAGGCCGTCTTCGTATTCGGCCTCGATTGTAGCCAGCTCGTCCGCGCCGAAGACACGGCGCAGAACGACGAAGCCAAAGGTGTCGAAGTGGTCCAGTTGCTGTTCGTTAAGCATGGCGTTCACCCTGGGTGCATGGATTGCGAAAGGCCGCAATGGTCGAACAGAATTCTAGATCGCACGGCCCGCCGTGTCAAGGCAGGAGCCGCCGCGGCTGTGTCCCACATTGTGGGGCGGTTCGAATTCGCTCCGCACTTCCGCTTCCGCAGGGCAATCCGCGGCAGGCCGGAAAGATGCGGAAAGCCCGCGCTGTCGCCAGTTCGTTTGACAAACGAAAGACATTGGCCCGTATTGGGAGCTGGATCAGGGCCAGCCAAACGACCATGTCTTTGACAGAGAGATGGAGAGTTAGAGAGAGGGACCGGGACCCGTGCCAACACTTCGGAGTTCACACAGCCTCAATTTGACGCTTGCAAACCCGTGTGTCTGGCCGCCGCCGTGAGGGGCTGCGGCTGCCTTCTTCTCCCTATCCCCTTCGGAATTAGCTTCCCTTCAAGCTGCCGTCACGCGTACCCAGACAATACCTTCAACGTGCTCGAAGTGACCGTCCGCTGAAACCAGGTCTGCGCCGGTCTCCATCGCGTGCGCGGCTATCCAAACATCGTTGGTCGGAATCGGCCGGCCCTTCGCCCTCAATGCTGCCGCTACCCTGGAGTAACGGTCTGCAGTAACCGCTCCCACTTCTACAAAGGTCGAGTAGGGGCTGTCGAGAAATGAGCGGAGGTCGGCGGCGTTCCGCTCGAACTGAGCGCCTCGTCGGAAACCGTACATCAGTTCGCCGACTACAACGGCGGAGAAAAGTACCTCCTCGGCCCTCCGCACCAGTTCCGCAACCTCCCCGTGTCCCCGCATGAGCAGCGAGTAGGCGTTGGAGTCCAGCAGGACCTTCATCTCCAGGCCGCCTCGTCAATCGTCTCAAACTCCCGGAGCGCGGCGTCCATCTCATCCGCCTCCGCCTGGGACCAGCTCCCTATCAGCTGGTCGAATGAGGCGCCCACGGTATCCGCCCTGCCTGGACCTTCTGCCAGGCCGGCTCCTCTTCGCAGCAGCCGGAGCGCGGCCTGGTTCAGAGAGATGCCCTCCCGCTTTGCTAGGCGGCGCAGGCTGGTGCTCAGTTCGGCGTCAAATCCTCTGACCGTAATCTGGTTCACAGACATCATCTCCCCTGATGCAAATGTGAGCCGTTATGCATCATTTTATGTTTCATTCCCTTGCTAGTCAAGCCTCGCACGTGTCTGCTCAAAGAGATGACGGTCCTGGTGACCGGTCGCTTGGTCGCCAATGGTTATCGGGTCTTGAGAAAAATCTGTTACTGAAGCAGACCTGGACACCGTCCCGGTCCCGCACCTGTTTCAGATACGTGTTGTCCCTGGCCGGCACTGGTCAACGATCTTGTGGCGGACTTGGCGGTCAGTCCCCAAATCCATCAGGTTTTCACCTGCATTGCCGGCCTAACGCCGGTTCACGACATCTGGCAAACCGGTTTCCCGCACCGCGAGGCCATAAGCAAAAGTCGCGCCGCCATGACCGCAGAACGGCACTGCGCGAACCATGAGTGCGCCAACACCTATCCGGAAATTCACACCTGACTCAGCTGCGCGGCGCCGCCCAAAAGTCAGCCTTATGACCAATTCCCCTCTGCCTCTTTCGTCTTCCCGCAAGCCGCTCACCGGCGCTTGCGCGTCCATTCCGTCTTCGCCCTCTCCTCCCCCTCGGCATTCGGCCGCGCACCCCCGACGACGCACGCTTCCAGCTGCCTGCGCAGCGCCCCGGCGTCCAGACCGCCATGCGAGGCGATCATCACAATCTGCGTGCGCGGCGGCCCGTCGCCCCATTCATCGGCCAGCGTCAGGCTGGCGCGTTTTCCCACCATCTGCAAAATCATCCTCTTGTCCGGCATTTCAACCAGCTGGACCACACCTTTAGCCCGGTAGATCGTATTGGGCAGCGCCTCGAACATCCCGCGCAGCGCCCTCAGCGAAAGCGGCCTGTCCGTCGTCCAACTCCAAGTGCTGAATACCAGCGTATGGTCGGTATCTCCATGGTTGTGTTCTTCTGCCCCGCCGTGGTCATGGCGATGCCCGTCCCCATGATCGTGATCGCCTTCCCACTCCACGCCGTGCACGTGCACGTCCCGTTCGGCGCGCCGCTGCAGCCGCTCCGCTGCATACCTGCCCACACCCAGCACCAGCGCCAGCGGCACCTGCCCGTAAGTCGCTTCCAGAACGCGCGCTTCCGGCGCATCGGGTCGTATCAGATCGGTCTTGAACTCCACTGCGTTGAGAGACACCCTTCTCTTCTTCATTCGCGCCGCAATGCGTCGGTTCAGGTTGCCCTTGATCTCCTCAAGTGCCTCTGCCGTGACCAGATCGACCTTGTTCAGCACGACGATGTCCGCCACCGCGATCTGGTCCAGCGCCAGCCCGGAGTTCTCTTCGTCCAGCGTCAATAAACTGTCGGCATCCACCACAACCAGAATGCTGTCGAGCCGCACCAGCGCTCTGATTTCAGGCGCCAGGAATACATTGGCGACAGCGATCGGATCCGATACGCCGCTGGTCTCGACGATAATGTACTCTGGGGGGTCCGCCCGCCGCAGCAGTTCCAGCGCCGCCTTCAGCAGGTCGCCGCGAATCGTGCAGCAAATGCAGCCGTTCGACAGATTGACCGTTTCGCCTTCGACGCCGACGACCAGTTGTGCGTCAATGTTGATCGCGCCAAAGTCGTTCACCAGCGCCGCGATCTTCAGACCGTGAGCGCCGTGCAGAATGTGGTTGAGCAGCGTGGTCTTGCCCGCGCCGAGAAAGCCGCCGACAATCGTCAAAGGCACCGGGAAATGCTCGTTCCCCATTTTCGCCGTCCCTCCTCAATCGCGACCCGCATGGTGCCAGGCAACCGCTGGCGCAGGCGGAAAATGACGGTGCACCACGATTTCTCGTTCCTCTTTCAGGCTTTGACCGCCGGACAGCCTTCCGTGCGCTGGTCCAAACTGTCCCCATCTGTCCGCCCAACAACACCCTTGTACAACACTCTCACGGCTCTTGCAAAGTCCGTTGCAGTTCCTGGCTACCGGCAACTGACCCCTGGCAACTGACCCCTGGCAACTGACCACTGGCAACTGACCCCTGGCAACCGGCATCTGCAGTTCCTGGCCACTGGCCACTGGCCACCGACCACCATCAACTGCCATCCCGCAATCCGCTCCCAACGTCCCCTGCTGCAGACTCCAAAACGTGCTATACTGCAAGGTTGAGCCCGAATGCAACCAGGCTGCGCCCGAACGCGCCGCATCACACACCTGCCCGTCCACCATGAACAGGCCGCCCGCCATGTCGACACGCTCCAAGCCGAACGTCCGATCTCTGGCCCCTACGCACATCACCAAGGGTCCAGTATATACGAACCTGCAATGCGCCGACCCGTCACCCGCCGCGCCCCACATCTACAGTAGAGTAACGCCCGCCATGCCCCGCCCATGCCCATGCCCATGCCCATGCCCTTGCCGCCGCCACCCGCCTCGGTATCCTGTCACAAGGAGCACGCAATTGCCACTGTTTTGCGCGTTTTCTGCATCCGAACGACATCTCTTGCGCACTATCTGTCCAAATCCGACCGCGTACTGACCGCGACTGCATCCTGCTACGAGAGTCCATCCCAACATCCTGTCACGAGAAGAGCGAAATTTTTTCAAAGTTGGCCCAATCAGGCCAAAACAGCGCAATCGATACCCTGTTGATACCCTGTCGATACCCGATTTCCGAAGTATTCGCAGCCTGATTGGGTAATACCTGGACGCTTTTGGGCCGATTCAGGCCGGAATCGGCCCCATTCTTGCGCACATGCGCGGCCACACCTTCAAGGAGGCTGACGCCGCCAATCTGCATTAAACGCCGAGGTCGGCACGCGCTGGCAAAGTGGCCCGCAGGCCACCGTCGAATCCGTCGCCTTGACTCCCGTTCAGCAACGGTTCCCGGCCGAGCCGGCAAGTCCTGGCCCCGTGACGACGCTCAAGCGATGCTCGTTATCCGCGCCCGCTCGTTTTGCGGGAGCTGGCCCGAAACCGCTGTCTTGCCGTCCTATCCCCCAATTTGGGATGCACACCGGGCCACAGTATTTCCAGTTCTTCCTTCTGGGCTGTTTGCTCTCGGCGAAGGCCGATAACGGCCCCGGTAGGGGTGAAAAAAGTGGCTTTCGAGCCCAATGTGGCGTGCTGGGATGGAGCTGCCGGCGCAGTAAGGGATAACTTCGACCGATGAGACCCGGACCGAAGGAACGGAAATGAAAGCGCGCGTCTACTACGGCTGGTGGATCGTCGCGGCCGCGGTCCTGCTTCAGTTCATCTTTCTGAGCGTCAGTGCCTCAACGGTCAGCGTCTTTCTGCGCCCGGTGGTCGATGAGCTGGGCTGGCACGTGTGGCAATTCACCCTCGGATCGTCGCTGGCGCTGCTTGCCGGGGCGCTGTCCGGTGTCGTCATTGGAGGCGTGGTCGACCGTCACGGCGCGCGGATGCCGATTCTCACCGGCGCCCTGGTGGCGGCGCTCTGTCTCTACGGATTGGGCCGTCAGTCCTACCTCTGGCTGTTCTGGTCTCTGCACGTGTGCGCCGGCCTGATCGGGTGGACGCTGTTCGGCCCGCTTGTGGTGAACACCGCGGTCAACAAGTGGTTTGTGCGGCAGCGGGGCTGGGCGCTGGCGATCGGCTCGAGCGGAATATCGCTCGGTGGCCTGATCGCGCCGTTCGCGATGACGCTTGCGGTCGACGCGTGGGGCTGGCGCAACGGTTACTTCCTGCAGGCGCTCTTCGTGCTGGGCATCGTCGTGCCCGTGGCGTTCCTGATGCGGCGCAGGCCGGAGGACGCAGGACTGCAGCCGGACGGGGATTCGAGCGAGGGCGCCGGGGGAGATGAACCGTCCGGCAAAGGGGAACCGCCATCGATGACAAGTGGGCAGGCGCTCCGCACCTTCGGTTTCTGGCTGCTGCTCGCCGGCTACGGCATGAACCAGGCCGCACTCTCCTCCGTGCTGGCACACGCAGTTCCCTTTGCCACCGACGCCTCCTTCAGCCGCACGGCCGCGTCGCTGGCAGTCGCCGTAAACGGACTGGGGAACCTTCTTTCGAAGGCTGTTTGGGGTTACTGCCTGCAGCGGTATCCTGCCCGTCGGTTGGCGGTGACGGCCTTTTCGCTGGGCGCATCGGGCGTGGCGATGATGCTGCTGTCGGCCTTCCTCGGTGGGGCGGCTTCAGATAGGAGCTTTGCCCCCTTCCTCCTTTTCGCCGGCTTCTTCTGCTACGGTTTCGGATTCGGCGGCACGATCCCGATCAGCGAGTATCTTTGGGCGACCTACTTTGGCAGGGCGCACATCGGCGCCATCCGCGGCATAAGCCAGCCGCTGACGGTCATTGGCCCGACACTAGGGCCGGTGCTGGTCGGAGTGGGCTACGACCTGCACGGCTCCTATACCGCGGCCTTCGCCGCCATAATCGCCGTTTACCTCGTCGGCGCGGTCATGGTTGGAATCTCGCGTTCGCCGCGCGCGGTCAGCCGCTGACCTCCGGGATGTAGCTGTAAACTAAGGAGCGTTGACATTTCCAATTGCGGGTCAGCTAAATTTGTCATCTATAGGTTGCCTGCCAGCGGTCCCAGCTCTCGTTGACCCGATTCTCGGAGCGCAGACCGCCGCGCCAACCCGTGCCGCTAACTGTGCCCATCAGAATAATCAGACGAATCCTGGTTCAGACAATTGTCAGCAACCCTTCTCACTATCCTCTATCCGCAAGTCCATCCCAATGACCTGCCCGCCGCCGGAAATCATGTCCATCACAAGAATCAGACGAATCCTGGTTCAGACAATTTTCAACGATCCCGAGGCTGTTCAGGTGGCATAGGCCCGGTCAATGGCAGTCGGGCATGTGGGCAGGATTGTCCACGCAAGACACACAAAACAGACCGATTTTCGCGGGTTGCCCGGCCTCCTTCGATGTGATAGGATGCCCCTGCCTCGTACAATCAAAACCGGGAGGAGATTCGATCATGGGTGCGGCTTTTTCAGTCCCGCTTGGCGACGAACAGGTCCTCTTCTTCAAGACCTTCGGCTACCTCGTATTCAGGGAGTTTTTCACCGCGCACGAGCTGGAGAAGATTCACCGCGAGTTCGATTACAAGTTGGAGGAGCAGTACCCGGGCCAGCCCTACGACGGCAGCCGGCGTTACTGGGCGCCTCTGCTCGATGAGGACACGCCCTTCTTCGCCGGCATGCTCGAAGATAAGCGTTTTCTGACCGTCGCCCGCCAGCTCTGCGGTGACGACGTGCTCGGAATGAACACCGACGGCAACCGCTACACCGGCAACACGCGCTGGCATCCCGATACCGGCTCGGTCCACCAGTACGGTGTCAAATTCGCCTTCTATCTCGAACCGGTCGACGCCGAGACCGGCGCGCTGCGGGTCATCCCTGGCACGCACCGCCTGCAGGAAATCGACGATTTTCGCGCCGGCGTCGATAAACACGCCCTGCCGGACGTGCCCTGCGAAGTATTGAAATCGAGTCCCGGCGACGTGGTCGCCTTCGACCTGCGGCTGTGGCATGCCTCCTACGGCGGCAGCGAGGACCGCAAGATGTGTACCTTGGTCTACTACAACAATCCCAAAAACGGCGATGAGCTGGCCGCGCTGCAGCGGCAGAGCAGGCGGTCGCCTGAATCGTCGATCAAGAAGTTCAATACCAAGCAGCAGTTTCTCTACTCGAAGAGGTGGATTTCCAACCCGACGGGCAGCCCGGACCGACAGCTGTGGATCGACCGGCTGCGCGAGATCGGCTATCTGGATGCGCCCGGCGTGGTCGAAGCCTAGGCCCGCGAGCACTCCCATATACCATGGATGGGCCCAGCCATTGTTAATCCAAGGCTGCGCCGCCTTCAGGCGCTCCCATGCAGTTGGGCAATAGACGCGGCCCCGGCCGCCGGTTCTGACAAATGAGGAGGAGCCAGCCGAGACCAATCCGATAGCGATGGCACATACTCAGTGATCAAAGGAGAACGATCGATGGATCGAGGGAAAGTTAGTCGCAGAAAGTTCTTGCAGCTCGGCGCAATGGCCGGCGGTGCAATGGCGTTGGCCGCGTGTCCGGCCGCCCCCGCCGAGGCCCCCATGGCAGCATCGGAAGAATCATCCGATGACGACATGCCCATGGCGGAAATGCTCGATCTTACCCTGCTGAGCCTGAAAGGGACCGGCTGGCCCAAGTTCAACAACTTCATCGTTGAAAACTTTATGGAGCAGACCGGACACGGCGCGACCTTGCAGGAGGCACAATGGCCGATCAGGGACACGGTGATCCCGGCCATCGCGGCCGGCACCCCGCCCGACGTCGTACATGACATGGGCAAGATGTCTGGCGCGCTCTACATCGAAGGGGCCTACCTGACCCTGAACGACCTGGTCGATGCCGCGCCCTTCAGCCCGGACGACTTTATCGCCGCAGACATCGATTCGCTGACCTTCTTCGGCGACATCAAGAAAATCCCATTCTGGCACAATACGGTCCCGATCGCTGTGCTTGCCTACCGCAAGGACTTCGTCGACGAGGCCGGCCTCTCGCAACCCGCAACCGAGGACGCCTGGGATACCTACGACGACCTCTGGGACTGGGCCGGCAAACTCCAGGTCCAGGACGCCAGCGGCAACATCACCCGCTTTGGCTGGGACCACATCGGCCTGACCTGGGCCGGCTTCTCCGTCCTGGGCGGCGTATTGGACCAGGGCGGACACTGGTGGGATGAAGGCGCGCAGGAGTTCACGCTAAACACCGACGAAGTGGTCAACGCTTTGCAGGCGATCTACTTCGACCCCGTCTACACCTATGGTGTCAGCTACGACAACGCCAATGCCCCCGACGTCGGCTTCACCGAGAAGCTTTTCGAAGGTGTGGTCGCCGTCTCGCAGATGAACTGGCCCATCCTGATCGCGCTCGACAACGACATGATGGATATGGTCGAGATCCTGGGCTACTCGGAGATTCCGGGACTTGCCCCAGGCCAGCACAACTACTGCTACGAAGGCACCTGGGGCGCCGGCATCGTCGCCTCCGCTCCGGCCGAACATCACGAGGCCGCCTTCCAGCTGGCGACTATGCAGCTCCAGCCGGAAGTTGCCCGCGTGATCATGGAGATTGCCGGCCCTGCCTCCGCTCTCAAGAGCTTTGGCGACGACCCCTTCCTCGGAGAGCTTGCCGCCAAGCACAACGCCGGCTCGCTCGCTGTCTTCATCTACCAGCGCGACGTCAAGTACGAACCGACCTTCGCCGGCTGGGAATGGATGGACGGCGAGTACTTCACCTGGCCGCACTACCGCTGCAACCCGACAACGGGCGGCGAGGAGCGCTGCGGCGAAAACGGCCTCGGCCACATTTACGACGGCCGCGTGACCGCACAGCAGGTCGCCGAAGAGTGGCAGGAGGCGGCGACCATCCGCCGCGCCGAGCTGAGGAAGGCGGCCGGCCTCGAGTGATCGAGTTCCGCCGCAGTCCACCTCTGCAGCAGACAATGGTCCTCCCTCCGGCTGCCGGGGGGAGGACGACAACCTGAGTACCACGTTTGGCTGCAGTATTCGACTCTGATTCTCTAGGTTCCATTGAGAAGTGCGGGCACAGCGTAAAGGGCCTCGATCCAGCGATGGGCCCGGACCAAAGCTCGGCAACGGCACTTATCACCGATCAGTCAAGGAGGGGAGACGATGACACGAAGAGTGGTGAGTAGAAGGCAGTTCCTCCAGATGGGGGCGTTGGCAAGCGGTGCCATGGTCCTGACCGCCTGCCCGGCCGCCCCCGCCGAAGCCCCCATGGTAGAGCCGGAAGAGTCGTCCGACGGCGACATGGCGATGGAGGAGATGCTCGATCTAACCCTGCTGAGCCTGAAGGGGACCGGCTGGCCCAAGTTCAACAACTTCATCGTTAAGAACTTCATGGAACAGACTGGCCACAACGCAACGCTGCAGGAGGCGCAGTGGCCGATCCGCGAGACTGTGATCCCGGCGATCGCGGCCGGGACGCCGCCCGATGTCGTGCATGACATGGGCAAGATGTCGGGCGCACTCTACATCGAGGGAGCCTATCTGACCCTGAATGACCTGGTAGATGCCGCGCCGTTCAGCCCTGGTGACTTCATCGCCGCCGACATCGATTCGCTGACCTTCTTCGGCGAAATCAAAAAGATTCCGTTCTGGCACAATACGGTCCCGATCGCGGTCATGGGCTACCGCAAGGACTTTGTTGACGAGGCCGGTCTCTCGCAGCCTCCCACGGAAGACGCCTGGGATACCTTCGCTGACCTGTGGGATTGGGCGGCCAAACTGCAGGTACAGGACGCCAGCGGCAACATTACGCGCTGGGGCTGGGACCACATCGGCCTCTCCTGGTCCGGTTTCTCGGTCCTCGGCGGCGTTCTCGACCAGGGCGGCCACTGGTGGGACGAGGGCAAACAGGAGTTCACGCTCAACACCGACGAGGTCGTCAATTCCCTGCAGACAATCTACTACGATCCGGTCTACACCTACGGCGTCAGCTACGACAACGCCAACCAACCGGAGGTACCCCGCAACGAGAGACTCTTCGAAGGTGTTGTCGCGGCAATGCAAATGAACTGGCCCATCCTGATAGCGCTCGACCAGGGCATGATGGACATGGTGGAGATCCTCGGCTTTTCCGAGATTCCGGGGTTGGCGCCGGGTCAGCACAACTACTGCTACGAAGGCACCTGGGGCGCCGGCATCGTTGCGTCAGCGCCGGCCGAGCATCATGAAGCGGCCTTCAAGCTGGCGACGATGCAGCTACAGCCTGAGGTTGCCCGCGTGATCATGGAGATCGCAGGGCCGGCGTCGGCGCTCAAGAGCTTCAAGGACGACCCGTTCCTCGAGGAGCTCGGCGCCAAGCACAACGCCGGCGCACTGGCTGTCTTCATCTACCAGCGCGACATCAGGTACGAACCGACCTTTGCCGGCTGGGAGTGGATGGACGGCGAATACTTCACCTGGCCGCACTACCGCTGCAACTCGAGAACCGGTGGCGAAGAGCGCTGCGGCGAGAGTGGACCGGGCCACATTTTCGACGGCCGCATCACCGCCCAGCAGGTCGCCGAAGAGTGGCAGATCGAGGCCACCAACCGCCGAGCCGAACTTCTGGAGGCCGCGGGCCTCAGTTGATCGCTGAAACTCTGCGCCCACTGGCGAAGAAGACCTGGAATCCTCCCCCCTGCGACCGGGGGGAGGAACCATCCCTGAGAACCGCGTCTGGCTGCCAATCAGGACTTTGACCCTCCTGTTTCTCTTGTGAATTGCGGGAACAGCGCAGCGAATCTAAGTCACCGCGCCGCGCTTAACCCATAGCACGACACCGGCATGGAGCACAGTTCAGACAAGGAGGCAAGACGATGACACGCAGAAGTGTGACGAGACGCCAGTTCCTACAGATGGGTGCCCTGGCCACCGGTTCGTTGGTGCTGGCCGCGTGCCCCGCGGCTCCGGCCGAAGCCCCCGCCGCGGCCGACACCGGCACAGCCGACGACGAGGTGATGGCAGAGGCACTGAACCTGACCCTTTTGAGCCTCAAAGGGACGGGTTGGCCTGAGTTCAACAATCTGATTGTTGACACCTTCATGGAGCAGACCGGCCACGACGGCACGCTGCAGGAAGCACAGTGGCCGATCCGAGAAACGCTGATTCCCGCAATCGCCGCCGGCACGCCGCCCGATGTCGTCCACGACATGGGCAAGATGTCGGCCGCCCTCTATATCGAGGGGGCCTACCTGACTCTGAATGATCTTGTCGACGCGGCGCCCTTCAGCATGGACGATTTCATTTCGGCCGACGCCGAGGCGCTGACCTTCTTCGGCGATATCAAGAAGATCCCCTTCTGGCACAACGGCGTCCCCAACGGCTTCTTCATCTACCGCAAGGACTTCCTCGATGAGGCCGGCATTTCGCATCCCCCAACGCACGACGCCTTCGAGAGCTACACCGACCTCTGGGAGTGGGTCAGCAAACTCCAGGTTCAGGACGCCAGCGGCAACATTACCCGCTGGGGCTGGGACCACATCGGTCCCGGCTGGTCGGGATTCCCCGCGCTTGGCGGGATTCTGGACCAGGGTGCCCACTGGTGGGACGAAGGCTCCAGCCAGTTCACCTTGAACACGCAGGAGCTGGTCAACACGATTCAGAGCCTCTACATGGACCCGGTCTACACCTACGGCATCAGCTACGACAGGGCAAATACACCCGAAGTTCCGCGTAACGAACGGCTCTTTGAAGGGGTGGTGGCGTCCCAGCATTTCACCTGGCCGATCCTGATCGCCTACGACAAGGATATGCACGACATGGTCGAGCTGATCGGGTTCTCGGAAATGCCGGGGATGGTGCCGGGGTCGCACGAGTACGGCTACGAGGGCACCTGGGGCGCCGGCATCGTCGCCACCAGTCCTCCGGAACACCACGAAGCGGCCTTCGAGCTGGCTACAATGCAGCTTCAGTCGGAAATCGCTCAGGCCATTATGACAATTGCAGGGCCTCCCTCCGCGCTGAAGAGCTTCGGCGACGATCCCTGGCTGGATGAGCTGGCCGCCAAGGACAATTCGGGTGCAGTTTCAGTCGCCAACTATCGCCGAGACATCAAGTATCCGCCTACCTTCTCCGGCTGGGATTGGATGGATGGGGATATGATGCATTGGATTGAGGCGCGCTGTGGAGGGAGATACGGCGGCGAAGAGCGCTGCGGCGATAACGGCGTCGGCCACATTTTCGACGGCAAAATAACCGCCCAACAGCTCGTTGAAGAATGGCAGGCTGAGGCGACCAGGGTTCGCGCCGAGCTGAGAGAGGCCGCCGGCCTCGAATAGCCGGGCCGTCCTGGATTTCGACAACAGAAATGAGGGAGCGGGGGTCGGGAGGAATCGGGCCGCCGCTCCCCACGTTCGGCAATCTGTACCAGCTGCATTACCAGTGGCAACAGGCCGGCAGGCCGTGCGGGTTGCGCCGCGGGCGCCGAATTCACGTGCCCGGGCCTTCCCTCCGGCAGTCCGGTCTGCAATCCGATTGCGCCCAATGTAACCAGCCGCGCACAGCCCGGTTGTCCGCATGAAACGATCGCATTGTCTCATCCTGTTGACCTGTCTGCTGGTCCTGGCCGGAGCAGGCGTCGCACGCGGGCAGGAGACTATCGAACAGTACCGCAGCTACACCGTCGACCACGCCGGCCGCCAGCTGCCGATTCCCGATCCCTACGTCCTCGACCATGTTATCGACAAGTTCGCAGCCGACCCGGACGAACTCTCGACCCCGCGCGACATCTTCCTCAATCGCGAAAACGGACATCTCTACATCGCCGACACCGGCAACAACCGTATCATTGAGCTCGGTTCCGATGGCGAGATTGTGCGCATCCTGGGAGAGGAGGTGGGGTTCGACCGGCCCCAGGGCATCTTCCGCAACCCCCGCGATGGCACGCTCTGGATTGCCGATACCGGCAACGCCCGCATACTGAATATCACCGAGGAAGGCGCCCCGCTCCAGGAGTTCGGCGCGCCCCAGAGCGACGTCCTGACCGGCATCAACGCCGCCGCGCCCAGCAAGGTCCTGATCGACAAGCGAGGCTATATCTACTATCTCGAGGGAACAGGCGCCGGCATGATCGTGATGGACCAACAGAACCGCTTCCGCGGCTTCTTCGGCTCAAATCGCAAGGCGTTCACCCTGCGTTGGCTCTGGGCCAGGTACCTGGCGACCGAGGAGCAAAAGGAAAAGATCCTTCTCTCGACGCCGACCGCCCATTCCGACATGTACCTCGGCAATGACGGCTTCATCTATACCTCGGTCGGCGGCGAGTCGACGCGGCAGGTCCAGAAGCTGAGTCCTGTCGGCGTCAATATCTTCGTGGAGAAGAGCCTGGAGAGAAAACTCTACAAAAACCGCATCTTCGGCGAAAAGCGCCGCGGCTGGGAGCCGCCCCACCGCTTTGGCGCCGTAACCGTCGATGACGTCGGGACGGTTACAGTGCTCGACCAGAGCAGCGGGCGCGTCTACCAGTATGACCAGGACCGCAACCTGCTAATGGCGTTCGGACGGATGGGGATCGGGCGCGTCGAGTTCGGGCTGCCGAGTGAGATCGAGGTCGACAGCCGCGGCTATCTCTACATCCTCGACGCCGCCCGTTCGGTCATCTATGTACTGCGGCCGACCCGCTTTGCCGGGCTGGTGCACCAGGCCAGCGCGCTGCAATATGACGGACGCTACGCCGAGGCGGCCTCGGCCTGGCGCGGCGTACTCGATCTGGCGTCGAACTACGAGCTGGCCCACAGCGGCATGGCCGCAGCCTTCTACCACCAGGAGCGCTGGCAAGAGGCCATGCACGAGTACGCGCTGGCGCACGATCAGCTCGGCTACGCGCTCGCCTTCTACGAGCACCGGCAGGACCAGCTGCGCCAGAACATGGGCTGGCTGGTGTCGGTTGTCTTCCTCGTCATGGCCGGCGTTGTCGTCTCGCCCGCGATAGCGCACCAGTTCAGGCGGTTGGGGAGAAGCCGCAACGGGAATGACCTTCCCCGCGCAGCCGCGTTTGGCGCATCGCAGGATGAGGATGCCGACGTAAGCGGCCGGTTTGGGCCCTTGGGCCTGGTCACTTCCTTCCTCAAGCGCGGCGTTTCGCTGGCCTGGGGGATGGTCAGGCGGCCCGCCGAAACGATGGAGGATGTCGCGCTTGGGCGCTCTTGGAAGCTTGTCGTCGCCCTGGTCCTGCTGGCCGCGGCCGCACGCGTCGTCAGCCTGTGGCTGATCGCCTTCCACATGCGGGCAACGCCAACGGTCGGCTCGATCCTCGACTGGGTCCGCGTGTATCGGCCGGTGGCTTCCTACCTTTTGCCCGAGCTGCGCTGGGAGGACTCGAATCTGCTCTTCGAGTCGGCCCGCATCGCCGTCCCCTGGCTGCTCTGGACGGTCTCAAACTACGGCGTGTCGGCCCTCTTCGACGGCGAAGGTACCTTCCGCGGCGTGGCGCGCACCACCGCCTGCTGCCTCGTCCCCTACATCATCTTCGCCATTCCGATCGCCCTGCTCAGCCACGTGATGACAGTGCAGGAGCGGGGCATGTACGAGGCGCTTTGGAGCCTGCTCTACTTCTGGATCGGGGTCCTGCTGATCGTGCAGATTCGGACCGTCCACAACTATCCAATCGGCCGCACCTTGGGCGTGGGCGTCCTGAAGCTGTTTGGGATGTTGATCCTGGCCGGCGCGCTGATTCTGGTCGGGTTGCTCAGCGTCGAGCTTATCGGTTTTCTGGGGGAAGTCGCTCTTGAGATAATGCGGATTGTCATCTAAATTGTCTCTCCGTTGGAACCCGGATTTTCCGGCCGGCGGCCGTGCCGGCGACTCCCCCATAATTCCCGGCTCCCACTCTTCCGATATTTCGTCGTTTCACAAAGGACTTCCACTGGAAACAAGAGACCGACAACGAAGACTGACCCAAAAAACGCAACTGTGTGCAAATGCCAGCCGCACGAGCTATAGTGGAACATGTCCGGCGCGAGTTTCGCCGGCACGTACAGGAGAAACAACAAGGCAGGCGCACCGCAATGCAATTTCGCACGACGCCGGGCAAATGGTTCGTATCCCTGCTACACTGTCTTTATCACGCCAATCCGACCGGGGGGTCCGGCCCAGGATCGCGCCACTTTCCGCCTTTCCGTTCGCCGGCTACACCCTCCCGAAAGAAAAAAAAGAGGGGCGACATTTAGGGACTTTTGGGGACATTTGGGGACATATGTCCCACTTTCACGCCACAACGAGGAGATTTCGGCCCCATAAGGCAAAGCCGCCCGACATCCGCAATCTTATGTTCACAAGCATGCAGATCGTGGGACCGGCCGACGCACGAACCGGGACCGATCTGGGAGACTGAGTGAATCGGAACGCTCGGCCTCAAAAAGCCAAAGCATAGATCGCTTTTGAGTCCCCAGCTTCTCGGAGTGAGGGCGCGTAAGGTTCAAGGGCGCCAGTGCCGCACGTTCGTCAGGATGAAACCATTGGTTGCACTAGCGAAACACCATAGGTTCACGGCTTCCGGCCGTCTATCTTTTCGAATTTGCCTGGTCCTCTGGCTGCTGCTGACTGGGGCTACGCCGGTCGCGGCCGAGGATCCGTCGCCTTTCACCGGCACACAAATGCTGGCAGACGCAGTGCCGGAGGACTACGATCTCATTGCCGGCAGCGAGCACCTCGAGCTGTTTATGCACCCGCGCAGGGCGCAGCTAGCCATCCGCGACCTGCGTACGTCGCTCGTGTGGTTGAGTTCGCCGCCCCTGCCGCCCGAGGACGAAGTCCCGGAGAGCCTGCATGGAAAGTTCAATACCGTCTTCTTTGCCTTCTTCACGCGCGGCCAGAGCACGCAGATGCGCCGCGAGGACAGCGTCTCCAAGGTGTCGGGCCTGGAAATTGAGCGCACCGAGCAAGGGGCTGCCGTCCACTACGAAATGGAGGAGCTGGGCGTCGGCCTGACGCTGCGCTACCGGCTCGGGCCGGACTACCTCGAGGTCACCATCGCCGAGGCCGAACTGATCGAGACGGAGGAAAATCTGTTCGTCGGCATCGAGCTGCTGCCCTATCTGGGAGCCGTGCCCCACGCCGAGGAAACGTCGGCCTACTACGTTCTGCCGGACGGGCCCGGCGCGCTGACCTACATCGGCAGGCAGGTCGGTTATCGCAAGCCCTATAGCACGGTCTCCTACGGCACCGACCGCTATTCCTTTGCCCGGCCGTCCGAGCAGCGCACCCCTCTGCCCGTCTACGGCATCGCCCACGAAGACGGCGCCGTGATGGGCGTGGCAACGGTCGGATCGGGGGAGAGCTCGATCGAGGCCGGCATCAGCATCGACCCCATGACCTTCAGCCGCGCGAGTCTGCGGCTGATCTACCGCCGGCTGACGCAGTTTCCACTGCGCAAAGGAGTTTTCAAGGCGTTTTTCGAGACCGACCGGGTCGGCGGCGACCGCGGCATGCGTTTCTTCTTCTTGGCGGGCAAAGAAGCGAACTGGGTTGGCATGGCGCAGCGCTTCCGCCGGCATCTGATCGAGGACCGCGGGCTCGAGCGGCTGGACGCCTCTTCGCAGGCAGGCGAGGGCGCCGGTGAGGATGCCGCGCTGCGGCTGCGTCTCATCATGGGCGCGCAAAAACCGGGCCTCATCTGGCGCAGCTTTGTCAGGGCAACGTCGTTTGCCGAGGCCGCCAAGATCGCCGCCGCCTACGTTGACTTGGGTATGACCCAGCTGGACGTCGTCCTGGTTGGCTGGGAGGCGGACGGCTACCAGGGAAATCTGCCCAAACGCTGGCCGCCGGACCGCCGGCTGGGCGGCGCGCGCGGGCTGGCGCGGCTCGCGGAACAGCTGGATGGGCTGGATGTCCCCCTGCTGGTCGAGGCCGACTACACCTTGGCATTTCTCCAGAACGGAGGGTTCTTCCCCCTCACCGACGGCGTGATCCAGCCCAACCTGCTGCCGGTTAGCGATCTGGTCGCGTCCGCAGCGAACGTGGAGGTGCCGCGCGAACTGCGCAAGAACCGCTTCTTTCTCAACCCGACCTTCGCCCGCGGCCGCTATCTGGAGAGAGAGGCGCCGCGCCTGTCCGGGCTGGGCGTGGACGGAATGGAGCTGCGCTGGGCGGGAGAGCTTCTGCTCAAGGACGTAAACCCCAGGTTTCCCCTGGAACGGACCGATTTCGCCGCCTCCTGGCGCGAGATGCTGACGCTGATCGGCGACACCTTGGGTTCGGCCGCGGCCCAGGGCGGAAACGGCTACGTGCTCGGCGCGGCGGACACGATCACGCAGCTGCCCCTCTACCGCAGCGACTATCTGTTTTCGGACGAGACGGTTCCGTTCTATCAGATTGCCACCCACGGGCTGGTGCGGCTCTACGGTGAGGCGACGAACCTCGATTCGGATCCGCAGCGGGACTTCCTGACGCGGCTGGACTATGGCATGCTGCCGACCTACGAGCTCACCTACCGCCAGCCGATCGTTCTCAACCGGACGACCTACAATGAGCTCTACAGCGCGCAGTTCGAGGAGTGGATTGAGCGGGCCGCCACCGAGTACGCGGTCAGCATCGGTCAGCTGGGCCACACGGTTGACCAGTTTATCGTCGGGCGCCGTCAGCTGGCGCCGCAAGTTTTTGCAACGACCTACGAGGACGGCACCACCGTCTACGTAAATTACGGCGACGAGCCCTTTGAAGACACAGGCATCCGTGTAGAGCCTCTGGGGTATCTTGTCGTCGAAGGCAATAAACAGTGACTGGCAGGGTAGCGGCATGAAACCGAGCCTGCGAAAGCAGCAGATCATTTGGGGATATATCTTTGTAAGCCCCTGGATTGTGGGCACGCTGCTTCTCTTCGCGTGGCCGCTGATTCGCTCGCTGCTGTTGAGTTTTCAAAGGGTGACCGGGCTGGTTGAGCTGAAAAGTGAGTGGGCCGGACTCACAAACTACAGCGAAGCCTTCCGCGAGGACGTGCGCCTGATTCCCACACTGACCGAAACACTCACCGATCTGGCGCTCGATCTGCCCCTGATCCTCATCTTCTCCCTGATTATGGCGATCCTGCTGGCCAGGGTGCGGCGCGGGCAAACGACCCTGCGGGCCATCTTCTTCATGCCCGTCGTAATCGGTAGCGCCGGCGTCATCCAGGAGCTGCTGCGCGCCGGCGCGGGCGACGAGGTCATGATGTCGACCATGGAGCCCATTCTGGTCTCCGCCGAAGCGTCGCCGCTGGAGGGCGGCATCGTTACCCCGATCCAGGCCACGCTGGACCGGCTGACCCTGATTATCTGGCGCACAGGCGTCCAGATCCTGCTCTTCGTCGCCGGCCTGAACAGCATTCCCCCCAGCCTCTACGAGGCCGCCTACGTTGACGGCTCGACCGACTGGGAAGCCTTCTGGAAGATCACCCTGCCGATGCTTTCTCCCGTGATCCTGGTCGCTGCCATCTATACGCTGGTCGACTCCTTCACCGATCCGCTAAACAAGGTGGTCGACTACATTATGGACGTCAGCATCGGCGCGTCGCTGCGCCTCGATTACGGCGCCGCGCTGGGCTGGATCTATTTCCTGCTCGTCTTTGTCCTCATCGTACTGCTGGTGCGCCTGTCGTCGGGCCTTGTCTTCTACGCGGGAGAGCGAACATGATCCAAGGGCTTCCCGGATCGATCGCAAGCCGGCTTGCCCACTGGCGAGCGCGGCCTTTGGGCAGCTGGGAACATACGTGGCGGGTATTCCGGCGGCGCCTCGGTACACTGCTGCGCTGGATCATCCTGCTCGACTTCGCCTACATCTTCCTCTTTCCGGTGATCTTCATGATCACCACCTCGATCAAAACGGTGCACGAGCTGAACAACCCCGCAGTCAACTGGATTTCGCGCACGCCGACGAATGAAGGCTACCTGCTGGCCATGGAGGTGCTGCAATACTTCGACGGCGTGCGCGTCAGCCTCGGAACCAGCATCGTCGCGGCGGTCGGCCAGACGCTGATCGGCGCCATGGTCGCCTACGGCTTCGCGCGCATACGCTTTCCGGGGCGCGATTTTCTGTTCGCCCTGCTGCTCTTCACCATCGTGGTGCCGCCGCAGACGACCATGGTGCCGCAGTTCATGCTCTATACCGATCTCAAATGGACGAATACCTATCTGCCGCTGATGGTGCCGCCGTTTCTGAGCTACGGCGTGCGCGGGGGAATCCTCCTGATCGTCTTCCGCCAGTTCTTCCGCGGGCTCCCCTACGAGCTCGAGGACGCGGCCCACGTAGACGGCGCCGGGCCATTCCGCATCTTCTGGCAGATCATGCTGCCGCTGGCCAAACCCGCTATCCTCGTAGTCATGCTCTTTTCACTGGTGTGGACCTGGAACGACAACTTCACGCCCTGGCTGGTGCTGCGCGACAATACACTCTACACGCTGACGCAGCGAATGGAGATTTTTAACTCGCTGCTCAATAACTTCAGCGGTTCAACGTATACCAGGCTGGAGGAGAACACCTTCATGGCTGCAGTCACGTTGACCGTGTTGCCTGTGCTGTTGATCTACCTGTTCGCCCAGCGGTATTTCACGCAGAGCATCGACAGAACGGGCCTGGTGGAGTAACCGACATGGGACGTTCAAACATTCTTCGGCGGGTGAGACTGGTCCTGATTCTGGCGCTCTTGCTGGGGGCGGTGCCCGCAGGAGCCGGTGCGACCGGCGGGGAACCGGCCGCGCGGCCGGCTCCGCCTCAACAGGAAGGGATTGGCGTCCAGTATTTCCTGGAAACGACGTACGCCGACATTACGCAGAGCTACCGCGCAGCCGGACATCAGCCGGTGACCGGTGTCGATATCATCATCCCGGGCGGTCAATTTGTAGCAGCCGACGCGCCCGGCCTGAGTGTGGCAGAGGAGTTCGAAGGCGAAGCCGGCCCGGTCCTGCTCTGGGAGTCGGAGGTGGGCTGGGTCGAGTGGGAGTTCGAGGCGCCCAGCAGCGGCCTCTACGAAATCGAGATCGAGTACTACGCGCTGGAGGGCAAGCGCTCTGCAGTCTGGCGCGAGGTGCACGTCAACGGCGAACGCCCCTTCGTCGAGGCCAAGCAGTTCCTCTTCCCGCGCAACTGGAACGACCAGCGCGAGCCGAGGCAGGACAATCGCGGCTGGGACGTGCGGCCGCCGCAGCATGAGATATACGGCTGGCAGACGCGCCGCTTGCAGGACGCAAACGGCATGTATCTCGACCCGATTCGCTTCTACTTCAGCGCGGGCGCCAACCGCATCCGCCTGATCGCGCACCGCGAGCCGGTCGCCATCGCCTCGCTGCGCGTTCTGTCGCCGCTCGTGCTGCCCACCTACGAAGAGCGCCTGGCACAATGGCGGGCACAAGGCCATGAAGAGGTCAGCGATACGCTCGTGCAGGTGCAGGCGGAACACACCTATGCAAAGTCAGAGCCGACCATTCGCCGCGAGGTCAGCTACGACACGACCGTAGAGCCGTCTGCAGGGACCGGCTTCAAGCTCAACACTTTCGGCGGCTACCGCTGGCGGCAGGCCGGCCAGAGCGCCTCCTGGCAGGTCAGCGTCCCCCAGGATGGCCTCTACAACATCAGCCTGCGCGCCTGGCAGGCCTTCGCCGATGGACGGCCCTCGCTCCGAACGCTGCGCATCGACGGCGAGATCCCGTTCGCCGAGATGCGTGAGTTCCAGGTCGGCTATGACCGCCACTGGCAGACGGTTACGCTCGGCGACGCCGAAGGGACGCCCTATCTCTTCCATCTTACGGCCGGGGAGCACATTTTCACCCTTGAGGCGACCGTAGGCTCCTTCGGACAGACGGTGCGGGCCGTGGAAAAGGTCCTGCTCGAGCTGTCGGAAATCTCGCGGCGCATCGTCATGATTACCGGCGCGCGGCCCGACCCCTTCGTCATCTACGAGGTCGACCAGAAGATCCCCAATCTCCTCGGCTGGCTGATGGACATCTCCGACCGCCTGGAAGCGCAGAAGAGCTACCTGACCGAGGTTGCCGGTCAGCGGCCCAACAACGTTGCCACGCTCGAGATCGTTCAAGACCAGCTTCACGACCTTGTGCGCGAGCCCGACACCATCCCCTTCCGGCTCGAGGATCTGGGCCGCAGCCAGGGTCAGCTCGGCGACTGGGTCGTGCGCCTCAAGGAGCAATGGCTGGAGCTGGACTGGCTGGCCGTCTCCGCCCCCGACACAAAGGTGCCCAACAAGCCCTACAGCGTTTTTGCCGCCTTCATCAGCTCGGTCTCGCAGTTTCTGGTCTCATTCAGCCAGGACTACAACTCGGTCGGCAGCGTCTACACCGCGGAGGAGGACGAGGTGCTGCTCACGGTCTGGGTCGGACGCGGCCTCGAGTGGGCCCTGATTCTACGCGATATGATCGACGACGATTTCACGCCGCGCACCGGCATCAAGGTAAACGTGCGCGTGATGCCGGCCGAGCAGATGAACGTAGGCGGACTCAACGCCGTCCTGCTGGCCATGACCGCCGGCGAGGCGCCCGACGTGGCCATGGCGTTGAATCCAAACCTGCCGATCGAATTTGCCATCCGCAACGGTGTCATCGACCTGAGCCAGTTCGAGGACTTCGAAGAGGTCATCGCGCGCTTCCGGCCGGGTGCCCTGATCCCTTACCAGTACCGCGAAGGGACCTTTGCGCTGCCCGAGACGCAAGACTTCAACATGCTCTTCTACCGCACCGACATTTTGAGCGAGCTGGGCCTGCCCGTACCCGAAACCTGGGAGGAGATCTACACCGCAGTCATCGAGCTGCAGCAGTTCGGCCTCAACTTCTTCTACGAGGCGCCTGCGCCGAGCGCGGTGGGCGGCCTGACCGACGCCGGGCTGATGCCGCTGCTGTTCCAGGAGGGCGGCGAGTGGTATTCTGAGGACGGGATGCGCTCCGCCTTGAATACACCGGAGGGCCTGGCCGCGTTCAAGACCTGGACGGAGCTCTTCATCAGCTACCGGTTGCCGCTGCAGGCCGACTTTTTCACCCGTTTTCGCATGGGCCAGATGCCGATGGGGGTCTCCAACTACTGGACCTATGTACGTTTCAAGACCGCGGCGCCCGAGTTGCGCGGCCGCTGGGCCATGGCGCCGATGCCGGGCACGCCCTTGGATGACGGGCGCATCGACCGCACCAACGGCGGCCGCGGCCAGGCGATCGCCATGTTCCGCGATACGAAGCAGCCCCAGGCTTCGTGGGAGTTCATAAAGTGGTGGACCGACGAGGACACCCAGATCCGGTACGGGTCGGAAGTCGAGGCGCTTCTCGGTGTGGAAGCGCGCTGGAACACCGCCAACGTCGCCGCGCTGCAGCGTCTGCCATGGGATGCCCACGACATCGAAGCGATCCTCGAGCAGTGGTTCTGGTTCAAGGAGACGCCGGTCGTGTTGGGCGGCTACTTTACCCCCCGCCACATCTACAACGCCTGGAATAAGACCGTATTGCAGGGGGAGCATCCGCGTGACGCGCTGGAAGAGGCAGTGCGCGAGATCAACAAAGAGATGCGCAAGAAGCAGGAAGAGTTCGGGTTAATCGGGAAATGATGGACCAGTTTCAGGAGCGCTGGCGCAGCGAAGGACGCTGGCAGCTGATCGGATACGCCTTCATGGCGCCCTATCTGCTGCTCTTCCTGATCTTTGTCGTCGGGCCGGTCGTCAGCGCAATCTATCTCAGTTTCACCTACTTCAATATCCTCGAGGCCCCGCGCTGGATCGGCTGGACCAACTACCGTTCGCTGCTCGTTGACGACGAGATCTTTCTGATTGCGATCGGAAACACCCTCACCTTTGCCATCGTCACCGGCCCCGTTGGTTTCGTCGCCTCATTTCTGCTCGCCTGGCTGCTCAACCGCATGCGCCATCGCAGCCTCTACGTTTTGGCCTACTATACGCCTTCCATCGTCAGCGCCATCGCGGCCGCATTCGTATGGCGTATCTTCCTCAGCGGCGACCGCTATGGGACCCTCAACAATGCGCTGATCAACATCGGAATCCTCGACGAACCGATTCAGTTCCTGGCCGAACAGTCGTACATCATGCCCGCCATCATCCTTGTCTCGCTCTGGATGAGCCTGGGCACCGGCTTCCTCGTCTTTCTGGCCGGTCTGCAGACCGTTCCCAAGGAGCTTTACGAAGCGGGCAAGGTCGACGGCGTCCCCAACGCCTGGGTCGAGCTCGTCAAGATCACGCTGCCCATCATGCGGCCGCAGCTGCTCTTCGGTACGGTCATCAGCATCGTCAACTCCTTCGCCGTCTTCCAGGTCGCCGTCGCCCTGGTCGGCTTTCCCAGCCCACTCTACGCCGGCCACGTCATCATTACGCATCTCTATGACTATGCCTTTGTGCGCTTCGAAATGGGTTATGCATCGGCGATCGCCGTCCTCCTCTTCGCCTTTACTTTCATGCTGGGACGCGTCAGCTTGCGCCTGTTCTCGTCCGATGATTGAGAAGTCAGCACTGGGGACCAAACGATGACACAATTAGCGCCGGTCCGCCGCAAACATCGCCGCCCAATCCTGAGGTTGAACTGGTTCTATCTTTGGATGCTGCCTGTGGCGCTGCTCATGATGCTGCCAATCGTCTATACTGTCTCGTTCGCCTTCAAGCCGCTGGAGGAGCTCTTCCTCTTCCCACCTCCACTCCTGCCCAAGCGGCCGACGACCGACAACTTCCAGCAGCTGGTGTTGGCGACGTCGAGCATGACGGTCCCCTTTTCCCGCAACATCTACAACACCGTGGTGACCAGCGTAGCCGTAATGGTGGGCACGGTCGCCATCGGCTCGCTGGCGGCCTATCCCCTGGCCAAATATCCGCTCTGGGGCAAGAACTTCGTCTTCGCTGTGGTCATCTCCGCGCTGATGTTTTCGCCCGAAGTGACCCAGATTCCCCGCTACCTGATCGTCAACGAGCTGGGCATGATCGACACCTTCGGGGCCCTGATAATCCCCAACCTGGCGCTGCCGCTGGGGCTATTCCTGATGAAACAGTTCATGGAGGGCGTACCCACGGAGCTGCTGGAGGCCGCGCGCATCGACGGCGCCAGCGAAATGCGTATCTTCGGCCAGATCATGATGCCCCTGACGCGCCCGGCCTGGGCAACCCTGGCGATCTTCAGTTTCATACCGACCTGGAACGACTACTTCACGCCGCTGATCTTTACGCGCAGCGAGTCGATGAAGACCCTGACGCTGGCGATGCAGACCATCGGCAGCGGTGCCACGACTGTGGCCAGGTATGGAGCGGTCTTTGCCGCTGCCTTCCTGGTACTGCTTCCACCGATAGTCCTATTCATCTTCATGCAGCGCCGGGTCCTCGATACCATGGCCTATTCCGGGATCAAGAGCTAGAGGACCGAAGATTGGCGCCGATCGCACTTGACGATTTCCTGGATAAGCCGGAATTCTACCGCGACCCGTATCCCGTCTATCACGAACTGCGCGCCACCGACCCCGTGCATTGGAGCGACATCATGGGCAGCTGGGTCCTGACCCGTTACGATGATGTCGTTGCCTCGATGCGCGATCCCAGCCGCTTTTCCAGCGCCGGCCGCCATGCCCTCTCGCTCGACCGGCTGCCCGAGCACGTGCGCAAGAAGGCGAAGCCGATCTACGAACACTACGCCGTCGGCCTGATCCACACCGACCCGCCCGACCACACCCGCATGAGGGCCCTGATTAACAAGGTCTTCACCGTGCGCGCAATGGAAAGCCTCCGCCCACGCGTTCAGAAGATCGTCGACGACCTGCTCGATGCCGCCGCCGCCAAGGGCGAAATGGATATAATGGCCGCGCTCGCCTTCCCGCTCCCGGTCGCGATCATCAGCCAGATTCTTGGCATTCCGGAAGAGGACAACGATAAGTTCGCCTACTGGAATGAAGGCGTGAACGAGCTGACCGCCACAGGCCGCACGACCGAGGCCAACCTCGAGCGCGGTCTGCCCATCTTCCAGCACCTGCGCGCCTACCTGAGGGACCTGATCGAGAAGCGACGCCGCGATCCGCAGGATGACCTGTTAAGCGCGCTCGTCATGGTCGAGGACGAGGGCGACCGGCTCAGCGAAGAAGAGCTGATCACCAACTATCAGACCCTGATCACCGCCGGATTCGAAACGACGATGAACTTGATCGGGACCGGCCTCCTGACAATGCTGCGCCATCCCGACCAGCTCGCCCAGCTCCAGGCCGACCCGTCGCTGACCGAGTCGGCCGTCGAGGAGCTGCTGCGCTACGAGACACCGTTTCAACGCAACTGGCGCGTCGCAGCCCAGGACACTGATCTGGGCGGAAAGCGGATCGAGCGCGGTCAGCTGGTGGCCCAGATGCTCGGCGCCGCCAACCGCGACCCCGAGGTCTTCCCCGACCCCGACCGGCTCGACATCACCCGCAACTCGGGCCGTCACATCGCCTTCGGCTACGGCATCCACTTCTGTATCGGCGCGCCGCTGGCCCGCATCGAGGCCGACGTCGCCTTCAGGACGCTTTTGCGGCGCTTTCCCGCTCTGCGCCTCAAGCACGACCAGGCCGACTGGCGCGAGGAGATCGTATTTCGCGGCCTCAACTCGCTGATGGTAGAGTTCTGAGGCTACAGATTGCTTCCGCCTGCAAGATCAGGCCCACAGTAGCAAGGAGTGTACATGCCAGCCAGATTCAGAGTCGGCATCGTTGGCGCGGGCGAAAACGCACGCGACCACGGGCGCGCCTGCAGAAACGTCGAACAGGCCGAGCTGGTCGCGATCTGCGACATCTCCGCCGAGGCGCTCGACCGTTTTGGCGCCGAATTCAACGTGTCGAAACGCTACACCGATCTGGCGCAGATGCTGGACCGGGAGGAGCTGGACATCGTCGTCATCTCGGTCTGGGGCGTCTACCACGCCGAGCTTGCCATCGCCGTCGCAGATTCGGGCAAAGTGCGGGCCGTCCTCGTCGAGAAGCCGATCAGCATCACCGCCGCCGAATGCGAGGAAATGATCGCAGCCGCCAATCGAAACGGCGTCCTTCTGGCCGAGGCGTTCAAGTGGCGGCACGACCCCCAGCATCTGCGCGTCAAAGAGCTTCTGGACGCCGGTCGCATCGGCCGCCCTGTCTCTGTTCAAGGCAGCTTTACCTCGCCGCTGACTCGCTTTGCCGCGCCCGGCACCTGGCGCTATGAACGCGCGCGCGGCGGCGGCTCGGTGTTCGATACCGCCAGCTATCTGATCCACTTTGCGCGCTTCGTCTTCGACGCCGAGCCGCATCGCGTGTACGCCGCCGGCACCCCGCCGATCGAGGGAGCCGACGTCGAAATGTCGGCTTCGATCATGCTGCAGTTTCCCGAACACCGGACCGCGCAGCTGACCTCCAGTTACGAGTGGGGCTACTGCCAGGCCACCCACGTCCTGGGGACGCGCGGCTGGATCCGCATGGAGCTGCCTTTCGATCAGCGCAGTGTGCGCGAACAGGAGTTTGTCGAAAAGGAAGATCTCCCGGCCACCGTCCAGGTCTTCCACGACAACTTCAACACCGAACGCTACAGTTTCACCTCGGTCAACCAGTTCGACCTCCAGCTCAGCCACCTTTGCGACTGCCTGGAGACGGACCGGCCCAACCGCGTTTCGCCCGAGTTCAGCCTGGGCAACATGCGGACCATCGACGCTGTCTACGAGTCGATCAGCAGCGGCAATCCGGTCGACCTGCCGGCTTGATCAGCCCTTGACAGGACCAACACACACAAGGAGAGACCAGGATGCAGGTGAACAGAGTGCGCCAGGCAATTCGGAGCGGCCAAAACGCCTTCGGTTGTTTCATGGGCATGGGCAGTGGAACAGTCGCCGAACTTCTGGCACACGCCGGCTGCGAATGGCTGGTGGTCGAAATGGAGCACAACGGCATCGACATGGCCCAAGTAGAGCAGATTCTCATGGCCATGAACAGCACCGATACCGTCCCGATGGTGCGTATCCCTTCGGCCGATCCGGTATTCATCCAGAGGTCGCTCGACATCGGCGCGCTGGGCATCGCCGTACCCATGGTCAAGACCGCCGCCGAGGCCGAGGCGATCGTGCAGGCCTCCCGCTACCCGCCCCACGGACGGCGCAGCTTTGGGCCCTTGCGCGCTTCCAACTACACGATCAACTACGGGAGCTACTTCGACAATGCCAACGACAACATCCTCATCCTGCTGATTCTGGAGACAGCCGAGGCCGTCGAGAACCTGGAGGAGATCGCAAACGTGCCGGGCATCGACGTCCTCTACATCGGCGCATTCGATCTCTGCCTGTCACTCGGACTGAACCCATTCGACATGCCCTTGCCCGAAATCGACAAAGTCATCGACCATGCCCGCGACGTAGCCGAGAGATGCGACGTCGCGCTCGGAATCGGCTCCGGCAGCCCCGAAGAGCTGCGCCAGCGCGCCGCCCAGGGCTTCACCTTCCTCGGCTACGGCCCTGACTATCAGCTTCTGCTGGGTACGCTCCGCCCCGGCGTCGAGGCCTACAGGTCGCTGGAATAGCTGCAATTCCAATCGCGGGGATTCAGGCAATCCAATAGCAAACGTCCCGGCTTTTGCCGGGACGTCCCGTTTGGCATGAACCTGGCAGCAGCGCTGATCGCCTGCTGGCCATGGTTTTGATGCCCCACGCAGGTCCGGTCCTTCTACGCGGCCAGCGCCACCGCCCGCACCTCGCCGAACTCCCGTTCCAGCTTGGTCCATGTCTGGCCGCCGTCGGTGCTGAGATACAGCTGCCCGGCCACGCTGTAAGCCACGATCCAGTCCGGCAGAGCCGGGTTGCTCACGACCGCCCAGATCGTGCTGTTGGCCAAGCCGCCCAAGTCGGCCCGCTGCCAAGTCTTGCCCAGGTCGCTCGTCTGGAACAGGCCGCCCTCGTCCCCCGGCGGGCCGTTTCCCGCCCCGACCCAGATGCTGTTCTCGCCGTTGGACTGATGCAGTACGCCGCGGCAGTACGGCCAGGGATAGTGCGCCCTCACGTTCAGCGGCGTCCAGTTCTGCATGTCGGTCGTCAGACAAACGTCGTTGTTGGTGCTCGCGACCAGCGTCTTGGTTGGCCCGGGCACAACCGCAAGGCCGTGAATGTCGAGGCTGGAAAGTCCATCGCTTCCCTCGCGCCACGTATCGCCGCCGTCGCGGCTAATGCGCATACCGTCTACCTCGATGCCGGCGTAGACCGTCTGCGAATCGTCGGGGTCGATGACGATGCTCGTGACGCGGGGCACGATCGGCACGCCGACGCACTCGTCGGCCAGTTCAACGTCCAGCTCCTGCCAGCTCTCTCCCCCATCTCGCGTGCGGAAGAGCGCCGATGGGCACGTGCCGGCATAGACCGTATCCGTGTTGGTCGGGTCGATGGCAAGCGCCCAGATCTGCAGCTCGTTCATCGGCGAATCGACCAGCGCCCACGTATCGCCGCCGTCCTCGGTGCGGTAGAGGTCGGCCTCGGTCCCCGCCAGCAGTACCGCCGCGTCATCCGGGCTGATCGCCAGCGCCCGTATGTCCGACTCCGAGAACATGCCCTGCGTCGCCCTTTCCCAGGACTCGCCGCCGTCGCGGCTGCGCCAAACGCTCTGCCCGACCGTGCCCGTATAGATAATCGGATTGGTTGCCACGTCTCTCCTCCTCTCCTTTCCTCATGTGATTGTTGGCTGTTCGTGTGGCGGCACCGGTTGAAGAGCAGCGTTCCCGATGCCTTCTTCCAGCCGCCGGCCGCGTACCGGCCGGCGCCATGCCCGTCCGAGGAAGACCGAGACAAGGTCTGAGACCTTCCTCCTATCGATTGATAGTTGCGCCCCGCAGGACGACCGCCAGAAAGGAATGTCCTACGCCGTCGATCTGCAAAGCTTCTCTGACTTCTGAAGGCGCAACTGCGTAGAGCGACCGGATGGCGGCTCGATTAACCTCCGAAGTCTCCATACGCCGCGTCCACTCTTCAAACTCCAGGTAAATGCGGTAGGTGAAGACCACTTCCAGACTGAACTGGGCCGTTGAAAAGAGATTTCGCCACTCCTTCAGCGTGAAGTCACGCACGTGGGACGAATCGCGCAGGATTTCGATGGCGTTGAGGTAGGTGTCGCAGACCGGATCGTCGAAGCCGATCACGTCACTGAGAATGAACTGTCCGCCGCGACGCAGGACTCGGCGAAACTCGTTCAGGGCCTGCGCCGGGTCTGGCCAGTGATGTGCGCTGTAGCGGGAGATAACAAGATCGAACGTACTGTCGTCGAAGGGAAGCGACTCGACGTCGCCGAGCCTGGTAGCGATGTTGCCGAGTCCACGCGCCTCGGCCAGGAGCTCCACCTGCTGCAACATCGACTCGGTGAAGTCGAGCGCGACCACACTGGCCGCGTGCGGTGCAAAAGTGGAGGCGGCGTGGCCGGCGCCGCAACCTGCGTCGAGTACCCGCTCGTCCCCGCGCATGTTGGCAGCCTCGACCATCACCGGCAGGTCCTCTCCCTGCGCGTGCACCGCGCTCGTCAGGTACTTGGCCGCAACGCGCCCGAACTGCTGCTGCACCGCCGTCTTCAGGTCGCCTTCACCTTTCGAAATCACTGCACCGTCCCGTTCACGATGTACTTCCTGTGGGCCGTACTAGGACGCAGGAACCGCCGCGTACCTGTCGAGCAGGTTCGAAAGCGCCTCCAGCCCGAATTCAACCGCTTCAACCGGCACCCGCTCGTCGGCGGCGTGAACGGTCGCGCTGAAATTCGTTCCGGGCGGCAGTTTCATCGGCAGAAATCCGTAGTTCTGGATGCCGAGCCGGGAGAACATGCGCCCGTCGGTAAAACCGCCAACCATCGAGGGAATGACAACACCGTCCGGATCGAACTCTTCCACGATCTCTTTCAGCAGTGGAAACAGGCCCATGTCCACGCTTGGGCGCCCCGGATCGTGACGAATGATCTCGAAGTGCAGGTCGTCGCCCAGCAGCGCGTGAAGCTCGGCGATGAGGTCGTCGGAGGTATAGCCCGGCAGCACCCGCCCATCCAGCTCCAGCAGGATTTCGCTGGGTATGACGTTTGTCTTGACGCCGCCCCCAACCACGGTAGCGTTAACCGTGTTGTGCAGTAAGGCGTCGAACGTGCGCGCCTGGTGCAGACCGTCGGCAGCCATCTGGTCGAGCGTCTCGTCGGTTCGGTCCGGATCCAGCAGTGCCAACGCTGAGGCCGCCAGGTCGTCCGGCGCGCACTCCGCCAGCGCCGGCAGCATCTGCTTCATCACCGGCGTGACGTGGACCGGCAGGCGGTTGCCGTTTAGCGTCGTCAGCAGCCTGCCGAGCCGGGCCATCGCCCCGTCTCGCAGCGGCGAAGAACCGTGGCCTCCGGGCCCGGTGATGCGGGTTCGGAGCCAGCAGACCTGCTTTTCGGCGACCATCAGCGGGTAGAATCGCTGGTCTCCGAAATACTGTGCACTGCCGCCTCCCTCACCGATGGCATAGGCGGCGCCAGCAAACTGCTCGGGATGCTGCTCGGTCAGAAAGCGCGCGCCGAAATCGCTGCCGGCCTCCTCATCGCTCATGATGGTGAGCACGACGTCGCCCGCCGGCTTGCGTCCCTCGGCCGCGGCGCGCAGGACCGCGCAGGTCATCATCGTCACGCCGCTCTTCATGTCGAGGCTGCCGCGGCCCCATACGACGCCGTCGATCAGCTCGGCGGCGAAGGGGTCCTGCTGCCAGTTCTGGTTGGCCGTCGTCACGACGTCCACGTGACCCTGCAGCACAAGGCCGGGCGCTTCGCCGCGACCCGGCAGCCGGGCGACAAGGTTGGGCCGGCTAGGGTCCTTCGCCAGGAGCACGGGCGAGAGTCCGGCGTCCTGCAGTAGGCCGGCAAGGTAGCCAATACACTCGGCCTCTTTTCCCGGCGGATTCGTAGTATCGAAGCGAATGAGGGTACGCAAGAGGTCGATCGGCCGGTCGTAGATTGGCGTGGACATGGCGCTGCAGTGCTCCTGGATCGTCCCGGACCTTCGTTGCAGTTTGGTCGAAGGTATGGGCAAAAGCCTATCCTATCGCGGGCAGATGGGCAAAGTCGGTCTGACGCGGCTTGGCCGGCACGAATGCGCGTCGGGCCAAACGGCGAGACGGGGTACCGACGATTGTTCGCGATTTCATCCGCTATTGATACAATTGCGCCAGTGGACTCGCCGGCAGGGTTCAAATGCCGCTTTGACAGAGGAGCGACGAGCATGGTGAAACCGCTAAGCGAGCGACTCGAAGAGTGCCGCCCGATCCTGCTTGACGGCGCCACCGGCACAGAGCTGCAACGGCGCGGCGTGCCGATGGATGGTGCCGCCTGGTGCGGACTGGCCGTCGCGTCCCATCCCGAGATTGTTCGCCAGGTACATCTCGACTACATCCAGGCCGGCGCGGAGGTCATCATCACGAACACCTTCGCGAGCGGACGCCATCTGCTGCGGGCTGCCGGCGCGGAATACCTGACCGAATCGATCAACCGCCAGGCTGTTTTGGAGGCCAGGCAGGCCAGGGATGAGGCGGCCGAGGCGAAAGCAGGTGCTGAGGAGAGTGGCTGGGAGCTGGCTCCTGAAGACGTCTGGATCGCCGGTTCTATCTCGCCGATGGCGGCCGGTGCCGACGGTTCATCTAGGCCTTCACTGCGAGACATGGGGGCTGTCTTCACAGAACAGGCCGAGCTGCTTGCCGCTTCCGGCGTTGACCTGCTGTTGCTGGAGATGATGCGGGACATCGATTGCAGTTGTGTGGCGCTCGACGCCGCCTCGGCAACGGGTCTGCCCGTCTGGGTGGGATTCAGCTGCAAGAGGACGCAGGAAGGACGGCTGGTCATGGACCCGGCGATCGGCGATGAAATCGACTTCGAGGCCTGCGTGGCTGCGGTAATGGCCCATGGCGGCACGTTGGCGGCCGTCATGCACAGCGACGTGAACGTCATCGGCGATGCGCTCTCGGTCATTCAGACCGTCTGGGACGGGCCCGCGGGCGCGTATCCTGAAAGCGGCTACTTCGAGATGCCGAACTGGCATTTTGTCGATATCATTCAGCCGCAATCCTTTGCCGACGAGGCCCAGAAGTGGGTTGAGCAGGGTGCGAAACTGGTCGGCGGCTGCTGCGGCATCGGCGTAGCACACATTCGGGCGCTGTCGGGACGGCTGCGCCAAACTGACGGCTGAGCACAGACTTCACATAGGCGCGTTGCAGGAAGGTTCGCCGCGCCGAAACAGTTCACGGCGATTTCCCATGTCAAAGACCATTTTCTCAGCACGGGCTCGCTCACTCATGGTGTTCGGTCTGTTGCCCATCCTGTGCGCGCTGCTGGCCGGCTGCGGCCGCGACCGTGACAGCGAGATCCTCTTCGAGGCAGAGGGCCCCCCACTTACTCTATCCTACGTATCCCCGAGTTTCTCGAGTGTGGCCGCGACCGAACAGGTTGCGATCGACCGGTTCCTGGAGCGCGCGCCCGGCATCGAAATCGACAGGCAGCCCATGCGCGGCGACGCGGCCGACTACCTCCTCGATTCGCCGCCGCCCGACGTGATGTTGTTGTGGGATGGGTTGCTCTTGCGCGGCGCCGCTGAGCAGGGGCTGCTCTCGGATCTCGCGGACGTGTGGAGCGAGAACAACCTTGCCGAGTCGTTTGGCGACCAGTTCCACGATCTGAGCCGGATTGAGGGTACGCCCCGCCTGGTGCCGGCAGGCTTCAGTTGGGCGGGCATCTACTACAATGTGGAGGTCTTTGACCGGCACGGCCTGTCACCGCCCGCCGACTGGGAGGCGTTCATCCGCATCTGCGATACCTTGCTGGCAAACGGGGAGACCCCGCTCTCGCTGGCCGGGCAGAACTCGTTCGTCAGCAGTTTCTGGTTTGACTACCTTAACCCGAGTTCGGAGTTAGATTAGGGCCGGCAAGAAGGCCATATCTTTGTCAGAGAGATGGAGAGATGGCTTCTTGGGTTGCCAAGTGTAGGCGATCAGCCCGGCGATGAGATTGACGACAAAGTTGGTCGTGCTGCGATGACGGGTATGTTCAATCTGTGAGA
>JAJDTL010000022.1 GCA_022827195.1 Caldilineaceae bacterium
GGCTACGACATGCTGCCGGGGGTTGGGCTGGGCCTTCGCCTGTGGCGTGGGCGCTTTGAGAATCTGGATGCGACCTGGTTGCGCTGGCAAAATGCGTCGGGCGAGCTAATTCCCACGGGCGCAGAACGCGCCGATCGGGAGAGAGACAGGGCCGATCGGGAGCGAGACAGAGCCGCCCGGGAAAGAGACAGGGCCGCCCGGGAGAGAGACAGGGCCGACAGGCTTGCGGCCCAGCTGCGCGCGCACGGGATCTCCCCGGACAGCGGCGCGACCGATTAGCTATGCCTTTTCCTGCTTCTTGTTTGGGCGACTGGACGGGCGGAGACCTGCCGGCTTGAATGCCCTCAATCCCCGAGTCCGCCCAATCCTGCTCCGCTCCCGTGCGAGCCGCTTGACCGAGGGCAGGCCCGTTAACCGTAATGAACCAAGAGCCGCCGCCGTCTCGGCGGCGCTTATTTTTTGCGCAGTCGTTGTCCGGATTCAGCCCCGGTCCCCCAGCGAGGCGGTTCCTGCCCTCTCTCCCCTGCCTCCCGGCGCCGGTCCCCGTCCGAATGCCGCCCGCGCTCCTCCGGCCCCGCCGCGTCCCTCCGTGGACATAAGGTGTTCTCTGCCTGCCTCCTCCTCCCGCCGCGCTCCGCAACGATGCCCCCATTCGGTCGCTCTCCAGCGCCCATCCCCTCACCCGGGGCGACTGCATCAAACTGGTTCAAGACCCCGCGCCGCGACCTGATTCGAGCCCAACCCCGAAAACACGCCGCGAACAGCGCAAACTGCAGTGCGCGGTCGCAGCTTCCTACCGTTTTCGGCGGCTGAAATTCGGTATTTTGGCCGCAGACGATAGACAATTGGTAGGGGCGCCCCGTGTGGGCGCCCTGCGTGGGACATTTTGGCCTCCGGATTTAGATGCGATTGCCCTGGCAGGAAGGAGGGCAGGACTTTGCAAAACCCCTGCCTTGCATTAGCATTACCTTCGATTGGGAACGCAATGCGAAACTGTGAGCGACAAGGCTGGGGCGGTGAGTGAACGCCTGGAAAGTTGAGGAGACTGATATGGTCCGTTTTACAATCCTATTGATCGCCCTTACCTTCTTTGTCATCGGTTGCGTTGCCATTCCAACCGAAAGTGAACCGGCGGGTTACGCCAAGTCAATGGTGCAGGATGCGATCCGCTACTATGATCGCAACGGCAGGGACGCGGCTGTTGTCCATTACAGTTCGGAAGACAGAGTGCATGGCCAGTGGTACGTCTTTATTGTCGATGCGGATGGGTATGTCATCGCTTCCCCCAACCCAGACATGATCGGCCGCGATCCGGCGCTGCGCGTCGATGCAAGCGGCTACTTCTACGGCGATGATCTGATGGGCGCAACCGGTGCGGGCAAGTGGATCAGCTACATTTTTAGAAATCCGGAAACAGGAGAGAACGCCCGTAAGCATACCTGGGTCGTGCGCTATGACGACCTGCTGTTCGCTTCCGGCTTCTATGAGGAGGAATAGACCGAAGAAGCAGAGGGAGATAGAACCAGAGACTGCCCCCAGGCGCAACTGAGGTGTCGTGTGCCCCAATCGCCCGACCAAGATCTGTTGTTACTCTGGTAGGTGATCCCCCTTTCGACCGATCGATAGGGACCGCAAACAGCGAATCAGGAACGCTCTACGATTTTCTACAAAGAGTGCAAGGAGACCTATGCAGGCGCTTGACGAACTGCGAAGCCGTGCGCAGGAGGAGCTGGCTGCGGCCGGGACGCTCGAAGCGACGGAGGCATGGTACCGCGACTATCTGGGGCGCAACGGCGCCGTCACCGCCTTCCTGCGCGGGCTCAACCAGCTGCCGCGCGAGGAACGCCCCGAGGCCGGCCGCGCCGGAAACGCACTCAAGAACGAGTTGGAAGCTGCCCTGCACACCCGCCAGGAGGCCATCCGCCAGCAGGAGATGGAGCAGTCGCTCTCCGCCGAAGGTGTCGACGTTACGCTGCCGGGGCGCCGGCCGGCCTTGGGCAAGATCCATCCCAGCAACCGTACCCTGCGCGAGATCGCGCAGATTTTCGGGCAGATGGGCTTCCAGGTCTACGATGCGCCGGAGGTCGAGACCGATGAGAACAACTTCGGCCTGTTGAACATCCCCGAAGGCCATCCCGCCCGCGACATGTGGGATACGTTTTACACAACGACGCCGGGCGTGATCCTGCGCACCCACACCAGCCCCGGCCAGATCCACGCCATGCGCGAGTACTGCCCGGAGCCGATCCGGGTCATACTGCCGGGCAAATGCTACCGCCATGAGGACGTCAGCGCCCGCTACGACATGATGTTCCACCAGGTGGAGGGACTGGTCGTCGGCCACAACGTCACCTTCAGCGACCTCAAGGGAACGCTCGTGAACTTCGCCAACCAGATGTTCGGCGAAGGGCGCAAGCTGCGTTTCCGCAAGAGCTACTTCCCCTTCACCGAGCCGAGCGTCGAGGTTGATGCGGGCTGTGTTCTGTGCGGGGCCGAGGGATGCCGAATCTGCAAGCAGACCGGCTGGCTGGAGATTCTAGGCGCGGGGATGGTGCATCCAATTGTGCTGCAAAACGGCGGCTACGACCCGTCGGTCTTCAGCGGATTCGCCTTCGGCATGGGGCCGGAACGGATCGCGATGCTCAAATACGGCATCGACGACATCCGCTACTTCTTCCCCAAGGACGTGCGCTTTCTAGCGCGGGTCGGATGAGTCGGCGGCCGGCCGGCCTTGCGCCTGCCGGCCGCTGCCGTAACCGTCACCCTTCCAGCGCCCGGCGCATCTCCTCTCCTTCCTTCTGCCAGAACTGATAGAGGATCGTGATCTCGGTGCCGATGCAAAAGTGGCGCGCGCCCAAGTCCAAATACTGTTTGGCCTCGTCAGCCGTGCTGATTTCGATGCGCGGAATGACGCCCGCCGCCAGGCAGGACTCGATAACCCGCTTCTCTCCCGCCTGCACACGCGCATCCTTGCTCTTCGGCGAAACGCCGATACTCATCGAGAAGTCGGACGGACCCCACTGAAGCATTTCCACCCCCTCCACGGCCAGGATCTCGTCGAGCTCATCCAGCGCCGGCTTCTTTTCCAGCATGAATGCGACGACAACCTTGTTGAGCGCCTCCACGTAGGCCTCGTCGCCGCCGTATCCCATGTAGGAGAAGCGGCGGGTCGCGACGCCGTAGGTGCCGCCCGTCTCCGGCGTGTCGGCTCTTATGTAGCCGACACAGTCGCGTGCGCCCTGGGCCGAGCGCACGTCCGAGAAGAGTACGCTGTCGAACCCGGAGCCGACCGCCCGCTGGGCAATGTATTCGTTGTTGGCCCAGTCGATCTTGATCATCGAGCCCAGGTTGTGCAGTTCGGCCGCGCGGCAGATGTTGTCCAGGTCGTGCAGCGAATAGGTTCCGTACTCAGCCACAAACTCCACGTAGTCGTACAGCCCGGTGTGCCCCAGGACCTCCACCACGTTCGGCCAGACGGTATGGATGTGTGTTCCCAGCGTTGGTTTGCCCTCATCGAGCAGGCTGCGAAGGATGTTCGCGCGCATTGTGAGATTCTCCGGTTGGGTTGGCGCACTGACGGTCCGCCGCAGCGAATGTCAGCATCTGCCGCAGGTAAGAAAAGAGGAGAGAGCAGTCTCTCTCCCCGGTTACGTTAAGTATAGCACAGCCGAAAAGGGAATGACAGTTGCCGGTTCAGGCAGGTGTATCCGAGATCTTTGCCAAAACCGTCCGCACACGGGCAATTGTAGGGGCGCCCCTTGTGGGCGCCCTCTTTGTCACAGTTCGGACTCGACTGAGACGCAACAATTCTGGATACACCCGATCCGGCCATTGCCGGTCCGGTGCGGGTAGCGCGTCTGCCCCTGCCCAGTGCGGGATACGGAGAATGCGCGTCCGAATTCAACGCCGCTCAGTCGCCCGGGTCCAGCAGGTCCTCCGTCTGTCCGCTGTGAATCAGCAGAACCGTTCCGACTGCACTGATCCACTCGTTGAGTTGGCTGCCGTACTGTTCGCGTGAATCGGCATCGGGGCGGTTCATGCCCAGCAGGGTCAGGTCGGAATCCTTGCTCCAGATCTTCATCGTCTCCGGGAATGGCTGCCCTTGCGGCACCACGACCGCGACCGGTTCGGCCGCGACCCGTACCCTGTCGAGAAGGGCGCGCAGATGGGCTTCGGTCTGTTCGCGACCCTCGCCGCGCTGCAGTACCTGGAGCAGGCGAATCGATGCGCCGTCCCAGGTCGGATTCTGGGAGATGATATGGGCCAGCAGAAGCATCAGGTCGCCATTGCGCGTGTGCCCCCGCCACCAGACGTCGATCACCTTGCGGTTGCCGAAGCCGCGTTTCTCGTCGTGCCGCAAGTAGAGGACCGACTTGTCCAGCTCGTACAGCGTCGACAGCAGCCGCAAAGAAAGCGCGCGTCCGCCATCCGTATCGCTCCAGCCCATCAGCACTGTGTTCGGCTCGAGGCCGCCCACGCCGTGCGACTGGCACACGGTCACCGCACCGGAATAAAAGCTGTCCACAATGTCGGCTTCGGCGAAGGCCGACATGTTCTGCTCGAGAATAAACGCACGAATCTGCCGCCGCGCCACGCTGCGCAGCTGACGTTCCGCCAGCCTATCGATATCCCCGACCAGCAGCTGATAGAAGGAGACGATGCCGTAGCCGCGGCTGAGCCAGTCGGCCACCTCGACCAGCGGCGCACGATTGTGAGGCTGGCCGGTGAAGACAAGGATGTTGGGACGCCAGTTCCTCGCGTGATAGACCGAGCGCTCAAGGTTGAGGAGCGACTGCCGCGCCAGCGAAAACCAGATCCCGTTGCGCACGTCGCCCCACGTGCGGATCGTCGAACGGCGCTCCAGGTAGAAATAGATGCCGTAGCTGATGAGAATGGCGACTACTGTCGCGAGCGGGTTGATCACGAACATGGCGCCGTAACAGCCGGCCGCGCCCAGCAGGGAGAAGCCGGGATGGATCTTGGCTCGCGGCCGGAAGCTCGGGTTGCCCACCAGTTTCTCGATGCCCGCCACGAGGTTTGTCATGCCGTAAGTGTTGAGGAAGAACATCGTGATAATCGGCGCGACCAAGTTGAGATCGCCTGCCCAGATGACCGCAAACGCGATGCCGGTGGTGGTAAGAACGCCCACGCGCGGCTCGGTCCGGCTGCCCAGGCGGGAACCGAGCACGCGCGGCACAATGCCATCGCTCGCCATCGCCTGCAGCGTGCGCGGCGCGGCCACGATGCTGCCCAGTGCGGAGGAGAGCGTGGCCGCCCACACACCGGCCATAATCAGGGGCGGGAAGATGGAGATGTCCCGCATGATCAGCGTGTTGCTCTTCAGCTCTTCCGACGTGCCGTGCAATGAGAGCCAGAGGACCGAGATGAAGTAGACCGAAGCCGTGAAGAGGACCGAGAAGATCGTCCCTTTGTGGATGCTGCGGCCCGGGTCTTTGAGGTCGCCCGACATGCTGGCGCCGACCGCGATGCCGGTAACTGCGGGGAAGAAGACGGCGAAGACGCTCCAGAAACTCATGCCGTCGCTGTAGGCGGAGGTGAGCGTCGGCGCCTGAATCGAGCCCCAGCCGCCGCTGAAGAAGGAGAGGAGAGCCGCCATCAACGCCGCCAGAATGAAGTACTGTATCTTGATAGCGAAATCCGCGCCGATAAAGGCGATGACACCGAAGAAAAGAGCAATCAGGGTGGCGAGCACGCGGGGATCGATCTGGCTGACAAAGGCGATGCCTTCAAGCGATTCGGTGAAGCCAATGATATAGAAGGCCACCGAAATCGCCTGCGAAAGATAGAGCGGGACGCCGATCGCGCCGCCGATCTCACGGCCGAGGGTGCGTGATATCAGGTAATATTTGCCGCCGGCGCGCACGTTCATCGAAGTGGCGATGGCCGACAGGGACAGACCGGTCAGAAAACTGATCGAATTGGCGATGGCCACGATCAGCAGCGCGCCGAGCAGCCCGGCCTGGCCGACAACCCAACCGGTGCGTAAAAAGAGGATGAGACCCAGAATCGTAAGCACATTCGGCGTGAACACACCCCCAAAAGTGCCGAACCGGGCCGAAGCGTTCTGTGTTCGCGGCGAAGCTGCCTGTGCAGAAGCAGTCATAAGCGGCGTGTGACCTCCCCCAAAACATCTCGCCAGATGGCTGGAATCCGTTCGCCGAGCTCGATTCGCTTTGCGCCGATGAACTGTGCCAGTTCCAGCAGCGACTCCGCCGCGGCAGTAAGGGCCTGGGCGTCGGCAGGCGCGTCTTCTTCTTGATACATGGCGTGGATGCGGTAGGTCCCCGTCTTGCGGTCGAGCTGGGAATCCATCCTTCCGATGAACCGGTCGCCGTGCAGCAGCGGCAACACATAGTAGCCGTACTGGCGCTTTGCTTTGGGCACGTAGATTTCGATGCGGTAGTGGAAGTCGAAGAGCAGCTCCGTTCGATCGCGATCGCAGATGAGATTGTCGAAAGGCGAGAGAAAGACGGTGGGCCCCTTCCACCCGTCTGAGCGAACCGCTTCGAGAAGAGACATCGAATCGCGGTGGAGATACCAGTCGCCTTCCCAGGGTCCCTTATCGTCTTCAATCCGGGCCGGCAGCACGATCTCCTCAGCTGCGAGTTTTGCAAGTCGCTGACGCAGTTTAGGGTATCGGTTGCGAATGAAGTGGCGGGAAATCTGTCTCTCGGTTGCGACGCCAAGCGCCCTCAGCGAGCGCTGGCAAGCACGAGTTACAACCTCCTCCTCGGCTGGCAACGCTTTGCCGGCCCACTCAGGCAGCCAGGCGTCGCGCAGGTGCCAGAGCTTTCGGCTGCTGCTGCGGCTGACGCAGATTACGATGCCAAGGCTTTCCAGAAACTGGATCATAAGGGAGGTGGGCTTGCCGCTGAACCAATTGGACGTATACGAAGAGACCGCTTCGAGGTCGTCAAATGCAGTGGCGGGCAAGGGTCCTCCTGCCTGCAGACGATCGATGATCTGTTCCCGCAGGGACGCGTTGGCAGCCATCCATTCACGCGCCCGCTGTACCCACGCAGCCTTGCCGTCAAAGTGGCTCCCAATCCAGCGGCGGAGGAGCTCATAGTCTTCGGTCAGGACGAAGGAAGCGCGGTGCGCATCGCCTTCCACGATGAATCGCTGTTCCTGGAGTTCGTCGAGCAGGGATGGGTCGAAGTTCCCGATGCGGCTCCGGAGAACGAGCAACTGTGTCCGCTCCACGGCCCGAATGGGATCGAGCTGCAGGCAGTTGATCCGCCGCAAGAGGTCGACAATGCCCTCTTTGGTGGCCGGCGGGCGGGGGGCGGTCAGGCGCTGGGCGGTTATGGCCAGGCGCCTCGCTTCTGTGGGAGTCAGGTCAACCGGTTGCATCAACTGTACGGGTCTGGAAACTATGTGGAAGCCGGTCTGAAGGGTTCTGGAAGGACGGCTGACACTCTGCAAGGCAAGGCAACCCTGCGCGTCGGCCGGGTCGGGGTGCGGATTTTGCCGGTTCTCTCTTTGCCGTTACCTGCTTCTTTAATGGTATTCATCTGGTTGGGCTATGCAGCACAGCATTGAAACTCTTGACGGTCAAGGATTCACGGAGAGTCGGAGAGGTCGAAACAAATGCCTCAAGTCAGGATGCTCTCGCCGATCGCGCGGTACCCTCGGGCTGCCGCGATCAGGTCCTCCAGCTTGAGTTTTTCGTTGATAATGTGCGCGTCGGCTTCTGTTGCCGGGCCGAAGCCGATCGTCGGGATGCCGGCCACGCCCGCGCTGAAGGCAGCATTGGTGCAGAAACGGTAGGCGTTCAGGCCGGCCTGGATGCCGACGCCATGCAGCGCGGCCAGCGAACCGGTAACGAACGGGTCGTTGTCGTCGGCCAGCCACGCGGGAAAGAACTTCTCGGTTGTGAATGTGTGGCCGGTGTAGCTGGTATATTCCCCCAACCCGACCCGCGCATCCAGCTTGATGTCGGCCAGCTCCGGACGCCGCCTGATGTCAGCCAGAACGTTTGCGGCGCTCTCCCCGGGGAGCAGTCTCCGGTCGTAGGTCACGCGGCAGATGCTGGGGATGACGGAATGGCCCGGGTAGGGATCGCTGATGATATCGGTCAGCGCGAAGATTGCAGGCCCCATCTGTGGGTGTTCGTCCAAAGCCAGGTCCTCCACGGCCGCGATGACCTGCATCATGTCCAGGACCGCGTTGCGGCCCATTTGCGGTGTTGACGAATGGGAAGGTCGCCCGGTCGTCGTCAGGTGGATCTCGGCGCGTCCGCGGCCCCCCCGCACGAGTTGCAGGTTCGACGCTTCGCCAATGACGACGAAATCGGCGCCTGTTTGCGCGATCACCTTTTCCAGCGCAACCCCCTCCAACACCTCCTCCATCACCGATGCGCTGACGACTGCCTTGCCTCTCAGTTCAGCTTTGTCGAGCGCGCTGATGCCGTGGACCATAGCTGCGAGCGCGCCCTTCATGTCGGCGGCGCCGCGTCCGTGAAGCGAGTCCTGCGTTACCCGCCCGCTGTACGGGTCCAACGCCCAGGGCACCCCTGGAGAGACGCCAACCGTGTCCGTATGGGCGTCAAAGACGATGGTGGGGCCGGGCTGCGCGCCTTCCAGAACGCCGATGACGTTTCCGACGTCATCCGTCCAGACGTTATCGAACGCGAGCGCCTTCATTTCCGCCTCGATGCGGCCGGCGACCTGCGCTTCCTCGCCGCTCAGGCTGGGGATGCGTACAATGTCTCTGGCAAATGTTGTCAGACGGTCTGTATCGAGCATTTGCGACCTCCTTTCGCATCGCCCGCCGGCGGGGGTTGTCCCTTGTAGCGCTCAAGGTCGACGTGGGCGCGCCGCGAAAATATACTGAAATACGACAAATAGTGCAACTGTCTTTTTTTGAACGCTTGCGGGGCGAGCATCGGGACAGAACACAAGGTTGACGGCGGTGTTGGCGTTCGAACGGTAAGGCTATCGATTCGCCTGCCGGCTGCGACGCCCTGTGCACGGCCCTCCATGCGGCCCGGGGCAACCGTCAGCCGCGCGCAGAGATGCAGCCTGCGCCATAGAGCTCGGCTTCGACTGAGGAATCAGGAGTATTCGAGCTGCGGGTCCCAGCTGCCCCAGCCGTCCGGCAAGAGATCGAAGAGATGCCACACGCTGCAGTACAGATCGCCGGGGCCGAATTCGTCCATCGCGACGCGCACGATGCTTCCGTCCTTTCTCTTGCGAAATGCAGAAACGCCGGGCTGGTAGCCCGACTGAAAGGTCTCCACTTCACTGTGAAAGCCCATATCCTCGCTGAATCGGGTGCCCTTCGCCGAGTACATCGTGAACCGCCAGCCTCGCTCCTGGGCGAATTCCCGCTGGTCTACCGGGCTGTCGGGGGACACGACCGCAAACGCGGCCCGGCTCTGCAAATGGTCTACCACGCCGTTGAACTCGTCCGCCCACATGGTGCAGTTAGCGCAACCGGCGCCCATGTTGTGAATCAGGATGAGGTCCTCCTTGTCGCCGAACATTTCCGACAGCTTGACAGGACCGTCCGCGCTCCTCAGTTCATAATCCTTCACCGGCTCGGGCGGCAACCGGCGCCGCAACGCCACCAGCTTGCGCCGCGCCGTTTCCAGCTCTTCCCGGGCGATTGCGACCTCCCTTTTCAGATCTTCCCTGATTTCAGACACGCACTTCTCCTTATGCTGGCACAAGAGTGAATTTCGCGGCGCGGCCCCATGCAGTCGGCGCATCCACGCCGACAAGGATATTTGCAGGCCCCGGATCTGTCAAGGCGTTCGCCCATTTCGCAATGTGCCGCGCCAGGGGCGGGGATGTCGGCTCCAAATCCGATGTCTTGCCAAGCGCCTGCCAGTCAGATACACTAGGGCAGTACGAAGTTTCCGTCTCCTCGATCGGTTGCCGCCATACGCGCCCGGCCGGGCGTCGGCTGTCACCGACTTCAGCGTCAGGAGCCTCCCTCCAACATGAACGCGACCCGTGCGTTCCAGTCGATTGAAACGACCAAAGACGATCTCAGCGAGCAGCAGTACATCGCCGGGGACGAGATCTCGACGACCGTCTATCTGGCGCAGCAGCTGGGCAAACCGCTGCTTACCGAAGGGCCGGCCGGCGTGGGCAAGACCGAACTTGCCAAGGCAATTGCCGGCTCGTTGGACAGGCCGCTCATCCGCCTGCAGTGCTACGAAGGGTTGGATGAGACCAAGGCGCTCTACGAGTGGGAATACGCCAAGCAGCTTCTGTATACGCAGCTGCTGCGCGATCAGCTGCAGGAAACGCTGGCCGGGACCAAATCGCTGGCGGAGGCGGCGGACCGGCTGACCGACGAGGAGGACGTCTTCTTCTCGATGCGATTCCTGTTGCAGCGTCCTCTGCTGCGAGCGATTCTCAGCGACGGGCCGGTCGTCCTGCTGATCGACGAGATCGACCGAGCCGATGCCGAATTTGAGGCATTCCTGCTGGAGGTGTTGAGCGACTTTCAGGTGAGCGTGCCCGAATTGGGTACGCTGGCGGCCAAACATGTGCCGATCGTCGTCCTGACCAGCAACAACACGCGCGAGCTGAGCGAGGCGCTCAAGCGACGCTGCCTCTATCTCTTTATCGGCTATCCCTCCTTAGAGCAGGAGCTGAACGTCGTGCGCCTGAAGGTGCCGGACCTTGCGCCGCAGCTGGCCCGGCAGGCGGTCGAGCTCGTCCAGAGCCTGCGGCAGATGGACCTGCGCAAGCTGCCGAGCATCTCTGAAACTTTGGATTGGGCGCAGGCGCTGGTCACGCTCAACATCGACAACCTGGACCAGAAGACGCTGGAGACGACGCTGAGCGTACTGTTGAAACACGAGACCGATCTTCGCAAAGTCCAGCGCCAGCTGAGCCGGATGGGCCGCGATGATGAGGATGAGACCGACTGGGATGATGAACTGCGCCCGCCGCGCCGCGCCCAGTGACGCCGGCGGTCCGACGAGGGTAAGCAGATGGAAGAGCGAATCGTAAAATTCATTTCAGCCCTGCGATCTGGCGGCGTGCGCGTCAGCCTGGCGGAGAGCGCCGACGCCTTCGTCGCTGTCGAAAACCTGGGCGTGCGCGATCGCGATACCTTTCGCCTCAGTCTGAGGGCAACTTTGGTCAAGGATGTGGAAAGTCTGCCCACCTTCGAGGAGCTTTTCCCGCTCTTCTTTGGCAGCGGCGAACCGCCTCCTCTGTTGAATATGATGGAAGACCTGACCGAAGAAGAGGCCGACATGCTGGCCGAGGCGTTGCGTCAGTTCGGCCAGCAGTTGCGCGATATGTTGGAGCGGCTGTTGCGCGGCGAAGAGCTCTCTCCGGAGGAGTTGGAAACGCTGGGTCAGATGGTCGGCCTGAACCATGCAGATGACCTGCGCTACCGTGAGTGGATGGCGCGGCGCATGCAACGCGCGCTTCAGTTCGACCAGGTGCGTAAGGCGATGCAGGAGATCATGGAGTTGATGGCGCAGATGGGCATGAACAAGCAGCGCCTGGATCAGATGCGCCAGCTGGTCGCCCAGAACATGGATTCGCTGCGGGAACAGATGCGCCAGTTCGCCGGCCAGCGCATTGCAGAGAACATGGCCGAGCAGCGGCCGGAGGATCATCTGGACGGGCTGATGGACCGGCCGTTCCAGGCCCTTTCCGACGGCGACATGCAGAAGTTGCGCCAGGAGGTGCGGCGGCTGGCCGCGCTGCTGCGAAGCCGTATCGCCCTGCGGCAGAAGCGAGCAAAGAGCGGGCAGCTGGACGCAAAGGCGACCATCCGCGCCAACCTCAAGCATGGTGGCGTACCGTTTCAGATCAAGCATCGTGACCGTACTGTAAAGCCCAAACTGGTGGTTATCTGCGACATCAGCACGTCCATGCGTCACTGCACCGAGTTGATGCTTTCGCTCCTGTACGAGCTGCAGGACCAGGTCAGCAAGACGCACGCCTTCGCCTTCATCGATCACCTGGAGTACATCACGCCCGACTTCCAGGGCAACCGCGCCAACGAGGCGATCCAGCAGGTGTTGATTCGGATGCCGCCCGGCTACTACAGCACCGACCTGGGCCACAGCCTGCAGAACTTCGCCGATGACTACCTGGACACGATCGACTACAGAACTACCTTGATCGTTGTCGGCGACGGGCGCAACAACTACAACGATCCCCGGCTGGATATCTTCAAGAAGATGGCGCGTCGCAGCCGCCGCACGCTCTGGCTGAACCCGGAGATGCCGATGTTGTGGGGCAGCGGCGACAGCGATATGCTGGAATACGTCCCCTTATGTGACAGGATTTTGCAGGTCAGTACCCTCTCTGAGCTGACGGCTGCGGTGGACCAGTTGCTCGTCGAGAAATAGTAGCCGTCTGCCCCGCGGAGTGGGCGAAGTAGCGTGACAGAATCCCGCACAAAGACAATCGCAAAGTCCGGAGGTTGGATCCTGGCGCTCTACCTGCTTGGAGCGCTGGTTTTCGTTGCGGCGCAGCGTTACGGTCTGCTCAAACTCGCCCAGAAGACGTTGCTCAACGTCTCCGCCATCAACCCCGTCCCCGACGCGGACCCGTGCGCTCAGGACCAATTCGCCGGCGCCATCGTCGCGCGCATCGACTACCGCGACGATGACGCCCTGCACGCGCTCTTTGAGGAGCTGGACGTCTGGCACGTCGAATCGGAACAGCGTGCCGCTGTCGCACTGGTATCGCCGGCAGAGCAGGTCTGGCTGGCTGGCGAACAATACCCCTTTGCCGAAGAAGTGGAGATGACCGCCGCGCTGCCGGACCCATGCGCAATCCAGGCGCAGGCCGGCGAAAGCGGCGAAGGAGACGAAAGTGACGAGAACGATGAGGGCGGGATTCCTGGCTACGCCTGCTACCGCACAGTCGAGGAGACCTTCAGCGACCTCGCCGCGCTGGCCGAGGCATACCCTGGACTGGCTGAATGGGATGACATCGGCAACAGCTGGTACAAGGTCCGCAGCCTGGGCCTGGCCGGCTACGACATCGTTTCGCTCGTTCTGACCAACAAAGAGAAGACCGGCATCGAAAAGGGCGAACTGGTGGTGACGGCCGCCGCCCACCCCCGCGAACTGACGACAGCTGAGCTTGCCATTCGCTTTGCCGAAAAGTTGCTTGCAGGATACGGGAAGGACGCCGACTTGACCTGGCTGCTCGACTACAACCGCATTCACGTTATCCCCCTGGTCAACCCTGATGGACGCACCTGGGTCGAGCTGGGGCATCTCTGGCGCAAGAACACGAACGGCACCAATGGCTGCGAGTTTCCCCGCAACGGCGTCGACCTCAATCGCAATGGCAGTTTTCTGTGGAACCACTGCGAAGGTTGTTCATCCGGCGACGTCTGCTCGGTCTTTTACCGCGGCCAGAAGGCGGCTTCCGAACCGGAGACACGGGCGATTGAGAACTACCTGCGCGCCGCGTTCGAGGACCAGCGGGGTGAGGGCTACAACGATGCGGCGCCGCAGGATACCAATGGCATATTCATTTCGCTCCACTCCTATGGCAGGCTAATCCTCTACCCCTGGGAGCATTCTTCCTACCCCTCGCCGAACCTGGATGGGCTGCGCCGTCTCGGCCGCAAGCTCGGCTATGCGCCCGGCTACAGGGTCTGCAATCCCGAGCTGTGCATGTACCGTTTTGACGGCAGCACGACAGACTTTGCTTATGGCACGCTCGGCGTCGCCTCCTATACCTATGAGCTCGGCACCGCGTTTTTCCAGAGTTGCTCCTACTTTGAAGAGGCCGTCGTAGAGCAAAACCTGTCCTCGCTCGTCTACGCGGCCAAGGCGGCCCGGCGCCCCTACCAGTTGGCGGCCGGGCCGGACGTGACGAATGTGAGTGCGGCGCCGACCTGGGCCGAGCCGGGGTCGCCCATCACCTTGACCGCGACCGCGGATGACACGCGTAGCGCCGGCAGCGGCGCCGACAAGGAGCCTTCCCAGCACATAAGCGCAGCCCGCTTCTCAATCGAAGCGCCCTCCTGGATCACGTCCACGTTCGGAACGCTGCAGGCGGCAGACGGCGCCTTCGACGCCTCCGCCGAACTGCTGACCGGGACCCTCGACACGACCGACCTGCAGCCAGGCACGTACACGGTTTTCATCGAGGCGCAGGACGCAGACGGCAGCTGGGGCCCGCCTACCGCGCTCTTTCTTGAGGTCGTCGGATCCGGGGTAGAACTGACGCCGACGCCGACGCCCCGGCCGACGCCGATCCCCACGCCGATATCCACACCTTACACTCTCTATCTGCCCAATGTGCGGCGGTAGCGGCGCTCGATTCTTAGCCAAACCGATTCTTCCGCTGTATAATGCCAATTCGAACTGCCGGTGCCCGGTGGCTGCGCGCCCCTGCGAACTTTGACCACCGACCACCGATCACCGACAACTGCGGCCAAAGGAGTGCAGCGATGGCGAAGATGCAAGCGGACTATATCTGGATGAACGGCGAGATCATCCCCTGGGAGCAGGCGACCGTCCATGTATTCACGCACGCGCTGCATTACGGCAGCAGCGCGTTTGAAGGCATTCGCGCCTACGAGGTGAACGAAGCGGCCGCCATTTTTCGCGGCCCCGAGCACTTCGAGCGGCTGCTCTACTCCTGCAAGGTCGCCCGCATCCCATCGCCCCTGGAGGTAGACGAGTGGATGGATGTGGCCAAGGCCGTCCTGCTGAAAAATGATCATCGCAGCGCCTATATCCGGCCACTCGTATTTCGCGGCTACGAGAGCTTGGGCGTAGACGGGCGCGGCTGTCCGGTGGAGTCGATCCTTGCTACGGTGCCCTGGGGACGCTATTTGGGCGCGGAGGCGATCGAAGAGGGCGTGGATGTGCAGGTGAGCAGCTGGCGGCGCATGGCATCGAATATGTTCAGCCCGATGGCGAAGATCGGCGGGCAGTACGTCAGCAGCCAGAACGTGGTCATGGAGGCCAAGGACAACGGCTTCACCGAAGGCATCGCGCTCGACGTTAACGGGCAGGTAAGCGAAGGCAGCGGCGAAAACATCTTTGTCATCTACAAAGGCGTTATCTATACGCCGCCGCTGGGCAGCAGCATTCTTGGCGGCGTTACCCGCGACGCGGCGATCACGATCGCCAGGGACTTGGGCTACGACCTGCGCGAGCAGGCGATGACGCGTGAGATGCTCTATCTGGCCGATGAGATCTTCTTCACCGGCACGGCGGCGGAGATCACGCCGGTGCGCTCCGTGGACCGGATGCCGGTTGGCGACGGCAAGCGAGGCCCGATTACGCAGGCGATCCAGGGCGTTTTCTTCGGCATTATTGAGGACGACATGCCGGACAAGTGGGGTTGGCTCACGCCGGTGGCATGATTGCATGACAGAGGGGCGGGCGGCCTCCCGCTCCTCTTCACTCCTCCCGCATCATCTCCCCGAACCAACGGTTCTCCAGCATTTCCAGTTCTTGCTCCTGCTCCAGCGCCGCAAGAGCCTCATAGAGCGCGGCTTGCAAGCGGTGCGCTTTGATCGACACGGCAATCACATAGGGGTCGGCGTCCAGCGCAGGTCCGACGGCCCGGACCGGCTTGCCTTCGCCCTGGGCCAGCCTCAAGCTGACGCCGTCAAGCAGGAGCGCGTCGCCGGCGCCGGCGAGCAGAGCGTCGAGCGCCTCTTGCGATGACTGAAACGGCAGCCGCTCCAGCGCGATGCCCTCTCGCTGCAGGCGGCGGGCGACGGCGTCGCCCCGGCTGCCCCACTCTACCGCGACCGCGCGTCCCACAAGCTCTTCGACACTCTCGATCGCACTGTCCGCGCCGACCACAAGGCGCACGCCGGCTTCAAAGTAGGGCGGCGAATAGTGTATTTCCTTGGTCATGCGCGAGTCGAAAGGGAACGCGCTGACCACCGCGTCTACACGTTCAACCCGCAGCGCGTCCAACAGGCTGTCGTATCCTATGGCGACGATTTGGGCCTCCAGGCCCCACTCAGCCGCAAGCGCCCGCGCCAGGTCCACGTCATATCCGACCGGTGCGCCCTGCGCGTCCAGCGATTCAAAAGGGGGAAAGCTGGGGTCCATGCCGACGCGCCACGTGCCCCGCTCCTGCATCTGCAGCCAGGTTCTGTCCACCGACGGCCCGCCCTGTCGCAATAGGATCCAGCCGCCGGCGGCCAGCCCCGCAACCACCACGCCGACAATGAGCCACAACCAGGGCGTCCCGATTGCGTCGCGCAGATTCCAGCCCCGCGTGTCGTAACTATCCACTATCCGCTGCCGTTCGCTCGTTCATGGCGCCTCGAACCGTCCCCGCGCGTACAGTTGCATCTCAAGATAGATCGCCTTGGGCTCAAAATCGGTGCTGACAAAGGTGTAGTAGTCCTGGTAGCTCTTCTGGTCCCAGGGAAAGCGAAAGACCCAAAGGCAGAGGCTTTCCAGCCAGGGCCACTCTGATTGGGCGATTTCAAACGCCCGCGCCGAGTTGATGATACGTTGACCCGGGCGTACGGCTCTGGTCCAGCGGGGATGATCGTTCCAGCCGCCTTCGGTGATCATGGCCGGCTTGTCGCCGTCGCCGTTCCGCACCATGATTTCGCGTAGCAGTTCAGCGCGGCGGAAATTGACGACCGACGCGTCGGCCGGCTCGTCGGCGTCGAATCCCAGCCCGTAGGCATGTATCGCCAGAATGTCGAAGTAACCGGCCGCGCCGGCGTCGTACATCGCCTGCAGATAGTCCAGGTCGTTCATGCTCCATTCGCTGCCGGGCGGGTCGAGCGTGGGGGCAAGCGCGCCGGCCAGGACCAGCATTTCCGGCGCGACCTCTTTCACCATGGGGTACACCACCTTCAACATCTCCACATAGCCGGCCGGGTCGACCGCGCGAAAGCCCCACTCCAGGCTCAGGTTGGGCTCGTTCCAAATAATGAGGTGGCTCACTCTGCCCTGGTAGCGACGTGCGAATTCAGCCGCGTACAGTCCGAACGCCTCGTAGCTCTCCTCCGGCAGGTAGAGGTGATGAGACTCCTCCGGACGCGCCCACTCGGGCACAAAGCCCAGGCGCGCGATCACGGTAAGGCCCTGTCGGTTGGCGTGATCGATCACCAGGTCCGGATGACCCCACGAGAAGTGGCCGCGTCGCGGCTCGTAGTAGGCCCAGGGAAAGTATTCTACAATCCAGGGCGCGCCCATCTCGCGCACCATTTCAAGGCTGCGCTTGACCTTGGCCGCGTCCGGCTCGTCGGTCAGGCGGGTATGCACGCCCATCTTGGCGTTGACTGTTGTGACGACCCGTTGTGGGCCAAGTGGGACCCAGTTGTGGAAATAGGTGCGATAGCCGATGCCGCAGACGCTGCACACAAGCAACGCGCCGATCAGCTTCCGGACGCGCGGTGACATGGCCGCGAGGAGTGCTATCCAGTTGGCGAATTTGGATTTGACCGAGGGGATCTCGTCCTTCTCAGAGGGGACGATGGGACGGTTCATCAAAGGGATGGACGATGCGGGCGGCTATCACCTCTCGTCCTCAGACTCGTCGTTCATTTCGTCGGACTGGAGAGACGGTGGAGGTACGAACTCTTCGAGAGAATCTTCCATTCCGGTCTCTTCTTGGGGCGCCTGGCTGGCTTCAATCGCCTGGATGCCGTTTTCGGCCTGCTGCAACGAGTTGTTCAGGTTGTCTCGCAGTCGGTAGAGCACGTCGAGGGCGTAGACCTCGGCTTCATCAACCAAACGGATTGCTTCGGCGTGTCCATGTGCGATGATGCGGTCGGCCTCCTCTCGTGCGCGCTCGGTGATCGAGTCTTCGCTAACGATCTGGATGGCCTGCTGCTCGGCATGCGCAATGATCTGCTCGGCCCGCACCTGCGCATCGCTGATGATGCGGTCCCGCTCGGTGATCATGCGCTCGCTTTCCTTGATCGCGCTGGGAATGCTGATGCGCATCTGATCGATCAACCGCAGACACTCCTCCGAATTGACGATCAGCGATGGCGAGAGTGGTACGCGCCACCCTCGATTCATCGTCTGTTCAAGTTGGTCAACCAGTTGTAATATTTCCATGGTCAGTTTGAACTTTCAGTGCAGTCTTTCCTGGTCAGCTATCAGTTCTCAGCAATACTTGGGCGCGGCGGCATGATACTCGGGTTCGGAAGTGGCAGCTATTCGAACCGTCGCCGCAGCGCCCGCGCAGTATGCGGCGTCACCCAACCCGAAATGTCGCCGTCCAGGCCGGCCACCTCCTTCAGTATCGTTGAACTGAGGTAGGCGTACTCCGTGCTGCACAGGAGGTAGCAGGTCTCGATCTGCGGGGCCATGTGCCGGTTAGCCATGTCGATGCGGGACTCAAAGCTCAGGTCATCGACATTTCGTAGGCCGCGCACGATCACCCGTACGTCATGGCGCTCTGCCCATTTTACCGTTAGTCCGCTATATGACACAATCGAAATATTTTCCACATCCTGAACGGCTTCCCGGGCCAGCTGGATGCGCTCATCGGTCGAAAACAGCAACCGTTTGGCGGGCGCATCGAAGACGGTGACGATCAGTTCGTCGAAGAGCCCGGCCGCGCGACGTGCGATGTCGCAATGGCCGTTATGGAATGGATCGAAGCTGCCGGGATAGATAGCGCGGGTCACGGAGCTTCCTTCAAGCCGTCGTCTGTCCCATTTGCGGCGCTGACCGGCGGGCCGCTGAAACGGTCGATCAGATCGTCGGCCGCGATGCTGGCGATTGAGTCCAGCTGCAGGTCGGCGGCCGAGAAGTCGGAGCTGCGCGTAATGTGGTTGGGTACTGCGACGCAGTGCAGCCCGGCCCCCTTTGCGCCCAACATGCCGTTGTAGGAATCTTCGATGGCGACCGCTTGGCGGGGAGGCACATCCAGCCGTTTCACCGCCAGCCGGTAGAGTGCCGGGTCCGGTTTGACCCGTTCGACATCATCGGCGGTGACTATCGCGAGGAAACGGCTCCGCAGGCCCAGCCGTTGCAGATGCGAGTCCACCCAGTTACGGTCTGAACTGGAAGCTACCGCCAGCTTCAGTCCCCGCCGTTCGGCCTCAGCGATCAGTTCGAGCACGCCGGGCAGGACCGGTTGGGCGTGGACGCGGGCCAGGAACTGCCGGCGGCGTTCGGTACGCAGGCGCTGACGGTCAATTGTACGGCCCAGGAGTGCCTCCAAATGCTGATGGGGATCAAATTCGTCCGTGCCTCCGCCGACACACTTCAGCCAGAGGTCCAGTGGCAACGCAACGTCGTAGCACCTGTAGATTTCATGCCAGGTCTGGAAATCGGGTGTCTCCGTGTCCAGAATCGTCCCGTCAAAGTCGAATACAACTGCTTGCAACACTGGCATACTCCGTCTGAATTCGATAAGGATAATGCTAGGTGGTTTCGCCCGAAGACTGCGCGCAGAAATGAGAGAGGCGCCGGGACGGTCTGTGCTTAGACTACAAACTCGCTGAAGACGCGGTTGCCGAGCAGCAGCCCTCTGGCGGTCAGGCGCACGCGCTCCTGATCGGAATCCAGCATGCCGGCATCCTGCAACCGTTCCAGTTTTGGGCCGAAGACGGCGTGCATAGGCTGCCCGTGCAATGCTTCAAAGCGGGCGAACGTCACCCCTTCCTGAACAAGGCGCAGACCGAGCATCATCGTTTCTCCCATGGAGACAAGGGCCTGCAGTTCCTCACAGAAGTCAACGGGCGTTTCGCCGGAACTGACGCGCTTCATGTAGCCCTTCACGCTCTTGTGGTTGGACCAGCGCAACGCCGCCTGCCCACACTGCATGCTCATATTCGGTTCCGGTATGGCCTCGTCGAAACCTCCTCCAGTCAGCTGGCGGCGCAGGCGCCCCGACAGAGGATAGCGCAGGTGGCTGTGCGCGCCCGGCCCGACTCCGATCCAGTCCTGATTCCGCCAGTAAATGAGGTTGTGTCGGCAGGCGAACTCCTTGCCGCGTGCCCAGTTGGACACCTCATAGTGGAGGTACCCGGCTTTCCCCAGTCGCGCCATTGCGCTCTCGTAAAGCGCCGCGGCTTGGTCATCATCAGGCGGCGGTGTCTGTCCGGTCTCCACCCAGTGCGCCAGCGGTGTGCCCGGCTCGACGATCAGGCTGTATAGACTGAGATGCTGGGGCGCGAGTTCTAGCGCCTTGTCCAGCGTGTCGTTCCAGGCTTCCAATGATTGCTGCGGCAGGCCGAACATGAAGTCGAGATTGATGTTCGCAAATCCTGCTCTCAGAGCGGCCTCGTAGGCGCGTAGCGCGTCATCCGCGCTGTGGATGCGGCCCAGAAAGGCCAGCTCCGGCGGCTGAAAGCTCTGTACACCCATGCTCAACCGGTTCACGCCCAGTTCAAGCAGGAGCTCGAACTGGTCCCAATCCGAGGTGCCCGGATTGGCTTCTGTGCTGATTTCAGCGTCCTCTGCCAGGGGAAACTCTGCGCGGACGAGCTTGAAGATGCGGGTGAGCTGGCCCCCGCTGAGGACGGTAGGCGTGCCGCCGCCCACGAAGACCGTCTGTACCGTGCGTCCGTCGAGGAGTGAAGCCCAACGCATCAGTTCGCGGCAGAGCCTTTGCGTGTAAGACTCGTAAAGCGGTTCCAGCCGTGAATAGGTATTGAAGTCGCAATAGGGGCATTTGCGGGCGCAAAAGGGAATATGGATATAGAGGCCAAGTGGTCGCCTATTTGTGGGGGTGGGGTGAGCCTGTCTGCAGGCGGGCGCGGAGTGCGCGTTGCCGTCGATATCTCTTTTTCTCCGTTCGCGGCGCGTGGAATATGTCGGAGGCAATACAGCCGAGAGGTTCATCTATCCTGTGACGGCGCTCCTTGCAGGCGAAGAGAGTGAAGAGGACGGCGAACGGAGAACGCCTCCTTATCTACGGTCTCTGTCAGGGGTTTTCCAGCCTGAATCCGTGGCCGCGCACAGTGATTATATAGTCATCCCTGTCGTCATGTTCGCTGAGCCGTTCCCGCAGCCGGCGCACGAGTGCGTCGATTGCCTGCTTGCTGACGCCGTCGCCGCTGGTCTCCGGCCATACCGCCTGCACGATCTGCTCACGCGTCATCACGCCGCCGCCCTCGTGCCAGAGCGCGCTCAGCAACCGGTATTGATGCAGGCTTAGGGGCGGGTCCAGCAGCGTCCCGTTGAGCCAGACCTGGCGGGTTTCCTCTTCGATGCGCAGACCTGACGCCGACTCTTCCTCCGGTTCGGGCGTGTCAAACGTCAGCGGCGTCGTCGCCTCGTCATCGACGAAGGCCATTTTGAATCGCAGGGCAATCTGCACTTCATCTCCGTCCGAAAGACTATGGGGCGCGTCCGCGATGTCGACACCGTTGACGTGGGTCCCGTTCTTGCTGCCCAGATCCTCGATTGCGTAGGCGGAGCCGTCCCAGAATATGCGGGCGTGGTTGCGGCTGACCTGGCGGTCCGGCAGCGTAACTTGGCATTCCTCGTGGCGCCCGATGATCAGGGGCGTGGTGCGGCTGAGGGGCCATCCCTGGCCGGTCTGGTTGCCATGGCGCAGGACAAGCATGGCCTTCTCCTGCTGTTGGGCAACAGGTTGCGGGCGGCGGTGGTCTGCGAAACTCTGTTCAGCGTTGTGGCCCTCTTGCGTCATTTCCATCCCTCTTGGAACTACCGTCCTGCGTGGTGTTTCGGCGCGACTTGCAATTTCTTCCGACTCTTTCTATAGTAATAGCCCTAGTGCCAACCTCCGAATTCGAAATGGTTACACGACTTTCACAAACGCCGCAAACGGCTGCAAGGGGGAAGTCCATTATAGCGAAGCCCGTTTGAGTCGTCAACAGTTTTTAGAATGCGGGTAGCGCCCGGCCTTTGGAGTCCCGACATTTAGGTTGCTCTTGCCGGACACCAGGTTGCTGTCGGGCGCAGCGGTTTCTGGCTGTACAGGCGGGGTGAGTACCCTCCTGCCTCGTCTGAGTCGGACATTGCGTCGTTTCTTTTCGGGGCGCTTAAGGAACCGCTCGTCTGGTCTATCATGCGAAAACGGGGGCTCTGCGGCCCCGCCATTCTCAGAGGTGTCAGTTGGCCACAGTATTGGAAGCGGATTCGATCCTGCGGGGTCGCTACGAAATCGTACGTCTGGTGGGGCAGGGAGGCATGGGCGCCGTCTACCGGGCCAACGATCTGCGTCTGGACGGACGGGTTTGCGCCATCAAAGAGATTCTGCCCACTCTGCTGATCGACCAGCGCGGGCCAGGGGTGGACCTGGGACAGACGATAGAGCAGTTTTACCAGGAGGCCAGCGTCCTCGCCCGGCTCGACCATCCAAACTTGCCCAAGGTGTCAGACTATTTTTCCGTCGACGGGCGCGAGTATCTCGTCATGGATTTCATCGAAGGGCGCGACCTGCAGGAGATTCTCAACGAGATGCTTCGCCAGCAGAAGCGCCTGTCGGAGGCGCAGGTGTTGCTTTGGGCCGCGCAGCTGCTCGACGCGCTCGAATATCTGCACAGCCAGGATCCCCCGGTTCTTCACCGCGACATAAAGCCGGGCAATATCAAGATTACGCCCGAGAACAGAGTGAAGTTGGTGGATTTCGGCCTGGTAAAAATTTTGCAGCCGGATGATGCCCGCACAGTGACGGTCGTGCAGGGCCGCGGCACTGTCGCCTATACACCGCTTGAGCAGTACGGGGGTGATACAGGGCACACTGATGTACGCACCGACATCTACAGCGTCGGCGCAACCCTTTATCACCTGCTGGCAGGGACGCCGCCTCAGGATGCGAAGGAACGATTCCTGAAGTCCGGGTTGCTCGATCCTCTCCGTCAGTTGAATCCGGACATCTCCACGCGCACCGAGCGCGCCGTATTCCAAGCCCTGGCGATGCATCCGGATGAGCGGCCGCCGAGCATTCTGGCTTTGCGCGAGGCGCTCTTCGGGGTAGAGAGCACAAGCAAGAGACCGACGACCGACCTGTTGCCGCCGCCCTCTTGGAACGAGATCATGAATAGAAACAGGGCGCTGGTCGGGCTGACGATCGCCCTTTTCATCGTCGCAACTGTCATCAGCATCCTCGACTTCTGAGCGTATCATGGCCTTCCACGGCACGGCTGGTTCTCCGCTTCAATCAGTTTCTCTGTATCCTGTGTGAATGAACCAAAGAAGGCCACTGCGCCCCCGGGGTGGACCGAATCTGCGCGGCCGCCGGCGGTAGGCCGACGCGCCAAAGTTTACCCGAAACAACGCTGTGAAAATTTGCGCAATCTCTTTGCGCTCTTATATACTGTAAGCAGATTCGTGCAAGGGTAGCCCTTTCGTCGTGCACCCCCATAAGGCGCGTAACGATGGGGCTTCTTACTTGGCATGACGATTTCCTGAGTCTGGTTCGTCCCGTCGCGGCGCGAGAACCAGAAGCCGCCGGATGCAGCACCCCGACTACGGGCGGTGGGCTTGAAATTGGGCCGCGCCGGTCTGGTCGGAAGTCAAGAATAGCCCAGTATAGATCAGGAGGGCGGATCTCTTCCGCGCAGCCATGAAACGTCTCCTTTCATTCTTTTCAAATCCACGCGTGCTCAGCGTGACCATCGGCGTGATCGCATTGCTCGCTCTGAGCGTCGTCCCAACGTTTAGTGTGAAAGAACTTCACGTCGAACTGGCAGCGGAGTCGCTTCTGGAACACGGGCCCAAGTGGTTCACCAACGGACTGCTGACCACTCTTCTCGTCGACATAATCATCATATTGATGGCAGTTTTCGCAGTCTCCAGGATGAAGGAAATTCCCGGAGGCTGGCAGAACATCATGGAGATGGTTGTGGAGGGGATGTGGAACCTGACCCAGAGCATCGCAGGCCACGGCTCTGCCAACGCCCGCAAGTTCTTCCCATGGGTGATGACGATTTTCATTTTTGTCCTGATCAGCAACTATATCGGTCTGCTGCCGGGATTCGGCTCGATCGGAATCTACCATGGCGGCGGCGGGGACCACGCACAGGTTGAACTGGGCAACCAGCTGGCCATGGCCGGTGGCGAGGCGGTGGCGGCCTCTGCGGCCGCGGAGGAGGGCAAGCCGGTCCTTGTACCTCTATTCCGAAGTCCGTCGGCAGACCTCAATGTAACCCTGGCCCTGGCACTAATCTCCGTCTTTATGACCCAGTTTTTCGGTGTCCAAGCACTGGGTCTGTCCTACTTCGGAAAGTTCTTCCAGAATCCGTTCAAGAGGCCAATGCAGGCTGTAGTAGGTTTCTTCGAGTTGATCGCCGAAATCTCCAAGATTATCAGCTTCTCTTTTCGTCTCTTTGGAAACGTCTTTGCCGGTGAAGTCGTCCTGCTGGTGATGGCATTTCTCGTCACATTCCTCTTGCCCAGCGTCTTCTATGGGCTTGAGTTGTTTATCGGCTTCATCCAGGCTCTGGTCTTCATGTTGTTGACACTGGCCTTCTTTACGATGGCTACTGTGAGCCATGACGATCACCACTGAGATGGTAATCCCGGTAGCCGCGCCGTTTGAGGCGATTGGCTGGTCAGGTCCCTAATCTCTCATTTGACACTTTGCGTCCATTCAAACAACAGGCGCATCGAACAACTGCAAAAGGAGTTCACACTTATGGATGTTGAAGTCGCCAAGGAACTGGGTTCCGCACTTGCTATCGGGTTGGGCGCAATTGGCCCTGGCATAGGGATCGGCCTGATTGGCGCCAAAGCGATGGAAGCGATGGGCCGCAATCCCGAAGTGACCAACACTGTGCAGACGAATATGCTGCTTGGTTTCGCTTTCTGCGAATCGGTCGCTATCTATGCGTTGGTTATCTCCCTTTTGGTTAAGTTCGCCTAGAACCGCAAAAACGGGGATGCGCGATTCTTGTTGCCGAACCCGCAGGCGCGAAGGCGGATGAAGCGGCAGCAGAAGTCAGGCTTCCGTACACTCCTGCGCCGCTGCCTCAGGCCGGTGCGAAGGATATAGACCAGGAGGTTGGCCTTGGACGCACTCGATAAACTAGGCATCAGTTGGCAGTTATTGCTATCTCAGATCATCAACTTCGGCCTGTTGATGGTTGTTTTGCATCTGTTACTTTACAAGCCGGTTCTGAGGATGCTCGAGCAGCGCAGACAGCGCATCGCCGAAGGACTGGAGCAGGCTGACAAGGCGTCGCGTGCGGCTGCTGAAGCCGAGGCGGAAAAGCAGGCGATCCTCGAAGAGGCCCGCCGCGAGGCGCAGGAGGTGCGGGCGCAGGCGACGCGCGACGCCGAACGCATCGCCCAGGACATCCGCAGCCGCGCCGATCAGGAGGCCCAGGACATCCGCATCAAGGCGCAGGCAGATGCAGAAGCGCAGACCGCGTCAGTGATGGCGGACGCCAGAATACAGATCGCCGATCTGGCCATCGCCGCGACGGAGCAGATCCTGGGCCGCGAGCTGGCGAACCGGGATGAGCAGGAGCGCTTTGTTGCCGACTATCTGGCGCAACAAAACGGGAGCGGTACATGAGCGAGCGCGCCTCGGCCCAAGACTATGCCCGCGGCATCCTGGAGACGATTGTCGAGCAGTGGCAGGAATCTCTCACCACGGTTGCTGACACTCTTGAGCAGAACCCTGATTTGGTCGCGGACGTCGAATCCGTCGAAGAGGCGCTCCCCAAGTCTACACCTGCCGTGATCAAGAACTTTGTACGAGCACTCGTGCAGGATGGGAACGCTTCCATGCTTCCGCAGATTGTCAGCGCGCTGGGCGCGAGTCTGCGCGGCGAGAGCGGGCCGCAATCAGCCGATATCACGAGCGCGGTCGAATTGGGCGACGACGCGCAAGAGCAGATTCGCCGGCAGCTTACCAGGCAGTACGGCGAGGACCTCATCTTCAGCTTTGATGTCGATGAAACGCTCATGGGCGGCCTGCGCATCCGCGTAGGCGATCAGTTGATCGACAATACGGTCGCAAACCGGCTGATGGCCCTGCGTGACATGATCGCGGCGGAAGTTCGGTGATTCACCGGCGGTCAAGTTCCGGCAGCGGCTCTGAGTTCGCTGGTCATTGACCAGTCGCCAACAACCACTGGAGAAGAATAAATGGCAGTTCAGACGGAGGAACTGACCCAGGAGTTTACCGACCGGCTTAAGCAGCAGATCCTCAATTTCAAGCCGGCGCCGAGCCGCGTCGATGTGGGAGAGGTCGTCGAAGTCGGCGACGGGATCGCCATCATTGGCGGCCTGCAAGGCGTTATGGCGAGCGAGCTGGTCGAGTTCACCAAGACCGGCGTGTTGGGCATCGCCCAGAATCTGAACAGCGATTCGGTCGGCATTATCATCATGGGCGAGTACACGGAGATTGAAGAGGGCGACCTGGTGCGGAGTACCGGCCGCCTGGCCTCCGTCCCCGTGGGCGACCCCCTGATCGGGCGCGTGGTCAACGCCGTCGGCCAGCCGCTGGACGGCAAAGGTCCAATTGAGTCCACCGCGACACGTCCTGTCGAGCGCATCGCGCCCGGCGTCGTCCTGCGCAAAGGCGTGGATACGCCGGTCGAGACCGGCATCACCGTCGTCGACGCACTGATTCCCATCGGTCGCGGCCAGCGCGAGCTGATCATCGGCGACCGTCAGACCGGCAAGACCGCTCTCGCCGTCGACACGATCATCAACCAGAAGGGCAAGGACCTGATCTGCATCTACGTCGCCATCGGCCAGAAGCAGTCGACGGTGGCGCAGGTGGTGGGCACGCTGGAGAAGTACGGCGCGATGGAGCACACCATCGTCGTGACGGCATCCGCCGCGGACCCGGCCGCGCTGCAGTTCCTCGCCCCCTACGCCGGTTGCGCCATGGGCGAGGAGTTCATGGAGCAGGGCCGCGACGCATTGATCGTATACGACGACCTCTCCAAGCACGCCCAGGCCTACCGGCAGGTCTCGTTGCTGCTGCGGCGCCCGCCCGGCCGCGAGGCCTACCCCGGCGACGTCTTCTATCTGCACAGCCGCTTGCTGGAGCGGGCCGCGCGCATGGATGAGGAGTTTGGCGGCGGCAGCCTGACCGCGCTGCCGGTAATTGAAACGCAGGCCGGCGACGTCTCCGCCTACATTCCCACCAACGTCATTTCGATCACGGACGGCCAGATCTTCCTCGAGAGCGACCTGTTTTACGCCGGTATCCGCCCCGCCATGAACGTCGGCCTTTCGGTTAGCCGCGTGGGGAGCTCGGCGCAGACGCGGGCGATGAAAGGCGTGGCCGGACGGCTGAAGCTGGAGTTCAGCCAGTTCCGCGAGCTGGCGGCCTTTGCCCAGTTCGGCTCCGATCTCGACGCCGCAACCCAGCGCCAGCTCAATCGCGGCCAGCGCATCCAGGAAACGTTGAAGCAGCCCCAGTATGAACCCTTGCAGCTCGACAAGCAGGTGATGAGCCTGTTCGCGGTGACAAATGGCTACGTTGACGAGGTTTCGATCACCGATGTCAAGCGCTGGGAGCTGGAGATGCACGCTTACATGGATGCGAACCATCCCGAGATCGGTCAGACGATCCTGCGCGCGCAGGACCTGCCCGATGAGTCGCTCGATTCGCTCCGGCTGGCCCTAGAGAACTTCAACAGCGGCTGGAGTGGGTCGGAATAACGGAATTGCTGGACAGTTCCCCCGGATTCCCAGGCGCGCTACGGGAAGCAAGGTCCGGCGTTTACTGAGAGTTAGAATCTGAAGACCGGAAGCAAATATGGCAAGTACACGTGAGATTCGCCGCCGTATCCGCTCGGTGAGGAACATCTCCCAGGTCACAAGGGCGATGGAGGCCGTGGCCGCGTCGAAGATGCGCCGCGCGCAGCAGCAGGTGCTGGCGACGCGCCCCTATGCGGAGAAAGCGCGCGAGGTTCTCAGTGATATTGCCCGCCTCGACAGCGGCGGCGGGGCCGCGGACGCGCTCATCAACGCCCGTGCCGAAATCAAACGCGTGGGCATCATTCTGATTACCGCCGATCGCGGGCTGGCCGGTGGATTCAACGCCAACGTGCTGCGCAGCAATGCCGCTTTCCTCAAGGAGCAGCGCGATCAGGGGCGGGAAGTGGAGGTCGTCGCCGTAGGCAAAAAGGGCCGCGACTGGCTCCTGCGTTACGACCCGGTCATACGCGCCGAGTTCACCGACATGCCCGATTCGCCGGCAACGGCAGACATCGGGCCGATCTCGCGCACGGTGATCGACGATTTTCGCGGCGAGCGTTTCGACGAGGTCCATCTGATCTACACCGACTTCGTCAATACGCTGCTCCAGCGCCCCACCGTGCAACAGATTTTGCCCGTTGTCCCGGCTGAGCCGACGGTCTCGATTCCGCCCGACTATATCTTCGAGCCGAGCGTCGATGCTGTGTTGGAGGAGGTCGTCATCGGCTTCACCGAGGTGCAGATCCTGCAGGCGTTGTACGAGAGCATCGCTAGCGAACATTCGGCGCGTATGGTGGCGATGCGTAACGCCACCGAAGCCGCCAACGAACTGGTCGACGAGTTGACTCTGACCTACAACAAGGCGCGCCAGGAAGGCATCACCCGCGAACTGATGGACATTGTGGGCGGCTCGATCGGCCTTGAATAGAAGAGAGGGGGCCGGGAGGCCCTCTTCGTATAGACGAACGGAGCGAACCATGGCAGAAAACGGAAGCAACGGTCGAATCAGCGGCTCTGTGTCCAGCGTTGTCGGCCCGGTTGTTGACTTCTCCTTCACGGGCGCGAACCTGCCGGAGATTTACGACGCCGTCTACGTCGATCTTGACGACGGTACGACCCTGGTCTGTGAAGTGCAGCAGCACCTGGGAGAAGGCGCGGTGCGCGCGGTGGCGATGAGCTCTACCGACGGGATGCGCCGCGGCATGGAGGGTTATTCAAACGGCGCGCCTATCACGGTGCCCGTCGGTCCGGGCACATTGGGGCGCATCTTCGACGTGGCCGGCAATACAATAGACAGCGACGAGACGGTTGACGCAGCCGATCACTACTCAATCCACCGCGAGCCTCCTGCCTTTTCCGAGCGCAGCACACAAGCCGAACTGTTCGAGACCGGTGTCAAGGTGATCGACCTGATCGCCCCCTTCACCAAGGGCGGGAAGACCGGCATCTTCGGTGGCGCCGGCGTGGGCAAGACGGTCATCATCCAGGAGTTGATCAACAACGTCGCCGAGTATCACAGCGGCTACTCCGTTTTTGCCGGTGTGGGCGAACGGAGCCGCGAGGGCAACGACCTCTGGCACGAGATGCGCGACTCAGGTGTTATCGAGAACACAGTCATGGTCTTCGGCCAAATGAACGAACCGCCCGGAGCCCGTCTGCGTGTCGGCCTGACCGGCGTCACCATGGCCGAGTACTTCCGCGACGAAGGCCGCGATGTCCTGCTTTTCATCGATAACATATTCCGCTTCGTGCAGGCCGGTTCGGAAGTGTCGGCGCTGCTGGGCCGCCTGCCGAGCGCGGTGGGCTACGCGCCGACGCTGGGCACCGACATGGGCGAGCTGCAGGAGCGCATCACCTCCACCAACGTGGGGTCGATCACTTCGATGCAGGCGGTCTATGTGCCAGCCGATGACTACACCGACCCGGCGCCGGCCACCACATTCGCCCACCTCGACGCGACGATTACGCTGGAACGCGCCCTGGCCGAGCAATCGCTCTACCCGGCCATGGACCCGCTCGGCTCGACCAGCCGCATCCTTGACCCGCTGATCGTTGGCGAGGAGCACTACAACGTGGCCCGCGAGGTGCAGCAGACGCTGCAGCGCTACCGCGACCTGCAGGACATTATTGCCATTCTCGGTGTCGAGGAGTTGAGCGAGGATGACAAGCTGATCGTATCGCGAGCGCGTAAGATCCAGCGTTTCCTGACCCAGCCGATGCACGTGGCCGAGGTGTTCACGGGCCAGCCCGGCGAGTATGTAAAGATCGAAGACACCGTGGGCGGCTTCCGCGAGATTCTGGACGGGAAGCACGACGACCTGCCGGAGCAGGCCTTCTACATGGTCGGCACTATCGATAAGGCGGTCGAGAAGGGCGAGCAGTTGAGGCAGGAGTCATGACGATCCAGGTCGAGATTGTAACGCCCAGCCGGCAGCTGTTCAGCGGCGAGGTCGAGATGATCACAATGCCCGGCGTCGAGGGCGAGATGGGCGTATTGGGCGGGCACGCCCCTCTGCTGACGACGCTGAACATCGGCGAGATCGCGCTGCACCGCGCCGACGGCGAGGACGAATACATCGCGGTCAGCGGCGGTGTGGTCGAGGTGCGGCCGGACAAGGTTGTAGTGCTGGCGCGCTCAGCTGAGCGCGCCGAGGAGATCGACATTTCTCGCGCCGAGGCCGCGATGGAGCGCGCCGAAGAGGCGTTGCGCACGCGTCCTGATGAAGAGCGTCGCCCCGTCGAGGTCGCCTACCGCCGCAGCCAGCTGAGATTGAAGGTTGCGCGCCGTCGGCGCAGTACGCGCCCAGGCGTCTTTGTGGAGGATGAAGGGTAGCACCCGCTTGCAGTAGAGAAACATAGGCCGGACCTTCACAAGTGAAAGTCCGGCCTTTTGCTTTCTGTGTTTTCCGCTGATAGCGTGAAGTCCTCGCGCCAAAAGAGCTTGCGAGCGGGCCTGAATTCGTCGGTGCAGATGAAATTCCTGCGTCAGCGACCTGTCAACAGGCTACTTCGGCATATCCCGCAGGGCATTGAAGATTGGCAGATTGCCCCAGTTCGGATCCACAATACCCCACTGCGCCTTTTCCGTGCCGTTGGCCACAACGCGGAAATTCAGATTCCACAAAATGGCCGGGCCGACCCAACCCCATCCTTTCATCATCCGGTAGGCCTCGACCGTCCACGCTGCCTGTTCCTCGTAGGAGTTGTCGTTGGCGTACCCGTAGCGCGGGTCGAACGCGCCGCCCGCGGCCCAGCCAAACTCGGTCGGCCAGATCAGTTTGTTGCCCGCGCCGTACTTGACCGCGATGTTTCGATAACCCTCCATCGTACTTCGGAAGCTCCAAGAGTGGTGCGGGTTGTCGCACGCGCCGTTGAAGCTGTTGCCATGCTTCCGAATCGCCTCACAGCCCTGTTCCCACGTGAACTGAGGCGGCACGTTGTATCCGCTAGGGTGCGCGCCGATGCCGTCCATATAGTTGTTCAGCCCAGCCTGAAACATCCTTTCCAGGTATTCGAAGTCATCCATCGCCGCGGTGCCGCCCCTGCTTTGCGGTGAACCGTTGCTGGCGGCCGGGGTAAGCGCACCGCTGATAACCAGCATCGACGGGCAGGCGGCCTTAATTGATGCGTAGGCCGGCTTCAAGAGCTCTACATACTTGGCCGGATCCAAGGGTAGGTTACCCCATTCGTAGTGCAGGTTCTGCTCGTTCCACACCTCGATCGCCTTCAGCGAAGATCCGCAGTACTTGCCCGCCATCGCCCCCAGAAATCTGGCAAAGGTGTTCGGGTCTGCCGGCGGGCCGCCCGCGTTCGGTTCGAAATTTGCTTCGCGTGCCCAAGGCGGCGAATTGACAACGCTGAACAGAAGATTTATGCCAGCGTTGTTTGCCGAGTCGATGATGCCCTGCATCGAGCCCCAATCGTAATTTCCTTGATTATGTTCGAAGACCTTCCATTCAATCTGCTGCTTAACCCAATTGAAGCCCAGCTCGCGGGTCTTCTGCATCACCTGGCCGGCTTGGTTGTTATGGACCATGTGGGCCTGGACGCCGTAACCGAAATTGCCGCCCCCGGCAGGGGCGGGTGCGGCCACCGCGGGTGCGGCAGCAGGAGGCGGATCAGGGATGTCGGTGATCAATGCGACCTTATCCAGCGAGCCGCTCGTCGTAACCAGCCCACCAAACACCCAACCCTTTGTGCCATTGCCAACATCGATCTGCCACCAATCTCCGGCCTGGTTCTTACCGAAAATCAGGTAAGGCCTACCGGCTATGATCTGCCCAGCGCGTGGGTAGTTGGTGCCCGGACCCTCGCGCACGTTGACGACCTGCGTGCTTGCCAGCGTCGGGACTTCTGGCGTTGGCGTCGGCACAGGCGTGGCAGTCGCGACAGGCGTGGGCGTCGCCATCGGCATGGCAACCACGTTCCCCGGGCTGGCCGACTGGCGGTTCCCCAGGCTGGAGACCTGCACAACCTGGGCCTCGACGCGAACGTCACCATCGCCGGCCGGCGCCTGGAAGGTGTGGACCGGATTGTCGATTGGATAGGCGACCTGCTCCAGTATCGTGCCATCGGGCCGGAAAATCGTATAGGCGACCTCCAGCCGGGTGGGGCTGGGATCGACGTTTCCCCCGGTCTGGAACTGGCGCGCGACCTCCCACAGGTCCGGGTCAACGTCCCCACTGTCGGCGTCGCGTACCATCACCTGGGTGACGCCGTACAGGTTCAGCAGAGTCAGCTTGTGGGCAAAGCTGCTGCTGTTCTCGATCGTTACAGTCCGCTCCATCTGCTGGTCGTCGACGTAGCTGTACATATAAGCGCCGATGGCGCCGTCATAGGCCAGTGGTTGGGAGATGCGGGGGTTCTCAACCGAAAGCTGAACGGGTTGACCGGGCTGGATAACGCCGTCCTCTCCGCCAAGGCGGATCTGGGCGACAAGCGGCTGGAGCACCTGTCGGAAGCCTTTCAGCCACAATTGGCCTTCGCTGCGCTCGACCGACATGCCCGGCAACTCCAACTGCACCTTGCGGCGGTCGATCTGGTCGGTCGCAAAGGCCAGCAGCGAGCCCAACGCGCCTCCCATCTGATAGGCCGCCGGGTCTGCCGGGCCCGGGATCAGGACGCGGTCGGCGACGCTGCCAAGAGCCTGCCAGTCGTAGCCGCGCGTATTCCAGTCAACCGGTGAAACCTGGTGCGGCGACTCCACCCGCACTGCCAGCCAGCGGTTCACTTCCGGCGCGTGCAGCCGTTCGGCCAGGCGCTCGATGAAATGGTTGAACTCGGCCTCACCGGCCATCGCAGCATCCATGCCGCGGTAGTCGACAATGACTCCCGGATAGTTGTACTGTATCAGCAAGTCCGCCACCGCGTTGATCTGGTTTTGTAGCTGGCCCGCTTCGACCAGCATATTGTGCAGCAGGTCGCTGCGCGGCGGCTCCATGCCCCGCCAGTTGCGCAGGACCGGAACGACCGCGTAGTTGCCGACCGGAGGGTTGGCGCGTTCAATGTCCAGAGCGCCGTCCCCGCGCAGATAGAAGCCGGCGATGGCAAGCGATGTGATGCCTGCATTGGCCAGCGTGGCCGGCACCTGCTCGCCGACGCCAATGTTTGTCTCTACCCGAGGCGGCGGCGCGCCGGTCTGCATCACGACGAAATTCGAGGGCGGCCACCCGCTAACACGGGCTTCGATGCGATCATCCATCGACAGGACTGAGCTGGGCACGAACTCCCAGCTGTCTCCGTCCCAGCTGTACAGTTCCAGCGTTTCGTAAGGTTGGCTGTCATTCGGAATCGGAATCTGCACGATGCTCTGGTCGACGCGACCGCCGCGCACGGCCACCTCATAGATCGGGCTTCTGGCTTCCAGGCCGCTGTTGGACAGGGCGTTCAGGGCTGCTGCCCAATCCTGTCCTGCGTTGCCGTCCAGAAATTCCATGCGCGGGATGCTTTCGAGATTGACCTGAAAGGACTCCATCACGCTTTCCGGAGGAAATACGATCGTCGTACCGTCCGGGTCCATCAGCGAGCCGCCGTTTCTGTCGATCGTCGTATAGGAGAGGTACTGGATCCGATCAATCAGGCTGATCGGTGGCAGAAGCAGCGCAATGATGATCAGGGCAGGCAGAACGAGCGACAGAAGGGCGCCCAGGATCTTCCTCGTCCCGGAGCCTCCTCGCCGGGGCGGCTCATCATAGTCATAAGAGGAGCGTCGCATTTATGATTTCCTCCGTTCCGAGCCCCATGCGAGCAGGGGCGTATTGCATGCGAATTCCGCGTCCGGACGTGTATTTGTCGGCAGCGGTAGGCTCTCTGCCAACTATCGGCGCGTTCCGGACTTCGTTTGCATCCGAAGATTTCCCTACATGCGCCTGTCGCCAACTTTCCAGAATCTGTGGCACGGACAGATGGACATTCGACCACGAAGAGGCGTTCAGCGAACGCCTCTTCGTGGTCAATTTCGGGTTAAACCACCTGCTTGGCGCGTATTGTTATCTGATAATCTTAGCACAAGGAAAAACCTCAACAAAAACGGGTATATTCCTGGCAAAGAGGTGTGCGCGGAGGCCGGGGCGCGGCATCGCATTCCCCGCCCGTCTACCCCTGCGGTTCGCAAACCAAACTGAGCCTGAAATGATTGCCGAAACGTTTGCCACTGCATTATACTGTTGGCGTAGCTGTCCAGAGCATCTTCCACCCTTTTCGGCGCTTCGCACTTTGCGCGCCATCGCGCGGGCGAACGCTATTGAAGGCAAGGCACCGATGTACCGCAGAATCGTCGTCAAGCTGGGGACCGGTGTGCTCACCAAGGGCACCCGTTTCCTGAATCAGCCGCAGATGGTCGAATTGACGCGTCAGATCGCCTCGCTCCATCACGAGGATAAGGAGTTGATCATCTGCACTTCTGGCGCGCAGGCTGCTGGCCGGGCGCTTCTGGACTTTCCCTCGCTGCCTTCCAGTCTTTCCAGCCGTCAGATGCTCGCCGCAGTGGGCCAGAGCAGGCTCATGCTCCTGTGGGGGCGCTTCTTTGAGATCTACGGCATTCTCGTCGGTCAGATCCTGTTGACCAGGGCGGATACCGAAAATCGCCACCGTTTCCTGAACGCGCGCGACACCTTCAACGATCTGATTAAGCACGGAATCGTACCAGTCGTCAACGAGAACGACGCCGTTGCCGTCGAGGAGATCAAGGTTGGCGACAACGATAACCTTTCTGCACTGGTGGCTGTGTTGACCGACGCCGATCTGCTGTTGATGTTGACCGATCAACAGGGGCTGTTTACTGCAGATCCGCGCACCGACCCCAACGCACGGCTGATCCCTGAAGTTCAGGAGATCGACGACTCATTGCGCGCCTCGGCCGGTAGCAGTCAGTCCGGCCTGGGGATCGGCGGCATGAGCACAAAGCTGGAGGCGGCGGATATTGCCCGCCGGGCCGGGACCGACGTCGTCATCGCCGCCGGGAGCGCGCCCGACGTGATCCTTCAGGCGGTTGCCGGAGAGCAGGTCGGCACACGCTTTCCCGCGCAGGAGAACCCGTTGGAGAACCGCAAACGTTGGATCCTGGCAGGCCCCGCGCCGTCGGGATGCCTGATGGTGGATTCAGGCGCGGCCAAGGCATTGCGCCGCGATGGAAACAGCTTGCTACCGGTCGGGATTACCGCTGTGGAAGGTGAATTTGAAAGGGGTGACGCCGTATTTGTGCGCGAGACGAATGGCCCGGATCTGGCGCGCGGCATCACACGGTACAGCAGCAATGACCTGAATCGAATTCGCGGCTGTCAGTCCCATGCGATCGGCGATCAGCTGGGCTACGACTACGGGCCGGTGGTGCTTCACCGCAACGATATGATCGTTTTGGAGTAGAGGTTGGGAGGGGGAAATGGCGACCGCTGTGAGGGAACCAGGCATCCGTCAGGAGAGTTCGTCCGGAAACGGCCAGGCAGCGCCGCAGGCAGTTGACCTGGAGGCGATGGGGCGCGCCGCGCGGCAGGCAAGCCGCAAACTGGCCGCGCTGACGTCAACACAGAAGAACGCCGCGCTTCACGCGATCGCGGACGCGCTTGAGGAAAGGAGCGCCGAAGTGCTGGCGCAGAACGAGCTCGACATTTCCGCAGGCCACGCCAACGGACTCAGCGAGGCGCTGCTCGACCGGCTGCTGCTGACACCCGAACGAATGCGGGGGCTGGCTGACGATACACGGCGCGTGGCCGCTCTGCCGGACCCGGTGGGCGCAGAATTGGAAAGTCGCGTGCTGCCGAACGGAATTCGCCTCAGCCGCCGCCGCATTCCGATCGGCGTCCTCGGCGTCATCTACGAGGCCCGTCCCAACACAACCATCGATATCGCCGTCCTCAGCCTCAAGACCGGCAACGCCGTCATCCTGCGCGGCGGCAAAGAGACCCTCCGCAGCAACCTGGCCCTGGTGTCCGTTATCGGCGGCGCGCTGGACCAGCAGGGCCTGCCCGGCGCAGCGATTCAATACATCGGCAACCCGGACCGGGAACTGGTCTCCCGTTTTCTTCGAATGGATGAGTACGTAGATATGCTTATCCCCCGCGGCGGCAACAGCCTCCACCGCCTCTGTCGCGAGCAGAGCACAATACCGGTGATCACCGGCGGCATCGGCATCTGCCACTACTACGTCGATGTCAGCGCCGAGCAGGAGCGAGGGCTTGATGTCATTGTGAATGCCCGCACGCAGCGGCCTTCCGTCTGCAATGCGCTCGATACGCTGCTCGTCAATCGCGGCATCGCAGCCGAATTTCTGCCTAAGCTGGCGCGGCGCATGGCCGGGTGCGGCGTGGAGATGCGTGCAGCGCCCGACGCGCTTCCCCTTCTTGAAGGCCATGGGGCAACCGTTCTGCCGGCAGGGCCGGAGGACTGGGACACCGAATGGATGACACTGATCCTGGGCGTCAAACTGGTGGACTCACTCGACGAGGCCATCGCTCACATTCAGGAGCACAGCCAAGACCACTCCGACGGCATTCTCACGCAGGACTGGAACAACGCCCAGCGCTTCGTCGATGCCGTCAACTCCTCGGCCGTATTCGTCAACGCCAGCACCCGCTTCAACGACGGCGGCCAGTTCGGCCTCGGTGCCGAAGTCGCAATCAGCACGCAGAAGCTCCACGCCCGCGGACCGATGGGGCTGGAGGAGCTGACCACATACAAGTGGATTGTCCTGGGCGATATGCACGTACGGGAGTAGCTTTCAGGCGATCGTTCTTTCGACCGGGGCCGCGCGGCCCCGGTTTCCCGTTCTACGGCTCGACTGCGTCCGCGTAGTCCAGCAGCGCCGCCGCGGCCGTCTCCAAATCTCCGAAGATTCCCAAGCCAACCGACGCCGCCACCGCTGCACCCACCGCCGCCTCTTCGGCGTGGCTCGGAATCAGCAACGTTTTCTCGAAGCGCCGCGCCAGGATCTGGGCCAGCAGACGGTTCTGGCGCACGCCGTTGCCCGCGCCCACAAGGAGCGGCGGCTCTCCCACGACCGGATTCATCTGTTCGTAAAAGGCGAAGAAGCCGTCCGCCATGCCCTCAAGCAGAGCGCGCGCGAAATGGGCCGGCGTGAAGTTGTCCGGCGAGAGCCCCCTGACCGAAGCGCGCAGCCCCGGGTCGGTGCGGCTGCCTGTGAAAAATGGCTCGCATCGCAGCCCGTCACTGCCCGCCGGCGCCGTTGCCGCCAGCTCCGTCATTCGTTCATAGAGGTCGTCTGGCGATTCTGCCTCCAGGAGTTGGGCGCCCACCAGCTGGAAAAAACGCTGCAAATAGGCATAGGAACGACCCCCGAACAACCCTCCCCCTATCAACAGATACTGACCCTCGGGAAAAGGGCGGTTCTCCAACCCGGGAATGAAGTGAAAATTGTCGGTGCGGGCAGAAATCTGGCCGCCTGTTCCGACGTTCAGGAGCAGACTCCGGCCCGGCTCCGGCGCGCTGCCGATGAAACTGGCCTGATTGTCCCCCAATGCAACCGTCACCGGCGTGCCCGGCTCCAGTCCGACAGCTTCAGCCAGCTCGCGCCGCAACCCTCCCACAATGTCCCCGGCGCCGCCGATCAAAGGGAAGAGACCCGCCGGCAGCTCCAACCGCTCCAACAGCGCCGAATCCCAGCAGTTTGCCCGGATGTCGAAGATCCCGGAGCTGCCTGCCAGTGTCGGTTCACAGACCACCGTCGCGCCGGTCAGGAAAGAGACAACCGCATCAGGTACAAAGCAGGCAATCACCGGGGGCTCGGGCAGAGCATCCTGCAAACTGAGCCAGTATAGGCTGGGGCCGAGAAACCCAGCTGCAGGCAGGCAGCCGGTGTTTCGGAAGGCCCCGCGGCCTCCCGCGGCAGCGATAAGGCGCTCCAGCACCGACCTGTCAGAACCGGGCAGCGGCTCCTGCACCCGCAAATCCTGCCAGGTAATCGCGGGCCCTGCCGGCGAGGCATCCGGTCCGATCAGCGCAACGCCGTGCTGCTGGCCGGTAACACCGATGCCTTGTATGTCGGTAGAGGCCAAATCGGCCTGCGCCACCAATCCCGCCAGGCACTGCACCGACAGCTCGTACAGTCGTGACAAGTCCAGTTCGGCGCGGCCGGGTCCGGGAGACGAACCGGCGCGATTGGCAACGGTCCGGTGGGCTACCTGGCTTCCGCTCGCCGGGTCCAGCGCGACGGCGCTCAGCGAAGTTGTGCCGATGTCGAGTCCGATCAGCATGGCCAAGGCCCCATAAGGCCCCCTGAGTGCGTGAAGAGAGGCACCATCCCGTCAGTACTTCCCGACAGGAGTGAAATGATTGTACCGCAGGATGAGGCCTGGATGCATACAAACTTCGCTGTGTCAGAATGGAAAGCCGCCACTCTCTCTGTTACAATAGAGACGGTCGCGCAATTAGGGCTTGCAGTCAGGTCAATTCTCTCCGCAATTCGTGCGGGCCGGCCTACCTATCGCCGCTTCGTGCTACACTTTCGAGAGAGGGAACACTATGACGACAATCGCCAGCGCACGGGAAGAGCGGGCCCAATTGATCCGTGACGGCTACTGCGTTTTCGAGCAGGTGCTGTCTCCCGAAATGCTGGCCCGCGTGCGCGCTGCCAGTGACGGCCTCATAGACGTACAGTCTGCCGAGCACTTCGAAGAGCAGAAATCCACCGGCAGCATGATCAGCGTCTATGATGACCCCTTCTTCGCCGAACTGGTGGCCTATCAACCTGCTCTCGATGCGCTGACTGCACTCGGCTATCCAAAGCCGCGTTGGTCCTCCGGCTTTGTCATCAGCAAGCCCGGCCACTCGCCGCCCCTTTTCTGGCATCAGGACTGGTGGGGATGGAACGATCCGCTCAGCTACACCGACCTCCCTCTGCAGCTCTTTGCCATGTACTATCTGGTCGACACGCGCATCGAGAACGGCTGCCTGCGGGTCATCTCCGGCTCCCATCGCAGGCGCCATCGCATGCACGACGTCGTTCATACTGCCCATACCGATGAGTTGCGGCGGGCCACCGACCCAACCCATCCGGCCTATCAGCCGATGCCCGAAGATCAGGCTGTGCCCGTGCGCGCCGGCGATCTGGTGATAGGTGATTCCAGACTTCTCCACGGCTCCTACGCCAACCGGACCGATGAACGGCGCACAGTCATTACGATCTGGTACCATCCGAATTTCGACATCTCCTCGCCCCGCATCCAGTCCAATTTTGAGCCGTACGCAGACACGTGTAGTCGACTGGCCGCCGCAGGCGCAAAAACTCGTCCAGAGATTGGTTCCAACATATGAGGGTGATGAAGAGCCGCTGGAGTGGAACCGCGTGCCCGGACGTGAACTGAAGTGACCATCGCCTGCGCAATTCGCACGGCGTTCGTACATTCAACAAAGCAACCAGTGTGAAAAGACAGAGACAATAAGGAGAAAAAATCGATGAAAATGCACATTGGCGGACAATGGGTGGATAAGTCCGAAAAGATCGAAGTACTGCACCCGTTTGACGGCTCCGTCATCGACACCATTCCCAAGGGGGATGCGGCCGATGTCGAACTGGCCCTCGCAACCGCCGAACGCGGCGCCAAAGTCATGGCCGGTCTGACCGGCTACGAACGCTACGAGATCCTGCACAGGGCTGCCCACCTGATGGAGGAGCGCAACGAAGATCTCGCTCGCACGATCACACTCGAAGAGGGAAAAATCATCGCCGAGGGGCGGATCGAGGCCTCGCGCGCGGTTGAGATCATCGCCCTTTCAGCCGAAGAGGCCAAGCGTCTTGGCGGCGAGGTGGTGCCGCTCGACGGCGCACCCGGCGCCGCGGGCAAGTTCGGTTTCACCGTGCGCGTGCCGTGCGGCGTCATCGTCGGCATCAGTCCATTTAACTTCCCCCTGCACTTGGTCTGCCACAAGATTGGCCCGGCGCTGGCCGCGGGCAATGCCATCATCCTGAAGCCGGCGACCGACACGCCCCTGTCTGCGCTCAAGCTGGTCGAGATCTTCCTCGAGGCCGGCACGCCGCCGGAGGCGCTGCAGTGTCTCACCGGTTCCGGTGCAACGATTGGCGACGCCCTTTGCGCCGATTCACGCGTGCGCAAGATCACCTTCACCGGCAGCCGCGATATCGGCGAGCACATCTGCCGCACAGCCGGGCTCAAGCGCGTAACGATGGAGCTCGGCTCGAACGCGCCGCTGATCGTCATGCCCGACGCCGACCCCGAAAGGGTAGCAGCAGCAGCTGCGATGTCGGGCTATTCCAACGCCGGCCAGGTCTGCATCTCCACCCAGCGCGTCGTCACCCACGAGAAGATTTACGGCGACTTTCTCGACGCCTTCAAGGCGACGGTTGAGAACATCACAACTGGCGATCCGCTCGCCGAATCGACCAAGATGGGACCGATGATCCGCGAGGACGATGCCGTGCGGGTGAACCAATGGGTTGAAGAGGCTGTGAGCGGCGGCGCCGAACTTGTCCTCGGCGGCCAGCGAAACGGCCAGATGTACCAGCCGACGATCGTGTCAAACGTGAGCCCGGAAATGAAGATCTCCTGCGACGAGGTCTTTGGTCCCGTCGTAGGCGTGACCCCCGTCAGCGACATCGACGAGGCGATCGCTCTCGCCAACGACACGAACTACGGTCTGAGCGCGGCGATCTTCACCCAGAACATCGACTGGGCGATGAGGTTTGTGCAGGAGGTCGAATCGGGCAACCTGCACGTCAACTGGGGCACCCAGTGGCGGGCTGACCTGATGCCCTACGGGGGCGTCAAGGAGAGCGGCATGGGCAAGGAAGGCCCGAAGTATGCCATTGAGGAGATGACCGAGACCAAGATGGCGGTCTTCCATCTGAGCAGCTGATTAGGGGTACAGCGGTCAGTTCCGGCCAAAAAATCTTCTCAACAACGGCAGGCATTGGCGCGGGCGGGTTCCCGCGTCGATGGCTGCCGTTTCGTTTTGTCCCCGCGGCTGTGAAAGATCGCCAGCCGGAACTCGTTGTCCATCTCCGGCTCCTCGATCGACAGCCAGTTTTCGGCGGCGAACGTTACGGTACAAGGGCCGAAAGAGCATATCGTGAGTTGCCGTGCCTTTGCTTCGTCGCGCAGTCGCTTGAGGACCTTCTGCAGCATCTGCCCGCGAAATGGCGAAAAGAGAAAATAAACTGTGCCTTTGCAGAGGTCGGCGTTGCGTGCGTCACCGTGTTCGAATGTCACGCCGCTGACGCCCAGCGCGGCGGCCTCCTGCTCGGCCTGTTCCACGAAGGCCGGCATCACCTCCAGCCCAACCGCCTCCACGCCCGTCAACAGATGCACCAGGAGCACGACTTGGCCCAATCCGGAGCCGATATCGACGAACCTGTCTGCAGACGTCATTGGGACCCGGTCAACCAGCTCGAGAAGGGCGCCCACCGGGGCCGGCTCGTAGTGGATCATCTCGCTGTCGCCGCCGTTCCACCGCTGCGGCGGGCTGTCACTTCGGAACAGACCCGCGGCCAAAGCGTCCGCTGCCTCCCCACGCCAGTGCAGACAGGCCTTATCGCCGGGTCGGTAATTGCCGTTGTCCTCGAACAGAGTGCGAAGTTGATGCGGTGTGACAGCACCGGCGCTGATGCGGGCGCGAAGCTCTTGATAGAGCGCCTGGTTCCGCCGCGCCAGATCGGCCTGCATCACTCGAACGCGCTGCTCCTGGTTTGAGGCCGGCTGTTCTCCGGCGCGTAGCCGGTAGGCTTCCGCCAGAAAGTCGAGCCTCTTCAGCGCCAGAAAGCGCCCGGTCAGGTTGTCACCATCGTAGAGGGATTGGTCCTTCTCCAGCGCGCCCAAATCCCGCTCCAACTGCGCCAGTTCGGGCATTGCTGTCTCCGCCAGGGGTCGGCTAGCCAAATTCTGTCAAAAGCTTTTTGCGGCTCGAATAGGTCTCTGCCAGCAACGGCTCTCCGACAAGATCATACTCAAGCGCCCCGTTGATGTGGACCTGCAGCATGGTTCCAGCGGGCACGTTTGCGATGCCCGGCACAAGCACAAGGCCGTCCACCTCCGGCGCGTCGCGGTAGCTGCGCCCCAAAACCAGGGGGTCGGCCGTCTCGGCCACCGCGCCCTCGCCCTCGACCAGGATGTCGAGTACCTTACCGACCTGCGCCTGGTTCTGGCGCAGGCTGATTGGCTGCTGCGCTTCCATGAGACGCGCGTATCGCTCGGCCTTCGCTTCTTCAGGTACTGGATCGGGCAGCTCGGCCGCGGGCGTGCCCGGTTCCGGGCTGAAGGGAAACGCGCCGACCTTGTCGAATCTGATCTCCTGCACGAAGGACAGCAGTCCCTGGAACTCCTCTTCGGTCTCGCCCGGGTAGCCGACGATGAAGGTCGTTCTCAGCGCGACATCCGGCATCGCGGCGCGCAGCTTGTCGACGTGGTCGAAGACCATTTCGAGCCGCGAGGGGCGTCTCATGCGGCGCAAGGTGCGCGGGTCTCCGTGCTGCAGGGGCATATCCAGGTAGGGCACGATTTTGTCCTGGCTCGCCATCACCTCGATCAGTGCATCGCTCACGTGCCCCGGATAGGCGTACATCAGCCGGACCCATTTCAGCGCATCGCTCGTTCGATTGCAGAGGGCGCTGAGCAGGCGCGGCAGACTGTCCGGCTCGCCCTGGTCGCGTCCAAAGTCGGTCGTGTCCTGGGCGACGATCACCAGTTCGCTGGCCCCCGCCTCCACCAGCGCATTGGCCTCGTCTACGATCGCCTCGATCGGACGGCTGCGCAGCTTGCCCTTGAAGCTGGGAATCGTGCAGAAGGCGCAGGGCGCGTTACAGCCGTCGGAGATCTTGAGATACGCGCTTCCTCCGGCTACGGGTGGACGCGGTACCGGCTGCTCGAAGGCCTCGTCCGGCTCGCCCAGCAGGCTGTAGCGTTGCAGACGGCGTTGCTGCGGCCCGCTGCGCACCCGCTTGATCAGCTCCACCACGTCCATCCAGCGCCGCGTGCCCAGCAGGCCGTCTACCTCAGGCACCCGTTTCAGCACCTCGTCGCCGTTGCGCTGCGCCAGGCAGCCGGCCGCGATCAGTATCTGGTGCCGCCGTTTGCCGCCGGCCAGATCCCGCAGGACGCCGATAGACTCCTCTTTGGCCGCCTCCAGAAAACCGCAGGTGTTCACGATGAGCACGTCGGCGCTGCCGGCGTCCGCGTTCTCAACGATATTCGCCTGCTGCAACAGCATCTCCATGCCGTCGCTGTCGACCTCGTTTTTTGGGCATCCGAGGGTGATCAGATGATAGGTCTGCCCCTTCGTCATCAACCGCCCCCTAATTCCAATTCACTCGGACGAATCGCGCGGAAGACGCGCAATTATGGCTTGCGAACTCGAGCATAGTCAGGCCATTGTAGCACAGAAAACGATAGTGTTTTAGTCGGTCGGCGAGGTAAAACGCACACATTGGGGATGCATGTGGGGTAGCCGGCTAAGGGGGGCGGATCCGATCCAGCAAGGCGTCCATCTCCTGCTGACCTGCGATCGGCCCGACGACGATTTCAACGATTTTGCCTTCGGGGCTGATAAAAAAGGTCTCCGGCACGCCTTGAATTCGATAGCGTCGCGCGGCCCGGCTGCGCAGGTCCGGGCCGTTGGGGTAGGTGACATCAAACTCTGCCAGATAGGCGAGCGCGGCCGGCTCCTGGTCCAAATAGTCGAGACCGAGGAAGACGATGCCGTTCTCCTTCTCGCGGCGCCACGTCTGCTCCAGTAGCGCGGCCTCCTCGCGGCAAGGGGCGCACCAGCTGGCCCAGAAGTTGACGACAACACCCTTGCCCCGCAGATCGCGCAGGACAACCTCCTCGCCGTCGAAAGTCGCGAAACTCAGCTCCGGCGCCTCGCCCGCTGCCCGCTGCCCGTCCTTTATCGTCTTCCACAGTCCTACTGCCAGGAGGACAATAAAGAGCAGGATGACGCCGACGAAGAAGATTCGCCACATACTCACGGCGCGGGCGGATGGTGGTTCTGCTTGCCCAGGCGTTTCCAACTGCGCCCCCCGCTCGAGGCGCTCAGTCAATTCAGTCATAGCGAGCTAATTCCTCATCCAGCCGCCGCTCATGTTCGTCGACTTCAGCGCCTCCTGCCCTTGCCGATGAGAGCCGCAGCGGCCGCGCCATCTGCTGCATGCGCAACCAGAGGAAGAGACCGCCTCCCGCAACCGCCACAACCGGCACAATCCACGCCAGCCAGTTAAACCCCTGCCGCGGCGGCTCGCCCAGAATCTGCGGCCCATACTGCTCCAGAAAATAGTCTCGAATCGACTGCGCGTCCTCGCCTTCGGCCAATTTGATGGCAATAACCTCCCTCATCTGCGTGCAGGCCTTCAGTTCGCAACTGTCCAGGCGCAGCCTGCCCCCGCACAGCGGGCACCACAGATGCCGGGCCACCCTGTTCACTTCGTCGGCTGTGATCTCAGTTGTCTCGCTCTGCGCCCACAGAGGTGGGCTGCCGCCGATGGCGAGCAGTAACCACGCCGTCAATATCGCGACGTTTAGAATGGCTGAATGCGTCTTAATTTTGCAGAATATGCGTGCTGTGAAGGGAGAGGACATGCGTGTATTGCGCAGAAGGATGCGCGGCTACGCGGCGGGCTGCTCAGCCAACTTCACGAAGAGGCGTTTGGCCAAAGAGCGGCCAATGATTTTGACGAGGCTTTCAGGGTCGGTCTGCGGGGCATCGTCCTCTACTTGCACGATGCTCGGCCCGTCAAAAGGTTCAACATTCAGCACCTTGATCTGATAGCCCGGCACCAGGTTCAGCTGCGACAGGTAGCGCAGCATCGGCGCGTTGTGGTTGGCCACCCGGCGCAGTTCGCCCGTTTGCCCCGGCCGCAGTTCCGCCAGACTGACCAGGTTCTCCTTCTTGACCTGACCGTCTTCGTTCGGAACCGGGTCGCCGTGCGGGCAGTGGGTTGGGAAATTGCAGATAATCTCCATGCGCTTTTCGAACTCTGCGCTGATGGCGTGCTCCAGCCGCATCGCCTCCGCCTTCACCTGGTCCCAGGTAAAGCCCATCACCTCGATGAGGAAAACCTCCAACAGCCGGTGTCTGCGCAGGAGTTGCAACGCAGCCAAGCGGCCCTGGTCGGTCAACCGGATACCGGCAGCCGGCGAGCGGACCACGTGGCCCGATTCGGTCAGCCGTTTGGTCATGCTGCTGGCCGCGGCCGGCGACACTTCCATCTTCTGCGCCAGCACAGTGGTGGAGATCCTGTCGCTGGTCTCGCCCAACTCGTAGATCGCCACGAGATAGTCGAGCATCCCATCGGTGATGATGTTGCAGAATGTGCGCATAGCTGCCCTCGGCCAACCGCTGGGGCTGCAAAACTCAGATTAAGTATTTTCAAATTATAGATGGTCGGTTGTAGGCTGTCAACACATGGAAATGACGATCTGCGCCGCGTATTCTGCCGTGATTGTCACTGTCTTCCTGGGTAGAGTTTTCTCTCCGGGCAGTAACGAAGCAATGTTCATCTTGAGCCGTCCGGATGATGCCTTGGGATTACGCCATGTCCTGATACGGATTGATGATTCCGGGGCCGTCTGCTACAATTCGCTTGCCCCGATAAACCTTGCCAGCATCACGTGCGCACGCGATCTCTAAGTCGTACAGCTAAGTCAGGTTGCCGCCGCACATCCCTTTCATTGGGCATCGGAGCCGGGTGGGTTGCCGGGTAGTTCAGTTGGCGTCCGCTCGTTGAGGCAATGACTCAGCCGTCAGACTTGAAGAGAAGAAACTGAGGAGAGAAACCGGTTGAGATTCAGCCATCTGCAGCGAGACGCGCCGCTTGAATTGAAAGGAGGCGCCTAACGACGATCTAGACCGGGTTCAGCTGTTGTTTCGCCGGAAGAGCTGTCATCAGGTTGCAGTGCGAGTTCATCGCAGAATGGCATGAATATCGAAAGGGGGACGACAGATGGCAAGCAAGAGTTTTTCGAGGCGTCAGTTTCTGAAAGGCCTTACGGCGACTTCCGCGGGAGCTTTGGTCCTAAGCGCCTGCGCTGCACCTGCAGCCGCGCCGGCGGCAGAGGCGCCGTCAGAGTCAGCTGCGCAACCTGAGGCGGTGACCATAAGAGCGTTGTGGTCCCCAGGGGGCATTGACAACTACATGCGTGCTCTCATCGATCTCTACAAGGAGCAGGAGCCCAATGTAGAGTTTGAGATCACTGTGATTGAGCAGGAACAGAAACGGGCCACCGAAGTCACCATCATGTCCAATGATGGCGCACCCGACTTCGCCTGGATCAATTTTGGTTCCGGGCTTACCGACAGGCTGGCTGACGCGGGCGTGATTACGCCCCTGAACGACTATTACGAACAGTACGGCTGGTGGGACTACCTCCCCGACCATCTTCACACGCACGAGTATAACGACCAGATATACCACTTCTCGGTCGCTTCAGTCACGGTCCCTCTGATGTGGTACAACAAGTCGCTGATGGCGCAAATTGGCATGGACCCGCCCACGTCGATGGATGAACTATACGCCTGGGCCGATGCCTGCCATGCAAACGATCTTGAAGCACTAGCGATGGGCGACCGGGATGGATGGCCGGGTTTCCACATGTACCAGTGTCTCGCGACCCGCACGGTACCGCTGGAGGATTATGAGAAAATCCTCCGCTTTGACAAGGAAGAGTATTACATGGGGGACTATCCTGGTTTCGAGGAGGCCTTCCAAGTGATGCGCGATATGGAGACCGAGAGGGTCTGGGCCAAAGGTGTGCTGGACATGAACGACGACCAGGCCAAAGGGTTGCTCTTCAACGGTCAGGCGGTGGCCTACGAGTCGGGAATCTGGGTATCCGGCCAGGCGCGAGAGGCGCTGGGCGAAGACTCCAGCTTCTTCATGTTCCCTCAGATCAAAGATGACATCCCCTTCCCCTTGACCGCCTCCTACGCCGACGAGTATATGCTTTCTTCGTTCTCGACGGTGAAGGACGAAGTGGCAGCCTTCTTTGACTTTGTTCTCAGCAAGGACGGTCAGAAAATCGTGGCCAAGATAGGTGGTGGCATGCCGATTCGGACCGACATCACCGTAGCCGACCTGGAGGGCTACGCCGATGCAACGGTTGGTGAAGTCACGGAGATGTTCGGCAGCGGCGACTTCCCCGTCACAGACGAGATCGTCACCTTCTGGCCGGCGGAGCTGTACGCCATGCTGCGCAACAATGTGCAGGCGGCGATTGGAGGCCAAAAAACACCGGCCGAGATCGTGGCCGAATTTGACGAACTGGCGGCCAAATTCCGTGCGGGCGAGGCATAGGAGCTGAACTTCCTGCTCGTACCGCGGCGTCGCGGACGCTCCAGCCTGTTGAGCTTCCATTTCTCTCCCGTGCTGGAGCGTCCGGTCAACCTTCTGGCGCACGCGCGCCTGCAGCAAATCGGGGGTCCATGACAGACAAAGCCCTTTCCGGCCCGGTAACTGACTGGCGGCTGAGGCTGCGACGCGGCTGGCGGCGGAATGGCATCGCATATGTTTTCATTCTGCCCGCCTTCACATTTTTCATTCTCTTCATCGTTTACCCGCTGTTCGACGGGCTGGTCCTGAGTTTGTACAGATGGGACGGCCTTGGCGAGCGCCAATTCGTTGGTCTCAGAAACTTTGAGGGCCTTCTCCAAGCGCCCAACTTCTACGGCGCAGTGAGAAACACAGTCCTGTTCACTGTCGTTACGACCGTGGCCAAAATCGTCATCGGCTTTCTGCTGGCAATTTCATTGCACTTTGAAGTCCCCGGATGGAAGATTTTCCGGGCCGTTTTTTACTTGAACGTAATCTTGCCCATGACCGCGGTTGGCGTACTGTGGAGCGCCATCCTGAATCCCCATTCAGGTCCCCTTGCCGCCGGCTTTGGCCTGCTCGGACTGGAATTGCCGTCCTTGCTGGGCAACCCCAAACTGGTCATGTGGGTACTGAGCCTGATCGACATCTGGAAATACTGCGGCTTTCCGATGATCTTTCTGTATGCAGCCATGGAAGGCATCCCCCAAGACCTGTACGAAGCTGCTGTTCTGGACGGCGGTTCACAGCTGCAAAAGCTCTGGTACGTCACTCTGCCCCTGACCAAGCCGGTCCTGCTGACGATTACACTGTTGCAGACCATCTTCTCGTTCCAGGTCTTTGATATTGTCTTCACGATGACCAAAGGGGGCCCGGGCTACGCGTCCGAAGTGCTCACCCATTACCTCTACCAGGAAGGGTTCTGGTTCTTGCGCTTCGGCAGCGCCTCGGCGACCGCCGTGCTTCTTCTTGTTGTCATACTGCTGTTTTCGACGTTGTATATCGGTCAAGGCGGGCTTCGGCAGCGGGAAGTTGAATTCTAGCCGCGGCAAAGCGCGGGTAGAAACTGCAGCACGGACGGCAACGGATCTGGTGAAATGCAACGAAGTCGGAGTTGGGTGGCCGAACACCCTTGGCTGGCGGGCATCTTACTGCTGCTGATCATTTGGACTGGCAACCAGTTGGTTCCGTTGGCCTGGATGTTCTCGATGTCGGTAAAGAGCGACATGGATGTCATCCGCTACCCGCTTAAGCTCGTGTGGCCGCCCCAGCTGCAGAACTACCCGGAAGCCTGGATCGGCGATACAACCGGCGTCACACTCAACCTCTACTTTCTCAACAGCGCCATTGTTGTTCCAAGCAGTCTCCTGATCCTGGTGGGCAGCGCAACGTTGGCCGGATATGCCTTTGGACGCTTCGACTTTTTTGGCCGCCGGGTACTATTCTTCTTTCTGGTGTCACTGATTGCAGTGCCGATGCACGCTCTGATCGTGCCCCTCTACGCCGAACTGCGGGCCTTTGGGTTGATCAACAATTTTCTCGGTCTGATTTTTCTCTACGTGACCTCCACCTTGCCATTCTCCATTCTTGTGCTCCAATCCTACTTCACGACCTTTCCTTCCGAACTTGAAGACGCCGCCTTGATTGACGGATGTACGCGCCTGGGTACCTTTTTGCGTATCGCCGTGCCCATATCCAAGGGACCCATCGCCGCGATTACCATCGTCAACTTTATCGGTATGTGGAATGAAGTTCTCCTGGCGATTGTTGTCCTGTGGGAAAACAAGGTGAGGACGGTGGCGCCCGGACTACTGGGCTATATGGCGCAGTATGGGGAGACGCGCTGGGGCCTGATTTTCGCCGGCTTGACTATCGTGACGATCCCGCTGATTGCCTTCTACTTGATCTTCCACAATAATATCATGAAGGGAGCAACGCTCGGCTCCTACAGATAGCCTGGCAGGGGTGGTGCGAGCAAGTTGAGGCAATACACCCGCCTTCCATGTAAGGGCGTTTCGACAAAGAGCAATGTAGCGTGGCCCTTCTCGATCAACAGCAGTTGCGGACTTACGAAGAGCAAGGATACCTGCTTATTCCGGGCCTTTTGAGTAGGGATGACCTCGCGCCCGTCGAGCAGACCATCGTGAAAGCGGTTGACCGCGTCGCCCGGGGACTGTACGCAGAGGGGAGAGTTGGAGAGCTGTTCGAGGATCAACCTCTTTCGCGTCGGCTCGTCGAGCTCCACAGAATGCATCCGAGGGAGTCGATGAGCTGGAATCGGGAGGTTTTCAGTGAGGCTGTCTATGATCTGTGCGTGCAACCGGCGGTCCTGGATGTGGCTGAACTACTGCTCGGTTCAGGCGAGATTACGATGAACGGCGACTATTGGGTACGGCCTAAATTGCCGCAGGAGCAGCTGACCACGCTGCCCTGGCATCAGGACAGCGACTATTACGGCGCGCAAACCGAACCCTTGCATATCCTTTCGCTCTGGATACCGCTCGTGGACGTAGACGAGAGAAACGGCTGCATGCAGTTCATTTCGGGCAGTCACAAGTGGGGCCTGCTGCCAAACAAGAGGCAGGGCGACCATCTCGTGCCCGTCGAGGACGTTGAGGCTCGTGGACGCGTTGAAACGCTGGCGATGAAAGCCGGGGATGCGGTCGCGTTCCGCAATCTCACTTTCCATCGCTCGTTGATGAACAACAGCGACGGAATACGCTGGAGCATCGATCTGCGTTACAGTGTGACCGGAACGCCGCTGGACTGGCTGGCAAAGATGGGGCTGCTCGGATTTGTCGCCCGCAGCCGGCATCGTCCTGAAAGCGTGGACTCCTGGCAGGCCTGGCGCGCCGGCCGACACGCATGGGAGAAAGAACAGGCGTAGTGGTGCCGGTTCGACTGTAACAAGACCTGGAGCGAATCGTTTCATGCCGCGCAGAGCTGTCGATCTGAGCCATTCTCTCGATCAATCGACCCCTCCCTTTCCCGGCGACGACTCGGTCGAGGTCACGGTCAAGACGTCGATTCCCGCCGACCATCCGCCCGGCACGCCTGGATACCTGAACACCAGCGTCCTGCGCGTCTCCCTCCACACAGGCACGCACATGGACGCCTTCTTCCACTTCTACCGTGGCCGGGCGACCATTGAGCAAATCCCGCTGGCGCAATGCATGGGGCCCGCCCTGCTTGTTGACCTCTCGCATAAACGGGCCAAAGAGAATATAACCGAGGATGATCTGGCCCCTTTCCGGGAAGCTCTCAGTTGCACGCCCAAAGTGATTCTCAACACCGGCTGGGCGCAATGTTGGGGCCAGCCGCTCTATTTTACCGACTATCCCGCCCTGACGCGCGGCGCCGCCCAGTTTCTGGTGGACCGCGGCATCGAACTGGTCGGAGTCGATACGCCGTCGGTAGACTACTCGCCTAACGACGCCCATTTTGTGCTGCTCGGCAACGATGTCCTGATCGTTGAGAACCTGGCCAACCTCGATCAGATCGGCCAGCCGCAGTTTGAGCTCACCGCGTTGCCCCTCAAAATCACCGGTCGGGACGGCTCTCCGGTGCGGGCTATCGCGGTCGTCGAAGAGCCGTAGCCCAGCGTGGCCAGAAACGACTTTGGTCCAAACATCGCAGCTTGCCTCTGATCTTGTACGCTGAATCCCAGCCGATTCAGACAACCTGTAAAGGTCTAACCATGGCACAGAGTGAACTGGAAAACGGGGCAACGGCCGGTGACGGCTGCCCCACCCTGGCGGAACGCTTCTTCTTTGACAACAATGGATATCTGGTCCTGGAAGAGTTCCTGGACGCGGAACACGTCAAAGCCTTGACCGAGGCGCTTGCCCGCGTCATGCCGCGGCGGCGCACACTGCAGGAGCAAGGCATCCCGCATACCGGCATGACGCAGATCAAAGGCGAAAAGAGCACGCGCATCTTCTATATCCTCGACGAAGATCCCCTCTTGCTGGAGATGCTCGACTGGCCCCCAATCTGGCCCTACGTCACCGGCCTGCTCAATGCCCGCCCGCATCATCATGCTTCCGACGCGCTCATCGAGTACACCAGCGACCTGATGGGGCGGGCCGGGGGATGGCACATCGACGGCCATGACGAAGGGTACCGTAATTTAGGTCCGCATATACCCCTCTTGCAGCTCAAGATCGGATATTATTTGAGCGACATGACGCAGCCCGGGCAGGGCAACCTTTGCATTGTGCCCGGCAGCCATAAGGCGGCCTATGAGCCCGCCCAGGAAGACCTGAAGCAGCGAGGCAAAGCGGTAGGGATTGAGGAGATCTGCGCGCCGGCGGGCACCGCCATTCTCTTTCACAACGCTCTCTGGCATTCAGGCGGCCCGTTCACCCGCGAAGACGGCCTGCGCTGCATGCTTTACTATGCCTATGAACACCCATGGATGATCGCTTCACAGGAGCATTGGGGCTATTCCAAGGGCTTCTACAACAACCTCTCGCCTGAGCGGCGCAAGCTGTTTCATGGCTTCCTCTTCGATCCGCCGGAGCATCGCTGGGGATAGCCGGAGGGCAGCCTCGTTATGTTCCTGCGCCGATGATCGCAATGGCCGCGCAACGCAATTGGCATACGCCTCTGCTAATCGGCCTGTTCCTTCTGCTGCTGGTAGCGGTTCTTGTCTGGGGCGATAGCTCCGTCGAGTCGTGGTACGATCCAGATAGCCCCAGCCCGAGCGGCCTGTTGATGTTGCGAGAGTGGCTGCAGGAGATGGGTTACCAGGTCACGACGAACGGCCGGACGCGTTTTGCGCCCTTGCCGCGCCAGCACATGCTGCTCATCTTTCCCGGCGAGCGGCAGTTCACACTTGGCGAGGCGGAAAGACTCCTGAACTGGGTCGAGGAGGGAGGCACTGCGGTGATTGTCGGCCATGCCGACCGGGAGTTGCGGCGTGCCTTCAACTACAGGTCACGGGTCCAGCCCGCCGCCGATGTGGAGCAGAGTCAGCCGCTGCTGCCCGAGGCTACCGAGAGCTTTGACCGAGGCGGGCGTGGCTTCGACGCGACCAGGGGCCCAAACATCATCACCGTGCTCAACAGTGGAGACGGCGCGAGGCTTGCCGTGCTCCGGCACGGTGACGGCTGGGTCTGGCTCGTTGGCGAGCCGCGCGCATTTACCAATGGCCGGCTTTCCGAGAGCCGGGCCCAGGCCCAACTCTTTCCAGCATTTCTGCGCACAGTCCCGGCCGGCGGCACGGTCGTAATAGACACCTTCCACCTGTTCGGGCCGCTTCTGCCTGCAGAACTCCCACCTGTCGAGACCTTCAGGGATTGGCTCTATCTCACACCAGCCGGATGGGCTGCCCTTTTCCTGCTGCTGCTGTGCGGGGGCTGGCTGCTCCTGTCCGGCCGGCGCCTTGGCCCGCCGCTGGAGACGGTGACCCGGGGGCGGCGGCGGGAAGCCGCCGAGTTCGTGGTTGCCATGGCGGGCCTGCAGAGGAGGGCCCGCGTCCGCGACCATATTGCGCGCCAGCAAAGCTACCGGTTGAAGCAGGCCCTGGGGAGGCCCTGGCGGCTCCGTTCAAGTTTGCCGGACGATGAGTTCTTGCGCCAATTGCACTCGTTGGACCCGACATTGTCAAGGTCCGCGCACCACGAGGGTTCCATCCGGGGCAATTCTGCTGCCGAGGCCCGGTCCCACTTAACGATCGAGCAAGTCGCAGCGATCCTGGACGAGCTGGCAACGGTCCCGGATGAGGAACGCCTGCTGCAACTCGCGCGGCGTGTGGATGAATTCAGAGCGGCCTACGGTGAAAACATTTTGGCATAGCCTGTTGACCGGCTGCGGCGGACATACAGCTTGCCCCGCCCGCGTTAAGGTATGTAATGCATGAAAATTTCTCAACTCTACTCTTCCATTCGCGTGCAAGCCGCCAAAGTGATCGTCGGCCAGGATGACGTGTTCGAGCAGATCGTAATCGCGTTTCTCAGCGGCGGCCACGTCCTGCTCGAAGGTGTGCCGGGCACGGCGAAAACACTGATGGCCAAGACGCTTGCGCGGCTGACCGACGCCGTATTCGGACGAATCCAATTCACCGCTGACCTGATGCCGTCAGACATCGTCGGCACCCAGGTCTTCGATCTGGACAGCGGGCGCTTTCATCTGCGCAAAGGCCCCATTTTCACCCAAATTCTGCTGGCCGACGAGATCAACCGCGCGCCGGCCAAGACCCAGTCGGCGCTCCTTGAAGCGATGGAGGAGCGCCAGGCCACCATTGACGGCGCGGCGTATCCTCTCGACGAGCCTTTCATGGTGCTGGCAACGCAGAATCCGATCGAGTATGAGGGCACCTACCCGCTTCCGGAAGCCCAGGTCGACCGCTTCCTTTTGAAAGTGCTGGTCGACTATCCATCCGACGAGGCAGAGCAAGAGGTGCTGCAGCGCTATCACGAGGGGTTCGACGCGCACAAATTGGAGGAAGTCGACATCAGGCCGGTGATTTTACAGGATGAGTTGGCGGATGTCCGCGACGAAATCCGGCGCGTAACGGTTGAGCCCGGCGTATTCAGATATATCTGCAATCTCGTGAGCGCCACGCGCCGCAGCCCCGATCTGCTGCTGGGCGGGAGCCCCCGCGCCAGCATCGCTCTGTTACAATCATCCAAGAGCTACGCGGCCTTACGGGGCCGGGCCTACGTAGTACCCGACGATGTGAAGGCGCTGGCAGCGCCGGTGCTGCGTCACCGCGTGCTATTGCGGCCCGAAGCTGAAATTGAAGGCATCGACGCCGACGGGGCAGTCCGCCGCATTGTCGCCGGCGTCGACGTGCCCCGTTAGAGACCGTACAGAAGCTGGACGAGCCGCAGCTCGAAAAGCTGCGCGGGAAAACGGAATGAAGAAAAGGTCAAGTATCCTGCCCATGAATGCCGAGCCACCCGAGACTTTCGTGCGGCTTTGGATAATCGGTGCAGTAGTCGGAATGGTGTTGGTCGCTGCGTGTTCGCGGGAGAGCTCGCCGGAGCCCCAATCGGAGGAACCGGTCGTCGCGACTGTCCAATCGCAGGCGCCCACCGCGACCATGACAAACCCTGCGACCGAGCCTCCTTCCCCCACTGACACGCCTGTCCCCCCCGAATCCCGGAACTGGCCGGAGATTGTCCTGGTTGAGACGATTTCCGGTCTCAAGAGACCCGTAGACTTCGCCGACGCCCGAGATGGGTCCGGGCGTTTCTATGTGGTCGAGCAGGAGGGCCTGGTACAGTTGATCAGCGACGGCGTCAAGAGCGAAACCCCATTTCTCGACATTCGCGAACGCGTGAACTGCTGCGGAGAAAGAGGGCTGCTTGGCATCGCATTCCCGCCCGACTTCGCCAGCACTCGCATCTTCTATGTCAACTATACGACCACTTTGCCAGGCAGTCTGCATACCCGCGTCTCCCGCTTCCGCCTGCGCGACGACGCCCACCTGGCCGATCCAGATTCCGAAGAAATCGTTCTTGAGTTTTTCCAGCCTTGGGCCAATCACAACGGCGGCCAGCTCGTCTTCGGTCCCGATGGCTACCTGTGGATAGGGACAGGGGACGGGGGCAGCGGCGGCGACCCCCAGGATAACGGGCAAAAGGGGGCGACGCTGCTGGGCAAAATGCTGCGTATCGACGTATCGACGCCGACAGAGGACCGCTACCTGATTCCTGCCGACAATCCCTTTGTCGGCAATGACGAATTCCTCGATGAGATCTGGGCCTATGGCCTGCGCAATCCCTGGCGCTACTCCTTCGACCGCGAGACCGGCGATCTCTACATCGCCGATGTAGGTCAGAACGCGTGGGAAGAGGTGAGTTTTCAGCCGGCCGACAGCCGCGGCGGCGAAAACTATGGCTGGCGCTTCACCGAGGGTCTCCATTGTTTCAATCCGGCAACCGGCTGTTCCACGGTTGACCTGACGTTGCCGGTGGCGGTCTACGGCCGGGAGAGCGGACAATCGATTACAGGAGGCTTCGTTTACCGCGGAGCGGACCATCCCTCGTTGCAGGGCATCTACTTTTTTGCCGACTACGTGAGCGGGCGCATCTGGGGTCTGCGGCAGGACGGCGGTCATTGGGAAGCCAGGATGATGTTGGACACACGACACAGTGTCAGCAGCTTTGGCGAGGATGAGGCAGGGAATCTCTACGTCGTTGACCACCAAGGCAAGCTATTGCAGATTCGTGCGCAGACGGCGGAACAGTAGCGCGGCAAAACGTAAGGAATAGCCATGGACTTCGATCTCATTGTTGTCGGCGGCGGCATCGTCGGCGCGGCCGCGGCCTATCGCGCGGGCCAGTTGGGCGCACGCACGCTCCTGTGTGACCGGCGCGATGCCGGCCGGGCGACTGACGCGGGCGCGGGCATCCTCGCCCCTGAAAGCAGCACGCGCGACGGTCGTCTCTGGTACGATTTCGCTTTGGACGCCGTTGGATACTACTCGGCACTGATCGAGGATCTCGCCGCTGACTGTGTGCCCGGCGAGGAGCTTTCCCAAGCTTACGGCCTCTGTGCGAAGATGATCGTGGCTCTCAATGACGTTGAAGCGGCCTCGCTGGCCGAGATCGAGCGGACGGTATACACCCGCCAGGAGGAGCGTCGCCCGCCGCCGGAAGAGTCTGTCCAGCGGATATCTCCAAACGAGGCGCGCAACGCCTACTACCCCCTGCTGGCCGACGCGTCGGCTGTGCTTCTTCAGCCGGCCGCACGGCGCGTCGATGGCCGCCTGATGACCGCGGCTCTCGAACGCGGCCTGCGCGCACGCAGGGTGGAGACCAGCGAGGTTGATGCGTCTGCACTGCTTCTTGAAGATGGCCGGGTACGCGGCGTACGCTCCAGCTGTGGGGACGAGTACACGTCCGAAGCCGTGCTCATTGCCGGCGGCGCCTGGTCAACCGATTTCGGCGCACAGCTGGACGTGGAGATTCCGGTTGCGCCGCAAAGGGGACAGATAATCCACCTCCAGCTTCCGGGTCAGGATACCGGCGCCTGGTCGATTGTAATGGGTTTCAGCGATCACTATCAGGTGCCATGGCCCGGCGGACGCGTCGCCGTCGGCGCGACGCGCGAGACCGGCAGCGGCTACGCGGCATACGCGACGGTAAGCGGTGTCGGTGAAGTGCTGCGTGAGGCTCTGCGCCTGGCGCCCGGCCTGCGCGACGCCGCCATCGACGATATTCGCGTCGGTCTGCGCCCCTACACATCCGATCATCTGCCTCTGCTGGGGGCCGTTCCCGGCGTGAACGGCGTCTTCCTTGCCACTGGGCACGGGCCTACCGGCCTCACGCTCGGCCCGTTCAGCGCTAAGCTGGTCGTTGAGCAGGCCCTTGGGCTAACGCCCGCCTGGGACCTCACGCCCTTTTCCGTCTCACGTTTCTTACGTTGAACCGACCGTGCCGCGAAGCCCCGCCCCGCCACTGAACGCTCACGAGTCCCCCAGAAGCTACGAATTCCGGCTCGAAAGCTCTCTCTGTTCATACGAACAAGAGTGCGGGCCTTCACCCGAATTGCGCGAATCCTGTTGCGGGGCTTGAGCGGGTATGCTATGATGTCTTTCCGACTGTCTCCACGAGGCGGCGACTCTTTGGTTTCTACACGTCGTCCCCCACCGCGTCGTGCCAGGACAGGGTCGGAGTTCCACCAAATAGTTGCCGGTTCGTATCGTCAATTGCTTGCAGAAGTGGAGAAAATCGATGGGCATGCAGTCGCGGGTAAACGGCGGAACGGTAGCGCAGTCCACAAACGCGCAGTGGATGACAGGAGTCATCCTGTTTGTGATGACGGCGGCTCTCCTGATTTCAGCGTGCACGCGCGAGCGCGTCGCCGAGGAAGTCGAAAGCCCGGTGAGCGACCAACCGCAAGAGCCGGTGGTCGCGCAAATCACGCCCCTTCCGACCGCGACCTTTACGCCCGACCCTACACCGGAAGACACGCCGGAACCGAAGGTGATTACCTATGAAGTTCAGCCCGGTGATACGGTTAACGCGATCGCGGAAAAGTTCGGGACCGACTCGCAAAGAATCCGGGCCCTGAACCTGTTGACAACCGACGCCCTGCAGGTCGGACAGGTGCTGCGCGTTCCCAACATACCTGGTGTGACAACCCCACAAGGCATCCCCACCGCAACGCCGGAACCGTTCGAGTACACGGTTCAGGAAGGGGACACGCTCCTGTCGATAGCCCTCCATTTCGGCGTAACGCTTAACCAAATCGTCAGCGTCAACGGACTGCGCGACGAGCACAGTCTCGGCGTCGGGCAGGTCCTTCTGATTCCCGGTGCGAGCACTACTGAACAGCCGAGCGCCGGCGGCGGGTCGGTGGATCCCGGGTTGTCGCGCCAAGCGGGCACGCATGAGGTGCAGGCCGGCGAGACGCTCGCCCAAATCGCGGAACAGTACAACGTCACGCTGACCGACCTGATCGCATTCAACGGCAGCACGATCACCAACCCCCACGTTGTCAAGATTGGTACAGTGCTCATCATACCCGGCAGGTCCGCCGCCGACGTGAGCATTCTGAACCAGACCACCTACACGGTTCAGGAAGGGGATTCCCTGCTCGCGATCGCGCAACAGTTCGGCGTGACCGTCGAAGCGCTCATGGCCGCGAACAACATTTCCAACGCCGACCTGCTCCGCGTCGGCGACGAACTGATTATCCCCGGCCCCTGATCGCGACCGGTCTCAACTCCTTGTCGGATCGGGCACCCTTCGTCCAGCCGGCGCGCAAGACTTCAGCCTGTTTCTACGAAATCTGAAAAAGGTTGCCTCAACCGCTCTTGCGGTTGGGCCGCGCGTCTATTCGATTATCGAGTACGGTGTTCGATGCCCGCGGGGCTGGCGACGATCAGGTCGGTCACCAGATCGAGAAAGAGGCCGTGCTCTACGATACCGGCTCGGCCTTCCAGCGCGGCGGCGATCGACTCCGGGTCGTCGATCGGCCCGAAACTGCAGTCGAGGATCAGGTTGCCGCTGTCGGTGCGAAACGGGCAGCCGCCGGGGCCCGTCCGCACCTGCGCCTTCGCGCCGAGTCCCGCTACAAATTCCACATGGGCCCGCAGGCCGAAGGAGATTGCCTCCACAGGCAAAGACCATTGCATACCCAACTGCGGGGAGAGCTTGCGAGCGTCGACGATGATTATTTCGCGCGCGCTGGCCTGGGCAACGATCTTCTCGCGCAGTAGCGCGCCGCCACCGCCCTTGATAACGCGCAGTTGTGGATCAACCTCGTCGGCCCCGTCGATCGTCAGGTCTATGCACGGATGACTCTCAAGCGTCGTGAGTGGAATGCCCAGCCGCTGCGCGTCAGCAGCCACCTGCTCCGAACATGGTACGCCAACAATGTCGCTGAGCGTACCCTGCGCCAGCCGTTCGGAGATACATTCGAGCGCCTTCAGCGCGGTGCTGCCCGCGCCGATGCCCACGACCATGCCCGGTTCAACGTGCTTTACCGCCGCTTCAGCCGCCCGCCGTTTGAGAAGCTCTACAGCCTGCATGTTCGTCTCTTTTTCATGCCTGTGCCGGCGCCAGAGACTCTACCAGCCGCTCCAGCTGCGTCTGTGCGTCCTCGCCCAAATCGATTCGCAACACGCGGCGCCCCGCATTCAAGAGCGCTAGCCGGTCTCCCAAGGACTGTGACCGGATCAGGACGCCGAAGGGCAACGACGATTCTGAAGAGCCGGGCTCGTCGGGAATGTCCAAATCGGCGGCGGGCCCGTCGGTGAGCTGGATGAATAGACCGTTGCCGCGATCCCCTTTGTGCAGCTGGCCGGTAGAGTGAAGAAAGCGGGGGCCGAACCCCAGCGTCGTCGCCAGCCCCGTCTGCTTGCGCAACCGGCTCTGCATAAGCCGGAGCTGCCCCTCGACGGCCGCGCAAGGCTGCAGGTAGGCTTGGATACTGATGTAGTCTCCCGCCCCGGCACGCTGCAGGAACGCCGTCAGGGCCTCGGAAGGAGTTCCCGGCGGCGAAGCGTCCGGCGCGTCGAGGTAGACACGGACACCGTCAACTTCCTGAGAGGGAGACGGCTCGGGCAGGCTGCCCTGCTCCATGTAGGCCGTCATCATCTGCCGCGACTGCTGCTTGGCCGACTCCACGTCCGGCTGGTCGAACGGGTGAATGCCCAAGCGCGCGCCGGCCACAGCTGTAGCGAACTCCCATAGGAAAAACTGGCCTCCCAAATCGTATCGGTCGCGGAACCGCACGCGGATCAACGGATGGCCGGCATCGATCAGTGCCTGTACCGGCGCATCCTGCGCGCCGGCGTCACTCCACTGGAGGTGGACGAAGAGGCGGTCTTCGCCGTAGTCGTCCGGCGCCGCGATCGGCTCGCCTACAACCGGGACGATACCCGTACCGGCCTTGCCCGTGCTCTCGGCGAGCAGCTGCTCAAGCCAGTCGGCGAACGAAGCAACCTCCCGGTCGGCGATGACCGTCAGCTTGTCGCGGCCTGCCTTCGCCATCTCCGCCATCACGACCCCGATCTGCGCGCCCGGATTGGCGGAGCCGGTGACATGCGGCCCGCAGTCGTTCATGGCCTCGCGGGCGCGGCGCAGCAGACGGCGGAGGTTTACGCCGACCAGGGCCGCCGGCGCTAGCCCGAAGTGGGATAGGGCAGAGTAACGGCCGCCAATGTCGGGGTCGTTCAGGAAGACCGCGCGAAAGTTGCAGGCCTTGCCCAGCGAGGCCAGCGCGCTGCCGGCGTCGGTAATGGCGGCGAAGTGTGCACCTGCTCCGGCCCCGCCGAGTTCATCCTGGACAAGGTTGTAGAAGTATTTGAAGAGCGAGAGTGTCTCAGCCGTTGTGCCGGACTTGGTGGCAACGATGAAGAGCGTCCGCGCCAGGTCCAGACTGTCGGCCATGCTCTCGACGGCAGTGGGGTGCGTGCTGTCCAATACACGCAGCCGGACCGGGCCGCCGCCAAACGTGTGGGCGAACACTTCGGGCGCGAGACTCGATCCTCCCATTCCCAGCAGGACCGCCTGCGCGTAGCCCTCCTGCCGAACGTCCAGCAGCAGGGCGTCGATGCAGTGGCGTTCCTCTTCCATTCTGGCGGCAACATCGAGCCAGCCGAGCCTGTTGACGATTTCGTCCGGACTGTCGCTCCAGACGGAGTGGCTTCTGGCCCAGATGCGGGCGACGATGCGGTCCCTGTCGACTTCCTCCAGAGCGGCCTCTACCCTGCTCCGGAGGGGACCGTAAAAAAATCGGCGCGCTCGCGGTCATCCACGCCGGCGATGCCAGCCACCTTTTCGCCGATCCCCGCCATCAACTCGTCGAACGAGTCGGCGAATGCCTCCACGCCATCGCGCATCAACTGGGCCGTGACTTCGTCCAGATCGATTCCGAGTTCGGCCAGCTGCGCCAGTTGACGGCGGGTCTCCTCTATGTCGGCATCTACGGTCCGGGTTGTGCTGCCATGGTCGAGGAAGGCTTCCAGCGTCTCAGGCGGGACGGTATTGACGGTGTGGGGGCCGATCAGGGCGTCCACGTAGAGCGTGTCGGGGAAGTCCGGATTCTTGGTGCTGGTGCTGCCCCACAGAGGGCGCTGCACGCGCGCCCCCTGCGCGGCCAGCTTTTCCCAACGAGGTCCGCTGAAGATTTCGCTGAAACGGTGGTATGCGTTCCTGGCGTTGGCGATGGCGATCTTGCCCTGCAGTTCGCTGTTGCCGATTTCGCCCAATCTGGGATCGACCTTGCCATCCACCCGGCTGACGAAGAACGATGCCACCGACGCCACGCGGCTGAGGTCCACATGCGCCCCGCCCAGCTTCTCCAGGCCGTGAATGTAGGCCATCGCGCTGTCTTCATACTGTTGAAGCGAGAAGATCAGCGTAACGTTGACGTTGATGCCCTCGCCGATCAGCGTCTCGATCGCAGGGATGCCCTGCGGCGTGGCCGGGACTTTGATCATCACATTGGCCCGGTCAACCATCGACGAAAGGCGGCGGGCCTCCATCACCGTGCCCTCGGTGTCATAGGCCAGCTTCGGGTTGACCTCCAGGCTGACGTAGCCGTCGCCGCCGTCGCTGCCCTGGTAGACCGGCTGCAGGATGTCGCAGGCGCGGCGAATGTCCTGGATGGCAAGCGTCTCGTATATGTCGTTGACCGAACTGCCTTCGTCGACCAGCCGCTCGATCGCGGCATCGTAGTCGGTGCTGGCGGTGATCGCTTTTTGGAAGATCGACGGGTTTGACGTAACCCCGCGCAAACCCTGCTCGACCAGTTCATTCAACTCTCCTGAATCCAGAAAGGAGCGGCGGATGAAATCAAGCCAGATTGACTGACCGAGCGCCGCCGCTTCGTGCATTCTTGTCATGATCGTTCTTCTCCTCGAATTCCATGCTCAGAATTGGTTTGACGCTGCCGAGTTTGCCGGCGAAGCAGCGGCTGGTTCAATCGTACTCCGGCACATAGAGGACCGCGGGATCGAGTTCGGCATCCGCGCCCCCTTGGATCAGGGCGTGGGCCGCCATCGCGCCGCCGATCAGGCCGGCGTGGTTGCGCATTTGCGCAACGACGATCGGCGCGCGCACGTCGATATACTTGATGTATTTATGGCCTCTCTTGCTGACGCCCCCACCAATAATAAACAGGTCCGGCGAAAGCAGGAACTCCACGGTCTGGAAATAGCGGTTCAGGCGCGAGCCCCACGCCTCCCAGTTCAAATCTTCCCGCTTGCGGGCACTGTTGGCGGCGCGGCTTTCGGCGTTGACGCCGTCGATCTCGATATGACCGAACTCAGTATTGGGCGCCAGGTGTCCGTCAATGAACAGGGCCGAGCCGATGCCTGTGCCCAAGGTGAGAAGGAGGACAACGCCCGGCTGGTCCCGGCCCGCGCCGAAGACCATCTCGGCGATGCCCGCTGCATCGGCATCGTTGATGATCGAGGTCGGGCATCCTGTGGTCCGCTCGAACAGCGCCGGCGCATCGGTGCCGATCCATGAACTGTCCACATTGGCCGCCGAGCAGATGACACCGTTGCGAATTACCGCCGGGAAGGTGCATCCCATCGGCCCTCCCCAGTTGAAGTGATGGACGATGCCGTTCACCACGTCAGCCACGGCTTGGGGCGTGGACGGTTCCGGCGTGTCGACGCGGCGGCGCTTGGTCAGCAGCTCACCGGTTTCTGCGTCGACGACCGCACCCTTGATGCCGCTGCCGCCGATGTCTATGCCTAGTATGTCCATCTATCCCTCCTTGGGCGGGAATCGATAGCTCCCCGTCCGCCAACTGCATCGTTTCCCCGTCAGATGAAAGCCTTTGCACAATCCAGTTTACCTACGGCGTCCGATTCTCGCGGCAGGATAGGAAGACGTAGGTTTCTGGCGGCCCCAGTCTCTGTCCTCCTAACTCCTATAAATGCCCCTCTCGATCTCAACAACGTGCGTACTGAGAATCTTATCGTGCCGGCCCTGCCTCCCTTTGTCCCACAATATCCAGAGCAGACCCAGAAAAGAGATAAACTCAGAGACTGCTTGGGCAATGCCTTCACGCAAGAACATCCTGAAGAATCCGGCCTTCTAGCCGTCAAATCTGTATACAAAGAGACCGAGAAGCATTTCCTCCGGTGTCGTTCCGCGAGCGAACAAAATCAGAGATCCTACAATCCATGCGGCGAAAATTAGAAGTGAAGCCACATCTAACGCACGGTTATCGCTTGCCTCCGCGCCGGCTTGCGGAACCCGGAAAACGGCTGCGAACGCATAGTCGTCCAGAAATGGGCCCAACCTTCTTGTTGGACCGGCCAAATTTCCGATCTGTGGAAAGGAAACATCTCTGAAACAGATCGGATACCACCGTACATCAGCGGACAATCGCGAACTGCACGCTGAGCACCGCATCCTTTCTTGTCTGTCTGCACTGCTGTCTGTACTGCTGTCTGCTCTTCTGGCGGCTCGTCAGAATTGCCGCCCGACCTTTTGCACAGTCCCTTTCTGCGCAGACTTCAGCATCGCCTCCACAACGGCCAGATCCCGCAACGCCTCCTGGGGCGAATTGCGGTGAGCCGCACCTTCTCGCACCGCGGCCGCGAACGCGGCCAGCTCCTCGCGCACACTGATGAAAGCGTTGAACTCCCGCCGCTCGCATTCGCCGCCGCGCTGTAATACGAACTCGGCGCGCGAGACGCGCAGACTGCCCTCGCTCCCGACGACATGGACTGCATCGTCTCCCAGCTTGCTTCCTGCCGCGTAGCTAATCAGGTACGTGCCGACGACGCCGCTGGCAAAGCGCAGCGCCACGCTCATCGTGTCCGCCGGCGGCAGGTCGGGCCGGTGCGACGCTGTCAGTGCGCATACGCTTTCGATCTCGCCCAGCAGCGTGCGCAGACCGGCCACATGATGAACGCCGCCATCCAGCAGAAAGCCGCCAGGAAACTCTTCAGACCGCCTCCAGGCCGTCTGCAGGTAAGGGGAGTCGGGCATCACCGGCAGCTGCAGCGACAGGTCACAGAAGAGCGGCTGCCCAATGCAGCCGGCGCGAATCGCGTCCGCCGCGACCTGGAAAGCCTCCTCGTAGCGCCAATTCTCTGCTACCATCCAGACCCGGTCGGCGCAGGTCTTGCTGTCGGAGATCAAGGCCTGCCCTTGCGCGACCGAAGTCGCGATCGGCTTCTCGCTGATGACGTGCTTGTCCGCAGCCAGCGCCTTCAGTACCGTCGCCGGCAGCAAGGGCGCGGGCAGCACGATATCGACGGCCTCGAAGCTCCCGTCGGCAAGCAGCGCGTCGATTTCTGTGTAGACCTCGACGGGATAGGGGAGTGAATCCGTAACGGCTTGGGCCGAGGCGCGCGTGCGGCTATAGACAGCCGCGATCTGCGCTATGTCTCCCAGCTCCAGCAGGGAGGGCGCATGCGCTTTGCGAACAAATGCCCCGGCCCCGATCAGAGCGATGCGTAGGGGTCCAGCCATGATCATTCCCCGGAGTCGCCGAGAGTTCTGCCGAGCCCACCCGTTTTGCTGTCGCTGGCAACTGATGCTATCTTTTGCGCAGGAGAATTACCGGCAAAACGGGGGTGGGTGGAGCCATTATATCACAGAGAGGCTGGAGAAACAGTTGAATCCACTGCTGCTCCTTCTGGCCGTTCCGCTGCCGCCGAAATCCTTGGAAGCCGTCGGCCCACTCATCGAAGAACGAACGGTTGATACCGCCTACGGGCCCGTAGGCCCGCTTGCGCGACGGGGTCAACGCCAGGGGCCGTCCTATTGGGTCCAGCCTTACTACGGTCTGCCCTCCCGCACCGATCCGAGGGCCACGATAATGGCCGCGCGTGCGCTACACATTGACCGCATTGTCGCCTGGGAAGGCGCAGTCGCGGTCAACCCGTTGCTGGGGCCCGGCTATCCGATGTTGATTACCGACTTTATCGATTTTACGCGCCAGCAGCCGCAGGCGTTTCTGGAGGAGGAGGGCGCCGGCGATTTCAGCCAGGCCCCGGCCGTCTGTCCTCTCCTGACCGAGGCGCTGTCACAGGTCCTGCCGATGGCGCCCGGCGGCGTCTACCTCGGCGTGGACGGTCCGCGCCGGGAGACCGCGGCCGAGGCGCGCATGTTCCGCAACTGGGGGGCGGACGTCCTCGGCCAGAACCTGGTTCCGGAGATCGCGCTCGCCAGGGAGATGGACCTCTGCTTTGCCGGCCTCGTTACCGTCGACGCGATCAGCGCCGAGCGCCCGTCACCCCCAGCACAGGTTGAGGACCACCGGGAACTGGAGGCCGTGGTGCAGGCTTTGACCGCCCTGTTGCATTCCGACGAGGTGAGCGGGCCCTGCAGCTGCGGCCGCAGCTAAAGGGCGTGGACGCCCCCTGATGAAGATCACCCAGCTCTTCGAGCAGTTCGAACTCTACAGCGAAGGCGACCCCCCTTCCCACTCGCTCTTCGTGCTGACGCAGCTGCCCGGCGCCTCCGACAGGCTGCTGATCATCGACCCACCCCTCGACGTCAGCGCACGCTTCGGCGTGGCGGAGGAAACGGCCGCTCTCTTCACCGGCCCAAGCCAGACTGTCGGGCTGCCCACTGTTCAGACCCGGCCCGGTGGCGTGGCGCACGTCAATGTCGGCCGTCACCTGCTCGACATCTACTCGCAGGCGCACGCGAACCTTGTCCACTTTCCAGCGATGGGAGTAATCTGCGGCGGCACATTCGGCAGCGACCTGGCGCTGCCGCAGCTGGGCGAAGGCTCGGACGGCGAGGACGAAATCGAGAGCCTTCGACTGCTGGCGCGCCTGGTGAAAGGGCGCCGCCTGCAGATGTATATCCCGCGCACCGGCTCCATCTCTGCCGACAAGGTCGAGGTGATGGGCCGGCTGGCCGCGGACGTCAGCTACTTCCACGGCCTGCGGCGTACTGTCTCGCAAGCGGCTGCGGACGGCTCCTACTGGAGCCGGTCCGAGCAGATAGCCGAATCGCTACTGCCGGAGAATCGCCGTTTGCCCGGCGCCGTCGCCATCCACCGCCAGAACATCGAGAGAATCTACAACGCAGCCGTAGCGTGAAAACCTGCTTTGGCTACCTCCCTTCCTCGCCTCCGAGTTCCAGTTGGACCCGTGCCAGTAATGAGTCCACCAGGCCCAGGCTCTCCTGTCGCTCAATCGGCGCAACGTCATGGCCGATTGCTTCGTAACGGAACTGGACAGCGTAGGGCGTATACTCCGTCAATGCCGAAAAATTCGATACATCGGCGCCCTTGTTCCTGAGGAGATTGAAAAGCAAGTCCAGGTCGTGCGTCAAAGGATACGTTTCGCCCAACAGCGCGAGCCACGCTTTGAGCAGTTTCTCGGTTGCCTGCTGCAGGTGGAAGCCGAAGATCTCATCAGCGAAAACAGCGGCATCGGCCATGCCGCTCAGGGCTTCGACATCGCGTGACGAAGCCTCCAGTAACATGCTGGCGCACTTAACGTCGCTCATAGAGAACTCGTCCTTCCCGCAGCGCCCGCGCCAAAACATGGTTGAGCGAGTCCCGCCAATACTCCACCTCGTCGCGGCTATAGAGCAAAAGGTCTTTGGCAACGTCGAATCCGGCCAGAGACCGATGTAGGCGGGCCGTCTGCAAGCGCCGGCTCCTTTGTTGATCGAACGGTTCGGACTCCACCACCACCAGGTCGACGTCCGAGTCCGCCCGCGCGTCCCCCCGCGCACGAGAACCAAAGAGGATCACCTGTTCGGGATCCACCTCTTCCACGATTTTCTGCACAATCTGTTCGAGTACTGCATCTGACAATGGCGGCATGTTCTTACCTTAACCCGGCCTACCTTCTGCCCGAAATGCATCTTGTCCATCGGCACTGCTCATTCCCCGCCGCCTCCGAACAGAGTCCGCTGCTCCGGCGACTCCGGGAACTCGGCGCCGATATGATTGTAGGCCGCCTTCGTGGCCATGCGCCCGCGCGGCGTCCTCTCCAGGAAGCCAAGCTGCAGCAGATACGGCTCCACCACGTCCATGATCGTGTCATCTTCCTCGCTGATGCTGGCCGCCAGCGTCCCCAGCCCGACCGGGCCCCCGCTGAACTTGCCGACGATTGAGTTGAGCACGCGCCGGTCCAAATCGTCCAATCCCAGGTGGTCGATCTCATTGACCTCCAGCGCTTCGTCTGCCAGTGCATGGGATATGCTGCCGTCGGCCCGCACCTGGGCATAGTCGCGCACGCGCCGCAGCAGCCGCAGCGCCACCCGCGGCGTTCCCCGCGCACGGCGGGCGATCTCGGCCGCGCCGTCGCGCGCCAAGGGCGTTTCCAGCATCTCTGCGGCGCGAGTGATGATCGTTTCCAGCGCGTTCTGGCTGTAAAAGTCAAAGCGCTCAACCACACCGAAACGGGCGCGCAGAGGCGCGGTCATGAGCGCCAACCGCGTGGTCGCGCCGAATACCGTGAAGCGGGGCAGCTTCAGGCGGATGCTGCGCGCGCTGGGCCCGCTGCCGACGGTGATGTCAAGCACAAAGTCCTCCATCGCCGGGTATAGGATCTCCTCGACCGCGCGGCCCAGACGGTGGATTTCATCGATGAACAGGATGTCACCCCTGCGCAGGTTGGTCAGGATTGCGGCCAGGTCGCCGGCCTTTTCGATCGCCGGTCCGGCCGTCGGCTTGAGATTGCCCTGCATTTCGTGCGCCAAAATGTGGCTGAGCGTGGTCTTTCCCAGCCCCGGCGGACCGTACAGGAGCACATGATCGAGCGCCTCCCCGCGCTGGCGCGCGGCCTGCACCAGAATGCGCATCTTCTCGCGCATCCTCTCCTGGCCGATCATTTCGTCCAGGCTCTTGGGTCGCAAAGCATAGTCGACGCGACCGTCCTCGCCCTGTCTTTCGCCCGAAACTTCGCGCCTGCCCTGCGCGCCTTCGCGCCGAGCGTCGGTCCGTGTCATTCCGCGTTCATCAGCCATGCTCGTGTCCAGTCGGAAATGCAAGAACGATTGTGCTAAACCAAGTATACCAGAGGGAGGGCAGGATCAAAACAGTGTCTATGGATCTTGCACCGGCCGTACGCAACTGCTTTGACGGAACGCGCAAAAGCTGTTATAACATCATCCACATTTTGCATAATCTCTGTGAATGAGAAGGAATCATCATGACAAAGAAGTCAAAATCGGAACGTAAGCGGCTGCTGGCAAACCTCGAACAGGTCAACGAAGAGTTGGGTCATCTGCGCAATCTCATGCTGGGTGAAGTCGATGTCGAACTGGACGAAGGTGACACCGAAATCGTCGAAAGAGAGAAGACCGCCGCCCTGATTGCCGTGCTCGAAAGACGACAGCAGGACATCGAACATGCCCTGCGCGTGATCGAGATGGGGCAGTACGGCATCTGTGAACGCTGCGGCGGGCAGATCAGCCCGGCGCGTCTGGAGGTCAAGCCTGACGCCACCCTCTGTATGAACTGCCAGCGCGAGGTTGAATCGATCAACCGCCGCAGCCGTGCACCGCGCGCCGCCCCTTCGCGCTGGTAGGCGAACATGACGGGGTACAAAATGGCCGACAACCTGTTCGTCTCCGCCCATCCCTTGGTCGAACACAAGATTACGCAGCTGCGTGACCAGACGACCGACTTCCGCCAGTTCCGCTCCATCGTCGCTGAACTGGCGATGATCCTGGCCTACGAAGCCACCGCCGACCTGGCCACGCAACCGGTTGAAGTCCTAACGCCGCTCACCGCCGCGACCGGCAGCAAGTTCGAAGAGAGAGTCGGCCTCGTCCCGATCCTGCGCGCCGGCCTGGGTATGGTTGACGGCATGCTCAGTCTCATCCCCCAGGCAGAAGTCTGGCACCTGGGCTTTTACCGCGACGAGGAAACGCTGCAACCGGTCATCTACTACAACAAACTTCCCAACGACCTTTCCACGCACACCTGCTTCGTCCTCGATCCAATGCTGGCGACCGGCGGCTCCGCGGTGGCCGCAGTCGACATCCTCAAAGGACACGGCGTTACACGGGTCAAGTTTGTCGGCCTGCTGGCCGCGCCCGAAGGGGTCGCCGCACTCCACGGCTCCCACCCCGACGTCGATGTGCACGTGGCTGCTGTCGATCAGCGGCTGACGACAGCTGATGACGCCGCCGACGGCTTCCCGCCCGGCTTCATCTGGCCCGGCCTGGGCGACGCCGGCGACCGCCAGTTCGGAACCAGCTAGCGATACTGCAGTTCAGGAAAGCTCGACTACCGTAACGGCAGCGTCGGGCGCACCGAGCGGCCCGCTGATGACCAGCTCACCGTCGCGCTGCTGCAGCGGCAACGTCCCGCCTCCCGCCAGCAATCGGGCCTTCCGTGCGGTCACGCCCGCGACCCGAATCTCACCGTTTCGCGGCCAGTCGAAGATGTGGAGATAGACGATCCCATTCTTGCGCGTGGTGCGCAAGTCGGTCCGCCCCTGCACGGGTCCCGCCTGTGTACCGTAGACCGCCTCGCCGTTGACCGCCAGCCAGTCTCCCATCGCCTTAAGACGGTCAACGCTCGGTTGCGGAACGACGCCCTCGGCCGTGGGGCCCACATTCAGCAGGTAGTTGCCCCCTTTGCTGACGATGTCAACCAGCTTGCGTATCAGATCGGCGCTCGATTTCCAGTTGTCGTCGTTCAGTTTGTAGGACCAGCTGTCGTTGATCGTCGCCGGCGTCTCCCAGTCAAGTTCGAGAGTCGAGCCGGGGATGCGATTGTCGCTCGCCGTGGCGTAGTCGCCCAAGGCGTTCCCCAGCCGTCCACAGACCAGGCAGTCCGGCTGCAGCTCGTTGCACAGTTCCAACAGCGACCGGCTTTCCCGCTCGGAGATGCCCTTGGGTGTGTCGAACCAGATGATGGCGACCGGCCCGTAGTTGGTCAGAAGCTCACGTACGTGGGGTTTCACATACGTCTCGATATACCCTGCGAAATCTTTCTGCGCCGGATCGAAATCCCAATCGTTACCGTCGCCGTCCGGGTGATGCCAGTCCTGCGTCTGCGAGTAGTAGAAGCCCAGCTTGATCCCCTGCGCCGCGCACTCCTCCGCCAGCTCCTTCAGCACATCTCGCTTGAACGGGGTCGCGTCGACGATGTCGTAGTCCGTGACCGCCGATTCGAAGAGACAGAAGCCGTCATGATGTTTGGAGGTGATAACGATGTATTTCTGACCGGCGCGCTTTGCCAGTGAGACCCACTCCCTGGCATCGAACCGGGCCGGATTGAACTGTGAAGCCAGTCTTTCATACTCGCGGACAGAGATTTCTGCCCGGTACATCAGCCATTCGGCGATGCCGGGCCACTCGCGCCCGTTCCACACCCCTGCGGGAATCGAATAGAGGCCCCAGTGGATGAAGAGCCCGAACCTTGCCTCGCGCCACCAGTCCAGGCGCGGGTCGTTGCGCGCGCCGGGCCGCTGGCTGCGGTCCGGCTGCACCTCCGGGACCGTGACGACGAAATCATAGCCGCGGCGCAGCAGCATCAACGCCATGTCCTCAGGCGTTTCGTTTTCTTCAGCCGCCAGGCGCCTTATGCGTTCAACAAGGGTCGACGGGACGTCCAACGTCAGTTCCGGCACAAATTGCCTCCTGATTCTGCAGCCAAGAGATCGGGATCTTTCCTCTGGCTGCCGGCGATGACCGCAGTCTGGACTACTATCGCATAAAACGGGCCCGTCATCCAACTGATTCCGGCCGTTACCAGGCGAATCGGGCCCTTCCACTTTGCCTCTCAACTTTGTCCTTGCGTACAATAGGAGGACCTGAGCCACGCGTATGTGAAAGGACCTGTGATGAGCAATCTGAAAGTTGGCCTCGTCGGCGTCGGCGGCATCTCGCGCACGCACATGCCCGGCTGGGCCGCCTCCGAAGAGGCCGAGGTTGTCGCGGGCAGCGACATCAGCAGCGAGGCGCTCAAGCAGTGGGGCGCACTCCACAATATTACCAAGCTGACGACAAAGGCGGACGAGCTGTTCTCCGATCCCGACATCGACATCATCGATCTCTGTGTGCCCAACATGTACCACGCGCCGCTTGCCATCGCCGCGCTCGAAGCGGGCAAGCATGTCATCTGCGAGAAACCGCTTGCGCCGACGCCCGAAGAGATAAAGCGGATGATCGCGGCGCGCGACAAGGCCGGTAAGCTGCTTATGACCGCGCAGCACTTCCGTTTCGCCGGCGTTTCCCAGGCGATGAAGGCGGAGATCGACACCGGTTCGCTGGGCGATGTCTACCATGCGCGCGGCTGGATGCTGCGCCGCAACGGTCTGATCCCGACAGCGACGTTCATCGAGAAAAAACATAGCGGCGGCGGCCCCTGCATCGACATCGGCGTGCATATCCTCGACCTGGCTTTGTGGCTGATGGGCAACCCGAAGCCGGTGACGGTGTCCGGCGTTGCCGATGCGCGGCTGGCCCACATTCCCGGCGCGTTTGCCACCTGGAAAGAGGGGTTGATCCCCGCCAGCTTCGACGTCGAGGACTACGCCGCCGCCTTCGTTCGTTTTGAGAACGGCGCCACCCTCGTTTTGGAAGTGAGCTGGCTGCTGCATCACGACATTGCCGGCGAGGATATGCAGGCCTGGATCTACGGCGACGGCGGCGGTTGCCACTGGCCCTCGGCCCAGTTCCTCGACACGAACTACGCCACGCGCCAGTTTAACAATCGCATCCTCCAACGTACGCAGGACACGATGGAGCCGCACGCGCTCGAATGTGTCGAGTTCGCCAAGGCGGTCGCGACAGGCGCGCCCTCTCCCGTGCCCGCGGAAGATTCGCTGCAGGTGCTCGCGATTCTCGACGGCATCTACCGCAGTCAGGCCGCCGGCCGCGAAGTCTCGATCGAGCTGTGAGCGACCACTAGGCCCGGCACGCTGCCAACCATCGCCGAAAGGGCGGGATATGACCGCGAAATCGGACGCCAAAGGGAACCGACCCGCCACCAAAACACTCCGCGTCGGCATCATCGGCTGCGGTCGCCCGCGCAGTTCGGAAGGCGCGACCGGCTACGGCATGGCCCACAGCCACGCCAAGGGATACGCTGCATCACCATATGCCGAGCTGGCGGCGCTTGCCGACATCACCCCGGAAAACGCACAGGCATTTCAGAAGGAGCATGGCGCCGAGACGATTTACGTGGACTATCGCCGCATGTTGGACGAAGCGGACCTGGACATCGTTTCGATCTGCGTCTGGCCGCATCTGCACGCCGAGATGGTGCTGGCAGCAGCCGAAGCGGGCGTCCAGGCGATCCATTGCGAAAAGCCGATCGCCCCCACATTCGGAGAAGTCCGTCACATGGTGGAGGTCTGCGCGCGCAAAGGCGTTCAGTTGACATTCAACCACCAACGCCGCTTTGCCCCGCCCTTCCGCACGGTCCGCGGGCTCTTGCGGGAGGGCGCAATCGGCGAGCTGCAGCGCATCGAGGGCCGCTGCCCCGATATGAACGACTGGGGCACCCACTGGTTCGACATGATGCACTTCTACAACGACGAGACCCCGGCCGAGTGGGTGCTGGGCCAGATCGACGCCACTGAGGTCCGCACCATATTCGGTCTGGCGCACGAGACGCTGGGAATCAGCCAGGTCCGTTTCGTCAACGGCGTTGACGGCCTGCTGTTTGCCGGCATCGGCGAGTCCAACATGCCGGCCAACCGACTGCTGGGCAGCGATGGCGTGATTGAAGTCGGACTGCGTCACGGCGATGCCATCCGCCTCTGCAGCAGCCAGACGAACGGCTGGCAGACCATCGACCCCGGTGGCTCGATCCACGTTCTGGAAGCGGTTGAATGGGGCATCGCTGACCTGATCAACGCGCTGCGGCACGGCACGGAGCCGGAACTGTCCAGCCGCCGCGCCTTTCGCGCGGCCGAGCTTACCTTCGCCACGTACGAGTCCAGCAGAAGGAGGGGACGGGTGGAGCTGCCGCTGGAGATTGAAGACTCCCCACTGCTGGCGATGTTGGAGAGCGCTCCCCCGCAGCGGACGACGTCTGAAGTTTAGGAGACACACGTTTTTCAGACCAGGCATCCGAGGCGGCCTGCGCGATCGCCGGAATTGCCTTTGGATTGGTCGACAGCCAGAATCGACAATTGTTTGACATTTTGCGGCTGGAACAGGTATATTTGAGGTAGTCTGGCCGTGCTTCTCTCGCTCCCCTTCATGTAGATTGCTCTCTTCAATATGTAAGTTCCAGAATAGAATCGTCCAATCGGGCTGGAGGGAGAGTGCCTGGCCCGGAATTCTCCTTCTGTCCCAAGGATAGTCTGGTCACGCCTGCATCTATGCGTTGGGACCGGTACCATTCTTTCCACTGTCTGCCTGGAGTCCATCAATGTCCGATTTCGACATTGCCGCGATCAATTCCGCGGTGCAGCGCCACAGTGACGCCATCATTGCCTTTCTGCGCCAGATCTGCGCCATTCCTTCGCTCGATTCGCAAATCGGCCCTGTGGGTGAACGCGTCCAGGCGGAACTGCGGCAGTTGGGCTTCGATAAGGTCTGGTTCGACTCGATGGGAAATACGGTTGGCAAGATCGGCGACGGACAGCGGGTACTGATTTACGACAGCCATATTGACACAGTCGGCATCGGCGCGGCCGAGGAGTGGGATTGGGACCCGTTCGAGGGCAAGATCGAAGATGGCATCTTCTATGCCCGCGGCGCCTGCGACGAAAAGGGCAGCACGCCCGGTATGATTTACGGTCTGGCAATTGCCCGAGAACTGGGGCTGCTGGACGGCTGGACCGCCTACTACTTCGGCAATATGGAGGAGTGGTGCGACGGCATCGCGCCGCACGCCTTCGTCGAGCATGAGGGCATACGCCCCGACTTTGTCGTCATTGGCGAGCCGACCAGGATGCAGATCTATCGCGGCCACAAGGGGCGTGTCGAGCTGAAGGCGGTCGCCCGCGGCAAGAGCGCCCACGCGGCCAGCAATCACCTCGGCGACAACGCCATTTACAAGGCGCTGCCGCTCGTCGAGGCCATCAGCCGCCTCGAGCCGAAGCTGGGCGACCATCCCTTTCTGGGGCCGGGAAAGATTACCGCCACCGACATCGAGGTCGAGACGCCCAGCATCAATGCCGTCCCCAACCAGTGCACCGTCTTCATCGACCGCCGCGTCACATTCGGCGAAGAGCTGGACGCCGTGATCGAGCAGGTGCGCGGCTTGATCCCGGAGGCAAACCGCGCGGCCGGCGATGTGACGCTGGAGATGCTCTACTACGACGAGCCGAGCTACACCGGCTTCGTCTTTCCGGTCGAAAAGTACTTCCCCGCCTGGGCGCTTGAAGAGGATGAACCGTTGGTGCAGGCTGGGCAGGCGGCGCGCAAGCTGATCGGCCTGCCCAACGCGCCCACAGGCAAGTGGGATTTCAGCACCAACGGTATCTACTGGCGCGGCAAGGCCGGTATCCCGAGCATCGGCTTCGCACCCGGCGACGAAGTCACGGCCCACACCGTCCTCGACAGTGTTCCGCTGGCCGATGTGGTGAAATCGACCGAGTTCTATGCACTGCTTCCTGCCCTGATCGAGTGAGGCCGGCAGGCACCTCCTTTCGCAGGTGGGAGCGAACCGGCTTTCGCGTTGCGCGCAGGCAGTTGAATGATCCGACTGGACGAATTCCGCACATTTGGCGACAATAGGGTCTGTCCTGTTCGCGATAGCGTGACGCATAGCCATGACGATTGCTGACAATTTGCGCAGAGTGCGGGCGCGTATGGCCGCGGCCGCGCGGCGTGTGCAGCGTTCGCCCGACGAGATCACGCTGGTGGCGGTCAGCAAGACAATGCCGCTGGCGCTGATCGCCGAGGCCGCGCAGGCCGGGCAGGTCGACTTTGGCGAGAACCGGCTGGAAGAGCTGTTGGAGAAGGTTGACGCCGCGGCCGCGGCCGGGCTGGGCACTGTCTGCTGGCACGCCATCGGCACGATTCAGAGCCGCAAGACAAGACTGGCGCTGGGTCCGATCGCTCTGATCCACGCGGTTGACCGCCTTAAGATCGCGCAGCGCCTGAGCCGGCAAGCCGCCGAAATGGGGCGGACGCCCGCAGTCCTGCTGGAAGTCAACGTCAGCGGCGAAGCGAGCAAGCACGGCTTCTCGCCTGCCAGTCTGAAGGCCGCCCTGCCCGAGCTGCTGCAGCTGCCGGCGCTGCGCTACTGCGGACTGATGACCATGGCGCCATTCGTGGCCGACCCTGAAGAAGCGAGGCCCATTTTCCGCGAACTGCGCTGCCTCATGGAGGATATCCGGCGAGCCTATCCACCGGCTGAGTATCCCCAGGCAACTTGGGCACATCTTTCAATGGGCATGACCGCCGATTTCGAAGTTGCCATCGAAGAGGGCGCAACAATAATCCGGGTCGGTACCGCTATCTTCGGCCACAGGGAGTACGAATGAGCGAGCTAGAGGGTAAAGTTACGTTTATCGGCGGCGGCGCCATGGGCGAGGCGATCATCGGCTCGCTGCTCGGCAAAGGGCTGCTGAAGCCGGCGCAGATCTGCGTTTCAGAACCGGTGCCCGCCCGCCGCGACCAGCTGCACAGCACATACGGCGTGACGACCGAGACCGACAATGCACGCGCTGTGCAAGGCGCCTCGGTCGTCGTACTGGCAGTGAAGCCGCAGGTGCTGGAGGCAGTGCTCTCGGACCTCAGCAGCAACCTTCCCCCGCCCGCGCTCGTACTCAGTATCATGGCCGGTGTGCAGATTGCGACCCTGCGCGACGGCCTCGGCCACGAGAAAATCGTGCGTTCGATGCCCAACACACCGGCGCAGGTGGGCCAGGGCATGACCGTGTGGACCGATACCGCCTCCGTGAGCGATACGGACCGCGCCTGCGCTCAGACCGTCCTGGAAGCCATGGGTGAGGCGATCTACGTCGCCGACGAACACTACCTCGACATGGCCACGGGGTTGAGCGGCTCCGGGCCTGGATTTGTCTATCTGCTGCTCGAGGCCCTGATCGACGCCGGCGTGCATATCGGTTTCAGTCGGGAACAGGCGCAGCAGATGGTTCTGCAGACGGTGGCGGGCAGCGTGGAGCTGATGCGCCAGGGCGGTCTTCATCCGGCCGACCTGCGCAACCGCGTCACCAGCCCGGCGGGCACGACCGCCGCTGGTACGCTCGTTCTGGAGCGCGCCGCTGTGCGCGCCGCCCTGATTGAAGCCGTGGATGCCGCCTACCGCCGCAGCCGGGAACTGGGCGGCGGTTAGTATCCTGGAAGCGCACTGCCGCCAGGATTGTTGCAATTCAATAGCGTAAGGAGCCGTTGTGATCTTTTTGCTCTTGGCCCGTGTCCTCCAGATCTACACATTTGTCCTTTTGATCCGCATCCTGATCACCTGGATCCCCAACCTGGACCCCTATCACCCGATCGTGCAGATGCTCTTTCAGGTGACTGACCCGGTGTTGGAGCCGGCGCGCAAGCTGATCCCGCCAATTGGGATGATCGATATCTCGCCGATTGTCGTCTTCATCGCGTTGGGTATCCTGCAGGACCTGCTGGTCCGGATGGCGTACTAGCGAATCTCGGAAGCAGGAAAGATCCATTCGCCCAGGATTGGACGGGGCGAGGGGGCCCGGCTGTTGCGCCCCCGAATCCTTGCCTATCGATATCACACGGGGACCTAAAGTGTCTGCGAGTCCAGCCGAAAGTACCAACTATCGCAGGCGGCCGCACGCCGCAAGAGTCGCCATCGCGCTTCTGCTGGCGACCCTGGTAATGAGCGGCTGCGTATTGGACAGGTTTTTTGGGACGCCCCCGGTGCCCACCCCCTTGGCAACCGAGCTTGCACCGCCATCGGAAGAGGATGACACCCTGGCGCGCCTGATCGAACGGGCGACCAACGATCTGGTGAGTGTGACCAACGCCGCGGCCGGCGAGATCACCCTCATCAGCACCGAAGAGGTCGAGTGGGGCGACGCCAGCCTGGGCTGCCCCGAGCCCGACACGATGTATGCCCAGGTGATTACGCCCGGTTACGTCATCGTGCTGGAGAGCGGCGGCGATACCTACGACTATCACACTGGCATCGATCCCGAAGGGCCGCTCGTCCAATGCACCGAAGAGGGCGTGCCCGCTGGTGCGGACCCTATTGAAATCGAGCCGGCCGAAGGAGCAGTTGATTTGATTGACGATCAGACGTTGCCGCGCCTGACCGAACGGGCCATAGACAACCTGGTCCAGACGACCGACGCCGCGGCCGACGAAATCACCGTCGTCAGCACGGAAGAGGTCGAATGGAGCGATTCGAGCCTGGGCTGCCCGGAGCCGGACACCATGTACGCGCAGGTGATCACGCCCGGCTATCTCATCGTTCTTGAAAGCGGCGGCGACACCTACGAGTATCACACTGGGGCCGACCCTGAAGGGCCGCTCGTGCAGTGCCTGGAAGGCGCGCCGGCAGCCGCGGACGCCCAAATGGGCGGCGCGATCGCGCCGCTCGGTGGCGTAGAGGACATCGTTCTCGCCCGCCTGATTGAACGGGCAATGGACAATCTGGTGGAGGTGACCGGCGCCGCGGCCGCTGAGATCTCAGTGGTCAGCACAGAGCAGGTCGAGTGGAGCGATACCAGCCTGGGCTGCCCCGAGCCTGACACGATGTACGCGCAGATCATCACGCCTGGCTACCGTATCGTCCTGGAAGTCGGCGGCAGCACCCATGACTACCGTGCAGGCGTCGACCCTGAAGGCCCGCTCGTGCAGTGCAGCCAGGATGCCGATAGCGGCCAATAGGGATTTGAATCAGCCGGATGAAACCGTACGCGCAACCGGAGCAGTTCGACGAGCTGGTGCTCAGCGCGATCGAAGACCTGCCCGACGAGCTCCTCGACTTCCTCGAGAACGTCGCCATCGTCGTCGAGGAGTGGCCGGACCGCGCCGTCCTCGATTCGGTGGGCGTGCGCAAGCGGTCCGAACTCCTCGGTCTGTACCAGGGCATCCCGCAGACCGAGCGCACACACGGCTACAACCTGGTCATGCCGGACAAGATCAGCATATACCGCCGGCCGATTCTCATGCGTTGCCGCAGCGAGCAGGACGTCTTTGAAATGGTGCAGCGGGTCGTGCGCCACGAGATCGCCCACCACTTCGGCATCGACGATGATCGCCTCACCGAAATCGGCGCCTACTAAGGTCTTGGCGCGCAGTCCAAAAAGGGGCACAGCTTTCCATACCTCGGGTAGCAACGAACTCATAACCGGTCCACGGCCCATCCCCGTGCCTGCGCGACTCCTGCAGTTCGAATCACGAATCACGAATCACGAATCACGAATCACGGCAGTTCCAGCCCTCCCTTGTGCGGGGGGACTCCCCCCGCAACGCCCCTCTGTGTTATACCACCGTGTGTGCTCGTCCCCAGCTGACGCGTCAACGCCAGTCATGCTGATACCACCGTGCGTGCGCGGCTCCCGCAGTTCGAATCACGAATCACGAATCACGAATCACGGCCGTTCCAGCCCTCCCTTGTGCGGGGGAGACACCCCCCGCAACGCCCCCTGTGTTATACCGCCGTGTGTGCTCGTCCCCAGCTGACGCGTCAACGCCAGTCGTGCTGATACCACCGTGCCTGCGCGGCTCCTGCAGTTCGAATCACGAATCACGAATCACGACTCACGGCAGTTGGGCGAACGCCACTTCAGCCGACACCCCCCACTATGGGCTGCACACACAGTTCTGAAACCTCTTGTCTGCTTCAATCGGTTATGGTACGATCCTTGGCGCATACAATCCGGCAACTGTCTGATTCGTGAGCAACGTTCCCCGCAAACCCGCCGCGGCGGTCCTGATGAAACCCAAGACCGGAATTCCAGCCGGACCATTGCACGTACAGGGCGCGCCGCGCTAGCCGTGGGCCTTGGCCCGGACTGCTCCCCATAACCCGCGACCAGCCAATCGTCACTGGAGTAAGGGCGTCACATGGTCGCTATCCTCAGCTTTCCATTCCGATTCGAAGCCAAACTGCTTCGCCGATGAAACGCAAGGTTTTTGCCCCACAGCCGCGCCGGCGGATCGCCCATGAATCCGGGCCGACACTCCCTTCTGAGTCCGTCGATTGAAGAGGGACCCCGATGAGAGACCAGGAACGAACAACCAAAATTGACCAAATGACCGGAATCCCCCGCGCGAGTCGGCGGTACGAGCTGAAGTAGCATCATGACCCGCACGACAACTGCCATCACCAATGGGATAACCACCCGGTCGGCAACACATCTCCCGAACCCCGGCAGCTGCAACCCCGTCGCGCAGCGGCACCAATGGACAAAAGGACCCGACCAAAGACGAAAAACGACGAAGAACGATGGAAAAAGCGAAAAACCCGGGCAAATGGCTCCCAATTGTGCTACGCTGTTATCAGCAACCGGCTGAGGCTACGAGGAACTAAAGACCAGGAAAGTAGAACGCAAAGGCCCCAACAAGAACCATACGGCCTCCGCCCATCCGCCGTCACGAGACGACCGCTCTTGCCGTCTCCGATAGCCCAAGAGATCGATCTGACCCGACCTGACTGTACTTGACCGGACTTCACTGGACTCGACCGGACCTGACCTGACCCGTCCCTGGGTCTCCGTTCGTGCAAATTCGTGGATAGCTCCGAAAGGTCAACAAATCGAATCCCCAGTCTTCACAACAGGGACCGTCTGAAAGCTGGACGACAACGAGCATCAAGGGGTTTTGACATTTCCAAATACTGGCCAACAAATGTCGCCATCTACAGCATGCCTGCGTTCAGCGCTAACTTTGGTTCGCCTGACTCTTGGCGCGAAGACCGCCGCGCGAACCGTAACCGTAAACTGTGTCCGTCACAAGAATCAGACGAACTGTAGTTCAGACTGATGTCAACGAGCCCCGAAAACTGAAAACTGAAAACTAGAAACTGTAAACCGAAAACTAACCTTACATGCACATCCAAACGCCGAAACATGCCCGGAACATTCCGAAAATACCGCCACTCTCGGCGCCGAACACCCCCGTTCGAAAAAAAAATGTAGGGCGACATTGGACGACATTGGGGGACATTGGACGACATATGTCCCCCTCCCACGCCAAAAACGGAGGATTTCGCTCCCATGAGGCAGTGGCCCCGGTCAACCGCCTTTTCTGCAACTCTGACATGCAAACCTTCAGATCAACCGCGCGACAATCCAGGATCGATTTGAGCAGTAGACAAATTCGGAACTCTCGGTCCAAGAAAGGAAAGATTTCGTTTCGTTCTGCCTTGACGGCGGCAACAATTCGTCCGTCATTTCTGTGCCGCCTTCGGCACTTAAAACTCCCTGCAACAAGCGTCTCTTCGGCCGAAAACATCAACACTGCGTTCTTCCTGCCGGCCGTACCAACCAAGTGCCGGCGCAGTTCCGCCGGGGAGGTCCCACCATGTCCAACTGTGGGAACGCTTCAGTGATTGGCGGCCGCGCCAGCATGGCGCCTGCTCCTGCAGCAGCTCGATTCCGCCGCCAGACGCATCGTGGCCTGTCATCCGGGAGTTGGCTGTGTAAGCTCACGCGCCTGCCGTCCTTCCTTGCGCTTGCAGTCGCAGCCATGGCGCTCGCTACCGTCACCGCGTCGGCGCAGAAAGCGGACGCTGACTCAGATTCCGGGTCGTCCGGTCTGATCGCCTTCTTCTCCACTCGTTACGGCGATTACGAAATCTATTCCATGAGCCCAGACGGCAGCGGACTTTCCCGCCACACACACAGTCCTTCCGACGATTCTGAGCCGGCCTGGTCACCCGTCTGTACTCGAATCGCCTTCACCTCCCTACTTGAGAGAGAACAAGACATCTATCTGATCAACCCCGACGGATCCGGCCTATCTCGCGTTACCGACGATCCCGCCGGTGAGCGGACTACCGTCTGGTCGCCGGACGGCAGCCGTATCGCCTTAGTCTCCGCACGCGATGACATGACTGAAATCTACAGCATGAGGGCGGACGGCTCGGACGTTTACCGTCTGACCAACGGTTTTTCCATCGATCGGTACCCCCTTGGTCGCCGGATGGCAGCCGTTTCGCCTATCGTTCCGTTCGCGATGGGTTTGACGAAATCTACGTGCCGAACGCCGACGGTTTCGGCATCATGTTCCTGACGATCGATTCCGGCGGAAAACTTTCGCCAAAGTGGACCGACACAGCCGCGCAGTGAATCGCTTTCCTGGTCCGGCCCTTTGTAGTGTTGCGTTCCCTGTCCATCCGAGATTGGATTCGCGATTGCCGACTTCCGGTGACGACGGCTAAGATTATATGGAAAGCCTGTATCCAGAGGAGCGTTCTGCAGTGAAATTCTATCGCCTGCTTTCCGTTGCGCTCATCGCGCTGGCACTGCTGACTGCATGCTTTCGCCCCGACCTGCCCGGCGCGCCGCAACTGCCCAAGCCGCCTTCGCCCCGCTCTATCCCTGGCCTCGAAGACCTGCTCGATAAGCTGCCCGGCTTTGACCTCGACATGCTGCGCGAGCTCGACCTGCCCGACCTCAGCGGCATCGCCGACCTGCCCCAGCTTGCCGACCTCCCCGGCCTGTCCGTCGGCGAGGATGCAATCGCATTTACCGGACCGACCGAAATGCGCATCAATGTCGGCGACGTAATCCGCGGCACCGACATCCAGCTGGCCGCAATTGTCGACGAGCGCGCCGAGTTTCTCTTCGCCGGCCTGCGCGCCGAGCGCATCGCGGGCGACTCGCTCGACTTCGACGGCGCCTGGCCGGACATCGGCGGAGTCGACTATTCGCTGCGTCTGCGAATATACCGGGTGACCGAGGACTACGTGCGCGCCGCCGGCGTCCAGCGCGTTGTGATCGAGGGCATCCAGCCGCTCCATCAGCCGAACGTGACCGTCAACGAGGGTTCACCCAAGCTGACCTACACGGGCTCCATCGCCGTCGGGCAGGTGCTGAAAGGGACGACTTTCGGCTACGCCGGGCCCGGTGAGCAGGGCGCCGAAATTTCAGGATTCCCCGCCGGCGATTTCCCGTTTCGCAAGACAGGTGATAGTCTGCGGTGGCAGGGAATGTTGCGGCCTGATCTGCCCTGCGTTTTCAACATGCGCATCGTCCATTACGGTGAAAACTCGGTGCAGGTCGTCGGAATCGTCACCATACAGCTTCCCAATTGAGGTCTTTTGTCAGTTCTGCGGCCGCACCGCGGCGGCCGTGAAGAGCTCAGGAGAAAAGAGCGATGGTTGAGGCTGTGAGCAACCCAGGGACTTTCAGTGCAATTCGCAGGTTCAGGCCACACGCCGACCTCCAGGGAATCCGCGCCGACTATTACAATCTGACCGACCTGCAAGGCGCCCCGCTTGCGGGGCTGCTCGTGTTGATGGACCGGCGCGGACGGCCTGTACGCGCCGAAGTTCACATGCACGTTTCGGCTGCCGACACTCTCTACGAGATAGCTGTGCGCCAGGCCCGCCGCCTCATCACCGACCGCTACAACAGCGATCGGCCCATCCGCCTCTACCCACTGCGCGTGCAATTGGACAACGACCCACTCTCAGTCCAACCGCAAGGTTCCGGGCGCAACGTGGTGCCGGTATCGGGGTCGAGCAACTTGCTCTTGCTCGTGTTCGGGCTGCTCCTCGTCCTTTCCGCCCTGTCGGGCGGCTGGTTTCTGAACGAATGGCTCAGAGGCGACCTCTCCGGCGGCGACTCTTCCGCGGCGGGCGTGCTCAACCGTCCTATCGTCGAGACCAACGGGCTGTCCCCCAGCCGCAACGCGATTCCGATGGAGGTGGGCGACCGCATCCGGCTCTTGCCTGCCTACAGGATAACTCTGCGCTCGCAGGCCGGCGCCCAAGCCGGTGTAGAAGTCGCCCAACTGCAAAACGCCGACCGCATGACCATTCTCAACGGGCCGATCTGGCTGCAAGGCAACAGCGATACCATCGTCTGGTGGTATGTGCGCGTGGACGACGGGCCGGAAGGTTGGGTACCTGCCAACACCAGCGAACTTACGCTCCTGGAACCGATCGTTCACTAGTCTCCACGATCGGATAGCCGGCAAATGAATCGCACAGATCAATCAGAATGGAACATTATCGTAGTCGTCGCCGATACGCTGCGCACGGCCTATCTCGGCTGCTACGGCAACGACTGGATTCACACGCCGGCGATCGACCGCTTTGCCGGCCAAAGCGCCCGCTTCAGCCGCGCCCATCCCGAATGTTTGCCTACAATCCCGACCCGGCGCACACTGCACGGCGGACGCCGCGCCTTCCCCTTCGCCGACTATCGACCGGTCCCATGGGATAATGTCTATATGCCCGGTTGGCAGCCCTTGTCGGCCGAGGAAAGCACCGTTGCCGAAACCCTCCAGCAGGCCGGATATCATACCGGCTTCGTCGCCGATGTGCCCCACTACTTCGTGCCGGGCATGAACTTCACGCGCGGATTCCGGCAGTGGGCGTTCGTCCGCGGCCAGGCCGAGGACCGTTGGAACGCGATCGCCGATGCCGATCCGGCGCTGTTCGATCGCTACCGCGCCGGCGACCGTGAACGGATTGCCGCCCATCTTGTCAACGTCCGCCCGCACTTGCCTGAGGAGCACTGGCCTACCGCCCGTACATTTCAGCGGGCAATCGACTTCGTGCGAGACAACCGCGGCACGACTCCTTTCTACCTGTACGTGGACAGCTTCACCCCCCACGAGACATGGGAAGCACCCCTGCACTACTACGACCTGTACGGCAGCCGCGCCGACCGCGAACCGGTCTGCCTGACTGCTGTATACGGTCCTTCCGACGCCGAGTACGAGGGCCGCCTTCCCAGCCTGCGCGCCAACTATGCTGGCCTCGTCACGATGGTCGACACCTGGTTCGGGCGCCTAATGGAGACAGTCGACAGCCTCGGGCTGCGCGAGAATACGCTGGTCCTCTTTCTCAGCGATCACGGTACAAATTTCGGCGACAACGCCGAAAATGTGATGGGCAAGCCCGCCGACTACATGTACCCGGGCACAATGGACATTCCCCTGCTGGTGCGCCATCCGGCCGGCTTGGGCGCCGGTCAGGTGCGCGATGAGCTGGTCTACACGCTCGATGTGCCCGCGACGGTCCTGGCGGCCGGCGGGCTGCACGCCGACTACCCGGCCGACGGCATGAGCCTGTTGCCGCTGCTGGAAGGGACCGAAGGATTTGCCCGCCGCCAATACCTTACCTGCCGTTACGGCAACTCCGTCTGGTATCGCGACGACCGGACCTGGTTTTTCAGCACCGTGGAATGGCGTAATCCCCGCCTGTTTGACCTGGAGACCGACCCCAGCTGCCAGGTGAACGTCGCCAACAGCAACCCGGAGCGCATTGCGCTTGCGCGGCGACGCATCCTCGCAGATGCCGGCGGTCATCTCAACTACTACGAACGCCAGGACTCCACCGACGCGCTGGGCAGGCCCGAGTTTGCCACGCGCTAGCAGCCAACTGCCCGACCGTCGACCATCAGCCGCCGCCATGCGCGCCGGCGACCGGCCACAGGAGCACTAAGCATGCCAAACATAGCTGCCAACCGGCTCGAACGGATTGCAGGACGCCTCTTGCAGGCTGCCGGCGCCTCGGCAGGTGAGGCTCAAACCATCTCCCGCCACCTGATTGCCGCCAACCTCGCCGGTCACGATTCCCACGGCGTCATCCATATCCCCGGCTATATCGCCTCGGTCCAAAAGGGCAACCTGCAGCCGGGCGCGCCCTTCGACATTATCGAGGAAAGTCCGACAACGACCGTCGTCGACGGCAACTGGGGCTTCGGCTTCACCGTTTCCGAACGCGCAATGGAGATCACCATCGAAAAAGCCCGTTCGCAGAACGTCGCTGCCGCCACGGTCGTGCGACAGGGCCATGTCGGCCGCCTGACCGACTATCCGCTTATGGCAGCCGAGGCCGGTATGATCGGGTTGATGACGGCTGATTCCGGCCGCGGGCCTAAGAGTGTTGCCCCCTTCGGCGGGCGGGAGCCGCGACTGGGCACGAACCCGATCTGCATCGCCGTCCCTTCCAACCTGGACGGCCCCTTTTACATCGACATCGCAACCTCGGCGGTTGCCGGCGGGAAACTGGGTGTTGCCATCGCCCGCGGACAATCGATCCCTACTGGCTGGGTGATCGACAGCGAAGGCCGCGCCGCGACCGACCCGGCCGCCGCTCGCAACGGCGGTGCCATGCTTCCCCTGGGCGGCAGCGAAGGGCATAAGGGCTACGGGCTTTCCGCGATGGTCGAGATCTTCTCCGGCCTGCTCACTGGGCTGGGCTTCGGCATCGAACCGACGGGCCGCCACAACGACGGCTGCTTCATGGCCGTCTTCCGCGTCGATGCCTTTCGCCCGCTGGCCGAATTCAAGCAGGAGGTAACCGAGTTCGCCCGTTACCTGACCGCCACGCCGCCTGCAGAAGGCTTTGAACGCGTCTACTACCCGGGCGAACTGGAGCATCAACGTGCGCAGCGAGGGCGCGCAGAAGGCATCTTCATCGAGGAGTCGACCTGGCAGCAGCTCGCCGCGCTGGCCGACGAGCTTGGCGTTGAGGAGGAGTTCTCCTGAACCTGAGACGCGAACCTGTCCGCATCCGCGACACTTCCAAGCGCCCGCCGCGGATCCTCGTTGGAAAAAGCGATGGTTCGGGCTACAATATCGGCTGGCATCTGAGTCCCTTGGCCACGAAATACCATGCAATGTCTCACAAGTAACCCGGGCAGCGCAATCACCCACAGCTTGCGCGGCATGGCGCTCTGTCACCCGGACACGATCCAGGTTCATTTCGATCCGGACTACATCGAGCGGACCGCGCCCGCGCCCGCCGGAAAGGTAGCCGTCATCAGCGGCAGCGGCAGCGGCCACGAACCGCTGCCCACCGGCTATGTCGGCCTCGGCATGTTGGATGCCGCCTGCCCCGGCCCCATCTTTACCAGCCCCTCACCGGTCCAGCTGCTGGCCGCGGTCCACTCGGTAAATCGCGGCGGCGGTGTGCTCTTTATCGTAAAGAACTACGCCGGCGGCGTGCTCAACACGGACCTGACGATCGAAATTGCCACGCAGGAAGGAATTGAAGCACGCGCCGTGCTTGTCAACGACGACGTCTCCATCTCGGAGGTCGCCAACCGGCGCGGGTTGGGCGCCGCTGCGCTGGCCTGCAAGATCGCCGGGGCAGCCGCCGAAGCGGGCTATTCACTAAGAGATGTTGTCGAGGTGACACGGCGGGCCGTGGATGTCTCCCGCAGCATGGGAGTCGGCACCAATCTCTATACCCTACCCCGCAACGGTCCCGGCGTCGGCTTGGCAGACGATTCAATTGAGTTGGGTGTCGGCATCCACGGCGAACCGGGCGAAGTGCGCCCTGTGCGCGGTGGCATGCAGGAAATCGTCAACCTGCTCATGCAGCCCATTCTGGATGATCTGCCCTATTCCGCCGGTGAACAGGTGCTGCTTCTGATCAGTGGAATGGGCGGGACGCCGCCTCTGGAACTCTATCTCCTCTCTGAAGCGACGCACGAAATGCTTGCGTCGCATTGCATTCAGGTCGAGCGCCAGCTGGTTGGAAACTATGTCACCAGCCTCGGTCGCGGCGGGTACACCATAACGCTGATGAAACTCGACGATGAACTGCTGAACCTGTGGGATGCCCCCGTGCATACGCCCGCCTTGCACTGGTAACCGAAGCAAACTGTGAACCGTGGATAGGGTCAATACCGTTCATTGAAAACCGGCGCTAGCCATAAACCACCGGGGTCAAATGATGGGCCAGGAGATCTCAATAGCGCAACTCCGCAGATGGCTTCTGACTTACGCCGAACGCGTCATCGAAAACGAGGACCATCTGACAGAGCTGGATACAGCCATCGGCGATGCCGACCACGGGGTAAACATGCGCAGAGGCATGGGAAAACTGCAGGAGCGGCTTCAGGAAGAGATGCCATCCGACGACATCGGCGCCTTCCTGCGCTCGGTCGCCATGACGCTGATTAGCGGCGTTGGCGGGGCCGCCGGGCCGCTGTACGGGACCTTTTTCCTGCGCGCCGCCACCAGCCCCACCAATGGCCGCTCGGTCGACCTGGCGCAGCTGACGCAGATGTTCCGCTACGGCCTGGATGGACTCCAGCAGCGGGGCAAGGCGCAGGCCGACGATAAGACGATGATCGACGCCATCCAGCCGGCGGTCGAGGCGATGGAGGCCGCACTGGCAGCACATCAGAGTGCCGCAGTCGTTCTGGCCGCGGCCCGTCAAGCCGCCCACCTGGGCATGAAGCACACGATCGAGATCGAGGCTAGGAAGGGCCGTGCTAGCTACCTCGGTCCACATTCTATCGGCCATCAGGACCCGGGCGCGACCAGCGCCTACTTCCTCTTCGAGACCGCGGCGGAGGTCCTGACAAAGACGGCGGACAGCGAATAATGGACGGCATCCGCGCCAGCCGCGCCCCTTCGGCAGCCAGCCGGCGGAATTGCGGCTGATGGGCCAGCTGATAGGCGCGATCGACTCCGGCACGACCAGCACCCGTTTCATTCTCTTTGACCAGAACGGGGCAATTGTCGGGTCTGAACAGCAGGAGCACGAGCAGATCTTCCCGCGTAGCGGGTGGGTAGAGCATGCACCGCTCGAAATCTGGCAGCGTACCCAGGCGGTGGTCCGGGCCACACTGGCAAAGTGCGGCGTCGAACCGGGTCAGATCGCCGCACTCGGCGTCACCAACCAGCGCGAAACCGCCGTCATGTGGGATCGCGACACCGGCGAACCGGTCTGCAATGCCATCGTCTGGCAGGACACGCGCACCGACCGCATCTGTCGGCGTCTGGAGGAGGCCGGCCACGCCGATATATTCCGCCGGAAGGCCGGCCTGCCGCTGGCAACCTACTTTACCGGCCCGAAATTTCGCTGGATCCTGGAAAACATTGAAGGCGTGCGGGCCAGGGCCGACGCAGGACAACTGCTCTGCGGTACGGTCGATAGCTGGTTGATCTGGCTCCTCACCGGCGGCGTGCACGTAACCGACCCGACCAACGCCAGCCGGACGATGCTGATGGACCTGCAGACGCTCGACTGGGACGAGGAGCTGCTGGAGATAATGCAGGTCCCGCGCTCGCTGTTGCCCGAAATCCGACCCAGCAGCGATCCCGCCTTTTACGGCACGACCGCAACCGATGGCCCCTTTGGCGCCGCCATCCCAATCTGCGGCAACCTGGGCGATCAACAGGCGGCGACGGTCGGCCAGACCTGTTTCAGCCCGGGCGACGTCAAGAATACATACGGCACCGGCTGCTTTATGATCCTGAACACCGGGGAAGAGATCGTCCATAGCAGCAATGGCCTGCTGACGACCGTCTGCTACCAGATGAGCGGCTCCGTGCCCGTCTACGCGTTGGAGGGTTCGATCGCGATGGCCGGCGCGACCGTGCAGTGGCTGCGCGACGAGCTGCAGCTGATTCGTTCGGCAGCAGAAAGCGACGAGATCGCGCGCAGCGTCGAAGATGCCGGTGGTTGTTATCTTGTGCCGGCCTTCAGCGGCCTGTTCGCCCCCCACTGGCGCAGCGACGCGCGCGGCGTTCTCGTCGGCCTTACCCGCTATGTGACCCGGGCCCATGTCGTCCGGGCGGCGCTCGAATCGATCTGCTATCAGACGCGCGAGGTGCTGGAAGCGATGAATGCGGACAGCGAAGGCGCGCCGTTGCGGCAACTCAAGGTCGATGGCGGCGCGACCGTCAATGACCTGCTGATGCAGATGCAGGCCGACATCCTCGGCGCGGAGGTCGTCCGCCCCCGCATCGCCGAAACGACCAGCCTGGGGGCGGCCTATGCAGCCGGTCTCGCCATCGGGTTCTGGCCGGGCCTCGAGAGCTTGCGTAAGCAGTGGCAGGTGGACAAGATCTGGCGGCCGCAGATAGGGGAGACTGAGCGGGCCCAGGGTTACGCAGGCTGGCAAAAGGCGGTCGAACGCACGCTCGGCTGGGTAGAGTGAACGGTGTGAAAAAGCGCTTTGCGAAATCGCCGGTAGGGATTGGATTGGCACAGTCTATGCGGTCTGTTGTCGGGGGCCGAACGAGGTGATCGGTCTGGTAATCGTCTCCCATAGTGCCAGACTGGCCCAGGGCGTGCACGAATTGGCAGCTCAGATGGCAGGGGAACAGGTCTGCATCAGCTTGGCCGGGGGACTTTCCGACGACTGCGAAACGCTAGGGACCGACGCGCAGAAAGTTCTGACGGCCATCGAAGAGGCCTGGTGTGAGGACGGCGTCTTGCTGCTGATGGATGTTGGCAGCGCGGTTATGTCGGCCGAGATCGCCCTGGAGATGCTGCCGGAAGCGCGTCGCCGCAACTGTTTGTTGAGCAACGCGCCGCTTGTGGAAGGCGCAATTGTCGCTGCCCTACACGCCAGCATGGGGGAGCCTCTACAGGTTGTCAATGCCCAGGCAGAGGCCGCGCTCTCGGCCCCGAAACTTGGATGACAAAACGAGTGTTTCACCCAAAAGGCCTCTTGGAACCGCAATGAATCGGCCGCAGGAACCGCAAAAACGCGCAACTGAAGGAGAACTGGAGTGCCAGGTCAATTCCTCCGCCGGGCACTTGCCGGAACATGACGGCCGCGGCGACGGCGTGACCGAAGTCGAGACAGGCGCCCAGCCTCCTAGCGAGAGCGTGGTGGTCACCGTCACCGATCCCCGCGGCCTCCATCTGCGCTCCGGCAGAGACGTTGTGCGCACCGCCAGCCGGTTTCAGTCGCAGATCACCGCCTCCAACCTCAGCCGCGAGACCGGCGCAGTCGATCTCAAGAGCATCCTGCAGCTAATGCAACTGCAGGCCCGCCAGGGCCATGACCTGAAACTGGCGGCCTCCGGTCCGGACGCCGTCGCGGCCATTGACGCACTCCGCTCCCTCTTCTGACGTTCGACCCAACGATTTCGCTAAGACCGGCGGAGAAGTATCTGTGCAGCAGATCTTTCATGGACTTTCAGCAGCACCGGGTGTCGGACTCGGCAACGTATACAAATACGCTCCGGCCGCGCAAGTCGGCGAGAGCGTGGGCGAACGGGGCGACGGCTACGTCGCGCATCCTGCCCAGTTTGGGACCCCCGTGGAAGAATGGGAACGCTTCCTGGCGGCCCGGCTGCTTGTCGATGAAGAACTGGCCCGCCTTGCCCAGATCGGCCAGGCCGCGACCGCTGATATCTTCCTCGTCCATCGCGAAATCCTCCACGACAGCACGCTCACCGACGCGGTGCGCGCCGCCATCGACGCCGGCTCGGATGCCACGCGCGCGACCCATCTGGCCACCGGCCAGCTCGTCCAGCTCTTCCGCGGACTCAGCGACCAGTACTTTGCCAGCCGTGCAACCGATGTCCGCGATGTCGGCCAGCGCTTGGTGAATCGATTGGGCGGCATTACATCGGCCCGCCAGCTGGATACGCTGCCGACCGGAACGATCCTGCTGGCCGAAGACCTGACACCGTTCGATACAACCCATCTCGACCAGGCGCATGTCGTCGGCATTGCACTCGCTGCCAGCACCCCGACCGCACACACCGCGATTCTGGCCCGCAGCTTGGGCATTCCTCTCGTCTGCGGCGCCGGGTCCGAGATTCTACAGCTGCAGAACGGAATGTTCGGCATCGTCGACGGCATTCGCGGACGCATGCTGGTCGATCCCGATGAGGAGACGCTCGAACAGTACCGCCTGACCCGCGCGCGTCTGCAGCGTTTCCAGGCAGAGGCCCTCTCCCAGTCGCATGAGCCGGCTCTGACTCCGGACGGCGTTCGCATCCCCGTTCGGGTAAACGTCAATAGTCGCGAAGATCTCCTGCACATCGATTCAAACGGCGCCGAGGGAATCGGGCTGCTGCGGACCGAAAACCTGTTCCAGCATCGCGCCAGCCCCCCTTCGATCGAAGAGCAACTGGCCGCCTACCGCGACGTGCATTCCTACACCAACAATCACTCTCTGACTGTGCGTCTCCTCGACATCGGCGGCGACAAGCCGGTCCCCTATCTGCAGCAGCAGGCCGAGGCAAACCCCTTCCTGGGCGTGCGCGGCATCCGCCTGCTCCTTCGCCATCCCCAGATGTTGACCGACCAGTTCCGCGCGCTCGTGCAACTGGCGCATGACGTCTCGCCGGTAAGCCGGATTCGCGTTCTGATACCGATGATTTCCAAGGTGAACGAGGTCCAGCAAACGTTGGCCCTGTTCGAGAAGATCCCCGGTTACAGACACTGCCGCCAAGAGCTCGGCACGCTTGAAATCGGCGTCCTGGTCGAAGTGCCGTCGGCCGCCCTGCTGGCCCGCCATTTCGCCCCGCAGGTCGATTTTCTCAGCATCGGCACGAATGATCTGGCCCAGTACACGCTCGCCGCAGACCGCGTCAACAGCACGGTCGCCACCCTCGCAACCCCGCTCGACCCATCCGTGCTGCGCCTTATCGCCCTGACCTGTGAGGCCGGGCGTGCAGCCGGTATCCCCGTCGCTATCTGCGGCGAAGTCGCCGGCGACCCGTCTGTGCAGCCGCTCCTGCTCGGATTGGGCCTGAACGAAGTCAGCGTAGCCGGTCCGGCCGTTCCCCTCGTCAAGTCCGCCATCCGCCGCGTGGATATGGCCGCGGCAGAGGCGCTGGCCGCAACGGCGCTCCAATGCAGCCGCGCCCAGGAGATTCACCAACTCCTCCACGATTTGTAGAGATTTCGATGCGACGGTTAGAAGCGGAAATCCTGGTGATTGGCGGCGGGGCAACCGGAACCGGCGTGGCCTGGGATGCGGCTCTGCGCGGTTTTCGCACTGTCCTGGTTGAAAGACGCGACCTCACACACGGTACGACCGGGCGCTACCACGGACTCCTGCACAGCGGCGCAAGATATGCGGTGAAGGACCCGGACAGTGCGGTCGAATGTCTGCGCGAGAACGCCATTCTGCGCCGCACGCATACCCATTGCATCGAGGACACCGGCGGCTTTTTCGTGGTCACGCCGGAGGACGAAACCGACTATCCCGACCGCTTCGCGGCCGCCTGCCTTCGCCACGCGATCCCGTGTGAGGAGATCTCCACGGCAGCGGCGCTACGTCGCGAACCGCTGCTGAATCCTCGCATCAGCCGCGTCTTTGAACTGCCCGACGCGGCCGCCGACAGCTTCCTCGCCACCCACGCCACTGCCCAGGCCGCGCGCCAGGCCAGCGCGCAGCTGTTGCCCTATCATGAGCTTGTCGGGCTACAGATCTCCGGCGGCGAGGGCAGCCGAGCAGTAACGGGTGCCACCGTCGTCGATACCGTCTCGGGCGAGGAGCTATACATCAACGCCGACCTCGTTATCAACGCGGCCGGCGCGTGGGCCGGCCGCGTCGCTGCCCTCGCTGACATCGAAGTCAGAATGATCCTGGGCAAGGGCGTGATGCTGGCGACCAACGCCCGCCTGACCAACACCGTCATCAACCGCTGCAAAATGCCCGGTGACGGCGATATCCTGGTCCCGATTCACACCGTAAGCGTCATCGGTACCACTGACGAACAGGTGAATCAACCGGAAGATCTGCGCATCGAGGCCTGGGAGGTCGACCTGATGCTCGCCGAGGGCGACAAGCTGGTGCCAGGACTGAGCCGGAGCCGAATCCTGCGCGCCTGGGCCGGCGTCCGCCCTCTCTATCAGGACAGTTTCAGCGGAGATAGCCGCGACGCGACCCGCTCCACGGCCCTTCTCGACCACGAGGATCGCGATGGGGTCAGTGGCTTACTCACCATCACCGGCGGCAAATGGACCACATTTCGCCGCATGGCCGAAGTGGCCGTTGATGCCGCCTGCACGCAGTTGCGCGTCTCGCGCCCGTGCCGCACCTCGGACACGGTCGTTCCAGGCGTCGAACAGGGTCACTACTGGCTCGGCCACCGGCTTGAGGAAGTCGAGGACAACCGGCTGCAGGCCGAGCTGGTCTGCGAGTGTGAGTTGGTTACCCGCTCGATGCTCGAAAACGCCGTGCGCCGCAACCCGACCGTTACCCTGGACGACCTGCGCCGCGACGTACGTCTGGGGATGGGGCCATGCCAGGGCGGCTTCTGCACCTATCGCGCCGTCGGCATCCTGCACGAAATGCGCGCCGCCGGCGAGACCGGCCCGCAGGAACAAGCCGCGCCGCCCTGCGGCGCAGAGTGGGATGTGGCCTTCCTGCAATCGCCGGCCCGCAGCGAAAACGTACCCCCTGTCAGGGCGGGCACCGTCCCAGACCCGGCCCCCTCCGGCACAGCCTTTCAAGTTTCCGCCGCCATCGATCCAGAGGCGACCGTCTCACATCCCAATCTGCTTCTGCGAGACTTCCTGCAGGAACGCTGGAAGGGCGTTGCGCCCATCCTGTGGGGTCAGCAGCTGCGCCAGGAACGACTCGACGAGCTGATCTACCTGAGCATTTTCAATGCCGATCATCTGCCCGGTCAGCACGAGGAAAGCCCGATGTCGGCCTTCTACCGCCAAAACAGTGAAGATTGAACCTCGACCGACGGTGAGGCCTTTGGCGCACTTCGCGTTCTGGCGGCTCTGTAGGCCAGTCTGCCTCCGCTCAAAGCGCGACACTCACGCCCCATGCTCGATCTCCTCGTAATCGGCGCTGGCCTGACCGGCCTCTTTGCCGCCTACACGGCTGCCCGGTCAGGGTTGCGCGTGCGGGTGATCGCCAAAGGAATGGGGACGACCCACTGGCAAGCCGGTACGATCGATCTCCTGGGCTATCTGCCGGGCGAGCAGAGGCCGGTCGCCAACTGGGCTGAAGCAGTACCCGAACTGCCGGCCGCGCATCCGTACCGTCTGCTGGGGGCGGACGCAATCCGGACCGCGGTGGTCGAATTCCAGCGGCTCGTCTCCGGGGCCGGACTGCCGTATGAATCCGCCGCGGGTTCCGATCTCGCGGGCACACCCGGCCGCTCAGGTTGGCGGGACGGGGGCAATTCCCTGCTCATTTCGCCCGTCGGCGCGCCGCGACCGGTCTATCTGGCACCGGCAGCCCAGCAGCAGGCCAATCTGGCCGATGTACGGCCGATGGTGATCGTCGGGCTGTCCGGCATGACCGACTTCTATCCGGCCCTCATCGCCGAAAACCTGCGCAGGCAGGGCCACCGTGCCCGCAGCGCGTCCGTGCCGCTCGACAAGCTGACGACACGGCGCGACAAAAGCCCGCTGCAGCTGGCCCGGCTCCTCGATCAGCCGGCCGCGCAAGCCCGCCTGGCCGAAATGGTTGCAGATGCGGCCGCGGATGAACGGGTGGGCCTGCCGGCGGTGCTGGGGCTGCGGAGCCACGCCCGAATCTGCGCGCGCTTACAGGAAGCCACCGCCTCACGAGCCGTCTTCGAGATTCCGACATTGCCGCCCAGCGTGCCGGGTATGCGGCTGGATACAACACTGCGCGAACTCCTGGCAGGCCTGGGTGTGCGCGTTGAAACGGGGATGGAGGCGCGCGGATTCCGAGCAGATGGGCGCCGCATCCAGTGGGTCGAATCCGAGACAGGCAGCCGCCCGTTACGGCACAGCGCGCGCAGCTATCTGCTCGCGACCGGCGGCATCCTCGGCGGCGGCATCCTCGGCGAACGCAGCGGCCGCGTTAGAGAAGTTGTATTCGCCCTGCCTGTGACCGCGCCCGGAGCGCGCTCGCAATGGCTGCGCCCCCTCTTCCTGGATAGTCGAGGCCATCCAGTCTTTCAGGGAGGTGTGGCCGTCGACGCCCGCTTTCAACCGCTTGATGAGAGCGGCGCACCGGTCTATGATAACCTGTGGGCCGCGGGCGCGGTTCTCGCCCATACCGACCCGATACGCGAGCGCAGCCGCGAAGGCATCTCCATCGCCACAGCCTACGCCGCGGCCAAGGCGGTCGCTCGCGCAGTCAGTCAGCCGCCGGCCGCCGTCAACTAGCCGCCCTTTACCGGGATTCTCTCGATGCACACCGTTTCACTGCACTCTGCCGGACTGAGCCTGGACGCCTGCATTAAGTGCAATATCTGCACAAGCTACTGTCCGGTTTCCCAGGTTACCGATCGCTTTCCCGGTCCAAAGTACGCCGCCCCGCAGTCTGAGCGATTCCGCCAAATCGGTCAGCCCCGTTCGCCCGATGCGTCGGTCGACTACTGTTCCGGCTGCCGCGTCTGCAACGAAGTCTGCCCGACCGGCGTTCGCATCGCCGAGATCAACGCCCGCGCCCGCGCCCAGATGGTGGCCGAGCAGGGCCTATCTCTGCGCAACCGGCTCCTCGGCCGCAATGAGCTCCTGGGGAAAGTCGGCAGTCTCGCGCCGCGCCTGGCAAACTTTCTTCTGCACAACCGTCTCGCACGGCGGTTGGCCGCAGCCCTGTTCGGCGTGGCCGAGCAGGCGCCGCTGCCCCGCTGGCACGCCGAGACGTTCACACACTGGCTGCTACGCACAAACTCGAACCGGCTGCGCTCTGAACGCAAGGTCGTCTACTTTCACGGCTGTGCAACCCAGCATTACGAACCGTTTGTCGGGATGGCAACAGTCCTGGTGTTGGAGCATCTCGGTTACGAGGTCATAGTGCCGCCTCAGAACTGCTGCGGCCTGCCGCTGCTGTCGAATGGGGAGTTCGGTGCGGCCGAGCAGTACCATCGCCGTAACGTGGAACGGCTGACAACCTACATTGAGGCCGGCTATCCGATTCTCGGCAGCAGCACCAGTTGTACTCTGACACTCAAGGAGGAGGCGCCGGAGCTGCTCGACCTTGAGGGCGACGCCGGCGTCCAGGCGCTGAAGTTCGCTACCTGGGACATCTTCGAATGGCTGCGCGCGCGGCAGGAACAGGCCGACCTGCCAGCTGACATGAAACCTCTGGACGACGCCGGTCAGCCCTTTGTTCTGCCCTATCACGCGCCCTGCCAGCTGCGGGCGCACCGCATCGGCAAACCCGCGCTCGATATCCTTTCGTGCATTCCCGGGCTCGAACTGCGCGAAAGCCATGCCCGCTGCTGCGGCATCGCCGGCACGTACGGTTACAAGGTGGAGAAGTACCGGATCGCCATGGACGTGGGGGCGGAGCTGTTCGACTTCGTCGCCACCCAGCGCGCAGGGACTGAAGCAAGCAGTTCCTTTGCCTGTACTGCCTGCGATTCCGAGACCTGTCGCTGGCAGCTGGAACACGGCACCGGCCTGCCCTCCCGCCATCCGATTGAAATTCTCGCCGCCGCCTATGGGCTGTATGACCTGCAGGCGCGGCGGCCTCTCGGCGGAAACTGAAGAATGAGCGCAGTTCGTATCGTTGTGATCGGTGCGGGGGCGATCGGCTGCTTCGTCGGCGGCAGGCTCGCAGCGGCCGGCATCGATGTGACGCTGGTCGGACGCGCCCGCACGGCCGCGGCTGTGCGCAATCGCGGGTTGGAACTGCGCGTGGCCGGCGGCGCAACGCAAACAGTTCGCTCGGTCGCCGCGGCCGCTTCTACGCGTGAGGCCTTTCTCAGCCAAGAAAGAGGAACGGGTCGCGCTTCTCAAACTGAAGAAACGGCTACCCTGCCTTCCCCATTTGATCTCGCCATCCTCACCGTCAAAAGCTACGACACGGCGGCCGCGCTCGACGAACTGGCCGAGGCGGCGGCCATGGGAGTCGCCCCATTGCCGCCGGTCCTCAGTTTGCAAAACGGCGTCGGCAACGAGGAGACCATCGCCGCGCGTCTAGGACCTGATTCTGTCATTGCCGGGACTATCACCGCGCCGGTCGAAGTGCTTGAGCCGGGTACCGTTCAGGTGACGAAGCCCGGATTCGCCGTCGGCTTGGCGCCCTGGATGGCAGCTTCCACAGCCAGCGCCGGCCTGCGAGTCGAGGACAGCGCCTCCAGAGACCAGGCTTCACTGAGCACCATCAGCCGATGTTTCGCCACAGCCGGCATTCCCGCCAAGGTATACGCGGATGCCTCGGCGATGAAATGGTCGAAGCTGATCATGAATATGATCGGCAATGCGACCAGCGCGATCCTCGCCGAACCGCCCGGCGTGACCTTCGCCGACACGCGCATCGCCAACCTGGAGATCGACGCGCTGCGGGAGGCGTTGCGGGTGATGTCCGCGGCCGGCATCCCACTCTTGAATGTGGAGAAATACCCGCTGGGGGCGCTGGCGCCATTGCTGCGCTTCGGGCCGCGCGCGCTCCTGCGGCCCGCCCTCCAACGTATTGTCGGCGGCGCGCGCGGGGGCAAGATGCCCAGTCTTTTTCTCGACCTGGACGCTGGCAAACGCGGCAGCGAAATAGGCTGGTACAACGGCGCAATCGTGCGTAAAGGGGAGGAGGTTGGCGTCGAAACGCCGGTCAACTTGCTGCTGACTCAGACCGTCCGACAATTGGTTGCCCAACCGCAGCTACGCGCGGCCTGGCGAGGAAACTTCGACCGTCTTGCCCACGCGGCTTCCAGTGGCTAGGGGTCGAAATGACAGACAGGGTCAGAGTCCTGGCCCGATCAGGACGATGAGCACGAGCGCCAGGATCGCGAATCCCGCATATTCCAGGACAAGCTTGCGGCTGAGATGGCCCTCATGCAAAGCATGGCGGGCCAGCCCCACGAAGAGATAGAAGACCAACAGCAGCAGCAGCCCGCCGCTTGCGCCTGAGAGAGGCCAATAGTTGAGCGCCCACGCTACTTCGCCGAGAACAATCCCAACCAGGGCGGCATAGCTGAGCACAACATTCACCCGGGGCGTGACATCGCGCAGAAGTTCAACCGTGAGCAGCGACGCTGTCGCGAAGATGAGGGAACTGGACAGCAGACTACGCGTGCGCGTCTGATAGACTAGCAGGAAGAGCGCCAAAGCGGCCGCGTAGGAGAGTACGTTGAGAAGAATGCGGGCCTGTCGATAGGCCGGCGAGTCCCGGACGACGGTTGCGTGCAGGTTGAATAGAATTATCGTGATCAGCAGTCCGCTGAGGAGCGCCGAACCGGCCTGGTATAGGGGCGTATTGGCCAGCGGCGCCAGCAACACTGCCACGATTGAGATCGCGGCCGGCAGGCCCCAGAACAGCCAGGTACGGCCGGCGGGCGCCTGCCCCTTGTCAGGCCCAAAGCCCACAGCACTCTCGTCAAAGAAAGGATGTGTGCGGATAGCCCGCTCGGTGCCGCTTGCTGTCAGGAGAGCGATGAAGACCGCGATCACAGTCGTCTCGCTGATACGGATCGACATCGGCGAGCCGAGCGCGTTCAAGGTCAGCACAACGGTTGGCAGCCGCAGGAACAGGCTAACGGCGACAGTCGCTGCTACCGTCCATGCAAGAATGCTTACCCGCTGGACGAATCGTCGGCTCGGGTAATATGCGGCCGCGGCCGCGCTTCCCGAGACGCCGTCGGCGGCTTCCTGTTGCCCACTGGCTGGGAACGGAGTAAAATGGGTTGCGTCTTCGGTTGGAATGCCGGCCGGCGTCTGAGGCTCCGGCCGCCTGTTCTCGAATTCCGTTGCAGCCCCCATAATTTCATTATACAGCCGTTGTTGGTCCGTTGCCAGCAGCGTCTCTGATCACCTCCTTGGTTTCGTCGATGTCCTGCCGTTACACGAATTTTGACATCACAATCAGCGGCGACAGTTCTCCTCACGTGGTACTGGCGACCTATCGCGGCCTCAGCGGCGCCTCCACCTTCGATCAAGATGCCCTCCAACCTGTCTGGCAGGAATACCTGGCCCGTCTCGGCGACCCCTTCCGCACACAAGGAGAGCAGCTCCTGTCCGAGATTGGCAGCCGCCTCTTCACCGAGCTGATCCGCGGGCACGTGCGCGATCTCTGGAGCCAGGCGCGCAGCGACCTGGATGACGGGGGACGTCTGCGCGTCCGGCTCATGTTGCACCCCCCCGCCGTCGCCGCACTGCCCTGGGAGACGCTGCACGACCCGCGGCGCAATCAGTCTTTCTGCGCCGATGCGAGGATCTCTCTCGTCCGAACGCAGAACCTGGTGAGCTTCGTCGCCCGTCCCAGAGCGTTGGAGGCAACGCTTCCTCTGAAGGTGCTGCTCGTGTCGGTCGAGACCGCGGATGGGCTCGCGGCGCACGAGGAAAGCGGGCAGATTCGCGCCGCGATCGAGGCCCTCTCGTCCGGCCGCATGCACCTGGATCGTTTGGACGGCCGCGTTACCATACAGCATCTGTGTGAGCGGCTTGAGGCGACGCGACCCGACATTCTGCACATCATCGGCCACGGTAACGAGGACGGCCTGTTGCTCTGGGCGGATAATGCACCTGCGCTTGTCTCCGCCTCTACGCTGCGCGCAGCCCTGCAGCAAGCAGAGTGTGTGAAGTTGGTCTTTCTCAATGCCTGTCTTGCAGGTCAGGTCGACAGTTCACGCCCGTTTGCCGGCGTCGCACACCAGCTGCTTCAAAGCGGTCTGCCTGCGGTAGTTGCCATGCGCTATGAGATCCTCGACAGGTCGGCCGTTACATTCGCCGAATCGGTCTACGAAGCGCTGGTGAGCGGTCCCTGCCGCGGACATATTGATGCGGCAGTGAGCAGTGCGCGTAACAGCCTGTACATCAGGGATCCGGATCGCGCCGACTATGCAACGCCCATCCTCTGGCTCAATGCCGAAAACGGCCGGATTCTCCGCTTCGAAGAAAGGGAAAGGGAGCAGCGTCTGCTCTCCCGCAGTCCAGTCAAGGCGCGCCCCCAGATGTGGAACTCCGAACTGCGGCTCGAATTCAGGTTGGCCGAAAAGGAGGCATGGTTCCGCTCTTTGCCGGAAACGATCTCCGACCCGCACCTGCCCTTCGAATACCAGCGCCGCCGCCGCATCGTCGGGCTTTTGCTGAGGATACTGCGGCAGGCTGTCGACGAGCAGGAAGAGGGCAAGCTCGTCGACATCCGCGCCGTCCAGAAACGCCTGGAGACTTTCGACGAGGAGAGGCGCCACATCCAGAACATCCTTGACCATTGCCTGCGTCGTCCGTAGATCCTGGTTCCGTGGCGCAGACCGGCATACGACTGACTCGTCTCGCTTGCCTCTACGCAATCCTCTTCTATCTGGCCACAGAGACCGCGTTGACGCTGCGGGAGATCGGGGAAGCCAATCCCCGCGGCGGCATCCCCGCGCAGATTGAGGATCCGATCTCGTTTCTCGGTGTCACCGTCGCGCTTGAACAGTACGAGGACTCGATCGAACGGCAGGAAGCGCTGCGCCGCCTGTCGGAGGCCGGCTTCGGCTGGGTACGTCAACGAGTTGACTGGGGCCGCACCGAGCCCCGCCCCGGCGCGTACAATTGGACGTGGAGCGACCAAGTTCTGGCCGACGTCGCCGCCGCCGGTCTGGAGCCGGTCGTCGTACTGGACGGCAGCCCGCCTTGGGCCAGAGGCAGCGTAGATCGAACGGTAGAAGACGAGGACCAAGCTGCCAACACCGCTCGCCTGGCACAGCAGCTTCAGCAGTTCGCGCCCCCTGCCGCAACAAAGACCTATGCTGCATTTGCTTCCGCCTTCGCCGTTCGCTACAAGGACTCCGTTCGCTACTATCAGATCTGGAACGAACCGAACATAGCCCCCCACTGGGGAAACCGGCACATCGATCCGGTCGGCTATGCCCGGTTGCTGAAGTCGGCTGCCATTGCCGTGAGGGCGGCCGATCCCGACGCTGTAATCCTGGCGGCCGCCCTGGCGCCCACCCGGGACCGGGGCCACACTGCGATCGATGAGGGCTATTTTCTACAGCGTCTCTACGCGGCCGGTGCCGCCCCCTATTTCGACGTTGTACTCGTGCAGCCGTTCGGCTTTGGAACTGGGCCGGACGATCAGCGCAGCCGCGTCGACGTGCTCAACTTCCGGCGGACGGCGTGGGTGCGGCGGGTGATGGTGGCTGCAGGCGACGAACAGACGCCAATCTGGGCGGTGCGATTCGGTTGGAATCGGAACACGCAGGCGAGATGGCAGACTGTTTCCGCGGCCAATCAGGCGCGCTTTTCTCAGGAAGCAATTCGGTACGCGAGAGCAAGTTGGACCTGGTTGACCGCGATGGGATGGCCGGTGGACCGCCCACACACGCCTCTTTCCGATCCCCTGTGGGGCTTCGCTCTCGTCAACGTGGAAGGGCAGGAAGATCCCCTTCTGAAAGCCTTTGAGTCCGCGAATGGAGCGGCAGGCGGTACGACGCCGGACGAGTCGCGCGATATGGGGCGAACTGTGCTCTACGCCCGGCTCGCACTGCTGTTGCTGGCGGTGGGAATCCTGTTCGTGCGGGGCAGGCTCATCTTGCGGGACCTCCCCCTGGCGCGTTGGCAGGTTTCCTACCGACGCTGGCCACAGGTTGGCAAACTCGTCGCATGGGCGGTCCTGCTTGTCATCTACTATTTCGCTTCCTGGCCGCCGCTGATCGTTCTCTGCTGGCTCGCGGCTGCTTTTCTAATCGCGGCACAGCCCCTGACCGGGTTGATGCTAACGGCCGCCTTGCTCCCCTTTCATTTCCAGCACAAGGAGCTACGCCTCGTCGAAACGGTCTGGACTGTTTCACCGGCCCAGGCCGCATTGCTGGCTACGCTGCCCGGCCTGGCGCTGCGCGTCGGCTACACAAACTTGCAGCGGATCACGCGCATGTTAAACGCGATTCGTCAGACGCTGTTCACAGATCGGTTGGTTCTCGCCTGGATTGGCATCAGCCTCTTGACCGCTCTCAATGTATGGCACTGGCCGGGCTATGTTCACGGATTCTGGGCGCTTGTGGCGGTCCCTGTTCTGCTCTATGCCGGCATTCGAATCCTCGCAGTCAAACCGCGTCACCGTCGCGCCGTTTTGAAAGCGCTCTTCGCGGGCGGCGCAGTCGCGGCCTGCGCGGGCATATTGGACTGGCTGTTCGGAGGCGGCGTCTCTGTGGACGGTGTGCGCCGCCTGATGGGGATCTCCTTTTCTCCCAATCAGACCGCGCTCTATCTACTGCGGACGCTCCTCATTGGCGCTGGGCTGCTGACAATCAAGGGGCCTGGCAGGTCTGCCATCGCCGCCGGGTCGCTGCTGGCGGCCTCGGCCCTGGCGTTGACGCTTAGTCGCGGCGCTTTCTTCCTGGGTCTTCCCGCCGGTACCCTGGTCATGATTGCAGCAGGAGGGGAGCGTGTATTTGGCCGCTGGCGCCTTCACCTGCGGCTGCTGATGGGTCTGCTGGCCCTGGCGGTCGTCGTACCGCTCCTCTTCCTATACGGTGAGCGGATCCTGAACATCGAGACCTTGCAAACGCGCTTCGCAATCTGGCGGGATGCCTGGAGCTTGTGGACGGAGTCACCCCTGTTGGGTGTGGGTCCGGGCGGCTTTTTCTGGAACTATCCGGCCTTCATGCAGCCCTCACCCTCATCGGACCCAAACCTGCTGCACCCTCACTCCGTCTGGCTGGAGTATGCCACCGGCTGGGGCGTTGTCGGGCTGGCATGGCTGGCCGCGTTGCTTGGCTGGATGCTCTATCAGCTCAATCGTCTACGGCGCGGGCCGATTGCATGGGTCCAGGTCGGTTTGCTCGCGGCGTTGAGCGCGGGGCTGGCCCATGCCCAAGCTGACGCGTTTGCCATGCTGCCCGAGTTGGCGGCGTGGAATTTCGTGGCGATGGCGCTGTTGGCGAGCGAAGAAGCATGGGATTCGCAGCGCTGATGTCGCCCGCTTGATCCGGCATACGAAGTATTGTATAAGGATATAAGTTCGGAGAACGCATCGCGGCCCATTTCCAGGGGCGCGCATAGTGTGAACAAAGGAGGAGGCACGATGGGCACGACGCGGCTGACGCAGCAGCAGATGGCATTTTTCGAAACGTTCGGCTACCTCTACTTTCCGGGGCTAATGGCAGATTGTGTTGACAGGATTATCGAGGAGTTCGAGAGGGTCTGGGCGGAGCACGGCGGCGGTCACCACGGGCAGGAACATGATGGCGAGCAGCGGTCCTGCATTTTGCCCTTCCCCGACCGAAACGTGTATCTGAGCTCCTTGTTGGACGACCCGCGCATCCACGACATCGCAGCCAGCATTTGCGGGGACGACTTCAACTACACCAGCGGCGACGGAAACTTCTACGCCGGTGACACCCGCTGGCACTCCGACGGCTACAAACCCGACCGGATTCTCAGCATCAAGATCGCTTTCTATCTCGATCCGCTTACGCGGGACACGGGTGCGTTGCGCATCATTCCCGGTAGCCACCGCGTCGGCGACGCCTATGCCGATGCCGTTGAGACCGAGATTAAGGAGAGTGGCAAGATCTGGGGCAAAGAAGGAAGCGAGGTCCCCGCGCTGGCCCTCGAGACCACGCCTGGCGACATCGTCGTCTTCAACCACAATCTGAAACATGCCGCGTTCGGCGGTTCGGCGCGACGGCGCATGTTCACGATGAACTTTTCGTGCCGTTATCCTGAGGACCGACTTGAGGAGTTGCGGACCGTTCTCGGCAGCGAGGCCCGTTTCTGGATCGACCGTATCCACGGCGAGGAGATGATCAGGACGGCCGGTCCCGAGCGCATGGTGCATCTTGAGCAGGTCCGCGCCAACGACAAACACCTGGCAGACTTGACGCGTGAACTGAAAAAGACAATGGCCGAGCCGTCACGCGGCTAGCACCTTCCGCTGCACCCTGTCGCCAAGACATAGCGGCCCACGGCCAGTGGGGAATCTGGCCGTGGGCCGCACGGCCCGCCCAATCTTTGCCTAACTGTCCACCACTATCTTCTCACCTGTCTCCGCGCTCAGGTAGATCGCATCCAGCAACCTCATGAACGTCAGCGCATCGCCGGGAGAGACATCCGGCGGATGTATGCCGCGAATCGCGCCGGCGAAATCGCGGATCTCGGCATTGAAGTCGCCGTTCCCGTGCGCTACGTACTCGTCGACGAAGCTGTCGCCTTCAGTGTAGATGCCATCCAGCAGCCGGCGCGTCCCTGTCCGCATGCTTCCATGCGCCGTCGAGACAGACTCGAATTCAATGGTCCCCGCTGTGCCCAGAATGCGCAGGCGCAGGTCCCACGCCCGGTCCGCCCAGGTGGGTACGACCGCCGACGTGTCCATCTGGATCGTGATGCCGCCGGCGCAGCCCGCCAGAATGCTCATGTAGTCTTCGGAGTGGCGTGCAACCTCCAGCGTTGTCGGAAAGGCGCTGTGGCTTACGGCGAAGGCCCACTCCGGCTGCGGGCAACCGAGCAGGTACCAGGCCTGGTCGAGGAAGTGCGAGCCGTGCTGCCCCAGAGCCCCACCCTTCAGGCCCCACCGGTACAGCCATTCCCGGCCCGGCGGCGGTTCGAAGTCAATGCCGCGCTCGCGATAGTGATAGTGGACGCGGGCATGATAGGGGCGTCCAATGCGGCCGTCGGCGATCAGGCCGCGGCTGCGCTTATTCTCCTCTTCGTGCCGCATGAAGTAGGAGTAGACGAGTGTCTTGCCGCAGTCCGCTGCGACCGCGTTGATCTCTCGAACATCGGCCGCGCTGCGGCCGTGCGGCTTCTGCACGAGCACATGCTTGCCGGCGTTGAGCGCATCGATCACCATCGGCTTGCGCACATCCGGCGCGGTCGCGATCCCAACCGCCTCGACCTCGTCATCGGCCAGAAGCTCGCCGTAGTCGCGGTAGACTCTGGGCACGCCGTTCTCGTGCGCGACCCGACGCGCCAGCTCCTGATTCAGGTCGGCGACTGCCCACGCGACCGTGTCATCGCCGGCGCGTGCGCCCTCGACCCACGACCGGCCGACCCTGCAGCCGACCACGCCAACCTTGATCCTGTCCGGCATCGTGTCACCCGCGGGCCGGTTCATCCATCTCCGCCCGCGCCTTGGCCGCCAGCGCCGGAAGATGGCTCTCGTGTTCCATCGCCTGCTGCAAATGGCGCATTCGCGAGGGCGACGCTGTGCTGCGCATGATCTCCGAGTGCACTTGATCCTTCCAGAAGCGGGCGCTGCCGGCAACGAACTTCTCTAACTCCTCGATCTCCTCTTCCGAGTGGCAGTAGGCGCAGCAGTTGATCGTGAACATGCGCCGCGCAGTGCTGCCGCCGAACGAAGCGTGCATCAGATTGTGATTGAACGCCGCGACGTCGCCCGGCTGCGTTTCCAGCGCAACATGGGGCACCATCTGCTGCGAAATCCCCCACAACTCGGACGCATCGCGCGCCTGCCGCGCCGACCACCCTTCGACGTCCACGCGATGCGAACCCGGAATCACCCGCAGACTGCCCGTATCCGAGGTCAGCGGGTCGAGATAGAAGGCCACTTTCAGGTATTTGCCGATCGAGTGGAAACCGTCACTGTGCCAGCGCGTGTCGCCGGTGTAGAAGTTGCCGTCGCCGCCGAGATAGTTGAAGTCCGGGCCGAGGATGCTGCTGATCAGCCCGTCAATGCTGGGGTGGTCCAAGAGCGTACAGAGGCGCTCGCGCTGGTCGATGAATGGTACGATGCAGGAGCGTTGCGTCCCATCGTGCACTTGGCCGCTGGCGGCAAAGATGGCTTCGAACTCCTCGATGATCCAGTCGACCTCATCTTTCACCAACCCAGGGAAGTGGAGATAACCAAATGTCTCGAAAAACTGGAGTTGCTGAGGGCTGAGTTTCATTTTGCTCCCCTGTGACTACAACGGAAATACCATCGAATCGAGTTGCATATCTGTTCGGAACGAGCTTCGTTTCTACGTTAATCAATTGCGTACAGAACCGTTCCCGTTTCCGGCCACTGCCTTGTTCAAAGCAGGCATCAGCTCGGTTGCGAACAGCTCAAGGTTCCGCAGCCAGCTCTCCTTGTCGTCCCAATCGAAGCCCATCAGCACGAGCGTGCCAATCGGTCCACACTCGTCCATCAGCGCCAGCAAGCGTTCAAGCGCATGGTCCACGTCCCCGGCGATAATCTGCTCGGACAACCAGTAGTCCAGGTTGCAGTCCGCATTCGACATCGATGGGTCTCGTTTGAGCAGGTCCCGGCCCAGACTGATATCGAGAAGGTTTGCGATGTATTCGAAGTTCTGTCCGACCGAATTGGTGCGCACGCGCTCGACCGCCTCCTTGGTTGTATCCGCAAGGAATATGGCGCGCGCCACCCTCCAGTCTGCTCTGTCCGGCTGGCGGCCCGCCTCTAGCGCACTGCGCTCGTAGGTCTCCCAATTGTCGGCCAGCATGTTGCCCGCGGCCAGCGCGGCCGAATAGGGCGCGAAGCCGTACTCTCCCGCCATTCGCAGGCTATATGAATTGCGGGCGACGCCCGGCATGAGAATCGGCGGATGGGGCTTTTGCAGCGGTTTGTGGATGAACCCGATCTGGGAGTCCTCGTTGACGTTTTCTTTGAGCGAGAACTGCCAGAACTGGCCGTTGTGCTCGTAAGGCGGGTCCGACGACCACAGTTTCAGCATGACGTCGATCGCTTCAACCGTCATCGCTCCGCCATGCTTCGGCTCAAGGCCGTAGAGTTCGTAATCTGTTGTTACTCCGCTTGGCCCGAAGCAGAGATTGAGCCGCCCGTTGGAGAGATGGTCGAGAAAGGCGAGGCGCGTGGCCAGATATGCCGGATGATGCAGGTTGGCGCAGATTGGGGCTGGGCCAAGGCGAATCCGCTCCGTTTCGCCCAGGACGCGGCCGATGAAGACCTCCGGCACGACGATTGCCTCGTACTTCATCGTGTGATGTTCGCCTATCCAGAACTCATCGAATCCGAGCGCTTCAGCTCTAACGGCCAACTCGACATCCTCTTCGTAGCACTGGGCCAACGGTTTCTCCGGCGGATGGAAAGGCATTATGAAAATGCCTGACTTAATCTGCTGCCCATCGGTTGTCATAGTTCTGTCCTCCTGTCGGTTGGCTGCGAATCGCTGCGCTGGGTCTGGATTGGGCTCGGTCGCCTACTTGGGCGAAGGGGGCGGTCGTCGCTTGGGAACGATCGGCTGCACAATGGCGCGTCGTTCCGGTGTCAGACGCGCCAGCAACTCGGCGGACGGCACATAGCCGAAGCGGTGGCCGAGAAGCGATGGAACGTAACGAAAGACGAACATGCGCCGCTGGCCGGGATTGGTCCGCTGCGTGGAGCCGTGGCAAAGCGCGTCATTGAACAGGAGCGCGTCGCCGGCCTTCAGGTGAAGCTCCACGGCGTCTTCGATGATGCCGCCAGGTTCCTGCGTGATCCCACCGTTCAGCTTCTGCAGGGGATGCGGAAAGTCGGACTTGTGGCTGCCGGGCACGATGATCGTCGCGCCGTCTCCGGGTCCCACGTCGGTCAGAGGAATCAGCAGCGACAACATGCTGCATACCCACTGGCCGTTGCGCCGCCCGCTGCGCTGGTGATGGTCGCTATAGTGTCCCCCCGAGTGAACACCGATAAACCCGCCCCCCTCGCGCACGTTCAGCAGCGCCTCGTGGATGTATGGGTTGGTTGACGGACCAAGGAAGTGGCGCACGCGATCGATCCAGGCCGGATGGTCGATCAGCCGTTCGAAAATCTCTCCCCCTTCGATGATGTCCTGCAGATTGGTGCCATCCACGCCGCCATAGGTGTGGACGTAGACATTGCCGTACCACTGCTCCTGTTCCAGCGGCGGCAGGGCGTCGATCCAGTCGTTGACCGCGCCCACGTGGTCGGCATCGAGCGCCTGCCGGACCACCGTGTAGCCGCGTAGGTCGAACAGATACTCCTCCCGAGCCGAGGGCATCTCCCCCTCCTTTCCTTCAGCCGGCGCCGGGCTCACGTCCCGTCACCTGCCTCTTCGCAATCCAGCCAATAGGCCGGTCGAGGCGTTGCCAAGATGGCTGTGTCGACGTGTCCGGCGCTCTTCATGCCGCCGTTTCGATGCGGAAACTATAAAGCTGGGCTGTGTCCATGTGAAAGCGTAGCCGCACTGGCCCGTTCCCAGGCGTACCCTGCTGTCCCTGCCAGCGAACGCTATGGCGCACGCTGTCCGACCGGATCGCCGTGCACTCCTCCTGCGAAAATCCTGGAAGCGTCTGGCCGTCTGCAGAGAGCAGTTCGACCGCGAGGCTGCCCTGCGAGGCATCGGCGTTGACTACGAGTTGGCCCGCCGGCAAATTGAGCGGGACCGTCTCGACGACCCCGCCCAAATGACCCGCGTCCAGCGAAACGAAGCCATCGAGCCGCCAGGAGGCGCGCGCGATGGCGACCGTCTTGGGAGGCATCGTTCCGCCGTGCATGGTATTGATGGCGGTGTAGTAGTGCCAGACCTCGTCGCCGCAAATGACGGGCCTGTCGGCAGAGCAGAGGATGCAGCCGGCGTCGAAGCTGCCTGGCTCGCCGCGTGGAATGATCGGTGTGCGGTCGAAAAAACGCTCCCACGTGCGTCCGTCGCGGCTGTGCACGAGCTGCGCCTCGATGGGGCCGTCCCAGGGGCTTTGCTCCGCGCCCACATCCTGGCCCCGGACATCGCGCATAACGTTGAACACCGGCAGAAACCCGAGGAATTGTCGGCCATACAGGAAGCCCGCCATGCCGTAGAATTCACCCCTCTGTTCCGGATCCTGGACCCAGGCGTCGTCCTGATCGTCGCTGACGATGATCAGCTCGGGATCGGACCAGTCGAGGAAGTTGCGGCTCGTGCACACAGCGATCAGCCGGCGGTCGAAACCGCCAATGTCGCCCCAGCGCCGGTGAAAGGCGAAGTATTCGCCATTTTGACGATCGTGGGCCACCGTGATCGTCTCCAACGTCTCCTCGGTGTTCATCAGGATTGGATTCACGTCGTACTCGTTCCAGACCAAGCCGTCGGCGGAGTGTGCAACCCAATAGCCGAACTGCTCGCGGCTCCAGTCCCAGGCCGCCATCTTGTACCGCTCCGATCGGTCCGCCGTTTCGTCAACGATAACGGTGGGGCTGTGTTTGTCGAATATCAGGATATTGTTCTGCCGCGAGCCGTCAAACTCGTGCAGCCCCAGATCCGGTTTCTCCCAGTGGATGCCGTCCTCAGAGGTCGCGTAGAGGATCATATCCCCCTGTCGCTCGCGCAGGCCCGGCGCGCGCTGCTGCTGCCCGCGGCCCAGCCGCGTGAGGTACCACATGCGGAACTGACGGGCGTCCTCGTCGTAATGGACGGTGCCGTAGATGTAGACCCGTTTCCCCTCCCACGGCCGGTCCGGCAGGAGGACTGGCTGGTCCAACTTCTGCGCGGGATGGAGCGTGCGCACAACGCCGGACTTTGCGCCGACGATGACGTCGTCAACAAAGAGTTGCGTCTCCGTACCGATCGAGAGCGCCTCTCCGTCCGCTGCGTTCTGAAGGCCCATACCGTTTTCTCCCGTTCACCCAAGTTTTGCGACGTTTCTAGCTGACAAATTGAAAGGCATAGAGCTTACAACCGTTCATCTTGAAGCGCAAGCACACCTCGCGATCCGCCAGCTGGCCCAGCTCCGCGTTTCCTGCCCAGGAGGCGATGTGGCGAACCGAGTTTCCGTTGATTTCGTCGGCCTGGCCGATGTTGTAGCCTGCCAGGGGCTGGCCGCTCCGGTCCTCGATCTGGACGCGGATCGCGCCGCCGGCGCTGGTATCGGCGTTGATCGACAGCTTGCGGCCGCGAAAACGCAGGGGCACTGTGACAAGCTCGCCGCCTTCGTAGGGGGCATCGGCCGAGATGAAGCCGTCCAGGCGCAGGCGGGCGCGGAAGTAGGCGCCGCGTTTGAGAGCGACCTTTTCGCTGATGCCGTAGCGGAAGCCGCCGTAGTAGACCCACAACTCATCGCCGACCTGCACCGGCTGTGTGAAAGCGTAGATCATCTTGGAATCGCCCGCACCCGACGGCCCCAACCGCAGGAAGGGATTTCTCCCGCCCGCGCGCTGCCAATTGATCCCGTCGCGGCTGGTGGCGAGCTGCACGTCGACGGCGTCGGGGAAGCCGCCCATCTTTTCCTGGTCGCGACCGCCCTCTGGGAAGGGGTTGGAGGACCAGTGCCACCACGCCTCGGGCAGCGCGAGGTAGACGTCGGCGGTTCCCGGGTATCTGAAGACGCAGTTGCCGTGAAAGTCCACGATCTGGCGGCTCTCCCGGTTGCGCTTGACCGGCAGTGTCAGGTCGGTCTCGTCGGCAGCCAGCACGGCGCCCAGATCCTGCCAGTTTTCGAAGTCGGGCGAAACAAGCCGCCGCACCGACCGGTAGGAGTCCCCGCGGCTGTCCGCGGTCCAGTGCCGGGAGTAGCCCACATACTGCTTGATCCGCTCGTCCCAGAAAGCCACGTTGAGGCAGTCGGCATAGCCCGGGACCGGATTGTTCGCGCACGCCGTCCAGCGCAGGCCGTCGGGCGAGTAAAAGCCGGAGAGGCCGGACTTGCCCTCCTCTGCAACTCTGATCTCGCTCCAGAGTTTGTAGCGGCGCTCTTGCGGCGCGCTCGGGTCATGGAAGACCGTGCCGCCGTTCCAGCCGGCCTGGTGCACGGGGTCATGCACGGCCGGGGCCAGAATGTTGTTGTCCCCGCTGCCGCGGTAATCCACCAAGCCCAGATCAGGTCGCTCCCAGTGGACGCCGTCGCTCGATTCCGCGTAGCAGAGGCGACCGCGCGTATGCTCCCAGAAGAGGGCCGCGTCCGCGGCCGCACCGGTTGCCGGGAGCTCCACGCCCGCGGGCGGGTCCCACTCGTAGGCCAGGTACCAGAGGCGAAAGATGTCGCCTTCCCGCATCACCGTCGCGTAAGGATGGAGGCGGTATTCCCAGGGCGCCTCGGGCAGCAGGACCGGCTCGTGGTCCTGGAAGGGCGCGTTCATGGTGAGGCGGACGTTCCGCATCGATGAGATCGGAGCTTCGTCGATGAAGAGTTCTTTGTGCGTGCCGATGTCGTGGACTTGGTCTGTCTGGCTCATGCGTGCACTTGCTTTTCCGTCAAAGTCGGCTGTTGTCTAGCAGTAGGCAATGGTTTCAAAGAGATAGCCTCGGCGACTGCCCTTGCATTGCGGGCCTTCAATCGTAACTCTTCGACTTTGTCCCCAATTTCGTCGATTTGTCCAAATATCCCTTCGAGCGTGTCTTCCAAATCAAGCGCGGCGACCTCCAAAATCTTCTTGGCATGTTTGACCTCATACGCCGCGACATTTTCTTCACCCTTTGCATAGATGAGTAGCCCGCCAGGCAAGTCAAGAGCGGTTGCGTAGGCCAACAATTGATACAGGTCCGCATTCGGCACGCGACTGTCCCCTACTTTCTTGTACTTTGCGTCACCTACGAAAGAACACTTTTCTCCCTCCCACCACGAAAGATCAGGCTTCATGTTCACCGAATCTCCCTGATCAAACGGAACCCCGTATTCGGATCGCAATTTGGTTGTAGAAACGCCAAACCTTTCGCGAAGTGCCTGCGTGAGAAACTCCTGGAAAAGTTTGTTCATGTCGATCAGAAACCCGGACGCGCGCACGCCGCCGTGAAATGACTCGAACTCACTATGCAGCAGAATCAGCCGTGCCAGCCCGACAACTGTGCGGTAGTGCTTGTTAAGACGTTCGAAGCGGACCTCTGGCACGCGCCCGCTTTGGAACTCCAGCATTGACACGTTTTCGAGGATCGTTGCGATCCAGCCCAGTCCTCGCCGCGCCTCGCCCGAGCGAAGCGTCATGCGGCGAAGCCGCGCCGCGGCCGCTTTAACCAGCCGGTTCACGAGGATGTCCTCGGTGAACTCGTCGAATCGCAGTTCGACTGGCAGCGGGATGTCGAAACGGCGGCGAATCTGCTCGTTGAACTGTATGCGCCCGCGTACTGTGTAGAGGACGTCTTCTTCAGTCAGATAGCCGCTCAGCAGCCCGCGGCTGAAGGCTCGACGGGCGGCTGAGGTCAAGGACCTTGCCAGTACGTCGGGCAGCGTTTCGCTTTCTTGGAAGTCGAATTGATAGTCTTGCGGCTTGTAAACGCCTTGGGCATAGCAGGCCAGCGACAACAAGTGCTGGATGTGGATTTTCGGCTTTATGAGTACCGACATATCACCGATTTCAACCGCGCCGACAATTGATCCAGGTCGGAGACGATATGTTTCCTCTTGGCCTATGACCGGTTCGATGGAGACGGATGGCAAGAATTCGTTCAACCGGCTTCGTTCATCCACCGTTAGTGGAATCGGGTTGCTCTCCTGGTATTCCTGCAGGTTGATCTGTATCATCGTTTATGCTGTCCACATTGCTATCTTCACCATCACCCGAATCGTCACTTTCTTCCTCCGAGTCATCGTCCCAAGTGACATGAGGCGCGACCTTCTTGCATAGCGTTTTGAGTTCAAATTGCTTGATGTGGTCATCATCCCCGAAAAGTCGCTCTTGAATGTACGGAAGAACGCTGTGCTGCCATATTCGCCGCACCTTTTCTTTATCGAGACCATCCTCTATGAAGTAGCTTGGGCCTATTGCGGCGTGTCGCTCCTCCTTCAACAGGTCGTTCGCTTCGACTACAACTCTGGCAATCCATTCCAAGTGAGGTACGTTTTTCTCTAACCAGAGACTGAGAACACCCTTTACTGGCTCGTTGTCAGGATGAAAATCCACAAAATAAAACCTACGACGTAAAGCTAGGTCCACAAGCGCGATAGAACGGTCTGCGGTATTCATTGTGCCTATGATGTACAGGTTCTTGGGAAGAGAAAAATCCTTTTCTCCTTCACTTTGATACTGTAAACGTATAGCCTCTTCTCGGTACTCCAATAGGAAGTATAGTTCGCCGAACACCTTTGCAAGGTTGCCCCTGTTGATTTCGTCAATAATGAGAAAATGCTTGGCGTTTGGCTCTTTCCGCGCTTGCTGAGAGGCCAGCAGAAGTGCTCCGTCCTGCAATGTGAATCCGGCTTGACCCCCCTGTAGCGTAGGACGGAAACCCCGCACGAAGTCCTCGTAGGCGTATGAGGGATGAAACTGAACAAGAGTGACACGATCTTTCGATTCAGCAATGTGCTGCGCAAGCTTTTGGGCCACATAGGTCTTTCCAGTACCCGGTGGACCCTGGAAAATTATTTGATTCCTTTCGACAAGTAATGTCTCGATTTCTTCAAGAAAATCAACTCGTAGAAGCAACTCATCGGCGAGTTCTTGTAAGTCCTTGGGGTGAGGATTACTGGGCGTGTCTTCCTTACGTTCCGGGATTTCTGCAATCTGGTCTCTTCCATGGTGAATTGCCCATGCCACTGATTGAGCGGATAGCCTGTCTGTCAAGTCCAAATCGCGGGCACAAGCTTCTTCTATGAACCGATCTAAGAAGTCAAGGGCGTGCTTATATAGCACCTCCTCGCCCGAACCAGGTTCGGGTCGATTGTACCCAGTGAGCTCATACGACTTTTCGAAAAGAGTGATCGCAAACGGTGGGTATTCCTCTACGTCTAGGCCCATGAGAAGAGCAGAAGCAACGGTCGTACGGGTTCCTCTGCTTCTTTTTCCTGGAATCACTGACTGTGGGAGTCTCTCGCTAAAGGAGCGAATCTGCTCGGCAAATGCAAAAGGAGAACTAGGCTCTCTCCACAGGGTCTTGAGTGCTTCGGACGCTGGGGCTGTGCTCTGCCTACACCACTCATTGAAGTCATATAGTGCCCGCCAACTTACAGGGTGGTTGGGTCGAAGAGCTCTTTTGAGCAATTCGACCCAATTGTCGTCGTCGTCCAACACCGCCTGGCGCGCCAAAGCCGTGTTCTCTCCTATTTCTTTCTTATAGTTAATCTCATCACTTTCTAGGTTTCCCATCTCAATGTAATTTCGTGCCTTCTTGACATATCTGTCCCACTTGTATTTGCTTTCCATTACTCCCCTTTCCTTCGACCACTTTCGTTTCCTAGCTCTTCTTGACAATGAGACTATTCGTTTCTTGATGCCAGTATGTCCCGCCCCCTCACCACAACGACCCCATCGGCTCACACGCGTTGTAAACATCGCACGCCACCCGGATCGCAAACAGCTCCGCCTCAAGCATGGAGATCTCCACCCGCACGGGCCGGTCCACCAGCTCTGAAATATCATCCCGCTCTCGCCAGCGCGGGCGGGCGTGGAGATGGTCGCCGCTGATCGTATCCGCCTCCTCCCATGTGTAACCAGGGATTGGCTGCGCGGTCATTCCGTCGAGCATCTGCACGCGGATTCCGGTGTGCGCCATCGTGCGCACGTTCAGCCGCATGTCGCCTTCGTGAGGGATGATAACCTTTGTGCGCAGCACCCCCTCGCGCCCCCAGGTCTTCAGCGAGCAGAAGCCGTCGAGCCGCATCTCGTAGATCATCGGGCTGCGGTAGCCGGCGCCGTATGCCCATTCGGTCTTTCTGTCGACGCGCGCCGCGTGGCCGCCGTAATCGCTGATGACGAAGAAGAGCAGCTTGTCATCCGGCGTGCGCAGCATCTCCTTGCCGTAGGCGGAGCCGCCGCCCGGCAGGCCGTAGTCGTGCAGGCCGATGAACGGTTCGCGCTCAGTGCGGTACCAGTAGAGCCCGTTGTAGCTGTAGGCCAGCTGGGTATCCATGCGCCCCAAGTATTTGATCTGCGGCCAGTTGCTGCTGAGGCTGACCTCTTCGAAGCGGTCGGTCGTGAAGATGTTGAGGAGGCCGATGTAGAAGTCCTCATACGGACGCGGCGGCATATCGTAGAGCTCGGTCCCCACCCGGTCCAGCGGGTCCGGCTGCATGATCGTGACCGGCCGCGTAAAATCCGTAAAGTCGGTTGTGGTTGACATCGCGACACGGCGGTCACCGTAAACAGGACGCACGAAAAGCTGGTACAGGCCCGCCTCGCGGTTCCACAGAATATCGCCGGCGATGTCGGAACCGGGGTCCAGCCACGGTCCTGACCGGTCAACTGTGAAATTGACGCCGTCCTCCGAAAAGCCGCCCCAGGTCAGGTGATTCTCCACGTCGAGCACGGCCGAGGCGTAGCCCCGCTCCGCCAGCGGGGTCCCTGCCAGCGTGTGTACAGCGTGCGCCCAGACCGGCGCGCCGTCCTGGTCGACCACAACGTCGCCGAACCGCTGCCAGGCCAGTTCAGGTTCTGGATCGTAGACGGGGTCGGGCCAGTTGTACGGGTCGTCGGACAGCAGGCGGAACTGGAACTCGCCCGCGCTGACACCCGGCGTGCGGTCGCGGCTCTCCCTGCCGGGAAACGCGATCAGGTAGAGCGCGTACTTCCCCAGCCGCTCGTCGAAGAAAGCGGTCGGGTAGCCGCCGTAGCCGTCCCAGCCGGGCGGATAGAAGTCGGAAAAGATCTCCTTCACAAACTTCGGCTTGCCCCAAACGCGCTCCAGGCAGTCGCGGCGTTCGAGCATCCAGTCATCGAAAAACCATATTCCATTCATGCTGCATCCGTCCCGTCGATGCGGAAGCTGTAGAGACTGGCATCTCGCAGATGAAAGCGCAGGTGCACCGGCTGGCCGGCAGGCAGGCGCGAATTCCCCTTCCAGACCACCGTCTGGCGCACGCTGTCGGTTTGAACTGTCTGACAATCGTCGCGCGTGTACCCCGCCAGAGGCGCTCCCTCGGCGGTCAACACCTCGATCTCCAGGCGGCCGCCGCCGGCGTCCGCGTTTACGAAGAGCCGTCCGCCCGCCGCATGCAGCAAGACCGTCTCGACCACACCGCCGAAATGACCGGCGTCCAGCGAAACGAAGCCGTCCAGCCGCCATCCCGCCCGCCCGATCGAAATTGTCTTGGGCGGCATCGGCCCGCCGTGCATCGTGTTGACGGCGGTGTAGTAGTGCCAGACCTCGTCGCCGTGGACGACGGGGCGGTCGGCCGAACAGAGGATGCAACCGGCATCAAAGCTGCCCGGCTCGCCGCGCGCGATGATGGGCGAACGGTCTTCAAACCGTTGCCAGGTGAGTCCGTCGCGGCTGTGGGCGAGCTGGACCGCAATCGGGCCGTCCCACGGCGCCTGGTCGATCTCCTTCCCGGACTCCGATATCGCTGCCGGCGCGTGCAGACCTGTGCTGCCGTCCGCGGCGACGGACGCGGGCATGCCGGGTTCGCCGCGTGCATCTTTGATGACATCGAACACGGGCAAAAACGCCAGGAACTGTCCGCCGTATGCAAATCCGGCCATACCGTAGAACTCGGTGCGCTGCCCTTCATCCTGCGTCCAGGCGTCGTCCTGCTCATCCGGCGACAGGCAGACGCCGTGGCTGTCCCAAGCAGTGAAGTCCCGGCTGGTGGCGACGGCGACCAGGCGCCTCACGTGTCCTCGCACCGCCCCCCAACGGCGGTGGAAGGCGAAATACTCGGCTGTGTGCGGGTGGCGGGCGACCGAAACTGACTCGAGGATCTCGTCGTCGCCAACCAGGACCGGGTTGCCTTCGTACTCGCGCCAGCTCAATCCGTCGGCCGAATGTGCGACCCAATAGCCGTTCCTGCCCTCCGCCCAGTCCCAGCAGGCCAACTTGAAGCGCTGGTCGGGCGGGGCGTCGGCGTCAACGGTGACGGTAGGGCTGTGCTTGTCGAACAGGAGGATGTTGTTGGCGCGGCTCCCGTCGAACTCGTGCCGGCCGAGGCTGGGCTTGATCCAGTTTATGCCGTCCTCGGATGTAGCGTAAAGAATGATATCGCCCGTGCGCGAGCGCAGATCGGGTGCGCGCCCCTGCTGCCCGCGGCCAAGGCGCGTGTTGTACCACATCCGAAACAGCCGCGCGCCGGCGTCGTAGTGGACGCTGCCGTAGATGTAGATTCGCCGCCCTTCCCACGGGCGGTCCGGCACCAGGACCGGCTGCTCCATTTTGCGGGCGGGGTGGAGCGTACGAACAACACCCTGCTTGGCGCCGACGAGTTCGTCGTCAACAAAGAGTTGCGTCTCCGGACCGATCGCGAGCGCGTTACCGGATGTCTGCACAGTGATTATCACTCCTACAGGTTGCGGGCTTGCCCGCCGGTGGTGGAAATAGCGCTTGCCACAGGTTCACGCAAGGTGGCAGGCCACCCAATGTTCGGGCTGGACCTCGCGCAGCTGTGGCGATTCGTTGCGGCAGCGGTCCTCGGCGATGGGGCAGCGCGGGTGGAAGCGGCAGCCGGAGGGCGGGTTGATCGCGCTCGACACCTCGCCTTCCAGAACGATGCGCTGGTGTTTGCGCGCCAGCCTCGGGTCGGTCCACGGGACCGCGCTGAGCAGCGCCTGCGTGTAGGGGTGAAGCGGTTCGTCGTATATCTCAACGCCCTGCGCCATCTCTACGATCAGACCCAGGTACATCACCGCAATCCGGTCGCTGATGTGGCGCACCACCCGCAGATCATGGGCGATGAAGAGATAAGTCAGCTCCAGTTCGTCCTGCAGGTCCTGCAGCAGGTTGAGGATCTGCGCCTGGATCGAGACGTCGAGCGAAGAGACAGGTTCGTCGAGGACGATGAAATCGGGGTCAACCGCGAGGGCGCGGGCGATGCCGATGCGCTGGCGCTGGCCGCCGCTGAACTCGTGGGGATAGCGGTTGATGAAGTATGGGTTCAGGCCGACGCGTTCCATCAGCCCCTGCACGCGGTCCCGGGCCTCTTCCCGCGTCTGGCACAGCTTGTGGATCATCAACGGCTCGGCGATCGCCTTGCCGATCGTCATGCGCGGGTCGAGTGAGGCGTAGGGGTCCTGAAAGATGATCTGCATGCCGTTTCTGAACGGGCGCATCTCCGTATCGTTTAGCAGGCACAGGTCCTCGCCCTTGAAATGGACTTCGCCGGCGGTTGCCCGCATCAGCTGCAGAATTGTGCGCCCGGTCGTCGTCTTGCCGCAACCGCTCTCGCCGACCAGTCCCAGCGTCTTGCCGCGCGAGATATCGAAGCTCACGCCGTCGACCGCACGCACTACATCGGGCGCGCGCCACAGGCTGCGCCGCGGCAGCCGAAAATGCTTTACCAGTTCGCGCACACTAAGCAGCGGCTGTTCTTCCATGCATCGCGTCCCCTTGCTCGGGGAGAATCCAACCTGACAACCGGCGGTCCACTTCGATTGCGAAATACGGGATATGCACTACTGGCTATGCCATTTGCAACGGTATCGCCTTCCAGCAAGCCGCCTGCGATTCGCCGTACTGCTCCAGCACCGGCTCTTCCGCGCGGCAGCGTTCATCGGCCAGGGGGCAGCGCGGCCAGAAATTGCATCCGGTCGGAAGGCTGGCTAAATCCGGCGGCAGCCCGCTGATCGAGAACAGGCGGTCACCGGGTTCGCTCTCCAGAGACGGGACCGAGCCGAGCAGTCCCTGCGTATACGGATGCCTGGGATTGATCAGCACGTCGTCGACAGGCCCTTCCTCGACCAGGCGGCCGGCGTACATCACGGCAACGCGGTCGCAGCTGCCCGCGACGATGCCCATGTCGTGCGTGATGAAGAGGGCGGTCATGCTGGCTTCCTGGGCCAGACTCTTGATCAGGTCCAGGATCTGTGCCTGCACCGTCACATCGAGCGCGGTCGTCGGCTCGTCGGCCAGCAGCAGTCTGGGCTGGCACGAAAAGGCGATCGCGATCATCACCCGCTGGCGCATCCCCCCGCTGAACTGGTGAATGTAATCGTCGAAACGGGACTGTGGCGACGGGATGCCGACCTGGGCCAGCAGGTCCAGAGTGCGCTCCCGCGACGCCTGCCGGCTCAACTTGAGGTGAATCTCGATCGCCTCGCTGATCTGACGGCCAATCGTCATCGTCGGCGTCAGCGCGGTCATGGGCTCCTGGAAAACCATCGCAAGTTTGCGGCCCCGGATTTGTTGCATCTCCTCGGCGCTGCACTGCAGCAGGTCCTTCCCTTCGAAGCTGATCTCCCCGGCCACCGCGCGGCCGTTCCCCGGCAACAGTCCCATGACCGACAGGGCGGTCATCGTCTTCCCGCAGCCGCTCTCACCCACCAGGCCCAGGACCTCCCCTTCATACAGGTCCAGCGACAGGCCGTCAACGGCCCTCACGGTACCCTGTTTGGTCTCAAACTGAGTGTGCAACTCCTGGATCTGTAGCAAGGGCATCCGGTCGGGTACTGCGTCGTTAGCGGGTGTGTTCTCAGGTAAGGTGCTGCTATCCGTAGCCATCGCCTCAGCGCCGCCTTTGCTCCGGGTTGAGCGCGTCGTTCAGCCCGTCGCCCAGGAAGTTGAAACCGAGCACCACGATAGCCAGCACGATCCCTGGCATCACCACCAGATGGGGCTTGAAGCGCCACTGGCCCAGGTTGTCGTTTATCATCGCGCCCCAGCTGGCGCCCGGCGGCTGGATGCCCACGCCCAGGAAGCTGAGCGAAGCTTCCGATAGCATCGCGCCGCCAAAGCCGACCGTGATCGAGACGATCAGCGGCCCCAGGCTGTTGGGGACCAGGTGGCTGAGGATTATGGTCCAGTTCGACGCGCCCAGCGCCCGTTCGGCCTCGATGAACTCTTTTTCGCGTAGCGACAGGATCTGCCCGCGCACCAGCCGCGCCTTGCCGTACCACTGCACCAGCGTCAACGCCCCGAAAATGACCATGTAGTCCAGGTAGACACGGTTGCTTTCGGAAAGCGACCAGCCGTACTCCTCCTGCATTTGAATTTGCAGTTCGAGAACCTTCTCGCGAAAGACGACGCTGATGAACGCGGCCAGCAAAATGTCGGGGAAGGCCATCGTAATATCGGCGAGACGCATGACGATGAAGTCTACCCAGCCGCCCAGAAATGCGCCGGCCGCGCCGAGGACGACGCCCAGCACCGTTGTGCCGATGGTGACGATAAGCCCCACGAGAAAGGCGGTGCGTGCGCCGTAGAGGATGCGGGTAAACATATCCCGGCCCAGACCGTCGGTCCCCAGCCAGTGGTCGCGGCTGGGCGGCTCATCGATCCGCATGAAATTTCCCTCGGCGTAGTCATACGGGGCCAGCCAGGGGCCGAAGATCGAGATGAAGAGGAGCAGGAGGGCAACCAGGACCCCGAAAATGGCCAGGCGGTTGCGAAAGAGCTGCTCTAGGGCGTCCTGCCATAGACTGCGCTGCTCCGGCACAGCAAAGAGATCTTGCGCTCTGCTTTCCTCAGTGTTCACTCTGAATACCTCAAGAGGATCCGGGTCTCACGAGTTGCCCGAGTGTAGACTGTTGCAAGTCCCCGCGACCCGGCAACCGGCGTGGCCGGAGCCATTCAGGGCCCCGACGGGAAAACGGTGCCTTCGACGCGCCGTTCAATCATAAGTAACGCGCGGGTCGAGCGCGCCGTACAGCAGATCGGTCATGAGATTGACCGTGATAAAGATAAGCGATTGCAGGAGAATGATTCCCATGAAGACAGGATGATCGCCGGACATGAGCGTTTGGATCGCCAGTTTGCCGATGCCGGGGATGTTGAATATCTGCTCGACGAATAGACTGCCCGTTACCAGCCCGCTTGTAATCAGGCCCAGCGAGGTCAGAACCGGGATCATGGCCGTGCGCAGCATGTGGCGCGCTACCACAAGCCGCTCAGGCATGCCCTTGGCGCGGGCGGTGCGGACAAAGTCCTTGCTGAGCACTTCGATAATTCCGGCCCGCGCCTGGCGCACGACGACCAGCGAGGGGCCGGCCGCAAGGACGATGGCGGGCAGGATGGCCTGGCGCGAGAACATGCCGTCCCATCCCCCGACAGTCTTAAAGACGGGAATTTTGAGCACGAAGATGATAAGCAGGATCGGCCCGATTACATAGGCCGGGATCGAGCTGGCGACGATCGAGCTGGTTACGATCGCGTAGTCGAGGGTAGTGTTCTGTTTTACAGCCGCCAGAACGCCGAAAAGGATGCCAACGAAGGTGAGGATGATCAGCGACCAAAGCCCAAGCTGCGCGCTGATCGCCAGGCGGCCCAAGATCATCTCGCGCACACCCGTGCTCGTACCCGAAAATCCCACCCCGCGCCCTTCGCCGACCGCTCTGTCGCTGGCGACGCCGCCGAATGAGGACAATGACCGGCCCCAATTGCCGCCCCACAGGCTGCTCACATAGTCAAGAAACTGGATCAGGAATGGCCGGTCCAGTCCGAGCGCTCTTTTGACCTCCTCGTAGCGCTGCTCGTCTTCCCAGTCTTCTCCGAGCACGGCGCGCACCGTATCGATCGGGCCAAAGTAGCTCAGCGTGAAGGTGATGAGCATGACCACGACAACGATTGGCAGTATGGAGACGAGCCGGCGCAAAGTGTATAGGAACATAACGATTGTCAGTGCGAAGTCGAAGAACGAGAACGGGCCGTGAGGAGAGAGAGGCCGCGGCCTCTCTCTCCTTCCTTCTCTCCTCTGGCGAGAGTCTGTTTCAGGTCACAGCCCGCCCTACTACCTGGCGGCTATGAAGAGATGCTCCGGATTGCGTACACCGTGGTCCAGGCTGCCGTAGAGCGAGTCCCAGTGGCTGACCCAGGGCTTGACCAGCATGTAGGCCGGTTCGGTGAAGTGGCCGATGCTGTAGACGTCGGCGAAGAACTGCCGCCCCGCCTCCTGGTACAGCGGGATCGCCTCGGCCAGGTCCATCGTCGTATCGGCCGTCATGCACAGCTCTTCCGCATCGGGCGGGCCCCATGACTCGGCGCGCGATCGGTTGTACGTCCCGATCGGAGACGCGTTCTCGCAGACCGCAGACAGGCCGGGGTAGCGGGCCGCAAAGGAGCGGCGCACGATCTGATACAGCTCCGGATTGGCCTGGAAGACGTCGCGTGAGCGCTCGATGATCACCTCGATGCCGAGGTTCTGCTTCCAGTACTGCTGCATTGCCTGGGCAATGCGGGTCAGATGGCCGACCTGGCCGCCGAAGCCGGCCTCACCGACGTGCAGCCGGATCTGAGGCAGGTTTTCGGCTGAGCCGTAGCTGGACTCGGCGAGCAGCTGGCGGGCCAGCTCAGGATCGTAGGTGGGCGTATGGCACTCGCCGTCGATGAAACCAGGCCAGCCCATCGGAATCAGCTGGCAGGCAGGCTGCCACATGCCGCGCAGAATTGTATCGGCGATGATCTTGAAGTCGACCGCATGGGCCAGCGCCTGGCGCACCTTGGTGTCATCCATTGGCGGCAGATCGCGCGCGATGTAGAAACTGCGGCTCACCTCGTACTGGTACGGCCACATCTCATTGGCCGTTGGGCGGCCCGGCTCCAGCAATTCGGCCGCCTCCAGCGGTCCATACTTCTCGGATACGTCATACTCGTCGTTCTCGTACGCGATCAGCGCCGTCTGCGGGTCCGAATAGTACTTCAGCTCGACCTTTTGCAGAATCGGGGCATCGCCGCGCCAGTTGGGATTGGGCACGAGCTCGAACGAGTCCGGCTCCGACGGTCCGACCCAGGTAGGCTCGGTCGCGATCATGAAGGGGCCGGTCGCGCCGTGACCGACGAACCATGGCGCCTCATCCTCCGCCGGCGGTCGGTAGTGCGAAGTCTCCGCCATGAGGAAGCGGTGCGGCAGCGAGAGGATCGCGGCAAAGTCGCGGAACGGCTGCGTCAGTTCGATCTGTACCGTCAGATCGTCGATGACCGTGATGCCCTCCAGCTCGGTGGCCGGGTTCTCTTCGGCGCGCATGGCGTCGAAGCCCTTGATGTAGCGAGCATAGGTCGTGCCGCGCGAGCCGGTGTTGGGCGAAGCGTGAAGCTCGATCGACATCTTCACGTCCTCAGCAGTGAACGGCTCACCGTCCGCGGCCACGATCCCCTCCTTCACCGTGATCGTCCAGACAGTCTCGTCCTCGCTGGCCGAGAAGCCCTCCGCCAGCCGGCCCTCAAGTGTCCCGTCCGCGTTCATCCAGAAGAGCGTCTCAAAGGCCATGTTGAGCATGCCCGAGACTGCATATCCGCCGGATGTCTCGAATGGATAGGGATAGCGCTGCTGGTAGTATGTTCCCCAGCGCAGGACCTGTTCCTCTGCCATCGCCGAGTCCGCGGCCAGCTGCGGCCTTTCGCGCCATACCGGCGACCACGGCATGTACGCGGTCGTCTCCGACATCGCCTCTTCTGTGCCTGCGGCCGGCATGCCCTCCGCAGGCGCACACGCCGCGGTTACAACCAGCGCCAGGAGCATGAACAGGCCGACAATAACTTGGGATCTTCGGATTGTCTTCATTTTGCCTCTTCTCCTTAACTGTTTGACTGCGCACAAATGAGGGCGCGCAGCTTGGACGCCAAAAGCAAACGAATGCTCCGTCAACACAAAGATCTCTACTTCGTTTCACCCCCTCGTCAAGTCCTTTTCCACTGCAACTTCCGTACGCTACGCCTTCAGGCTGAGCGCAATGACTGACCTCATGCTGGCGCCCTCCGGCAATCTTCCGGCCAGACGCAGCCAGTTGCCAAAGTGACTTACCTTGCAAAAGGCAACCTCCGCCGCGCCGAGCGTTACGCTTGTCCCCTCGTCGCACCAGCGGATTCCGTCCGCTGAAATCTGGACCCGCAACGTAACGCCTTCGAGGTCGCCCACGCGCTCCATTGTCCGCACAAAGAAGATCGCCTCGCCCGCCCAGCCGCACTCGTACGGCTCGGTCGCGAAGTCGCCGCTCAATGATTCACTGCGCTCTACAATCGCGGTGTAACTCTCGCGCAGCATCGCTACCACTCCCCTGACAGCAGGACCGAGTCGACGTAGAGAAATGCCCGCTTGTCGACGTCCGTCTCGACCCAGAACGCCACGTTGAGCATGCAGTCCAGGTTCGGCATTGCCGGGATCATCATCGGCCCCACGTCGCTGATGTCATGGACGCGATCGTTGCACTGCAAATGTGTGATTTTCCGGGCAGCCAGGTCGAGGTCCATGCGCAGATAGTACCAGTTGTATTTGGTGGCGACCTCGTTATAACACAAAATCTGGTTTGAGTCAGGTACATCTTCCCAACCGCCCGGCGCCAGGTGAAAGTGGGAGACGGTCTCTTTGCGGCCGCCAATGTCGTGGAACGGCTCCCGCTTGCGCTTGAACTGCCACCTGCGGACCGGTTCACCGTCCAAGGCGTTGAGATAGCGCCAGTGCGGCATCCAGCGGTACTCCTCGTCCTGCAGGTCGAAGAGGACACCGACCGAGCGCACGTCGTCGACCGACAACTGCAGCTCGCTCGCCTCCGGCTTGAACGTGAAGTAGGCCTCCAGCCGCAGCGGCCCGCGGTGACGCCAGGTCACGCGCTTGATCGAGACGCTGATTTCGCCCGCCCGCGCCCGGGTCGCCAGCTTGAGCGAATAGGTGCCCTGCATGCCGCCGTGCGTGCCCGTGTCCCAGTGTGTGCCGCTGCTTAGCATCGGCGGCCGCATATCCGCGTACTGCGGCAACATGCTGTCTAGGTTGTCTTCGTAGTTGCCGATCAGCTCGACCCAGCCGCGCAAGCCGCGGTTGAAGTCGTCGTGATAGATGATGCGCGGCAGCGGATCGAAGCGGCTCAGCGCCGGGTCCGCGTTCAGGATCGCCCTTATTTGTTCCGTCATCGACTTCCTTTCTCGCCTTTCCTTGAATGCGGGAGCGTATGACTTCGGCTCCCGGTTGCCTGCCTTCGCTACTTGAATCCCAACTCGACCAGCTTGCCCACCATGCCCTGGATGCGCGGGCTGTCGCTATAGAGAAACGCATCTTCGTAGATGCGCCCCGACTGCGTGTGCTGCATATTCTCCACGTGCCTCAGGTTGCCCTCGTATTGCCGCTTCAGGTACTCGATGTGGGCGTCCTTGTTCGGCTGCGCGCCGAAGTTCATCGTGAACATGCGCCGGCCCGTCCTGCCGCCATAGGCCGCATGCCACAGGTTCTGGTTGAAGAAGACAACGTCGCCCGGCTCCGACTCAAGTGGGAAGCAGGGCAGGCCGCTGCCATCGGTGCCGAATGGCTGGTGATCCGGATCACGCCGCTGCCCCTTGAGCGGGTCGAGCGCGCCGTGCAGCGGCATCCGGTGCGACCCGGGCACAACGCGCAGGCAACCGGTATCCTTCGTCACCGGGTCCAGGTACAGTGCGACCTTGATGCGCCCGTAATCAAGGTCCGAGCCGTCGGGATGCCAGCCGGTGTCGCCGACGTAGAGGTTGCCGTCCGAGCCAATCCAGACGAAACCCGGCCCGAGCAGCTGTTCGAGCGGCTGGTAGATGCGGTCGTCCTCGACCAGCCCGCTCAGCAGCGGCCTTTTCTCGATGATGCCGAGCACCGCCTGCCGCGCCGCCCCGTCAAACGGCCGCCCCTGCCGGTCCTCCGTCAGCACATCATCGAACGCGCGGCAGATCTCCTCCATCTCGCTCTCCGAGAAGCAGTGCCGCCGGATGACAAATCCGAATGTTTCAAAGTGGGCGATCTGTTCCTTGGTCAACATTTCCAGCCGCTCCTTGCTGCTGCTCGCCGCCGTCAGCCTCAGTGCTCCTACCCGATCCCGATATCGCGCAGATACGCGCGCGTGCGCACGGCGACCGGCAGAGGCTTGTCGAACGGCGCCGGGTACATATCCTGCTCGACCACCGCCCAGCCGTCGAAGCCGATATCGTGCAGCACGTCGCGAAATGCATGATAGTCGACCCACCCCAGCTCCGGCTCGACGAACATATCCATCTTGACCGCCTCGGCAAAGGTCACACCCGATGCCTCGACCTGCTTCTGCACCTCGCGATTGACGCTCTTGATGTGCAGATAGGGGATGCGCTCGTGATGGTCCCGCATGAACCCGATCGCGTCGCCGCCGCGGTAGGCGTGATGCCCCACGTCCAGGCAAATCCCCACCCGCTCCGGGTCGGTATCTTCGAGGAACTTCTCGATCTGCTCCGTATACTCGACGTGACACTCGGCGTGCGGATGAAAGACCAGCTGCAGGCCGAACTTGTCGATGGCGATGTCGGCCACCCTGTGCGTCGTGTCGATCAGCCGCTTCCACCCGTCGTCGTCCAGCTCGGTCTCCTCGACCAGCTCGCCCGTTTTCAAGTCCGAGTACATGCCGTCGATCAGAACCAGGAACTTGGCGCCCAGCTCCACCAGCTGCTCACCCGCGCCCAGTACCTGCCGTTCAAGCTCTGGCCATTTCTCCGGGTTTTCCAGGCTCTCCATCGCGAACGTGCCCGCCACCTTCAGCCCGCGGCCGTCCAGCTCGCGCCGCAAGGTCGGCAGGTCGGTCGGCAGATAGCCGTACGGACCCAGCTCGATCCACTCGTAGCCGGCCTCGGCCGCCTCATCCAGAAAGCGATGCCACGGGGTCTGTAGCGGATCTTCCGGGAACCAGATGCCCCACGAGTCCGGTCCTGTTCCTACCTTTACAGCCATTTTATGCCTCCATTTTCAGATTCCGGTCGAACCGGCGGTCCGTCACAGTTTATTGGAGTCCAAACATGCGCGCGGCATTGTCACCCAGGATCAGCGCCTTCTCCTGCGCCGAAAGGAACTCGCAATGCAACCGGATGTAGTCAATCGCCTGCTTGTATGTGCACCACGAGCCGGAGCAGTAGGGCATATCGGTCCCCCACATCAGCTTGTGGACGCCGATCTCCTCGCGCAGCCGCCTGATCATCTCCTGCGCGCCGGGAAACGGGTACTCCGGCCAGAACGCGCAGAACAGCACCTCGACGTGCATATTGGGGCGCTTGAGCAGCCTCATCATCTCCTCGGGGATCGCGTAGCGGTCGTCCAGGCCGCGGCGTATGCCGAAGAGGTCGATGCCGTGCGTGAGCACCGCGGGGATGTCCGGATGCCCCGCGGCCCAGCGGTCGAGCTCGGCCACGTGCTCCATGTACCCGCCCAGCCGGTCGCGCTGGCGGCTGTGCAGATACCACCAGACCGGAATGCCGAGTTCGCGCACCTTATCCCACAGCGGCTCGAACTTGGCGTCGTCCAGGTGGTCGGCGTAGTTGCTCAGCGCGAAAGGCTCGACGCTGAAGTAAAGCCCCTTGTTGCCCTGCTCGCGCACCGCCTGCTCCAGCCGCTCAAGCTCGGCCGGCCGGTCCGCCTCCCATTCCCGCACCTGTGCCAGCCCGATGAAGCGGTTGGGATAACGCCGCATCTGCTCGCCGTAGTACTCGTTCAGCGCGCCGTAGATGTGGTCGTGTTGCAGAACGCCCATGTCCACGCCGACGAGGTCCATCTCGCCGATCATGCGTTCGGGCTGCGCCTCACAGTTGATCAGGCTCGGCGGATAGGCCTGTATGTAGTAGTCGACGCCGTCGACGGTGATCTCGGCGCGGCCGAAGTCGGCCAGGCGAAAGTTGACGTCCGGCATCTCGTTGAGGTCGTCCGAGTCCCAATTCAGGAAGGGATCGGGCACCTGCTCGCCATCTGCCACGCGGCGGAAGCGGCGGCTGTCGCGGATGTGATACTGCCAGAACTTCATCCGCAGCGGCTGCAGCGGGTCCTCTTCAGCTGTTGCTCTGCCGAGCGGCGGGAAGATGTGAAAATGTGCGTCGATAATCACAGGCGTTTGCCCTCTCCTGATTCGGAAGTCGGTACAGATCGCAATCCGCTACCCCTTCATCCCGCTCACGACCACACCCTGGATGAAATGCCGCTGCGCGAAGAAGAAGACCATCACCGGCGGCAGCGCGATCAGCGTCGAGACCGCCATGATCGCCACCCATGGGACGTAGTGCATCGAGGTGCTGCCGTGCGCCGTCTGCACCCAGGTCGTCAACGCCACCGCCAGCGGCTGCGTCTCGAAACGGTTCAAATAGATCAGCGGCTCGAAAAAGGCGTTCCACTGGCCCATGAAGGTGAAAATCGCCATCGTGCCCAGCGCCGGCTTCGACAGCGGCAGGATGATGCGCAGGAAGACGCCGAAGGTGCCGCAGCCGTCGATGCGCGCAGCGTCGTCGTAGTCCAGTGGGATCGTCAGAAAGAACTGACGCAGCAGGAAGATATAGAAGGCGCCGCCGCCGAAGAAATGGGGCACGATCAACGGCTTGAACGAGTCCAGCCATCTCAGCTCGCGAAACAGCAGATACTGCGGGATCAAGGTGACGTGCGTCGGTATCATCATCGTGCTCAGGACGAGGATGAAGAGCGCCGTCCGGCCGGGGAAGCGCACGCGCGCGAAGCCGTAGGCCACCAGGCTCGCGCTCAGCACCGTCCCCACCATCACCCACACAACGATGATCAACGTGTTGATCGTCGAGCGCACAAAGGGGAAATCGGTCAGCCCCGTCGCGTAGTTCCCCCACTCGACCGGCCTGGGAATGAAGCTCGGCGGGATGCGGAACGCGTCCGTCTCCGTCTTGAACGAGCTCGAAACCAGCCACAGGAACGGGACCGCCAGCATGAAGCCGACCGCGACCAGCAGGATATAGACAAGGATCTGACCGACAAGCTGCCTGCGGCTCATGCTCTGCAGCCAGCCGCCTATCCCGCCGTTTCCCGTGTTGCTTCGTGTCGTCGTCGCCATCCTCATCGCACCTCAGCCAAACTCCAGGCTCTCACGCCCACAGTACACAAGACAACCCTCCCTCAACTAATAACTAACAACCCAAAACTAGAAACTGGAAACTTGCCACTACCGAACCGCCCCCTCGTAGTAGACATAGCGTCCCGAAACGCGCAGCGAGATCAGCGTCAGCACGAAAATAATCGCAAACAGGACCCACGCCAGTCCGGCCGCGTAGCCCATCTTCAGGTAGTTCCAGGCATTCTGATAGAGATAAAGAATGTAGAAGAGCGAAGCGTCAGCCGGTCCGCCCTCGGTGATGACGTATGCGCCCGTGAACACCTGGAAGGTGCCGATCATCCCGGTCAGAAAGGTGAAAAAGATGACCGGCGATGTCATCGGCAGCGTCACGTTGCGGAACTTCGCCCACGCGCCCGCGCCGTCGAGCATCGCCGCTTCGTATAGCACCGACGGCACGCCCTGCAGGCCGGCCAGATAGAGGATCATGTTGCCGCCCAGCCCCCACAGGCTCATGATGATAAAGCTGGGAATCACCCACTCGCGCGATGCGAACCACTGCGGTCCCTCGATATTGAGGCCGGCCAGAAAGTTGTTGACGAGGCCGATCTCCGGGTTGAGCATCCAGGCAAACAGGTAAGAGGTGGCGATCGCCGGCGTGACCACAGGCAGGTAGAAGACCGTGCGGAAGAAGCCAAGCCCCTGGACCGCCTGGTTCAGCAGCAGCGCCAGCAGGTACCCGCCAACCGTTCCCAGCGGCACCAGCAGGACGGTATAGATTACCGTCACCTTGAGAGACTGCCAGAAAAGAGGGTCGCCGCTCACCATCTTTGTGTAGTTGGCCAGGCCGATAAAGCGGGGCGCGTCGAGGATCGTGTAGCGGCTGAAGGAGAGCACGAAGGAGGCGATGATGGGGAAGGCGGTGAAGATGATGAAGCCCAGCACCCACGGCGCGATGCAGATGTACCCGTCAATCGCTTCGCGCAGGCGCAACCGGGACATCCGGCGTCTTCTTTGCCCGGCGGATGGCGCGGCTGCGCTCATGACTGCTCCTCCATCCAAGCCCGGAATTCGCTCTGCCGCCAGCTGTAGCGCGGCTCGTACCCCAGCAGCCGGCGCGCCTTTGCCGTCGAGACGAAGCTGTCGAAGCCGGACAGCGGGCGGCGCAGAGGCACGTCGGCGTAGTGTCGGGCGGCGAGGGCCGGCGTCTCTTCAAGCGAACAGGTGTCGGCGCCGTTGATCAGGAAGACTTCGTGCTCGATCTCTTCGTTCTCGACCGCCAGCCTGAACGCCTGCGCGGCATCGCGCACGTCGGTGACCGTCCACAGGTTCGAGCGGCCGCGGTCAGGGTCGACGATGTAGCGCCGGTACCCCTCCCACTGCTCTTCGACCGTGCGCTCCCGGTTCCAGCCCGAGCGCACGGCCACCGCCGCGCCGGACCGGTCGAGATACCAGTTGTGATTGATCCGCAGACCGATGGTCTGGATACCGAAGCTCTCGCTGAAGCGCTGACAGGTGATCTCGTTGATCAGCTTGCTGATACCGTACTCGTTGCGCGGCTCGGCCGGGTGCTCTTCGTCAATCGGGAAGTAGCGCGGCCGCGTCGCGCGCCGACGGTAGTCGGTATTCATCGCCTCCTTCGAGGAGCCGAAGATCACCTTGCGCGCGCCTGCGCCCACAGCGGCCTCCAGCACCGTAAACGTCCCGCGGTCGTTGACGTACATCAGCCTCTCCGGCGTCGTGATCCCGGGCCCCGGCACTGCCGCCAGGTGGACGATGGCCTCCTGCCCCGCACAGGCCTCCCGCATCCGCTCCAGGTCGGTGATCTCGCCATCGATGTGCCGGACCTTCTCGACGAGCGGCGCTGTCTGGCTGAAGTTGGACACCGTGTGACCGGCGCCAAGAAGCTCGCGCACTACGTATCCGCCGATCTTGCCGCTGCCGCCGGTAACCAGTACTTTCATTCGTAACTGTGACCGCCCGCGTCCGTTGCACGCGCCGCGGGTGGGCGGCGTTTCAGAGGGGTAACCGGCGGCCGGCGCGCTGCCGGCCGCCGGGAAAGGGACAGTGCCGTCCGCGCCTAGGAGGCTGCCAGCTCAGCGTCGATCTCCGCTTTGGCGTCCGACATCGCCTGCTGCATCGACTTTTCGCCGAGGAAGACCTTGTCATACTCGCGGCGCAACGCATTACGGACGAAGCCGGCCTTGCGCCCGTACCATCTCGGTCTCCACTCCACGTTTTCCGCGGCCGCCGGGTGCCTGGTGAAGCGCTCGTCCCGGCTCAGGAAGACCTCGTAGAAGTTCCGCATCCAGCCTTCCGGCGGGTCGGGCAGCTTGTCGATGGCCCGCCGCATTTCGTAGCCCGTGAGATTGATGTTGGGCGTGATCCAGTCGCTGATCGTCTCGCTCGTCGTCGCCCAGATCGAGAACGTCGTGGCCGCGTCAATGTTCTCGCTGCCGCTCCAGACGCCCCAGGAGTTCGAGCCCATCAGCTGTATGCGATGCTCGCGCCAGGGCACCGGCATGAACAGCAGCCCGAACCCCTCCTGGTTGACCCGCTGGTCTCCCACGCCAGGATGCCTGATGGTGCAGAACGCCTTGCCTGAATTGAACAGGCCGCCCTGCACAGCCTGGGCTTCGGACGGGGTCGGCGCAACCTTGTCCACCAGGGTCAGGTCGATGTACGCCTGCAACGCCTGCACCGATTCCTCCGAATCGACCAGCGCCTCGGTCTCCTTGTAGCCCCACAGATCGTCCAGCACCTGACCGCCGTTGCTGTAGAGGTAGTAGAGGGCGGTGTTGTTGAAACTGGCGGTGCTGTTGGCGAGGCCCCACTGCTCCACTTCACCGTCCGAGTTGACCTTCGTCGTCGCCTTCAGCAGTTCGACCAGGTCATCCCAACGCCATTCATCGTAGTTCGCAGCCGGCCCGTCGTCGCCCCAGATGGGCAGGTCGATGCCCTCCTGCTCGGCCAGCGTGCGGTTGACGACCACCTGCCAGTTGGGGCAGTAAACCTGCGAGAGCGAGTAGATCTTGCCCTCGAACCCGCACTGCATCCACGGGTCGGCATCCCACTTGTCGTTGTCGACGCCTGCCGCCTCCAGCGCGTCATCCAGTGGCAGGAGCACCTTGAACCACTCACCCTGCCAGACGCTGCCGACCATGACAACGTCGGGCGCAACCCCACCAACCATCTGCGTCAGCAGCTTGGTCGAGTATTCTCCCCACGGCGTCGACTCGCTGATGGCCGTGATGTCCGGGTGCGCTTCGCTGATGCCGTCCCGGATCGGGTCCCAGAAGCCGCCGTGCCAGTGGCTGAACCGGATCTCGACCGCCTCCATCGCCGGCGCGTCGCCCTCGCCTTCGTCCGCCATCTCGGCTGCGGGCATTGCTGCCGGTTGACACGCCGCCGCCACGACGCCCGCCGACCCTATCGCCGACGCCCACAGAAACTGCCGCCGGCTCATACGTCTCTTCGCTGCCATCGATTTCCTCCTTGGCTGAATGAACGTGGATTCCGACCTCGGCTGCCTCGCGACGGCCGCTGGCCGGGACTGCTACCGACGCAGCGCCATCAACCGCCGCCGGGCCACTCGAATGAATGCAAAGCGTGGCAGGCACAACGTAAAGCACCTGCCCCTCTGCGAATGCACAGAGTATACTCCAGCGACTTTCTTCCGCATAACGCAATTTTTTTTGCCGGACCGCCTATCCCTTGATCGCGCCCATCGTCAGCCCGCCGGCCAGGAATCGCTGCACGACCAGCGCCAGCAGCAGCACCGGCAGCGTGACAACCGTGGCCGCCGCGCACAGCGCGCCCCAGTTCACTTGGCCGTAGGTCAGGAAGCTGTAGACAGCCAGCGGCAGCGTCATCGTCTTCGAGCCGCCCAGGATCAGCACAAAGATAAAGTTGTTCCACGAGGAGATGAAACTGAGGATCGAGACCGCGGTGATGCCGGGCAGGCTCAACGGGATCATGATGCGGACCATCGTGCCCAGCTGCGAGCAGCCGTCGATCAACGCCGCATCCAGCAGTTCGCTCGGCACATCCTCGAAGAAGCCGATCATGACCCACATGATCAGCGGCAACACGGTCAGAATGTGGGTGATCACGATTCCTGCGTGCGAGTCCAAAAGCCCCAGCCGCTTGTAAACGATGAAGAGGGGAACGAGAAAAGTGATCCCGGGCAGCATGCGCACGACCAACAGCGCCAGGGCCAGCCCGTCCTGCTTGTACTTGGCGATGCTGTAGGCGGCTGGTAGCCCTACGACGAGCGACAGCCCCACAGAGCTAACCGCGATCGTCAAGCTGTTGAACAGGTACCTCCCGAACGGATTTCGTCGAAATACCTCACCGTAGTGGTCCAATGTTGGGATGAAGAACCAGACCGGCGGATCACTGACGATCAGCAGGTTCGGCTTGAACGAGGAGACGAACATCCAGAAGAATATGAAGAGAAAGAAGACCAGAAATACGGACAGGATGATCCAAAACAGGAAGTTATGGACTGTCCTCGTCTTCCTCATTCCCATCGGCCTTAAAGAGAGTCTGCCCATACGACGCACCTGGTTGTCCGGTTGCCGGATTTCCGAAGAGTCAAAGCCATGCCCGCTGCCGCAGCCTGATCAGGACTGCGCTGATGATCAGGATGATCACCATGAAGACCAGGATCACAGCCGAACCGTAGCCCAGATCGTAAAACTCGAACGCCGTCAGGTAGGAGTAGACATGCAGCGTCTCGCTCCGCCTGCCGGGCCCGCCGGCCGTCATGATCCAGATGGCGTCGAATACCTTCAGCGTATCGATCGCGCGGAAGAGCATCGCCACCACAATGGCCGGTTTCAGCAGCGGCAGCGTGATCTGGAAGAACTCCTGGAGCCTGCTCGCCCCGTCGATGCGCGCCGCCTCGAACGGCTCCGTCGGCAGCGAGCGCAGACCGGCCAGCAGGATCAGCATCACAAAGGGGACGCCGTGCCACGTATTGATCCAGACAAGGCTGGGCACGACCGAGTTCTCGCCCGCCACCCACAGGCTGGGCGGCAGGCCCAGTCCCTCAACGAAATAGTTCAGTATGCCGATTGAAGGCTCCATCATGATCAGCCAGATCACCGACGTCGCCGTCGGCGTCGCCACCAGCGGCAGCAGAAAGAGCGTGCGGATAACGCCCAGCCCGCGAAAAGTCCTGTTCATCACCAGCGCCATGACCATCGCCAGCACCAGCTCCAGCCCAAGGCTGGCCACCGTGAAGTAAAGCGTTATCCACAGCGCGTTTAGGAATCTTTCGTCTGCGGTGAGCACCTCAACCAGGTTTTCGACGCCCACAAATGTAAAGCGGGTCATCGTTACATTGACCCGCTGCAAGCTTAACGACAACGTGTAGAAGAATGGGTAGCCCATCAGCGCCAGGATCACGATGACCGCCGGCGCCGGCAGCACAAACGCCAGGTTGCGGTCGATCAGCGCAAACGCGCGCCGCAACAGACTCCCGGTCCGGGCATCCTCCGGCTCCGGGCCGGCCTGCTCGCTCTGCACCGGCCCCGACCTTTCTCTCTCCCCCATTGCCAACACCTTCTTCAAGATCAAAGTGGCCGGCGGCGCATCCGCCGCCGGCCACAGGTCAGTTCCTTACTCTTCCTGCTCCTCGAGCATCTCCAGCAGCTCCTGCTGGCTCTGCTCGGCCGCGGCGCGCACGTCGCCGCCCTCGATCGAGGTCACGATCACCTGCGCGATCGACTCACGCGCCCGCATCAGGTTGATGATCGACGGCGGGGCCGGCGGCGAAAAGTCGCCGATCGCACGCGAATCGAGCAGGACCTGCACGAAGTCCAGGTCGTCCTGCGTCGCCTGCGTCTTGTAGTCCTCCGTCTCGTACACCGAACGCCGCGGCACCGCGCCCCCGTCGAGCACATATTTGAGCATGCTCTCCTTGTTGGAGATGAACTGCAGCAGGTACCAGCTCGCTTCCTTCTTCTGCGAGAGGCCGCCGACGGTGATGCTCCAGCCACCCGCGGAGGCCCGCTGTCCGTTGGGGCCGGCCGGCATGAGGAAGTAACCGATGTCGCCGGCCACAACCGACTTGCTCGGGTCCTGGAAGTCCTTGCGGAAGACCGCGTCGTCGATGATCATCCCCGCCTTGCCCTGGCTGAAGATGTTGACCGCGCCGACGTGGTCGATGTTGGGCGAGCCGGGCGGGCCGTAGAGGCGCAGCAGCCGGCCGTAGAAATCGAAGGCGGCGATCGCCTCCTCCGAGTCCATCAGCGGGACACCTTCATCGTCCTCCCACATGATTCCCATGCCGCCGAGAAAGCCCTTGAAGACCGAGGTCGGCACGGGCGGCTTGCCGCGCATTGTGATGCCGAAGATTTCGCCGCCGCTCATTTCCTGTACCGTCTGCGCCGCGGCCTCAAGCTCGTCGAACGTGGTCGGCGGCCCGTCAATGCCGTACTCTTCGAACAGGTCCTTGCGGTAGTAGCCGATCATGGCGCTCATCTGCATCGGCACCGAGACGAGACCGCCGCGCGACGAGTATCCCGCCATCAGATAGTCGCGCCCCATGTCCTCCCACAAATCGTAACCCTCGTGGGTCATGCTGGGGTCGTCGACCCAGGGGCCGATGTCGTTGAGCCAGCCGGCATCGTACCAGACGTTGCGCTCTTCGGCGCCGGCCGGCAGCTGGTAGACATCCATGTCCTCGTTGTTTGCCATCAGTTCGACGCGGATCTTCTGCACCATCTGCGCCCACGGCAGGATTTCCGTGTTCACGGTGATGCCGGTCATCTCCTCAAACTCGGGCAGAATCGACAGCACGTGGTCGCTCAGCGGCTGTGTTTCGCCGACGTAGCGCAGCTCGGTGCCCGCGTACCGCTGCCAGTCGAAGCCCTCGGGTTCCATCGCGGCATCGTCACCGGCCGCGGGCGCGCTCGCCGGTCCCACCGGCGCGCAGGCGCTCAGGTATACTCCTGCGGTGCCCGCTCCGAGCACCTTCAGTAGCTGACGACGACTCATCTGTGATCGCATGGTTGGGTTTCTCCTTCCCAATGTGGTTGGAACGCGTCCGAAACTATGGTTAAACGGCCAGACCAGCGTAAATCAGGAAAACGCGCTGGAGTGCCGGTTACCGTCATACTGATTTGAGAGATTCTCGGGAAAACAGTGGAAGTTCTGCCAGAGTATAGTTCCTCGATTCGCGCGTGTCAATGCGCGTTTTTCAATCACCCGGGACAGCGCGGACTCGGGGTGAGCTCAAGCTGAAGCCAAGCGTCATCAAGAGCGGCGTGCATAGGGACCGTCCCTGCGGTGTCGGCAGGAAGGGTATCGAAAGGGTATCGGATGTCGACCAAAGTCTTCCGAAGTCGCTAAAAGTCGAACCTGTTTTTCTTCCCTTGTGACAGGATATTCGGCCCTTCTTTTTGTGATAGGACAAAAGGGAGGTCGACTTTAGGGCGACAAGATGCGACAAGGTGCGACAAATTGGGCCAATGTACGGCAAAAGGACACGTTTTTGCGTAAAGGTCGCGTTTCTTGCGGCAGGAGCCGGGTTTGTGTCTGCGGCGCGAAGACAGGCGTGGGGACAGACAGGGAACGGCGGATGGATGGCTGCCGCCGGGCGCTGATTTCGGGTCCATGATGGCAATATAGCACATTTCCGGGGCTCTTGCTCGGCGTGGCACGCTTTACGTTTCCCGGTCCTGGTTATCAGCGGAGCTGTCGGGCGGGCGGGACGGAAAACGGGCGGGTACAAGGGCAAAGGATCGGGATTAGGGACAGGGCGTATTGGCAGAAGAGAGGCGGGCACAAGGCCCGCCCCTATGGCAGGGGCAGGCAGGAGGGAGGGCAGGCACAAGGCCTGCCCCTACAGGGCGACGTAAGTCGACATGGACGGACCATCCATCCCCGCGATTCCCAGCTTTGCGGGCGTGCGCGCCTCGGGCCAGAAGTCCCGCTGCAGCGCCGCGCCGGCCAGCATCACCAGCGAACGCATCATCGGCGTATCCACGCCCAGCTGCTCGGCCAGCAGGCTCCACGCCGCGAGGCCGTAGGGAATGTCCTCGGTCAACCAGCGGGTGTCGATCGCGCCCGGCGCCCGCAGCTGCGTCAACATGCGGCTGCCGTTGATCGTGGCCCACAGGTCGCCCTTGGGACCGAATCCCGCCGCGTGGAAGGCCGCGTCCACCGGCGTCAGCTCGAGACCGAACGCGCGTCCAATTGCCCTGCGCTCCGCGTCGACGGCGTAGATCACATTGGCTACCGTCGGCGTGACGCCCTCTTCGTAGAAGTAGAAGTCGCCGTGCGAGTACTCGACCCTGCCCGCGTTCATCAGCACGCCCGGCGGGTGCACGACCGGGTTCATCGCCGACAGCCCGCTCGCGAACACGTTCGGATACGGGGAAGTCGCGGTTGCCTGGCCGCTGCGCCCGCCGCGCGTGAAGATCTCCTGCAGCGCGTCGGCGACCGTCTCCGTTCCCGTTGCCGGGTAGACGCCGAGCCCGAGGCCCGAGACGACACCCCAGATGTGGGCCGAGTCCGGCCCCATTTTGCGGCAGACGTAGGGCGCGGTGTCGGTCTCGGCGAAGAGGATGTCGCTGTTGTTGCCCGCGGCGCGCACGACCTGGGCGAATTCCAGCGCGCCCAACGTCCCCGGCGTGATCACGATCATGTGGCCGTCGCGCAGATGCGGCGCGCACAACTCGGCAAACGCCCGGTGCGCATAGGCCGGCACGATCAGGAGCAGCAGATCGTTCTCCAGCGCCTCCGCCGCCGAGGTCGTCACGCGCTCGATCAGCGCGGACCCGCTTTCGGCCACGCCGTCCAGCTGAATCCTTCTGTCGGCCCGCACCGGGTCCAGAGTCCAGGCAAAGTCGGGGTGCTCGCACAGCGTCACTGCGAACCCGCGCAAGGCCAGATTGGCTGCAACCGCAAAGGCCGTGTTGCCGCCGCCGAGAATCGTCAGTGAGGTCATAATCTCCGTCTTCCTTTGCCGTAGTGGCCCCGTTGAGAGCTATGATTTAAGGTCGGCACGCGACAAACTGTCGGGGCCGGGAACTGTCGGGTATCCGGAAGTTCCAGCGTCGTCAAGAATGATACCAACCGCCCCTGTAAGCGGCAATGTCACCAAGAGGCCCACGCTGCGTACCGGTTCTTGGCACCAGGATAGAGATGAATCTGGGAGGACCCGGTCATCCTGAAAGGCGATCAGGAACAGACCGGCTAGCGAGGAACCAGCCGGCTGCTGTGTACTCCTCATTCGATCGTATTGGGACACGGCCGGGCGGGCGCGGCAAGCTAGGGTACCCAAGCCGCCAGAGGCGAGGCGTTAGCTGGAAATCTGAGAGGGTTTCTTTGCCGGCACAGCCCTGGGACGCGGCCACGGCCTTACTGATAGCGGACGTGTAGTTCGAGCTTTTCGATGAGAATCTCTTTACGTAGGTCGGGCGGTCTGTGGGTCACACGCACACCGACCAGATTCTCGCCGACGGCAAGCATCCCTGCTTCTACGGCAAAAATCAACCAGCCCTCTTCGACGGTAGCCGGGCCGAGAGGAATGTTGTTGATGCGGGCCTCGATCAGTTTCTCGATCCCTGTTGCCGGCGGGCTGTTGTGGTAAGGCGCCGGGTGGGAAAAGCCCTCTACCAGCACGTTGTCAAGACGGTCCGAGTCGGAAAGGTCCGCCGCGCCGGCATCGGACAGGACGATTCGCAGTGTAATCTCTCGGATATCGTCGGTTGCGGCGCCGACATCGTCCGCCACGTAGAGCGATAGAAATGTGTCGGACATGCCGTCATTTGCCAGCGGGGCCGGCAGCGGCGCAAGCATGTTGGTGTTGAAGTACATGTTGCGCGGCGTGCTCCACGCTTCCGCGACCGGGACGACGCTTTCGTGATGGCCGCCGCCCCTGCGCTCGACGAAGAATGTCTTGTCAACTCCTTCGAGTGTCTCCCGGCTCCCGATTTCGCGGTATATCTGCCTCTGAACATCCCATCGTTCTTTTGCCGGCACACCCAACTTGGACGCCAATTCCGATGGGCCGGCAAAGCAGAGATTGAAGGTGTGAATGCCGTGCGCGCCCTGGTGCCGCCAGTTGGCCGCCACGCCGCGCACGACCTCAAGCGGGGCCTCATGATAGCCGTCCGAAGAGTGATGGTCATCCCAGGAAGGGTAGACCTTGATTCCGTGGTCGGCGGCAATGCGCGCAAAGGCCTCGACCTCCACCTCCGACGAACGGCAACCGGGAACGAGGATATCCACCAGCTTCTCGCGCGCCCATCGTTCGACGTCAATGCCGTCGAAATGGCAGCCCATGATCTTTTCCGGAACACGGGCCGCCAGCAGGTACGGGCGGCCGCGTTTCCGTTCGACTTCGAGTAGCATCAAACGAACAGACCGCATGAATTCGGTCAGCAGATCGCGGTGCTTCCACTGTTCTCCCGGGGGGAACAGGACGGGAACCCTGGCGAAGTCGATCTGGATGCCGTCGAAATCGTAAATCTGGGCGACCTCCTCCAAAATGCGCAGCTTATAGTCGCGCACCTCCTCTTCGGCGAAGTTCCAGAACGAGTACCAGGTGTGAATCAGCAGGTCCGGTCGCTCTTCCTTGAGCGGGGTCAGCTTCGGCGGCCCCATGTCGTTGTCGGACCCGTTGATGCGGTAGGAAAGGAACACTTCCTTGCCGCGCTTCCTCGTTTCGTCCAGGAAGAGCAGGATGGGGTCGATTCCCGCGTCGCGCCACTCTTCGAATACAGGGTGCTGGGGCGGCAGGACTTGGCTGGGATAGGGCGCGGTATTGCCTTCTCCCCACTCATACCAGACACTGTCTATCTGATTGGGTGTTTCATCGAATGGGGACAGGAAGTAGGCCTGCACCTCTTCGGCCAGCTCCGGTTTCAGGTGTTCGACGTAGAACTGGCAGATGTCATATTGAAAGACGATTCGTCGACGCCGGTTGGCCGCCTCGATGTGCTCCTTGCTTAGTCTGATGCTGTTCATCGCTGCCGTCCCTGCCCTGTCTCAAGCCGCCTCGTAGGCGTTGGCTTCATCCATGACCAGGCCGCCCATGCTGTACATCGGCAGCACGCGATAGGAGGGCCATTCGTCCGGCGCCCAGCCGGCCAGTTCATCCTTGTGGCCCAGGCGCCGCACCATGCTCCACTCGTTTTTGAAGCCGGAGCGGCTCGTCGTGTTGGCATCCCAGAACGCCAGTCCGTCCACATCTTGCGCGTAGAATTCCAGCGCCTTTTGGCGGTATTCGGCCGGCGACTGGCGGCGCGGCATGACCTCGGGATAGACTTTGCACTGCGTGCCGCGCGTCATCCTCACATAGGCGGGGATGTCCATTTCCATGACGTCGTACAGGGGGTATGGGATGATGAAATCGACCAGCCCCTCCTGCGCCCAGGTGGCCGCATCGAGGCCGTGCGCCATGTTGCGCGCCTCATCGTTGAGCACGTAAGCCGAGAGCTGCACGCTGCGGCCCTGCTGCTCTCCGACCTGGTTGAGCTCATTGCGCAGCGCGCGCATGAAGTCGGTCATCACGCCGGCCTTGAAGCGCAGCCAGCGCGGGTCATCCTCGGGCAGGTCGCGCGGGTCCTGGCCGTGGCGCTGCTGGAAGCCGTCGATCATGGGCTGCTCGTAGAGGAGGCAGGGGAGGCCGCGCACGAAGCCGAGATTGACGCCGTCGGCGCCCCGTTCGGCGACCTCGCGGAAGAGGGCGAGGAGGAAGTTGCGCACGCCTTCGAAGGCATAGCTCATGCGGGTGACGGGCCGGCCGGAGCGGCTGACGCAGCGCCACTGCGGATGCTGGTAGTAGAACCTGCTTTCGAAGCCGTGGTTGGGGGGGTAGACCCAGCCGCCGACCAGGTACATGCCGTGCAGTTCGAGATCGAGGTCGTGCGCGTACTCGATTACCTTGGTGAGCGGGTCGAGTCCACGCGCCTGCATCGTGCGCATGCCGCCCATCATCGGGCGTCCGAAGGACTCCAGAAAGTCCCACTCGGCGCGCACCGAAGGCTCACCGACATCGGAAAAGAAGTAGGTCTCGCTGCCGCTGCCGATGCACCACAGCAGCTTCTGGAAGTCGGAGTGGCGGTAGTGCTCGACGCCCTCCTGCAGCGCCTCCTCCGGCGTATCGGGATCCAGGCGCCAGGCGTCGTCGTAGGCGATGAGCCGTTTGGTGTCGGTGCGTGCCCGGTCCTGTTTGATGGCCGCGACCTCGGCTTCACTCAGCGGTTCCAGCTTGACGTAGGCGAGCCCGGCGCGGCGTCCCTCCCAGCGGTCCATCTTTTCTATCAGCAGGTCCTGGCCGCTGAGGTCGGCGAAGGTCCAAAACGCTTCGCGCAGCGTGGCGAACCCCGAATGCCACTCGGGATCGGTAGGCGTGGGCCTGGCCGTTATTGCGGGCGTAAAGCAGGCATCGCCGCTCAGTTTGACCCTGATCGAGCTGTCGGTCCAGTCGGTCCAGACGCCCAAGTGGACGGCGTGCCATCCCTGTACATTCAGAGGAAGCGTCAGCGCCGGCGCCGTACAGTTGGCATCGGCCAGCAGCATGGTACCCGACAGGCCCTCGGCCTCGTATGGGACCGTCTGCCAGCAGTTCTGCCTCGGTGTCGACGACAGCGCCGCGGCCGGCTCGCAGCCGGTCAGATCAGCGAGGTAAATTGTAGGGCGTTCTTCAGCCATTTTTGTCCCTTTGGCGCGCCTGCAGTTCTTCGATATAGACATCGTTGTCGAAGTCGAAATAGCCAAATTCCTGTCTGCGGTCCAGGAGCCATGAGGTCATGAGCGGGCTGTCCCCCCGGTCGAGGACCTCCTCGGGCGTTGGCGTCGGGGGTATCTTGTTGTTTGACAATGCGATTTCGACAGCCATCTGCCTATTGCGCGTGAACTGAAAGCGCATCTCCTTCAAGTGCTGCGGCGTTTTGGGCGTGGCGTAGTAGACAATTGCAAACTGTACGCGACCGGGTTGCCCGCCGCAGCTGGCATGCCAACAGTTCAGATTGAAGACGACGACATCGCCGGGCTCATTGTCGCAGACAATGCTGGGGATATTACGGATGTTTTTGGGATCGCTAATGCCCGGCACCTCTCTCAGCGCATCGAAGAACGGCAGCCGGTGGCTGCCGGGAATGAGACGCAGGGCCCCGGTTTCGCCGTCGAGCGGGTCAGGATAGAAGCAGAATTTGCAGCCGAACTCGTGGGTCTTTATGTCTCTCCCGCTGCGATCGGGATGCCAGCGCGTATCGCCGACAAACAGATTGACGTCGGTTTCGTGGCCAATGACATCTTCGCCAAAGAGCTGTTTGGCTATGCCATACAGGTGTGGGCGTTCCGGTAGCGAATAGATGTAGGGCGTGCTGGAACTGGTAAGATCTACGCCTTGCAGGCGCTCGCTGGAATCCGCGGAGCTGTCGAAGGCAGCGTCCTTGTAAGTCAGGTCTACGGCGTGCTTGAGTTCGGTGCTGATCGTCTTGACTTCCTCTGGGGTGAAGTGCTGCTTCAGGACGAGGAATCCAAAGGTCTCAAAGAAGGTGACTTCCTCGGCTGTCAGCGAACTCCGCTGAGCGGCCTTCCCGTTGTCCTGCGATGCCTCTGCATTCATTATTGTTCTCCCTGTTTCCATTGAAAGGCTGGCTTTTTTGGCGAGAAGATCAGCGGTCGCCCTTTCTATCTCCTGCTGACGAACTTCTGCGCCTGCTCGTTGCTGTAAGGTCGCAAACGCCGACGGTCAAAAAGTGACCGGCAGCCGTTCCGGATTGCGCATGGAGGTGTGTACTCGCCAGGAAAGCGGCTCGTTCATCAATTCCAGCGCAGGCATCCGGTGCAAAATTGTCTCGACTGCGATCTGGCCCTCCAGACGGGCCAGGGGCGCGCCAAGGCAGAAGTGGATGCCGTAACCGAAGGCCAGGTGCGGGTTCGGCTGCCGGCTGACGTCGAGCCGGTCCGGACTTTCGAACTGCGCCGGATCCCTGTTCGCCGCGCCCAGCATCGGCAACACGCGTTGCCCCTGTCGAATCCAGCAACCCTCCAGCTCGAAATCCTCGCCTGCCACGCGCGTCTGGTGCTGTATGGGGCTGTCATAGCGCAAGAACTCTTCGACAGCCTTCTCCATCAACGTTGGGTCCTCTTGCAATTGTCGCCTCTGGTCGGGATTCCGCAGCAGGGCCAGCAGACCGTTGCCAATCAGGGCCAGGGTTGTCTCATGACCGGCAACGAGGAGGAAGACACACATGCCGAACATCTCCTCCTCGCTCAGTCTGTCACCTTCCTCTTCGACGATCAAGAGGGCGCTGATCAGGTCGTCGCGGGGAGACTGACGACGCTGTCTGAAGATGCCGCGCAGGTAGCCCTTCAGCGCGTATACACCTTGCTGGGCGCGCTTGGCGACGTCGACCCTGGGCCGTCCCGTTCCGAGGAAGGCCATAACGTCGTTGGACCACTCCTTGAACTGCTCGCGGTCCCCGGGCGGCAGGCCGAGCATCTCCGCAATCACAATTGCCGGCAGGGGAAAGGCGAAATCTGCGATCAGGTCCATCTGACCGTCTGCCTGGACCCGATCGAGCAGCTCGTCGACGATCGCCTGAATTCGTGGACGCAGATTCCTGATCATGCGCGGCGTGAACGCACTGCTGACCAGTGCGCGCAGCCTGGTATGATCGGGGGGATCGATGAATCCCATCCACGTCGAAATATGGTCCTGGAGCGCGTGCATCTCCGGCTGGACGGTCTCAGGCAGCTGGCGCACTGCCGCGGCGATGCGCGTGCCTGAAATCAGGCGCGGATCGTGCAGAGCGGCCTCAGCGTCGCGGTAGCGGGTGAGCAGCCATGCCCCCATGGCCTCGCTCCAGAATACGGGCGCCTCGCGGCGGAGCCGGTGGTAGTACGGGTACGGATTCGCCAGGTAGGCAGGCGTGAGCAAATGCTGGTCAAATGAGTTTTCTATCGTTATCTCATCACCTGCTGACTCTATCAGCATCTACGTATTCCCAGCGCCGCAGCCACTCTATCCAGCGCTGCCGTTTGGCGCTCTTGTGCGGATTTGAAAGCCAGTACGGAGAGTGCTGCGGTTCTTTCCATTCGAGGCCCTCGTGGACCCTTCGAACGATGGCCACCATCTCCCGGTTGGCCGTCTCTTCTTCGGGGGTCTTGGGGTTGCTGTAATACATGATCGAGCACATGCGGCGGTCGCTCGTCCCACCCCAGCTGGCATGCCACAGTCGAAAGTTGAACGCAATCAGGTCGCCGGGCTCCGAACTGCACACGTGCGCAGGAAACTCGCTGACGCTGAGCCCGGTCTGTTCTTCCGCCCGCCGATTGGAATCTTTTCTCGGCACGCGGAACAGGTCGTCGTGCAGGGGGCTCTTGTGGGAGCCTGGAATCACGCGCAGCGCGCCGCTTTCGGCGCCGAGCGGCTGCAGATAGCAGGCAAATTTGACACCCTGCATATTCGGGTCATGCGTGTCCGGGTGCCACTCGGTGCGGTCGCCGGCGAAGTGATTGCCATTGGAGGCAACGCCGACAACGTCATCCCCAAAGAGCTGCTCTGCCACCCCGCAGATGCGCGGGTCCTCCAACAATCCGGCCAGGAATGGGGTATCCGGCCCCATGTTGGGCCAGTTCAACTGCCTGCGATTGCCCACCGGTGAATCCATCTGGTCCCGCGTTCTGTTCAACCCCTTTTCATATTCGGCGTTGATGACCTCAAGCTCCTCCGCGTTGAGCACACCGCGCAGGTGCAGGAATCCGAATGTTTCCCAGTGAGTGACTTGCTGCTGCGTAAGCATGAGTACCTCGCTTTTCGCTTAAATGGTTTCCTTGAGGCAACCGCGGCGCGTCTCAGGCAGCCGCGTAGGGATTGTGTTCGTCCATGACGAGGCCGCCGATGCTGTACAGGGGCACTACCCGATACGAAGGCCACTCGTCGGGCGCCCAGCCGGCCAGTTCATCCTTGTGGCCCAGGCGCCGCACCATGCTCCACTCGTCTTTGAAGCCCACCCGGTAGGCGGAGCTGGCATCCCAGAACGCCAGTCCGTCCACACCTTGCGCGTAGAAATCAAGGGCCTTTTGGCGGAACTCGGCCGGCGACTGGCGGCGCGGCATGACCTCGGGATACAGTTTACACTGCGTACCGCTCGTCATCCTGACATAGGCGGGAATGTCCATGTCCATGACGTTGTGCAGGGGGTAAGGGATGATGAAATCCACCAGCCCCTCCTGCGCCCAGGTGGCCGCGTCGAGTCCGTGCGCCATGTTGAGCGCCTCATCGTTGAGCACGTAAGCCGAGAGTTGCACGGTGCGGCCCTGCTGCTCGCCGACCTGGTTCAACTCGCGGCGCAGCGCGCGCATGAAGTCGGTCATGACGCCGGCCTTGAAGCGCAGCCAGGTGGGGTCGTCCTCGGGCAGGTCGCGCGGGTCCTGGCCGTGTTGCTGCTGGAAGCCGTCGATCATGGGCTGCTCGTAGAGGAGGCAGGGGAGGCCGCGCACGAAGCCGAGGTTGATGCCGTCGGCGCCGCGTTCGGCGACCTCGCGGAAGAGGGCGAGGAGGAAGTTGCGCACGCCTTCAAAGGCGTAGCTCATGCGGGTGACGGGCCGGCCGGAGCGGCTGACGCAGCGCCACTGCGGATGCTGATAGTAGAATCTGCTTTCGAAGCCGTGGTTGGGTGGGTAGACCCAGCCGCCGACCAGGTACATGCCGTGCAGTTCGAGGCCGAAGCTGTGGGCGTACTCGATCACCGTCGTGAGCGGGTCGGTGCCCTGCGCTTTGAGGACGCGAAAGCCTTCAACCCAGCTGAACAAAAACTCTTCCACGAAGTCCCATTCCTCACGCAGCGCAGTCTCGCCGACGCTGGAAAAGAAGTAGGTCTCGCTGCCGCTGCCGATGCACCACAGCAGCTTCTGGAAGTCCGAGTCGCGGAAATGCTCCAGCTCTCCCCGCATCCCTTCCAATGACCTGGGTTCGAGGTGGGCGGCGTCGTTGTACGCTATCAGCCGCTTGGTATCGGTGCGGGCCTGGTCCTCCTGTATAGCGGCTACGTCGGCATCGCTGAGCGGTTCCAGTTTGACGTAGGCGAGCCCGGCCCGGCGCCCCCCGACCTGGCTGACGATCAGCTCGCGTCCCGTCAGATCGGCGTGTATCCAGAACGCCTCGCGCAGCGTGGCAAAGCCCGAATGCCATTCGGAATTGGTAGGCGTGGGCCTGTCTGTGAAAACAGGTGTGTAACAAGGTGCGCCGCTGAGTTTGACCCGCACGACGCTGTCCTCCCAGTCCGTCCAGACGCCCAAATGGATGGCATGCCAGCCTTGCGCGTGCAGCGGCAGAACCAGGGTCGGCGCGGAACACTCGGAATCGGCAACCAGCATCGTGCCCGACACGCCCTCGGCCTCGTAGGGGATGGTCTGCCAGTGGTTCTGCCTGGGCGTGGGCGATAGAGCCGCGCCGGGGCGGGCGCGGCCGAGGTCGGAAATGTAGATGGCAGGACGTTCTGCAGCCATGGCGGAATCCTATGTTGGCAGGCGGCGGCGTTCAGGAGTCAACGGTGAATGAGCTTACTTCCTGAAACTCTTTGATAACTGCTCAATGGCGTAGTGTCTTCAGGACAGGATCGTGCGCGGGTCGAGGGCATCGCGCAGACCGTCACCCATAAAGTTGATGGCCATCACCGTCAGCAGGACGGCCACGCCGGGCGGAATCCACACCCACCAGTAGCGTTCCAACACGGTCAGTGAATGTGCCGCGTTCAGCATAACGCCCCACGACGGCGTGGGCGGTTTCACGCCGAGCCCCAGAAAAGAGAGCCCGGCCTCAGTCAGAATTGCGGCTGCGATTCCAAAGGTGGCCGCCACCATCAGCGGGGCCAATACATTGGGCAGCACGTGCCGCGCCATGATCATACGGTCGGGCACGCCCAGACAGCGGGCCGCCATGACAAAGTCCCACTCGCGCACCGAGAGGATCTGTCCGCGCACGAGCCGCGCCATGCCTGTCCATCCAAGCAGTCCGATGACCAACATTACGTTCCAGATGCTCGGTTCGAAGACGGAGACGACGGTCATGATCAGGATCAGACCGGGGAATACCATCATAATGTCGGTGAAGCGCATGATGATCATGTCGACGGAGCCGCCGAAGTAGCCGGACAGCGTTCCCAGGACGAGGGAAATCGCCACGGCGATCGACATCGATACGATGCCCACCGATAGTGAGACCCGGCTGCCGTAGACGAGCCGCGCCCAGATGTCGCGACCCAACTGATCGCCGCCGAGGAGAAATTCCCAGCTCGGCGAGCCCCACGAGTTTCTTCCAGGGTGGATCTCGATCGGATCGCGCCCTCCCGTCACCAGCGGGGCGGCTATGGCGGCCAGGCAGATGACAATGAGGTAGGTGAGACCCAGCATGGCCAGCCGGTGGCGCTTAAAGCGCCGCCACGCGCGGGCGCGGGGAGACTCGATAGACTGCTCCGCAATTTCCAGTTGCCCCGCTGCCGTTCGTTCTGCCATGCGTCTACCTCGCTACTCGTAGCGTATGCGTGGATCAGCGACGCCGTAGGCAATGTCCGCGATCAGATTGGCGAGCAGGACCGCGACGGCAGTCACCAGCACGCCTCCCATGACCAGTGGATAGTCCCGCTGTCGCGTGGCATCGACCATGATCGACCCGATTCCAGGATAGTTGAAGACCACTTCGATGAGCAGAGAGCCGCCAAGCAGACCGGGCAATCGCAGTCCCAACACGGTAATCAACGGCAGCAGGGCATTGCGGAAAGCATGGCGCCCGATCACGACTCGCTCCATCAGCCCCTTGGAACGGGCCGTCGTCACGTAGTCCTGGCTCAACACCTCCAGCATGCCCGCGCGCGTGAAGCGAAGCAGGCTGCCCAGCCCCTCATAGGTCAGGGCAGCCACCGGCAGGATCATGTGTTCCAGGCGATTGAGGACGGTCGGCTCAACGCCGGGCGGGGAAATGCCGCCCGTGGGCAAAATGCCCAGGCCCAATGAGACGAAATAGATCAGCAGTAGCCCGAGAAAGAACCCGGGCATCGACGCGCCGGCGAAGGCGAAGGCGGTCAGCGCATAGTCGAGCGCCGAATAGGGCCGCAGGGCCGAGAGTATGCCCAGCACAATGCCGCCCAACGACGACAACACCATCGACAAGGCGATCAGGGTGATGGTATTGCCGATACCTCTGACCATGGTTTCACGCACAGAAAGTCCTGTCCGCACCGAAAAGCCCAGGTTGCCGCGTGCGGCCTGACCCAGCCACAGCGCGTAGCGGACCGGAATCGGCTTGTCGAGGCCGAGGCGCGCCCGCGCCTTTTGCAGGTCTTCGGCGCTCCATTCGTGCGCTTCCATCGGATTGATCATGGCCGAGACCGGGTCGCCGGGCGCGAGCGCGTAGATCGTGTAGTTGATAATGGTGATCCCGAGCAGCAGAGGGATTACCAGCGACAGGCGGCGTATGATATAGGGTGACATGAATCCGTGTTTGAGTTCGGTCGGCGCTTCGGGAATGGCCCATCCAGAGGCGCCGGTGCGATGCCGTCAATGCGATGCTGTCGATGCGATGCCGGCGGTGCGCCGCCTGTCCCGCGACGGCTTATACTCGCGAGACAGGCCGGCGTAACCGGTTCCGTGATTCAACTTGCCGGGAAAAAGGGTTCCCCGGCAAAACTGTCTAACTCGCCTCGTCGGCGACCCAGACCTTCTCCATGCCCCAGTAGTTCCTGGTCATCAGGGCGTAGACAGGCTGGAAGTCCTCGTCGCCATGCACGCGCTTGTTGATGGCGTAGACCTGGGCCTGGCGAATGTGGTAGGCGATGGGCAGTTCTTCGGCCGCAATCTCCTGCAGCTGCCAGACTATCTGCTGGAACTCCTCGCCTTCGGCCAGGAGCGCCCTGTCGATCAGTTCCACTGCTTCGGGGTAGGCGGCGCCGAGCCAGTTCTCGTTGTCGAACCGCGAGCGGATCTGATTGGCGCTGATGCCGTAGCCGAAGGAGGTGGGCATGATATCCCAGTCGTGTGTCTCTTCCAGCGTTGAGGCATATTCGGCGCCGACCGGATGCGGCTCGGCCTCAACACCGATCTCCTTCCAGTAGCCGATCATGAAGGAGAACCAGGTCTCGATGAAGGGGCTGAGATCATCCCACAGGAGACGCAGCGTCTGGCTGGAGTCCCAGCCCGCTTCGGCCAGCAGCTCCCTGGCCTTGTCCGGGTCGTAGGGGTAATCTCTGATGTTGGGGCTGACACCGGCTTCGCCAAAGTAGAAAGCGGCCTCGGGCACGTCGCCCAGATCGTACCAGACGGTCTGGAGGAACTGCTCCCGGTCCAGCCCGTACATCAGGGCCTGGCGCACGCGCTTGTCCTGCAGGTATGGCTGGTGCTGGTTGAAGGCGACGCCGATGGTGGCCGTGCCCGAGGGGAATTGGAAGCGCAGATGCGGCATGTCCTTCATGCGCTCGAACTCGCTCGAAGGAAGACGGCCGACGAGCACTTCACCCGCTTCAAGACCCGCAGCCAGGGCCTGGTTGTCGATAAACGGCAGATAGACCAGCTTGTCCAGCAGCGGTGCGCCTCTGAAGTAGTCGGGGTTCGGGTCGTACTCGACGACCTCGTTGTGCAGATACTTGCTCAGTTTGAACGGCCCAAGGCCGACGCCCGTCTCCAGGCCCCATTCCGTCTTGCACAGCCCGACATCCGGCCCCGCGCCGCCATAGGTGTCTTCCGGAACCTCGCCCAGGATGTGTTCCGGAATTATCGTCGGCACCGCAATGGACAGGAGGAAGCTGTCGCGGAAGGGCTGGGTCATCTCGATGCTGACCGTATAGTCGTCGGACGCGCTGACGCCGCTGATGCTCTCAGCCTCGCCGGCCTTGAACTCGTCCATGCCGACGATCAGCCCCTTGATGTCGCCGTAGCCATAGTTCTGGCCGCTCTCAGGGTGCCCCATGGCGCGCAGGGTGAAGAGCACATCGTTAGCGGTGAAGGGCGCGCCATCGTGCCAGGTGACGCCCTCGCGCAGCTTGAAGGTAATCGTGCTGCCTTCAAATTCCCAGCTTTCGGCCAGGTCCGGAATGACGCCGCTGAGCGTTGAGTTGACGCGCACCAGCCCGGCGGACAGGAAGCGCCGCAGGTATACGTCGCTGCTGCCGCCGTAGTAGGCGATGGGGCAGAGATTCGATTCGGTTCGCTGCCCGTAGCCCCAGACAAGCGTGCCGCCACTCTCCATCATTGGCTCCGCTTCGGCCGGTGCTTCAGCAGGTGCTTCCGGCGCGGCCGGCGCCGCGGCCGGCGCACAGTGTGCGGCCAGCAGGCCGGAGCTTATGACTGCCGTTGTGCGAAGAAAATCACGCCGATTCATTCCCTTTCTTACGGACATTTCGCTCACCCTGGTTTTAGCAACCTGCCGGTCGGGGAAGATTGCTAAGGCTGCCTTTCGTCAGCCTGTTTGGGCCGGTCTATTACCAGCCGATGACCTCCGGTGAACAGCATCGAGACATGATCGACCTCTTATTCCTCCTTTCAGAACTCGGAGAGTCTGCCAAGAGGGACCCCAAGTTCCCATACGTCAACCCAATACCCGGGCGACACACTGTTCAGACCCGCTGATGGGGGAAGGTGCGATGCAAGGAAGCGCGGCGATCAGGGCATTGAGGCGTAAATTTCGATTGGTCAGTGCGCAATATGGCGAATCGCTTCCTTTTGCTGCAGGTCCTCATCTGTTCTGCCTAGAATTGTGCTCCCGGCCACGTTGCCTCTGGCGTCACGCAGGTTGATCTTTCAACTCGAGAAAACAGCCGCGGATTACGCCTATCGCCTCCAAAACAGCCTCCGGTTCGATGTTTAGCGGCGGCGAAATTTTGAGAAAGCCGCGACCGGTAACAAACATCAGTACCCCGCGCCTGACGGCTTCATGTACGATGGCATCGGCCAGTGCGGTGTCCGGCTTGCCGCTCTCAGGGCGGGTAAAGTGGACGGAGATGAAGAGGCCGCGCCCATGAACTGAGAGCATGTGCTGCGGGAACTCCTGTTGGAGTTGCTTGACCTCCTCCAATACCAAGCGACCGGTCCGGTCCGACGCCTCGACCAGGTTTTCATCCTCGATTACTGCCAGGTTCGCCAGCGCGGCCGCCGCGCACAAAGGATTGCCGCCGTGCGTGCTGGACATATCACCGGGGGCCGGTTGGTCCATCAGGCTGCGCGGACCGAGGACCGCCGAAACCGGCAGGCTGGAACTCAGGCCTTTGCCCAGCGTGATCAGGTCGGGGACGATTCCGACATGCTCGAAGGCAAAGAAACGGCCCGACCGTCCACATCCGGACTGCACCTCGTCGAAGCAGACCAGAATGTCGTTTTCCCTGGCCCACGCTGAGAGCGCAGACGCGTATGCGGCAGGCATGGGATAGGTCGCCCAGCCCGGAACCGGTTCGACGATGATGCCTGCGATATCTTCGGGCCTTATGTCGCGCTGCGCCAGTTCGTCGATGCACCTGTCAAAGCAGGACTCGTCGCACGGAGTGTCGCGGCTGCAGCCCCAAGGGCAGAGCGGGCCGAGGGGAAACGGGATCTGGAAATGCTTGACCCGCTCGCGCTGAATCCAATCGGTCGGCTGGCTTGTGCCGGAGCTGAGGCCGGCGCCGAGCGTGCGGCCATGGTAGCAACCCTCGAAACTCAGGATACCTACTTTGTCCGGCGAGATGCGCTGGCCATGGCGCCGCATCAGCATGATGGCGCACTCGTTCGCCTCGGTGCCGGAGCTGAAGAGGATGGCTTTTGCATCGGGCAACGGCGCCAGCGACGCCAGCTTTTCGAGTAGCAGGAGCCGCTCCTTGGAGGGGAAGGAGTATGTCGCCAGCAGGGGCTTGTCGGCGGCGCGGTGGATCGCGGCGCGGATGCTGGGGTGTGCGTGACCGGTGTTGGCCACGACGATTCCGCTGGTCAGGTCGATCCACTGATTTCCAAAGGGGTCGCGAACGAGGAATCCCTCAGCTTCGTGCCATAGGATGGGCGGCATTCCACTGGTGGAAACCGGCTCCGCGGCGCGCAGGCGCTCGATCAGCGGCACCGATGCAGGAACAGGGAGCGGCGTAACGATCTTTCTCCAGCAACTTTGCACTGGGGAAGTCGGCTGCGGCTGTAGCTCCTTTATCGCCATCGCCATGATGCTGACCCTCTGCGGCAAAATAGCCAACTCTAGGGAAAAGCAAATAGAGTATAGTTCCTCGACTCGTCTCTGTCAATCAGGATTTGCGCCCCGTCCTTGAAGAGGAACAAGGAAAACCGGACACGGAGAGGACGACGACGACGGAAGTATGAATTTGGGCAGAAGACGACAAACAGTGAGAGCTGGGAGGAGAGCCAGGCGGCGATTGCGTTGTCGTTTGTCTCCTATAGAGGATTTTCAGGGAGAGGATACTGCTCTTCCGGCGAGTCAACCCCGAGCTTCCAAGGCGCCTTGATGCCGTACCCCAACTCAGAGCCGCCGCTGATTATCAGTTCGATGCCGGTGATGTAGCTTGCGCCTTCGCCGGCCAGAAAGAGGCAGGCCTGTCCGGCCTCTTCGATACTGCCGCTGCGTCCCGGCCACTGCCAGCTGTCGACCAGCCTGTCCAACTCTTCAGGGTTCTCTGACTGCGCAACGCCCTGGATGCGGCTGTCGGAGATGATATTGCCGGGCAGGACGGCGTTCACGCGCACGCCGAAGCGCGCTTCTTCAATCGCCAGCGCCTTCGTGAACGCGCTGATTCCCCCCTTGGTCGCGCAGTATGTGGTCGCCAACTGTTGACCCATGACCCCGACCAGGCTGCCCATATTAATGATGCTGCCGCGCGTCTTGCGCAGATGCGGCAGCGCGAACTTGCAGCCGGCGAAGTAACTGACGAGGTTCACCCGCAGCAGCTGTTCGAACTCTTCGATTGTGAACTCGTCGATCGTCCTGTGGGGCGGGTGCGTGCCGGCATTGTTGACCAGACAGTCCAGCCGGCCGTACCGTTCTACGGTCCTGTCGACGACCCGCTCGATCTCGTCGGGATTGCTGACATCGCACGCTTCGAAGTGGCACTCTCCGGGACCTTGCGCTGTCAGTTCGGCTGCCAGCGCCTCGCCGGCTTCACGGCCGCGGGCGCAGATTACCACCGGCGCGCCGGCCGCACAGAAGACGCGCGCGCAGCCCTCGCCAATCCCTTTGCTGCCGCCGGTTATCAGGCTGACTTTATCGAAGTCCCTTGTGGCGCTCATGCGATGAACCACCTTGTCCTCAGGGAATCAGTGCGGCAGGAGAAACGGGACTGCACTGGCCCGCCGGCTCCGCAATTCCTAGTCCTCTCGATTGACCTGGTCGACGATCTGTCTGATGGGCGCCAGCGCGGCGCCTACATCCGCTTTAGTTGGCACGCATTCAAGCCCGAGGTAGCCACTGTAGCCGGCGCGTTTCGCTGCTCTCAGCAGGTTCAGATAGTTGATCTCTCCGGTCCCGGGTTCGTGACGCCCGGGAACATCGGCGATATGAATGTGATGCACCAGATCGATATCCTGCGTGAGGCTGCTGATCAAATTCCCTTCGTTGACCTGATGATGGTAGGCGTCGAACGTCAGACCCAGCGCGGGGCTGTCCACTTCTCTTGCGATGGATACGCCCTCCTGCCAGGAGGCGATGAAATAGTCGGCGTGGTCCACCAGGGTGTTCAGGCACTCTACCAGTAGCAGCATGCCTGCGCCCTCAGCGATGGGCGCGACAGACTTCAGCGCCCGCACGATGTTGTCTCGCTGGCGGCGGCGTTCGTCACGCTCCCCGTCGCTGCGCTGGTAATCGAACCAGGGACGGCCGGGCTCGTGCTTGACCTCTTCGACCAGCAGTCCGAGTTGCGTGCAGCCCAACTGCCGCGCCGTGTCGCAGGTTGCCCGCACGGCCCCGGCCAGGGCGGCGCTTTCGTCGCTGTCGAGCAGGCGAATTTTCGGATCAACGCTTATATTGGCGACCGTCAGACCGTAGCGCCTGGTGCGTTCGGCGATCGTGGGCAAGTCATGCTCCAGCCATACGCCGAACTCAAAGGCTGGCACATCCAACTCTGCAACCGCGTCGATGCGGTCCACGAACTCGCGGTCCAGAAACATGTACTCGATGTTCGCCGACAGTTCAAGCATAATCACGCTCCCTGTCCGGGAAAAGAGCCATTACCCGCGCACGCGTTCGTCGGTAATGTCGCCGGGGAAACCCTGCACTTCGCCTTCCAGGCCAATGTGCGGGCTGGGCCAGCACTGTCCGCCCATTACTGCGAACTGGTCGTGCATTCCACTCAGCCAGAAGAACATCTCCGCTGCGTCGTTGCAGTCCCGCGTTGGTGGCCTGGTTGTGGGCCGGTCGAAGAACTCGTAGCTGGCGGTGCGCAGGTCAAAATCCGGTTCGATGATCCAGTCGCGCACCGGCATCGTCGTACGCCAGTAGTTGTAGCGAAAGAGATGCCGGAACCCGCTTGCAGTCGAGAGTGTGCGGCGGTGCCAGAGGTTATACGACATGATCAGGATCGACCCGGCGGGCGCGTCCGGCGGCGCGAAACGCACGCCTCCCTTCAGGCCGCCATAGTGTCCGACGGGGGCCGAAGCGAGGTGATGCGAACCGGGCAGGACTTCGGTCGGGCCCTTCTCGACGGGAACGTCTTCCGGGTGGTAGAAGACTTCGACATAGTTCAGTTTCTTGTTGTGCACGTAGTTGCCGTCGCGGTGCCAGCCTCCCTGCTTGGGCATCGGCGTCTCGGCGCGGTGGTCGCTGATAAGGATAGGCAGGGTGAACTCCTTACCTAGCAGCGAGCGTACGGCGCCGGCCGCCTCGTCGTTCAGCAGCACGTGCTCGACAAACCACTCTTCCTCCAACAGCGGCAGATGAAACTCGACCTCCTTCGAGCGGCGCGGAATCTTCAACGACGGGCGCTCCAGCACGATCTCGTTGGTATACTCGACCACCCGCCGGTTGATATCCTCCGGCACGACCGCGGGCAGGACCAGGTAGCCCTTCTTGCAAAAATCGAGCACCTGCGAATCGGTCAATGTCGGGCGAATGTCACTTACCTTCTTCACCTCTCACCTCCACTTTTCGAGAACGTATTCGCCGCCGACCTCGTAGGTCCTCGTTTCGTCCACCCACAGTGCCAGCTCGGGGAATTTGATTACGCGCCAGCCGTCCTGAATTGCCTCGATTACCGTACTGTAGGGCCAGTCATCGGGATCCAGCGGCCCTTCGTCGATCTCGCCGTTCTCCAGCATCAACATGCCGACGACCTCGGAGCTGACGGTCAAGCCGCCTACGCGCAGGAAGAGCAGCTGCTGGCGCGGCGGTTCGTCAAGCGCGTCGAGTATCGCGCGCAAGCTGGCTTCCTTTACGCCTCCAAGCGCAAGCTCCTCCAGACATTGCTCGACCCGCTCTCGGATGCTGTCGTCTTCGGCCATGTTGCGGTCCCTTAGGCTACGTCCTGTCCGTCTCGACCGGCGGCCGTCCTCGCTGCTCGGCGTGGACGCCCGACCGGTGCCCGGCTTTGGCGCTAACTGTCATACATTGCACCGGGCGTGTTTTCCAGGATCGTCTCGATGCGAGCGAGTTCGTCGCTGCTGAAGGTGACGTCCGCCGCGACCAGATGCTCGCGCACCTGCTCGGGAGATTTGGCGCCCACCAGCACGCAGCTCACCACTGGCAGCCGCAGAAGCCATCCGATCGCCATCTGTACCAGGCTGATCCCTTTGTCGGCTGCCAGCTCCTTCAGCCGGTCGGCAACGTCGACATAGTGCGCCAGGCTCTCGCCCTGAAATCGCGACAGGCGCGCGCGTTCGTCATCGTCGGGGAACTTGTGACCGACCCGGTAGCGCCCGGTAAGCAACCCCTTTGCCAGCGGGCTGTGCGCCAGCACACCTATCCCGTGGCGCTCGCAGAAGGGCAGGACCTCAGCCTCCACCCGCCGGTCGAGCATGTTGTAGCGCGGCTGATTCGTGTGGAATCGCGCCCCTGAGAAAGCCGCCTCCATATGTTCAACGCCAAAGTTTGAGGCGCCAAAGTAGCGAGTCTTGCCCTGCTCCTGCAGGCGCTCAAGCGCCTCCATTGTCTGATCGAAGGGGTATGCAGGATCCGGGTGGTGAACCTGGTAAAGATCGACATAGTCGACGTTCAGATTTCGCAGGCTGTCCTCAAGCGCGTTTTGAACGCCCGCCGCCGAATAATCTCCGATCACCTTGCTTGCCAGAAAGCAACGCTCCCGGTATCCATCCCGGAGCGCGCGGCCAAGCCGCGCCTCGCTGGGATGATACGCCTGCGCGGTATCGATCAAATTGATGCCGGCGTCGATTGCGGCGCGGGTGATGGAGATCGCTGTCTCAACCTCCATCTCGCCCATGTGGCCGCCCAGCGGCCACGTGCCCAGCCCGATGACCGAGACCTGCGTTCCGTCGCGGATTAGTTGCCGGTATCTCATCTCTGACTCTCTCCCGCCGCGGCGCGCAGGACGCGGTCCACCAGTCCGCCGGGCTGAGCAGGCGCGCGTATGTCCCGCTGTTGCATTGCCGCGGGCACGGCCCACAGTTGTGTGCAGATCGTGTACTCTGTGCCGAAGGCGACTTCGCCGCCGGGGCTACCGATGATGTTTGCGCCGTACCACGACAAGCCCCGTTCGCAATGCACCTTGTGAATAAACCGCCGTATCACTTCCAGCCCGAACTCCGGCTGGCCCGCGTACATGTAGGTCAGGCCCAATGTGACCGGCGCGTGCAGACAGATCTGCGTTGCCGGCCACGAATACCAGATGTCGTCGACCGAATCTAGTTCCTCGCCGCCCGCTGCCGGCACGCCCTCAGGCGTTGTGTAGTGGACCGTGCCCAGGGGTGTCGCGGCCACACAGGTCCGTTTGATCGTTTCCAGGGTAGTCGCGACCCGGTCGGGGCGGAATATGCCCTCCACGCCATGCCAGCCGGCCATCCACTCTCCGTCAAGTTGGACCGAGAAAATATCGTCCGACTTGTCTCCGGTCTCCGGGTCCAGGTAGCGCAGGTAGTAGTCGCCCGCCCAGGTCTTGTTTTCGATCGAGTTACTCCCCGCTTCGATCCATGCCCGGCACTGTTCGGCAAACGGCTCGTCTCCGGCCGCCTGCGCCATTCGCTCCGCCATGCGCAGCGCCACCAGGTGCAGTCCGCCGACGTGCGGCACGATGCCGGCCCAGTGGCTGAACTCGTACCATTCGGTCTCGAAAAAGATGTGGATGTGGACGCTCACCAGCCGGTCGGGCATGGAAGCGATTCCGTCCGGGCCGCGGTTCAGATCGGCCATGAACTCGATGCTCTTCTTGACCGACGGGTAAAACTCCTGCACGAAGGCGTCGTCGCCGTGGAGCAGCCCATAACGGTCGACCAGGTCCACGAAACATGGCACGTTGGTGGTGACTTGGTAGCCCGGCGTCGGGCTGGCCATTTCGCAGCCCCCCGTCCACTGGGTGATGCCGCCAAAAATGAGCGGAGGCGCGCCGTTCTCGCTCTGGTAGGCCTTCTGCCCGCGCAGGGCGGACAGCACCAGGCGCGGGAAGAAATAGACCATCGGGATGCCGCCAAAGTAGGCCGTCGGCAGGCACTCCATCTGCGGGCAGGAGCGCGGGCTCTCGTTGATGGCGAACAGACCGTCTTCCGGCCGGCACCACTCGCCGATAGGGGGCTCCGCCACCGCCCAAAAGCTGGTCTCGGCGTAGGTGTGCAACGTGTTGACGAGCGCCTCACGCAGCCAGGCCGGCAGCGCCTGCTCTGCGAAGATTACCTCCTGCCAGGCCAGCACGCGCGCCAGCAGCGTCCCGTGCTCTTCCGCCAGGACCGCGGCCGCGTCCACTGCGCTGGCATAGCGTGTCGTGTGCATGTGCCGGAAGGCGCGCGGTCCGACCAGCGGGTCGCCGGTGCTCATCCAGTGCGGGCTGTACCAGGTCAAAACGAAGCGGACCACCTTGCTTTTGTGCGGCGCGAGCGAAAAGTCGACCGCGACGGAGGCGCCGGATCTGGTCTCTTCCGTCTTTGGCAGCTCCTGCTCGATGCGCGCCCATGCACCCGCGTCCAGTCCCAACTCACCGCCGGTGCGCACCTGTTCTTCGCCGACCGCGCCCAGTACGTAGCTGCAGCGCCGCGAGCTTACGCTGACACCCTGGACAGGCGTTGAAATCTGCTGCCGGGGGAACAGGTTTGCCCAGGACTCGCCCACGCTCGGGCCGAAAAAGCTGAAGGCCAGGGTACCGGAACGGGGCGCGTCCGATTCATTGCGTAGATGCACCTCGAACACGGCCCCCGGTAGAATGGAACGGTCCACGTCTCCCGGCAGAAAGGGGGCCCATGCCCGCAGGCCGACGTCCACCGGTGCGTCGGTCTCGAACTCCAGGTCCGCCACCGGAAAGTGGCCCCAATAGTGGATGTCCTGCGCCAGCTGCACACCTGGCATCTCCAGGTCCGGCGGCGGCGGATCGTTTGCCGCGTGTCCCGATCCCTTTTCCGGGCTTTGCTGTCCCGTCGTCAGCACCCACGTTTTGCCGCCAACGCCGAGGCCGAGAAAGGGGAGGTTCAGCGCGCCGCGCCGCGGCACGTGGGAGTTGAATATACTGCACAGGCCGAAGAGACCCCCGCTGTCGAGATCGAGGCAACCCGTGTCGATGCTGCCCAGGGGTACACCGCAGAGGGCGCGATAGGAACGCCGGTGGATGACGCCTACGGCCGGCGAACTGTATCCCGAAGCTTGGAATTCGACCCATTCGCCCTCGGGCAGGTCGGTTGGAAACAGAGTTTGGGGCATAGTCCTGGAGTTGTGCTGACAATCGGGACCCGGTTGACGGACTCAGGCCAATTCTGCGATGCCTGCCTCTGCGAAGCGGCGTAACCCGGCCGGCAGCCCCTCCTGATCGCACAGTCCCGGTTTGACCGGCGCCTCGCACGGCCAGCCTGTGCCTCCAACGTAGCTAAACTGCTCGCCGCACAGCCAGCTGAACAGTTCTGCCGCCGCGATGCCGCAGCGGAACTGCTCGAAATGGGGTTCGACTTCCGACATGTCGGGCCATGAAAAATCGTGCTCGGGGTCAATGACCCAGTCACGGCGCGGTTCGGCAGTGCGGAAGTAATTGTACTTGAACAGATGACGGACACCCGGCAAAACGCTGCGGCCTCTGCGATGCCAGATTGGATAGGCCGTGATGGTGACCGTTCCCGCGGGTGATGCGGTCGATTTGACCGGCTTCACGCTGCGGATATGTCCCATGTAGTTGGCTTTGCTGCGCATAAAGTGCGAGCCCGGAATCAGCTCGGTCGGCCCCATCTCGGGCGGCGTGTCCTGTGGGTAGTAGAACACCTGCAGGTAGTCAATCCGGTTGTTGTAGATCGACCCTCCGTCGCGATGCCAGTCCTGGGGAGGGAGCGGTCCATCCGCGCGGTGGTTGCACAACGTTTGCGGCAGCTTGAAATTCGCGCCCAGCAGGGAGCGGACCGCGCCGGCTGCCTGCGGGTTCTTGAAAACGCCTTCGACGAACCACTCTTCTGTCAGCAGCTCCAGCGGCTGGTGGTCCGTGTGTTCGGCGGCAAAGGCCATCATGCGCCGGTTGACGTCATCGTCGACCACGCCTTCCAGTATCAGGTAGCCCTTGCGGCAAAAGTCAAAGACCTGTGCGTCGTTCAGAGTCGGCTCGCAGTCGTAGGGCAGTCCGAACTGCGCCGGCGGCAGGTCAATCTTCCTGTTATCCATCAATCGTCCTCCCTGTATCTCTTTCGTCGCCGGCTCTAGCTTTCGAGTATGAACTCGCAGCCGAAGCCGTATGCCTGGTCTTCCTGGAGAAGAAGCGCCATTTCGGGAAACTTGACCACCCTCCAGCCATCGGCCATGGCTTCGAGTACCGTGCCGTAAGGCCACTCCTCCGGGTCGTCGGGCGCCTCTAGTATCTGGCCGTCTTCGACCAGCGCCATGCCAAGTACGTCGGAATCTACGCCCGTCGTGCTCGTCTGCAGATAGAGGAGACGCTGATGCCGCGTCGCGCCGTCGGCATCAATCCGGCGCAGCGCCAGTTGCAGATCCTCTTCCACCAGTGTGCCGGCGCGCAGTTTGTCGAGCCACCGTTCGATGAGTTGCCTGTAATCCATTGCGATAGACCTTGAGCTGTTGCTTGCTGACGGCGGACGAGTGATGAACGCCCGGCCGGCATGTTGCTGCTGACCGCGCCAACCGTTTTGTTCGCAGATTCCGCTATTCGCTGTCCATGGCACAGCGAAAACCCATAAAATTGTACTTGTAGTTGGCGTGGTCGCCGGTCCGCCAGGCGCCGCGCACTTCGAACGGCGTAGAGTTCCACGAACCGCCGCGCTCGACCTGGTTGCCCCCCGGAGATGTGGACGGGCCGGTCGGGTTCTGTGCAGGTGAGATGCTGTAGTATTCAGCGTCGTAAAGGTCCGCCACCCATTCGCGTACGTTTCCCGCCATGTCCAGTGCGCCGCTCCAGCTGGCTCCTTGCGGGTAATTCCCCACCGGCGAGGTGTCGGCGTACCCGTCGTCGGTCGTATCGTCCGCCCAGGCCAGGTCGCAGCTGGCATCGCAGTAGTTCAGGCGGGTTCCATCGAACTCGTTGCCCCAGGGAAAGAGCAGGCCCTCCGGCCCGCGCGCCGCGTATTCCCACTCCGCCTCTGTCGGCAGCCGGGCACCGACAAACTCGCAGTAGCTCCTCGCGTCGCGCAATGTGCTCCAGATCGCCGGGTAGTTGTCGAACGAGCTGTTGTCGAAGTATGAATCGCGCGTCGCCGAACTCCTCTTTCTGGGTGGATTGCAGATGCCTGCCTCCACGCACGCCCGGTACTGGGCGTTGGTCACCTCGGTTTGGTCAAGCCAGAAACCGTCCAATTCCACGCTGTGCGCCGGCTGCTCTTTGTCGAGATATTGGCGCACGCAGGGGATGCCGTAAGTTTCGCACAGTTCGAGCGCGGCGTCCACCTCGCTGTCGTCGCTGCCCATCTGGAATTCGCCCGCAGGCACCCAGACCATTACCATCCCATCCGCGGCTCGTGTCCGCGGCCCGGGTTCGGGGGTAGCCGTTGCGGGTTCGGGGGTAGGCGTATCGGGTACCGGGGTAGGAGTGTCGGGCACCGGGGTGGGTATATCCGGTTCGGCGGCCGGTGACTCTGGTTCGGCGGCCGGCGTCACTGGTACACAGCCGGCTATGCCGATGAGCAGGCAGCACGCGCAGATGAGCAGAGCAACACGCTTTCGCATCGTCAGCCCCTTCCGGCGAGCGTCAGGCCCCAAAGTCACAAGGGGCTGGCCTGCAGCCCGCCCTATGCGCGCGGACCAAACTGCGGGGTCAGGCTCGCCTGTTTTCAGGAAAACTGCCTTTCAGTCGCCCCGTTTCTGGTTCGGATCAGTTTGCGCTCAATCCGGTCAGGGTAACGCCTTCGGTGATGTAGCGCTGGAAGATGAAGAAGACCGTCAGGACCGGGATGAAGGCGATCGCGTCGCCGGCCAGGGCGATGCCCTCCTCGCTGAGTCCGACAGCCCCGCCGGTTCTCACCATGCCGGGTTGACGGATGAGTGTGGCCAGCGCGACCGGTATCGTCCGCATCTCGGTCTCGTTCGTGATCAGCAGCGGCCAGAAGAAGCTCCCCCAGTTCCAAATGAAGGTAAAGATGGCCAGCGCACCGACCGCCGGCAGCATGAGAGGCATCGCGATCTGGGCAAAAATGCGGACTTCGCTGGCACCGTCCGCGCGCGCGGCGTCGATCAGGTCGTCTGGAATCGTATGGACGAACTGGCGGAAGAGAAAGACGCCGAAGCCGGAGAAGAGGTGCGGCACGATGAGGCCCTGGTAGGTGTCCATCCACCCCCAGCTGACGATCATCACGAAGAGCGGGACCACGGTGACGAAGAAGGGGATCATCATGGTCCACAAAATCATGAAAAAGACCACCTCGCGGCCGGGGAACTCGAACTTGCCCAGAACATATCCGGCCACTGCGCTCATCAGCACCTGTCCGGTTACAATCGCGCCCGTGGTGAACAGGCTGTTGAAGTACATGCGCCCAATCGGGAAGCGCTCAAAGAGGACGAGAAAATTGCCGAGAAACAGATCCTTGGGAATGAATGTCGGCGGAATTGTCTTCAGGTCCCAGATTGGCCTGAACGCGCCCAAAAGCGCGAAAACCAGGGGGCTGACTACCAGGACAGCACACAGCGTCAGCACAGTGTAGCTGATGAACACCGGAAGAACTGATTCTCTGCGCTGATATAGCCGAACTATCGGCGAAACGCGCATCTCTTTGGACCTCCAACTCTCGCTGCATCCCGGCCGCGCACCCCGGTCGGCCGGCTAGTATCTCCAGCGAGTTCTGGTCATTCTGAGCTGGATAATCGTCACAATTGATATGATGGCGAACAGGACCAGCGCCATGGATGCCGCGTAGCCGACGTTGCCCAGCGTGAGCATCTGGTGCCGAATATACATTACCGCAACCAGCAGACTGTCGCCCGGGCCGCCGTAGTAGCCAAAGGCGTAGGCCAGGGTGAACATCTGGAAGGCGCCGATAACCGTGACGACGAGGACAAATGTGACGGTGGGGCGCAGCAGAGGCCAGGTTATATGGATAAAGCGCTGCCAGATGTTGGCGCCGTCGATCTTGGCCGAGTCATATAGGTGCAAGGGTATGCCCTGCAGCCCGGCCAGGAACAACACCATCTGATAGCCCATCGACTCCCAGACCGCGATCATCACCAGGCTGGCCATCGCAGTCTTCGCCTGCACAAGCCACGGCTGCGAAGGAATCCCGACCGAGTTGAGGACGACGTTGGCCAGACCATAGCTGGGGTGCAACATGTATTTCCAGATCAGTGCGACCACGATGCCGGCGGTCATCACCGGCGCGAAGTAGATGGCGCGGTAGAGCGCGCGCCCGTGGCGGATCGAATTCAAGGCCATCGCCCCAATCAGCGACACGACAAACACGCCCGGTACATACATAACGGTGTATTCGACCGTGTTCGCCAGGGCGAGCCTGAAGTCTGTGTCTGACGCCAATTTCACGTAATTCTGCAGACCGATGAAGGGCCGGACAGGATTGTTCAGCTTCCAGTCGCTCACGCTCATGACGACCGCGAGCGCGATAGGATAGAGGGCGAAAACCAGGTAATAGAGGAGAATCGGCGCCAGAAATGTCCACGCGACCACATAGCGGCGCTGGCGCAAACTGAGCCGGGATAGTGGGCCCGGTCCTCGCTGCTGCAGCATCGAACGAAGGCGTGCAGCCATGTCTACTCCTTGTGCGCGTTCAGATACGCGCGGAAAACTGAATCAGCGATGCCCGAAGGCACCGCTGATTCGATCGTTCAACGCCTCTGTGTTCCGGCTCAGGAGCCCAACAGACCTTTAAGCATGTCAGGCCCGCGGTTTGCCATGGCTTCCTCGGCAGTCAAGCCATCATGCAGCATGTCGGTGTAGACATTTTCGTGCTCGTGCATGTAGGTGGGCTGATCGATGCCGTCCCAGCGCAGGTAGCCGCAGCACATCACGTCCGATACCTCTTGCGCCATGTCCGACGCTCTGGGGCCGGTAAATCCATCGGTCCCCAGCGCCTGCACTGCCCTGTTCCCCGAAGCGAAGCCCGTGGCCAGCTGGTATCGCGCGCACATTTCCTCTGTCGCGACGAACCTCCAAACTTTCCAGGCGGCGTCAAGGTTTTCCGGCGGGGCGGCGCTGGTTACAGCCAACCCCCAGCCCGCACTAATCGGGTGCTGAAGTTCCCCTTCCGGTATACACGCCTTCAGACTGATCGTCTTGGTTTCGTGACCAAACTGCTCCTCGACTCCGGTGCTGAACGCGCTATTGGTCACGCAAAATGCGCCTCGACCTTCCGTGTAGGCGGAAATACAAAGATCGGGGCTGATGCCTTTGGTGAAGTCCCAGTGAAAGATATCGTACTCTGTCTCATAGTCCAGCACCAGGTCCCACGCGTGCCACCCCAGCTCGTTGTCGAAGGTCAACTCGGTGTCTTCGGGGCCGGGCCGCCTGCCGCCAATGCTCGAGAACAGCATCCCGTACAGGTAGCTGGCATGGAAGAATCCAAATCCGTCCATCACCAGGTTGTCGCCGTCGTACTTGACGACTCGCTGCGCCGCATCCACGAACTCTTCGAAGTTGTTGGGCAACTCGTTGACGCCGGCGTCCTTCAGGTTTGTCACGTCGCAAACCAGTCCAAATCCCCCTCCATCCCATGGGATATTGTAGTAGCGGCCATCAAACTTCACGCCCTGAAGCCACGTTTCGTGGAAGTCCTTCTCGATCTCCTCAGGCGAGTACAAGTCTAACGGGGCAGGCAGGATCATATTGTTCTTTACCTGCTCTGTCAGGAGTGGATTGATGGTGAATATCAGGTCAGGCCCCACCCCTGCCTCTGCTGAAATGCGAACCTTGTCCTGCCACTCGCTCCAGGGGATGTGCGGCTGAGCGATCTCGACCAAAGGCGTGATGCCGGCGTCGGCCATATACCCCGCGATTGCCTCGAAGTGATCGTCCCAGATACCGTTGGTGCCCCGCCACAAGCTCAGTTGCACGGGCGCCTCCATCGGCATCTCCTCGCCTCCATCGGCGGCGGGTGCAACGGGTGCAGCGCAAGCCTGCAACAGCGCTGTGCCGGCCACCGCTCCCGAGAGCGTCGCCGTCCTCAACAGAAATTCTCTGCGACTCAATCCGGCTGCCATCGTTTCCTCCTTGTGGAATGGAATCCTGTTATGGAAGAACCAAGTTCGCTGGCTAGACAAGGACAGGTTCTGTGTCAGAGAACCGTCTGCCGTATCTGCGTTGCGTCATTTCTGCCCCTAGACCGGTCGATGTCGAAACAAAGGGGGGCCAGCCTTCAATTGGATGCAGAAGCGAGAGCCAAGAGTCTTGAATAAAAGGAAATGGAATGGAGCGTGTGGGCAAGTTTAGCTGCAAAATAGCATATTATACATCGAGTGTCAACCAGCTTTTTTTCAGGGGTGCATCCCAAAATGGAGGTACAAATTTCTATTCCTCAGGGTACAACGGAGTCATAGCCTGCCCCTGGAGTTCCTGGCCACTGACCACTGGCCACTATCCACTGCATTGTCGAAATCCGGTCCCGCCGTCCCCTGCAAGAGTTTCCGAAACGTGCTATACTGCAAGGTCGAGCCCGCCCACATCCAGGCTGGACCCGAACGAGCCGCATCACACACCTGCCCGCCCACCATGCCCAGGCCGCCAACCATTTCGACCTCCGCTGAACTGAACGTCCGCAACCTGCCCCCAGCAACCATCGCTCCAGGCACAGCCGCTACCAACCCGAAATGCCCACACCTGCCGTCCGCCGCGCCGCCGATATACTGTGGAACGAATTCCCCCATGCAGCCCTTGCCATCTTTGCCGGCACCCGGCTCTGTATCCTGTCACGAAGAGCATGCAGCTGTCACAGTCTTGCGCACTTTCTGCACCAAAACGACATCTTTTGCGCATTTTCAGTCCAAAACCGACAGGGAACTGACCGCAACCGCATCCTGCTACGAGAGTCCATGCCGCTATCCCGTCACGAGAAGAGAGAAAAAATTTTCAAAGTTAGGCCCATCCGGCCAAAACAAGCATTTCGATACCCTATCGATACCCTGCCGATACCCGATTTCCGTAAAATTAGCAGTCAGATCGCGACACATCTGGTCGCGCCTGGGCCACTTTTGGACAGAACTGGCCCCTTCCTTGCACACCTGCGCGCCGCTACCCACAAGGAGACGGACGCCACCACTGACTCCGACCCTCTATTCGACACGCGCAGACGCAGTGACCCGCAACGATGTCGTCAACTCTCCAATAGGCCGGGTGCCTCCATCCCTGCCGTTGTCAAATCCGCGGCCAGAACCCGTGTTCAGCAACGGATGAAACAGGAGGGCATCTGGCGGTCTTGTGATGGCGCCCATGCGGTACTCGCCCGCCGCGCCCGACGACCCAGCCAACGCCCGCGCGAAAACCCTTTCTGACATCCCTGTCCCCTAATTTGGGATGCACCCATTCTCAGGGCTGTCTCGCTGAATTCTGGGGCGGATCTTAGGCTGACAATGGGGGGTTGCATTGGTCTGCGCGGCCCGCATCCGCCGCCTTCCCCAGCCTCATCGTTGCCCCTTCTTCTTTCCGTCACACTCTTGTAAACACTCGCAAACGCTCGCAAACACTCGCAAACATTCGTAAACACTCGTACAACTCTCTACGAGCGCACTGACGCTGACCTCTCGACGGTAAGCCCGTCGCCAAACCGGTCCGGGCCGAAACTCCCCTGTTTTTCGGCTGCACCCGCTCCGAAAGGAGGTTGACAAGCCAGACCGGTTCAATATATGCTTGACAACGATCTGCAACGGGACAGTCGCTGACCTTGACCCGCACAACGCGGTCAAAGACCTTTCTCGATCGACTCTCCAGCTCCAGCCGCCGCGCCGTTCCGCAACTTCGCCGGCGCCGGCAGGGCTGGCTACCTCCCGCAGGACGCGCAAAGGAACGCATCATGGCCGTTCATCTTGAGTGGGTGGGTATGGCTTGCTTTCGCCTGTGGCAGGACGGAGGCCCCGTCATCGCCATGGATCCCTATACGCCCTCAGCCATCGGGCTCGTCGACGATGGCAGGCGCATCAGCGCCGACACCGTGATCGTCAGCTCGCTCACCGATGTGGCGCACGCCAATGTCGGGCTGATCGAGGGCGAACCGCAGGTGATCAACGCCCTCGACGTGGCCCGCGGCGAGAAAAGTGCGCAGATCTACGGCGCCCCCCTGCGGGCGGTCGAAGCCGCGGAGGTCGCCGACCATCCCGACGGCGCCGACGACAACGCCTTGTACGCCTTCAATGCCGGCGGGCTCTGGTTCCTGCACATGGGTGACCTGGGATATGGGCTGAACCAAGACGATCTCGCGCCTTTCGCCGGCCGCTGCGACGTGCTGCTGGCCCTCACCGGCGAAGGGCTGACCCTGAAGCTGGATGAACTCGACCCCATGATCGAGATCCTCAACCCGACGTGGATCGTGCCCATGCACTACAATCTGGCGCCCGTCAGCGGCCAGAAGCGGCGCATGACGAAGGTCGATGTCTTCATCGAACGCCGTCCCTCCGACCCCGTAGTCTTTGCGCGTCAACCGGTCGTGACCTTCCCTCTCCCCGCGTCCGAACTTGGACGGCCGGCCATTGTTATCCTTGAACCGTCAGGCTATCAGCCGGCATGAAAAGTGCCCCGAACAGGCAGCTGACGATGCTTTACATGACCAGGCCCTTGATCAGGAGAACGCCATGAAACTCAAAACACTCGTCGAGTCCGGCGACCCTGAACTTCTGGCTTCCGGCTTCCAGTTTACCGAAGGTCCGGTCTGGCATCCCGACGGCTATCTGCTCTTCTCGGATATTCCCGCCGACCGCATCTACAGGTGGAGGCCGGAGGGGGTGGTCGACGTGTGGCGCCAACCGAGCGGGAATTCCAATGGCCTGACGCTCGACCGCGACAACCGTCTGGTCGCTTGCGAGCACGGCAATCGCCGCGTCTCCCGCGGCGGGCCGGGCGCCGCCGCCGCCAGCCTGGCCGACCGATATGAAGGCAAGTTGCTGAACAGCCCCAATGATCTCGTCGTCAAGTCGGACGGGACCGTCTACTTCACCGACCCGCCCTACGGCATCGAGCCTAGCGAATCGTCGCCCTACAGCAAGGTACAGGAGCAGCCCTGCAACGGCCTCTACCGCATTCTGACCGACGGCACCGTGGAGCTGCTGGTCGACGACTTTGACCGTCCCAACGGATTGGCCTTTTCCCCCGGGGAGTCGATGCTCTACGTCGACGATTCACCCCGCCGGCACGTCCGCGCCTTTGATGTGCGCGCAGACGGATCGCTGGCCAACTCCCGTATTTTCGCAGATATGGACCATCCGCAACCCGGCTCACCCGACGGCATGAAAATCAATGTCGAAGGAACTCTATTCGTAACCGGCGCCACGGGAATCTGGGTATTCGAGCCAGACGGCGCCTGCCTGGGTGTCATCGTTACGCCCGAACGCCCGGCCAACTGTGCGTGGGGCGACGACGACCGCCAGAGCCTCTACATCACGGCGCGCACGTCGCTCTTCCGAGTGCGGACGAAGGTGCCGGGCCTGCCGACGGTCCAGACGTCCTGATGCGACCATTGAACTCATTCGGCTGCAAAGTGTCTCGAGAGTCTAAGCGCGGGGAGAGCACCTATGGATGACAATGCACCAACGCTGAAAAACCGGCTTGGTGAGCTGCTGGAGAAACATGACGCGCTGTTCGGGGTGATCTGCCGCGACGCGACGCTCACCGACGTCGAGTTGATGGCCCAGGCCGGCTTTCACATTGTCTGGTTCGACATGGAACACGGCCCCCAGTCTATGGCCGAGACTTTGCGGCTTGGCCGGACAGCTACACATTTGGGCATGGTACCGCTCGTGCGCATGCCCGAACTTTCGCGTACACAGGTGCAGCGCCTGCTCGACGGCGGCATACAGGTGTTGGCCCTGCCGGATGTCAGGACCGCGGAAGAGGCTGCCCGCTTTGTCCAGATGGGCAAGTATCCACCTGTGGGACGCCGCGGCGTATCCAGTTCCAGCGCGGGCACGGCCTACACGATGGGCGCGGACCCAAAACAGACGCTGCGAGAAGTCAACGAGGCCACCCATCTGATGCTGATGATCGAAAGCGACGAAGCCTACGAGTCGCTGGACGAGATTCTGGCGGTTGACGGCATCGACATGGTTACGGTGGGTCCGATGGACTGGTCGGTCAGCCTGGGTCTCTTTGGTGATGAGGCCAGGACGCGCCAGACGCCGAAATTCGAGCGAGTCTTTACGGCTGCGGTCGAGTCCGGCAAGATTGCTTCGGCTGGAGCTTTCAGCTTCGACCAGGCCGCGCATTACTATTCCTTGGGTGTACGTGTCTTCTTCGTGGGCGTCGACATTGTGATCAAACGCCAGTCTCTGATCGGTACGCTCAATCAATTTCAGAATGCTTTGGGCGCCGGCTGAACCGCCAACGCCCGCGCAAGGAGCTTGTTGACCGGGACGTTTCCAGTTGGAGGAACCGGCGAGTAACTGTGCCGAAGGAGCTGATCTCGACGGCACTTTCGGTAGCAAAGCAGTTGCCGGTGCGCTGCACATACAGTGGACCACTTTCAATCGAAAGGGGAGACAGATGAAACTCGGCGTGATTTCCCAGAACCTGGAGCAGTTCGAGTTTGAAGACGGTCTGCGATACGCGCGCGATATGGGATTTCAGGCGGTCGAGGTTGGCGCATGCGGCCTTTGGGGACGGGGATACTGCGACGTTGAGAAGCTCCTCGCCGACAAAGGCGAAATCGAGCGCTGGAAGGATACCTTCGCCCGCTATGACCTCGAAATCAGCGCCCTCGGCGGGCACGGCGCGCCGCTGATGCCCAATAAGGCGGTCGCCGAAACCTACTCGCGCGAGTTTCGCCGCACCTGTGAATTCATGGAGTTGGCCGGTATCCGCCGGATAACGTTGCTGGCTGGGCTGCCCGAAGGAGCTGAGGGGGATACCGCGCCCAACTGGGTGACTTTCTCCGAGTGGCCTTTTTTGCGCGATACCCTCGACTGGCAGTGGGAAAAGCGCCTGCTGCCATACTGGCGCGAGCACGGGAAGATCGCCGCCGACCACGGTGTGACGATCTGCTTCGAGATGCACGGCGGCGACATGATCCACAACCCCGTGACGATGAAGCGGCTCCACGACGAGATCGGGCCGGCCGCGGCCTGTAACTTCGACATCTCCCATCTGTGGTACCAGGGCATCGACCCGATCGAGGCGCTGTTCTACCTGGGTCCGCTGGTGCAGCACGTCCACGCCAAGGACATCCTGATCTCACGGCACAACGCGCGGCTGCGCGGCATGATGGACAGCACCTCGACCGAGGAGTTTTCCGAACGCTCGTGGACCTACACGCTGGCCGGCTGGGGTCATGACGAAGCCGCCTGGCGCGAGTTTGTTTCAACGCTGCGCCTGCTCGGCTACGATCACGTTATTTCGCTCGAGATGGAGAGCGAGTACTTTGAAGTCGAGGAAGGGCTGGAGAAGTCCGTGGCCTTCCTCAAGCCGCTGGTGATCGAAAGACCGTCCGGCGCAAAGTGGTGGGAAATCGCGGGCATGGAACGGGCCGGCGGTCTGACGCAAGAGTAAAGAGGAGAGGGAAAAATGTCAGTGCATCTTCAGTGGTACGGGCTGGCGACATTTCTTATGAAGCAGGATGACGGCCCCACGATCGCGATGGACCCCTACGAACCCAATGTCGTGGCCGCGGCGTGCGGCGTGGACGATCCCTCGGTGTTCGAATTCAAGCTGCAGGCGGATACCGTTCTTATGAGTTCGCTGACCGATGAGGCGCATTCCAACCACGAGGCCGTTGAGGGTTATTCTCAACTCATCAACGCGCTCGACGTGGCGCAGGGGAAGCGTGAGGTGACCTTTGAGGGCGAGCCGATGTACGCCGTCCAGGCCGCCGAGGCGCCGCACCATCCCGAGGGGCCCGACGATAACGCCCTCTACGCCTTCAAGGCCGGCGGCCTCTGGTTCCTGCACATGGGCGACCTCGGCTACGGCATCGGACCTGATGAGCTCGCGCCCTTTGCCGGTCACTGCGACGTGTTGCTGGCCCTGGTAGGCGAGCACCTGACCCTGGAGCTCGACGAACTCGATCCCATGATCGAGTTTCTCGACCCGACCTGGATTGTGCCGATGCACTACAATCTTCCGCCGCTGACGGCAGGGATGACCAGGGTCGACGAGTTTCTCAAGCGCCGCTCCGGCGATCCGGTCATCCTGGCCCGTCACGACACCGTCACATTCCCGCTGCCCGCGGGCGGGCTGGGCCGTCCGACCATCGTCGTACTTGATCCGGCCGGCTACGAGCCTTCCTGACCGGCAAAGCAGCCATGCGGGCACAGCCCCTGGCGTAGGCCGGGCTGTCCACCCGCAGCCTTCTAGCTGAATAAGGCGCGGAACCGTTCCATCGCCTGCTGCGCGTCGGCTTGCGGAAACGCCTCCATGCCGACCACGCCCTGGTAACCCACTTCGCGCAGCGTTGACACGATGCGCGGGTAGTTGATCTCGCCCGTTCCCGGTTCATGCCGGCCCGGCACGTCCGCCACGTGCACGTAGCCGATGAAGCTGTGGTAGTCGCGGACCGATTGGACCACGTTGCCCTCTTCAATCTGCACGTGGTAGATGTCGCACAGCAGCCGGATGCGCGGGCTGCCGACCTGCTCGATCAGCCGCACCACGTCCTCGGTGAAGCGCAAGGGATAGCCGGCGTGGTCCACCTTCGTGTTCAGTTGCTCCAGGCTGTAGGTCACGTCGTTCTTCTCGGCCAACTCTGCGACCTCGCACAACGTCTTGTAAGCCGATATCCACTTCGTTGCCGGATGCGCCGCGATGTTGTGGGCCATCTGGCCCCGTTCGTCAAGCCGGCCGGTCGTGATGCTCAGATTGCGGCATCCGATCCGTTCGGCTACGGTCAGGTTTTCCTTCACACCGGCCAGAAAATCCTCAATGCCATCAGGGTGCATCATGCTGCCCCCCGACCAGCCCGGCATGGCGCAGATTTCGATCTCCGCGTCGTCGGCTATGGCATCCAGGGCGTCGTCCTCCCATCCCCACAGGTCCACGCCGAAGCCGGCGCGGCTGATTGTGCGCACCCGCTCCAGGAAAGGGAGATCGCGCAACACAGTACCTTCACAAACCGAAAGACGGAACATCCTGACCTCCTTGAATCAAGAATGAAGCAGCCTCGCAACTCTCGTTCAACCGGCTTGAACGTGGCTTCGCAGCCAGTATCTCTCCATTCGATGGCGCGGCTCCCATGCAAGCAACCGTCTGGCCTTCTCGTTGGAAAACCGGCCGTGCGGCGTGTCGCTGCAGATCTGCATGACTTCAAAATTACGCGGGAACGAAGGCGCTATCAGAGCCTGCCGCATTGCGGAGCCAACATCCTCCCATGCAGTCAGCCATGCGTGCTCACGCTCGGCGTCATGGCCCGGCCCCTGCGGGTCGACAAGCCCGGCAAAGGTCAGGACCGGCGTCTCGATGCCATGGACGTCTGCGAAGACACGGCAGATCTCCTGGCCGAGGAACTTCGTCAAATTGTACAGGTCGTTGCCCGGGCGCGCCGGCGCTTCCGCCGAAATATCATAGTCGTAGCCGTAGTTGGTAGGATCGGAATAGAGCGGCGTACACCCTTGCGGGGGTCCCGTCTGCACGAAACGCCGGATCCCGTGTGCAAGCGCGGCCCGCAGCATGTTGTAGACGCCGACTACATTGACCTGGAACGCCTGCTCGGGCCGGTCGCGTACCACGGTGCAGTTGATCATCGCGTCCATGCCGCGCGCAGCCTGCAGGACCTCTTCTGCGTCGCTGACGTCTACGCACGCTATCTCGTGGGGCGGTCCGAGTAGGTGCGGCGACGGTCTGCCCGGCGCGGGCGGCCGGCTCTCGGCGACGATTTCGGCCAGAGGGCGCAGGTCGGTCAGGCGCAGGATGTGATCGCGGGCGACCGCTTCGCTCGTCACCGCGGCAACCGGGCCGCCCGCGCCGAAGATGACGACGCGTTCGGGGCGGTACGCAGCCTTCGCGTCGAGGCGTTTGTGCGTCTCGACCGGCTGCGGCTGCGCACCGGCGCTCAAGTCGTGTTGCGGTCGGTAACCAAAGGCCGGCGATCCGGCCAGTGCCAGTGGGAAGCGCGTTTTGTGGCCGCCGCCGGGGATGTGAAAGACCCACCAGCCGGTCTGCGGCCCATCGGCAGGCGGTTCGAACGCCAGTGCCCTTTCGACGGCCTGCACGGCATCTTCAATGTGCAGCCAGCTGGCGTCGGGCGTGTGCCGGCTCGCATGCCGATCGTCTACAACCTCGCCCAGCCGCAGCGCAATCGCCTGGACCGGTCTGACGCGTGACAGCTCGCGCGCAACCAGCTCCGCCAGGTGCGGCGCCAGGGCCCAGACGTCGGTTGAAGGACGCGGCGCCCACTGCTCAGAGACCCTGTAATCCGAAGGGTAGCGTTCGAGAGTCCGCAGCGACGACAGCAGGATGAAGCGAGAGGCCGGCGTTTGCGTCAGCAGGTTGTAGGTCCCGCGCGCGGCCGCGTCAAGGATCTCGCAGTCGGACGCGTCCGGACCGACGAAGGGAGGCGCAAGGACGATTGTTTCAAATTCCTGCGCTGCCTCGGCGGCCGCATCCGGGTCGCGCGGGTCGCCCCCTCCATGCTCCAGCATGCGAACGTCGTGTCTGTGCGCCAAGGCAGTGATTAGGGCGCCGCCCAGGCCTTCTCTTCTGCCTGCAATCAGGATGCGCATGGCTGCCCGTTATCCAGCGATCACTTGGGGACTCCCGTAGATCTCCGGGCGGATTCGACGCACGGTGCATTCGTCCCCGGAGCGCGCGGCTGATAGGGCTTGCCGCGACACGTCAACGAGAATCATCCCCTCATCCTGCAACTTCTCGCCGATCAGATTTCCTGCCGGGTCGATGGCGAGCGACAGGCCGGGGAACCAGGCGTTTCCGCTAACTCCTGACTGATTGGCGAAGAATACGTAGATGCCGTTGTCGACCGCACGCGACGGCAGAACTTTCATGGTGAGCCGCTTGTACTCTTCGCTCATTTCGGCGGCCCGTTCAAACTCCTGAGGCGCGTAGCTGCCGCCGACGGCAAGCATAAAGAAGTCGGCTCCCTCGCTTGCGGCGGCCCTGAAGATTTCAGGAACGCACACGTCATAGCATATGCCGACCGAGAATTTCCAATCTTGCGAGTCTACGATCGGCAAGGATTCCCCCGGCTCAAACCATGTCCGCTCGGTTTCGTTCGGCAAATGCAGCTTCGAGTAGGTCGTAATGTAACCCTCCGGACCGACGATCAGCACGCTGTTGCGCAGCACCGTTTCGCCGGGCTCGATCGTGCCGACTACGACTGTCAATTGCAGTTCCCGGCAGAGAGTTTCCAGGAAAGAAACTGCCTTTTCATAGCTGGAGGCAGCGATCGCTTTTGCCTCTTCAATGTTCAGATCGGACTTGTTCATCGAGCCGGTGATGCACTCTTCCGGGAAGAGGGCGAAGCGCGCGCCGGCCGCGGAGGCCTTTCGGCACCACTGCTCGATCCGCGCCAGGTTTGCATCAGGGTCCGCCATCACGCTGGTCATGCCGATCAAGGCAATGCGCGTTGTCTCGCCCTCTCCAGTTTGCTGACCGTCCGTACTTTCAGTTGGGTGTGCCATGCGCTGCTCCCTGTTGCTTGAATCCGTTGCGTCGATGGTCGGCTGGCGCGACGACTGCTGTCGGCGTCGGCGTCGACCGACTACCCGCCGGCATGTACTTTCCGATATTGGTCCGCGCCGATCTTCAAAGCCTGTTCGTGATAGATCACGTTCTTGCTGCGATCATAGTGATGCATGTTGACGGCGCTGGGATCGTAGCGGATGATGTGCCCGAGTTCCCCTTCAGGACAGAGCAGCCAGTCGCTGCGGGTGATGAGATAGCTGCGAATGTGGGCCATCGGCGCGTCGTCAACGAGATACTGGACGACAAAAAGGTCGCCGCTGGGCAGTTGGACCCAACTCGAATAGGCGCCGTCAGGGTGGATGCTGCGGTCGTGATCGATGAAGAAGCGTCTGAACTTCGGTTCCAGGTGCGATTTGCGCACGTTGAGGGCGCTTTCAGGGTCGGCTGCGCTTGCTTGGTTTTCTGCGTGCAACACCAACTGGCGCGGTGAGGTACCCAGACCGTAGGTGACCGCGATCTCGCCGCTGCGCAGCCGCCCTGCGTGGGGCCGTCCAATACATACAAGCAGCTCGGTGCGGTAGGGCCCTTCCCACGTTCTTCCCCCATCCTTAGAGAGCGCCTTGTAACCACAAATCCGCTCCCGGTCCTCGCGCATGAAACAGATCAGGCTGCCGTCATCCAGCTCGGCGAAGGTCCCCTCGTTCACCCACAGCGCGTCGGATGACGCCACCGGGCTGGGCGCCTCCCATGTCTGTCCATCGTCAAAGGAGAGGAAGGCATTAACGGTCCATACTTGCCCGGGGACCGGAAGGCAATTGTTGTCACCGCCAATGATGACTGTTCCCGTGCTTGTTTTGAACAAGCACGGGCAGATATGGCCTTTGATGCCGGTCTTTTCCCTCGTACTCCAGGTCTCGCCGCGGTCTTCTGAGCGCCAGATGAGGATTTCGGTATTGGGCGAGTTTTCCGGCTCGAAGGGCGGAATCCAGTCGCAGATGAGAATGAGCCGGCCCTCTCCCAGATGAAGAATGCGGGGGTTGTTCAACCCACCATCCTTTTCGTAGTCGGGGCACTCGTCGACGATGAACTTCGGTCCCCAGTTCAGACCGCCGTCGCGGCTGGTCTGCAGTGCGATCCGGGAGAAAGGGTGAAAGAGGTGGAAGAGGCTCTCGCGGTATATGCAGACGAGAGAACCGTCGTCGCACATCGCCAGGTCGGGGACAGCTTTGTACACGCTGTCATCTCTGGAAACGATTGAGGTGATCATTTGATTCCTCTCGATTGTGCGTCAGGCGAAATGTCTGATGGTGGCGCGCAATGCCTCCACCTGTCCATTCACTCTGTCCAACGTTTGCATGCCGGCCTTGAACAGGCAAAGCCGGCTCTGCAAGCTCTCCACATTGGGGCAGTCGCCGCGGCTGTAGCGCTTGACCGAGCCCTCGTAGCGGGGATCGAAGTTGGGCGCCCTCTCGCGCGGGCCGTAGAAGGCCATGGTCTGGAAGATAGGTTCGAGATGGACCGGCACCCAGGCGCCGTATAGACCGTCACCGCCGTGTTCGATGAAGGTTTTCCTGAAGGTCCGCCAGTCCACCCCCAGAGCCTCCTCGTCCAATTTGCAGGTATAGCACCAGTAGGTGTGGGTGCAATCTTGCGGAACATGGGGCGGAATCAGCCATTCGCACTTTTCCTCGCGGATTGCGGCTTCGTACTGTGCGCCGATGTAGCGCCGCGCCGCGACCAGGTAGTCCAGGCGCTCCAGCTGGCCGAGACCCAGGGCAGCCTGCATGGCCGACATGCGGAAGTTGAATCCCATGCGGTCGTGACGCTCGAAACTCCAGTCCTGGCGTTCATCGCGCGGGATGAGCGTCGAGCCCGGGCGGGCGTCCAGGGTGCGGTAGCCTTGAATCGCGGCCTTCCGGATCCCACGCGCGTACTCCTCGTCATCGGTGATCACCATGCCGCCGTCGCCGCCTGTCGTCATGTGCTTCGACCCCTGCAAACTCAGGCTGGCGGCATGGCCGATCGTGCCGACCAGCCTGCCCTTGTACGAGGCCAGGTAGCACTGGGCGTCGTCCTCGACGATTGTGAGATTGTGCCGCTCCGCCAGCGCCAGGAGGGGATCGAAGTCGGGCGGGAGCCCAAAGATACTGACCGGGATGATCGCTTTCGTGAAGGGCGTGATCTTGCGCTCAACGTCTGCCGGATCGATGTTGAAGGTGTCCGGGTCGCTGTCGGCAAAGACGGGCACCGCGCCGCACTGGATGACGACAAACGCGGTGGCCGCCATGGTCAGCGTGGGAACGATCACCTCATCGCCGGGACCTACACCCGCGGCCAGCAGACAGGAAAGGAGCGTGCCTGAACCGGAGTTGTGCGAAATGGCGAACTCGACACCGAATTTCTGGGCGAACGCCGCCTCGAAGCGCTCAAGCATGTGGGCGGACTCGCGGTTGCCGAAGCCGTCGTCAAGCACCTCGTTCATGTAGCGGCGATCGGCCTCACCGCAGCGATTGGGCGGGAGGTGACTGAAGATCTCCTCGGGGTCCAGCTTGCCGGGGTCCATTGTAACGAGGGGGCTGAGCATAGGCGATCTCCTCCAAGTAAAACTGTCCTCTTCGCTACCCACTGCTCTCCATTTCGACGAACGACTGCAGGAACTCCTGCACGCGGACCGGCTGCCCTGTGCGACTGCTCTCAATCGCGGCGAAGATCAGCGCCACAGACTGCAGATTGGCCTCAACGTTCGTTTCCATCGCCTCGCCGCCGTCGAGCCAGCGCACGAACTTTTCGATAAGCCACGTGTTGGACCACTTGCTCTGTGATCGCAAGTGGACCTCCTCGCTTTGCACCTTCCGGCTCGCGGCACGTTGCGAGGCAGGTTCGTAACTGATGCGCTCGAGACGGCGATGGTCGAGGGTCAGCGTCGCCCGTTCGCACTCGGCGCGAAAGTACTCCTGTCCCCAATCGTTCAGCCCGACGGCGTTGGTCTTGGCGCCTTCGTAAACGGCCCGCGTCCCGTTGTTGAACTGCATCGTGACCAGAGCCTGCGAATCGCCGCTGAACTCGCTCCAGCGCGGGTTCCACGTCTGCGCGTAGATGGAGTCGCACTCGGCTCCCGCCAAATCGGCCAGAATGTCGAGGTGGTGCACCGCACCTTCGACCATCAACGGGTCGGGGATCCGGTAGCGGAATTTGCCCCAGCTACCGGCCTTGCGGCAGTCACAGGTGAACCGGCAGACCAGGTAATCGAGTGCCCCATGGCGTCCGGAGCGCAGCTCATCGCGCAGGGTCGTCTTGTCCTGGTCGAAGCGGTGACTCATGGTCACGCCCATTTTCACGCCGGCGCGCCTGACCTTGGCGGCGATCCGCACCGACGCGGCCATTGAGTCGGCAATCGGCTTTTCGCTGAGGATGTGCATGCCGCGGGCCAGCGCCGCGTCGACGACCTCCTCGTGGTGGGCGGGTGGCACAACCACGGTGCAGAAGTCGGCCTGGTTTTCAGCGAAGGCCCGCTGAATGTCTGTGTAGCATTGGGAAGCGTCGAGGCCGAGGAAGGCTTGTGCGTTCTTAAGCGCATCGGGATTGATGTCGACAGCCGCTACGACTTCAATGAGCCCGTCCTGAACATTGGGCGGCAGATATAGCTCGCACCAGCCCGCGCCGTGACCTCCCGTACCAACCTGGATCATGCGGTAGGTCTTCATAGGGCACCGCCTCATGCGTTTGGCGTTCAGAGGCAGATCAGAGTCCCGCCAGCTTGAGTGGGGTGGGAGGCCGTAACTTGAAAAGCCGCCTCTTGACTTTAGTCGAGCACCTGCCGGCCGCGCAAATTGAAGGCATCGCGCAGGCCGTCGCCGATGAAGTTGATGCAGATGACAGCAAAGCTGATGGCGACGCCGGGCACGAGCCAGGGCCAGGGCATATCGACCATGCCAAGAGTCGCGGCGACCGACTCGGGTCCCAGCACATTGGGCAGCAGATGCCTTTTCGGTTCGTCCCAATCGCCGACCCCGACGACGCGAGCGGCCAGGATGAAGTCCTGTACCAGCAATGACAACTTCTGCTCACGCGCCAAGGGAATCCGGCAAGGAAAGCAGCCCGATTTATGTTAACACATTGCAAATGCTGAGGCCCACAATGAAAACTGGGAAGAGGACGAGTACAAGAGCGGGGAAGGCGTCACCGTAAGTCCACGCTGTGTCGCCTCTATTGTGCGCTTCTATCTACTCTCCAGTCGGCTGCGCACGGCTGAAGTGAACTGGTCCATGAAGTCGACGAGATAGCCAAAGTCGCCGCCGACTTGAAGCCACTGCACGCCAATTTTTGCCATCATGCTTGCATAGTCAGGATCGGTTCCCATTCCCGCGCCGACAAATAGTCCGGCCGCACGTGCGCTCCTGATGATCGTTTCCATTGCGGCAACGACATTGGGATGGTCTACATCCCCCAGCATGCCCAAGGCCCCTGACAGATCCCAAGGGCCGATAACGACGGAGTCCAGCCCCGGAACAGAAACGATCTCGTCAATTGTCTCCATTGCTTCGAGCGTCTCAATCTGCGCGGCAACGAAGATATTCCTGTTGGCGCGTTCGACATAGGCGCCGCCACCGTCGCGCCCATAATTGGAAGGCACGCGTGGGCCGAAACCGCGCCTGCCCAAAGGTGGGTAGCGGCAATCGCGGACGACCTGTCTGACTTCCTCCACGCCTTGCACCTGCGGAACAACAATGCCGTCGGCGCCGGCATCCAGCGCCGGCTTGATGAAAGGTGTGCCGCTGGCGCTCACGCGTACCAGCGCTGGCACATTGCGGGCACGCGCCGCCAGCAGATGGCCGTTCACCGCGTCAGGGCTCATATTGCTGTGCTCCAGGTCGATCCAGAAGAAGTCGACTGAGTCGCCCAGGGCATCGGTGACTAGGGGATCACTCAGCGTAATCGCCGGACCCAGACAGACATGGCCTGCCTTCAGAGCTTGTCGAAATCTGGTAATTGCATCATTCACAAGTTCTCTCCTGCGCGTCATTGCTGCGTCGAGCGGATATATTCTTCATCGACGGCGCTCATGGTTTCCAGGAAGTTTTTGCCTTCGAACAGCCGGACCAGCGGCACGTCTTCATCGGTGGGATGGATTCCACCGTTGGTGCTTGTGCCCACCATTGCCCCCAGCAACTGTCGGCGCACGGGGTTGCACTTCGCGAGCAATTCAGGTGAGTTCTCGATTCTATCCCCCAGACGCTGCCAGACCGGTGTGTAGACATACCACAGATTCTTGCGCCAAACGTTCGAGGTGTTGCGCGGGACACAGTGCCACAGCGCGTTGTGAAACAACACCGCGTCGCCGGCATTCAGGGTCAACTGCCGTGCGCCCGGAACGCCGGCGTCGATCCGCTCGACCTGTTGGAACCTGGTAAACGAGGTGATCGTCAGAGCGTGCTCCATTCCCTGCGGCAACTTGGGGAAGCCGCTTCGATGGCTGCCGGGGATGACCGTAAAGTTGCCCATGTCAGGTCCACTCACGTCCGTCAGAAAGAAGCCAATCCGCGCCCATTGCAGTGGGGTCAGTCCGTCCACACTGGCAAAATAGTAGGGTTTGGAGCCGTCTTTATGCCAGCGGTTGGCCGGCGTCGAACTCGGTGCGCGCACCATCGCCTCCGCCCAAGAGAGCTGAATGGCAGCGCCAATCAACTCGCATATGATACCTAGGTGGCTGGGATGGTCGATCAAGTTCAAGAAAGTCTCACTGGGTTCAGGGCGCAGAATTGTGCCGGCATGGCCTTGTACAGATTGGAACAGGCCCTCAGTCGCCGCGTCTATGATGTTGACAGCGTGAAGCAGGGTGTCGGGATCGCGGCCCAGGCGCTGTGAGGCTTCATCCAAACGATCTACTTCGGCGACAAGCTCAGCTACTTCCTCAGCCGAAAGAGCGTTCTTGATAATCAGATAGCCATCTTCATTCCACTGGTGTTTCTGTTCCGGCGACATGCGCTTGAGAGTCATCGTTTTCATCAATTGGCTCCTCTGACATTAGAGTTGCTGCTCTGAAGTGGTGACGAGCAACCGACCCCGCCTGCGGCGGAACAGGGCGATTGCCGCGCCCCAGCCTCCGCAACTCTGTGTAGGCATCGCTCCACGGCATCTCATGCCGCCTGTAGTTGCTCCTGCTTTTGCGCAAACACTGCGCTGACTGACGACCCCCTTCTTGGCCCCCATCGCCAAGGTCACAGGCATCGGTGTTCTATGGGAAAAGCAATTGACTGGCATACATCTTGGCAATGTTAGTTTCTGTCTAGCTCCTGCCCCCCTTAGCTTTCAGATTGACGCGGTTTCCTATTCCTCCCGGGGTTTGCCACACCTCTCTATCTCTCATGCGGCTGCCGCATTCCAGCGACACCAATGACCGCCTCTCAGTCAACTGCAGAAAAGAAAAATGCCCCGAAAGCGAAGTCGTTCACACTCTCTCATCCTTTTGTGCCCGTTGCCGCGATCCCCCGGGACGAAATAGCGCCGGGCGACGGAGAGCGGAATGGCGGAGCGGTGAGGGGGGCCCCATGGCCCTGACATGGCTCTCAAAGCATTGTCAGCTCAGGCGTTGAGAGCTTCTGCGCCAAGTCCGGAAAGAGATTGCCGGGGTGTACTTCACGAACCCCAACCGGCAAAGAAACTTTCCATATCGAGATCGGCAGGCAACTCGTTGAAGTGGTAGCGCATAGGCTCCGAGAGTAGGCCGGGGGCGAATTTCTCCTCATCTGCCTGGAGCCTGGCGTCAAGCGTCTCGAAGCGTTCCCACAGCACCTGCGATTCCTCCTGTGAGAATCGCTCGGCGAACTGCGGCCCCCAGTTCAGGCTGTTTGGGTGCGCCCTAGTCAGCCAAGGGCGCAGGCCCGGCGGAACATCCTCAAGGCGACGATCGCTCGACCCTGCGCCGAAGTCGGCGCATTTCAGGATGTTGATGAGATGAGCCGCTTTGGACAGGAAGATCGTCAGCAAAAGCTGGCCATTTTCACCGATCCCCGGTTGGAGCTTTTTGAGGTTTTCCTGGTAGGCTGCGGCATCCTTGCGCATGGCGGCCCGCAGAGCTGATTCTGTAAGATTTTGCATGCTTTGACTGCGATCGACCCAGCGTTCAAAAGTCGCCTGGGCTGCGCCAGAAAGGTGCCTGGTGTAGCTCAAATCCTGGTAGCATGTAAAGATAGCATAGGTTCCATGAATGGTACGGCGCAACTTGCTGCTGTAGTTGCTGCCCCAGTGAAGAATGCCAGGGCTTACATATACAACGCCGTCACCTGCCTTCAGTTCCGCCGCGACCCCGCCCGGCAAGGGCGCCCGTGGATTCGCCAACATTAAGCGGTCTTCTTCTTCAGTGTTCATCCGATGATGGCTACCCGGGATCACCCACAGCACATCGTCGTCGTAGAGCGCAATATTCCATTGTAAGTGTCTGGGTCCGTTCTCCTGAAGGTCCTTCACGTAGCCTTCCAGCGGGGCCGTATCGATTGGATGGATATCGCGGTGCCATTTGGCGGGCCCGTGGTCCCGCACCGGGCTGCACAGCAAGAACATCTCACTGTGGGCTGTTTCAGGCATGTTCAGCAGTCGGCTGCTGACACCGTGTGTGTTTTCGTGCAGCCAGAAATCGATAACGCTGGCCGTTTTTCCGTCGATCAGTTCCGGCGTATCGTGGAGCCTTAACCTTGGCTGCGGCGCGGTTTCCCAGACACCGCCCGGTGGATCACCGGGCTGGCGTTCGCGTGCCCAGACCGCCTTTTGCCGCTCGACCAGGATTTCGTAGCTTGTGCGCAAGTTTTCCAGCATGCCCGGCGGAATGACGTTGCGCAGGATCAGGAATCCCTGCTCCAAGAACTGCTGGCGATTGATCTTCATGTGCTCCTCCTCCCTACTACCTTGATCGTGCCGCTGCGACGACCTCTTGAATAGCATTGGTTACCAGATTAGGTTGCTTCAGGAGAATATCGATAAACGTACTCTGTTCAGCGACCAAAGGCTCCCCGTGCAAGGGCTGGCCCAAAGCCGCCATATCGCGCTGCATCTCCTGCCAGACGCGCTCCTCCTCCGCGGCCAGTTCGGCGTCGAGTCCACTCACGCGACCGCCGGGGATTCCGTGTGTGATGACAATCAACGGCACATTGGGCAGCCAGGAGGCAACGCCCGGTGAGAGCCGCCGCACCTGGGCCCGGCTCTCCTGCAACATTGTGCGCTGATTCTCTGCGGCCAATGTTGCGTAAACCTGCGCATTGTAGACCCAGAACTCTTTGGCGGGGGTGTGAGTTTCCGGCGGCAGCAGGTCAAACTCCGCCGGGAACTCGATCTGTCCGGCAATGCCGAGCAGACGCAGCAGGCCCAACCGGGCAAGCAGCCGGCGGGCAGCCAAGGCGTTAATGTTGGCGGCTTCGACTCGGCTCACGGGCTCGGGCATATGGGTCTCATATTCCGGGTGATCCGAGTCAATCAGCACCAGGCCGGTTACATCGTCGGGGTGCAGCATCGCAAAGTGCTGCAAGTGCAACCCGCCCATCCCATGTCCGACCAGCACGTAGGGTGGTTCGACCTGGGCGCTACGGAGCAGCACGCGCAACTCGGTAACCATCTCAGTACTGCTGCGTCGAGACGGGCTAGGGTCACTCCAAGCGTAGCCGGCGCGATCGTAGGTACAGATGCGCGTAAAGGCAGCGACCTCCGGCTGCACCAGACTCCAGTACAGCGAGCCGCCTTGCGAGGCGGCGTTTACAATGACCGTCGGGCTGCCTTCGCCCATGCAGTTCAGATGCAGATTGTACCCGCCAACGTCAATAAGTGTGCCTGGGGGCGGAAAGCTCTGGTAGACGCGTGACTCGACGCTGCCTTCATAAACAAAACCTATTGCCCCCAAGATCAGGAGCAAAACAATCAGCCCAGTGAGGATGCGCGTGATTTGCCGGCGCAAACCACCCCGACCGCGCGGTGCGTTCGTCTGCTGTGTCTGGCGCAGCATGTTCAATCCCAACCTTGGTTATTGCTCTGTTCTCAATGCGTACACCTATCCGAGGCCGATCTGCTTGAAGTAGGCGCGTGTCCGTTTGGCAATAGGCAGTGGGCTGTCGAACGGCGCCGGGTACATGTCCTGTTCCACAATCGCAAAGCCGTCGTAACTCATCTCGGCCAACAGGTCGCGCAAGGCTGGGAAGTCCACGGCTCCCCGCCACGGCTCGCAGAAATAGCCCTGAGCGGTCGTAACTGCGATTGGGAGGTCTTTGTGCTGTAGCTCTTTCCGCATTTCCGGATCGATGCTTTTGAAGTGAAGGTACTCAAGCCGTTGCTGGTGTTTTCGGATGAAGGCCACCGGGTCAGCACCGCGGTAGGCATGATGGCCCGTGTCCAACGCAAGACCGATAAGCTCCGGGTCGGTTTCGTCCAGAAACCTGTCGATCTGGTGTTCATATTCGACATGCGTCTCGGCGTGCGGATGGAAGACCGTGCGCAGGCCGAACGTCTGCCTGGCGAGGCTGGCGATGGCATGGCTCGCGTCGATCAGAACATTCCAGGGTTTTTCGTCGAGGGTAGGCGCGGCAATTGGTTTGCCAGAATGCTGATCGGTATAGAGGTCATCGATCAGCACGAGGAATTCGGCGCCCAGGCCGGCCAGCAGCTCACCCAGGTTGTGAACAATTTTTTTGATCTCCGGCCATGCATTGGTGTCTTCCATGGTGGGCATGATGACTGCGCCGGTCAACTTGAGATTGCGCTGGCGCAGTTCTCGCTCCAGCGTGCTTCGATCGGTAGGCAGATAGCCGTATGGACCGAGCTCGGTCCACGAATAGCCGGCTTCGGCGACCTCGTCCAGGTAGCGAGACCAAGGCGTCTGTTTGGGATCGCAGGGGAACGATACGCCCCAGGCGGCGGGCGCGCTACCAAGTCGGATATTCATTTTCAAGTCCACTTGGACCACAAATCTATCTGCTCATTGGAAACAAAACGTTCGATCTTGCGCCATCGTGTGCTGTTGACGCGATAGTGAGCCCGCTGATACAACGGACAGTACTGCCCCGGTGGATCAATCGCCACCACGTCGTTCCCTTTCCGAACCAGCGTGTATCGCTCCTTCTCGATGTAGACCCTGTCGACGCGCTCGCTGATTGGGAAGGTCAGGGTCGCCACATCGTGCGGCTTCACGGCCCCGACCCCGGCGTAGCGCCCCTGCCAGTTTATCGTCCGCGCCGCGCCGTTCACCTGCACCTGAGCTTCGGCTGGCTGCACCCACTCCGGTATCCGCATCCACAGCTCCACAGGCTGCTTGACACGTACATCCACCTGCCCGACGTAGGGAATGTGGCTGTCCACGTCCGCCCACGGGGAGGCCCGATTGAGCAGGAGATTTACCCGCAACTGACCATTGTCATGCTGCAGCATACGGTCCCACAGGAAGTAGAGCACTCGCGACCCTCTATAGGTGCAGCAGTGCATGATTCCTGGCCCGGCTCCGACATACCAGTCATTGGCCGTTGGCCAGCCGGCAAACGCGCCCAGGTTGCGCTCCGCGACCCGTTCCGTGGTCTGGTAGGTCTCGTCAATCACAGAGCGAGGGATATCCCTTTGTTGTTCCCACTTAAGCCCGGCGCCGGGAATGCGCTCAATCCAGTCGGTGCGCATCAACTGTCCTTCGGCGAGCATATTGCGGGTCCAGCGGTCGGCTTCGTCCCAGTAGTCCCCAACTCCCGCTTCGGTCAGTTTGAGCGCCAGCATGATCATATAGGCCACTTCGCAGATTTCCGAGTGCTCGAACTGCGGGGTGTCAATGTTCTCGGGGAAGTATCCGATCAGCGTGTCCCCATGCTTCATTCCATACTGAAACCCTTTGTGGGCGTACTCGACCATCTCCTGGTCGCCGCTGAGCATGCCGTATTCCAACATGCCTACGACACCGACGAGATGGTGGACAAAGTGGGCCTTTGGGTCTCCACCGGGGGAGTCAGGCAGGAAAGATCCGTCCGCAGCATAGTACTGGCCGTGGTCCTTCAGGTAACGGCAAAGTTTGCCGGCCAACTCCAAAGCCGGATCGTAGCCGAGAACACGGTAGACTTTGGCCAGCCCCTGGATCAGCCAGCCCACGAGGCTGGCGTGGAGGCCGGTGGGCATCTCCTCATTGGGGTCGGTCGGCTGGCCCGGCGCCAGAACCAATGGGAAATAGGCATACTCATCGCGTTCGATGGCTCGCGCCGCCAATCCGTCGACCACCCGCTTGAGCGTTTCCTCCCAGATGCCGCTGCCATCGCGCAAGTGATACAGTGCCATCGCGCTCCACAGGGGGCCGATGTAATATGGGTTGGCAAAATGATCGGTGTCGGCGCTGCCAAACATGTCATTGATGCGCGCCCAGGGCCGGCCGCGGGTAGGAACGTAGATCACGCCATCCGGCCCCTCCATATGAAGTAGCACCTCCATCCAGCGCCGCTCCACCTGCTCATTCTGTTTAGAACCGCTGACCAGCCGCATCAAGGGCAGCGCCTCCATAAATTCTGGCTGCACCGACGAGAAATCACACCAGTCGTGGTACATCATGGCCGGGTTGTGCGCAAAGAATACGAGCCAATAGACCTCGTAGTCGGCCTCGGGATCGGTGGGCCCGGTCAGCCCGTTGATCGCCAGCGCGGCCCGCTCCTGCAGGTCAAGCGTGTCCGGAACGAGCGCCTCATAACGTTCTCCCTCATAGGGTGGCAGGTCAAACTCCGGGATTTCGTCGCGAATGTATCGGATAGGATCGCCTCGCTTCCATTCCGAATTGCGCTTGTCGCCCATTGTAGTTTTGACTCTCCTTTCGTGAGGTTCCAACTGATTGGCCTACAGAGCTTACCGTCGGGCAACTCCGTGCCGAGGGGGCAACCTGAGGTTGCCGAGAGGAGCGGCGGCGCCCTGCCGAAGTTAATTTCGGCGTGCCGACCGTTGGGGCAGACTACAAAACAAGCCCTCGCCGGGATCAGCCATCATTAGATGGGCTGAAGCCCCGTGAACCGCTGGTCCACTTTGCAAGCAGCCTGGCTGATCGGCGCACCCAATCAGCCTTTGACGCCGGTGATGACGACGCCTTGGATGAAGCGGCGCTGGAGGAAGAAGAAGACCATCACCGGTGGAATGGTCAGGACAGTGGACATCACCATCAGTTCCGGCCAGGTGGCCTCTCGGTAGGTCGCGTCGGTGTCGAACTGCCATTGCCGCAGAGCGACAGCCAGAGTCATCTTATCCGGCGTGTTCAAGTAAATGAGCGGCGCCAGGAAGTCGTTCCACTCCCACATGAATGTGAAGATGGCCAAGGTGCCGATGGCGGGCAGGGACTGGGGCAGGATGACCTGCCAGAGTGTAGAAAAGTACCCGCAGCCGTCGATGCGCGCCGCCTCGTCAATTTCGTTGTTGAGGGTCCTGAAGAATTGACGCAGCATGAAAATGAAAAAGGCCCCACCGCCAAACCAGTTGGGCACGACAATGGGTAGAACTGTGTTTAGCCAGTCCAGGTGGCGAAAGATGAGATACTGAGGGATCAGAACGACGTGATAGGGAATCATCATCGTCGCCAGCACGATGATAAACAGAGCGCCGCGCCCGGGAAAGCGCAGGCGGGCAAACCCATAGGCCACCAGCGAGGCGGTCAGCACGCGCCCGACGAGCACGCCTACGACAATGGTCATCGTGTTCTTCAACCCCACCCAGAAGGGGAATTTGGCCAAAGCTTCGGCATAGTTGCTCCAAAGCAGGGGACGCGGGAAAAAGGTGGGCGGCACGGTGAAGACCTGCTCAACCGGCTTGAGTGAACCGCCCACCAGCCAGACCACGGGCAGCATGAAGAGCACCACGCCCACTGCCAATACCAGGTAGAGGAAACCGCGCACCAACAATGTGGCAGCCTGACGCCTTAGTAGTTCAGCCCTGGCTCCTGGATCCTGGACAGGTCCTGTAACGGAGCTAGCGGCAATATCGCTCACGTCTTACTCTTCTCCATAATAGACCCAGCGCGCGGAAGACTTAAGGACAAGGATGGTCAGGCTAAGGATGATGATGAAGAGGAACCAGGCCAAGGCGGCCGCGTATCCCATCTGAAACTGTTCCCATCCCCTGCGATAGAGATAGAGCACATAGAATAGGGTCGAGTTTACCGGGCCGCCTTCGGTGACGATCAGGGCGCTGGTAAAGATCTGGAAGGAGCCGATAATGCCGACAATGAGACTGAAGAGAATGACCGGGGAGGTCATGGGCAGGGTGATGTGGCGGAAACGGTGCCAGGCATTGGCCCCATCCACCTTGCCCGCGTCGTAAAGCGCCGTGGGCACACCCTGCAAGGCGGAAAGAAAGAGGATCAGCCCAGCACCCGCCCCCCACAGATGCAGCACCATCAAGGTCGGCAGCGCCCACTCCGTCGAGCCGTACCAATTGGGTGGGTGTTTGATGCCGACGGTCTTGAGAAGACTGTCAGCCAAACCGAAGTCATGGGCGAACACATACGAAAAGAGATAGGCCGCGGCCAGGCCGGGGACCACCGCCGGCAGGTAGAAGCCGGTGCGCCAGTAGGAGAGGCCTTTAACCTTCTGGTTGAGCAAGACGGCCATACCGTAGCCGATGGCTGTGCTCAAGGGTACCGTCACAATCGTAAAGATGATTGTAACCTTCAATGACTGCCAGAAGAGTTTATCTCTGATGAACATCTTGACGAAGTTGTCGTGGCCGATGAACCGCGGCGGCGTCAGGATGTCGAAGTTTGTCAGAGAGTAGTAGGCGGCAGCAATCAGCGGCACTATTCCAAAGAAGAGAAAGCCCAACACCCAGGGGGAGATGCTGATGTAGCCGGCGATCGCTTCCCGGCCGGCCAGAGTCTGCCACCAGTGGCTTCTTCTAGTCGTCACTTGACTTGCCATCGTCAAAACCAAACCTTATCTATCGGTTGGAGGGCATGTCGGTACTAAACCGCCGGGCAGGGTTGATATCAACCCTGCCCGCGCGTTAACGACGCTCACTTATCCAATATGGCCTAACTCGCGCTCTCCAATTCGGCATTGATTTCAGCGACCGCCTGCTTCACCGCCTCCTCAGTCGTTTGTTTGCCAAGAACAGCGGACTCCATGGCTGCATGCATGGCGTTGTTCAAGTATGAGCCGACCTTGAACCCGGCCTGCCCCGGATAGACGACCGTCGCCGCCTTGTCGGGGAAGCGAGTAAAGCGCGGCCAGCGCGACAGACCGATCGCCGTCACGATTGAGAGTTCGGAGCCCTCCTCCAATTCGTCGTGCCACTTCCGACTGTTGTAGGCTGGCGTCAGCCCTTCGATGCGGATGTAGCGGCGGGCGACATCCTCGTCCATCATCCAGGCAAAGAGTACATCCAGGGCCGCCTCGGGTTCCTGGGCCGCTTTGTTTATGCCCATGAAGTTCTGGCCGGCCATGGTGTAGCGCTCACTGAGAACCGGTCCCTTGATGTACAACTGCTCCCAACCCATTTCCTCGGTGCGAAGCCATCCGACTCCAATCGGGCCGTAGTGGCTCACCGCTTTCCTACCCTGGTAGGCCCCACCTTCAATGGGGCCGCTGAGAATCTCCAAGTAACAAAGTTCATCTTTGACCGCCTGTACGGCTTTGTCCATCGCCTCAATCGCCTCGGGCGAGTCCAGAGTACATACGGTCTCATCCCCTTTGCCCCACATGCTGTCGTAACGCTGAGCGCCATTGCTGTAGATCCACTCTAGCCAGTTTCGGCTCAGGGCTTGGGCACACCCCCACTGCTCCACGGTTCCGTCTGCTCTTCTCTTCGTTCCGGCCTCGAGAAATTCGAGCATGTCATCCCAGGTCCACGTGTCGTACTCGGGCTTGTCTACGGTCGGCAGCATATCGGTAATGCCCAGTTCGTCTGTCATTTCACGGTTGATGTAGAAAGCGTTGCCCACGCCTGGGAACTGTTCGAGACAGAGGATGTCTTCGCCGAAGCCGCTTACGTCTTCGATGGGATCCCAGTAATAGAGGTCGCGGTCAAAGCCGTACACCTCCAGGTAGGGATTCAAGGGCAGAAGCTGGCCTTTGGGGAAGAGAGCGCCCATCCACGGATGGCCGATACAGAGGTAGTCGGGCGCGGTGCCAGCGGCCAACTGTAGCAGCATTTTCTCGTGCCACTGGGGCCAGTTGGCGTACTCGTAGACTATGTTGGTGTTGGTCTTGTCCATCAGGATGGGGGCAAACAGGCGGCCCAGGTCCCCCCACCAGCCGCCTATGCGGACCGTCGTGCGTTGCTGGGATGGCGCAGCGACCTCCACCACGCGGGTGACTTCGACCACGGTCGGTTCGGTCGGTGGGGCACAGGCCACTGCCAAAGCCCCTGCCGAACCCAGTGCTGAAATACGCAAGAAATCACGGCGAGATACGATCTTTTTGGGTTCCATGGTGTTCCCCTTTGATAATCCACCGACGCTCGTCTCGTTCTACAGCCTCCTGGCTTGCCCAAACGGTCCATCCGGAAATGCAGAACAGCAGCGGGCTTCTTGCGTGTCGCTACAGAAAACCACCTCCTTCCACGTATACAATCGCGGGGACTGCGAGAAGTCCCGGGCCCGTTTCGCGAACGCGAACCAACCTGGTCGTGCTGAGAGAGAGTCTGGCTGTTCAGAAGCCGATTGTCTGAGACAGCCGGTCCCCGCTTGTCAATTCACTCAAGAAAGGAACTGTGTATAGAATATATCATTATTTTCACATGATGTCAAGTGCTGGTTATCAAGGCATTCGCATCCAATTCTGAATGCCGGTTCCGTCTAAATTCTGGACAAAAGCAGGAGCCATTAAGAGGGAACCGTCTTCGGTTTGCTGAATAGTGACGAGAATTCGCCGCAGCGAACGTCCTCAGGGGGATTGAGGAGTCGGACAGAGTGGGAGGGAAGGGGCAGAGGCCAAGTCGTGTATGCTACGGGGGTGGTAGAGGAGATGGGACTGTTCTGGCGAGCGTTTTCTGTGAGCGACTTTTCGCTTTTGGCGGGGCCAAAGTCGTTGCCAGGGGCCGCTGTCGATGGGGGGCGCTGGGAGGCGTTCCCCCCGCACAAGGGAGGGCCATCAGGCCCGACCGCCCAGAAGTGCGCGTGACACATGGCGGTGCCTGCGACACGGCGACCATCAGCTCAGCATTGTCTGCGCGGGGCAGGGTGCGGGGGCAGGCTGCAGCGGGCCCGAACGGCTGTAGGGCGGTCACGCCCGGAAGCGCCCGGATTTATGCGGTCCGGCAATGGCATCTGGCGATGGGGCAGGGCGAGGTAGGGGCAGGGTGGCCGGGGTTGCCCGGGCGCGGCTCGTTTGCAAAGTCGCGACATGAAACGGGAGCCACATCAGGAGTGCGACCAACTCCAAGAGTGGTAGTGAAATCTGTCAAACTTCAAAGTCTTGCATCTGTTCCAGCAGATGGGTGCGGCTCTGGTAGAGGGCCCTTTCCCATTCGTCCGCGTGCGCGTGCAGTTCCACGCTCAGATAGTGCTCATAGTTCGCGTCGTTGAGCACTTCCATCACGGACCGGAAATCTATGTCGCCTTCTCCCGGAATTTCGTGGTGATGCACTTTCCCCTTTATGTCTGCAATATGGATGTGCCTGGTATAGGGAAGCGCATCTGCGACGCACTGCGTCAAGTCTTCCTCACAACACTGAACGTGGGTTATGTCCATGTTCAGCCTGAACTGGGGCGAACCGATCTCCTCTATTATGGGAATCGCCTGGCTGGTCGTTTCTATGAAGCAGCGACCGCCGCCCATGGATGCAGGCAGCGGCGCCTCCGGTTCGAGAACAAGGATCGCGTCGCCAGCGTTTCTGAGGCAAGTGCGAATCCCTTCGGTCAACATCTCTATTGCTTCTTCCGGGGAAACACCTGCCTGGCGAACGCCGCTTGCGAATTGCACAACCGGTATGGAGAGTTCGTTCGCCGTATCAAGCGCGGCGTTGATGACATTGATTCTTTGCTGACGCGCTTTGCGGTCCGGTGAAATCAACGAGGGCTCGAAGGCATCATCGCTCAGCAAGAACGGCCACCCGGATACCAGAGAAACCGGCTTAAGCGGCAGCTTGGCAAACATGTCGTTCAGTTCATCCAACTGCTCCTGTGTGGTATTAAAGGGTTGCAGGTGTTCGGGGCGATAAAACAGGTCTACCCCCTCATAGCCGGCTTTGGCGGTCTCTTCGAGCGCTCTGCCGAGCGGGAGGTTGCGCAAACATTGGGTGTTAAAGCTTAAAGGAAACACAAGCGACCTCCTCAAGTTATAGTCTGACGCTCGGTCCCGGGGTACGCCATGGTTGCGAGCAGGCGTCGCTGCATGAAGACAAAAGGCAGCACCAGCGGTAGCAGTACCAGGAACGTCGCCGAATATACCGTTGCGACACTGTGATGATCGCCGCCGCCTCCCGGCTACTGATTAGCCCCTCCACGTGCCCAGTGTGCGGCTTCATATATGTTGATTCCTTTTGAAACCACCACTTTTCGCAAGAAGTCGCATTTTGGGCCTTCAGTCGTCTAGCCCGCAAGAACAGGCTGTAAGAGCACTTGGTTTCCTTAGGGAAGCACTTCCAAAACAAACAACCTGGAGACTCATCACACGACTCAACTGAGAAAACTGAAGAAGCAAAAGGAAGCGCGGGCTGCTATGCTGTAAAGACTTACCACACGGCCCAACAGGGAGAACACTGAAAGAAGAAAAAAACCTGAAAGAGCGCAAGAGAGCGCAAAAATGCTTACTTTTGGGGTCACCAAAGAGAAAGTCGGTCAGATGGTTCTGCCGCGTCAGGCCTCCCTTTAGCATTGAAACTTTGTTTCACTTGGAACTTACTTTAGACCCTTTAGGTCGCGGTCCAGTTTTCGGCGTCGTGCATATCTTTGCAGGTGACCGGCGCTGGACGTGGGACGGGTCAGTCTAACACACGCCCGCGCACGTCGAAGGCGTCGCGCAGGCCGTCGCCGATGAAGTTGATGCTAAGGACCGCCAAACTGATAGAGAGCCCCGGCGGCAGCCACAGCCAGGGCATCTCGCTCAAGGTGAAAATATAGCGGGCATCGCGGATCAGAGTGCCCCAGGTGGCTGTTGGCGGCCGGACCCCCAATCCCAGGAAACTCAGCCCAGTCTCCGCCAGGATGGCCCCTGCCATCCCCAGCGTCGCCGCCACCATAAGCGGCCCTATCAAATTTGGGAAGATATGCTGCCCTAGCATGCGCAGATGACCCACGCCGACAGCGCGGGCCGCCAGAATGAATTCGTACTCCCGCAATGACAGCACCTGCCCTCGAATCAGTCTGGCCAGCCCCGGCCAAGTGAACAGGCTGAGCGCCAGTATCACATTGAGAATGCTGGGACCCAATACACCAACAAGGATGAGGGCGAGCACAAAGGTGGGGAAGGTCATCATCACGTCGGTGAAGCGCATGATGGCCATGTCAACCTTGCCCCCCAAGTAACCGCTTAGCGCCCCCATGATGAATCCTATGCCAACTTGGATGCTCACGGCCACGATGCCCACAGACATGGACACGCGCGTTCCGTAGATCAGCCGGCTGAGAAGGTCTCGCCCAGCTTTGTCAGTCCCGAACAAGTTCTGGCTATCCGGCGACTGGTATCTTCGATCACTATTGACGTCATTGGGGTCGTACGGCGCCAGGACCGGTGCCAACACCGCCACCAGCAGCAAGAACAGGATTGTTATGGCCCCGAAAAGAGCCGGCCGGTGGCGGATAAAGCGGCGGGCGGCGCGGTGCCAGGGCGAATCGGCCAAAGGCACAGGGTTGAGGCGCGCGGCCGAGGAACTACCCGCCTGAGTTCTTGGCATCTCTTTCGCAGCCATGGTCAGGCGAGTTCTCCTGGCGTTTACCCATAACGCACACGGGGGTCCACGAAGACGTAGGCTATGTCAGTGATCAGGTTGGCCAGCAAGACCATTATCGCCACCATCAGAGCCATCCCCATCTGCAGCGGGTAGTCCCTGTTCATGAGGGCTCGGTAGCCCAGCAGGCCCAGTCCATTCCAACTGAAGATCGTTTCTATTATGAAGGAGCCTCCCAGCAGACCGGGCAGGCTGAGCCCAAAAAGGGTTACGATGGGAAGTAGAGCGTTGCGCAGCACATGCCGTGCCACGACGAGTCGTTCCCGCAACCCCTTTGCCCGTGCGGTCACCACGAAATCGGCACTGAGCGCATCCAGGGTACTTGCCCGGGTGTAGCGCAGATAGGAGGCAATATGAACGATGCCTCCGGCCAAACTCGGCAGGACCATGTGGCGCAGGAGATCGAGGTTAAACACCCTGGGTTCTCCGACTGTCCACATTCCGGCAATAGGCAGCCAGCCCAACTTCACTGAGAAAATGAACATGGCAATCAGAGCGATGAAGAAGCTCGGCACGGAAATGCCAAACAGAGCAACAAATGTGAGGGCGTGATCCACGACAGAGTACTGTTTAAGCGCTGACACCACGCCCAAGACAATCCCAAACAGGAGAGCCATGCCGATAGAGGAAACCTGCAGGAGCAGCGTGGCCGGCAGCACCTCCACGATCATCTCGGATATCGGTCTCTCGGTCGAGTACGAGTAGCCCAGGTTGCCTTTCAGTAGCTCTCGCAGCCAGACCAGATAGCGTACATGAATAGGCTTGTCCAACCCATACCTTTCGCGCAGCACCTCCATGCCACTGCCTATCTGGGTCGTGGCTTCCATTGCCCCAGGTTTTATAAGCGCGGTCACCGGGTCTCCCGGCGCCAGGCTGAAGATGACAAAGGTCATAAGCGTAATGCCCAAGAGCAGAAATGGAATCCACAACAGACGTCGTAGAATGTAAGTCGTCACGCTCAAGTCTCCAAAAGCAGCGCATGAACCGACTCCGTGTACTACCTATGTGTTTCACAGCAGCACACGGTAAAGAGTTCTCTCGGTCTCGAAATGTGTATGGTGACGCTCAAAAGGGTGTGGGGGAGGGCAGGGGGCCCCGAACGACGCTGCCCTCCCCTCCCCATGCGCGCTTGCCAGACGACGAAGGCCTCCGCCTCAGGCGGGCGCGACCGTCATACGCTCATAGGGTACGGTTACATTGAGCCCATACTCAAGGAATGGCACGCAGCCCCGGAGACGCTTGTTGAAGACACACTGGAACCCGTTGCGGTAGAGTGGTGCCCATTGCCAGTTCTCCTGCATGATCAGGGCGACTTCCTGGAACATCTCTACCTGTTTCGCGGGGTCTTCCTCGGCCATTGCTGCTTGCCAGGCCTCATCCATGGCAGGGTTGCAGTAACCATCCCAGTTGCGCCCTCCCCTGGTTGCGTGATCCCACCCGCAGCCGACGTGGGAGAACATCTCCTCGAATCGGGGCGTGAAGAACCAGGCTTCAAGGACGATGTCGTAGTCCGCATTCAGTGGGAAGACTTCGACCCAGGAACCTACGTCTATGATTCTCCACTTGATTTTGATGCCCACATCCGCGAGCCTCTCCTGTATTTCCAGATGCATTGGAGATGGGTCGGCCCAGTACACCCACTCCAGTTCCCGTTCGAAGTCCCAGCCGGCCTCTTCAAGGACCTCTCTCGCCTTCTCCGGGTTGAAGTCATAGGTCTTCAACCCCTCCGGCGGCTCTCCAACTGGTCCGGGCACGTTTTCGAAGACGTAGTTGCTGGCTCCGTGTAGACCGTAGTGCGTCTTCTGAAGGATTTCGTCCATGTCGAGGGCGTAGAGCGTGGCTTCGCATAAGGGGTGAACCATGTCGCCAAGCCTGTCATTGTTGAAATCCAGGGCGAACAGGATAATGGTTGGCCTGTTGAAGGCGACGAGATGCGGGACTTCTCCCAGGCGATGCCAAGCCTCCGCACTGCTGGCGCCGCCGGCCATGATCTCCTCAGTATGCAAGGCAGCATCCATGGCCTCCCGGCTCAAAAACCGAAAGATGTACTTGTCCGCAACTGCCCTGCCACCCCACCAGTCCTCATTGGCGACCAGCTCGGCATACTGTTCGGGGACGATTTCGCCCACTTTGAATGGTCCAGTGCCGATGGGATTCATCGCCATGGGTTCGTGTGTCCCAACCTTCTCCATTGGAACACCATCCCAGCCGTGCTTAGGGCAGACATACCAGTAGCGCCCAAATGAGACAGGACTCCCCCCAATCCCATACGGGTCCGGCTTTTCAAACTCGAAGCGGACGGTGTAGTCGTCGATCTTCTGGACGCCCTCAAGTTTGTCGCCGCCCTCTTCGTGCAGCTTTGCAGCCCCCTTCAGAGCAAAATATTGTGACCCAATCGTAGCCGCTACGTCCCTGTGGACCATGGCGTAATAGGTCCACACCACATCGTCAGCGGTTAAGGGGACACCATCGTGCCACTTTACGTCCTTGCGCAAGTGGACGTTCCATACTCGATTCTTTTCCACTTCCTCGACTCTTTCAGCCAGTTGCAAGTGGAGCTCTCCGGGAGCAGGTGGTTTCATGGTTTCCACCCCCGGGCCCCACTCCATTGGGGAGAAAAGGCGCTCAAAGATCGGGTCAAACACCAATTTTTGGCCGGTGCCCGCGATCCTGCTGCTCAGCGGGTTGAAGCTGGGGTGCTCCCAAGACATCCCCAAGACAACCTCGCTGACTTCGGTGGGGACCTCTCCGGCTGCCTCCCCGGCCGCCGGCGCCGCGGCGGGCACACAGGCGGCCAGGGCGCTCGACGCCATAGCGCCTGCCGCCATTTTCAGAAACGTACGTCGCGGGATATTGCGTCCGTCCAGGTAAACTTTCATCGGTGCTCTCCTTATCCTGTGTCTCTTTGGAATGCTCTTTCACTCATTCACCGACAAGGCATATGGCCTGCCGGCTATACCAAGCCCGCAAGACCCAAGACCGAATCTTCCGCGTCCAGACGTACGTATTCTTTCTGCCGTCACCTCCTTTCCCCAGCCTGTCCCTTGTTGGGAATAGCCAGCCCTGAATGAACTCAAGGGGTCGATGCAGGCGGGCTCGAGCTGCCTATCGATACGCGATGGCCTCTTTTGCACTGCCGGGCAATACCCACGGCGTCCCCGGGATTCATCCAAGCCAAGAGAGTTTGTTCTGCCGCCGCCTAGTTAAGTGTCATGAGTGGTTCGCGTGGGTTCGGACGCCCGTGCTACCGGCCCGCGTTGGTGCAGTGCGACACCGGGCAGCCTGCATTCCTTGGCTGAGAATACTATGGTCCCGATGACTGCGTCAAGCAAAAAAAATCGGTATGGTCGACATGGTTGCACCGGGATTTCCTTGCCGCTTCCCCCTGCAATCCAGTCTGTTTGCAGTAGTGATCCGGATGGTGAAATTCGCTGTGTTGCTGGCATAACCCATTGCGATATACACTTTGCTCACCAGCGCGGCAGCTTAAAGTCAGGACCGGGAGGCGGTTGTTCGTCGAAGACGATAAGGAGGCAAGACTCGTGAAACTGCAAGGCAAGGTGTGCATCGTGACGGGGGCGGCGCGGGGCATCGGCAGGGGCATCGGTCTGCGGCTCGTTGCCGACGGCGCGAGCGTGGTCTTTGCCGACCTGAACCGCGACCAGGCCGAAGAGTCGGCCGCGGAGGCCCGGTCGCACGGGGGCGCGGCCATCTCGGCGCCCGTGGATGTCGTCGACCGGAAGCAGGTGCAGGCCCTTGTCGCGCGCACCGTTTCAGAATTCGGCAAACTCGACGTCATCTTCAACAACGCCGGCATCAACAAGCCGCAGCGCTTCCTGGAGACGACCGAAGACAACTGGGACCGCATCATGCGTGTCAACGGCCTGGGCGTGCTCATCGGGACGCAAGAGGCCGCCAAGCAGATGATCGCGCAGGGCACAGGCGGCAAGATAATCAACACGGCCTCGATCGTTGGCCGGCAGGGCTATGCCAACATCGTTCCCTACTGTGCCAGCAAGTCCGCTGTGATCATGATCACGCAGGGCGCGGCCCACGCCCTGGCGGAGCACGGCATCACTGTCAACGGTTTCTCTCCAGGGGTGGTCGACACACCTCTGTGGGAGCAGCTCGACGAGGACCTGATGGAGATCGGCGACAGCTCAGAGCCGGGCGAGGCGATGCGGGACTTTTCGGCCAGCATCCTCCTTGGCAGAGTGTCGACGCCGGACGACATCACCGGCCTGGCCTCCTTTCTCGCCTCATCGGATTCGGACTTCATCACCGGGCAGGTAATCAATGTTGAAGGCGGCATGCAGATGGTCTGAGCGCCAAGAAAGCGGAGTCCGCGTTCGTCAAACTGCCAGTATTACTGAGGAGAAATCGCGATGACGGTCAGAACCTACGGCCTGATGGGTGTGGACTGGGAGGAGCGTATCAACTTCGACCGGCTGCGCAGGGAACGCCTCGCCCGCGCCAAGCAGCATCTGCAAGAGTCGGAGATGGGCGCGCTGCTCTGTTTCGACATGAACAACATTCGCTACATCACGGCCACCCACATCGGTACATGGGCGGTCGACAAGCTGAACCGCTTCTGTTTGCTGCCCCAGAACGATAAGCCGATCATGTGGGATTTCGGTTCGGCCGCGCGCCACCATGAGCTCTACTGTCCCTGGCTGGGGGAGGGCCGGTCGCGCGCCGGCATTTCCACGTTGCGTGGCGCAATGCTGCCGCAGTCGGGGCGGGCGGAGGACGTGGCGCGCAAGATCCGGATCGAGTTAGAGGAGAGGGGCCTTCTCGGCGAGCCCCTGGGCGTAGACGTGATCGAGCTGCCCGTTCTCTTCGCCCTGCAGAAAGAGGGCATCGAGGTCGTGGACGGCCAGCAGTTGATGCAGAACGTGCGTATCATCAAGACAGAGGATGAGATTACACTGCTGTCGACGGCCTGCATGATGGTTGATGCCGCCTATGAGGAGCTCTACCGCACGATGCGCCCCGGCATAAAGGAGAGCGAGTGCGTCGGCATTGTCAGCAAGCTGCTACACGACCTGGGCTCGGAGCAGGTGGAGGGCGTCAATGCTATCTCAGGCGAGCGCTGCAACCCCCATCCGCACGTCTACACCGACCGCGTACTGCGACCGGGTGATCCCGCCTACTTCGATATCATTCACAGCTTCAACGGCTACCGGACCTGCTACTACCGCACCTTCGCGGTAGGCAGCGCCTCCCATGCCCTGGTCGACGCATATGCGCGTTGCCGCGACTATCTCGACGCGTCGATCGACATGATCAAGCCGGGCATTACGACTGCAGAAGTGGTCGAAAAGTGGCCCAAGGCGGAGGAGTTCGGCTTTCCTGACGAGGAGGCCTGCTTTGCCTTACAGTACGGTCACGGCGTGGGGTTGAGCGTGTGGGAGAAGCCGGTCTTCAGCCGCCTCGTCTCGCTTGACCATCCCGAGGTGATTGAAGAAGGCATGGTCTTTGCACTGGAGACCTTCTGGCCGGCCGCGGACGGCTGGTCCGCGGCGCGAATCGAGGAGCAACTGGTTGTTACCGCGGACGGCTGCGAGATTATCACCCGTTTTCCGGCGGAGAAGCTGATGGTGGCGGGCTCGCGTTATTACACCGCCACAGGGCCGCTGCCCACCACGCGCGAGACCGAGTCCCATCTGAACAGGTCGGCGGAAGGAAACCGTCAAGCGGCAGTCGCGGCCAGTGCGCGTGCCGAAGGGGCCAATGCACCGACGTAAGCTGAGTTTGAGGCGGACGGCACAGGCTACAGCTATCCGCGTACTACACCGTAGGCGGACAGCCCGTAGAGATAGCGCACGGTCGGGGACATCTGCGCGGCGAGTTCGGCGGTGATGACCTCGCGGTACTCCGAGAACGGCTTAATCCAGCTGCACTGGTAAAACGAAATGACGGCGCGGCGCGGCCTGTCGGTCGAGTTGGGGCCGGCTCGATGCCATGTGCTGCCAAGCCAGATGGCCGCCGACCCCGCCGGCGCGGTCAATGCCACTTCGTTTTCCTGATCACCCCGCGCCCAAGACGGTTTCTTGCGCGTCAGGTGGCTGCGCGGCACGATGCGTGTGGCGCCGTTTTCGGGCGTGAAGTCGTCGATCATCCATGCTACCTGGATGCCCAGCGGGAAGTCGGGCAGCGGCTCCGGCATCTGGGTCAAGGGATTGTCCAGGTGCCAGGATCCTCCTGTCGTCTGTGCGCCGATGCTGGTGGCCGAAATGTCTCCGATCACGCAATCGTCACCCAACATGCGGCGGGCCAGGCCATGAATAACGGGGTGTTCGACCAGCTGATGGGACAGTACCGTCTTGACCGGCAGATTGCGGACATACTGCGAGCGGTCGTGGTCGAACAGGTTGGGGATGTGGATAAAGGTCTTGTTGAGCTTTTGGGGCTCGACCGGCCAGGGCGTGTCGAAATTCTTGGCGCGCGTGTGGCGGATGCGCCGCATCATGCGCGCCAGCTCGGCGCCGGTAATGGCGTATGACCCGTCCAGATAGGCTTCAGTTACCGCGTCTTCCGGCGCGCCGGGGCCGTCGCCCGGATCGTATGGGGCCTCGCGTTCGCGCGCGAACAGTTCGTCGAGGCCCGTGCGCAGCTGCTCCAGCAGGTCGGGCTCCAGCAGGTCTTCCAGGATGACGTAACCCTGTTGGCTCAGGTGCTCGCTGGCGGCAATCAGGTCAAATCGTTCGTCCATAGTCGTTAGCCTCTAACCTCCGATATCTTCCTCACGAAACCGGCAGCCGCGGATGTAGGAGTTCGGCGCCGCATCGCGGTGATGATAGACGCAGAAAATCTCGCCACCTTCGAACTGGACCCAGCCGCTGTAACCGTAGTCGCCGTGCCATCCGCAGCCATCGTGCTCCAGTTCCAGGAAACGGGATTCGCCGCCTGCTCCCGCGAGCCCTGACAGGTCACCGCACCAGGCCCAAGTGCCCGGGTTTCGACCCACCTTCAGCTTCACTTCCCCAGGCGCGGGTTCCACGTTGCGATAGGTCACCAGCAGTTTGCCGCTCTGCAGCAGTCCGGCAGCCGGACGGTCTCCGAAGAACGGGGCGGGGCTTGGCGCGGACCAGGTGTAGCCGTCGTCAGTGGAGAGGACATAGTGTGAAGGACGGGTTGTGTGAACGTTTTCGCGCATTACGCACAGCAGCCGTCCGTCGGTCAGGCGGACGACCGAAGCTTCATCGTGCTGGTAGCCGTCTTGCTCCGCCGCCAGGACGGCGGCCGGCCATGTGCGGCCGCCGTCAACTGAGTGCGCGACCGACACACGGAAGGCGTCGGGAAAGCGAGTGCTGAAGCGCGCAATCGCAATGAGCCAGTGGGTGTCATCCAACGCCAGCACCTTGTCGGGACAAAGTCCTTCGATATCTGTCTGGCGGCGTTCGGTCCAGGTCTGGCCGTCGTCCTGGCTCAGCCAAAGAAAATTCTGGAAACAGCGGCGGCTCTCCGGCCAGAGGCACGAGTCTGCCTCATCCGGGTAGACGCTGGCATCGCTGACTACGACGAGTCGGCCATCCGATAGGCGGGCGATGCGCGGGCCGTTCCAGACTCTCCTGTGCTGAGCGAAGGAAAGCGGCACGTCCAGGGGGCGCGCGTTGATCCAACTGTGGCCGCGGTCGTCGCTCTCAATGAGCATGATGCGCGCGTTGCCGGCTACGTGGGCATCAGACTCTCGGTAGATGCAAAGCAGTTTGCCCGAGGGCAGCAGACAGATGTCGGGGAACGCTTCGTAAAGGCTATCGTCGCGTGCGATCGTTGTGTGCGGCAATGATGCAGTCATTAGGCTGCCCAGGCCAGGTCTCGTTGCCGGGCGGAATGACCCGCCCCGTTTCGGGTTCAAAGAGGTGCATCTTGTCCAAGTTCAAGGTCAATTCGATCGTCTCGCCGACGCGGCAGTCTACGTCCGGATCGAGTTTGGCAGTGAGCAAAGTGCCGCCGAACTCGAAGTAGGCCAGGATGTATTCGCCCAACATTTCGACAACGGTCGGGCGCACGGGAACTTGGATGCCGGACCCGCCCGGGTCCCTGCCGTTCGATCCGCTGATGTGTTCAGGGCGTAGGCCCAAAACTACCGGCTTGTCCAACTGTTTGCCGTAGCTGGCGGCAAACTTGCCGGGCAGTTCCAGTTGACGGTCTCCAAACTGAGCGCAAAGCTGGCCCGAGCCGTTTCTCGACAGCTCTCCATCAAGCATATTCATGGGAGGCGCGCCGATGAAACCGGCTACGAATATGCTTTGCGGCTCTTCGTAGATCTGCCTGGCTGTGCCGACCTGCTGGATCACGCCGTCATTCATCAGCACGATCCGCTCACCCAGGGTCATGGCCTCGACCTGGTCGTGGGTGACGTAGATGGTGGTCGTCTGCAGCTGGTGGTGAAGCTGGGCCAGCTCGACGCGCATCTGTGTTCGCAGCTTGGCGTCCAGGTTCGAGAGGGGCTCGTCGAAGAGATAGACCTCCGGATTGCGCACGATGGCGCGGCCTACGGCCACACGCTGGCGCTGACCGCCGCTCAGCTCGCGCGGCTTGCGCGCCAGCAGCATATCGATCTGGAGCATGGCAGCGACCTGTTGAACGCGCGCCTCAATTTCGCGGCGGGGATACTTCAGGTTGCGCAGCGCGAAGCTCAGGTTTTCCCGCACCGACATGTGCGGGTAGAGGGCATAGTCCTGGAAGACCATCGCGACGCGCCGCGCGCGCGGATGGCGCGTGGTCACATCCTGACCGCCGATGAAAATGTGGCCGGAGGTGGCGACTTCCAACCCGGCCACTAAGCGGAGAAAAGTGGTCTTTCCGCTGCCTGACGGCCCGACGAAAACAACAAACTCGCCGTCGCGGATATCGATATCCAGCGAGTTGACGGCGTAGACCTCGCTGTTGCGTGTTCCAAAGATTTTCGTGAGTGATTCAGCCTTGACATCTGCCATAGGAGAGCGCCTCTGAGTGCGTCTTGTTGAACCGTTAGGGAAGCTATCCCTTAATTGCGCCGATTGTCAGACCGGTCAGAAAATAGCGCTGCATCAAGGCAAAGAAGACTATCATAGGCAGGGCGGCGGTTACCGCGCCGGCGAGGACGAGCGTGTAATCGACCTGCGCGCCGGCCAGGCCGGTGTAACGAACATTTGTCAGGCCGACTTGAATCGTCGTCATGCGCTGGCTTTGCGTCACGATCAGGGGCCAGAGAAAGCTGTTCCAATTGCCCATAAAGATGAAGATGCCCAGCACGGCAACACCTGGCAAAGCGAGAGGCAGGACAACTTTCCAGAATATGCGCCACTCTGAACAGGCGTCGATACGGGCGGCGTCGATCAGGCTGGAGGGCAAGGTCTGCATGTACTGTTTCATCAGAAAGATGCCGAAGGGCTGGCCGATGACGGGAAAGATAAATGCGGGCAGTGAATCCAGCCAATTGAAGCGATAGACCAGCATATATACGGGGATCAGCGTGACCTGCCCCGGGATCATCATCGAGGCAAGAACGGCCCAGAAGATCGCTCTGCGGCCGACGAAGTGCATCTTTGCCAGTGCATACCCGCCCCAGGAAGCCACGACAAGGTTTCCGAAGGTCACGGTCAGCGCGATGACGGCAGAGTTCCGGAGCCAGCTGAGAACGACAGCATCCTTGTAGCGGAACAGGCGCTGGAAGTTGTTGAGAGTCGGTTCGCTTGGCAGCAATGCGGGGGGCATCTCGAAGACGACCGAGCTGGGCTTAAATGAGCTGGTGAACATCCAGACGAAGGGCATGACCGTGATAATGGCGAACGCGATCAGCCAGAAGGAGCCCAGCCCGCGCAACAGGCTGGTCCATCGACCCTCAGCTTGGCGGTCTCGCGGCAGGCCGGAATCGGTCCGTATAGACATTCCTTAGTACTCCACGTCGGTCGAAAGATAACGGAACTGGAATACGGCAACAACGACAATGATGAGGGCAAGGATCATGGCTTGGGCGGATGCATAGCCGAAATTATATTGGCGGAAGCCTTCCTGGTAAATCTGGAAGACCAGCGTGCGCGTGCTGTAACCGGGTCCACCGCTTGTCATCGTGTAGACGATGTCGAAGACCTGGAAGGAGCCGATCGTGCCGATTACGATGACGTAGAGGGTTGTCGGCTTGATGAGCGGCCAGGTAATGTTGCGAAACTTGGACCAGCCGCTGGCACAGTCCAGATCGGCCGCTTCGTAGAGCGAAGTGGGTATGTTGTTCAGCGCGGCGCCGTAGAGGACCACCATGGCGCCCTGTCCCGTCATCCAGACCATGAAGATGATGGCAGGCAGAGCAGTGCTCGGGTCGCCCAGCCAGAGCTGGGGCTTTATGTCAAAGAGACCGATCAGGTAGTTGGCCATTCCCTGTTTGAAAGGGTAGTAGATCCAGAGCCAGATTAACGAGATGACGACAACCGAGGTTACCCCCGGCAGATAGAAGATGCCGCGAAAGAGCGCCTGCATCTTGCTGCCGAAGGGCCGGATCAGCACGGCAAGCAGGAGAGACAGCGCCACGAGAACGGGAACGGTTGCCCCTGTAAAAAGGGCGGTGTTTTTCAGTGCCGCCCACCAGATGTCGTCGCGCAGAATCTTGCCGTAGTTGTAGAGTCCGATGAAGCGGGGCGCGTCGTAGTAGGCATTGACGCGGTTCAAGCTGAGAAGGATTGAGCGGACGACGGGGTAGAGCGTAAAAAGGGTAAAGAAGGCGAGACTGGGAATCATGAAGAGGTAAGCCCAGGTCCACTCATTGTAACTGCGGTGGGAGAGGACCTTTCGTACCCAGAACAGGGGACGTCCTACGACCGATTTGGGCGGTTCCATCAGGGAGGCCAAGCTCTCCTGCGGTATCGTGTCCCAGGAAGCAAGGGCAGACGCATCGGAAGACGGAGTGGTTCTTTGGGTCATTGATTCCTCATCAGAGGGGAGTAGAGAACTTCTGTCTCTACTCCCCGGTTGTCGTGAGTGTGCCTGTTGGGTCCGCGCCAATACGTCCGTGGCGCGACTCTGATCGACTCTGACCGACTCAGAGGACTACCCTCGTTGCGGACGAAACAGGCTGAACGGGAAATCTATTCCAGGATCGTGTCTGCATCGATTCCTTCGGGATAGGCCGACCCTGCTTCGTAGTAGCAATCAGGCCAGTCGGCGCGCCACGGTGTCGCCCATATTTCGGCCAATTCGGGATTCTCCATCACCCATTCGTCCAGGTTTTCCTGGACTTCCTCGGCCATTGCGGCCACGGCTTCTTCAGGCGTGGCGCTGCCTCTCACGACGTCGACGAACCACTTATTGCTGATGTTCAGGCGGAAGTCGATGGCGAGAGGATGGCCCATCGGGAAGGTGCAGGTGGCCCTGGGAATCTTCCATTCGTAAACAGGCCTGACTCGGGGATCGGCCAGCGCTGCGGCATCGCCCAGCAGTGAGATTCGGGCCGGCACGCCGCGGCGGAAGTCGGTGAACTCTTTCATGTTATCCGTCTCGCTGAGGAAGCGGGCGAACTCCATGGCGTGGGCGGTGTGCTCGTCGCCCTTGTACGGCTCCTGCTTAAAGACGGAGAGCCCGTGGCAGCGCAGTAGGACAGCCGCCTCGAAGGGGGGCATGTGGGGCAGCGGCAGCAGCGTAGCCTCCCACTCGATTCTGTTGCCCTCGATTTCGCCGGAATCGATCTTTTCGTTCCAGCCTTCCATCTCGGCCAGCATGGCCGGATATCCGAGGGTCATAATGGCCTCGCCGTTGTACCAGAGTTCATGCCCAGGCTGGGTTGGCGGCAGCGCCAGCGCAGCTTCGGGGATCGATCCGTCTTCCAGCACCATCTTCTGGAAGAGATCGAGCCAGGCGACAAAGCCGTCTCCCGCCCAGTCGACTTCGTTGCCCCACATGTAAAAGCCGGGGCCACTGTTGGACGGAATGCCTGCAGAGTGCATTGCGCCCTCCATCAAGCCGCGCCACCATTCGAGCGCATTGGCGTAGCCCCACTGATCGATCTCGCCGTCGCCGTCGGTGTCCTTGGTAAGGGCCTTGGCGACCTCCCTGAACTCTTCGAGGGTCCAACCCTCCCTCTGAATCTTCTGCCAGTCAATTCCTGCCTCCTCGGCAGCGCCGACGTTGAGCATCATCGGTTCACCCAGACCGACCTCCATCGGCCAGATGATGCGCTTTCCGTAGGGCTGCATGCTGTCCTGGCACCATGACAGGTCGGCCAGGTACTCCTCGTCCATCCACGGGGTGGAATCGACGACGAGCGGGATGTCGCCTGCCAATCCGGGGACCGCGCCGTAGAGGCCCGCGACCGACAGATTCATCACGTCGGGTGGATTGCCCGCAGCCAGTCGCGTGCCCAGCCACTGGAACCAGGCCTCGGTCGGCGGGATCTCCACCCACTGCACCTCCACCTCATCCTGCATCTCGTTGTACTCATTTACCATCCGCTCCCACGGATGTCCGGAGCCGCGATCGAAGTGTCCAACCAGGACCAACGTGATGATGTCCTTTTCCTGAGAGGCTCCGTCTCCGGCCGGCCCTGCCACTGGGGCACACGCCGCGAGCAGGCTCAACAAGATTGCCAGAATAATGGACTGAAAAAAGAGCTTTCTCATTGGGTCTTTCCTTTCATGCCAGTCATGTGTTCCCGTGCCGGTGGTGAAAGAGGTGGCCGGGATTGAACGGTATCAAGCTCCAGTTCCCTGATTGTTGTGTGTCACCTCCTTTCAGCTTCAAACTCCTCTTCGCGGAACCAGCAGCCGCGGATCAAGGATTTGGGCGCTGCGTCTCGGTGATGGTAGACGCAGAAGACCTCGCCGTCGTCGAACTGGACCCAGCCGCTGTAGCCATAGTCACCCGGCGATTCGCAGCCGTCGTATTCGATTTCGAGGAAACGCGATTCTCCCCCGTCTCCCTCGAGCCCGGCAAGGTCGCCCAGCCACGCCCACGTGCCGGGGTTTCGCCCCTCGTCATTCAGATTCGTCGCGCCCGGCTTCGGCTCAACATTGCGGTAAATCGCCAGCAGCCTGCCGCTTTGCAGCAGTCCGGCAGCCGGACGGTCTCCGAAAAATGGCGTTGGGCGAGGCGTGGACCAGGTGTAGCCGTCGTCCTCGGAGAGGACATAGTGTGAAGGGCGCGTCGTGTGGACGTTTTCGCGCATGACGCAAAGCAACCGACCGTCTTCCAGACGAACAACCGAAGGCTCGTCGTGCTGGACGCCATCCTCTTCGGCGGTGAGGGCGCTGAGCGGCCAGGTGCGGCCGCCGTCAAGGGAGTGTACCGTGTGCAGGCGAAAGGCGCCGGGGAAGCGAATGCTCCAATAGGCGACGGCGGTGATCCAGTGGTCGGCGGTCAGCGCCAGGATTTTGTCTGTGCAGAACCCCTGCACTTCGGTCAGATGGCGTTCGGACCAGGTACGCCCCTCATCCTCGCTGAACCAGAGGAAGGTCTGGGAAGAAAGGAGGTTCTGCGGCAGATTCCAGTCACCCGCATCTGGCGGGAAGACGAAGGCGTCAATGTTGACGACGAGCCTGCCATCCGGCAACATGCCGATACGCGGCGCGTTCCAGACGGCGAAGTCTTGGGCGAAGGTGAGCCTGTCGTCCAGTTGGCGCGGATTGGTCCACGTGCGGCCGCGGTCGTCGCTTTCGATGAGGATGATGCGGGATGTACTGGCCACGTGGACGTCGGCCTCGCGGTAGATGCAGAGCAGTTTGCCCGAGGGCAGCAGGCAGATGTCGGGGAAGGCCTCGTAGAGTTCGTCGTTGCGGGCGATAGTTACGTAACGCAGCTCTCTCGTCATGACGGCGACCCCATTTTCCCTATGATTGTCTTGAAGGTTTCTCTCATGCGCCGGTAGTCAGCCTCCAGGTGGTCCAGGTCAAATCCCGCCAGGAGCAGCCGGTATCCTTCTTGAATGCGATCGGACAGCATCTCCGGCGTCAGAGCAACTGCGGCCGCTGCTTTGCCCGCCCTGTTGCACGCGTCAACTACGTATTCCAACTCGCGCTGGATGTTGGCGTGGGCGGTGTACTCATCCGACTTCCGGCCGACCCGCAGCGAAAGGTCCATGTGACCGACGAAGAGCGCGTCCACGCCAGGAACGCGGGCAATGGCCTCTGCGTTTGCGACCGCCTCGGGTGTCTCAATCATCATCACCGTCGTGATGCGCTTGTTCCACTCGTTCAGGTCACTCTCGATCCGCTCAATGCGAATGGCGCCGTACGAACGGTTGCCCAAAGGAGGGAAGTAGCAACGTGACACGATATCATGAGCCTGTTCCGGCGTGTCCACCATGGGCACAATGATCCCCTCGGCGCCGGTGTCAAGCAACCTTTCGATCGTGCCGCCGTCATGCGTCCACGTGCGCACCAGCGCAGGAATCCCCATCCCATTGGCTGTGCGGACGCCGTGGACAAGTGTCTGCCAGTCCGTGTGGGCATGTTGCGCCTCCCACCAGATCCAGTCCATGCCCACCAGCGTATATTCGATTACATCGGGAGAGCCGGAGAAGATGCCGGCCCCGATGAGGTGCTGGCCGCCGGCTAATCTCTGTTTCAGGTACATCTCATACCTCGCTAAGCATGCTTCCTGCATTCAGGCGCGCGAATTGCACGGGAGGCCACCAGCAGCAGGAGCTACTCATTGTCGGTCTGGGTTAAGGATGCCAAGCAACTGTCCACAAACAGAGCGGCGATTTTGCTCAATCCTGGCCTGGGCTGTTGGGCGAATCCGCTAAGTTAAGGTGGACATTGATTTGAGGGGGTATGCAAAACTGCTCCAGGTTGCCGATTTGCTAACTAACCTGAATTCGGAGTAAATGAGCACCTTATCAAGCTGGTAGAATAGAAGTTCGCCAACCAAAATTCGCCAGCATAGAAAGGTGCTCAGAGATGAGTATACTCAAACTGTTCTGTCATGTCGATGACTTCTGTCAGTG
>JAJDTL010000005.1 GCA_022827195.1 Caldilineaceae bacterium
CCATCTTGCGCCGCTTAGCTCTCAACCTCCTACGCCAAGAGAAGAGCGCCAAAATCGGTATCGCTGCCAAACGCAAACGAGCAGGTTGGAAAACTGACTATCTCCTAAAGGTCCTCTCCCAATAAGATGCGTATGCCCTGATGTCATCCCTCTTTGCATGAAGGTGGGCTCTGTGATACAGTTAAAATGTTGAAACATTTTGCATAGAGCTTGTTGCGATTGCATTGTGGCCGATGGGAGATCGAGGAGCTTCCGTTAACAAGCTTCTGCAAAAGATGAGGAGGCGAGCTACGGCTCGTCTCTTTCTTTTTGGCATTGATCTATAGGCTGGGCCCCACGAAGCGGACCACAAGCTAAGATGTATAACGAAGGAGTTCACTAGCCCTGTGGAAGGGCAGCACGATGGTCAAGAAACGGCGGCGACACATGGCGGCCTGCAAGTCTCGGATTGCGCCTGAAGCACTCGAAGGCAGCCAAACGATTAGCCCGTATCTCAATAGTCGTATGCCCTCAGAAGTGCGCTACTTGATCCGATGGCGACAGTTTCCTCGTCGTCGATTAGGGTCAGATGCATTCGTCTGGACGCACTTTTTCCCGGTTTCGTGGTCTAGTCCTAGGGGCCAACTTTATGCGCCTGAAGTTTAACCACCACAAGCCTCTGAAATCAGTCTATTGACGCGAACCATGTCGAGACCGTCCTTCATAGAATCGGTTGTCGTAATGAGAACCGTGTCGCCGCCTTGGCTGTCCCCCGCTAGATTGACGCCATTGTTTTGATACCAAGCCAGTTTTCTCTCCCAAGCTGCTCGATATTCTGGTTTGGAAAGCATGCCCAGATGTTCCCAATAGACTGTGCGACCAGATATTTCGTCTTCTATAGTAAAGTCGGGATAGCGAGTCTGCCCCGCAAGTGTGAGGCTTTTCTCGTATTCGAAGTTTACGCCTGCCTTGTCTAGGGCTTCAGCTATCAAGAGCTCCGACTTTGAGCGAACTGCCAGACCTCTGCTAGTTCGATGCACTAGACCCTTTTGGAGGAACACGCTACCTTGGGACTGCGGAATCTCAAGCATCTGACAGTCAGTTAACAGGTTTGTTTGGCGGCTGGCAGTCTCGCTTCGATGGGGTGCGGCCAGTCCCTTTAAGAGACTGCGTTGTCCCTGGTGCATTACCACAACCCTTTCTTGTTGACGTGTAAGCGCTGTGTATACTAGCTCTCGTGAGAGAATTGGGTGTTCTTCGGGTAACACAAGAATTACGAGGCGGAACTGACTTCCCTGAGCTTTGTGAACGGTCAAAGCGTAGGCCAACTCGAGTGTTGTGTCTCCTTCCTCTTGAAAATCTCTATTGAAGAAATCGTAGGTGTGGCCTCGCTGAGAAGAAAACTCGACCGTGATCTTGTTGGGAGCTCGCTTCATGTTCTTGGTCTTCCACTGGCCTACCACCATTCCGATCTCACCATTTGCGAGGTAACGTAGCGCACCCGCTGGCGGATACACACTGTCTCGTGGTTGATTCTTGAGGTTGATGACCTTGTCCCCATAGACGATCTGTTCCGCTCCAAATGGTTTTGGTATCTTTCTATTCCTATGCCTAGAGGCGAGGTTTAGAAACCCAACTCTGAACCGTTCATGAATCTGACGATTGATGTCCCCTACACCGAAGGGCATGCCCCGCAGTGGACTCAGGATTTGCCAGTCCTCAATTTTGATTGCAGCACCGGTATTGCCGGGCCGAGTGCGGTTGAAGTAGTCGTAATTGCCACTTTGTGTGGAGCCCAAAGATTGATTGAAGCCTCTTAAGTCTTCACCATCGTTCAAACCTAACTCTTCGACCAATACGTCAATCAATTTGGGCTGGAAGTCTTCTGGCCTCTCCCACTCGATGAATCGTAAAGACGGTGATTCGCCAGAATCGACCGAAAAGACATCATCATCCCCGGGGGCGGGCAGAGTCGTACTGAACCATCTTGCCAGCCGACGATCCGGGCGATCGACACCGATCTGGCGTCGTTCGATTGTTAGTTCGGCGTAACCCTTATCGACGCGTGGGAAACGAGTTTCCAGGTCGTCTGGACGAAGCGTAGCCACTATGTCTACAAATGGACGTCCGGCCCCAATAGGGGGAAGCTGAGCAGGATCGCCGACCAGAATGAGACGTTTCACCCCTTGGAGAGCATCCAAAAGAGCGCCAAACATATCCTCGGTAAGCATGGATGCCTCGTCCACAATCACCGTACCAAAGCCTGTTGCTTTTGGACGGTTGCTTACGTGATATCTTCCTGATTTGACGTCGTAGCGGCCGTTCTTGTTAAGAAATTGGGCGATGGTAAAAGCACGTGTACCGGCCCCACCGGCAAGCTCCTGCATTCGGACTCGCGCCTTTCCTGTTGGCGCGAGTAGTAAAAGGCCATCCTGGCTGACCCCATCTTGGTTACAAAGTATCCCGAGGGTCGAAGTCTTCCCAGTGCCGGCAGGGCCAACTAGCACCGAAAATCGCGACTCTGCCAGTTCGGCGATCGCTCTAGCTTTTTCCCTTTGGGCCTGTTCTTCTTCTTCGTCTTGGGGAAACCCAAACTTTTCGGACAAGAGTCCGGCCCAATTGACATCTACTTTATGGCGTATGCCCTTGATTCGTCCCCGTACGTTCTTACCCACGATTTCCCGGATCTCGCGGTAGCGGTCAAGTTGCAAAGCCAAACCTTCGTCCGAATTGGCCCGTACAATCTCTGGCGCCATGCCTTTCACAGAAGATTCGAGAATGTCCGACGTTACCTGGCACTCTGGGTGTGCTGAGGAATCGCGTATGGCTCCTACAACGTCACTGGCAGTTTGCAGGGTGTGTCCGCGGGATGCAGATTCTTCAAGAGTCCAAACGCTAAAGGCTCGAACCCGACGGGAGTCCACTCCGGAATCAAGCCCCATTGGCTTTTCAAGCGGATGGGAGTTGCGTACAATGTCATCGGGAAAAACGCCGCGGTCTACAGTCAATAGATGGATAGCCTCGGGATCATGTCTACTAATCTCATATAGTCGATATGGATTCTGCAGGATTTCCTCGTCCGTTGCATTCCAACCATTCCGTTTGCGGAAGCTTTCATCATAGAAGCCTTGAGCCTGTTCAACGTTGATTTCAAAACGACTCAATAGGCGCAGGAACGAGCGACGCACATCTGAAAGATGATTCCAAGTGTTGGCAACCTCTTTAATGTCTTGATGCAATTCAGGGGGGAGAACCTCGGAAGGCTCCCGGAACGCTGCGTCCACAAATGGCCAAGGGTCGGCATTTTCTCCAGCGTGACTCTGTAACGCGTGGGCTACATACAACCCCTGTGACAGTCCGAAGGCACGCAGCACCGCCCCTAAGCCGGGGAAAGGACCTCTTACCTTCCAGAGACGCACTAGTTCGTCATGGATCCACTGTTGTTGTTTCTTGGTTGCAATACCCAAGTCATGTTCAATCCGGTCAAGTGCGTTTACCATTGAAAGGAGTGCTGAGATAGCGCCATCGTGGGTAACAAGCTCGCTGCCGTACGAGAATTCACCCCACCGTTCAGATGGTGCAAACGCGGTATAAGGATCCAAGTCAAGAGTTGGATTCTCGGCAGCTCTTTGGAGAATGTCATAGTAGGGCATCAAGAACCCGTCTTTTTCGTTGGGACGAATCGAGTGTTGGATGGGTCGTTCCCATATCATCCCGCGAAAGCCGCCACCATTTCGTTTGTACTCCGACAACTTGCCGATATGTTTGACTCTCCCAACGCCGACGATGACACGGCTTGTTCCTTCAACGAAGGGCACATGCTTTGCGTAGAAAAGACAGAGTGAATCCTCAAGTCGAAGATGGTCAGAGAAGCCGTCAAGGAGAGTTCTCTGATTATTGTATTCAGTCACCCAGTTTGTATGGCGCCTAAACTTTGGCTCGCGTGAGCTATCAACATCAAGTCCCTGGATTTCTCTGAAACTCTCTAGATTCTTTACCAGTAACCAAAAGAAGGGGACGACACCGGCGGAATAGGGGGGAAAGTGCTGGAGGGTGGGTCGAAAGTGACCAAATTCTTGAACGCCCATCGCTGCCAGTGCGTGGTGATTCTCATCTTGGACCGCAAAAGGTGCCATAAATGTCGCTCGTTCCTGTACACAGCAGGGCCACTGTTCCGGCGGAAGCCCCTCTAGGCTTTTGCCGGCAATCGGTAATTCAGCGTTGATCTTCTTGGCTCTTCCTATACTCTTGAGTTTCGCGCAAGCACCATTTAGATGTGGCTCTTTACACACTGTGCCTCTCCAACCGGCATCATGCCAAGGAACACGAATGGAAAGGTGACGAAGTGGGAAGTCGTTCACTTAGTTGTCTCCTGTGACTGGGTTTCCTATATGAATCAGAAACTGAAGTGGACCCCAAAAAACTGGACCACAAGCTAAGGTGTATAATGGAGCAGTTCCCCCAGTTTGCAGAGAGGCAGCACGGTGGTCAAGAAACGGAGGCGACACTCGGCGGCCTGCAAGTTGCGCATTGCGCTGGAATCGCTTGAGGGTAGCAAGACGATCAGCCAGTCTCCCATCGACTGCACCCCCCAAGAAGACCCCTTCTCGCCCCGACGATGGCAGCCCGCCCGTCACCGCTCAGAGCCCGCCCCGATACTCCGCGGCCGAAAACGGTCCAAAGACCAATTATACCACCCGAAAATGTCATTTTCATGTCGTTTCCTGTTCTCTTGGTGGCAATAACGTGTCAATCTGTCTCTATGCGCTCGACCGGTGCTGCATTTTCTGCTCCCCATGCAAAGGCGCTTCGGCAAGATGGAGACCGCGCAGCTGCTGGCCGAAATGCCCGCCGTCCGCGCCGGCCCCGCCTCTGCCCCATCTGCCACCAGAAAAGCCGCGTCTGAAGCCGAGGTTGTCGCCGCTCCACATCGCGCGGTTGGGCCGGCAGAGAGCCAGGACGCTCTACATCGATCCTGGGTCGCCGTGGGAGAACGGCTTGCGAGTTTCAACGGGAAGTCGGGGGACGAGCTGCTGGACAGGGAGCTCTTCTATACGCTGCTGGAGGTGCGTCTGCTGACGGAGCGGTTCAGGCGGCCCTCCAACCGGGTCAGACCGCACAACTCGCTGGGCTGCCGGCCGCCGGCGCCTGAGGCCCTCTTGCTTGCTTGCCTGCCCTGTTCCGTTGCTTGTCGGACGAACATGACGGGTGGTACAAACATCGGGGGCAGGTCATGACAGCGGCCTCTTGGTTTATCTGAAGGCGTTGATTAGGTTTAAGGCGGACGCCTCCGATTCCCAGTCTTGGTATTTCCGAGCTAACGCTACTGCGGTTTCAGCGTCTGACAGGGATTGTTGTCGGTTTCCCAAGTAATAGTAGGCATAGGCTCGCCCCAAATAGGAAGCGATGAACCTGGATTCGTCATCCAGGTAGCAGTTGTTGGGGCAGGGGTGGGGTGTTGGAGAAGGACCAGCCGTTGGATTTGGTTCTGGGGTGGAGGTACATAATCGGAGTGCGGCACTGGTTAATCTGCTTCCCTTTAGACTGATTGCCTTGTCGAAGTCAGTAACTGCATTTTGATACTGTTTGAAATCCTGCAATAAGAGCAGACCCCTACTGGTATAGGCTTCATCATAACCGGGTCTTATCCTGATGGCTTCCGTAAAATCCGTATAGGCAGTCTGGATTTGTCCCAGCTTCTTCCAAGAAATCCCTCTGTTACGAAAAGCGCAGGCTTCGGTTGGGTCTAGCTTGATCACTTGGTTGTAGTCCTGAATAGAGGCTTCCAATTGACCTAAATTTGCTTTGGCGACGCCTCGATTCAGATAATCGGTAGGTTCTTTGGAAAAGAGACCAAGACCGATTTTCTTGTCATAGCAATCAACGGCTTTCTGGTATTGACCGTTACGTAGTTGGTTCAGGCAAGGATCGGAGGAGCTATAGTCTTTGAGAGTCACGGGAAGGCGGGTGACGAAGACCACCGGACTATGTGTAGCACGAAGTGTGGGGCGGGCTGTTGGAGCAGAAGTTTCCGCCCGACGTTCCACCACTAGGCTGCCCGCCACCCAGCCATATTTGTTGTCATCTACACAACAGAACCGATACCAACCGTTGTTATGTCGGCCATGCGGTTTGTCAATAGTGTCGCCTGCTTTTACTGATCCTATGATAGGATGATTGGTTCCGGGTCCTGCACGTACATTGCCTCGTTCGACCACCACGACCAGAACGGAACCGGCAGGAACTGGGTTTAGTTGATGGGTTGGGGTTGCTGTCGAGACTGTTGTAGGCGTAACTGTCGAGCCTGCTGTCAGTTTGTTGACTTTGCTACTTAGGGAATCCACCTGTTTCTTCAGTTTTTCAACCTGGGTTTCGAGTGACGAGATCCGATCTTCCAAAGCTCTGTTTTGTGTTGGTGCTGTCGTTCCCCAACCGGTAGTGCTGATGATAGGGATCGAGAAGATGATCAAGATACCGATCAATATCGCCCAGGCGGTTAATGTTTTGAATCCTCCAGCGTCCTGTTGTTTCCGCATGGTGGCGTCCTCAAAACGGATGTGCTCCTACAGGGTGGACGGTGATGGTGAATGGGTGGGTTATGGTTGGCCCCAAAAACTGGACCACAAGCTAAGGTGTAAAATGTAGCAGTTCCCCCAGCCTGCAGTGAGGCAGCACGGTGGTCAAAAAACGGCGTCGACACACGGCGACCTGCAAGTTTCAGATTGTGCTGAAACCGCCTAAAGCCGGCAACACAATCAGCCGGTCCCCCAACGATCGCGCCCCCCAAGAAGACCCCCTTCTCGCCCCGGCGATGGCAATCCGCCCGTCACCGCTCAGAGCCCGCCCCGATACTCCGCGGCCGAAAACGGTCTAAGACTTAACTATACCACCCATAAATGTCATTTTCATGTCGTTTCCCGTTTCATTTGTGTCAATAACGTATCAATCTGTCTCTATGCCCTCGACCGCTGCGGCATTGTCTGGTCCGCATGCAAAGGCGCTTCGGCAAGACGGAGACCGCGCAGCTGCTGGCCGAAGTGCCCGCCGCCCGCGCCGGCCCGGCCTCTGCCGCATCTGCCGTAAGAAAAGCCGCGCCTGAAGCCGAGGTTGTCGCCGCTCCACTTCGCGCGGCTGGCCCGGCTGGGAGCGGGCATGCCGTGCCCTGGCGCCATTCGATGTAGGTTTGCCCCTTGTGTTGAAATAACACCAGCTCGCCGGCAGTGCTTTCGTCAGCGTTGCCTTCTTCATCGCAGGGGCGCCCTTCGCACGAAAATGCTATGCTCACCCCGTCGCGCCGCGGGGAACGGTTTCTGCCGGTCGCTTTGACGGTACTGCCGTCTGCCGCAATGCCTGCGCCTTCAATCTCTTCCTCCTCTCCGCGGTTCCAGACCTCTACTGCTGCCTGGCGCAGCTGGTCGAAACCGCGCTGCGGACAGCAGAGAGAGTTTTCATCTCCTTCCAACCTGGGCAACGGTCCTCCAAAATACCCTTCCATCGTCAGCCTCCTCTCCACTTCTCGCCGTTGGCAAAGTTGGGAACAGTCACGAGGCTTTCTCATGGCCCCCGTTTCGGCCAAAGCGCAGTCCTCTCTTCCCCGTCATCCCCGTAGGCCAGCCTGTAGGCTTCCCGGCCACGACCTTCGCGCGCCCCGTCCTCCTGCTCCCCGCGCCGTGCGCGACGACGCCTACCATCTTCGTAACCTTCGCAATAGGCAGACGCGCCTCGCGTCTGCTCGCCTGAGTCATCGGCGTCAGCCTGGAGACGATCAAGATATTGGAACGGTTGCCGGAATTGGGGATCGAAAAAGCAGAGCCTGTAGTAGATACCTAGAGCGTTACTTAGCCAGCAGTGGGGAAGAGGGAAGCCGGTTTCGCGCCAGAGTACACCTTAGCAAGTGGTTCAGTTGTGGGGTCAAGCTCACGGAACTCGAAAGAAAACTCACGACCGCCCGCTGGACTTTGATTACCGCCTTGTGGACTGCCAACCGCCTAGCGTCACAAGACTGTACGCGGCAGAGTGAGTCCCCAAAGCCCTACCGTCGCTATTTCCAAACATGTTGAATTCAAAGGCGAAGGAGCATCTCAACCTGCCGTTGTAACTTTTCAGGTAGAACATCTATACAACGAAAATAGTATTTCACAACCCATTGTCGTACGGATAAACGTTCCGTTTCAAGACGATACAGAACAGGAACTAATTGCTCAAGCTCGGATAAAGCTTTCTGAACGTATTCTTCATCTGTACCATGGATTTGCCTCTGGGAAGCCTCTCCCTCGCTATCTGAACTTTCCAGACCCGTCTCCATAACATCGAATTCTTTCCCCAATTGTACCAGGTCGTCCTCAAACTTAATTCCCTCTTCCATTCGTTTCCTGCGGTTCGTAAGCAATTCACCCTCATACTTCCACCATACATTTCCATTTATGTCTCCATCATTCCCACGCGCCCTTTTTGCTGCTTCGGTTACGCTGACGACATCTCCTTTGTAACGTACTTGCGGCGGGTCTTGTTTGGTAACTTCGCAAATGATATCTTCCTGATTCTTGAAGGTGAGGATAGCCCCGACGGGTATATCGAGCATCTTAAAATTAGACGGCGGCTTTTTTGACATGAACTATCCTTTCCAGAGTTGCTTTCAACTGCTATGCTGATGCCCTGTAACACGCCTTCTCGCCGTCTTAACCTTTACGAAGGTCGAGAAAAACGATACGTGAAATATCTTGGAGACGCAATTCGAGCGGTGCTGGATATTTGAAGTTGGCCCCAAAAACTGGACCACAAGCCAAGGTGTATAATCGAGCAATTCACCCAGCCTGCGAAGGGCAGAACGACAGCCAGGAGCCGGCGGCGCCACACGGCCGCCTGCAACTTCCGGGTCCCGCTGGAGGCGTTTGAAGGCAGCAAGACAATCAGCCGGCCTCCCGGCGATCGCACGCCGGCGCAAGAGCGCTTCGTTCCCTGAGGGCGGCAGACCGCCCCTTGCCGGTCAGGACCGGCCGCATCCGTCTGGATGCACCCTCTTGTTCCCGTTTCGTGGTCCACCCAGTGGGGCCGGCCATACCTATCAGAACTTCCGAGGCGGAACCGATGTCAAAACTCCCCGCACACCGCGACTTTATCGATCTGGTGGCCGACTCTATCCTCGTCGCCTACCTGGATCACGGCGGCGCCCTGGACAATCAGGCCCTCACCGACCGTGTCCACCAGATGATCGCGCATCAATACAATGGTGATCGGCGCCAGCTTGGCCGGCCTCTGGTGAACGCACGCAAACGCCTCAGTCTTCAACATCTGATCGAGAATGTCAAGCGCCAAGGCGAGGATGGGCCGGGCGTCTGGCGGCTTACCCACCGCGGCCAGGCCATGGCGCAACTCGTCAAACGCCACAGGTTTCCCTGAACGGCGGACCCTGGCCCCACAGACTGGACCGCTAACCAAGGCTTATAATAGGGCAATCCCCCCAACCTGCAGAGATGGGCAGAACGACAGCCAGGAACCGGCCGCGCCGCACGGCCGCCTGCAACTTCCGGGTTCTGCTGCAGGCGTTTGAAAGCGGCAAGATAATCAGCCGGCCTCCCGGCGATCGCGCGCCGCCGCAAGAGCGCTTCGTTCTCTGAGGGCGGCAGACCGCCCGTTGCCGGTCAGAGCTGGCCGCATTCGCCTGAATGCGCCCTGCTTTTCCCATTTCGTACTTTAACGATTAGGGCTCACCATACATCGACGCCTGAACGCTCTTCGAGTTCGCCAACGATCTCCATGTAAGTTGCCCGGCCGCCGTAAGGAACGTGAAGGCGCGCTGTCTTTGCTTCCACAGAGTTCCTTCTGACCGCATCTGACATCTCATTGATGCGCTCCTTCACATCCTGTTGTCGCCGACTGATCTCTTTGCTGCGAGTTGCCGATTTTGAGTCCAGCGACTCTTGAAGGTTGTGAACGCGGCCCAAGATTTCCAACGACCTGCTTACACGGTCCTGAAACGAACGCAGCGCTTTCTCACTGGAACCATATGTGTCTTTAGCCATGTCTTACCGTTCCGGGTCTCCTGCCCATAGATGCAGGGCCGCGGCTGTCAAGAATTCACGCGCGGAGTTTGTTGATGGGACAGCCTACCATATACTGGATCTTCGCGCAGAATAAAAAGGTTGCCGCGACAAAGAAACGGCCCCGGCCTGAATCGGTCGGGGCTGTCTTTGATCGCAGGACAAGCCTTCTTCCCGTCTACTGCTCGCCACGCCTGTGACCTCCAATGCCCGCATCGACAGTTCCGGCACTTTGGTGTCGACCCACATGCCTTCCATCTCCTGACTTCTCGCAAAGAATTCGACCTGTCCCCCGTCGACGAACGCTGCTGCGCTTGAATCACCGTCTATGACGCGTTTGCCGGCTGCCTGACGCCTGCGCGCTGTTCTGACGACTGCCGTGGGGGTAGGGATTGGCGCGCTCGCAGTAGCCGTGGGGTTGGGTTCCGCAGCGGGCACAGGCGGCAGTTCGGCTGTCATGCTGAACGCAGTCTGCCTCGCATGTCCATCATGTCCCATCTGCCAGAATGCGGCACGCGATCATAGACCGGCCGGCGGCGGACGCGGCTGGTTGGCGCAAGAACAATGTGGCTTCCTGTCTTCGATATTCAGATCTGACTGTGAGCTGAGAGTGCGGCTGCGGGGCGCCGGGGAAGGCAGGAAACGCGACAGCGACGCCAGCTGAAACGGCTCCAAACAGCAGGCGCAAGGGGGCCCGCTGCGCCCCAAACCAGATTGCGATAGGCCCCCTTTCCGAGAGATGAATCCCTGTGGTCATCTCAGGATGCCACCCGATCTGGAACGCGCCTGGCCTGTTTCTCCGCCTCGTGGCGCGTCTCTTTCACACCCGCTGGAACAAGAGTCGACCCTCCTGCGTCAAGAATGTTATAGCCCGTGATCTGTCGCCTTTTGCCTTACGTTTCTGGTAGAGGATGATGGCAATGCCAAGCCTAAAGAAGGGATTCGTCTTCCTGCTGGTCTCATCGTTTATTCTGGCCATAGTTGCTTACATGGGGTATATCGCGTAGTCGATGGTTCCTGTGGAGACGGGAATGCTTGACCCGCCGTTTGCGCGGGCAGGCGAATGGTGCGTTTTCGCTGACGGCTGCCGCGTTCATGCGGCCTGCAGTGATCCTTCTGAAACCGAATGCAATCGCCGTCATTCTCACAGCGACGCCGACGATCGATGAAGTGGCCCCCAAAGCCTGGACCACAAGCTGAGGCGTCTGATCGAGCAATTCACCCAGCCCGCAGAGGGGCGATCCCCTGATCGCCAAACCGCGGCGACGCGCGGCCGCCCACAAGCGCCGGGTTGCCCTGCAACCGCATGTAGGCGGCAAGACAGTTCGCCGGCCTCCCCACAACTGCACGCCGGCGCAAGAGCGCTTCCTGCCCTGTGGGCGGCAGACCGCCCCTTGCCGGTCAGAGCCGGCCGCATTCGCCTGAATGCGCCCTGTCTTTCCATTTCGTGGTCTAACGATCAGGTCCAACCATAGACCACCTCGACCTGTTGCGCTGCGAGCAGCTCTAGCAACGGGTCGGAACTGTAGCCTTTGTCGGCGATGACAGCATCAAAATGGAAAGGGGCGAGCAACGATTCAGCTTGGGCAAGATTATGGCCTTCACCCCCCAGTCAAGATGAACTTTAGGGGAAAGCCGAGGGCATCGACGAGGAGATGGATCCTGCTGCTGAAGCCGCCCCGTCTCCGACCCAGGCACTGTTCTTGCTGGCGCCCCCCTTCTTGGGGGGCAGGTCACCAGAGGACACCTTGGTGACTGGTCCAGTTTTTGGGGCCAAGCTCACTGTATCGCCTGAACAACCAGCCACCACGCGTATCTCAACACAGCAACAGAAGCCAGCGCAATTAGCGCACCCCCTAAGACCTTCGCAAACCCGGCCGCAGCGCGCTGCAAGAAATCCTTCTTGTCCTGCCAAGCCTGTAAGCCCTTTCCATTCCACGTAAACAGCATACCGCCCGCATAGACCGTGCCAACCACAATTGCCAGCAATGGCACATGGCCACCAATCCCGCCGCCAATGGAGACTCCATCGAGATTGAACCGCAACAAGCCCACAAACTGATACCAACCGTACCCTTCCATCCCTAGCCAGTCCACCACAACGATCAACCCCAGCATCATCAACGAGTTCAGAGTCTCTCGCATATTCCGCGCCTTAGCTTGTGGGGCCCACTTCACTTTTGTCAATTCGGCGGGCATGAATTTGTGTCGTATCCACGCATGGGATCAAAAGCCGTGAACGCGACGAGAGATTCCGCTGAAATGCCTGGAACTTCACCAATAAGGACGATAATGTTGTCGTCGGCAGAGACGGTAAGCCGGACTTCAGTTTGTACTTGTGTCATCGTGTTGCCTTCCGCGGCTTCGAACAGAAAGACATCAACTGCTTCTTCAAGTAGCTGCATGGCTGGTGATGAGCCTAATTTCTCCGAGAGAGGGTCGGAGTATGCCGAGAACATATATTCAAATCGGTCAGGCTCCTTCTCCTCTTCGAGGTCCGTGTCTATATAGACAAGCCACATGTATTCCGGCGTGCCTTCTTCTCTGCCCTTTCTGTTGAGTTCTATCTCTTCGGGCAGATCCCTCAGGTGAAAGACAACCGAAAGGACTTCCTCATCCAAGTCAGATTCCACCTTGACGATGTCGATATAGCCTGGAATGTTGGTCGCGGTGGGGTCATTTGCCACCTGACCTACCGGCACATAAACCAAATCATATTGCCGTTCACTGGTAAAGTCTTCAGGCTTTTCTATGTCGGGACAGTCAGCCAGATTCTCCTTCGCAGCTGTTATGATCTGACCTTCATTCCAGTCGGGCGTAGGTTCAGGCGTAGGTTCAAGAGTTGCCGTCGGCTCTGGCGTCGGTTCCGGCATCGGCTCCGGCGTGATCGGAACGCAGGCGGCCATCAAAAGAACGACGCCGGCGAGTAGAAGATTCCTGATCATGGCGTTTTCTCCCACTTTGTTGTCAATATGCGAACGGGGCGGGGAATTCGGACTAACATTGAATATCGAGGTTCCAAAATGCGAACGCGCAGACGGCTGATAAGCTATCTGGCTCTGCTCGGGACTGTTGCCTTCGTGCGTATAGCGGTCATCATCCTGACATCCGCGCGCAATCGGATAAGCCACTATATTCTGGAGGACATTCTGGAGACAGTGTGCTGCTTCATTCCAGCGATGCTGATGGGAACCGTCGGATATTCAACCGTTTCGCTTGGTCGCCGGCGCATCTGAATTCGTCCTGTCGAGTAAGGAAACGTTACGATGTTACCCGTAAGGCTGGCCGCAACGATTCTGATCGCGGCGATTGCGCTTGCTTTCGTATTCTATGTCGGACGCACCGAGGACGGTTCGATTGTGAGCCTGATTCAGTGCGAGACCAACATTGACAATGGCCGTCGCTACGAACGACAGTGTGAACGTCTCGGACCCGGACTGGTAGCAGTCTTCATTCCTGTCTACTTGGCTCTGTCTTTTGTGTGGACTGCCCTTTGGGGTCGGATTCGCCAAGCCAATTCCTTGTAGGCAAATGCTGACCTGCCCCCGATGTCTGTACCACCCGTTATGTTAGTCCGACAAGCGCGGGGACAGGGTCGGCAGGCAAGAGGGCCCCGGGCGCCGGCGGCCGCAAGCCCGGAGAGCTGTGCGGTCTGACCTGGTCGATCCTGAGTCCCCCGTACCCGCTGCGGCAGGCCTGTCTATCCTCCTGGCCGTCTTTCCCCCTTTCTACCGCCCAATGCCAACACATTGCCTGGACCGGCTATGGGGGGCAGGTCACAAAGAGCGACCAAATCTGGTCGCTTTTATTGCCTTGTTGTAGGATTTGGTGCATCTAATTGTGAGCGTCTGTCATCGGCTTTCGTAGTAGAAAGATCGGTATCAGGCAAAGCATAGCGAGAATGAAAGCACCTACTTGGGTCATTATGGTAGAGGGGACGGGCCGTAGCATCCAGCCAATCGGCAGAACATAGATTGATAAGTACAGGGTGATTGGTATTGAGTTCGACATTAGGACATTCCACAAGGCTGCGACGAAGAAGGGAAGTATAGCTCTTCGTTGAACACTAAAGGCGACGATTAAGAATGTTCCCGCGTTGAACGCCATGAAGATTACAGCCCAACGAAATGACACTATCAATGCTAATTCCCAAGTGAAGTCGTTCAAGGTGATTGTTTGATTGAATATTCTAGCAACGAGTGAGCCTGACGATTCCAGCATTACAACACATCCGTAAAAAATTCCAAGCATGATTCCATCATGCCAATCAAATTTTTTTTGGGTGATGAAGGGAATCGTTGTTGCGTAACGTAGAACAAGCCAGCGTACACTTTCCCGCATAATTCCAAAGGAAATCTGGATCGCTATCCGAAGTCCCCACTGATGATTCAAGCCGGGAACGGGTTCAAGCACTTCCTTGTAATGGGATGTTACCGGATCCAGCAATTGAAACACAGAGTAATTGACAAGGAATGCGAGCGAAGCGAGGGCTGCAACGTTCCAGTGAGTACGAAGTCGCCTTTGCCAGAATACAGCTATAGCGACGGGCAGTCCGAACAGTAGCAAAAGTTTGGCAATCAGAACAATCATTTAGTCGCCAGAGGGCTGCTGTCCTGAGCAGGTCAACGAGTCGAGGGTAAAACACTGGCTATGACCTGCCCCGATGCTTGTACCACCCGTTATGTTAGTCCGATAGGCGCGGAAAGAGGGTCGGCAGGCAGGAGAGCCCCGGGCGCCGGCGGCCGCAAGCCCGGAGAGCTGTGCGGTCTGACCTGGTCGCTCCTGGGGCCCCCGTACCCGCTGCGCTATCGGCAGAAGGTCTGCGCGGTCACGCCTATCCGGCGGCCGACCTCAGCCGCTGTGCTGCCCTCAGCTAACGCCTCCTCGGCCTCTCTGAGCTTGTTGACTGCCTGCTCCGGCGAAAGTCTCCTCCTGGCCGCATCTCCCCTCTCTACGGCCCTACACTAACATTTTGCCTGGACCAGCCTCTGGGGAGCAGGTCAACTGTGGAGGGGGCATAGTTATCACGGCCCGCCAAACGTGCCTTCACTCCACGGGCCGTAGGAGTCGTCGCCGTAGCGGGCGCGCACCCGCACCTTTTGGCGCACATGCTCCAGACCGGTAATCGTGTAAGAGGTATCCGTAGTATAGGCATTATTGTTGGTTCCGGTCGAATAATTCTCGTCGGCACGCGCCCAATTGATCTGGTAGTCAACCGGCGTTTCAGCCGGAGCGTTCCAAACCACGTAGGCTGGGCTGGTGCGCGTAGGAGGGTAGGCAAATACGGGTCCACCCACCTTCCGCTTGTTCGCCGTTGTCGTAGGCGTGGCGGTGGCTGTAGGTGTGGCAGTGGCTGTGGGTGTGGGTGTGGCAGTGGCTGCAGGTGTGACTTTGACAAACCAGCCGCCAAACGCGCCTACGTGCCAGGGGCCGACGGAGCCGTCGTCGTAGCGGGCGCGCCCCCGCACCTTGTGGCGCACATCCCCATCCAGACCGGCAATCGTGTAAGAAGTGTCCGTCGTATAGGCATTATTGTTGCTTCCGGTTGAATAATTCTCGTCGGCACGCGCCCAATTGATCTGGTAGTCAACCGGCGTCTCAGCCGGAGTGCGCCAATGCACTGTGACTGGGCTGGTACGCTCAGGAGGGTAGGAATATGTGAATGGGCCGATAGCCCGACTGTTCGCCGTGGTCGTGGGTGTGGCGGTGGCTGCAGCTATGCTTGTAGCTGTAGGCGTGGCGGTGGCTGCAGGTAGGCCTGTGGCTGTAGGCGTGGCGGTGGCTGCAGCTATGCTTGTAGCTGTAGGCGTGGCGGTGGCTGCAGGTAGGCCTGTAGCTGTAGGCGTGGCGGTGGCTGCAGGTAGGCCTGTGGCTGTAGGCGTGGCGGTGGCTGCAGGTAGGCCTGTAGCTGTAGGTGTGGCGGTGGCTGCAGGTGTGGCAGTCGTCGGGGTCGGGGTTGCGGTCGCCCCAGCGCAGAAGGGCAGCCCAAGCTCGTCCAGATCATTCGCCCTCACATTGCGCAAACCTGCGGGTACGCATCCCGTCAACTGGTTGACACTGAGATACAGCGCTTCCAGCTTGGAAAGGTTGCCCAGCGACGCCGGAATCGCCCCGCTCAACTGGTTATCCCAGAGGTACAGCTTTCTCAAGTTCGAGAGGTTGCCGAGCGATGCCGGAATCGCCCCGCTTAACCGGTTGTGCCTGGCCCACAGTGCCGAAAGGTAGGTAAGGTTGCCAAGTTGTGATGGGATCGCCCCGCTCAACCCGTTGCCATCGAGGTCCAGCCCAGTGACCCGCCCGTTGGCGTCGGTGTTGACGCCGTACCATTCCCCCAGCGGACGGTCGCTGATCCAGTTGGTGTTGTCCGCCCAATTCGCGCCGTCGGTAGCGTTATATAGCGCAACCAGCACCGCCCTGTCTGTCGCGGATGTCGTTGTTGCTGTTGCCGTCGGGCTCCCAGATGCCGCGGATGTCGTCGTTGCTGATGTCCTCGGGCTCCCAGACGACGCGGATACGGCTGAGGAAACAATCTTCGACCATTCGCTCGCCACTGCGCCTGCCGCATCCACCGCCCGAATCGTATAGGAGTAGGTCCTGCCGGCCGTAAGGGAGGAATGTGTGTAGGAGCTGCCTGTCAGGTCGCCGCCAGTGCGACGCCAGCCGGCGTCGGCGTCCCACCATGTCCACAACTCGTAATGCGCGGCGTTCGCCACCTCGGTCCACCTGAGCTCGACTGTGGTCGACCCGCTGGGCGTCGCAGTCAGAGTCGGTGCAGCCGCCACACCCGGCGTGACAAACACACGGTCCGAAAATGCGCCCCCTGTTCCTGCCGCATCCACCGCGCGAATCGTCCAATAGTAGGTCCTGCCGGCCGTAAGGTCGGAGTGCGTGTAGGAGCTGCCTGTCAGGTCGCCGCCAATGCGATGCCAGCCGGCGTCCCACCATGCCCACAGCTCGTAATGCGCGGCATTCGCCACCTCGGTCCACCTCAGCTCGACTGTGGTCGACCCGCTGGGCGTCGCCGTCAGAGACGGCGCCGAAAGCGAGGACGTCTGCTGCGCCGCGGCTGGGTTCGCAAAAGACACGATGGCGGCGGCGGCCAGCAGGGCCACCGCCAGCCAGTTTCCCGGTCCCGTCAGGGCTGACATACGATATTCAGGTCGAGACATCACTTCCTACTCCTCTGAGATGGTTCGTCGGAGGCATGGGCCGCTATCAGCGGTCCGGTCCGCCGTCAAGATTTCACCATCCAATTATAGAGCATCGATATGTCTCCAGTATGTCATTCCTGCTCTTTTCTATGCCAATATCGTGTCAATACTACGAAAGACCGTTTCCATCCCGGCGGAACGCGGATGGGGCAGGCCTCGAACCCGGCCCCGTATGCGGTCCGCGCATGCGCTCCTGCCGCGCGGTTGCCGCGCGACACGCCGCATCGCGGTTCAGCGTCACCACAGGGGCGCACGCGCTGGGGTGCGCGTCCCGGACGCAACGTACCGCCGGCCGGCGCGTTGGCCTGTTCCGCGCGCCTTGATATGTCACGCGCCCCTTCGGCGCACTGCTACGAGGATTCTGTTATCAATGGGGTGATTGGCCTGCGGGGTGTCCCGCGCCCCGTGACCACTCTGGAGGCAGGGGAATCGCTCGTAACCCTTCGCACATATACCTTGGCTTGTGGGCCAGTTTTTGGGGCCCACTTCACACAGCTGAAAGACGATGGTACGCAACCTCGCTTCAGCTCCTCTTTCCATCCTTATGGCTGAACTGTTTTGGCATATGTGCCGTGTTCTCTCACTGTTCCTATTGGTTGAAGGCGCGGCTGCTGCCGTATCCGGGCCGGACATAAGACCTGCCGAAAGGGTACGCAACCAATTCAGATTCGGCCGGAGAAAAGGGCGGCGCATCCGACAACCTCGACCGATACATCACGGAATCTCTGGCTGAGCGACTGCTCCAAGCCAGCCAGGTCGTCCTCCTGGTTACAGAAGATGCCCTTCCTGTTGTAGAAACGCATCAAACGCTTTGCAAACCAGCTGCGCGAAACGCCGCCTTGAAGCAAGGTCGAACCGAACAGGACTGCATCCGGGTTCATCAGTGCCTTCAGGTGGTCGAACGCGATCGCCTTGGACCTGATGGCGCCTGGGAGGCAGTGGAGCAGATAGTTGACCCCAATCGAGTCGAACGCCTGTATATCATCCGAGAAAGGTTCCAGAATGTTGTGTTGGTACGTCTCAGGCATGTAGCGCGCAATGCGGCGCGCGGCGAAATCCAACGAGTTCCGGTTGATGTCTGAGAGGACGATTCGCGGTGTTTGCGACGGGAAAGGGCAGTAATGCAGGAAGTATCCGGTCCCCACGCCGACATCCAGATGGTTCGCCGAGACGTGCTTGCTGTAATGCGTAAGCAGCTGTTCCGTCGGACATCTCCAAACCAGCGGATTCGACACCCCGTGCACGATAAAGTCATAGAAGCGTAAACCGCGTTGGGTGTAGATTGCCTGGCCCGCTTTGATCTGCTCTTCTGTTACGTCCATGAGTCTTCTCCTGCGCTCCGTGGCTGACCTGCCCCCGATGTTTGTACCACCCGTTATGTTAGTCCGACAAGCGCGGGGACAGGGCCGGCAGGTACGAGGGCCTCAGGCGCCGGCGGGACCGGTGCGGCCGCCGCCTTATAGCGCGTATAGAGCGGAAAGAGCGACAGAAAAGCGGTCAGTGGAAGCGCAAAGCGCAGAAATCCGCCCATCTTACTTGCTTGTTTCAAGCGATCATCACTCCTGTTCAACTATCTGAATCATCTCCTCAGTTTCAGCCGCGAGGTCCCTTCTGCCGGTCGACTGCGCCAATGCCAAAGCGACTTTCAAATCCGCGATCGCGCCCTGGTTTTGACCAAGAATGACCTTGGCGAACCCCCGGTTGGCGTAGGCGTAGGCATTGTCGGGCTGCAGACGGATGACCTGATCAAAGTCGGCGATGGCGTCCTGGTATTGTCCAAGGTTGGCCCTTACAACCGCTCGATTGTTGTAGGCTGCGACGTAGTCGGGCTGCAGACGGATGACCTGATCAAAGTCGGCGATGGCATCCTGGTGTTGTCCAAGGTAGCGCTTGGAACTGCCCCGACTGTAGTAGGCGTCGGCATGGTCCGGCTGCAGGCGGATGGCTTGATCCAGGTCGGCGATCGCCTCCTCGTATTGACCAAGTCAGATCTTGGCATTAGCCCGAATGATGTAGGCGTCAGTATATTTGGGCCGTATATTAATGACCTGATCAAAGTCGGCGATGGCGCCCTTGTATTCGCCTTCCTTCAATCTGGCAACGCCCCGGTCGAAGTAGTCTGTTGAAGTTTCCGGGCGGTCGCAAGCGGCGACCGCGACAAGCGCTACGGCAACCGCCATTACCCAAACCCATATCTTGGCAGCGCGCGTCATGAACATCACTGTCCGCCTCGATGGACAAAAGGCTTCTGCTCGCCAACGGTCGGTCCGCCGACATCGGTAGCCGGATGCTTCGCCGCTACTCCCACTCGATCGTCGCCGGCGGCTTGCTCGAAATGTCATACACCACGCGGTTCACCCCATCCACCTCGTTTACAATCCGGCTGCTCACCCGCGCCAGCAGTCCGAAGGGCAGCTGCGCCCAGTCGGCGGTCATGAAGTCGTCGGTGGTGACGGCCCGCAGCGCGATGACGTTGGCGTAGGTGCGGCCGTCCCCCATCACGCCGACCGTCTGCACCGGCAGCAGCACCGCGAAAACCTGGCTCGTCTCCCGGTAGAGGCCCGCCGTCCGCAGCTCTTCGAGAAAGATACGGTCGGCCGCGCGCAGCATCTCCAGCCGTTGCCAGGTCACCTCGCCGAGGATGCGGATGCCCAGCCCCGGCCCCGGGAAGGGGTGCCGCCACACAATCTCCTCGGGCAAGCCCAGCTCCTCGCCGATGTGACGAACCTCGTCCTTGAACAGCATCCGCAGCGGTTCGATCAGCCCAAAAGTCATATCCTCCGGCAGGCCGCCCACATTGTGATGCGTCTTGATCGTGCGCGCATTCGACGACCCGTCGCGGCTGGCCGACTCGATCACGTCCGGGTAGAGCGTCCCCTGCGTCAGGTGCACCTTGCCCGCCTCATTCGTGGAATCCTCTCCTTCCCCGCTCTCCTCGAACAGCCGCTCAGTCTCCTCCTCGAAGACGCGCACAAAGCGCGCCCCGATCCGTCTGCGCTTCTCCTCCGGGTCGGTCACGCCCTCCAGGTCGCCCAAAAACGCCTCCTTGGCGTCGACCGCAACCAGCCGCATCCCCTGATGCCGCTCGAACGTCTCCACCACCTGCTCCGCCTCACCCGCCCGCAGCAGGCCGTGGTCGACGAAAATGCAGGTCAGCCGCGCCCCGATCGCCCGGTGCGCCAGCGTCGCCGCCACCGCGCTGTCCACGCCGCCGCTCAGCCCGCACACCACCCGGTCCGCCGGCCCCACCTGCGCCCGGATTGCGTCAACGCTCTCCTGGATGAAATTGCCCGCCGTCCAGTCCCCCGCGCAGCCGCAGATCGAGCGCACGAAGTTTCGCAGCAGGGCAAAGCCGTGCTGCGTATGCGCCACCTCCGGGTGAAACTGCAGCCCGTACAGGCCCCGCGCCTCGTCCGCGATCGCCGCGCACGGCGAATTCCCGCTGCGCGCCACCGTCGCAAATCCGGCCGGCAGCCGCTCCACCCGGTCCCCGTGGCTCATCCACACCTCCTGTTCGCGCGGCTGTCCCGCAAAGAGGCCGTTCTCCCGCGTCACTTCGATCTGCGCCGCGCCGTACTCGCGCAGCCTGCTCGGCGCGACCTGGCCGCCCAGCGCGTGCGCCAGCAGCTGCAGCCCGTAGCAGATGCCCAGCACCGGCGCCCCGCTCTCGAGCACCGCCGCCGGCAGCGTCGGCGCACCCGCTTCGTACACGCTCGCCGGCCCCCCCGAAAGGATGATCCCCTTCAGATTCACGCGCGGCAGCCGCGCCGCCGCCCGCTCCCACGGGATCATCTCGGCGTAGACATGCGCCTCCCGCACCCGGCGGCAGATCAGCTGGCTGTATTGGCTGCCGTAGTCCAGTACGGCGATCGTTTCATGCTGCATGGCTCGACGATTTCCGATACTTGCTCAATGACGACTCGCCCGCGAATCCACCCGACTCTTCAAAATCGAAACTCGCTGCCCCTGCTCAACTCGCTTCCGTCGCCTTGGGCCGATCAATCTCAACCTCGACCATACCAAAGGTTGTCTCCAGGTCAGGGACCGATGCCCCAGACTCGGCCAGACTCGTAATATGGTAGGCCATCGCCTCGCCAATCGACATCTGTGGTTTGGGAACCGTTTCGCCGTCTGCGATCAGACCCTCGACGTGGAACGCGATCGCTTCGCGTACTGCCGCCTGGATCTCCTGCCAGCTCCCTCCCGTTGCGATGCAACCGGGCAGTTCGGGCGCATACGCGCCGTAACTGCTCGGCGCCCGCTCGTACACGACCGCAAAGTTCTGCTTCATCACTTCCCCTCCCTCAGCCCTGCCTGCTTCAAAATGCTCAGCCACGTCCCTTACGGTACGTCTGCGCTGGGATGGCCTGCAATGGTGACGGTTCCGGGTTTGTTGTCGTGGCGATATTGCCGGTGACTGCCGCGAGTACGGACTAACCGCCAGCCGTCCCGTTCAACCAGTCGAATGGCCTCTCTAACCTTTGGCATACCTCACCCAGTTTGTATATTCCAAGCCTATCTTACCCATCCGCCGCACCCCGCGCCAAACGCCGTCCCCGTACCACCGGCGCGCTTGCCCTTCCCGCCCTCCTGCGCCACCATGATATCTGCATAAGCAACACGCAAGCCAAAGGAGCTCCCATGAAACTCGCCAACAAAGTCGCCCTCGTCACCGGCGGCGCGCGCGGGCTCGGCCGCGCCTACGTGCTCCACCTGGCGCAGCTGGGCGCCGATGTCGTCGTCAACGACGTTGACCTCGACGCCGCCCGGGCGTACGACGAACCGCTCACCGCCGCCACCGTCGATGGCGAAGTCGAGGCGCTCGGTCGCCGCGCCCTCGCCATCGAGGCCGACGTATCCGACAAGGCCGCGGTCGACGCCATGCTGCAACAGACCATAGATGAGTTCGGCCGGCTCGACATCCTCGTCAACAACGCCGGCGGCATGCTCTATCCCCCGCCCAACCATTCCGCCGCGACCGCCCCGCCCGACCACTACCGCTACATCCTCGACATCAACCTCACCGGCGCCATCTACTGCTGCCAGGCCGCCGCACCGCATATGCAGGCCGCGCGCAGCGGCAAGATCGTCAACGTCGCCTCCCAGGCCGGCCTCTGGAGCGGACGCGACGGCGGCGGCATGGCCTACAAAGTCGCCAAAGCCGGCGTCATCCAGTACACCCGCGTCCTCGCCGCCGAACTCGGCCCCTACAACATCCACGTCAACTGCATCGCGCCCGGCTTCATGCTCTCCTCCCGCGCCGTCGCCCAGGGCCGCAACCGGCCGCCAATCCGCGACCACCTCCTGCAGGATATTCCCCTCGGCCGCCTCGGCATGCCCGAAGACTGCGCCAAAGTGGTCGAATTCCTCGTCACCGATCTCTCCGACTACGTCACCGGTCAGTGCATCCCCGTCTGCGGCGGCTACGTCGCCTTCTGAGCCGCGCACACGCCCCCACCGGCCTATTCCCGCTGCGCGCAAACGGCCAAAGTCTGGTACTATACTGGGACGCACCTGTAAAGCTGAAGGGGTTACCGGGAAAGCGAGGAAACGAAAATGCGAGTCATGGTTCTGGTGAAAGCGACCGACGACAGCGAAGCCGGCATCATGCCTTCCGCCGATCTCTTCGAAGCGATGGGCAACTACAACCAGGAGCTCTTCGACGCCGGCGTCCTGCTGGATGGTGAGGGCCTTCAGCCCTCCTCCAATGGCAAGCGCGTCGCCTTCGACGGCGCCAGCCGCACCGTCATCGACGGCCCCTTTGCCGAAGTCGGCGAACTGGTCGCAGGCTATTGGTTATGGCAGGTGAAGGACATGGACGAGGCGGTCGAATGGGTCAGGCGCTGCCCCAACCCGATGCCGGGCCCCAGCGAAATCGAGATCCGCCCCGTCTACGGGATGGAGGACTTCGGCGAGGCCATGACACCCGAGCTCAAGGAGCAGGAAGAGCGCGTGAGATCATGACCGGCCTCTGCTCGCACAGGTTTCCCGCAGCCAAAAACCCGCCACACCAATCCCGAAAGGCAAAACGATGAGATTCGATCTTCTGATCAAAGGCGGCGAAGTTGTCGACCCCGGCGGCGGGCGCAGCGGACGTCTTGACGTCGCCGTCAAGCGCAACCGCATCGCCGCAGTCGATCCCGACATCCCCGCGGAGAGCGCCTTTCGCGTGATCGACGCCGCCGGCCAGCGCGTTACGCCCGGGCTCGTCGACCTGCACACGCACGTCAACTACGGCCTGGGCTTCTACGGCATCCGCCCCGATCCGATCGCGGCCCGCAGCGGCGTCACCACCTGGCTCGACGTCGGCTCTTCGGGCGCCTACAACTTCCTCGGCTTCCGTGAGTTCATCATCGAAAAGGCCCGCGCCCGCATCTACGCACTCCTCAACATCTCATCGATCGGCCTCACCGCGCGCACCTGGGAGCTCGCCAATCCCGGCTACACTGATGTCGACATCTGCTGCAATATCATCGACCTCAACCGCGATATCCTCCTCGGCGTCAAGGTACGCATCGACGGCCTCACCACCAGCGGCCAGGGCCTCGCGCCACTGCACAGGGCCCGTGAAGCTGCCGACCGCTGCGAGCTGCCGCTTATGACCCATATCGGTTCGGGCCCGCCCGGTATCGACGGCGTCATCGAACTGATGCGCCCCGGCGACATCCTCACCCACTGCTTCACCGGCGGCACGATGCGCATCGTCGAAGAGTCCGGCAACCTGCGCGAGACGGTCAAGCGCGCCTGGGACGCCGGCCTCGTCATGGACATCGGCCACGGCGCCGGCTCCTTCTCCTTCCAGACCGCCGAGGCGCTGATGGCGCAGGGCTACCGGCCCGACGTCATCTCCTCCGACATCCACCAGATGAGCGTCAGCGGCCCCATGTTCGACATGCCCACCTGCCTGAGCAAATTCCTCTCCCTTGGCATGAGTTTTTCCGAGGTCATCCACGCCGCGACCGAACGGCCCGCGGCTGTGATGGGGCTGGAGAAGGAGATCGGCACGCTGCGGCCCGGCGCGCTGGCCGATATCGCGCTCTTCGAGATCATCGATGGCGACTTCACCTTCTACGACGTCTTTATGAACCCGCACGCCGGCAAACAGCTGGTCCGCAACACGCTGACGATCATCGACGGCCGCGAAATGGCCCACCAGTCCGATGACCCGCTCATGCCCTGGATCGAGCTCTCCGAAGATCAGCAGGCCCTCATCGCCGAGGGCTGCACGCCCCAGATGATGGCGGCCGGCTGCAAGCACTGATGTGGTCCGAGCCGGGAGTCCGTTCCCGATTTCGACGCGTTGTCCACTTCGTCAGGACCGAAACTTCCTGCAATGAGTGTCCAGATTCACATTCCCAGTGCGCAAATAGACAGCTACTGCCGTCGCTGGCAGGTCGTTGAACTGTCCCTGTTTGGCTCCGCCGTTCGTGAGGACTTCGGCCCCGATAGCGACGTGGATCTGCTGGTCCAGTTTCACCTTGAGGCGCGGCATACCTTTATCGATATGGCGCGCATGGAGCAGGAGTTGGGCCGTATTTTCGACCGTGCTGTCGACCTTGTGGAGCGTTCAGCCGTCGAACAAAGCCGAAGCCATATCCGTCGCAAAGCAGTTCTTCAATCCGCCGAGGCAATTCATGCCGCGTGACGGTCACGAGAATTCGATAGTTCTCTTACACAGTACGTAAAGCTGCCACCAACCCGAGGAGAACCAAAATGTCCGCACAGATCCCCGATACCCACGTCGACCTGCTCACCGGCCCTATCTACGCCACACTCACGACCATCTCCCCCTCGGGCGCGCCCGAAAATACCATCGTCTGGTGCTCCTGGGACGGCACCCACGTGCTCGTCAACACCGCCGAAGGCCGCCGCAAACCGCAAAATGTGCGCGGCAATCCCAAAGTCGCTCTCATGGCCCTGGACCCCAAGGACCCCTTCCGCTGGATCGACGTGCGCGGCGTCGTCGAGGAGATCGTGCCCGACCCCGACCTCGTCAACATCAACGCCCACACCAAGCTCTACGTCGGCGCCGACGAGTACTACGGCAACGTCATGCCCATCGAAATGAAAGGCACCGAGGAGCGCGTGATCTTCAAGATCAAGCCGCGGCGGGTCGTCATCTCCCCGCCCGCCTGATCACTCGTCACCGCCGTTCAGTTCCAGCAGCATGATCGCCATCCTGATCCCCCGCTCCGTCCGCTCGCCGATGCGGCGAAAGCGGTGACGCTCATAAAACCGCTCGGCGTGCGCGGTCTCCAGGACGATCTGCCTGCAGCCCTCCGCCCGCGCCACCGAAATCGCGTGCTCCAGCAGCCGTGCGCCCAGTCCCTGCCCCTGGGACGCCGGCACGACCGCCAGCGTCGTGATGTTCAGCACGCGCCCGTCCGGCCGATGGCTCTCGCGCGGGTCCTCGTCCAGCGCCGGCTCGCGCAGCTCCGACCACTTCTCCGTCGTCAGATAGCCGGCGATGAACGGCCGGCCGTCGCTGTTCCGTCCCTCCAGCACCGCGCACCCTTGCGGAAACGTAGCCAGCCTGCTGCGGATGATCGCCGGTTCCTCCTGCGCGCCGTACCAGCCGAAAATCTCTTCGTCCAGCGCCACAAACGCCCGCCAGTCCGCCGGCGTCGCCGGGCGCATGCGGTAGATCTCGCTCATGCTGTCCCTGACGCAGAAACGGCCCCGTACAGCGGCCTTCTGCCCTCACTCCTCCATCGAAATGTGGTCCTGTCGCGGGTTGATCGCCACCGTGCGGAACTCGCGCACCAGCTCGATCAGTCCCTCCACCGCCGCTTCGAGAAACTGCTCCCCCTTCTCGCGGCTGGCCGACTTCGCATCCCCCAGCACGCCGCTCTCCGTCAGCGAGCTCCAGTACGGCCACAGGTGCGCAACCGAGCCGTCCTCCCGCTTCCCCATCAGCAGGTCGGTCTGAAAACTGGGCGATAGCGGCGAGCGCTCATCGACCGCCTTCTCCATCTGCACCAGCTCCTCCGCCATCGCCAGGTAGAGCGAAGTCTCGTACTCCCCCGCGTGCGACGTGCCGCCAAAGTCTGACGAGCGGATACTGTTGCCCTCCCGCCGGCCCTTGCCAACACCCCAGTGGTTGACCGTCGCGCACAGCGTTTTGCCTTCCGTCTCCAGCACCGTCAGCCGCGCGGCCATCTCCACCGGCGCGGTATTGCTGCCGTGCCCGTTCACGATCAGGATCCGCTTGAAGCCGTGATGGGCCAGGCTCACGCACACGTCGCGCACATAGTTGATGAAGGTGTCCCAGCGTATCGTGATCGTGCCCGGGAAATCCATGTGGTGCGGGCTGTACCCGTGGCTGACCGGCGGGACCAGCACTGCCTCATCCGGGATGCGGGCCACCGCCCGTTCACAGACTCCCGTGCACAGCCGCACGTCGGTATCGATCGGCAGGTGATGGCCGTGGTCCTCATAGGTCGCAACCGGCAGCACCGCCACCCGGCCCGAATAGGCCGCCTCGCGGCAGGCAGACCAGGTCATCTCTGCATAGCGGTAAGTCGTCATTCTCCCTCTCCTTCGATCGTCTATCGTTATGGTCCGGCTACCCAGCCCAATGACCGGGAACGCCCACTAAAAACTAAAAACTGACTACTAAAAACTGTCTACCGAAAACTCCCCTCCACCCACACCGCCGAATAGCAGTGGGCAAAACTGTGCCCCACCAGCCGCTGCCGCCCGCCCTGCAGCGGGATCAGATGCAGAAACCCTTCGTCCACCCGCACCAGCCACGCCCCGTCCGCCGACAGGTCATAGCCCGGAAAGGCCAGCGTAGACTCCGCCGAATATGTCTGGCTCGCGCCGCTCTCGCTGTCATACAGATGCAGGTGCCAGCTGTCCCTGCTGCGCTCCACGCTGTGTACGAACAGCCAGCGTCCATCCGCGGAGAAGCGCAGCGAACGGATCGATTCCAGCGGGTGCTCCACCCACAGCAGATGCCTGAGCTCATCTGCGGCCAGGTTGTAGGTGAAGATGTGCGTCGCTTCCGACCGCCACCTGTCCCCCTCGCGCATCGCTACAATCAACTGGTCGGGCCAGCTCGGATGCGTTGCCAGCGCCGCGGGCGTGACCGGCAACGGCTGCCCCGACGACCTCCGCCGCGCGCCCGGCGCCGCCCGCATCGCTTCCGCCAGCCTCTCCAGCTCCAGCACGGTCTCCGCCTCCATCTGCGGCAGCGTCATCACCCCGACCCGCATCTCGTCGTCCGGCTGAATGTAGGCAAAACGCTCGTTGTCGAACCACGCCACCGACCGGCCGCGCGCGACCGTCATCAGCAGCTCCCCCGCACCGTCGCCCAGCCACAGCAAACCGTCGCCCAAAGAAACGATCGACCTTTCCCGGTCAGGCGACCATACGGGAAAACCTTGCTGCGACTCCAACGCGCACCTGCCCTGCTCGCACGCCGCCAGGTCCAGATAGGTGAAGTGGTATGTCGGCCGCCGCGACTCATAGGTGTAAAAGAGCATTCCGCTGTCGGAGGAATCCACCGCAAACAAAGGGGTATTCGAGTCCCTGTAGGTCACACGCTGCGCCTGCCCCCGCCGCCAGATCTGCACCGGCGAGTCGTTCGCCTCCGCATTCACCCTGCCCCCGGTTCGCTGCAGCAGGACGCCGTCAGCATCCGGCAGCGCATACATCAGGCGGAACGTCCCGTCGAGGTCCTCGCTTGCGAAGGCGTCGTTCTCAAAGGTGTAGCGGTAGACATGCGCGCCCTGGAACCGGTCCGCCGCGCATAGCAGCTGCAGGTCCTGCGCGGGCAGGGCATCCCCTGCTGCGGTCGCTGCCGCCGCCAGCTGCCCGTCGGCGTAGTCGATCCATCTCTTCTGGATTGAACGTCCAAAGTTGCTGAAACCGGCGCTGGTCAGCCACGGGCGGTAGGTCCTGTTTCGCAGCAGCGCCCGTTGCAGCCTCGCTGCGGACTGCTCCGGCTGCTCCGCCAGGATGAAGTCGACCATGCTGTAGACGACTTTCCAGATGTGCGGTTCAACGCTGTTGCCCGAACGCTGCAGGTAGACCCAGTGCAGGTTCGTCACGTCGTGTATCGTCCCCTGCAGGATCTCCTCGAAGGTGGACGCGTTCACCGGCCAGCGGACCAGACCCAACTGGCTAAGTTGCTTATCCAGCAGCGCGCGGAAGAATATCGCGCCCGAACGCCCTCTCGCCCTCCTTCGCGTTGAAGCGGCCTCGTTCTCGCAGCAGCGCCAGCCAACGATTTCCGCGATGCCGCCGCCCGCGATCAGCGGCGCGTAGCCGGCCCGCAGCGCCGCGTAGCCGGTATCATCCACCGGGCGCCCGATCAGGCTCGGCGTCGGCAGCGTCAGCCCGGACCCCTCCGGGCTCTGCTCGGGCAGAGGCGCATTGGACGCCTCCATCCAGCGCATCCCCGGCGGCGCCCCTTCGGCCAGGGACGTCAGCGCGCTCGACTCCGTCGACAGCTCGACATCCAGCTTCCACTCGCGCCGGCAGTCCAGGTCCTCCAACGTCTCGCAGGCCGCGGCCAGCAACTCGTCCCAGTCCTCCACCAGCCGCTCAACCGTCGCCGCGTCCCGCTCCGGGAACTCGACCGTCACGTAGCGGCCCTCGAGTTTGCGTTTCTCCCCCCAATAATCGGGATACGCCGGCACCAACGCCCAGCCCGTCTCCCCCTCCCGGTAGGTTATCGACTGATGCAGCGTCACCGCCGGCCCTGCAGTCTGTTGGTAGGGGTAGGCAACCGTAACCGTCGCCATGCGCCAGTCCGAGGTGAACTCGATATCGGTCACCGTGCCGGTCGGCGGCCTCCCGTCGGCCTCCGGCGCCATCGTCAGGCCGAAGAATCTGCGGTCCCAGCGCATCCCTTCGCGCAGCATGCGTTTCTGCCTGTCGCCCCAGTTGGGGTAGTCGGTCGAGATCATACTGGAGAAAAGGGCCTCGTCCAGGTCGCGCTCGGCCATCTGCACCGTCCCGTGCGCCGCCAGCACCTCCACTTCGAAGGTAGCGGTAATCGCTTCCAACCGCTGCGCCAGAACGTAGCGGACGCCCCAGATCACCGCCGCGGCCAGCAGCAGAACCAACGCAGAGGTCAGCCACCAGGGCCAGGCGCGCCGCCGCGGCGCGTCTGGCGCCCCCTCCTCCAGCGCCTCCACCTGCCCGCGCTCGTCCTCCTCTTCCAGCGTTCGCCATTCGAGTCCCATGAGATTGGCCTGTTTTCACTCCAAGTCCCGAGAGTCACGGGCCGCTGTCACCGCCTTCTTTCGCGCGATGAGCGCATACACGCCCTTTACTGTTCGCCCGCTGAAGTCGGTTGCCTGTTCCAGTTCATCCGGCCCGACCGGCTGCAGCGTGTCCGTATCGTAATAGCGAAGCGACGCCGTGCCAACCCGCCATTGCCCGCGCTCCTGCAGGATGGCGGCCATGTCCTCGTGATCGTATGTCCATTCCCACGTCCTCCGCCCCTGCACCGTGCGCAGCGGCGACGTGCGCGTGAACAGGTCCGGTACACCCGACACGATCAACAGCGGCGCATCCGCCTTCAACGCCCCGTGCAGCCGCTCCAGCCCGACCCGCAGCTCGATTGGGTCCATGCACAGCAGCGAAAAGAAGCAGCACGCTCCATCGAACGCCTCCACCTCCTCCAGCTCAGCCAGCGCCATCTGCCGAAACTCGCCCGCCGCGCGCGCCCGCGCCAGCTCGATCATCTCACCGGACGGGTCGATCCCCGTCACGCGCAGCCCGGCAGCCGCCAGCGCGACCGCGACCGGCTCGCCGTGCCCGCAGCCGACCTCCAATATGCGGCCGCCGGCGGGCAACCGCCCCAGCCAGCCCTCGAACGCCTCGCGGAAGAACGGTTCGGCCAGGTAGTCGTGCGCGTACGCTTCGCCGAGCGCATCGTAGGCCGCGCTGTTGACGCGGCTGCTGAAGGTATTCACCGCCAGGCCCGGCGCGGGCGCGGCCCTGCCGCGGCCTTCCAGCGCCGCGCCCAGCTCCCGGTCGAACGCCTCGCCAAAGCGCAAGAGCTCGCGGCCGCTCACCCGGTCCAGCGCCAGTGTCAGCCCTGACCCGTCCGGCTCGCCGCTGTCGCTGAGGCCGCCCAGCGTCAGCTGCAGCGTCAGCTGAAAGGTCGGCTCGCCCTGCGCGTCGGCAGCCCCCGGCCGCGCCATCAGCAGCGCCGGCGGGCAGCCGCTGCGCCAGGTCGCATACGGGCTCTCACCCCGCAACAGCCGTTCGATCTCCTCGGCGCAGCGCCACGCCTCCGCCTCCAGGATGTGCCGCACACAGGTCAGCGGCGCCTCCTCCACCCCGTAGCCGATCTCCACCCAGACCGCGGCGCGCGCGGCACACTCGCTGTCCCCCAACACCAGGCGCACCCGTTCGTTCACCGCGACGCGGGCCCAGGGCCGGATTGTCAGCGCAAGAACGGCGCGCTGGCTGTCCGGGTCGGCGTGGCTCTGTTGACGGATTTGGGCCATGGCTGTCTGTTCGCGGCCGGCAGCACGTGGAGTGTGCCCTTTGTCCCCGGCCCGCGGCCGCACGACCGGGACGAGTTGCGCCTCAGGCCAGCAGCGGCAGCATCTCCCGCGTAATCTCGTACTCCAAGCGCGCACCCGCCAGGTAACGGTGCAGCTCCGCCGCCATCAGGCGGCCCATGCGCAGACACTCTGTGTTGTGCGCGCCGGCAATATGCGGGGTCAGCAGCACGTTGGGCAGGCTGTAGAGCGGCGAACCGGCCGCGGGCGGCTCCGGGTAGGTAACATCGAGCAGCGCGTACAGGTCCGGGCGCTGTTCGAGCGCCGCGATCATCTCCGGCTCGTTCACGACCGCGCCGCGCGCCGTGTTGATAAACGTCGCGTTCGCTTTCATCGCGGCCAGGTGCGCGCCCCGGATCATCCCCTCCGTCTCCGGCAGCCACGGCGCGTGCAGCGACACCACATCGCAGCGCCGGAACAGTTCCTCCAGCCCGACCGGTTCCACGCCCAATGCCGCGGCCGTCTCCGCCGTCAGGTACGGGTCATACGCCAGCACGCGCACCGGCAGCGTATCGCGCAGCAGCGCCGCCACCCGCCGCCCAACCTGCCCCAGCGAGATCAGACCGACCACGCCCGTGTAGAGGCCCGGCAGCGCCTCTTTTTCGTCCGGGTTGTAGGCCCCCTCCCGCCGCACCTTGTCCGCAAAATACCAGGTCCGTTTCAGGCTGAGGATGATCTGCGCCAGCGTGTACGGCGCCACAAACTCGGCATTGGCGCCGTATCCGCTCGTCAGCTGCACGCCCCGCTCCCACAGTGCGTCGGTCACAAAGTAGCGCACCGTGCCGGCGGCATAGAAGATCGCCTCCAGGTTGGGCGCGGCGTCGAGGAAGGCGTCGTCCACGCGCGCCATGCCCCAGCCGGAAAAGACCAGCTGCACGTCCGCCAGCGCGGTGGGATCGCGTGCGATCATCTCCGCGGTCTGCAGCGGCGCGACCATCTCCACCTGCGCCTCGATCTCGCGCCGCGTATCCGCGCCGTATATGCGGTCAAACGCGCTCTCGCTCAGCAGGTACAGCCCCTTCGGTTTCTTCGCGCCCATCGTATCTCCATCCGTCGTGCCGTATCCAAGGCCCGGCTTCCCGTCCCCAACAACCAAGAACCAAACGACTTCCCTTATGAAACCGAGTATTACAGTTTTCTCAACTTATCAGATCCGTCCTGGTTCTTCTGGTTGTTGGTCCCATCGTTTGCGTGTGTGAATCTGACTTAGCGGTTGTCCGGAGCCTTTGTCCTTCGGGACCGAGGCCTTCTCGTTTTGGCGTGAAAGGGGGACATATGTCCCCCAATGTCCCCCAATGTCGTCCAATGTCGCCCTAAATTTTTTTTCGAGAGGGGGATGTTCTTTTCGTTTTGAGTTTTTCGTTTCTCGTTTTTCGTGTACCGACTAAGTCGCTTGTTCGCATTTGTGTTGCTCGGTCGCCGGGTGTCCCGACAGATGGCGCTTGCGATAGCTTAGCAATCCACGAAGGACACGAATTCACACGAAGGGCCGCGTTGCGTCCGGTCAGGTCCGGTGAAGTCGGGTCAAGTCGGGTCACATCCATTTTTCCGGCGGTTGGAGACGGTAGGAGCGGCTGTCTCCTGGCAGCGGATGCTCGGAGGCCTGATGGTTCTCGTTGGGGCCCTTGCGTTCTTCGTTCCTGGTTTTCAGTTTCTCGTTCCTTTTTTGCCTCAGCCGGTTGTTGATGTCAGCGTAGCACATTTGAAAGTCTTTTGCCCGGGCTTCTCGCTTTTTTCATCATTTTTCGTGATGAACGGGTCGTTTTGGCCCTTAGTGCCGCGGAAGGGCCAAGCTGTTGTTGCCGGCGGCCGGGGCGATGTTCTGTGCCGGTCACGTTGTCAATTCTGGCGGTGATAGCGTTGGTCGCGCAGGTCATGGTCTTAGTATAGCGTGCGCGGCCGGCTTTTGCAGGGGATTTCGGTAAATTGGTCGGTTTTCGATGTTCGTCTTTGATTTCTCATGGGGGTCCCTCTTCTAGCGGGGGATTGTCAGAAGAGGGGGCAGGCTGGATTCATGGGCGAACCGCCGGCGCGGGCGCTGGGCAGAATCTCTGAGTTTCATTGGGGCAGCAGGTCAGAAACTAAGAGCTTCCCCCAGCCATCCACTCGCGCAGAACCCGCGCATGCTGCGGCAGCGCAATCTCCGGCTCCTCGATCTCCGGGTGCCACTTTTTCTCCCACTCGGCGCAGATGAAGCCGTTATATCCCCTGGCCGCGAGCAGGTCGAGGATCTCGCGGCAGGGCACCTCGCATTCGCCCATGCGGTAGGGGTGATGCACGTCCCAGACCGCCTTGACGTAGGGCGAGTCGACCTGTCGCAGCACGCTCGCCACCTCCTCGCTACGGCAGAACGCGTCGTGAGCCTCCAAGCAGATCGTGACGCCGTGTCGTTCCGCGTCCGGGGCCGCCTCTGCCAGGCTACCCGCCACCAGGTCGATCACTTCGGCCATCTATGGTGAGCCCCAATCTTTGGACCACCAATCGGGAAATTTGAGGTGGATCCAGACTGTTCTGCTCGGTGATGCCAGCTGATTGAATCTTTGATAGAGTTGTCCTCCTGCAGGAGGTCTGCCTCAATCTCAAGTGTAATTGATAACCAGCGAATCGCCTTGTTGACGTTCAGCACTCCCCGAACCTTGTAGGCTGCCGTGAGGTGACGCCGTCTCCTGACCATCGTACTGCCTCTCCGCGGGCATGGTGAACTGCTCCATCATACACCTCAGCTCGTGGTCCAGTTTTTGGGGCCCACTTCACCAATACCGGATGGCAAACCAAACCGCGACTTCAGCCAAGATCCGGTTTGTCCAATTGGGCAAAATTAGTTCATTTGTGCTATTATGAGTTCGATAAGTTTGATCAGTTGATACCTTAAAGCGAATAGTCCGTTTTCTGAAAATCTCCTACGGTAAGGAGGCCACATTGGGTTCCGAAAAGCCCAGACGAAATCACGTAATTGTGCAGATACTACTCCGAAAGTTCGTTGATGACAGCCAGTACCTCCACGTCCTGAACAAGAGGAAGCCCATACACTTCATAATCCAAAGATAGGGACTCACTAAGAAATGACAACACAGATAGATCAATTCATGTGGCCTTTCCAACACACCTTCAGAAGGTCTGTTCAGAGTGAAATCCAAGACATTTTGTCTCAGGTTGGCTTAGAAACACGCAACAGTGCCAAAGCGCTGCTAGTCGGCTTGGCCGCGAAGAAAGACCTGCGTCACGCGATTTGTATTGAGCCAGAAGATGGGCCTCTCGTTGTCGATGACTTGCAAGCAGTCACGAAGAAGACAGCAAAATTATTTGAGTCAGACCCCGAATCTAGGTTGATTATCCGCAACTCCAGACATCATAATCGACGACAGCGTGAAACGTTTCTTCGCTTTCGTGCTCAAGCTATTGCCGAAACCATTCAAGAATCAGGAAGGTTTGAGGGGCTCAGCTTCTTTGCTAGTAATTCTGCACCTCTCGCAGGTTATGAGATCCACACTTGCGTAGGCATACCCACGACCGCTCTTGAATCTGTGCCCCGTTTCAATAACCCAGCGAAGGATGAACGCTATGGTCATATCATTGAAGAATCTTTCGCACAAGCAATAATAAACACCTGCCTCGCGAGAGCAGACAGAGCCCTTCACTTACCAAATCCAGGCGAGGACATTTACGTTTTGGGAGACCGTGTTGATGTCGTAAGACATTCAGCCGACCGATTTGCAAGAAACGTAGCTTTCGCGCTGACTTTGCTGCCCCGTGACGTTTTCAGATGTGTAAGCGATGCCTCGATCCTAACCTATGAGCGTTCAGGTGCTAAGGGGCACCTGGTTATGTCCGAGCGCAATAATCTGACCAGTAAACTGGAGGTCACGTTTCAAAAGCCGGTAGGGTTGAACGATGCCCAAACCATGAGAAAGATGCTGGAACTCACGGATGACGAGACATCTCTGCTAACTGACGGCGAAGTAGTTTATGGACTGGGAAAGTGTATCTCTGCCCCCGATGTAGCGAGAATCAGAATCGAAAAACACGCTGAATGGTCATTGGCCATAGACAACATGGAACTTATGAGGGTATCTTATGACCAGGCAACACTACCAAAGCCAATTTTAAACAAATGCCTCTTTAGAGACGTTATTCGCCGGACAATAGGTGTAACCAATATTGAGCGCATCTGGAATATTTTTCAACACACTCTAGGTAGCGGACACGGAACTACGATAGTCGTTTCAGAGGACCCAGCTTCTGAAATAGAACGTCTTGGTAACGAAGCATTAGCTATAAAGCCGGAGTACTTGGACTACAAAGATGTGATGCGGCTAGGCGAAATCGACGGTGCTGTTTTTCTCGGTCCCGACGGTCGCTGCTATGCGTTTGGGGTAATACTTGATGGACTGGCTACAACTTCCGGCGATAGAGCTCGTGGTTCACGGTTCAACTCAGCCGTTCGTTATCAGCGGACATCATCAGTTGGCACTGTGGTAATTGTCATTTCAGATGATGGCACAGTCAACCTAATCCCAACACTGATGCCCCAGGTTTCTCGAAGAGAAGTGGAAGACGCGGTTCAGGCCTTTTGCGTCTATTCAGGCAAAAAGGACAATGGCGGAGAAGAATGGGCGAGGAGGAATGAACGAGTGAAAGAATTGGCGTTTTACCTCAATGAAGAACAGTGTGGCAGAGTGAACAAAGCCTACGAAGAGGAAATGAACTCTCGGTTAACTTCTGGACAAGTCGTAATTTCCAGAAGGCCCCTACAACCCAACTCCGACATGGATGAGTCTTTTTTCATCGAAGTTTGACAAACAAGCCAATAAGTATGTTGGCCCCCGGTCTTTGGACCACAAGCCGGGAAAGATAAAGTGCATCCAGACGGAAGCGGCCGATTCTGATCGGCAACGGGGGTTTGGCGCTCCCAGAGTACGAAGTGCTGTTCGGCCGATGTTCGCTGATTGAGGCTTCGATGCGGTTTACTTCCTGCCACAGGGTGATCGAATTCAAGCCCTCAGGAGGGATGCCCGAATCTCAAGTGCATTCGATAACCAGCGAATCGGCTTACTGACGTCAACGCAACCCGAAACTGCAGGCCGCCGCGTGTCGCCGCCGTCTCTTGTCCATCGTTCTGCCTCTCCACAGGCTGAGTGAACTGCTCCATAATTCACCCTAGCTTGTGGTCCAGTTTTTGGGCCTGCTTCACCCTCTCGCTGGTTACGCCCGGCAAAGTCATAAGGCTGCTGGCAAGGCTGTGACAAGCGTCCGACCTCATTCCGACGCCGGCACGTCGACACATAGGGAACAAGGATCTTGAAAACAGTCCGCTTCTCACTTCACGCCCAGAATCAACTCCTGCGGAGGGGCGCTGCCAAGGAGGAGGTAGTCGAGGCCATTCGCTCATCCTCGTGGGAACCGGCAGATCGCGGGAGGCTTGCCTGCAGGAAGAATTTCCCATATCATGAAGAATGGAACGGCAAGGTTTACGAGACGAAGCAAGTCCACCCGATATTCGTTGACGAAGCGGATGAAATTGTAGTCGTAACCGTTTACAGCTATTTCTTCTGAGGATGTGACGATGAAAATAACCTACGACCGCGAAGTAGACGCGCTATACATCCGCTTCAACGAAACAACGGTAACGACAAAACAGGTCGAGGACGGCATCGCCCTCGACTACGACGCCTCCCACCGCCTGGCCGGCATCGAGATTCTCGACGCGGCACAGCGTCTGGCCGACCCGGATACGCTGGGTCGTGTCGTCTTCGAAAGCGGCGTGCACAGCGAACCATCAGAACGAACCGTAGCCGCGCCGTAAGCGGGCGCCGGGATGTTTACGCGCCCCTGCGATGCATGAAACTACACTTCGACAAAGAAGCCGGCGCCCTCTGCCTTCGTTTTGACGACTCTTTAAGTGGGCCCCAAAAACTGGACCTTAAGCTAAGGCATACAATGGGGCAATGCACCTTGCCTCGCGCGTTTTTCCTTCCTCTAGGCCAACGTCAAAGACCCTTATCCCCTATCCATCTCCCCCGTCATCCACTCGCGCAGAACCCGCGCATGCTGCGGCAGTGCAATCTCCGGCTCCTCGATCTCCGGGTGCCACTTCTTCTCCCACTCGGCGCAGATGAAGCCGTTATATCCCCTGGCCGCGAGCAGGTCGAGGATCTCGCGGCAGGGCACCTCGCCCTCGCCCATCAGCTTCAGTTCCCAACTCCCGTCATCCCGGCGCCGGGCGTCCTTCATGTGCACGTGCGCCAGCCGCGCGCCGATGAAGTTCCACGTATCCTCGACCGCTTCGCCCATGCGGTAGGGATGATGCACGTCCCAGACCGCCTTGACGTAGGGCGAGTCGATCTGCCTCAGCACGCCCGCCACCTCCTCGCCGCGGCAGAAGGCGTCATGCGTCTCCAGGCAGATGGTGACGCCGTGCCGTTCCGCGTCCGGCACCGCCTCTGCCAGGTTGTCCGCCACCAGGTCGATCACGTCCGCCATCGTCTGGCCCTCCGACGGCCCGCCGCCGAAGGTGCGCACGATCGGCGCCTCCAGGTCGCTGGCCAGCGCCAGGTAGGCGCGCAGGTCGGCCAGGTGTTGGGCGCGGTCTGCTGCGTCGGGCGACGAAAAGCGCGTCGACGCGCCGATCCCCGCGATCACCAGCCCGTGCCGCGTCATCAGCTGGCGGATCGCCGTCCGCCGTTCTGCCGGCAGCAGCGGCGAGATCACCTCTCCGTCCAGAATGCGGATTTCGAGCCCCGCGTAGCCGTCCGCCTCCGCCTGCGCCGCGCAGCGCTCCAGCGACCAGTCCGGCGTGCCGAGTGTACTGAATACGAGTGGGTAGGGGAATGCCAAAATCCGGTCCTTTCAGCGCGTTATCTCGATGTTTACTGCGATGGCTTGGCCAGCTACAAAGCGGTTTTCTGGTCCGCAATCGTCCGTTCAATTTCCTGTATCAATCGACTCATCAATGGATGAGATTCCGGCAGCTTAACTGCAATTTCGTGCAACGAAGAGATGTTATATCGGGTGCCGCGGTTACGGGCGTTCAAAATACGTTCCAGCAATTGGTAGAGCTGTTTACCTCGCAGTTGAAGCTGATACTCCGTTCTGATCCTTCGACGAGTCCCCTCTCCAGGTGGACGAAAGCCCCGGCTCTTGCGGAAATCCTCGTCTATTTCCGTTTGTCCAAGCGGAACAATCCGGTTGCAGTGAATATTGACCTCAAAGTGTCTTTCCGCCAGGTACTCATCAACTTCAAATGCAAACCACTCGACAATGGCGTCCAGAAGTTGCTGGTGTTCTTGAACTTCCTCAGGTTCCAGCAACTTCTCCAGTTCAGCGTCTACGTACAGGTCATTCTCAACGCTATACCCTTCTGTCCAAATCACCCCATCGTACTCTGACGGAATTCCTGAGAACAGCCACATATCCCGATCGGCGACAAACGCAACCGGCAGACCAGAAAACTCATTCCGTCTCTCATAAACGGAGAGTAGATTCGGCCTGCCGCCCGTAGGCAGTACATTAGCAGTCCGGCTGCCAAGACGCTCCTCCACCCAGCGATAGATGCGTATATCCTCTTGGCCTTCTACAAGAACCGTTGGTAAATTTGATCGACGAAGGACAGCGACCAACTCGTCTACCGTGGGGGACGGCACCGGCACTAATTCGCCCCTCCCTTGTCTCCCAACGGAATCTCCTTGTCAGGATACTTGGCGTAGATGAAGGGTGAATGTGTGGCAATGAAGAACTGGTTCCCAGTCTCCTGTTCCAGTAACGTCGGTAACAGGCGACGCTGCCAGTCAACATGCAAGCTCAATTCTGGCTCATCAATGAAGATAACTGTATTTTCGCTGAATGCGTTGTAACACAGAAAGCTTAGCATCTGTTTCTCTCCAGCGGACAGCTTGTCAGATGCGATTGCTCCCTTTGTTGTTTCAAGAGTTGTCCCGTCTGTTCCTTCTCCCAGAGTAATCCCCTTCGTTATTTCACCATGGGCATTTTGTCCGACAACCTGAATTGCCTGGTATTGTAAGATGCTTCGAGTAAGTTCGGAGAGCACCAGAAACGGTTTGAAAAGCCGCTCGCTCTCCTTAGCAACCTGTTGAATATCAGTAAGTACGGAGGGCACAGCCTGAGATATTTCCGAGTCTATGGCATCCCCGGGAGACACCTGGAACTTTTGTGAAATCTCGTCTAATAGCCGAGATTGACGGGCTCTGATCTCCTCGTTGATATCGGCGTATTTCTGAGTCAACAGGGTACCAACATCATGGGTTGAGATTGACGCGATAAATCTATGACCGTTGGTCGAGATATCAGAGGAGAACCTTTCCAATGCCGCCTGAAACGTCTCCTGTGCCGAAGTCGCTGATCTGTTTGAATGATCGACACCGCTGAGACCGGAAAAGCCCCCTTCTAGTCTTCTGAATGTGGGGAAGAATATGCTTGCTTTCGTCTTGGACTCGATACGTTTGTTGAGTTTTTTCAGCGTGTCATCCAGTTGCTCTACAGTTCCTTTCCTTTGTGTTCCATTGCGAAGATCCGTTGAAGTTAATGTGATCTCGCTAGCGTCGCGTCGATGAATCGCCAGAAAAAGTGAATCGCCATTCACCGAGACTTGCTGAAACGGGATTTCAAAGATTACGCGCTCAAGATTCCCGCTGATCAGGTACCAGAGTAATTTAAGCACTGTCGTCTTACCCGACCCATTCTTACCCGTTATGATGTTCAGGTCTTCATTGAACTCTAGGTCGGCATCAACTCGGTGATTCAGACCTCTTACGCTAAGACTCTTTATCATCTGCCTGAGCCCCCTTCCTCAATCTACGCGGAGTAAAAGTCACTCCCACTCCCCGCCGTCCCCTCTCATCCCGCGGAAGAACGCCACCTCGCGCACAAACGTCCCGTGCCAATCTTCGTCCTCGTCGATATTGTACTCGCAGTGAATCGACACGTATCCGTCGTAGTCGATGCGTCGCAGCTCGGCGAAAACGGCCGTCCAGTCCACCATGCCCTCGCCGGCGGGCACCCAGTGCGTGCGCACCGCGCCGTGGCCGTTCTTCGCCACGCGCTCGATCAGCACATCCTTCATCGACAGTATGCTCAGGTATTCGCGCGCCATCGCCAGCCCGAAATCGAACGGCTCCCCGTCGACGGCAAAGTGGCCGGGGTCCAGGTACGCGCCCAACAGGGTCGGATCGAAGTCGCGCAGCAGGTGCATCAGCGCGGCCGCGTTCAGCCCCATGCAGTAGTGCGAGTGCGTGTGGTAGCAGACCTTGACGTTGTATATGCTGGCCAGCTTCTCCCACGCGGCAAAGGCCCGCCGCACATCATCCACCTGCGCCCAGTAGTCCATCGTGGCCGGCTCGAACCTGAAATAGCCCAGCTTCAGCAGTCGCACGTCGGCCGTATCCATCGCGGCCAGCAGCGGCTCCGCCAGCGGGTGGTCCGCGGTCAGCAGATCGAAATTGCCCGTAACCATGCCGATGCGCAGCCCTGCCTGTGTCATCTGCGCCTGCGCTTCGGGCAGCGCCGCGGCCGCGTTCTCCGGGTTGACCGGATGGCCGGGCCGCACCGCCAGATCATAGCCGTCGTAGCCGTGCCGCTGCGCCAGATCGATCAGCTCCGCAATACTCTTCTGCTGGAGCATCTTGCTGAAAACGATTAGCTGCATCCGTCTGAGCCTCCCCCAATCTCCCAGCCATTAACCACTGGCAACTATCCACTGGCAACTATCCACTGGCAACCGGCCACTGCCAACCGGCCACTGGCCACCGGCAACTGCCGTCCTACAGCCGGTGCATATGGAACCCGCCGTCCACGTTCAGGACCTCACCCGTCGAGAATGGGAACCGGCCCTCGGCCACCGCCACCACCGCCCGGCCCACGTCCTCCGGCTGGCCCCAGCGGCGGATTGGGGTCAGCCCGTCACCGATCAGTTTGTCGTACTTACCCTTGACGCCGCTCGTCATGTCGGTCTCGACGATGCCGGGACGCACCTCGTAGACATTGATCCCGCTCTCCGCCAGCCGGTCGGCGAACAGGAGCGTCATCATCGTGACGCCGGCCTTGGAGATACAGTATTCGCCGCGCGTCGGACTGCTGGTGTAGGCGCTGATCGAGCCGATGTTGATGATCTTGGGCGCATCGGCGCGGTCGACGCCGGGCTCCAGCCGCTCCAGCATCGTGCGCGCGACGAGCTGGCTGAGGAAGAAGGGCCCTTTCAGGTTTACGTTCATCACCTCGTCGTAGGAGGCCTCGGTCGTTTCGAGAATGTCGAGGCGGGTGCGGGGCCCCATGCCGGCGTTGTTCACCAGCAGATCGATGCGCCCGAAGCGTTCGAGCGCGGCCTCAACCAGGCGCGCCCGGTCCGCGGCCGCGCCGATATCGGCCTGCACGACCAGCGCCTCGCCGCCCGCTTCCCGCGCCAGCTCGGCCGTCTCGTTGGCGGTCGCGGCATTGCCGCGATAGTTGATCACCACCGCCCAGCCCGCCTCTGCCAGCGCCAGCGCAATCCCGCGCCCAATCCCGCGCCCTGCACCCGTGACCAGCGCCACTTTGGCCATCTCATCACCCTCCGAACTGCAGTTTTTAGTAGTCAGTTTTCAGTTCTTGGTAACTGCATCGGCCGTATATGCAGCTGGTTCTACTGAAGACTAAAAACTGGAAACTGAAAACGAATAACTGCCGTCAGGCAGTTATTCCACGCCCAAAACTTTGCACACCGCTTCCAGGAAGAAATGGTCCCCCCACATCACGCTCTCGTTGACGCCCAGCCCCAGCCGTTCGTGGTACATCCCCTGTCTGAGGATGCCCTCCCAGCCCTCGTCGTCAACGGCCAGGAACTCAGGCTCGGTCAGCGAATCCACGATCTGCAGCGCGTAGTCGTGGTACTGCTTGCCCAGCGCGGGGTCGCCCACCAGCTGCGAGAGCTGGATCAGCCCGCTGGCGACGATGGCCGCGGCCGAGCTCTCGTGGGGGTTCTGCGGCTCCTGCTCCGCCCAGTCGTTCGGCGGCACGCCCGCGTCCGGCGTATTCTCCATATAGAACCAGGCGTTGTCCTGGCTCGTCTTGAGGAAGCGCGCATCGCCCGTCATCCCGTAGACCGTGCCGAAGCCGTAGAGCGACCAGCCCAGCCCGCGCGCCCACGACGAGTCGTCGCGCCAGCCCTGGTGCGTCGTCTGGCGCAGAAATTCGCCCGTCTCCAGGTCGAAAATCCCCTCGTGCGAGGTGCTGCCGTCGCCCCGCACCAGGTAGCGCCGCGTCGTCAGGCAGTGGCGGTAGGCGGTCTCCCACAGCTCCTCGTCGTCCGTCTCCTGCGCGGCGTAGAAGATGATCGGCACGTTCATCATGATGTCGATGAAGAGGCTCTCGTCGGAGACAAAGGAGCGCAGATATTCCCCTTTCTCCTTGAAGCGTTTGGCGAGCGTCTGGCCGGCCTCGATCACGACCGCGTTCTTCTCCTCGTCGCCCGTCAGGTCGTACCAGCGCTTCCACGTCGACAGGAAGAGAAAGCCGAGGTCATGCACATTGCGGTCCAGCTTGCGGTGTTCCAGCAGCCGAGAGTAGTGCTCCGCCTTCTCCAGGAAATAGTCGTCGCCGGTCGCCTTGTAGACCAGCCACAGCTGCCCGCCGAGGAAGCCCTCGCACCAGTTCGTCCACGCCTCGCCGCTGTGCATCCACTTCCCGTTCTGCGTGTACATCGGGAAGAAGTCCGGGTGCGCCTCGACCAGGTGACGCAGCTGTTTGGCCGCGAACTCGACCGTTCGTTCACATTTGGCTATCAGGTTTTCATGGTCAATCATCGACATTCTCCTAACTGGATCGTTCTCAGTCGCCGGCTCTTCCCGCGCGTTCACCCGGCAATAAAATCGAAACTCGAAACTAAAGTAGGCCCCTTTTGAAACGCGACTTCTCGGAAGGGGGGGGGGGGCAGATAGAATTCACGGGCGTTTCGGCCGCACGCTCGTCAGGAAAAAGTTCTTGGTTCCATTAGGGCAACACTTTGGTCTTTGAGACCCACATCGGCAAACCCCTCAACCACGCTATTAGGAATGGCGCCAATATCGCGAGAGTTTACGAAATCTTCTAGGCCCCATTGCGGGTCCCAGACCTATCTTTCCGCGAGTCTGTAGAGGACACCATCCGCGTAGCCGACGACAAAAACATTGCCCTGTTCATCTTCGCCGATGCTGCTTACCGGAACAGAAGTCCTCACAAGCAGTTGGATATCCCATCCTTCAGGGCGGTTTCCATAGGAATCAACGACGGGTGGCTTAAGCGCCCAAATGGAGCCCCTGCAAAAGTCGGCGAAGACATACACCCCTTGCGGTAGGGCAAGTCCACGACCGCGATAAACCGTGCCGCCGACAATCGCGCACCCTCGTCCATGGTCGTACTGCGCGACGGGGAGGGTAATCGTTCCTGCATCTGTACAAGCAATGGGGAGTGCAGGAAATCCCATGCACTTGGTTCCTTCGATTCCGGGCCAACCGTAGTTTTCGCCGCCTTCGCTGGATGCCGGCTGGAAACTCAGTTCCTCGCGATCATTGTGCCCAGTGTCGGGGATGAAGAGATCGCCGGAGTGGCTGTCAAACGAAAATCCCCACGGGTTACGAAAACCGAAGGCCCAGATCTCATCCAGGACCTCATCATTTTGTGTAAACGGGTTGCCGGCGGGAATACTGTACGGCAAGACGCCCGATTCCACGTCGAGCCGCAGGATTTTACCCAGATAGGAGTCAAGATGCTGCGGAGCGTGTGCAGGAGGGCCAGGTGTTCCCCCGTCGCCTATGCCAACATACAGGTACCCGTCTTTCGGGCCGAAAACCATCCAACCTCCATTGTGCTGTGGATCAGGCTGATCGACCACCAGCAGGATTTCCTCGCTTTCCACGTCGGCAATGTCAGGGTCGTCGGCAGTCCGGAATCGACTGAGGACTGTTTGGCCTGTTGCATTCGTGTAGCTCACATAGAATCGGCCGTCATTGGGAAATGACGGCGGAAAGGCGACATTGTACAGTCCCTGCTCGCTGCAACAACTGACGTGGTCCGAAATGTCCAGGAACGGCACAGCCAGCAGTTCACCGCTGCGCACGATGCGAATGCGCCCTTTCTGCTCCAAAACAAACAGTCGCCCGCTCTCGTCGCCCGCGTGCGTTACGAATACCGGATGGTCCAATCCCCCGACAAAAGGTTCCAGCATAAATTGCGGGTCGACATTCGACTCATGCGTAGTCGGCGGGACGTTTCCGAACACGCGGACCTCCCGCCAGGCGACCCAACTCGGGCCTTGAACCGTTACTACCTTTACTTCACTTACAAGCCGCGGCGGATGAATTTCAATCTCCAATTTCTGCCCATCTTCTGTATATATTTCTGAAATATTTTTATACAATACATGTACAGAGGAGGGACCGGCGAGCCAGAGCGTATGCGACGTCAGGCCGGCAGGCGCCTGCGATACGATCAGTTCGACCCTGTTCACAAGGTACGGCTGATCCAGAACAACCGCGAAAGACTGGAGCGGATGGCCGAGAGAACTCCAGCTGGTTTCGAGATCGTCATCAAGCGCCCGATGGCCGATCTCCCACTCTGCTGAAGCGCGGCTGCTTCCCAGAAGTGCGACGTTTTTGATCGAGGTCCCTGGGCCCTCTGCCGCCTCTGGTTCAGGTTCGGTTGCAGAATGGGGAACCAGCAAGCCTTCCCTGTCAGAAAGGCCCCCGTTCGGTCCCTCGATCGGCCTGCAAGAGGAGGCCGTCAGCAGCAATATGAGACCGGCTACCAGCAGTACAGTTCTCCCCACTCCATCCCTTGCTTTTTTCAAAACAGTTTGGCGCCTGGAATCTCCCGCAGGCTAAGTCGAAATCGATTCTGGGTCACATGCGGAAGGCAAGTTTGACGATTCCGACGTGGCGGCCGTCGACGCAGGCTCGATGAAACAGTCCAATGTGTTGCTCGGGTGCTCCGCAATTGCGGCGGCCCGCCTACAACCGCATCCCTTCCAGGAAACCACTCTTTGGATTCAGTTCGGAACGGTTGGCGGCCGAAGCGAAAAGCAATAACCCCCAGTTCGTCAGGCGGCAGGCCAAAGTACCAAGTCGGGCGATGGTTTCCTCAATCACCATGATCCCCCGGTCGAACAGCTGATCCCAACGCGTCAACCCATCTGGAACTATACTCCAAGATTCATCAGATGTGCACAGCGGTGGGGCCCAGCCCAGAAAGAAAGGAGGAAACTCCTGGTTCCATTAGGGAAACACTTCAAAAACCGGAAACTTCTTCCGCCCCCACATCGCGCATCACCATCCGCAGCGTCTCGACCGCGTAGGCCATCCCGTCCGGGCCGCTGAAGCCGCTGCTGTGCCCGGCCATCGCCAGGTGCGGCTCCAGCGCCAGCATCCCTTTGTAGCCGCAGCGCACCAGTTCGGTCAGCAGCTCGGGCACCTGGCCGTCGCCCTCACCCGCGGCTTTGACCGTCCCGTCCAGCGTACAGTCCTTGATATGCACATAGCCGACGCGGTCGCGCAGCAGCGGCCAGCCGCGCTTGGTGAGCCGCGCCTCGCCGACCTGCACGAAGTTGGCCGGGTCCCACAGGAAGACAAGGTGCTCGCTCTCCAGTGCCTCGACCAGCTTCACGCAGCGGTCGAGCGTGTCGCCGACGATGCCCTTCTCGTTTTCCAGCAGCAGCGTCACGTCTTCCTCTTCGGCGACGGCCACCAGCCGGCCGATGCGGTCGATAGCGCTGTCCAGGTAGCTGTCGTAGTCGACAGTTGCGCTGTCGCCGGGCGGATGGAAGGAGAAGATACGGATGTTTGCGGTGCCCAGCTGCCGCCCGATCTCGATCACACGCTGCAGGTTCTTCACCTCCGTCTCGATCGGCGCCTCGATCGGGCTCTTGCCGATCGGGCTGCCGAGCGCGCTGACGGTCACGCCGTGTTCTTCGCACAGCGCCCGCACCCGCGCGACCTGCTCGTCCGACAGGTTCAGCACGTTCACGCCCCAGGCCGCGCGCAGCTCCAGGCAAGGGATCTTCAGCTCGTTCAGCACCTGCAGCTGTGTTTCCAGATCGTCGGCGATTTCGTCGCCGAAAGCGCCGATCATAAAGGATGCAGTTGTCATATCGATCTATCTCTCCCGTTTTGGCCGCGCCATCCTGCCAGACCCGTTATCACAGACCACGCATGCCGCCCACTAAAAGCTGAAAACTCAAAACGAAAAACTCTCCCCATACACCGCCAAAATCGTCCCTAAACTGCGCTTGCCCTCGGCGCCGTCGATGACCGGGTCCTCGCCGCGGCGGATGCCGTCGATGAAGTCCTTCAGGATCGCGATGTGGCCACTGGTCGAAATGCCGCGCGGGTCACCCGCCATGCCCGGGTCCACCTGCTCGGTTGCCACAGCCCACGGCTCGACCGTGCCCTTGCTCGCGTCGGCCAGCTCCCAGCGCAGCACTTCTTCGCCCTCGATCTGGATGCCGCCGTTGGTGCCGTAGACCTCCAGCCGGTGCGGGAAGCCGGGCTCGGCAGCCACCGTCGCCGTGATCGTCGCCAGCGCGCCGTTCTCGAAGCGCAGCACAGCGCCGGCCGTGTCCTCGATCTCGACCGAACGGTGGCGCGTATCGGCGAAGGCGTGCACCTCGACCGGGTCGCCCAGGAACCAGAGCAGCAGGTCCACGATGTGAATGCCCTGGTTCATCAGCACGCCCCCGCCGTCGAGGGCCCACGTTCCGCGCCACTCGGCCTGCGCGTAGTAGGGTTCATCGCGGAAATAGGGCATCGTCACCACGCCGAGCGTGATCTCGCCCAGGTCGCCGCCGTGGATCGCATCGTGCACGCGGCGGAAGAGCGGTTCCGCCCGCCGCTGCAGACAGACGCCGAGCTGCACACCGTTCTGGCGGCAGGCCGCGATCATGGCATCGGCGTCGGCCAGCGAGAGCGCCATCGGTTTTTCCACCAGCACGTGTTTGCCGTTCTCCGCCGCCGCGATCGCCTGCTGCGCGTGCTGACCGCTGGGCGTGCAGATGCAGACCGCATCGACCGCCGGGTCGGCCAGAATCTCGTCATAGGGCCTCGCCTCTACGCCAAAGCGCTCGGTAATCTCCCCGAAACGGGCGGCATTGTAGTGGCCGACGCCGACCAGGCGCGCGCCATTCGCGGCGCATGCCTCGATCGCCTGCAGGTGGTACTCCGCCACCATCCCCGCGCCGAGGATGGCGAAACCAAGTTCGGATTGTGCGTTCCGTGTCATTGTGTTCCGTGTCATAGAGTTTCGTGTCATTGCGTTTCGTCCCACATGCGGCGCAGGAACTGCCCTGCCGGGCCCGCCTGCCTCTCCAGGTCGTCCCAGCGGCACTCGATCGAGATGCGGCCGCTGTAGCCGCCCGCGTGCAGCCGCCGGAAAAACTCCTCGTACGGGTAGTCGCCCTCGCCCGGCGCGCCGCGCGTCGTATCCGCCACGTGCACATGGTCCAGCCAGGCCGCGCAGGTCGTGATGTTCTCCAGCGGCTCGTCGTCCTCCATCATGTGATAGAGATCGGCCAGCAGCCGCACGCGTGGATGGTCGGCGGCCTGCGCCAGCTCCATCCCCTCGACCACGCTGTTGACGATGTTCGACTCGCGCGCATTCAGCGGCTCGATCACGATCGTTACGTCGTTGCGCTCGGCAATGCCTCCGGCCAGCCGCAGGAAGCGCACCAGCTGCTGGTTGGCCTCCTGCCTGGCAAAGCCGTCCGGCACCCGCCGCGCGCCGCCGCTGCCGAAGACGATCGCCTTGCCCGCGAGCGCGGCCACGCGCCCGATCGCCGCCTCCAGGTAGCTCTCCACCCGTTCCCAGTCCACCTCCGGCCCGGTCACTGGGATCTCGGTCGGCACGAAGACGTTGAAGACCGGCGTCGGCAGCGGCGCGCTGTCGAACGGCGCCCGGATCGAGTCAAAATCCGGCTCCAGCGGCGACAGCGAGCGCACCGTCGGCTCGACGAAATCGAAGCCGGCCGCGTGTGCGATCTTCGCATCGGCAATGGGCAGACAGATTCCAAATTGCATGGGCGATCTTCTCCAAAATTAGGCAAGAGAGGGACATTTCTAGTTGATGACGATGCATCAGGCGTATTGTATAATAGGACTCGCTCAGGTGCTATATTTTCGGCCCCGGCCTCCCGTTCGCCCACCGGGTGTCCGGCGCCGCCACGCAGGTCGTGAAAGGGGGCATTTCAGGGAACGCAACGCATTTCAGTCCAATCGACATACAACCAAAGGAGAGAAGACCGATGACAAGCAGACGTGACTTCTTGAAAGTGTCTGGCGGGTTGGTAGCGGGAGCGGCGGTGGCCGGATGTGTGGCGCCGATGCCTCCGGCGGCGGATGGAGAGGCCGCAGCGCCTTCCTCGGAACGCGTCGCCCTACGCTTCCTCAACAAGTGGGGATCCGGCGTGCGCCGTGAGCTGATGAACGGCTTTCTCGACAATTGGGCCGAACAGAATCCCGAAATCGGCATCATCTTCGAACCCGTCGCCGACTTCGACCGCCGCATGCCGATCCTCGTCGCCGCCGGTGAGTGGGGTGACATCATGTTGTTCTTCGATCTGCAGTTGAGTGCGTTCCACGAAATCGCCGCCGATCTCACCCCCTACTTTGAGGCCAACGGCACGCCCTTCCCCGGCCAGGAGGGCAGCGAGCTGATCCGCATCCCCAATCATGTCGGTTACGAGCCGGGCAAGGTCAAGGCCGTCCCCTTCCAGCTCAATATCGTCATGACGGGCATCAATAAGGACCTCTTCAAAGAGGCCGGCGTGCCCATGCCCTGGGAACACGACCATAACGGCGACAAGTGGTGGGACTGGCACGACTACCGCGAGGCCGCCTGCGCCATCAACGACCTCGGCGAAGACATCATCGGCTCCAATTTCAGCTTCGGCAATATCGAGCAGGATGGCCTGGTGAACTGGAGTGTTGCCAATGGCGGTCAACTGATCGACGTTGAGAACAAAAAGGGGTCCTGGAACACGCCTGAGTTCATCGAAGGCCAGCAGTTCGCGGTCGACATGATCTGCCAGGATGGCTGCATGTTGAACGTGGACGACTATCAGGGCCTGGGTCAGGCTCTGGGCATCTACCCTTGGGCTGCCGGCGTGCAGGGCATCGCCTCTCGCGGCTCCGGCTACTGGGTAAGTCGCAGCGAGGCCGATCTCACCCAGGTCGCCTGGGTCCGCTCGCCCAACACCGGCAAGAGCGCCGGCCTTGGCTCCATGCACTTCCACATCGTCACCACGCAGAGTCAGCACCCGGCCGAAGCCTTCAAGTTCATTACGTACCTCGCCAACTTTGAGAACCAGAAGAACATCGCCCTCTCCGGCACGGCCGAACCGGTCAACGCCGGTGTCTGGCAAGACACAGACTACCAGGCCACGTGGGGCGGCCCCGAAGCAGTCGAAGCCTATCTCGATGCCCTCGACAACTTCATCTTCACGCCGCAGCTCCCCGGCGTCCTCGAATGGTTCGGCGAGATCAAGATCCTCTGGGGCGACGTGCTGCGCTGCGAGGTCAGCGTCGAAGAGCAGGTCGCGATCGTCGACCAGAAGACCGACGAAATCCTGGCCGCACACTCCTGATCCCTTCCGCACAACAGTGGATAGTGGCGCACCGTTTCACGAGCCACTATCCACTGCTCAGTATTCACCACTCCCTATCCTCCTGGATCGCCGATGCAGACCCCCAGGACAGTTGTGCCGAATATCAGTTGGGCCAAGCTGAGGCCGCACATCGTCGGCTGGGCCTTCATCTCCCCTTGGCTGGTCAGCTTCAGCTTCCTGATGGTCTACCCCTTCATCGCCTCCTTCGTCCTCAGCTTTACCCGTTACCAGTTGATCGGCGAGGCGGAGTTCATCGGCTTTGAAAACATCCAGCGCATGCTCTTCGAGGACGAAAGGGTCGCCGACGCCCTGCGCGTCACCTTTACCTATGTCCTCCTCACCGTCCCAGCCGGCACGGCCATCAGCATCCTGGTCGCCATCCTGCTCAACCAGGCAGTGCGCGGCATCCCCTTCTTCCGCACCTCCTTCTACATGCCCAGCGTGATCGGCGGTGTCGGCCTCGCGCTGTTATGGACGACTATCCTCGCCAAGAATGGGCCTATCAACGCCGCGCTCGGCTTGGTTGGGATCGAGGGACCGAACTGGCTCTTTGAAACCGCCTGGGCGCTGCCTTCCCTGGCGCTCAAAGCTATCGCAACCGCCGGCGCCGCCATGCTCATCATCCTCGCCGCCCTGCAAGGCGTGCCCCAGCATCTCTATGAGGCCGTCGAACTCGACGGCGGCGGCGAATGGGCCAAGTTCTGGCACGTAACTCTGCCCCAGATCTCGCCCGCTATCTTCTACAACGTCATCGTTACCACGATCGGCGTCATGCAATCATTTGTCGAGGCCTTCATCATGACCAATGGCGGCCCCGGTACCGCCACCCTCTTCTACGGCCTCTATCTCTATCGCCAGGCCTT
>JAJDTL010000007.1 GCA_022827195.1 Caldilineaceae bacterium
GACTCGATAAGTTCGACGATGTACTCGCCTGCGGCCGTGACGAAGGCCTTCAAGGTTTCCCGGTCCACCACGTCGCTGGCCGTAATCGGCGGGTCGCCGTAATCGAGGTCCTCTTCGCTGATGGGGATCAGGTGAGACTCGTCGAGATCGAATCCGGCGAGCAGAACGTTCGGGCGCGGAACGGCGTCCGAGAAATAGACGGTGGCGTAGCCGGAGGCGTCCGCGATATCGGGCACGTTGAACGGACCGCCATCTCCGTGTGCGGCGGCGGCGAAGGCGGCCATGGCCGCGGCCGGGTCGGTCAGGGCAGCCGGGTCGATCCCCAAAGCGTGAAGAACCGCTGCATAGATCACGGGGTTGAGCTGTCTGCCGGACAGCGACATGTACTGCGCGTGAACGTACACCCTGCCGTCGGGCGTCAGCTGCACGAGGTATGTGGAACCGGAAAGCCACGGACTCCCCTCCTGCCTGAAGAGACATCTTAGGTAGAGCGTCTGCTCTAATGCGCTTGCTTCATGCTGAACGCTTACATGACTGTCTCTCGCGGCCAGGGCGAAGTCGGTCAGGCTGGCGTTGCCGTCCTCCACCTGTTGCGCCGTCACCGGCGGATCGGCGGGCGGAGCAACGCCGGCCGGCAGGGGACATGCGGGCTGTACCTGCTCCGATTCGGGCTGTACCTGCTCCGATTCGGGCAGCACGAAGGTACAGGCGGCGAAGACGAGCATGCCAAACGCAAGAGAGAGACATTTGACGGCCTTCCGCATTACACTTTTCATGGTGGGATTCTCCTGTTGGAAAGAAGGATTGGAATCAGGCCTCCGCCCTAGGCTGCCCGCGGCGCAGACAGTAATGGCTGCGCTAAACGAGCGGAATTGACTGCGAGCACAGAATAGTAGCATGTTCCGGGTGCAAGGCCGGTGATGGCATAGGATGTTGTGGAATGAGAGTAAGATGGTGGTGCAGCCAGCGACGGGATCGAGTATGTGATCCTCTATTATATACCTGTCGTATGTTATTGGTGTGTCAAAATGACTTTTTTCTGTATCAATAGGGTGTCAATGTCTTTACCAGCGGTGAGACAGGTGTCGCGCAGAGGGTTCTGATGCAGGGAGATGCGATCACAGTTGCGAAGCGTTGACCGCCGCGCCGCATAACAGCGTTGCAGGAGAGTCATTTTCGGCAACCCCATTACGTCGAAAGGGGATGCGGAGAGGGAGTCCTTTTGCGGTCGCGAGGAGCCTATGTCGTCCTGACAGTGGTGAAGGTGCGGCCTTTTAGGTGGCGAAGTGACAGGCTCGGCCGAGGGGGTGGCCGCTGCAGGTCGTACTGACCGTTGTAATGGATTTGGAAAGTCTTCCCAAGCAGAATAGGGAGACCGGGATTGGCGGGCACCAGAACGGCACCGGCGCGCAGCGCCCAAGCCCATCGCCTTCCGTGCCCGCCCAAATTTCCATCGGCACGTCGATTGCAGTCCACGAAGGGCACCGATAAGGCGTTTCCCACCAGGTATAGCCTCTTTTGCAACAAGCTTGGAACACGGAAACGGACAGAACCGTTTCCATCAGCAACCGCACTCCTGTGCCGTCATAGAGCCTCACGTAAACGAAGTCGTCGCCCATACGTGGTCCTTCCAAGCAGGCCGCAGACGCACACAAGAGCCGTCATTGAATCACAGACGCCCTCTCTGCGGCTGCTTCGCCGGTACGCTCAGCCCTTCACGTCGCCATATCCGCTCTACACGCTTGTGGTTCACGTGCCAGCCGCGTTGCTGCAGAAAGGCGGTGGTCCTACGCTAGCCGTATCCGCCGAACTGATAAGCCAGCGTCACGATCTCCTCGGTCAGCGCCGTTTCATCGTCCGCGAGACTCGGCTTGTATCGCTGTGTGGAGCGAGGATGACCCAGCACACGGCAGGCGCGTCGCTCTGAAACGCCGAAGTTCTCCTTCACTTGCTCGACGAACTGGCGACGACGTGAAGGACCCATGAGTTTCCCTCCGCCGCCTCCCTCAGGATCTGGTTGTCCAGCGTCAGGTCCGCCACCGCTCTCTTCAGGCGGCTGTTCTCCGACTCCAAAGGCTTCAGGCGCCTCGCCTGGTCGAGTCTGAGACCCCCTTACTCGCTGCGCCGGCGATAGAAGGTCCGCTCCGTCACGCCGCTCCGGCGGGCGGCCTCAGCCACTGTGCTGCCCTCGGCTATCGCCACCTCAGCCTCTCTGAGCTAGTTGATCACCCGTTCCGGCGAATGTCTCTTCCTGGCCATCTCTCCCCATCCTACGGCCCAATACAAAGATATTTCCTGGACCACTTTTGGGGGGCGGGTCAGTGCTGCCCGCCGGGGAAGAAGTGCACGTGACGGCCCGGGTCGATCGCATACCCCAGCTGGTCCTCGTCCTGCACCTCCTGCAGCACGTGCGCAATCGTCTCGACGCCCTCCAGGTAGACCGCGTAGTTGCGCCCGCTCACGTTGTCCGGAGCCGGTCCCGCGGACAAAAGGTCGAGGCCGTCCAGCAGCAGCTGCAGGAGGCCCTGTCCGCACGCCCGCGTAAAGAGCTCGAGGGTCGCCTGCCGCGACGGGACCACCTGCGACATGGGCCTGCCCCCCGCAATTCCTGACCACCAAAATCTAGAAACCAAGAACCAAAAACTAACAACCAAGAACTGACCACCGACCACCGTATTCCCGATTGACGAATAGGTAAATGAGGTATATAGTCTCTCCCGGAGCCGCAGGATCGCAGAACGGGGTCCCGAAGCCCCTTTCTCCCGCTCCTCGTCGCGCACCATTCTCTCCACAATTGGCGTCTTTCTACCGCAAAACCATCATTTAAGGAGGATGGCAAAATGTCCGATGAAACTGTGGGGAAGCAGCACGCACTACGCACCCGCCTGACCCGCCGCGATCTTCTGCGCAACGCAGGCGCACTTGCCGGAATCGGGCTCCTCGCAGCCTGCGCACCGGCCGCACAACCGGCCACTGACGGAGGCGAAGCCGCTGCGACCGCAGAAAGGACCAGGGTCCGCTACCTCTCCTGGTGGTTCGAAGAGGGCAACCGCGGCGACACCTGGAACAACTTCATCGCCGAGTTCAACGACTACCAGTCCGAAATCGAAGTCGTCGCCGAGAACATCCCCTTCGACCAGTACACCACCAAGACCATCGTCGGCGCACAGTCCGGCCAGCTCGACGGCGACATCGTCATGGCCACCCCCGAGCTCGCCCCGCGCCTCATCCAGTCCGAGCTTCTCGTCCCCCTCGACGATGTGCTCGTCCGCAACGACATCACCGACCTCAGCTCCGCCCACGATGCCCTCCGCCGCGACGGCAAACTCTACGGCCTCGACATGGTCACAGTTGCCTTCGGCATACTCTACAACAAGGACCGCTACGAAGAGGCCGGCATCACACCCGCCACCACCCCAGACGAGTGGGTCGAAGTCAGCGCCGCCCTCACCGACCGCGAAGCCCAGAAATACGGCTTCTTCGCCACCCACCTCGTCAGCGAACCGTCCGACTTCTGGTTCCAGCTCGAAATGTGGTGCATGCCCTACGAAGGCATCTGGGCCGAAGGCACAACGCCCCTGCTGACCTCCGATGGCATCATCCAGGGCCTCGAGCTGTTCAAACGGATGTACGATGTCGCCATGCCCCAGGGCGCGGACAACCCCACCGGCTACCGCCTCTTCCAGAACGGCGATGTCGCCCAGGGCCTCTACGTCTCCGCCGCCGTCGGCGCCTTCACCAAGGACGCGCCCGACCTCTACCCGCTCCTCCGCAGCGCCCCCATCCCCTGGGAAAGCAACAAGTCGATCGCACGTATCCATCCCATGATGATCAACAAGGACTCCGACGTCGTCGACGAGTCCATGGAGTTCCTCACCTATATGTACGTGCCCGACAACTACCGCCGCATGGTCGAAGGCTGCCAGGACGTCATCTTCGCCCAGCCCTCGGCCGCCCGCCAGGAATACCTCGACAGCCTCGAATGGCTCAAGCCCGGATATTGGGGCGTCGACTACGTCACGCCCTTCGATATCGTTGGCGACTTCGTCTACAACTTCAACGAGTTCGGCCAGATCGTCATCACCAACTTCGCCGACGTGCTCATCGCCGGCAAGTCCGTCGAAGAAGCCATGGAGATCGCCCAGGGCCAGGCCGAAGAGCTGGCAGAAAGAATCTCTTGACGCGCGTTTGAAACGGGAGTCCGGCGCGGGGTCAACGCGAAACGCCCCGCGCCGCCCTTCCCCTCCGCGCCGCCTGAATATAGGAACGCCTACGCCGCCGCACGCTGAACCAGCCGCCGCAACGACCGCGCCCGCCAACCATGACTGAACGCATCGCCGCCGACACACTTGCCGGCCGCCCCGGCCAGAGTGAAACGCCACCACGCGCCCGCCGCCGCAGATACATCCTGCCGTTCGCCCTCGTCCTGCCCATCGTCCTCTACGAAGGCATTCTCGTCGTCTACCCCATCATCCAGGGCATCTACGGCAGCTTCACCCGCATCGAGCTCGCCTCCAAGACGCGGCCCGAATGGGTCGGCCTCGACAACTACGAGCGCATGTTCTCCGACCCTGCCTTTTGGAAAGTCATCCAGACCACCCTACTCTTCACCGCTCTCGTCATCATCGTCGCCCTGACTATCGGTCTGCTCACCGCCCTCCTTTTCAACCGCCCCTTCCGCTTCCGCCCCGCCGCCCGCGGCATGCTCATGATGCCCTGGGCCATCCCCGAAGTCCCCACCGTCATGATCTTTATCTGGATCCTCAGCCCCCAGTTCGGCGTCGTCAACATCCTCGCCCGCATGCTCCCCGGCGTCGACCAGAACCCGCAATGGCTCTTCGTGCCCGAGCTCGCCATGGGCTGGATGGTCCTTATCTCCTCCTGGAAGGCCTTCCCCTTCTACAGCCTCGTCATCCTCGCCGCCCTCCAGGCCATCCCCCAGGAACTCTACGAAGCCGGCCGCGTCGACGGCGCCAACCGCCTCCAGCTCTTCTGGAATATCACCTTCCCCGGCATCGGTTCCACGCTCGAGCTGCTCGTCGTCCTCGCCGCCATATTCTCCTTCAAACAGTTCACCATCATCTTCCTCATGACCGGCGGCGGCCCTTCCGGCACCACCGAGACTATCGTCATCCGCATTTTCAACACCGCCTTCCGATTCTACGACTACTCCTACGCCACCGCGCTCGGCGTCGCCGGCTTCGTCGTTTCCCTTATCGTTGCCCTCATCTTTATCCTCATGCAGGCCCGCCGCACGCAGGACGCCTACTGATATGACCACCGCCGCCCGCAGCGCCCCCGCATCAAGGCCTAAACTACACGCGCGCCGCCTGCTTAACCGCGTCGTCCTCTACGCCACCGTTACTGTCGTCTCCTTCATCACCTTCTTCCCCCTCTACTGGATGATGATCAGCACCTTCCAGCCCAGCAGCTACATTCTCCGATTTCCCCCGCCCCTCCTCCCGCAGGAGCTCTACTTCGACCAGTTCGGCGAGCTCTTCGGCGAGCACCCGATCGCCCGCTGGCTTCGCAACTCCTTTCTCATCGCCTCCATGACCATGCTCCTCTGCATGGCCCTCTCCGTCCTCGGCGCCTACGCCCTCTCCAGCCTGCGCTGGCGCGGCCGCAACCTCTTCGGCCTCTTCCTCCTCGTCACCCAGATGCTCCCCGAAGTCCTCATCCTCATCCCCCTCTACATCATCTACCGCCGCCTCAACATGCTCAACAGCATCCCCTCCCTCGCCCTCATCGACGCCGCCTTCATCCTGCCCATCTGCATCTGGATCCTCAAGGGCGTCTTCGATAACGTGCCCCCCGAGGTCCTCGACGCTTCGGTCGTCGACGGCTGCACCGAGCTCGGCGCGCTCTGGCGCATCGTCCTCCCCCTCTCCGCGCCCGGCCTCGCCGCCGTCGCCGTCGTCGCCTTCTTCTTCGCTTGGAACGAATACCTCTACGCCGGCATCATGCTCAGCAGCGGCGACTTCATGCCCGCCTCCGTCGGCCTCTCCACCCTCAAGGCCATCGCCCAGACCCCCGTCGAGCAGTACATGGCCGCTGGCCTTGTCTTTTCAGTACTCCCCGTGGCATTCTATCTGGCCATGCAGCGCTATATCGTCTCGGGCCTCACCGCCGGCGCCGTCAAGGGATAATCAGCCGCAGGCGCGCCGAATGGGCCGGAGAACCGGGCTCTACTCGTCTCGGTTCTAGACATTCCTGGGAAATAGTGTAGATGGACTGCGGACACATCGTCCTGCAGGGCGGAGCCGAGTTCGGAGGGGCAATGAAACTGCCAGACCAACGCTGCATCGAATTGGCCGGCGGCCCCGACGCACACATCGTCATCATTCCGACGGCAGCCGCCCCAGACAACAACCACAAACGCGCCGGCGAAAACGGCCGCCGCTGGTTCTCCGGCCTCGGCGCGACCAACGTCCGCACCGTCCCTCTGATCGACCGCGCCTCGGCCGCAGATGCCTCGATCACAGACGCTCTGGCAGACGCCCGGCTCATCTACCTGCTCGGTGGCTTCCCCGGCTATCTCTGTGAATCGCTAAAGGATACACCTGCGTGGGAAGCAGTACTGAGTGCCCATGCACAAGGCGCCGTCCTCGCCGGCAGCAGCGCCGGCGCAATGGTCCTCTGCGACCATCTCTACGACCCCCGCACACAGCAAGTCGTGCCCGGTCTGGGGCTTGTCAAAACAGCTATCGTCCTGCCTCACCATGACCACTTCGGCCAGCACTGGGCGGAGTCCCTGCGCCTCCTCCTACCCGACGCCACCCTCATCGGCATCGACGTAGAAACAGGCGCCATCAGCGGCAATTCGCTTTCCGAATGGACCGTCCACGGCGGCGGCAACGTCACCCTCTACCGCCCTGGACAGCCCGTCGCCATGCCCGAGATCTACCGGCCCGGTGAAGACCTTGCGCTGCCTGAGTCCCCCAGCAAAATCTGAACGAAGCCGAATTCGGTGTCAGATAAGGGCCGCCAAAAGGGCCACATCTTTGTCAGAGAGATGGAGAGATCGCTTCTTCGGTTAACAGGTGTAGGCAATCAGGACGGTAGCAAGTTTGACGCTAGGCAGCGCTTAGATCGATTCCTGTGGCGATAGTGATCCGGCCGCTTCCGCTGACCGCGTAGAGCGTCCACTCCGCTTGCGCCTTCAAACAGCACGCCGCGATGATCTCGGGTCCGGTGCGTCGATCGATAAAGGGACAGGTGCTGAGGCCCGCTCTGACCCTGACCTGTCGTGCTGGAGACAGTGTATTGCAATACTGCAACGTCATTGCTAAACTAGCTGGCTGAAATGACACGTCGGTAACATATGGATGATGAAGATATGAGGATTGAGGAATTGCCGGCAGACCGGTTCGCAGACGCAGATCGAAAACAGTGGGCATAGAGCAATTCCGACGTTTCCTTGCCACGGGCCGCTGGCAACAAGCTTGAAGGGGAACCTGCGATGAAAAGATACACTTCCGTCACCTGCATTCTGCTCATCGCCCTGGCAATGGCCGCTTGTGTACCGGTTCCCATTTCAGAAGCACCGACGGCCACAGAGGAGGAGCCGACGCCCGCCGCGCAGGAGGAAGCGAAGGCGCCGGCCGAAGCGCCAACGGACATCTCCTGCGAAAACAGCTACCAGGGAGAATCGCTTACCGTCTACCAACAGGCGGCCCTGACCGGACCGCTGGCTACGGTGACGGGAACCGGCTTTGTCAACGCTGCACAGGACGCGCTCGACCAGATCAACGCCGATGGCGGCGTCTGTGGCGTGATGTTGAATCTACGTGTCGAAGATACGCAGTACGTCGTCGAGCAGGAAGTTCGAGTCTACGAGCAGTATCGCGAGGAGACGCCCAAGCCGCTCTTTATTATCACGACCAACAGCGCCGCGACCATCGCGCTCAAAGACCGCGTGGTCGAAGATGAGATCGTCAACATCGCACCTGGGGTCCACGCCCATTCCCTTTACGACCCGGCCGACGGCTACACGGTCGGGATGGTGCCAATCTACTCCGACCAGTTTGCCGCCTTCCTGCAGTTCGTGCACGACAACTGGGCGGATATCAAGCCCGAAGGGGCTGGAGACGCCATCACCGTCGGCGTTATCGGCTGGGCAAACGCATTCGGCGCCGGCGCGACCACGCCCGAAGCGCTGGCTTTCGCTGCATCCCTGGGCGTCACCGTGCTACCTCTCGAAGAGCAGGCGGTTGACCCGTCCGCGGACGTGACCGGCCAACTGCAGAACCTGCTCGTCAACGGCGCCAATGTGGTCTACATGCAGTCCCTCTCGTTTGGAGTCGCCCAGGTGGTCGGCACGCTGCACGCGCTCGGCTTCTACGACCAGGTCGTGCTGGGCAGCGTGAACTGGGGCATGAACCGCGACGTGCTCAACATTCTGGGCCAGAATGCGCCCCTTGCCGCCGGCTATTACGGTGTCTTCCCCTACCTGTGGTGGACCGATACCCACGCGCCGGGCGTGCTGCGGGCGCTGGAGACTTTCGATTCCAAGGGCTATCCCGAATCGGAGAAGGCCTTTACCTACCTGCTCATGTACAGCACCATGTTCGGGATAGCGGACGTTCTGACAGTTGCGATGAACAATGCCGGCTTCGACGGCCTGAACGGGGCCGAGTTTATGAGGGCGATGCAGGAGATGGGTACGATCAGCGCGGCCGGCGTCTTTGAGATGAACGTGGAGGGCAGCAACCGAGCACCCAACCTGGCGCAGATCCGCCAGGCACAGGTCATGCCCGACGGCAGCGTCGACTTCGTGGTCGTCCAGGATTTTGTGGCCCTGCCCGATACCCGACCGGAGCCGGAGTAGATGCACGGCAGCGGATGGCGGCAAATCTGCATTTCACTGTGCCCGGCCGTCAGGCGCGTGGATCCCTTTGGACGTGCTCACTCAGGGGCGGGCGGGTTGCCGGTGCCCCGACAGGAGTTGGGTTATCAGGCTGCACGTCGAGCTGGTAAAGGAAAGATGCGCCAGTTGCGGCAAACGGACAACGGGTCGAATCAACAGAATGTCACACCTGTCCCCCGGCAAGAGCGCACACGCAAAAAGGGACTTGAAGTCATCGACAGGACGGAACAGTTAGCGCATACTCATCTCCGGCCACCCTTCTACATAGGAGAATTCTTGCTGGAGAATCCCCATTCTACCGGCTTGACAAGGCGCCCGCCTACTCCGAATTCAGGTTAGAGTAGTTCCCTTTCGAAGCCGAGCAATGGCCGCACTGCGCCGCCGCCGCGCGGGCGTCGTCGTCCTATTCCTTCCCTTCTACCCTCACCGGCCCCGCGTGCCCCCTCCCCAGCCCAGCCAACCGTCAAAAGCCCAAGCTGTTTGTTCGTGCCCCTACGTTCTAATTCGTGGAAATGCCAGAGAAGCGAGGACAACCAAAGCACCCCCACAACCC
>JAJDTL010000050.1 GCA_022827195.1 Caldilineaceae bacterium
CAAACAATCTGGCATGCGTTGGTCGCGTAACGGCGCACAAGCCATGCTCGCTTTGCGTTCCACCTTGCTCAGCCCTCACCCGATACATTCACTTCAGCTTCTTGGCTTGTCGCCTTAGACAATAATTCGGGATGCACCCGCCGGGGGGGTGTTTCCCCTACCTTCGAAGGCGATCAGTCAGACGCACGCAATCACAATCCGACCGGCCAACGGATGCTGCGCACCGGCATTCACGGCTTGCGCGCGATGAAGATCAGGCGTTCGCTGTACGGGTGAAACGGGCTGCCGTCGAAGTCGCCCAGCAGATCATCGACCGCGAATCCGGCCTTTTCGAGCAGCCGGCCGCCCTCGTCGGGCCACCAGAAGCGGAGCGGGAAGGAGAGCCGTGTCTGCGTGCTGCGCCCGTCAGGAAATAGCTCCTCGTAGATGAAGAGGGTGTGCTGGAGCTGGCGGGCAGCGTCCAGAGAACGGGTCGTCCACTTCAACACTTCGGTGTTGCGGTCCGCGTCCTCCCAGCGATCGGCCAGCTCCTGAACGCCCGAAATCGACTCCAGATAGGCAGTGTCCGGATTGAAGAGATCGACCAGAAGCAGGCCGCCGGCGCGCAGATGCCTGTAGGCGCATTCCAGCGCCTGTAGCTGCTCAGCCTGGGTCGTCAGGTGCATCAGCGTATTGCTTACGACAAAGACGAAGTCAAACGCGGTCTGCGCGAGTTGGAAGGCCGTCATATCCGCCTGAACCAGTCCGATACGGGACGCGAGGCCGTGTTGCGCGGCTTTGCCGCGGGCGAGCGCCAGCAGCGCGCCGCTCCTGTCAATCCCGACCGGGTCACAGCCGGCTTCGGCCAACGGGATCAGGACGCGGCCGGTCCCGCAGCCAAGTTCCAGCGCGGCGCGGCCGGCCCTTCGGGCCGTCTGAACGACCAGCGCAATGTCGTCGGTGTAGTCGCGGTAGTCACCGTCATAGAAACGGGCGAAGGCATCGAAGTCTACTTGCCCTGACATCGGTCGCAACCTCCACAAAACCGGCGGCGGCACCGGTGGTCCCGCCGGATAGGGCGCGACAGCCGGCACTGCTCACCAAACGCCTCTGTTTTTTGCGCCGTTCAGGCAATTGGTCTATAATCGTACCAGATAAAGAGTTGCATGTGCCCCTGCCCGCGGGGGGCGGTGCCGACCTGGTGAAACGGGTCGGCGTTTACTTTCATGGGGCCGCTTCGACGTCGGCGGCCCGACCATAGGCGCGCAATACGTTGCGCAATCAGCGAGCGAAAACCATGAGTGAAAGCCCAGTTTACCTGACCCAAAGCGGCCTGGATGCTCTGCAGGAGGAGTTGGATTATCTTGTCGGTGAGCGACGACAGGAGATTGCCCAGCAGATCGCCGAAGCCAAGGCTGAAGGCGACCTGAGAGAAAACGCCGGCTACGACGAGGCCAAGAACGCTCAGGCATTTGTCGAGGGGCGAATCCGCGAGCTGAAGGTCAAGATCCATAATGCGCAGATTATCGACGAATCGGAGACTCCGGACAACCTGGTGGCCCTGGGGCGCCGGGTAGTCGTGCGCGAAAACGGCTACAACGACGAGGAGGTCTACACGATCGTTGGTTCGACCGAAACCGATCCGACCAATGGGCGCATCAGCAACGAAAGCCCGATCGGCAAGGCATTGATCGGCCGTACAGCGGGCGAGGTGGTGCGCGTCGAGGCGCCGGCAGGAGAGATTGAGTTCGAGATCGTCCGCGTTGAAGGCTGAATGTCTCCCCGTTCATTGACAGCCATTGATAAACGGCGCGCCGGGCAGGAGCATGAATTGTGAAAGATGCCAGCCGGCTGTTCGACCCCGAAAACCTGAGCGACCAGGAGCAGAGCCGTCTGCAGAAGCTGGACGCCTTGCGCGCGCGCGGGGTCGACCCCTATCCGGCGCGGGTCAAGCGCACGCATTCGATTGCCGGTGCCCGCGCGCTCTATGACGACGGCGCCGCGCAGCAGCCGACCGTGAGTGTGGCCGGCCGGCTCAAGCGCATCCGCGTGATGGGCAAGGTCAGTTTCGCCGATCTGGACGATGGCAGCGCCCAGATCCAGCTTTTCGTCCAGCGGGACAACCTGCCCGACGGCTGGTACAACGAGGTCTGGAAGCGGCTTATCGATCTGGGTGATTTTGTCAGCGCAACCGGGGCGCTGTCAGTGACGCGCAGCGGCGAGCTGAGCGTCACCGTGGACGAGATCGACTTCCTGGCCAAAGCGCTCAAGCCGATGCCGGACAAATGGCACGGCGTGCGCGACCCGGAGGTCCGCTATCGCCGGCGATACGTCGACCTGCTGGCCAACGAAGAGGCGCGCGACCTGTTCCGCGCGCGGGCCGCGGTCGTGCGCGCGCTGCGCGCCTATCTGGACGACGCCGGCTTCCACGAGGTCGAGACGCCGATCCTGCAACCGATCTACGGCGGCGCGGCTGCACAGCCCTTCATCACCCACCACAATCAGCTCCACCAGGACCTTTATCTGCGCATCAGCTTCGAGCTGTATCTGAAGCGGCTGATCGTCGGCGGCTTTCCCGCGGTCTACGAGATCGGGCGCGATTTCCGCAACGAAGGCGTCAGCTTCAAACACAATCCCGAATTCACACAGCTCGAGTTTTACGAGGCATACGCCGACTACGAAGATGTGATGCGCCGCACTGAAGAGATGGTCGCCTTCACCGCCGAACAGGTGACCGGCAGCCCGATCGTCGAGTGGCAGGGGCATACCATCGACTTTTCACCGCCCTGGCCGCGCCTGCCCCTGCGCCAGGCGATTCTAGACGCTTCCGGCATCGACTACGAACAGTTTGCCGACGCGGACAGCCTGCGCGCGCAGATGCGCAGCCGCGGTATCGAAGCCGCGTCCGAGGCGAATTGGGGCAAATTGGTGGACCAGCTGCTCACGAAATTCTGCGAGCACGCGCTCATACAGCCCACTTTTCTGGTCGATTACCCGCGCGATCTCAGTCCGCTGGCGAAGGGGATGCCGAATGATGAACGGCTGGTCGAGCGTTTCGAAGGCTTTGCCGCGGGGATGGAGCTCTGCAACGCATTCACCGAGCTGAACGACCCCGTCGACCAGCTGCAGCGGTTTCTCGACGAAAGCTACCGGGCGGCGCAGGGCGATGAGGAGGCGCATCCGGTCGATGTCGATTACGTCGAGGCGCTCAGCTATGGGATGCCTCCCACCGGCGGTTTCGGCATGGGCATAGACCGCCTGACGATGCTGCTCACCGACCGCGACACGATTCGCGAGGTGATCCTGTTCCCCCACCTGCGCGAGATCGATGAGGTCCCCGGCGACGCTGAGGACGCGCCGGAGGCCTCCGACGAAGTGGCGGTACACGCTGGCAGCGGCGCTGAATAGGCTGGACGCGGCGGCAAGCCTGCCGCGCAACGGCGGCATATCGCACTGCAATTGGACGATTAGGCCTGTTCGGAAATCGGTATTCGTATTTGCCGCCTTCCGAATTCATGGTATAATGCAGCGGTTTAGAAAGTAAGACCAACACCGACGATGCGCTCCGCATTTTGTGAGCTAAGGAGCTTAGCACATGCTTTCATTAGGAACACCTGAGTTGTCCCTGTTTCTGATTGGTCCGACGCTGGGCCCGACAGAGTTGATCCTGATTTTGGTGATTGTCGTCATTTTCTTTGGCGTTGGACGGCTGCCGGAGGTGTTCGGCGGCTTGGGCAAAGGCATTCGCGAGTTCCGCCGGGCCGCCAAGGATGGGGAGGAAGAGGAAGGCTCAGAGCAGGCAGATGCAGCCCCCGCTGAGGAGAGCGCTGAGCCTGCAGTGGCTTCGGAGGCAAATCCACCGGAAAAAGCATGACAGTGGCTGCGCTGACAACGCGGCTTTCCCTGTATTGCCACACTTCTTGCATCTGATCTTCGTGCGTAGCGGCCCGGTACCTTCGCTCGGTGTTCGGGCCTTTTTGTCTGCGCATGGATAACGCAGCCGCGACGACGACTGAACTGCAGCCGGCTGCCGAGGCGAGCAGCCAACCGCTGCCCGCTGAATTTTCCGAGGTGAACGATGGATTTTTTTTTGATGATCGCAACGGTAATTATCGCCATCACCTTGATCGGCATCGTCCTGTTGCAAGGTCAGGGTAGCGGCCTCGGTACTGCCTTCGGCGGCGATGCCGGCATCCATCGCACGCGTCGCGGCGTGGAAAAAACGATGTTCAATTTGACGCTGACGCTGGCGTCTCTCTTTCTCCTGCTCAGTCTGGTGACCGTTGCCCTTCATTAGCGGTCCTTAGTCGTCAGTTTTTAATTTTCAGTGGCGGTCCAGGGCACGTCTCCGGGCGGTTGCTGAAAACTAGAAACTTTCCCATGACGGATCAGCAATCCTTCGATAGGTCGGCCAATCCGGGGCTGCAGAGTGCGCCCCCTCCGCCTCCCCTGCACTCGACTCAATCAGGACATCTGCCGGGGCCGGCCGCGCTGCCGGAGTCGTCCCCGCCATTGGGCCGCTATATCCGCTGGCAGTTGCTGCTCGCGGTCGTAGGCATTGCGCTGCTGACCCTCCTGATGGGCGTTACGGCATACAACGTCTCGACTGCCCTGGTCCCGGAGCGGGGCGGTGTCTTCCGCGAAGGCGTCGCCGGCAACCCCCAATACATAAACCCGCTCCTGTGCCACACCCATGACATCGACCGCGACCTGTGCAGACTCCTCTTCCGCGGCCTGACCCGCCTCGATCAACAGGGGCAGGTCGTGCCGGACCTGGCCGAGTCCTGGTCCGCCCCGGATGGGCTCGCCTATACCTTTCGCCTGAAAGAAAATCAGTACTGGCATGACGGCAATCCCGTAACTATCGATGATGTGCTGTTTACGATCGAAATGATGCAGAGCCCGGATTCGCCGATTCTGCCCGATCTGGCCGAGCTGTGGCGCTCTGTCACGGTCGAACGGGTCAATGACCGCGCGGTGCGCCTCCTGCTCGACGAGCCGTTTGCGCCGTTCCTCCAATTCACGACGGTCGGGCTGCTGCCTAAACATATCTGGCAAAACGTGCCCCCGACACAACTGCGCGAGAGCCCCTACAATCTGCACCCGGTTGGCAACGGCCCGATGCGGGTGACCTTCGCCTCGGCACAGCTATTGCGCCTCGAACGCAATCCGTACTCCGGTGAAGACATACCCATGATCTCCGCCCTGGAGTTTCACTTCTATCCCGATTACCCTTCGATCTATGCCGCCTACGCCGATGGCCAGCTCGACGGCGTCAGCCAGGTGATGCAGGGGGATATCCAGCTGGTCCAGGACCGGACCGATCTGCAGCTTTTCTCCGCGCCGCTGTCGACCTATGTCGGCCTGACCTTTAACCTGCAGAACCCGGATGTCCCTTTCTTGCAGGATGCGAGCGTGCGGCGCGCGCTCTATCATGCGCTCGATCGCGAACGGTTGCTCGAAGAGGCGGTCGGCGGGCACGGTCTGCTGGCGCCGTCTCCGATTCCGTCGAACAAGTGGGGCCACGCGCCGGACACGCCCTCCTACGACTATGACCCGGACGAGGCGCGGCGCCTCCTGGACGGGAGCGGCTGGGTCGATAGCGACGGCGACGGCACGCGCGACAAGGATGGGCGGCCGATGCAACTCATCCTGCTGACAAACGATGATGCCGCCCGCATCGCCCTTATCGAGCAGATCGCGGCGGACTGGCAGTCAGTCGGCGTCAAAGCCGTCGCGCAGAGCGTCACTTTCGGCGGGCTGGTCAATGACTTTCTGGTGCCGCGCCGCTTTGACGCCGTGCTCGTCAGCTGGGACATTACCGGCGACCCCGACCCCTTCCCTCTCTACCACAGCAGTCAGATCGATATTGGCCAGAACTACGGCGGGTGGGCCAACGATGAAGCCGACGCGTTGATGACTGAGGCCAGAAGCACGGTGGACCAGGAGAAGCGCCGCGCGCTCTATGTGCGGTTTCAGCATCTCTTTGCCGCCGACATTCCCGCCATCCCCCTCTACTACCCGGCCTATACCTACGGCGTCAGCGAGCGCGTCAAGGCAGTGCAGATCGGACCTCTGAACACGCCGGCCGACCGCTTCGCCACGTTCCCCGACTGGTATATTCTTACGCGCCGGGTCCCGGTCAACCAGCAGCTCAGCGAAAGATGAGCCGCGCAAAGGCGCATCACTGCAGGCTGCGCCTTGAAGCGAGCAATACCGGTTTGCAGGATACCGGCTGAATTTGATTTGACAGGAAAAAGGCCTGCATGTTATAAGAATCGTTACGGATGTGCAGCGGTGGAGACGGTACTGCCGTCCGTGTGTGAAGGGTCGGGCCGCCGACCTCTGCAATCGACGTATCGCCGCAGTGGCGGAATAGGAAGACGCGCTACGTTCAGGGCGTAGTGGGCATTAGCTCGTGGGGGTTCAAATCCCTCCTGCGGCACCAAAGGGACCCAGGTCACAACCCCGGGTTCCTTTTCTATCTTTTCCGGATCGCGAGTGGCACGCACCGCGCCCGTGTCCGGCAAGGGAAGTGTTATGGGCCTTACCCGCGTCGCAATCAATCCAGGACCGGCAGACGCAAGACGGCAGCGCCACCCTGCCTTCCCGGCGCTGCTGCTGCTCGCGGCTGTCGTTGGCCTCTATTTCATCTTTCAGCATGTCGACCAGCTGCGCGAGTTGACCGCGGTGCAGGCGCAGATCGCGGAGATGCGGCGCAACATTACGCTTGGCCAGCAGAGTACGCTGGACCTGCAGGCCCAATTGCGTTACGCGACAAGCGACGAATACATCGTTCAAATGGCGCGCGGTGAGTTGGGGTACGTCCAGGATGGGGACGAGGTCTATATCCTGCTTGGTGTGCCCGCCGCGGCGGTGGCGAGTTCGCCGCCGGCAGCGCCCGCGGCGGCTGAGGAGGACGCCTTCCGCCCGCTGGAATGGAACTGGTGGCAATCCCTGCTGCAGCGGTTCCGCGAATAGGCGGCAGGCGCCCCCGCACGAAACAGGGTCGGTTCGCATACGGAAAAGGTGCCAATTTGACGCACAGCGGCTGCTATGATAGAGTGTTCTGTGCTGTGTTGCGGGGTGGAGCAGTGGCAGCTCGTCGGGCTCATAACCCGAAGGTCGCAGGTTCGAATCCTGCCCCCGCTACCTCAGAGTCAAAGAGCCGCCGAACCGAAATCGGTCGGCGGTTCATTTTGCAGTCAGGCGACGTAGCTCAGGCGGTTAGAGCGAGGGCTTCATAATCCCTAGGTCGGTGGTTCAAGTCCACCCGTCGCCACTTCCCACATTCTTTCAAAACCCAAGAGCCGTTGCGTGCGGCCACAGCGGGCGTAACGCCGCGCCGGTTCAACGCCGCCGCGCTCAGTCCGGGAGCCGGTATGAGCTGGCCTGGATGCAGGTAACGCCCTCGTCGTCCTGGCCGTAGTAGGCAGTGCAGATCGAGCCGTCGGCGCGCTGCGTCGAGGTCGGATAGCCCAGGTCGCCGTTGGGAAAGTCGTCGCGCAGGACAAGCTCGTTGTCGATGTCCCAGCTGACGCCGTCGTCGTTGCTCAAACAGGCGCGAATCCCAAAAGGCGCAAAGCGGCGGCCGTAGACGCACAGCAGGCGTCCATCCTGCAGGCGCAGCATGTGGGGCGGCAGGCCGCGCATCGGCGTCGGCTGCGCGCGGCTCCAGCTGCGCCCGCCGTCGTCCGAGTGGCACTGGTAGAGATGGATGTTTCCCTCCTGATGCGTGCGCAACTGCGCCAGTACGCGGCCGCCCGGCAGCGCCAGCAGAGCGGGTTCGTAAAAGCCGATCCGGTCGTCGAGCGCGATCAGAGACGCGCCGGTCCAGGTGCGGCCCTGGTCGTAGGAGGGAACGACGAAGGACGGGCACGGGACCTGGCTCTCGTCGTAGCAGGGCAGCAGCAGGCTTCCGTCCTCCAGCTCGGTGATCGGGCGCAGCGTGTAGCCGGAGGCAAAGGGGGAGATATCGACGCGCGCGCTCCCGCTCCAGGTGCGCCCGCCGTCCTCCGAGCGGTGCACGTAGGTGCCCTCGGCGATCGGGTAGGAGCTGGCCCAGGCAAAGCCCTCCCGCCGGTTATAGCCGGTGTAGGCCGCGTCGCCGTCGGCCCTATCCAGCGAGACAAAGCTGTTTCGCGCCGTGTTTACCAGCAGCACGCCGCTGGAAAGCTGCACCATGCCGGGGTCGTCCATGCCGGCAAAGTCGTAGCCGGCGATCACCTGCGGTCCGTCCCAGCTCTGCCCGCCGTCCTTTGAGCGCAGCAGCATATTGAGCAGGCTCGGGTCGAGATGCGTGATGCTCGGGCGGCGCATCGCCTCGCAGAAGGCCAGCACCCAGTCGCCGTCCTGTAGGATCTTGATGTCCGGCCAAGCGCAGTAGGCGTGCGGGTTCCTGTAGATCAGCTGGTGGGTCAGGTCCGGCGGGCGCATAGAGTATGAATCCCTTCCGAGCGAGAGGTTTGCTTCAGTTAGCTAGAAAGGAGGCTCGAAACCGTCTTTGCCCTCCCCCAATTCCGGCAAGCCGCGCTCGTGCAGTTCTTTTTTCAGGTGTTGGAAGAATTCCTGATAGCTTTCCTGATACTGGCCGACGAACTCTTTCCGACTACAATCCATTTTTTTTGCCATCAAGTCAAACGCCTCGTCTCGTGTACCAGCCACGAAGCGCCCGCGGGTGAAGTGGAAGGGTTGGGCGATAAATTTTTTGACGCCGGTGGCTATCAGACTTTCGGTGAAATTGCGCTTGTCATTGACCAAGAGGACCGGTGTCATTGTAATGCAGGCGTCGATCCCGGCAGCCTGAATTTCCCTGATTGCCTTTAACCGCACCGGATTGGAGGGGCAGAATGGCTCAAAGGTACGCCGGATACTTTCATCGTCCGTCGTAACGGTCATATTGATCTGTACCCGCCCGCCATTCTTTTTAATCTTGCAGTACAGGTCGATGTCCCGCACCACCGTCGGGCTACGTGTTTGCACCACCAGCTTGGGCTTGTGGGGGCGTTCAGCCATGACCTTGAGAATCTGGCGGGTCAGTTCCAGATCCTTCTCAATCGGCTGGTAAGGATCTGTCACGCTGCTCATGTAGATGAGCTTGTCGTTCAGAAAGCCCGGCTTGCGCTTCTGCAGCAACGCAGCGGCGTTTTCCTTGACGGTGACCCAGTAGCCCCACGTCTTCTGTTTTTCGATGTCCCTACTGAAAAAGGCCGCGTAGCAGTAGGTGCAACCGAAGGAGCAGCCGCTGTAAGGGTTGAGCGTATAGTCGTAGGCATCCATAAACCCGGTGGCCCGGGTCAGTATCTCGCGGGAAGGAGCGTAGTTGACGGCGGTGGGGCCGATACGAAGAGGGCGATTGGCGCTAGGAGGCTCAACCTCAGGAAGAACTCCAACCTCATCACCAAACAGATTGCCCTGAACTGGCATCTTGACGTTTGGCATTTTTGACTCCCAAGGCGTAAGGGGACTCTATCTTTCGGATCAACTGAGTTTCAGATCAACCGAAGTAAGATTTGTCCGATCAAAAGGGAATGTTATACCCGTACAGTAAAGTGCAATCCCTTACCTTCAGAAATGGACGCCAGCCGTAGTTAAACTCCCCGTGTGATATAAAACCTTTATCTGCTGCCCATTGGCTAGTTTTCGAAGTAGGACACTTTTCCCCTGAGGAGGAAGGCGAACATTGCGATGACATGTCAAAAGGAGGCATAACCGACTGCATCAGATCGAGGTTTTTGGCTCCGTCAAACCAATCTGTTGAATGATAGCAACTAAATGATCCTGCTATAGGATCGACCCTCTCATAAAGTCCCTTAAGCACCTCTTGCAAAGAATTCTTCACTTGGTCTTGATAAACTACATGGAACGCAGTCAGCCATGTCTCACAATTGCTCTGCTCCCCTACCTCTCGCCAGTCAACGAATTGGTTGTAGTCTAAGACTTCCACAGCGCGTCTTAAGTTAGGATCGTTCCATTCATTGCGTACTCGCTCGGTGAAAGCCTGCCAGACAAGCTCGCCCATTTCCAACATGGGTTCACTGATGTCTATTTCGTCGAAATAGATGTGTTCAATGTAGTGGCCGTTCCTTATGGCCTCAGCTGCCATCAGCACGGCCCCAATACGCCCTGCGGAAGTTCCCGCTCCCAAATCGACGATTCTTAGCGAGTCACTGCGGTAGGAGACTAGGCCCCTCTCTTGTTGTAAAGATGAAAACGCCTGCAACGCCATGTTTATGTGACTGATTTGGTGGACGATAACATACGCAGACAGAATATAATCATCATCGTAATTGGGCTTTTCAAAACTACGCAGTTTACGCTTTAAGTCTTGTATGGCAAGGGAAGCCCTGTTCTGCAAAAGTATTCTATTGTGCGTATCCCACCACTCATTCAGCGCATCTGCGCAAGATTCGTCCAACAACGCAGCTATTCTCTGACTGTTCATTACTTTCGGCTTCCTTCTCTTTGGCGGTGGATACCAACGATCAAGCAGAGACGGGCACTACTTGACTCTAATCCATTCTATTCTCCCGGCCTTCCCTGACCCAATCGCGACTGGTCATATCTGCCCTTTGCTGAGCATATCTCCGAACGGATTGTCGCGAATATCCAGCGGGAAGTCGACGCGGGCCAGCCCGCGGCGCTGCGACTCGAAGACCGCCATGATCATCTCGAGCGCGGCGCGGCCCTGCCACCCGCTTGAAACGCTCTCACGGTCCTGCTCGATACAGTCGATCAGGTCGTTTACCGCGTTGATCCACGCGTGTTGCCGCTGTGTCGCGACCGGCTCCCACTCGACCGGCTCGGCGCCGCCGCGCCAGCGGTGCAGATAGGGTTCCCAGCCGTAGCCGGCGGACCGCTCCAGGCTGTTGAACGCGCCGTGCTGGATCGCCAGCCGCCCTTCATCCCCTTCGATCAGGATCTCGTAGGTGCCGTAGCGACGCCGTCCCCCCGACTCGAAAAAGAAGAGAGTGCCGTTGTCCATGCGGAACAGCCCTGCCCCCAAGTCCTCGATCGTGACCGATTTGTTGCCGCGCTCCACCGTGGCGAAGACCCACTCCGGGTCGCCGGCATAGAAGCGGATGAGATCGAATATATGTGTGGCGTCGTGCATCAGCTGGCCGCCGCCCGCCGTCTCGTAACGCGTATGCCAGCTGCTCGGATTGTACTGGTCGGTCGTGAGCAGGTTGGCGCGGATCGTGCGCAGATTGCCGATTTCGCCCTGCTCGATCATCTCTTTCACATTGATATAGTTCTGCTCGAAGCGCATCGAGTGGTTGACGATCAGCTTGGCGCCGGCGCGGTCGCAGGCCGCGATCATGCGGTCGGCCTCTTCGAGGTGGAAGGCCATCGGCTTTTCGCACAGGATGCCGCGCACGCCGGCCTCGGCCGCCGCGATCGTCACCGGGCCGTGCAGATTGTCCAGCGTACAGACGCTGACGATATCGACGTCGGCCTGGGCCAGCATCTCCTCGTAGCTGCTGTAGCGCTGTGGGATCGACCAGTGTTCGCAGAAGCTATCGAGCTTATCCGGGTCGATGTCGGCCGCGGCTGCCAACTGCGTACCGGGCACCTCTGTAAAGGCTTTGGCGTGCATCGCGGCCACCCTGCCGCAGCCGACGATACCTGCAGTGTAACGCTTGCCGTCCGTCATTTGTGTTCTCCTGCCGTGGTGGGGCCTGTGAAGGTGCGCTTCATCTGGGGACTGACAAACTCCGGCGGGTGCAGGGGGTTCCTTCGCTAAATCTGACCTCTGTCGAGCATGTCTCCAAACGGATTGTCCTGGATGGCCAGCGGGAAGTCGACGCGGGCCAGCCCGCGACGCTGCGACTCGTAGACCGCCATGATCATCTCCAGCGCGGCGCGGCCCTGCCGCCCGCTCGAGATGCTCTCGCGGTCGTTCTCGATGCAGTCGACCAGGTCGGCCACCACGTTGATGACGGCGTTGTCCCGCTGCGTCGCGACCGGCTCCCATGCAACCGGCTCGGTGCGCCCGCGCCAGCGGTGAAGGTAGGGCTCCCAGGCCCACCCGCCCCTTTGCTCCAGGGCGTTGCGCGCGCCGTGCTGGATCGCGAGGCGGCCTTCGTCCCCTTCGATCAGGATTTCGAAGCAGCCGTAGCGCCGCCGCCCGCCCGACTCGAAGAAGAAGAGGCTGTCGCTGTCCATGCGGAACAGGCCGGCCGACAGGTCCTCGATTGTGATCGCCTTGTTGCCGCGCTCCACCGTGGCGAAGACCCACTCCGGGTCGCCGGCGTAGAAGCGGATCAGGTCGAACAGGTGCGTGCCGTTGTGCATCAGCTCGCCGCCGCCGGCGGTCGCGAACTGCGAATGCCAGCTGCTGGGATCGCGCTGGTCGGTTGAGAGCAGGTTGGCGCGGATGGTGCGCAGATTGCCGATGTCGCCGCGCTCGATCATCGCCTTCACTTCGATGAAGTTCTTCTCGAAGCGCATCGAGTGGTCGATCACCAGCTTGGCGCCGGCGCGGTCGCAGGCAGCGATCATGCGATCCGCCTCCTCGAGATCGAAGGCCATCGGCTTCTCGCAGAGGATGCCGCGCGCGCCGGCCTCGGCCGCGGCGATGGTCGCGGGGCCGTGCAGGCTGTCCAGCGTGACGACGCTGACGATGTCCAGGTCGGCCTGGGCCAGCATCTCCTCGTAGCTGCTGTAGCGCTGCGGGATCGACCACTGTTCGCAGAAGAGGTCCAGCTTGTCCGGGTCGATGTCGGCGGCGGCGAGCGGCTGCGTAGCGGGCACAAGCGTATAGGCCTCGGCGTGCAGCCCTGCCATCCTGCCGCAGCCGACGATTCCCACCCTGAAATTCTTGCCGTCGGTCATTTGAATGCTCCAACCAGGGCGGCGCCGGCGAAGGTGCGCATCATCAGGACAATGATGATTGCGGTCGGGACCGACGCGATCACGTAGCCGGCCATCAGCGGCCCGAACATGACCTGGTTGTTGCCGGTAAACCTCGCCAGCCCCAACATCAGCGTGAACTTCTCCGGCGAGCGCAGCACCAGCAGAGGCCACACATAGTCCCCCCAGCTCGAGAGGAAGGTGAGCAGGCCGACGATCGCCATGATCGGCCGCGAAAGGGGCAGCGCAATCATCCGGTACATCTGCAGCTCGGTGCCGCCGTCCATCCTGGCCGCTTCGAACAGCTCCTCGGGCAGGTCGGAGAAGAATCCGGTCAGCAGAAAGACGGCGAAGGCAAGCCCCCCCGCGATATAGGGCAGAATCAGCCCCCAGAGCGAGTTCATCAGCCCGAACTCGACGATCAGCAGGTAGCGGCCGATCAGGGTCAGGACGCTGGGAATCATCAGCAGCGACAGCACCAGGTAGTAGGCCGCGTCGCGCCAGGCGAAGTCGATGCGCGCAAAGGCGTAGGCGGCCAGCGACGCGCACAGCAGAACGCCAGCGACCGCGCCGAGGCTGACGAGGCTGCTGTTGATGATGGAGCGGTAGATCTCGTTCCACGCCATCACGTAGTTGTTCAGCTGCAGCGGGAAGGCCGGCAGCCAGAAGTTTACCAGCAGCTGCTGGAAGCTCTTGAGCGAGGTGAAGATGGCAATGATGAAGGGGAAGAAGGTCAGAAAGAGGAGAAAGACCAGCACCGCATGATGCAGCGCGCTTTTGAGCTGCGCGCCAATCTCCGACTGCGCATCGTCATGCGTCGAGGAGAAGGGCTGGTCGACTGTCTGCTCGGTCATCAGGTCTCCCTCGTTCGTCGGGTGCGGGCGAAGGGCGACGTCGTGTAGCGGAAGCTCAGCAGCGTCAGAATGAAGATGGCGATGAACATGGTTACGCCGATCGTTGCGCCGTACCCCATATGGTCGCCGCGGAAGGCGGCCATAAAGAGCAGCAGGCCGGGAACCAGCGACGCCTTGGCCGGCCCGCCCGCCGTCATGATCAGCACAAAGGCGAAATCCTGGATGATGCCGATCATCGTCTGGATCGCCACCAGCTGGATCGAGGTGACCACGAGCGGGATGTCGATGCGAAACATGCGCTGCCAGACATTGCAGCCGTCCATCACCGAGGCGTCGAGCACCTCACTGGGGATCTGCTGCAGCCCGGCGTAGAAGATCATGAAGGGCCAGCCGGATATCCAGGGGAAACTGACCAGCAGCAGCGCCAGAATCACCAGGCTTGGCTCGGACAGCCACGCCGTCTGCCACTCTTCCAGACCGAAACTCCCCAGCATGCGATTGAGCACGCCGATCGTCGGCAGCGGGTTGTAGATGAACTTCCAGATCATGATCGTGACCAGGAAGGGGACGACCATCGGCAGGACGAAGAGCGTGCGGTACCAATACTTGGTGCGTTCCCGCCGCAGGTTGAAGACCAGCTCCGCCACCAGGAAGGGGGAGAGGCGCTGCAACATCCAGCCGAGGAAAAACCAGCCGAGGTTGCGCGTGGCGATGTGCATGTTGGGGTCAGAAAACATCTTGGTGAAGTTCCCGAACCCTATGTACCGCTCTATCGTGAAGCCGTCCCAGCGGAAGAAGGAATGATAGATGACGTTGAGGGTCGGCTGATACATGAAGATGGCCAGAAAGAGGAAGGTGGGCAGCAGAAAGAAGAACGCGGTGAGGTTGCGGCGCAGCGTACGGCGGCGGCCGCTCCACAGTGGGCTATCGGGGCGGGCGTTGGCAGTCTGAACTGACATGGGGTTCGCAAGGGCCAGGGGCCAGCGATCTGCTGATCACTGACCCCTGGCCGCTTTCCATTGCGGTTAGGCGTTGAACGGCATCACGAACGGTTCGGTCGGGACCGTGTACTCACCCCACGGCGGCGGCGTGTAGTCGGCCCTCAACTTCTCCCACTCTTTGGCCTCTTCGTGCAGCTCCTTATCGACGAGGAAGTTTTCGATGAAGGTCGGCAGCACGTCGATCTGTACCTGGATCATCTCTTCCAGTGTCATGGTGTCGGCAAAGTAGGCCTGAAGCACCGAGAACCACTCGTACCAGAAGTGCCAGTCGCCGATGCGGTCGGAGGAGAATCCGGGCTTGGCCGTCTTCTTTTCATAGTCGCTGACCAGGGCCTTGACATCGTCGTCGAGCTCGATTGCTTCGAGGCCCTTGATCGTCGGCATCACCAGGTTGGTGCCAAACCGCTCCTGGATCAGCCGCTCCGAATTGGCCGGCGTCGTCATAAACTTGAGAAAATCGATCGCCAGGTCGACGTGCCCGCGTTCGCGCGCGGTCCTGGTCACCGTCTTGCTCTCGGTCGAGCGCGCGATCAGCCAGGTCGGGTCCTCTGCGCCCCACGGTGTCAGCTTATTGGTCAGGCGCGGCAGATTGAAGACGCCGAACTTGTCGGTGCCGCCCAGCTCCATCAGCTGCGGCCAGATGCGGACGGCGTGCCACACCATCGCCGACTGCTCGGTCATAAAGATCTCGCCATAGCCGATCGCATTGGTCGTCTGCGCCATCTGCAGGTAGCCGGGCTGGAAGTAGTTGGTGACCTCTTTCCAGATGCGGGTCGGCTCGACCCAGTAGGGCGAGTCGAAGCGGACGATGCCGGCGATCGCGGCGCGGGTCTGCTCGACATCGGTGCAGAAGCCGTCGCCGTTGAGGTCGATCAGGTCGAACAGCCCCATCGACCGGACCAGGTAGTCGACCATGCGGTCCCACTCCCAGCTGAGCAGCGTGCTCTCCAGCGGGATCATGCCGGCATCGAGGATCTGCTGGCACGACTGGTAGTAGTCGTAATAGGTCTTTTCGGGGGGTCCGGAGAGGCCGGCCTCGGCGTACATCTCCTTGTTGTAGGCGATCACCAGTCCCGGGTTGCCCCAACCCATGGGAATGTCATAGTTGTTGCCGTCGGCCAGCACCAGCGGCTGCACATCATCGAACCACTGGTCGACCCAGCGCTCGTGGCCGGGCTGGTCGGAGGGCATGTAGTGATTGGGCTGGTCCAGGTAGTCGGTCGTCGCGATAATCGCGTCCTTGTCGTAGATGAAGGAGAGGCCGTACATGAAGGTGATGTCCGGCAGCGTTCCAGCCGCCGCGCCGGCCTTGAAGTAGGTCGGCTGGGTCATCGCCTCCGTCGCCTTCCACGGCTCCTCGAAGGTCACCTCGACGCCGGGGTGCATCTCCTCGTACTCTGCCGCGATGTGCAGAATTTCGTGCAGCGCCACCGGTGTGTCCGCGGTCACCTTGCCCGGAACGTACTGCATGTCGATGGTCAGCTCGCCGGTCAGGCCTGAGCCTTCGGCTTCATCGTCGTCCATGGCCGCCGGCGCCGGCGGCGTCCCGCAGGCGGCGATTAGCCCGACAGCAGCGAGGCCGCCGGTCGCGATAAGGAACTGGCGGCGAGACAGTGCTCTGTTCATTTCAGACTCCTTTTTGGTTCGGTAAAGCCGAGAACGATGATGCGATGAGTGAGGAAAATGACGGCGGGAAGTGGCCTGCGCGCGGCACTATAGCATTTCCAGCACCTGCGGTCAAATGGTCTTTTTCTGCCGCCCATGCGGCAAGGACAACGCAGAAGCATTGACGCCCATTCCGGCCTATAGTACAGTCAGCCTTTGACGAATAGCGTCAGTCGGCGGCCGCACAGGCGCCGCCGCCCCAGGAATCTGCCAACGAAAGTGAAAAACGATGAGCGCAACACCACTGCCCGGCACGCTTGAGTCTGGAAACAACCTTCCCGCCCCCCGCAGCGAAGAGGAGCTCGACCTGCTGCTCTCCGAACCCTTGCCCGCGGCGCTGGCCGCGCTGGAAAGGCTGGACTCCGACCTGGTCGTCCTCGGCGTCAGCGGCAAGATGGGCCCGACGCTGGCGCGTATGGCAGCGCGCGGCCTCGACAGAGTCAACTCCCCCCACCGCGTCTATGGCGTCGCCCGTTTCAGCCAGCCGCAAGTGCGCGACCGGCTGGAGGGCTGGGGCGTGCAGACGGTCACCTGCGACCTGCTGGACCGCAGCGAGCTGGCCGGGTTGCCGGACAGCGGCAGCGTCATCTACATGGCGGGCCAGAAGTTCGGCACCACCGGCAACCAGCACATGACCTGGGCGATCAACACGCACCTGCCGGGGTTGGTCTGCGAGCGCTATCTCGATGCCCGCATCGTCGCCTTCTCGACCGGCAACGTCTATCCGCTCGTGCCGGTCGTCGCCGGCGGGCCCCGCGAGGAGCACCCGCTCGACCCGGTCGGCGAATACGCCATGTCCTGCCTCGGCCGCGAGCGCATTTTCGACTACTTCGCGCGCGCACACGGCCTGCGCTGCGCCATCGTGCGCCTCAACTACGCGGTCGAGATGCGCTACGGCGTGCTGGTCGACATCGCGCGCAAGGTATACGCGCAGCAGCCGGTCGGGCTCGACATGGGCGCGGCCAACGTCATCTGGCAGGGGGACGCCAACGCGCAGGCGATCGCGCTGCTCGATCACTGTGCCGCGCCGCCGTTCGTGCTCAACGTCACCGGCCCCGAGACGGTCTCGGTGCGCCGCGTGGCCGAGACATTGGGCGACATGTTCGGCAAAAGGCCCCGTTTCAGCGGCGAGGAGGCGCCGACCGCGCTGCTCAACAACGCGGCCAAGGCGGCGCAGCTCTTCGGATACCCCCACGTCTCACTGCAGCAGATGCTCGAATGGATCGCGGCCTGGGTGGAGAGCGACGGCGCCACACTGGACAAGCCGACCCACTTCGAAACGCGCGACGGGAGTTTCTGATGGCGCAATCCTTGTCTGAGTGGTCAGTTGCCAGTGGTCAGTTGCCAGTGGCCGGTTCCTGGGCGGGTCACTGCTCCGTGTCTAACGTATTCCGGTGTCAGTTGGCGGCGGCCCGTACGAGCAGCGCCCGCCGCGTGCGTTCATCTCCTCACCTATCCCTGATCTGATTCGCTGACGCATCCTGTCCCGGCCGGCTGGAGAGCCAATCGGGACAGATCCTGCGCGCCGAGAGCGATGAGGTGCGCGTTGGCAGGGGCGTCGAACGTGTAGACCGGTTTGCCTGCGGCGAGGGCCCTTTCGCCAAGGTCTGCCGTCTTGCCCCCCTGTTTGGCATGGAGAATGAGGAAACGGCCGGCGAGGGCGGCGACGCCGGCGTTGCGGCGCGCCGCGGCGGCCGCGGTGGGGCGGCGGACGGTGTCGGCGAAGGTGGAGAGGAGCAGCAGCCGGCCGGTATGCAGGGGTTCGCGCCAGGGGCGGGGGATGCGCATCCTGGCGATGCCGCGCGCGGGGCAGACGATGACGGAGGGGGAGGCCGGCGCGGTCTGGCCGGGCTGGGTAACAGGTTGGCGCAGGAGCAGGTCGAGGAACTCCTTTTCGATCGGGGACTGGAAGCCGCCGATGAAGGTCAGGGGGCTGGTCCGCAGGCTGCGGGCGAGGTCGTAGCTCTTAAGGATGAGGTCGCCGGGGCACTGGACGGAGCAAAAGAGCGCGACCGGCTCGCGGTCGAGGAGAGAGGGGTCGCCGATGAGGGTCGCGGTCTGGCCGTCAGCGGCATCGGTAAAGCGGCGCAGGGCTGGGAGCATGGCGGCCGCGCCGGGTTCATAGCGGGTGACGTTCAAGGGAGCGGCTCCGGGATGGAAGCATAGAGGTACGGTCTTATCGAATGAGTCGCGTTTTTTGCGACTTGAACGCGGCATGTCGGGTGAATTCGTAGAGAGCCCCTGTCATCGCCGGCGGACACTTTTGTTGAGACATGATCTCGACTCGGTAGACCGCAGCGGGCTTGACCAGCGCGGCGAAGCACGCGGAACCGTATGGTTGGACCCTATGACAGAACGGCGAGGCGAGAGGCCTTTTGCAGTGGTCCACCATGCAGGTCGCACTGCCGCACGACGCGTGGGGGCCGCCGATCATGGTCCACGGCCGCGGCAAGCATGTCAGTTCAGACGCGCCGCCGGAGTTACAAGATACCACAGAAGACGCCGTCTGCGCGGTAAGCCAGTTGGGCAGCAGGGCAATCGCACCTACATCCGGACGCCAAAATGTCCCACGAAGGGCGCCCACAAGGGGCGCCCCTACCAATTGCAAATCGTAGCCGGCTGAAAGACCGATCTCCAGAGGGGCTGTATTCGGCGGTCAAACGTCCCAATAGGCACAGCCTGCTAAAGCGGGTAAACAAGGGCTCTTTGAAGGCCGCTTGCGGGGATCGCAGGCGTTGCCAACACACGGGCGCTCGTACGAGAGATGTACGAGCGTTGCACGAGCGTTTACGAGAGATCGGGCAAAAAAATTTTCGCGGCAGGACAGCCGTAGAGCGTTGGTCAAAGGTTCGAACAGGTACAGTCTTTGGCGTGGTAACGAAAGGACTTCCGGAAGGGCGCTTGCGGGGTCGAAGGGGTTGCCAACACACGAACGCTCGTACGAGAGATGTACGAGCGTTACACGAGCGTTTACGAGAGATCAGGCAAAAAAATTTTCGCGGCGCGACAGGGGTCGATAGGTGGTCGATCGTTCGAGCAGGCAGAGCTTTTGGGGGTAGGTACGCGGGACCTCCTTGATGGGCGGTTGCGGGGGTCGAAGGGGTTGCCAACACACGAACGCTCGTACGAGAGATGTACGAGCGCTACGCGAGCGTTTACGAGAGATCAGGCAAAAAAATTTTCGCGGCGCGACAGGGGCAGATAGGTAGGCGAACTTTCGAACAGGCACAGTCATTGGCGTGGGTGCGCAGGAGCTACCGGAAGGGCGTTTGCGTGGGTCGAGGAGGTGACCAACTCATGAGCGCTCGTACGAGAGATATACGAGCGTTACACGAGCGTTTACGAGAGATCGGGCAAAAAAAATTTGCGCGGCAGGACAGGCGTAGAGAGGTGGTCAATCATTTGACCTGCCCCCCAAGAACTGGTCCAGTTAATATGTTAGAATTGGGCCGTAGAAAGGGGGGAAAGATGGCCAAGAAGAGACATACGCCGGAGCAGGTGATCAACAAGCTGAGAGAGGCCGAGGTGGCGATAGCCGAGGGCAGCACGGTGGCTGAGGCCGCCCGCCGGATAGGGGTGACCGAGCAGACCTTCTACCGCTGGCGCAGCGAGTACGGGGGCCTCAGGATCGACCAGGCCAGGCGGCTGAAGCGTCTGGAGTCGGAGAACAGCCGCCTGAAGCGAGCGGTGGCGGACCTGACGCTGGACAACCAGATCCTGCGGGAGGCGGCCGAGGGAAAGTTCTGAGTCCTTCACGTCGTCGCCAGTGTGTCGACCACGTGAAGGCGCTCTTCGGGGTTTCGGAACGACGCGCCTGCCGGGTGCTGGGTCATCCTCGCTCGACACAGCGATACGCGCCGAGGCCGGTGGAGGACGGGAAGGCGCTGACCGAGGAGATCGTGGAGCTGGCTACTCAGTTCGGCAGGTACGGCTACCGCAGGATCACCGCTCTTCTGCGGCATCGTGGCTGGCACGTGAACCACAAGCGGGTGGAGAGGATATGGCGGCGTGAAGGGCTGAAGGCGCCGGTGAAGCAGCCGAAGAGAGGGCGTCTGTGGTTCAATGACGGTTCGTGTGTGCGTCTGCGGCCTGCGTGGAAGAACCATGTGTGGGCCTACGACTTCGTGCACCTGAGGCTCCATGACGGCACAGGGGTGCGGTTGCTGACCGTCATCGATGAATACAGCAGGGAGTGTCTGGCGCTGCGGGCTGGCCGCAGCATACAGTCAGCTGAAGTGATAGAGGCGCTGGCCGAGTTGATGCTGTTCAGAGGGGTGCCCGACCACATTCGCTCGGACAACAGGCCGGAGTTTACGGCCCGTGCTGTGCGTGAGTGGCTTGGGCGGGTGGGAGCCAGGACGCTCTACATCGAGCCTGGGTCGCCGTGGGAGAACGGCTTGCGAGTTTCAACGGAAAGTCGGGGGACGAACTGCTGGCCAGGGAGATCTTCTATACGTTGCTGGAGGTGCGTGTGCTGACGGAGCCTTACAGGCGGACCTACAACCAGGTCAGGCCGCACAGTTCTCTGGGCTACCGGCCGCCGGCGCCTGAGGCACTCATGCCTGCCGACCCTGTCCTCGTGCTTGCCGGACTAACATAACGGGTGGTACAAACATCGGGGGCAGGTCAAAAGAGCTAAGCGCTCTTCATCAAGTTTCCAACGGTTGAAGAAGCCGAAGTGTCAGAACGGCTTAGCCTGAGAATTGATTATCTTGTCCACGGCCATCTGATGCCCGGTCGGACGATTTCCCTCCCCAGGAACTCCTCCGTCTGCTCGCGCCACAGCACGAAAGTATCGCCGACGCTGGATGTGTCATCGTACAGGAAATTGGACAATGCTATTTTCCTGAAGCTGAGATCGATTTCCCGGTACGATCTGTGTGTGCGAAAGGGCTTGTGGAGCAGGCATTAGGCCAATGCGAAATCTTGACGTGTCGCAAACGGCAGGACTGTAGCTCACCTGAATTACTTCGGAGATAATAATGAAGGATCAGATGCTTTCTCGTCGCAGTTTTCTCAAGACATCGGTAGCGGCCGGAATGGCTCTGACTCTGGCTGCTTCTCCACACATGTCCACCGCATTAGTCTATGCCCAAGACGACGACAACCCAGTAACAGTTGCGGAGGGCTTGGAGATACTGAATCAGCCTGAATTGCAAATCCATTTGGCAGCAGGCAAAGGTGCGCTGTGGGTGGCTGGCTGGTTTCTGAATTCATTTCGCAACAATCTATCCTTTGAGAATCTGCCTGCTGGCCTGAAGGCCAAATACCACTACGCGGGCGCCGAATACAAGAGCTTGCCCGCGGCACGGGGACTTTGGGAAAGTGTTCCTGCGCCCGTGCGAGCTGCCGGGCAGGAGGCCGTGTGGAAGTTCCATCAGGGCAAGGACTGGTCTCATATTGTGCCGCGCTCTGTGGGGGGACCGGCGACAGCTGATAACGGCATCTGGTGGAGCTCCATCAAGAACAAACGGTTGGGTCCGAACGCAATGAGCGCCGCCGATCTGGCAGATGCCAAAGCAGTATTGCGATCTGAAGCGGTTCGTTCCACCCTAAAGCTTACGTTGAATGGAATGGTGAAAGGAGCATTGCTTGGTGTTGTTGCGGGTGCCCTTCTGGCCAGTTTGGATTGTGGTTTGGAGTATGCAGAGGGCAACATTAGCTGGGACGAGATGGTAGACAAGGTAGTCAGGGTAAGTGTCTTTACTGGTCTTGGAGGTCTAGTCGTAACAGGTCTAGTTATCGGAATTTCTTTGCTTTTTCCGTTTATGATTCCCATATTTGCGCCGCTGATGTTTGCTATTCAGATAGTTTCTCTTCTGTTCCTGGGAAGGTATCTGTTCAAGCTAGTGCAGGGATGGTGGCAGGTGCTGGATGGTTCGGGCAAGCTGGCCGACTTTGCCGATATTTTGGGTAACGCGCAAGACATTATGAGAAACGCCTTCAATGAGCTGCGGGAAGAAGGCGCGGGGACGATCATTGGGTGGCTGGAAACACTGGCGGAGCGAGTCGGCGCAGATACGGTTTGGGAGTGGATCGCATCCCGCACGCAGTTTGCAATGGAACAGGCAGGGGAATTGACGGCTTCTCTAGCCGAATGGGACGGCGTCCTGGATCTGGACGTCGGCGCCATCGGAGAGGCGGTAGCTCGTGTTGTCGCGACGGAATTTGAAGAGGCGCTTTCGACAACCGAGGGGTTGTTGGAAGACATCTCTGTCTACCAGAGGAATGTCCAACGCAACGACCCGATACGGCCACTTGCAGTATAGCAAAAAGAGTGGGAAATTCAGCGACGTACTGGATGAGGGCACTTGTCATGCTAAACACTCGCATTTGGGGTGTTGCTTTCGCAATTCTTACTACTCTGGCATTCACGACCGCCTATGTGTCGGCGAATGAAGAGTCGCGGGCTGTCTTGCAATCGGCCGAGGAAGACGCGAACGAAACGGTTACCTTTCGCGTTCGCATCCAAAACATTGCCCCCGCGAGCGAAACGCCAACTCTCATTTCGCCTGGAGCTTGGGTATTGCACAGTGAGGCCGACCCTTTTTTCACAGTCGGCGAAGTGGATCGAGGAGAGGGGCTGGAGGCACTGGCTGAAGACGGAGACCCTTCGAAACTGGTCGACGGGCTGCTTGAGCGAGGGCTGAAAGCTGGGATGTTTCATACGCCCGTCTGCGCCGACAGACCACGGCCTTTGGAGGCAGGAGAGTTTTACGAATTCGAAATTTCGACCTCACCGGAGACACCTTTCCTCTCGTTTGCCACAATGCTGGTGCAGTCCAATGATCTATTCCTGGCTCCGGCGGGAAGAGGCATACCTCTTTTCGATAATGACGGCAATCCCATAACCGCACAGTTTGTAACCAATAGGCTGCTCCTGTGGGACGCGGGCACTGAAGCAAATGAAGTTGCCGGCGAAGGCCCCAACCAAGCTCCACGTCAGGCAAATGCAAACACGGGTCCTGAAGATGAAGACACGGCAATTCGCCCAGTCGATGACGTCTTTGACCACTTGGAAATCACTGAATCGGTTAAAGTCTACATCGTACAAATACCGACGATTGAACGGGACCAGAACAAGGAATCAGTGGCATCTTCAGACTATTCAGTCGGTGATGAGTTTCGAGTTGGAGATGTAGAGTGGCGCGTGCTATCGGCTGAAAGTCTTGGTCACGAAATTTCGTCCCAAGACGACAAGAGAACAACAAATGAGCGTTTCGTAAGAGTCCGCTTTCAGTTTCTGAATGTGGGCAGTGATCCACTGGAATTCGAAGCCGTTGAGGATCTGCCCATGCACGATGGCCAGGGCCGTGCATATGAACATTATCGGATTTCTGGAATACTCGGTGAAGAGTATCCGAGGGACTACATTGAGGACGACGAGGAATGTTTTGGCCGCAGATGGCTGGGAGCATGGCGCCCGTTCGAGCTCAAGCCGAACATATTGACGACCTGCGCAACCATCTTTGAAGTCAACGCTGACGCGACTGATATGATGGTTTCCTTCAGCGGACTTCAGCTCAAAGGTGCCGCGAATCCTAGGACGGTCGGATTGGGGATTCCCTCGATTCCACGCAGACCCGTTGGAAGAGTTGTGCAAGTTGGCGACGTACGCTGGCAGGTTCTCTCAGCTGAAGATCACGGCCATGTAATTGGGGTCGATAGCCTTAGAGAAAAAACAAAGCAGCGTTTTATTAAGGTACGTCATCAAGTTACGAACAAAGGGAGCGACGACTTGGAGTTCCCTGGGCCTGTCCTGCGCGACGGACAGGGCCGTGTATACAGGCGGGGAAACTTCAACCTTGTTTCCGAGGGCGAAAGATGCATGGGAGGATTTGGTCGCCCATTTCGGCTGCCGCCTAATGAAATAACTACCTGCACAACCATCTACGAAGTTCCCCAGGATTCGACAAGAGTTGCTCTTGTTTTGGACGATCTTGGAGGGACCGACGCCCGCACCGAGATTGTTTCTCTGGGTCTCTCGGACTCGCAACCTGTTCGACTTTTTCTAGTCGATGAAGATGTCAGAGTTGGAGATATGTGCTGGCGCGTCCTCTCTGTAGAAGAACTTGGTCAGGAACTCCGCAACGAGGAAGGCAAGAAAGAGACTACAGAAGGACGATTCGTGCAAGTGCAGTTTCAGTTGTTAAATCTGGGTTCAAGAACGCTAGGTTACGGCGGAGTCAAATTGGAAGACAGTGACGGTCGAAAATACACTCACTTCGGCGAACGATTAGAATACATTGATGACGAAGTGGAGTGCCCTCCTTCCCTAATCCCTCCACGCACATATGCCTTGAACCCCAACACGCCAACGACTTGCACTGCTATCCTTGATGTTGCCAGAGGTTCGGAAAGGTTTGCTCTCTTGGCCAGCGATTTGGAAGGGTATGAGGCAGCAACAATAGTTTTTTTGAGCGTTGCAGAAGCTACCCCGCCTCAATGCGTCGTTCCTGGTACCTATAGGGTCGGCGAAGACTGTCCTCCTGGAGTATATAAAGGGGTTGCGGAAGAGGGAGAAATCTGTAAGTGGGCGCGACTTGGGGATCTCAGTGGAGATCCCGAAAGTATCATCGCAATGGGGCAGCGCGAAGGGCAGTTCTATGTGGAAGTGCAGAGCAGCGATGTTGGCTTTACGACGGAATGCGAGTTGACGCCCCTTGCAAGTCTCTTGCTACAGACGCCGCTGCAAACTGAGTTTCCACCAGGCATGTATATCGTGGGTCTGGACATCGCCCCTGGCAAGTACCAAGGAACTCCAGAAGAAGAACTGTTTTGTTTCTGGCAGCGCGTGAAAGATTTGCTAGAGGAGGAAGACAGTACAATTGAGTGGGACATTCCTGGAGAGAGATTCGTTGTCGAGGTAGCGCCGACGGATTTCGCTGTCGAGTTTCATTGCCCTGTTGAAAAAGTAGAGTAACCGAACTCAACGTCGTTGCTGACGACGGCAGGCAGTATCGGCGCGTCGAGCATCGAGCGCCTGCCGACGGAGCGGGCGATCCGGGGGCAGGTCAAGATCTAATTCGTCATGGCGATCCTCCTCAACAATCCTATCAAGATGCTCCTGGGCTGAATCGGCGTTCCACTCGGCAATTGTCAGTGCATCCGAAGCAGTTAGACCCAAGTCCTTCGATAGCTGATCATCAAGAGGGGCCAACCATACCCAAAAGCCGGAGCGCGGGGTGGAGGGCCTGATGGAGGAGAACGCCAGGTGCGTAAAGGGGAGGTTCAAGGATCAAGGGGCGGCGTCTACATGCGGCGGGCTGCCGCATCCGTCTCGATGCACCTTGTCTTTCCCGTCTTGTGGTTCAAAGATCGGGGCCCACCACAGTCAACCCGGCGATGGGATTGACGATGAAATTGGTCGTGCCGCGATGACGGGTATGTTCAATCTGTGGGATGTTCTTGCGCCGGTCAACTTGACCTGCTGATCATCCGCCCGAGCCATGTTCGCCCCTCTGTTTCGCCTGCATGAAGTCCATCACTTGCGCCGCCAGCGCCCGGTTCGGCTCAACCGGCGCGGCTTCGGCTTCCGTTTCCGCCGCGTCCATCGCCGCCTGTGCGGTCGGATAGTTCGCGCCCCGTCCCAGGTCTTCGCCCGTAGCCCGATCGCGCACAACGAATGACCACAGGCCGGAGCGTTCCAACGCGACAACCGCCCCCCGCGTCCGGTTGGCAAGATCGCCGTTGATGTAATCCCCGCGTCGCGTCAGTTTCCAGCCCGTCATGTTTCCCTCCTGTAAACAGAAGACCAGTAGGCCCGTTCATCCTCAAGGATGGCGCGCAGAATCTCGCCCATTTTCCGATGCTTCCGCTCCCACAGTTCCAGCCACGTCCAGGCGATGCGCCTTGCCAGGTCTTCGATCCCGCTTGCGATCCGGAAAAGGTCCGGATCCTCTTTGCCGTGCGCGTGGTCAGGGCCGGCCGCCGGCAGGCGCGCTGCCAAACCCGCCACGCTGACAAGCAGGACCGGCAACTGTGGCTTGGGCCCGGGGATACGGCAAGAGAGACTAGCAGGCCCGCGCCGGTGTTGGAATGCCCGATCCCGGCTGCCAGCGTCGCGACCTCTTTCACCTCGGTCCGTATCCAGTAGCCGCCGGGAATGTCCACCGACTTGCCGCTCGCGATGGCCTGCGCCAGCAGGGGGGCAGCGACTCGACAACCGCATCGTCCACTTGCGCGCGGGCGCTTTCCACTTCATGGCCGCTCTCCTCTGTGATATGCCGAGCGCCGCCCGGCGCGCCGTGCGCCGCCGGCTGGCCGTCCTGTTTCGTTTGTCCATGCGTTCAGCCCCCGCACGCGGGCAGCCCCGGATCGCCAGGAGCATTGGTCCTTATTGCCATCAGCCCGGCCGGAAGGCAGACGTGCCAGACGATATTATCGCCGATCAGCGGAACGGAAAAGGGGAGGACGGGCAACCGGGTTGCGCCGGCCGGCACGTGCGGGCTTTACGGTTAAGATCGCTTCCCCGGGCAACGCCGGCCGGCGAGCGCCCGCCATCCGCTCTGTTACATCTTCACCCTGCGCCCGCGCAACCGCCGCATACGCCCTAACCTTTACTGCCGGTCCCACGCTACCGTCAGGCAGCCTCCGTACTGCATCATGCTGCACTGGGTATCGGCCTCTGACGACCATGGGCCCTCGCCGTACGCGCTCACGCCGCGCACGCTGTAGGCGTAGACGCCCTCGTATGCGACCTCCGCGTCGGTGTACTCCAGCCCCTCCACGGTGACGCCGGTCTCGACCCCGCTGGCGTCGCGGCGGCGCAGTTCGTAGCGGGTCGCGTTGCCCACCCCGTCCCAGGCGAGACGGACCTCGAACGCGCCCTCGCTGGACGCCATCTCCGCCGTCACCGCCGGCGGGCGCAACGGCACGCCCACCTTGACCTCTATGATGTCCGACCAGTCGGAGGGCCCGTCCTCGCTCTGCGAGCGTATGCGAAAATAGTAGACCTCGCCCGGCCTGAGATCATCGAGCTTCTTGCTGTAAACGTTGCGCGAGGCGTCCGGCTCATGCCGCCACAGGGTGCGGCAGATAAACCTCTCCTTCGACCAGCCGCCGCAGTCGTCGATATCGTAGCCGCTCGCGCCGTCCACGCCGGTCCACGCCAGCGTCACCGAGTTCTCGCTCGCGTCCAAGAGGCGCAGATTGGGCCGGCCCGGACTGACCTGCACCACGTTCGACCAGTCGCCCGGCCCGGCGGCGTTCCAGCCGCGCACCCTGTAGTAGTAGTAGGCCCCGGGCGCAACGCCGCGGTCCGTGTAGGCCGGCTCGGTTATGACGACGCCCGCATTCAACCAGTCGTTGTTGACACAGGCGTGGTGGACCAGGTCGCTCAAGAGTATCTCGCCGGCGTTGGCGACCACGATCGCGGCGACCAGGTAGGTGGCGCCGCCGGTGAAGCTGTGCACCAGGGTGGAGACCCCTTCGACGATGCCCGTCTTGACGAAAGATTTCTCGGCGCCGGTGTCGACGCAGCGCTGCAGCTCGTAGCTGGTGGCGCCGGCCGCCTCCGTCCATGCCAGCGGGACCTGGCCCCGGCTCGCGCTCATCAGGCCCGCCTTGGGCACCCCTGACGGCGGGACGCCGTCCCCCTCCTCCAACCTCGCCCGCACCACCTCCGACCAGGGCCCCGGTTCAGCCCGGTCGTTCAAGCCGCGCAGCCGGTATTCGTACAGACCGGCCGGGAGCGAATGGTGCGAACGGGTATTGCCGACATATTCGACCGGCTGCCAGTCGCCGCCGTCGACGCGGCGCTGCAGCTGATAGCTGCCGGCGCGCTGGGCGGGCCCCCACCAGACGGTGATCCCGCTCCTTTCGCTGAACAGGACCAGGTTCAGCTCGATCAGCAGCGCGGGCTTCGCCGGCAGCAGCGACAGGTCCGGCGGGATCTCGAGCTGCAGGCCGTTCGAGCGGGAGACCTTCCCGCCCGGCTGCCTGACATAGACCACGTATTCGTAGCGTTCCCCGGCAATGGGATGGCGGTCGGTGTAGCCGGTCGCGGTCGCGGGCAGGTCGGCGCTGATGGCTACATGCGCGCCCTCTGCGCCGTCCCGCCGCAGCACGACGTAGCCGACCGCGTCGGGCGCGGCCTGCCACGCCAGCGAGACCACGGCAGCGAGCCCGCCCGCGCCGCCCGGCGGCTCCACGATGTCCCACTGGCCGGACAGCGCGGTCGCGCCCAGCGCCGGCCGCGCGCCGGCGGCGGCGTCGACCGCGGTCAGGCAGATCTGGCTGTCGCCGCCGCCAAGCTCGGAGACATAGGCGATGCGACGGCCGTCCGGCGACCAGCCGGGGAACCAGTCCGGCGCCGGGTCGCCGGTGAGGCGGGCGGCCAGGCCCGTGCCGTCGGCGTTCACGACGTAGATCTCGCTGCGCCCGTCGCGCCAGGAGCGAAAGGCGATGCGGCGGCCGTCCGGCGACCAACTGGGGAACCAGTCCGAGGCCGGGTTGTCGGTGAGGCGGACGGTGCCCGAGCCGTCGGCGTTGATGACGTAGAGCTCGTCGTTGCCGTCGCGCGCGGAGACGAAGGCGATGCGGCCGCCGTCGGGCGACCAGGCGGGGGAGGCATCCCATGCGGGGTTGTCGGTGAGACGGACGGGGCCCGAGCCGTCGGCGTTCAGCAGGTAGATCTCGCTGTTGCCGTCGCGCGCGGAGACGAAGGCGATGCGGTTGCCGTCCGGCGACCAGGCGGCCTCTCCGTCCGCGGCTGGGTGGTCGGTGAGGCGGGCGAGGCCGGAGCCGTCGGCGTTCATCGCGTAGATCTCACTGTTGCCGTCGCGCGCCGAGACGAAGGCGATGCGGTTGCCGTCGGGCGACCAGGCGGGCATGCCATCGCCTGCCGGGTTGTCGGTCAGGCGGCGGGCGCGCCCCGAGCCGTCGGCGTTGACCACGTAGAGCTCTTCGTTGCCGTCACGCTCGGAGACGAAGGCGATGCGGTTGCCGTCCGGCGACCAGGCGGGCGCGGCGTCCCAGGCGGGATGGTCGGTGAGCCGCGTGGCGCCCGAGCCGTCGGCGTTCATGACGTAGATCTCACTGTTGCCGTCACGGAAAGAGACAAAGGCGATGCGGCCGCCGTCGGGCGACCAGGCCGGGTGTTCATCGTCGGCAGCGCCGTCGCCGAGACAGACGGGGCCCGAGCCGTCCGCGTCCGACGTTGGTGGCTCTGTGGTTGGTGGCTGCGCCGGCTCGGCGTCGCCTTGCGCGTCCGTCGTCGCCGGCGCCGTGCCGCCGTCGACGTTCATCACGTAGATTTCGAAGTTCCCGTCACGGTCAGAATGAAACGCGATACGGCCGCCATCCGGCGACCAGGATGAGAACACATCCTCTGCGGGATGGTCGGTGAGGCGGGCGAGGCCCGAGCCGTCCGCGTTCATTACGTAGACCTCGTAGTTTCCGTCACGGTAAGAGCTGAAAGCAATGCGGCTGCCGTCCGGCGACCAGGATGAGAACACATCCTCTGCGGAAGGGTCCGTGAGAGGTACGACGCCCGAACCGTCGATGTTCATCACGTATATGCCCGTGTTCCCGTCACGGTTAGATGTAAACGCGATGCGGCTGCCGTCCGGCGACCACGCGGGGGACCAATCACGTGCGGGGGCGTCCGTGAGCCGTGTAACGCCCGTGCCGTCCGCGTTCATCATGTAGATCTCATGGTTTCCGTCGCGGTAAGAACCGAAAGCAATGCGGTTGCCGTCCGGCGACCAGGTGGGGAACAAATCATCTTCGCGGTGGTCGGTGAGCCGTGTGACGCCCGAGCCGTCTGCATTCATAACGTAGATATTCCCGTTTCCGTCACGGTCAGATGTAAACGCGATGCGGCTGCTATCCGGCGACCAGGCGGGTAGAGCATCCTCTGCGCTGTGGTCGGTGAGTCGGGTAAGGCCCGAGCCGTCGGCGTTCATCATATAGATCTCATAGTTTCCGTCACGGTCAGATGCAAACGCGATGCGGCTACCGTCCGGTGACCAGGTGGGTAACGTATCTTCTGCGGGATCGTCGGTGAGCCGTCCGAGCCGTCGGCGTTCGGTTTTCGACGTCAGTGTCGGCTCCGCGGCGCCTTCGACGTTCACCACGTAAATGTTCCACTCCCCGTCACGGTCAGATCTAAACGCGATGTGGCTGCCGTCCGGCGACCAGGACGGGAACAAATCATGTGCGGGGACGTAGCTGAGACGGCGAGCGACGCCCGAACCGTCCGCGTTCATCACGTAAATATCCCAATCGCCGCCACGGTCAGAGTGAAACGCAATGCGGCTGCCGTCCGGCGACCAGGACGGGGCCTCATCATCTGCGGTGTCGTAGGTGAGACGGCGAGCGATGCCCGATCCGTCGGCGTTCATCACGTAGATATCGCCGTTGCCGTCACGAACAGATGAAAACGCGATGCGGCCGCCGTCCGGCGACCAGGCGGGAAACTCATCGTATGCGTCGTCATGCGTGAGCCGTGTGACGCCCGAGCCGTCGGCGTTCATCACGTAGATATTCCTGTTCCCGTCACGGTTTGAGTGAAACGCGATGCGGCTGCCGTCCGGCGACCAGGCGGGAAAATCATCGTATGCGTCATCGTGCGTGAGTCGTGTGACGCCCGAGCCGTCCGCGCTCATCACGTAAATCTCGAAGTTCCCATCACGGTCAGAGACAAAGGCAATGCGGCGGCCATTGGGCGACAACGCCGGGTACCCGTCTTCGGCGTCATGGAACGTGAGCCGGGTGACGTCAGTGCCGTCGGCGTTCATCATGTAGATTTCATAGTTCCCGTCACGCCAGGAGACAAACGCAATGCGACCGCCGTCCGGCGACCATGAGGCCTCCCCGTCCCAAAAGTGGTGGTCGGTAAGCCGGGCTGGACCCGAGCTGTCGGCGATCGTGGACTCTGCGTCGCCGGCCACGTTCATCACGTAAATCTCTTCGTTTCCGTCACGGTCAGAGGAAAACGCAATGCGGCTGCCGTCCGGCGACCATGAGGGACACAAGTCATCTGCGGGGTCATCGGTAAGCCGGGCGAGGCCCGAGCCGTCCGCGTTCATTACATAGACCTCGAAGTTTCCATCACGGTCAGAGGAAAACGCGAGGCGGCTGCCGTCCGGCGACCAGCTAGGTAGCGCATCATCTGCGGGGTCGTCCGTGAGCCGTGCAACGCCCGTGCCATCCGCGTTCATCACGTAGATCTCTAAGTCCCCTTCACGGTCAGAGGAAAACGCGAGGCGGCTGCCGTCCGGCGACCAGCTGAGGAGCGAGTCATCTGCGGGGTCGTTCGTGAGCCGCGCAACGCCCGAGCCATCCGCGTTCATCACGTAGATCTCTAAGTCCCCTTCACGGTCAGAGACAAACGCAATGCGGCTGCCGTCCGGCGACCAGTTGGGGAGCGCATCAACTGCGGGGTCGTTCGTGAGCCGCACAAGGCCCGAGCCATCCGCGTTCATCACATAGACATCAAAGTTTCCGTCACGGTAAGAGCCGAAAGCAATGCGGCTGCCGTCTGGAGACCAGTTGGGAAACACATCATCGGCAGCGTTGTCCGGGAGTCGTACAAGGCCCGAGCCATCCGCGTTCATCACATAGACTTCGAAGTTTCCGTCACGGTAAGAGCTGAAAGCAATGCGGCTGCCGCCGGGTGACCAGGCAGGGCACGAGTCATCTGCAGGGTTGTCGGTGAGCTGTGCGATGCCCGAGCCATTCGCGTCTGGCGGCGGCGGCGGCTCCGCGTCGACGTCCGCGTCTGTTGTGGTGGGTATTGGTGGGGGATCCGCGCCGCTGTCCGCGTTTATCACATAGATTTCCTCGTTCCCGTCACGCTCAGAGACAAATGCGATGCGGCTGCCATCCGATGACCATGCAGGGGAGGAATCCCTTTCGGGGTCGTCGGTCAGACGGGCAAGACCCGAACCGTCGGCGTTCATCACGTAGACCTCTTCATTGCCGTCGCGGTCGGAGACGAAGGCGATGCGGCCGCCGTCGCGCGACCAGGCGGGCGCGGCGTCCCAGGCGGGATGGTCGGTAAGCCGCGTGGCGCCCGTGCCGTCGGCGTTCATGACGTAGATCCCACTGTTGCCGTCACGGAAAGAGACAAAGGCGATGCGGCCGCCGTCCGGCGACCAGGCGGGGCGCGAGTCTGTCCCGGGGTCGTCGGTGAGGCGTGTGACGCCCGAACCGTCGGCGTTCATCACGTAGATATTCCTGTTCCCGTCACGGTAAGAGACAAACGCGATGCGGCTGCCGTCCGGCGACCACGCGGGGTACCAATCACTTTCGGAGTGGTCGGTGAGCCGCGTGACGCCCGATCCATCCGCGTTCATCACGTAGATATCCCAGTCCCCGTCACGCTTAGATTCAAACGCGATGCGACTGCCGTCAGGCGACCAGATAGGGAGCTCATCATCTGCAAGGTTATCGGTAAGACGGGTGAGGTCCATGCCGTCCGCGTTCATCACATATATCTCATCGTTCCCGTCGCGCTCAGAGACAAAAACGATGCGACTGCCGTCAGGCGACCAGCTCGGGGAGCTATCCCATCCGCGGGCATCGGTGAGACGGGCAAGACCCGAGCCGTCGGCGTCCATCACGTATATCTCACCTTTCCAGTCGCGATCAGAGACAAACGCGATGCGGCTGCCGTCGGGCGACCAGGCGGGAATGGAATCCCATGCGGGATGGTCGGTGAGACGGATAACGCCCGAGCCGTCGGCGTTGGGCTCGGCTGGCGACGGCGTCGGTTTCGACACCGCGACGGCGTCAACATCAACATCCATCACATAGATCTCAGGGTATCTGTTACGCTCAGAGACAAACGTGATGCGACCGCCGTTCGACGACCAGAAGGGGTATTCATCATCTGCGGGATGGTCGGTGATACGAATGACGCCCGTGCCGTCCGCGTTCATCACGTAGATCTCATCGTTGCCGTCTCGGTCTGAGGCAAACGCGATACGGTCGCCGTCCGGTGCCCAGGTGGGAGACCAATCCAGCGCGTCATCGTCGGTCAGACGCGCCACGCCCGTGCCGTCAGCATTCATCACGTAGATCTCATAGTCCCCGTTACGGTCAGAGACAAACGCGATGCGGCTGCCGTCCGGCGACCAAGCGGGGCCGAAATCCAGAGCGGGGTAGTCGGTGAGACGGATGACGCCCGAGCCATCCGGATTCATCACGTAGATATCACCGTTCCCATATTTCGCGTCACGATCAGAGACGAACGCGATACGGCCGCCGTCCGGTGACCAGGCAGGGGACCCATCCTCTGCGGGATGGTCAGTCAGACGCACGACGCCCGTGCCGTCCGCGTTCATCACGTAGATCTCGTCGTTCCCGTCACGGTCAGAGTCAAACGCGATGCGGCTGCCGTCCGGCGACCAGGTGGGGGACCCATCCCATCCGCGGTCATCGGTGAGACGGGCGATGCCCGTGCCGTCCGCGTTCATCACGTAGATATCAAGACTCCATTCACGCCCGGAAACAAACGCGATGCGACTGCCGTCCGGCGACCAGGTTGGGTCTCGTTCCGATTCGCCGTCCGTGAGGGGGGTGAGACCCGGGCCCTCAGCCTTCGTCGGCGGAAGCGGCGGCGGCCCCGCGCCGCCGTCGACATCCATCACATAGATTTCACCGTTTCCGTCACGGTAAGAGACAAACGCGATGCGACCGCCGTCCGGCGCCCAGGTCGGGTACGTATCAGAAGCGGGGTTTTCCGTGAGACGGATGACGTCGGAACCGTCGACGTCCATCATATAGACCTCGGAGTTTCCGTCACGGTAAGAGACAAACGCGATGCGGCTGCCGTCCGGCGACCAGCTGGGAAATGCATCATCTGCGGGGTCGTCCGTCAGCCGTACAAGGCCCGAGCCGTCGGCGTTCATCAGGTAGATTTCACGGTTCCCGTCACGCTCGGAGGCAAACGCGATGCGGCCGCCGTCCGGCGACCAGGAGGGGGACCAATCGTTGGCCGCGTGTTCCGTGAGCCGGAAGATGCCCCAGCCGTCGGCGCTCCAGCCATAGGCGTCCATCACGTAAATCTCATTGTTCCCGTCACGGTTAGAGACAAACGCGACGCGGCTTCCGTCCGGCGACCAGGCAGGGGACGACTCTTCTGACCTGCTTAGGGGAATGAGTCCATAGGAGCGCCAGTTGGGGACATCCATTACTGAGATAGCACTTTTCCCTGAACTATTCCAAACTAACGCGATGTGGTCGCCGTCGGGCGACCAGGTCGGGTAGGACTTATCTATGCCGTTGTCTGCGCGTCTGTGAACGCCAGAGCCGTCGGCGTTCATCAGGTAGATTTCACGGTACCCGTCACGCTCAGAGACAAACGCGATGCGACTGCCGTCCGGCGACCAGGCGGGTAACACATCCGCAGCGGGGTCGTTGGTGAGCCGTGTGACACCCGAGTCATCGACTTTCGTCGTCGAAACCGGCGGCGGCACGTGCCCCGCGCCGCCTTCGACCTTCATCACATAGATGTCCCAGTCTCCGTCACGGTCAGAGACAAACGCGATGCGGCTGCCGTCCGGCGACCAGGTCGGACGCGTATCAGTAGCGGTGTCGTCCGTGAGACGGGCGAGACCAGAGCCGTCGGCGTTCATCACGTAGATTTCATCGTTCCCGTCACGGTCAGAGACAAACGCGATACGGCCGCTGTCCGGAGACCAGGTCGGACGCGTATCAGTAGCGGTGTCGTCCGTGAGACGGGCGACGATATCCGAGCCATCGGCGTTCATCACGTAGATTTCATCGTTCCCGTCCCGCTTAGAGACAAACGCGATGTGGCGGCCGTCCGGCGACCAGGCAGGGCGCCAGTCTGTCCCGGGGGCGTAGGTAAGACGCGTGAGTCCCGAGCCGTCCGCGTTCATCACGTAAATCTCGTAGTTTCCTTTACGCCAAGAGACAAACGCGAAGCGGCTGCCGTCCGGCGACCAGGCGGGAGAAAAATCTGCATCGCGGTCGTCCGTGAGACGGGTGAGTCCTGAGCCGTCCGCGTTCATCACGTAGATCTCAGCGTTCCCGTCACGGTCAGAGACAAACGCGAAGCGGCTGCCGTCCGGCGACCAGGTAGGGTCGACATCCCCTGCGGGGTCGTCAGTCAGCCGGACGACCCCCGAGCCATCGGCGTTCATCACGTAGATCTCCCTGTTCCCGTCACGCTCAGAGACAAACGCAATGCGGCTGCCGTCCGGCGACCAGGTAGGGTCGACATCCCTCGCGGGGTCGTCAGTCAGCCGGACGACCCCCGAGCCATCGGCGTTCATCACGTAGATCTCAGCGTTTTCGTCCCGCCCGGAGACAAACGCGAAGCGGCTGCCGTCCGGCGACCACGCGGGGTCCCAATCATCTGCGCTGTGGTCGGTGAGACGTACGGCGTCCCCGTCAGACGCGGCCGCGGCGTGCGCGCAGAGGAGAACGACGGCCATGGCCAAAATCGGCAGCGCCGCAGTCCTGTAGGCGCGCAGACGGCGCCGAAGACCCGAATGTTCGATGCTCAGAAAACGTTTCATCCTGCCTCTCCCTCCTTGAGCCCTAAACAAAGGCTGGTGAACGAACGCCGCTCTCCGCTCTTTGCCCACCCTTCTAGGGGCAGTCCTCCAATTCAAGCTGGCCCAGGTCATTGTTCTGCACGCTGCGCAACGCCGCAGGCAGACATCCGCTCAACCGGTTGCCCGCCAGATACAGATGCGTCAGCTTGGTCAGTTTGCCCAGATCGGACGGTATTCGCCCAACCAAACCGTTGTCCGACAGGTCCAGGCGCGTCAGCTCGCTCAACGCCCCCAGCTCGGACGGTATCCGCCCTTCCAAGCCGTTGTCGGCCAAAGACAGCTCCACGACCCGGCTGTAGAGACCCTCCCGCACCGTGTGGTATACGCCGTGCCACAGATACGAGTACTGGCTGTTGTTGGAACTCAACTGCGCCTTCAGCCAGCCGGAGTCGTTCTTCCAGCCTTGACCGCCGGTGGCAGCATAGAAGCGCGTCAGCGCCGCCCAGTCCGTGCCGCAAGGAGGAAGGAACAACCGGTCCAGGTCGTGCATCACCTGCTTCATCGTAACGATGTTGTGATGCGCAACACGTGACCACTGCTCCATTTTGGTATCCCCTTTGTTTGGGATGGCATCGTCCAGCACATGACCGCGCCCAAAGCCCCGGGGTGTGCAGCCGCTGAACTGATTGCCGGACAGCGACAGGGATGTCAGGTTGGGGAGAGCGGCCAGCTCTTCCGGAATCTCCCCGCTCAGCCGGTTATCGTTCAGGGCCAGCCATTCCAAACTGGTGAGATTGCCCAGCTGCGCAGGAATCTCTCCGCTGAACTGGTTATCGTGCAGGGCCAGCCATTCCAGGCTGCTGAGATTGCCCAGCTCGGGCGGGATCTCTCCGCTGAGCCGGTTGTACGCGAGAGAAAGATGGGTCAGGCTGGCGAGGTTGCCCAGCTCGGGCGGGATCGCCCCGCTGAGCTGGTTGAACTGGTGAAATCTTTCCAACCAGATGCCGAAGATCGGGCCAAGAAACAGCTGTCTCAGGTTGGCGAGGTTGCCCAGCTCGGCCGGAATCTCGCCGCGCAGATCGTTTTCCCGCAGGTCAAGCGTCGCCAGGTAGGCGAGGTTGCCCAGCTCCGCGGGAATCTCGCCGCTCAACCCGTTGCGAGGGAGCTTCAGCTCGGTGACGAGCCCGCCGGAGGCCGTGACGCCGTACCACTGCTCGACCGGCTTCTCACTCAGCCAGTCGGTCTGTTTCTTCCAATCGGGGCCGCCCGTCGCGTTGTAGAGGGCAATCAACGCGGCCCTGTTGGCCGCGATCTCGGCGACCGGCTTGGCGCGCATCGTCGCCGTGGTCGATGGCCGCCTGGCGGCTGGCGGCAACGTGACCGCCGCCTCGTTCGACCAGGCCCCTCTCTCCCCGGCGGCGTTGACCGCGGCCACGCGGTAGAAGAAGGTATCGCCCGGGGCGAGCTCCGGGAAGGTGAAGGTCGTTGCGTTCAGCGCGACCCCGCCCAGGGTCCCTGCCGAATCGTACCACTCGAGCTCGTAGCCGGATGCGCCGTCCACCGCAGGCCACGAGAGCGCGACAGTGTTGGCGTCGTCGATCTGCGCGTTCAGCGTCGTCGCAGGCAGCGGCGGTTTCGTGGGTAACGGTGGCGGTGGCGCGATCTCCTCGCAGAACGGCAGGTTCAACCGGTGCAGGTCACTTTGCTGGACATGCCGAAAGATGGCGGGTACACATCCGCTCAAATCGTTGCCGCCGAGGTAAAGCCCTTCCAGGTTGGTGAGGTTGCCCAGCTCGGCCGGGATCGAGCCGCTCAAATCGTTTTGCCCGAGGGTCAGCCCTGCCAGGTTTGTGAGGTTGCCCAGCTCGGCCGGAATCGAGCCGCTCAATTCGTTATGCCCGAGGTGCAGCCGTTCCAGGTTCGTGAGGTTGCCCAGCTCGGCCGGGATCGAGCCGCTCAATTCGTTGCCGAGGAGGTACAGCCTTTTCAGGTTTGCGAGGTTGCCCAGTTCAGCCGGGATCGAGCCGCTCAATTCGTTGAACAAGAGGCGCAGTTCAATCACTTGCCCATTGCTGTCTGTGGAGACGCCGTGCCAGAAGCCGAGTGGCGCGTCGCTCAGCCAGTTCCCGCGGTTGTCCCAGTCTTCGCCGCCTGTTGCCCGATAGAAGGCTTCCAATGTTTTTCTGTCTATCACGGCCCTGTCCGTCGCCACGTTTCTCGCAGATGACGCATCGCAATACGGCAGACCCGGTCGGGGCAGGTCGCTGTCCAGGACATATCTCAGAACGGCGGATACACATCCGCTCAAATCGTTGCCGCCGAGGTGCAGCCGTTTCAGGTTCGTGAGGTTGCCCAGTTCGGGGGGGATCGTACCGCTCAACTCATTGCCGCCGAGGTACAGCCATTCCAGGTTCGTGAGGTTGCCCAGTTCGGGGGGGATCGTACCGCTCAACCCGTTGTCGCCGAGTCTCAGCGATGTCAGGTTTGTGAGGTTGCCCAGTGTGGCTGGGATCGAGCCGCTCAACTCGTTGTCGCCGAGTCTCAGCGATGTCAGGTTTGTGAGGTTGCCCAGCTCGGCCGGGATCGAGCCGCTCAACTCGTTGCCGCCGAGAGACAGCCATTCCAGGTTCGTGAGGTTGGCCAGGTCGGCTGGGATCGAGCCGCTCAACTCGTTGCCGTAGAGCCGCAGCCGTGTCAGGTTTGCGAGGTCGCCCAGTGCAGGCGGGAGCGAACCGCTCAACTCGTTGGCGTCGAGGCCCAGCGATATGAGGTTTGCAAGGTTGCCCAGCTCGGCCGGGATCGAGCCTTTCAAATTGTTGCTGTAGAGGTCCAAGCGTATCACGCGACCGTCGTTGTCCGTGGTCACACCGTACCATTCGTCGATCGGCGCATCGGTCGACATCCATTTGTCGTTGTTGCTCCAGTTGGCGCCTCCGGTTGCCCGGTAGAGCGCCTCCAACGCCGCCCGGTCCGTCGCGGCGCTGGTTGAAGGCGCCGCGACCTTCATCGCGTAGCCCCCTCTGTTCCGGTCACGCCCGGTCTCGGATGTGACGCGGCTGCCCTCGGCGGACCGGGATGGCGACACGTCATGCGCCGGCTCGCCGGTGAGCCGGGCGGCGCCGCCGCCAGACGCGGCCGCGGCGTGCGCGCAGAGCAGAACGGCGGCCATGGCCAGCGCCGCCAGCCCCGCAGTCCTGACCATGCGAGGAAAACTCAGAGGTGCCAGGTATCCGACCAGGTTAAGAATATTCATCCGACGTATCCCTCCTTGCATTGGTTGCGCGCCGCGCACGGCGCATGTCCGGTCCGGCGCCCGGCATCCGCCCGCAGTCCAAGCGGAAAGCGGGTCCGGCCGCAGGCCGCGTCAGTCTGACGGGGGGCGCGCGCCCCGCCCGCACGCGCTACTCCCGCTCCGCCTCGCCGGGCGCCAGCGTGTAGGCGTAGAGCTTCGCATCGGAACCGGTGGGCGCGACCCAGATCGTCGCGCCGTCCGACCAGATGTCGCCCGGCCAGACGTTCCCGGCCGCGCCGCGTGTGGCGACGTCCCTCTCCGCCGCGCGCGCGCCGGTGGCCAGGTCGTAGGCGTACAGCCTGGCGTCGGCCCAGTCCGCCACCCAGATGGTGGCGCCGTCCGACCAGATGCCTTCGGGGCTGTCGTTGCCCCTGGCGAGGTTGATCCCCCTCTCCGCCGCGCGCGCGCCGCTGGCCAGGTCGTAGGCGTCGAGCCGGGCGTTCTCCCCGTCCGCCATCCAGATCGTCACGCCGTCCGACCAGATGCCGCCGGGCCAGTCGGTCCCGGCGGCGAGGTCGAAACCCCTGTCCGCGGCGCGCGCGCCGCTGGCCAGGTCGTAGGCGAATACCCGGTCGTTCTCCCAGTCCGACACCCAGATGGTTGTACCGTCCGACCAGATGCGCGGGCGCGGCGAGCCTCCGAAGCCGGTGTAGTGCGTCCCGTCGATCGCCAGGTCCCGCGCCGCGGCGCGCGCGCCGCTCGCCAGGTCGTAGGCGAACAGTTTGCCGTCGCCCAACGCCCCCACCCAGATCGTGGCTCCGTCCGACCAGATGCCGTCGGGCCAGCTGTTCTCCCCGGCGAGGACGATGTCCCTGGCCGGCGCACGCGCGCCGGGCCGCAGCGTTGGCGCCGGCGCGACCGCGGCCTCGCCCGACCAGGGGCCGTTGCCGCCGGCGTTCGCGGCGCGCACCCGGTAGGCGTAGCTTTCGCCGGTGGTGAGACCGCTGTCGGTATAGGCGGTCGCCGTCAGCCTGACCGCGACCTGCGTCCAGGCGCCGCCGCGCTGGCGCCACAGCTCATAGCCGCTTGCGCCTGCCACCACGCTCCAGCGCAGCGTGGCCGAGCTTGCGCCCGCCGCCTGCGCGCGCAGCGTTGGCGCGACTACCGGCGGCGGGGCCGCGCCGCTCCCGAGGTGGTAGGCGTAGAGCCTGGCGTCCTCCCAGTCCCAGTCGGCCACCCAGAGCGTGGCGCCGTCGGACCAGATGCGGCCCGGGTCGTCGTTGCCGGCGGCGAGGACGATGTCAAGGCCGGCCGCGCGCTCGCCGGTCGCCAGGTCGTAGGCGAACAGCCTGCCGGCCCCCCAGTCGGCCACCCAGATGGCGGCGCCGTCGGACCAGATGCCGCTGGCGTTCTCATGCCCGGCGGCGAATTCGATATCCTGCCCCGCGGCGCGCGCGCCGGTCGCGAGGTCGTAGGCGTAGAGCCGGCCGTCCTCCCGGTCGGCCACCCACACGGTGGCGCCGTCGGACCAGACGCCGCTTGGGTCGTCGTTGCCGGCGGCGAGCTCGATGTCCCGCGCCGCGGCGGGCGCGGCGGCCGCCGCGTCAAAGGGGCGCAGCCTGCCGTCGCCGCCGTTCACCAGCCACAGGGTTGCGCCGCCCGGCCGGAGCTCCCAGGGGCGCAACTGCGCGTCGTTGACATCGCTGCCGGCCGCGCGCGCGCCGGTGGCGAGGTCGTAGGCGTAGAGCCCGTCGTAGCCGCCGTCCGCGACCCAGATCGTGGCGCCGTCGGACCAGATCTCTCCGTGGGGGATCTGAAAGGTGGGCAGCGTGTCGATATCGCGCGCGGCCGCGCGCGCGCCGGTGGCCAGGTCGTAGGCGTAGAGCCTGTCGGCGAAACCGGTCACCCAGAGCGTTTCGCCGTTGGCCCAGATGCTGCCGGGCTCGGCGTGCTCTTCGGCCAGCACGATGTCCCTGTCGGCCGCGCGCGCGCCCGGCAACCGCGCGGGCGCGGGCGTGACCGAGACCATGCCCGACCAGGGGCCGCCCCCGCCGGCGTTGGCCGCGCGCGCCCTGTACTCGTACCCGCGCCCGGGCGCAAGACCGGTGTCGACGTGGGCCGTCCCGGCCAGCCGGCCGCCGACCGCCGTCCATTCGCCGCGGTCGCGCCGCTCGAGCTCGTAACCGGTCGCGCCGTCGGCGGCCGTCCAGGTCAGGCTGACCGAGGTCGCGCTCTGCGTGCGGGCGCGCAGCGTGATCGCGCCCGGCGGCGGCACGCGCGCGCCGGCGACCTCGAGCACGAAGATATCGATGTCCCCGTCGCGGTCGGAGGCGAAGGCGATGCGGCCGCCGTCCGGCGACCAGGCGGGAAGACCATCCCAGGCGGGGTTTTCGGTCAGGCGCACGAGGCCGGAACCGTCGGCGTTCACCAGGTAGATCTCGCTGTTGCCGTCGCGGCCGGAGGCGAAGGCGATGCGGCTGCCGTCCGGCGACCAGGCGGGCGAGGCGTCATCGGCGGGGTGGTCGGTCAGGCGCGCGAGACCGGAGCCGTCGATGTTCACCAGGTAGATCTCGTCGTTCCAGTCGCGGTAGGAGACGAAGGCGATGCGGCCGCCGTCGGGCGACCAGGCGGGCGAGGCGTCATCGGCGGGGTGGTCGGTCAGACGCACGGGGCCCGAGCCGTCGGCGTTCATCAGGTAGATCTCATCGTTCCAGTCGCGGTAGGAGACGAAGGCGATGCGGCTGCCGTCCGGCGACCAGGCGGGGGAGGCGTCATCGGCGGGATGGTCGGTCAGGCGCACAAGACCGGAGCCGTCGGCGTTCAGCGCGTAGATCTCGCTGTTGCCGTCGCGGTCGGAGGCGAAGGCGACGCGGCCGCCATCGGGGGACCAGGCGGGCCGGCTGTCAGCGGCGGGGTGGTCGGTCAGGCGCACAAGACCCGAGCCGTCGGCGTTCAGCGCGTAGATCTCGCCGTTGCCGTCGCGGTCGGAGGCGAAGGCGATGCGGCCGCCGTCCGGCGACCAGGCGGGCCAGCTGTCGGCGGCGGTATGGTCGGTGAGGCGAACGAGGCCCGGGCCGCCGCCTGCCGCCTTCGGCGTTGGGGTCGCGGTCGCGGTCGCGGTAGGTGTCGCGGTCGGGGTCGCCGGCGGCGTAGCCGTCGCGGTCGGCGTCGCAGTCGGCGTTGCGGTGGCCGTCGCGGTCGGTGTTGGCGTCGGCGTGGCCGTCGGCTGCGCGTCGAGGTTGACCTCCATCATGTAGAGCTCGCTGTTGCCGTCGCGCCCCGAGACAAAGGCAATCCGGCGGCCGTCCGGCGACCAGGCCGGCACCAGCTCCGCGGCCGGGTCCTCGGTCAGACGGACAGCGCCCGAACCGTCGGCGTTCACCGCGTAGATGTTCCAGTCGCCGTCCCGCTCCGAGGCGAAGGCGATGCGGCGGCCGTCCGGCGACCAGGCCGGGAAGAGGTCGAGCGCGGGGTGGTCGGTGAGACGGGCAAGGCCCGAGCCGTCGGCGTCCATGACGTAGATGTCAAGGTTGCCGTCGCGGTCGGAGGCAAAGGCGATGCGGCTACCGTCCGGCGACCAGGCGGGGCGCGAATCCGCGGCCGCGTCTTCGGTGAGACGGGCAACGTTCGAACCGTCGGCGTCCATGACGTAGATGTCAAAGTTGCCGCCGCGCCCGGAGGCAAAGGCGATGCGGCCGCCGTCCGGCGACCAGGCGGGGTCGACGTCCCAGGCGGGGTCTTCGGTGAGACGGACAGCGCCCGACCCGTCGGCGTTCATAACGTAGATGTCGCGGTCCCCGTCACGCCCGGAGGCAAAGGCGATGCGGGCGCCGTCGGGCGACCAGGCGGGGGAGCCGTCATCGGCGGCGTGGTCGGTGAGGCGGGCGAGGCCGGGGCCGTCGGCGTTCATCAGGTAGATATCGTTGCGCCCGTCGCGCGCGGAGGCAAAGGCGATCAGGCGGCCGTCCGGCGACCAGGCGGGGGCGAAATCGACCGCGGGGTCGTCGGTCAGACGGCGCACGAGGCCCGCGCCGCCGGAGCCTGTCGCGGCCTGTGTCGGGGTCGCGGTTGTGGTTGGGCTGGCCGTCGGCGTCGCGGCCGGTGTGGCTGTTGGCGTCGGGGTGGCGCGCGGTGTAGAGGTTGCCGTCGCGGTCGCGGTGGGGGTCGGGGTAGCCGTTGGGGTCACGGTCGATGTCGGTGTCGGCGTTGGCGTCGGGGTTGCCGCCGCGGTCGCGGTCACGGTCGGGGTAGCCGTCGGCGTTGGGGTCGGGGCCGGCCCTGCGCCGCCGTCGACGTTCATCAGGTAGATCTCGACGTTGCCGTCGCGTTCCGAGGCAAAGGCGATGCGGCCGCCGTCCGGCGACCAGGCCGGCACCGCATCCGTGCCTGCCTGCTCGGTCAGACGGGCGACGCCGGAGCCGTCCGCGTTCATGACGTAGATTTCAACGTTGCCGTCGCGGTCGGAGGCAAAGGCGATACGGCGGCCGTCCGGCGACCAGGCCGGGCCGAAATCGACCGCGGGGTCGTCGGTGAGACGGACGACGCCGGAGCCGTCCGCGTTCATAACGTAGATGTCGCTGCCGCCGCCGCGGTCAGAGGAGAACGCGATGCGGCGGCCGTCCGGCGACCAGGCGGGGTAGGCATCGGCGCCGGCCTGCTCGGTCAGACGCGCGACGCCCGAGCCGTCCGCGTTCATGGCATAGATTTCAACGTTGCCGTCGCGGTCGGAGGCGAATGCGATGCGGTTGCCGTCCGGCGACCAGGCGGGGCCGAAGTCCCAGGCCGGGGCCTCGGTCAGACGGGCCAGGCCGGAACCGTCCGCGCTGATGACGTAGATATCGCTGCTGCCGTCGCGGACAGAGGAGAACGCGATGCGGCCGCCGTCCGGCGACCAGGCGGGGTAGCCGTCGTTTGCCGCGCCTTCGGTAAGACGGGCCAGGCCGGAACCGTCGGCGTTCATGGCGTAGATGTCGCTGTTGCCTTCGCGCCCGGAGGCAAAGGCGATGCGGTCGCCGTCCGGCGACCAGGCCGGGAACAGGTCACCCGCCGGGCTGTAGGTGAGGCGGACGAGGCCCCGTCCGTCGGCGTCCTCCTCCGCCTCCGGCTCGGGCTGCGCGGCGCGGTCCGTGTCCAACAGGTAGATCTCGCTGTTGCCGTCACGCCCGGAGACGAAAGCGATGCGGCCGCCGTCCGGCGACCAGGCCGGGAAGACGTCGCCGGCGGGGTGGTCGGTGAGGCGGGCGGCGCCCGAACCGTCGGCGTTCACTGCGTAGATATTCCAGTCGCCGTCACGCGCGGAGACGAAGGCGATGCGGCCGCCGTCCGGCGACCAGGCCGGGAACGAGTCCTCCGCCGGGTGGTCTGTGAGACGGGCCACGCCCGAGCCGTCGGCGTTCATGACGTAGATGTTCCCGACCCAGCCGCGGTATGAGTGAAAGGCGATGCGGCCGCCGTCCGGCGACCAGCTGGGAGCGCCGTCATCGGCCGCGTGGTCGGTGAGACGGGCCAGGCCCGAGCCGTCGGCGTTCATGGCGTAGACCTCGTTGTTGCCGTCGCGGTCGGAGACAAAGGCGATGCGGTTGCCGTCCGGCGACCAGGCGGGGGAGCCGTCACCGGCGGGGTCGCTGGTGAGACGGACGAGACCGGAACCGTCGGCGTTCACAGCGTAGAGCTCGTTGTTGCCGTCGCGGTCGGAGACAAAGGCGATGCGGCCGCCGTCCGGCGACCAGGCGGGAGAGCCGTCAGCGGCGGGGTGGTCGGTGAGACGGGCAAGGCCCGAGCCGTCGGCGTTCAACAGGTAGATCTCGGCGTTGCCGTCGCGGTCGGAGGCAAAGGCGACGCGGCCGCCGTCGGGCGACCAGGCCGGATTGCTGTCGACTGCGGCGTGGTCGGTGAGACGGGCCAGGCCGGAACCGTCAACGATTATCGTCCGCGCCGGCGCAGCAACGCCGTCCGCGTTCACCCGGTAGATATTCCAGTCCCCGTCGCGGTCGGAGGCAAAGGCGACGCGGCCGCCGTCCGGCGCCCAGCTGGGCGCGCCGTCGTGCGCGGCGTGGTCGGTGAGACGGGCCAGGCCGGAGCCGTCGGCGTTCAGCGCGTAGATCTCAGCGTTGCCGTCGCGGTCGGAGGCAAAGGCGATGCGGCCGCCGTCCGGCGACCAGGCCGGGAGCGAGTCCTCCTGCGCGTGGTCGGTCAGGCGGACGATGCCCGTGCCGTCGGCGTTCATCAGGTAGATCTCATCGTTGCCGTCACGGTTGGATTGAAACGCGATGCGGCCGCCGTCCGGCGACCAGCTTGGGGACCGGTCCTCCTGCGCGTGGTCGGTCAGGCGGACGACGCCCCAGCCGCTGGCGTTGGCCAGGTAGATCTCACGGTTGCCGTCCCGGTTGGAGGCAAAGGCGATGCGGTTGCCGTCCGGCGACCAGGCCGGCCCCTCGTCAGCGGCGGGATCGTAGGTGAGACGGCGGACCAGACCCGGCACGCCCACGTTCAAGACGTAGATCTCTGCGTTGCCGTCGCGGTTGGATTGAAAGGCGATGCGGCTGCCGTCCGGCGACCACGCCGGAGACAGATCGTCTGCAGGGTTGTCGCTGAGGCGGACAAGGCCCGAGCCGTCCGCGTTCATCAAGTAGATTTCTGCGTTGCCGTCACGGTTGGAGACAAAGGCGATGCGGCTGCCGTCCGGCGAGATGGAGGGCCTCGAATCCGCCGCGGGGTCGTCGGTCAGACGGACCGCGCCCGGACCGCCGGTGGTCGGCGTCAGTATTGGCGTTGGTGTCGGTGTTGGCGTGGGTGTTGGCGTTGGCGTGGGCGTCGGCGTGGGTGTTGGCGTTGGCGTGGGCGTCGGCGTGGGCGTGGGTGGCGGACCCGCATCCACCTCCACGTTCATGACGTAGATCTCACTGTTGCCGTCACGGTTGGAGACAAAGGCGAGGCGGCTGCCGTCCCGCGACCAGGCAGGGCGCCAATCTGTCTCGGGGTCGTCGGTCAGACGTGAAAGGCCCGTACCGTCGGCGTTCATCAGGTAGATCTCGACGTTCCCGTCACGCTCCGAGTTAAAGGCGATGCGGCTGCCGTCCGGCGACCAGGCGGGCGAGGCATCCCAGGCGGGCGCGTCCGTGAGCCGCGTGACGCCCGAACCGTCGGCGTTCATCGCGTAGATTTCGTTGTTGCCGTCACGGAAAGAGGTAAACGCGATGCGGCTGCCGTCCCGCGACCAGGCCGGGTACAGATCCGGAGCGGAGTCGTCGGTCAGACGGACGAGGCCCGAACCGTCGGCGTTCACTGCGTATACCTCAGGGTTCCCGTCACGGTTGGAGACAAAGGCGATGCGGCTGCCGTCGGGCGACCACGCGGGATCCACCTCCCCGGCGCGGTCGTCGGTCAGACGCGCGACGCCCGAGCCGTCGGCGTTCACCACGTAGATATTCCAGTTGCCGTCACGTCGTGAGGTAAACGCGACCCGGCCGCCGTCGGGCGACCAGGTGGGGTCGCGGTCATCGGCGGCGTCGTCGGTGAGACGGACGAGGCCCGAGCCGTCGGCGTTCATCAGGTAGATGTTCCAGTTCGCGTCGCGCCGAGAGCCGAAGGCGATGCGGCTGCCGTCAGGCGACCAGGCAGGGTACGAATCGGCGGCGGGGTCGTCGGTGAGACGGACGACGCCCGAACCGCCGGTGGTCGGTGGTGGCGGCGGCATGGGTGTCGGTGTCGGTGTTGGGGTGGGCGTCGGGGTCGGTGGTGGCGTCGTCCCGCCTTCCACGTCCATCACGTAGATCTCGCTGTTCCCGTCACGGAAAGAGACAAACGCGATGCGGCCGCCGTCCGGCGACCACCTGGGCAGGTTATCATTTGCGGAGTCTTCGGTGAGGCGCGCGATGTCCGAGCCGTCCGCGTTCATCACGAAGATGTTCCAGTCACCGTCGTCATACCAGTCAAACGCGATGCGGCGGCCGTCAGGAGACCAGCTGGGACTCCCCGCGCCGCCGAAAGTGAGACGGGACACGCCCGATCCGTCCGCGTTCATAACGTACATCTCACGGTCGCCATCACGCCAGGAGCTGAACGCGATGCGGCTGCCGTCCGGCGACCAGGCGGGGGCCATATCCCATCCGTGGCTGTCGGTGAGCCGGATAAGGCCGGAGCCGTCGGCGTTCATCGCGTAGAGCTCTTCGTCCCAGTCACGGGAAGATTCGAACACGATGCGGCGGCCGTCGGGCGACCAGGCGGGGTCACCAGCCAGGCCGCGGCGGTCGGTGAGACGGGTGACGCCCGAACCGTCGGCGTTCATCACGTAGATCCCACGGTCCGGGTCGTTCGCATTGCTCCTGCCGCGCTCGGAAACAAAGGCGATACGGCTGCCGTCCGGCGACCAGGCGGGGGACATATCCCATCCGGGACTGTGGGTGAGCCGGATGAGGCCAGATCCGTCGGCGTTCATCGCGTAGATCTCAATGTCCCCGTCACGGTCAGATTGAAACGCGATGCGGCTGCCGTCCGGCGACCAGCTGGGGGACGAATCCATTGCGGGGTGGTCTGTGAGACGGGTGACGCCTTCGTCAGCCGCGGGCGCGGCCACGGCCGCGCCACGCGCGCAGAACAGCGCGGCGGCGATTGCCAGCGCGGCCAGCGTCGCGATCCGGCGGATGAAAGGAATAGGCTGTGGTCGCAGATCTCCACACATGTAAGAACTGTTCATCCGATGGCCCCCCTTGAACTGAAGTCAGAATGCGCCCGGCCTGGCGAATGGCCGCCTGCGCGCTTGAAAACGCCTCCCCCTGTCAGCGCCGGCAAGGGGTCCCACATCCGGCCGCCCCGCGCATCGCGCCCGCTAACCGGCTTCATGCCGCTTGCGCCTGCGCAACTGGTTTACTCGATGTCCCACTCCTGACACGTTCCATCCGCTGGCACACACTTTACCCAGGATGACCACGGCCCCTCGCCGTAGGCGTTTATGCCGCGCACGCTATAGGCGTAGGCGTCCTCCCTCGGGTTGGTTGAGAGCTTTTTGTTGATGGTCTTGTCGATGGTTTCGACGATACTGTGTGTATATTCCGGCCCGCTCACCTTGAAGGAATCTAAGGTGCCGTAGTAAGACTCGTGGAGCCGCACCTCGTATTCGGTCGCGTGTCGCACCCTGTCCCATGCGAGATCGACCTCGAACGCGTCCTCGTTCGTCGACCCTCTCGCATTCAACGCCGGCGGTTGGAACGGCGCGCCCGGCCTGACCTTTACGACATTCGACCAGTCGGAGGGCCCGGCGTCGCTATGGGTGCGTATGCGCAAAGCGTAGTCCCGGCCGGGCGTCAGATCGTCGATCTTCTTCGTATAAAAATCGCGCGAGGCGTTCGGCCTGTGCTCCCACGAGCTACCACAGCGCATCAACAGTTGCCACAAGCTGCCGCAGTCGTCGATTTCGTATGCGTTCACGCCTTCCACACCTTCCCACACCAGCGTCACCGAGTTCTCGGTCACATTCGTCAGGTACAGATTCGGTACGCCCGGCTGGACCTGAACCACGTTCGACCAGTCGCCCGGCCCGGCCGCGTTCCAACCGCGCACCCTGTAGTAGACGTACACACCGGGCGAGACGCCGCCGTCTGTATATGATGTCTCGGTTATGATGTCGCCCGTATCGCGAACGTCCCAATCGCTTGTACACACGTGGTGGAGATGGGGCGCCACCAGAACCTTGCCGGCCGCCACTTCGATGATTTGGACGACCACCCAGGAAATGCCGGCGGTCAACTTGTGCGCCGCCAATTTGCCCCCCTTCGTAATCACCTTTTCGATGACAAACTTCTGGGCCCAAGTGTCGAAGCAGCGCTGCACTTCGTAACTGGTTGCGCCCTCCACGTAGCTCCATGCCAGCGGGATTCGGGTCGGGGCCATCCGCTGTACGCCCAATATCGGCGGTTGCCTGGACTTCAGCCGCGGCGTTCTCATCACGTCCGGCTGCTCCACCCTGGCCTGCACGACGTTCGACCAGGGCCCCGCTTCCCGGCCGCAGCCGTTTGTGCAGCGTACCCGGTATTCGTACTGGCCCGGCTCAAGGTTCTTGTCCCAATGTCTGTCCGTGTCGTGGAAATTGTCTACCAACTCCCATTCACCGCCGGCCACGCGCCGCTCCAACGCATGGTATGCCTTGAACGTGTACCTCCACTGGAGATAGATTCCATTCATGGCCATGTCCGGCCACCGGAACAAGTTGAACCAGAGCGTGAGCTTCTCCGGCACCCCGGACAGGTCCGACGGGATCTCGATGCGCACGCCGTTCGAACGCGTGCCCTCCCCGCCCGACTGCTTGACATCCACCACATATTCGTAGCTCTCCCCTTCCGTCAGCTCGCCGTCGGTATAGCTCGTCGCGGTCGCCGGCAGCTCGTCGCTGATCGCGACATGCTCGCTCGCCTCGCCGTCCCGCCGCAGCACGACGTAGCCGCGCGCGCCCGGCACGGGTTCCCAAGACAGCCGGACCTCCGCCGAACGCGCCTCCGGGCCCCACTGCGGCCCGACGAGGTCCCACTGCGCGGAGAGCCTCGTCGTTCCCAGCTGCCGCTCCGTGGGTAACTGTGGCGGCGGCGCGCCCTCCTCGCAGAACGGCAGGTTCAACCGGTGCAGGTCACTGTGCTGGACGTCCAGAAAGACGGCGGGCACGCATCCGCTCAACTCGTTGCCGCCGAGGTACAGCGATGTCAGGTTGGTGAGGTTGGCCAGCTCGGGGGGGATCGTGCCGCTCAACCCGTTGTCGCTGAGGTACAGCGCTGTCAGGTCGGTGAGGCTGCCCAGCTCGGGGGGGATCGAGCCGCTCAACCCGTTGCCGCTGAGGTACAGCGATGTCAGGTTGGTGAGGTTGGCCAGCTCGGGGGGGATCGGGCCGCTCAACTCGTTGGTCGAGAGAGACAGCGATGTCAGGTTGGTGAGGTTGCCCAGTTCGGGGGGGATCGTGCCGCTCAACCCGTTGGTCGAGAGAGACAGCGATGTCAGGTTGGTGAGGTTGGCCAGGACGGCCGGGACCGAGCCGCTCAACTCGTTGCCGCCAAGCGACAGCGATGTCATGTTGGTGAGGTTGCCCAGTTCGGGGGGGATCGCGCCGCTCAACCCGTTTCTGCCGAGGCCCAGTTCAATCACTTGCCCATTGCGGTCTGTGGAGACGCCGTGCCAGAAACCGAGAGGCGCGTCGCCCGGCCAGTTCCAGTTTTCGTCCCAGTTGTCGCCACCTGTTGCCTGATAGAACGCTTCCAATGCTTTTCTATCCATCACGGCCCCAGCCGTCGCGAAGCTTCTCGCAGATGACGCATCGCAATACGGCAGTTCTACCTGTGCCGTATACGTAGATTGCCTCTTGCCGCCGCCGGTCACGGTTTTGATGACAACCACACTGTGCGAGCCATATTGCCACATGGCGGGTACACATCCACTCAAATCGTTTCCATCGAGTTCCAGTTCTTCCAGGTTAATGAGGTTGCCCAGTTCAGCCGGGATCGAGCCGCTCAACTCGTTTCCGTCGAGAAACAGCGTTTCCAGGTTTGTGAGGTTGCCCAGCTCGGGGGGGATCGGGCCGCTCAACACGTTTCCTCTGAGGCTCAGCGATGTCAGGTTTGCGAGGTTGCTCAGTGCAGCCGGGATCGAGCCGCTGAATTCGTTCCACCCGAGGTCTAGCCTTTCCAGGTTCGTGAGGTTGCCCAGCCAAGCCGGGATCGGGCCGTTCAATTCGGTGCTCCCGAGGTCCAGTTCTGTCAGGTTCGTGAGGTTGCCCAGCTCAGCCGGGATCGAACCGCTCAACTCGTTGTCGCTGAGAGCCAGCTCTGTCAGGTTCGTGAGGTTGCCCAGCTCAGCCGGGATCGAGCCGCTCAAATCGTTGGACCAGAGGGCCAGCCATGTCAGGTTCGTGAGGTTACCCAGTGCGGCCGGGATCGAGCCGCTCAAGCCGTTCCACGGGAGGCTCAGCGATGTCAGGTTTGCTAGGTTGCCCAGTGCGGCCGGAATCGAGCCGGTCAACTCGTTGCCGCCGAGGTACAGCCGTTCCAGGTTTGTGAGGTTGCCCAGTTCGGCCGGGATCGAACCGCTCAAACCGTTGTCCCAGAGGTACAGCCGTTCCAGGTTTGTGAGGTTGCCCAGTGCGGCCGGAATCGAGCCGCTCAAGCCGTTCCATCTGAGTTGCAGCCATTCCAGGTTCGTGAGGTTGCCCAGCTCGGCCGGGATCGAACCGCTCAACTCGTTGCCGTCGAGGTCCAGCCATTTCAGGTTCGTAAGGTTGCCCAGTTCAGCCGGAATCGAGCCGCTCAACTCGTTATACCTGAGGTCCAGCGATATCAGGTTTGCGAGGTCGCCCAGCTCGGCCGGGATCGAACCGCTCAAACCGTTATACCTGAGGTCCAGGCGTATCACGCGACCGCTGTTGTCTATGGTCACACCGTACCATTCGTCGACCGGCACAGCGGTCGACATCCAGTTGTCGTTGTTGTCCCAGCTGTCGCCTCCGGTTGCCCGGTAGAGCGCCTCCAACGCCTCCCGGTCCGTCGCGGCGCTGGTTGAAGGCGACGCGACCTGCATCGCGTAGCCCTCTCTGTTTCCGTCACGGTCAGATTCAGATGTGACGGGGTTTCCCTCGGCAGACCAGGAAGGCGACACGTCATGTGCCGGCTCGCCGGTGAGCCGGGCGGCCCCCCCGCCAGACGCGGCCGCGGCGGGCGCGCAGAGCAGAACGGCGGCGATTGCCAGCGCCGCCGGCGCCGCGAGCCGACGGATATGAGCAAAACACGAAAGACCCAAATGTTCGTTTATGCGCAGACAGTTCATCCGATGCCTCTCTCCTTGAGTTGAAAACGCGACGCCCGGCAAATTCCGGTGAACCTATCCTGTTCCATGGTATGCAAAAGCTGACCGCGACATCCTGTCCCGGCCCCGTCGCCCGCTGCTGGAATTGTTTCCCTGCTGTGCCCCAAATGCTGCCCGCGTGGCAGTCAACCCCGGACCCGCGCCGCTTGTCTCGGCGCCGCGGGATTGGTCAGTGCGATTGCAGCGATCGAAGATGTGAGGACCGCCAACCCTCAATTATATAACCCCGGGATGTCATTCGTATGTCATTTAGGGCCGTTTTTGTGGCAATATGATGTTAATTTGTCTGCGTATGGGGCATCGGGGAACATTCGGGCCATTCGCGGTCCCGATCAGGGCGCGTCTGCAGGCGCTGCCCCCCTTTTCCCCATAGATGGAGAGGCGGACGGAGCGGCCCGGTGAACTGATGCGAGGAGTATTGGGCGGTATCCAGGACGGCGCGGCAGCTCGGAAGAGCCCAGGCCTCTTCTGGCGCTGGCAAGGTGGTCGCCGTGCGGGTGGGTGGGCTCGCTTTGAAGCCTCTTGAACGCATTCCATACAGTCTGGCCACCATGACTCGTTCGCCGGTGAAACGAAGGTCCGGCAGGGAGCGACGTCCTGTCGGTCCAGCCAGCCGAATTGGTGGTGAGGCGCCACTGCCAGGCGTCGAAGAAGCCGAAGAGCTTCCCGAAAGCTTGGTCGGGAATATCGATCTCCGGGAAGTTGCGCTCCAGCTCGCGCCTTTCGGAGAGGCCGCCGCTGAGGAAGGGCACGCATCCGAGCAGCTCGACTCATTTCGGAGAGCGTTCGGCTTCGGGCTGTCCCAGGCCGTCGTGGAATTGTTTGAGAAGAAAAATGCGGTAGAAGCCGGCAGATTTGTCCTCGCCGTGCCGCCGGCGGACGGTCTCGAGCCGATCGCGCAGATAGCTGACATTGTCGTTGAGGAAGCCGCGCTTCCGGACGAAGTCGATGAACATCATGCGGTTGCACATGAGGGAGGCATACCATTCGCGGTCGGCCAACGCTTCGATACCGTCGATGAAGCCCAAAGACGCCTTGCGCTCTTTCTTGAAGCGGTCGTAGAAGCGCCTGGCGACCTTTTCGACGTCGAAGGCGGCGCGCACGCGAGAGGTCGAGTCGACGATGGTGACGTCGACCTCTTCTTCGAGAGTGAAGACGATGCGCTCCAGTTTCTGGATGAACGGCTCGCCGCTCCGGGCGGTGCGGTCGGGCGGGCAAGAGATCATGATGCGCTCGCGCACCTGCCTGGCGAGGGATTTCGCGATCTTCTGGCGGGTAGGGTGGTCAGGAACCTCTTCGCCGGGCTGGGCGAGGTAGTGGTAGGCGACTATGCCGCGTTTGCGGGCGATGGCTTTGAGGGAGTAGCCGCGCCCCTTGACGCTCACCTCGGTATCGCTTCCGCCGCGGTCACAGCCAAGCTCATCGATGAATAGCGGGCGCAGTTCGAAGCAGTCCAGGCGCTGCTTGACCCGGTCGCGGCGGCGCGCGGCAGACCTCGCAGGCTTCGTATGTAAAAAGTCTGACTCGCTCTGTCCCGTTTGCGTGTCATTCGGAGCGTGCTAAGATGGCCCAATCCGCATAGGGAAGCAGAACAGGAGACCGGGGATGCAGATGGAACGGAAGCAGGAACAGTGGACGGCGCTCAAAGAGGCGGTCGACGGCGAGTGGATCGCCCAAATGGCCCATGCGCTGGTGGAGATCCCCAGCGCGACTTTGCAGGAGGCCGAAGTCTGCCGTTACTTCGCGGCGCAGCTGGTCGAACTCGGCTTCACGGTCGACCGGCGCGAGGTGAGCGAAGGCCGTTACAACCTGTACGCCCGCCTGCCGGGGCGCGGAAACGGCCCCAGCCTGACGCTAAACGGCCACCTGGACACGATCCCGATCGGCGGCTGTGTGCCCTGCCGCCGCGAGGGTGACCGTCTCTACGGGCGCGGGTCGACCGACATGAAGGGGGCGATGGCGGCCATGCTCGGCGCGCTGCGGGCGCTGAAAGCGGCCGGCGTCAGCCTGAACGGCGACCTGTGGCTGGCGGCGATCGTCGGCCATGAGCAGCCGGAGGCCGGCAAGGACGGCCCCCTGGCCCTGGTCGAAGATTTCAGGAGCGGACGCGTCGGGGGAGACAGGATCCTGATCGGCGAGGGCTGGAATGAGCTGTGGGTGATGAGCATGGGCACGATGGTCTTCACGATCGAGCTGACATCCGCGCGCGGGGGGACGCATACCACCTACGTGCCTTTCGAGGAGAATCCGATCCGTTTCGTCGGCGATCTGATTCGCCGCATCACCGCCTACCAGGAGGAGCTGGACGCGGGCGCGTCGCACCCCCTGGCAGGAACAGAGCGCATCGATCTGGGGATGGTGGAGGCGGGCGACTATTTCAACCGCACGCCCGTGCAGTGCCGCCTGACCGGCACGGTGCGCTGGGGGCCGCGCGCCTGCGCGGAGGAGGTGCTGGCCGAGTTACGCGAACTGGCCGCGCCCATTGCCAAGGCCGGTCAGCTGGCGCTGGAGGTCAGCATGTTCCACGAGCGCGAACCGTTCGAAACGCCCGCCGACGATCCCGCGGTGCTGGCCGTCGCGCAGGCGCACCGCTTCGTGCACGGGGACGGGGCCGTTCTGGCGGGAAAACGGATCGTCGGCGACGCCAACCTGTTCGTCAACCTGGCCGGCGTGCCCTCCTTCTACTACGGCCCCTCCAACGAAACGGCCCACTCGGACAACGAGTGGGTGTCGCTCAGGCGACTGGAACAGGCCGCGCAGGTCTTTGCGCTGGCTGCGGCCGCCTACTGCGGACTGAACGGCGCCGGGGAGTGAAGGCAGTTGCCGGTCGCCAGTTGCCGGTCGCTGGCCGCGTTTCGCTGCGGTTAAGTCCTAGAAAGGGCGATGCTGGCCGGCGATCATCTCTTCGACATAGCGCCGGGTGGCATTCACGGCCGCGTCCACCAGCTTCTGACCCTGTTCCGCGCTCGCGCCCAGCGGCGATCTGTCCTCCTGGTCCTGCATCGCATCCAGGCGCACGTTGTGCGGACAGACCGCCAGCGCCATAGCGGTCTCGTACTCCTGCGCATGGCCCGGCACACCGGTCTTGCAAAGCTTCTCGGCTTCCGGCCGGCTCAGGTCCCAGTAGGAGTGGAACTGCACATTGGCCTGGGGGGCCTGCGCCCTGAAATAGAGGTGCCACTGGCCGATGATGCCATTGACCGGCGCCTCGTTGCCGCCGTGCCCGTTCAGGACCAGAACATTGTTGATGCCGTGGCGCACCAGGCTTTCGACCGCGTCGAAGATGACGCTGAGCCACGGGCCCGGTTTGGCCGAGACGGTGCCCTGGTGCATCATGTGATGCTCGGAGATGCCGGCCCGAATCGGCAGCGTGACGATGACCTGCGGATACAGCTGGCGCGCCACCTGTTCAGCGACATGCGTAGCCATGCGGATGTCGTGCTCCATCGCCAGGTGTTCAAGATGCTGCTCGATGCTGCCGGTGGGAATGATCGCCGTCTGAAACTTGCCACCGGCCAGCGCTTCGCGAAATTCGCGCCGCGTGAGATCGCCGATGAAGACATGTTGCTCTTGCATGGTTCCATTCTCCGAACTGCAGTGGTCTGTGGATTCTGTTTCGCGGCAGGGACAGGTCAGTGGAAAGCGGAGACTGGCCGCCGTTGCCCGTTACCGGCTACTATAAACCAATCACCACAATCGCAGAACTGGAACGAAAGAGATGAAAACAACCGACATCCGCGTGGAAACGGTAGAGGTCGCCTTCGACGATGAACGCCTGAGCGTCCCCTTGCAGCTCAGCAAAGGCGTGATCGAGGTCATCACCTACGTTACCGTCACCGTGCAGGCGCGCACGCGCGCCGGCGCTGCTGTGCAAGGGGTAGGCGCGATCCTGCTCTCCGACGTGTGGGCCTTTCCTGCGCCGGAGCTGACGCACGAGGAGAAGGACCGGCTGATGCGCCGCCTGTGCAGGGACATCGCCGCCTGGCTGGAGGATGATACGCTTGAAGACCCAATCGAAAAGGGCATCCGCCTGGAGCGGGCCGCGGTCGAGCTGGCTGACCGGCTGGCAAGCGAAGAGCCTCTCCTGCAGCGGACGCCGATGCCGCGGCTGGCCGTGCTCAACTGTATGGCGCCCTTCGACGCTGCGCTTCACGACGCGTGGGGCGCGGGACTGCGCTCACAGACGCCGCCGCCCTCCCTGTACGCCGCATACACGGCAGACTATCTGAACCGGGACCTGAGCGCCGATCTCGGCGCTGACTTTGCCGGCCGCTATCCGGCGGACTACCTCGCTCCCAGGCGGCGCGCGCTGGCCGTCCAACACGTGGTCGGCTTCACCGACGCGCTCACCCCGGCCGACGCCGAGCCCCAGGCGGCCGACCTCCCCGCCGACCTGACGACCTGGATCGAGCGCGACAAGCTGCGCTGCTTCAAGCTCAAGCTGCGCGGGCAGTCGCCGGCCGAGGACGCCGAACGCCTGATAGAAGTACATCTTGCGGCTTCGATGGCCCTGGATGCCGCGGGTGTGCGCGGCGGGCCCCGCCTCTCAGTAGACCCCAACGAGGGCTGTCGCGAGCCGGATATGATGCTCGAAATGCTGGACAGAGTGGCTGTGGAGCGGCCGCAGGCGCTGGCGGCGCTGGACTATATCGAGCAGCCCACGCCGCGCGATCTGGGTTCCTATACGACCACGCTCCACGCAGTGGCCGCGCACGTGCCCGTCGTCGTAGACGAAAGCCTGGACGATCTGGACAACATCGAATCGATCCGCCGCCTGGGCTGGTCCGGGCTCGCGGTCAAGACCTGCAAGGGGCATACCCACTCGCTGCTGGCCTACTGCTGGGGCCGCCATCACCGGCTCTACCTCACGCTGCAGGACCTGACCAACCCCGGCCTGGCGCTGGTCCACAGCGCCAACTTCTGCGCGCACCTGCATCTGAACGTCGACTGTTTCGAGGGCAACTACCGCCAGTTTATGCCCCTGGCGCGGCCGGAAGAACAGGCCGCGCAACCGGCCTATTTCGAGGTCGCGGACGGCCGGCTGAACCTGCCCGCGGAAATGGGGCCCGGACTGTATTGAGGATTCACTCTGTACTGTGAGTACGCCAGCCCTGCATCTGCAGACCATGTTCCTGTTCGATGGAGACGGACGTATCCGCTCGACACGGGAGCCGTCGCCGACTCCGGGACCAATGTTCGCGCTCATTCGAGGAGACTCGAGCTGCGCCTGGGCTGTGCGGGCTGACCTGCCGCAGGAGCTAGCAGATGAGCTTGGCCGTCTCGCCCGCGCGGAGCCGCCGGCTACAGACCTCCGGGGGGATCCTGTGCACGCGGAGCGTTACAGGGCGCTGGCTGGAGGCGAACTCTACGCTGGGCCGGCCTTCACCTTCCCCGAAGAGATCGCCCCGTCTCCTGACACGGTACTCGTGGGACCTGTGCAGTTGCTCGCGCGATATTTTCCCGGTTGGACATCGGCCGAGATTGCGGGGCGGTCGCCTGTTGTGGCGCTGGTGGAGGATGGAGATGCAGTGAGCGTATGCTTCTGCGCGCGGCGTTCCGGCGCGGCGGCGGAAGCAGGGCTGGAGACGGCAGCGGCATTCCGTGGACGCGGGCTCGGCCCGCACGTCACTGCTGCATGGGCACTGGCGGTGCGCGCGTCTGGCCGCGTTCCGCTCTACAGTACATCGTGGTCCAACTGCGCCTCTCTGTCGGTTGCGCGCACATTGGGTCTGATTCCCTATGCGAGCACATGGAGCCTGTTACAATAATCAGGCCGGCGATTGAGGGTATCCTTCTGTCTTCCCTCTGCCCATATCTGGCATAGACGAAATGTCAACGGCGTCTGTGAGGTCACTGGCACGGACCACTGCCCTTCACCGGTAGATGATGTCGAGAATGCTATCGCTGCGGAAGCGTACGCTCTGCGCATCCATCCGTTCGGCGCCGGCCTTGTTCATCTCCGCGTCGGCTCTGTCGGTGTGGAAAAAGCGTTTCTCCAGCAGATAGGGGCCGGGCCAGACCAGGGCCGCAATCGGCTTCTGGCGATGCCGTGCGATGGCTGCGGCGGTCCCCTCGCGGATTCGCTGCCGCGCCGCCTGCGCGGAGAGCGAGATGGCGGAGCCGCGCCCCAACCCCTCCTTCACCGCCACGGTGATGATCTCCGGCACCAGTTCCTCCGCCTCGCGGCAGGCGTCCCGCTCACCGCTGAGAAAAAGCAGGGGCAGGCCCAGTCCGCCCATGAAGAGGGCAAGCTGCCCAATCTCGCCAATCAACTTGCCGTTGAGCCGGTAGGCATCCACCGTGCGGCTGTCCTGGGTGTGGTTCTGGTTGCTTGTGACGACGCCGGCCATGGCGTGCTGGCCGACGATAACAAAGGCATCGTAGCGCCGGATGACCTCCCGCATGCGGCTCCAGGGCGGGGAAGGCCGGCCATGCAGCAGAAGCGCCGCGGGATGCAGCGCCTCAAAGTCGATGCCGCCGACCCCGTGGCCGTCCCAGACGAGCACCTCCTCCACGCCGGTCTCCAGCAGACCGTCTACCGCGGCGTTGACCTCGCCGGTCACCAGCCGCTTGCCGGCATCGTAGTAGCGTCCATCAGGATATGACTGGTCTGTGAAGGAGACGACCCCGGCCACGCCCTCCATATCGGTTACCATAAAGACCTTCATGCCCGTCGCTCCTTTACCGAGCTGCGGCAGGTGAAGAGGGCCAGCTTATCTCTTCCTACTCTAGCCAGCCGCTGTTATCCGGCGGAAACTGCGTACAGAGAACCGACTGATACCCTTCGACCCCCATCAGCCGCTGAGCGGTAGGCCGCGTCGAGTAGCTCGACCGTACGCCAGCCGGTCTCCGGCGGCGACATGTTGGGCGCGCCGCGAACGATGACATCGACCAGGTTGTCCACCGGCGCCGAAGCCTGGTAGCTCTGCCCCGCAGCCAGCGGCGGCAATGCCTCCGCAGTACCGTCTGCATAGTAGATCGTACAGCTTTCCCGGCCGATGTTGACGTCGACCCAACCCCGGTCACAGTAGACCTGCACCACCAGCTCCTGTTCCGGTCCGCGCGCATGGAGCGTGCCGGTGCTGCCGACATTGGCCAGCGCGCCGTTGTCCATCTGCACGATCATGGCGTCGACGACATCCACGCGCGTATCCAGGTTGTCCATCAACGCCAGCACGCTGGCCGGCTTCAGTCCGGTCAGATGCAGCATCAGCGCGGCCGAATGGGTCACTTGCAGGTGACCCTGGCCGCCGCCCGAGCGTACAGGGTCGCTGTAGACGTCGCCGGGGCCGGTGACCGGATATTGGTACAGGTTGTCGTGGACGTTGTCATTGCCCCGGTAGAGGTCGATGACGCAGGAGGCGAACATGTTGTTGATATAACGGATTCCGCCCAGCCGCCCCGAGCCGAGCACCTCCTTCGCCCGCAGCACATGGGGATTGTAGTTCCACGGGTAGCCGACAATCAGCTGGCAGCCGTTTACGCGACTGAGCCTGGTCAGATGGCGGGCGTGCTCCGCGATCAACACCATCGGCTTTTCCAGCAGCACGTGCAGGCCGTGTTCGAGGCAGGCGCGCGCCACCTCGTAATGGGCGGCGTGCCAGACCGCGATCACGACGCCGTCCAGCTGCTCCTGCTCCAGCATAGCGCGGAAGTCGGTATGGGTCTTGTCAACGCCATAGTGCCGCGCCGCTTTTTCCAGCGCGCCGGGGCGAATATCCGAAAGGGCGACGAGGTTGGCGTCCGGATTCTCCTGCAGGGCGGGAATGTGGGCGGTTGTGGCCCACCATCCGGTCCCGATGACCGCGATTCGGGCTGTGTGGGGCATGGGAGTTTCCAATCTTGTGTTCTCAGCGACCGCTGCAACTCATGCCGCCAGCAGCGGTCTGACCTCATCCCGCATCCTGATCGTTTCGGTCATAACGTCCACCTTGTCACAGTCCATCCAGGGGTCATGTTCGTACTCCAGCGTCAGGTAGCCGCCGTAGCCGGAGGCCTTGAGCAGCTCGACAACCGCGGGGAAGTCGATCACGCCGTCATCCCAGCGCGCCTGTAGCTGGCCGCGGCAGGCCTGCCGCAGATGGACGTGACCGGCGAAGGGAACGAGGGGGTGCACGTCGTCCGGTCGGTACCCCTGGGCCACGTAGTGGGAGTAGTCCAGCACGATTTTGAGCGCGGGATTGCTTTGCAGAAATGCCAGTGTGTCAGAAGGACTCTCGAGCACAGATTCAATGTGCGGCTCGAACAGCAGCAGGACATTTTCGGTGGCGGCCAGCGCTGCAAGCTCGTTCATTGCTGCTGCGGATAGACGGACCGCCTCGTCATGCGAGATGCCCTCCTGGTCGACGCCCGGCAGCACAAGCACGGACGGAATGTCCGCGGCCGTACAAAACTGGAGTACCCGCGTGAATGTCTCCCGATTGGCGGCGCGCACGCCGTCATCGGCACTATTGAGCGGCCTGACGTCGAAGCCGTCCCCAAAGAAAAACAGCAGGTTGCCGACCGGCAGACCTGCCTCTGATACTCGCCGGGCCTGTCCGTGGGGATCGCGTTCGATTTCGGCCGAATCGAGCAGCCCGCCGGGCATCGCGATCAGGTCCATCGCCTGCACGCCAAGCGCCCGCAGGATCGCAGCCGACTCCGGCAGAGTGGCGCCGACGAAAGACCAGGCCGCGCCGGCAAGTTTCATGGTGGTCATGTCTGACTCCTGGCTCTCAAATGAAACCCTTCAGCAGCACCATACATTGAAAGCTGCCTGCTACAACAGGCAGCAAGAAAACGGTGCTTGCTCACAGCGCATCCCGTCAGCCCGCCCCACCACCCCCAGCCCGCCAGTGGAACACCTCCGGCATCCCTACAGGATAGGCGTCGTGCGGGTCGTACTCATCCCCGCTCTCGTCCTCCATGATTGGCGCCATGTACTCCTCCCAGCGCACCGACTCGGGACTCTCCGCCAGGATACGGACCGCCTCGGCATAGTTCGCCGTCTCCATATACAGAAACAGCTTCCGGTCGGCCATGAAGATGCTCATGCTCTGCACGCCCGCCCGCTCCAGGTCGGCCAGCACAGCAGGCCAGACCTCCCGGTGGCGCCGCCGATACTCTTCCTCCTCCCCCGCCCTGACGTGCATCACAAACGCAACCCGTTCCATCGCGGACCCCAGTTTCCAGTGGCCGGTGTTCAGCAGAGCCGCTGCCGCTGCAAGTTCAGCCTTCCACGCCGGGTACGGGAATCGTGCTCAACATGCCGCCGTCGACGTCGAGCGCCAGGCCGGTCAGGAAAGCGGCCCCGTCGGAGATAAGGAATAGCACGGCATTCACGATGTCTTCGACGGTCGGGTTGCGCTGCAAGGGGATGTCGGCGGCGGTGGCCGCCAGGATTTCCTGCGGCTGCATGCCCGTGGCGCCGATCTTCCAGTCGAGAACCTCCTGCCCCATGCCGGTGCCGGAAACGCCGACGGGACAGACGCAGTTGACCGTAACCTGGTGCGGCGCCAGTTCGCCCGCCAGCACCTTGGTCAGGCCGACGACACCGAACTTGGCCGCGCAATAGTGGGCCAGCATCGGGAACCCCACTTTGGAGGCATCGGAGCCGATGTTGACGATGCGGCCGCGGCCACTGGCGCACAGAAGCGGCGCCGCTGCCTGGCTGCAGAGAAAGGTGCCTTTCAGGTCCACGTCGAGCACATGGTCCCACTCCGCCTCGCTGATCTGCGCCAGTGGGTTGAAGGCGATCACACCGGCCGAGTTGACCAGCGTGTCCAGGCCGCCGAAGCGCGCCTCGCAGGCCGCGACCGCGGCTGCAGCCGACGCCGGAGACCTGACGTCCAGCTCGACGGCAAGCAGCTCTCCGCCCTCGAAGCTGCGCGCGGCGTCCTGAAGCCGTTCGGCACTAATATCGCCAATCGCCACCAACGCGCCGGCGCGCAGCAGCGCTGCCGCGATCGCCAGTCCGAAGCCGCTCGCCCCACCGGTGATAAGCGCACGACGAGGTGCACTCCGGATATCAGACACCGTTTTCCCTCCCCGAATGCACCGGCGACCGGCGATCATTGAACTTGAACTGCTGACCACTGAGCACTGCCGTCTCACCCAAACGAGTATTTGCGCACGATCTCTTCACGCACGTGGACGCCCAAGCCAGGTGTGTCGCGTACGGCCAGATAGCCCCCTTCCTGCACCCAGGGGTCGCTGACCAGTTCATGCTGCATGGGCGATTCGTGCGGCTTCAGGTCCATGCTCACACCATGGTTGCTTATTGCCAGCAGATGTACGCTGGCCGCGCTGTTGAGCGCGCTGCTCCAGGTGTGCAGGCTGAACTGCAGATTCTCCACCTCCAGCAGCCGGATCACCGCGCGGCTGCCGGTGATGCCGTGGCTGCGCCCTGGGTCGATCTGGATCACATCGACGCCGCCGCTGCGGATCAGGCGCCCGTAGCTCTCAATATCCCACTCATCCTCACCGGTCCCTATCGGCGTCGCCACCGCGGCCCGCAGCCGGGCATGCCCTTCCAGATCACTCGGCAGGAGCGGCTGCTCGATCCAGCGCAGGCGGTAAGGCTCCAGCTCGCGAAAGCGGCGGATCGCGGTCGGCACGTCCCACAGATTACGCGCGCCCGGCGTATCTACGATCAGCTCGCGTTCGTCGCCGATCACCTCGCGGATGCGGCGCACATATTCGATATCGCGTGCGACGTCCTGCCCGAAGACCGCGCCAGGGTGCATGCCCCAGCCGGCTTTGACGTAATGGTAGCCCTGCTCGACCATCCAGCGGAACTCGTTCAACGTCCAGTCGAGGTCCTCCATGTCGAAGATAATCGAGGCCATCGCCACGACCTTGTCATGCAGCTTGCCGCCCAAAAGCTGGCAGACGGGCAGGCCGAGGGCCTTGCCCTTCAGGTCCCAAAGGGCCATGTCGATCGCGCTGACGGCGAAGGCGGCGATCCCCTCGGGGCCATACCACCAGATGTGGGCCAGCATCTTGTGCCAGGCGCGCTCGACGTCGCGCGCGTCCTCGCCGATCAGCAGCGGCGCCAGCCCCTGCTCGACGATCAGCTTCGCGGCCAGCGCGGCCTCGCGAAACTGGGAGATGCACTCGCCCCAGCCGACCGTGCCGTCGTCGGCCTCGACCCGCGCCAGCGTGATGTAGCGTTCGATGCCCTTGTAATGGGGTTCGGGATAGGCGAGCGCGAAGGCCTGAACTGTGCTGATCTTCATCGTAGAATCCCCTCTCGCTGAAACGGCTGCTATCCGCTATCCAGCGTCGGTCTGGCCAGCAGCCTGACGCGCGCCGGAAAACTGACCGTGACGGGGCCGAGCAGCCCTGAAACCGCCTGCCCCGGAAAGACATAGTCAGACTCGAACGGCCCCGTGCTGAAATAGTTGGCCAGCGTGTTGTAGACGGTCACTTCCAGCTCGTTGTCGCCCGCGCGCACATGGCCGGTGATGTCGAAGCGGTAGGGACGCGCCAGTCCGACGCCCACAACCTGCCCGTTGACGGCCACCTCCGCCGTTGTGTTCACTGCGCCCAGGTCGAGAATGACTTCACCCTGCAACTGCTCATGCGTGAGGGAGAATTTCTTCATGTAGACTGCGCCGCCGGAGTAGCACTCCAACGCGTACTGGCTCCAATCGCCCAAGGGAAGGGACGCCTCCGCGCATTCGAAGCGAACCGGCTGGCGGATGGCCGCGCCGGCGTAGACGCCGGGTTTCTGTTCCACGCGCAACGCAACCTGGGAGACTTCCGCGACCGCCGCATCCAGTCGCACCTGCCCATCCTGGAATGCCCTTTCGGCGCCGTCAATCCATACCTGAACGCTCTCCGCATCCACGTCCAGATGGAGCGCATGCGTCCCCGCCGGCGCCTCGCACCTGTACCAGCCGACGCGTCTCTCTTTGTGCGGGGCGGTTTCATATACAAGCTCGGAAGGCTCGGCGAACCAGGTCAGCCGCGCCGCCGGACGGTCTCGCACAGGTGTCGTCGACTGCTCCAGAAGAGCAGCATACGCCCGCAAGGGTTGGGCAGGCGGCTGGACACAAGCGAGCAGGAGAAGGTTCAGCCCTTCCTGCAGGAAGACCTCTGTCTCTGCCTGAACCTGTTCCCCGGAACTGTCCGGCTGCAGAGCCTCCCCGTTCAGCCACGCCTGCTCCACCTGCCCGCTGTCGGCCCCCAGATGAAGGTTCCAGCGCCCAGCCCGCGGCGCCCGCACATGTGTGTACAGATAGCGCACGCTCTCTTCATGCTCGTCGGCAACGTCAAGGCAGAGAAATGAGTCCCCGACACCGTGGCTCCCGCCAAATACGTCGCTTCCCGGCTGCCCGAACTCCTGCGAAAAGCAGACCGTCTGCCAGCCAATCTCTCCGGCGTTCAGCGCATCTGCGTCCCCGGCGGCCAATGCCGCCAGTTCAGGCGGGACGCGCCCGCGCGGGAAAGGGCCGCTTGCCCGCCAGTAGGGGCCAAAAGTGTAGGTGAAAACGGGCCAACCGCCGTCGTCGTAGTCGCGGCTGTGCCAGCCCAGCGCCTCGCCCGCCGTCTCCTCCTCCCGGTAGCGGAGCTGTCGCGCTTCCGCGCCTATTTTTTCATCACCGGCCGGATCGCGGAAATCGCCCCAGCGGTTGTCCATCGTTGGCGTCAACCGGAACGACCAGTCGCCCGTCAGGTGCATGGGGGCCGGCGCCGGGCCGAAGCGGGCCTGCGCACCGTACTCGCGCCCCCCATGCCGCACGCGCACCGTTTTGCCGCCCCCGTCTTCGATTGTGCCCCTGATCTTCACGGTATCGCCGGCCGTTTCCACATGCGTGATCGCCTCCAAATTGTCCGCCGTCACAGCCGGCCTCCCTGCGGGCGGGCGCATTACCAGGACAATGCCTTGGTTGGCCTCCATCGTCAGCCGTACCGTAGTCCTGTCATCCGTGTGGGAGAAACGGTGCCATGGCGTAACCTCGCCGTTCCAGCAGTCCCAGATCTCCGGTTCGCCGCGCACACGCAGGGCAAGAGTCAACTCTCTTCGCACCGACTCGACATTATAGAGGAAGTAGACGTCCAGATCACCGATTCTCTGATGCGTGTGGAAGACGTTCCTGCCTGAAGCAACCACATCCCGGGCGATCGCGTCCGAGATAACCGCTGCGATATCGACCCCCCGCTGCGCGGCATGGGGCGTGCGCGCCGTCTCCTGGCCTGGCAGGAAGATTCCCTGCCCGCCGTGTTCGTTGTGCTGCCGGTAGATGCTGCCCAGCGCCTGGCTGTGCACCTCGGTCCGGTGGACGGCCTCTTCGCTGGAAGCGATGCCAAAGATATGCCGCAGCGCAGCCCGCACCTGGGGGTCGTTGCGGCCGTGCTCCTGCGATGCGCTCGGCAGCCGGCGGAAGGCCACGACCGTGCCGCCCCCGTCATAGAACTCCCGCAGCTTCGCCAGCGTCTGGCGGCGGATCGTCGTCATCGGCGGCAGGATCACGGCCCGGAACCGGATGCCGGCGATCTCCAGGGTCCCGTCGCGCACAACCGCCTCGCTTAGCAGGTTGTCGTCGACGAAATCGAAGTCGATGCCCGCCCCATAGACCTGGCGGGCGAGCGAGAAGGTGGTCATTGCGCAGTCGTCGGCCGCGCTCGTGAAGGAGTCGCCGCGCAGCCAGTTGGCGTGGACCGTCGTCAGCGGGTAGAGCAGCGCCGCGTCCGCCACGTGCGTGCCCTGGCTCATCACCGCGCTCAGGCGGGAGACATAGTCCACGAACGTCTGCCAGTGCTCCCAGTAGGGCTGGCGCCAGTGAACTGACGGCGGCACCCACTCGTACCAACCGGCCAGCGTATTGTAGAGCCCGCCGTGCTGATTGTAGAGGTTCAGACCGTAGGCATAGTTCTCATGCGTCCAGGCGATGTTCTGCTCCTGGGTCATGCCCCAGCCCGACCCCCAGTAGACGCACATCGCAGCCCGCTCGCGCCGGTAGATGTGCTGGACCGAGCTGGAGAGCTTGGCGTCGATGAAGCAGCGTTCGCCCGGCAGGCTCGCGCCGGGGTCCTCGTTGCCGGTCACGTGGAACCAGCGCATCAGGCGGAAGAAGTCGCCGTAATGCCACGTCTGCCCCAGCATATCCTGCCGGCCCCAGGTCGCGATCGTGCCGTAGCGCATCCCCCGCTCTTCGTGCCATTCGCACAGCGGCCTGTAGAGGTTCTCCTCCAGCAGCGCCGACATCACCTCGTAATAGTCGCAGCGGATTTTGTCGGTGAAGTCGCCGATATCGTGGAAGAGGCCGAACAGATGGGGCGCGGGATCGTAGCCCTTTTCCGCCCTGAACCGCGCGGCCAGCTCAGGCGCGTAGAGGATTTTGCCGTTGAGGACATAGAGCTCGTCCTGCCCGTAGAGCGAGAGCGTGCCGGGAACAAAGTCGCGCAGACGCTCCTCGTGCTCCTGCCAGTAGATTTCGAGATAGCGCGCCGCGACATGGGGGTTGAGGTAGTCGAGATCGTGAGGCTGGCTGGCGACGGCAGCGAGCAGCCAGCCCGGTTCGGGCGCGTCCCACGCCAGAGGCTGCCCCGGTTCCGGCAGTGCCAGTTTCCGGCTAGAGTCGGGATCCAGCCCCCCGTCCTCGATCCGGAATGCGGCTGCGGCCAGGACCGTCTCCCCCTGCGGCAGGTCGAGCTGCAGCGTCCCCTCCTCCTGCGAGCGCGCCTCGTGAATGACCAGCCGGCGGCCGTGCAACTCCGGCCGCGCCGCGCGCTCCGCCCGCAGCAGATCCTGCCAGTACTCGCGTCCCTCCCAGCCGGAGAACCACGCCTCCAGCCCAAGACGCTCGTGTTCAGCCACAGAATGGCGGAAAAACTCCCACCACTCCTCGCTGAAGTAGGCGGGGTCTGTGCCGTACCGCTCGCCGTCCAGGTAACGCGGGTAGTACCACGTTCCTCCCACGCCCTTTTTCTTCAACTCCTCCAGCTGCCAGGTGATGCGCTCCTTATCCAGCTCTCCCGTCTCCCAGAACCAGGTGACGAAGTCGCTGTAGTCCCGGGAGGGTCGGCGAAAGAGCTCCAACAGTTTCGTATGCGCAGGAGAGTTCATCTGTCTTTACGGCTGTGTGATGAATCGTGGAATCCCAATCGCTCAGTGAAGATACCGGCAACCGACCACTGGCCACTGGCCACTGAAGTTACACCTTGATCGCGCCCGAAGTCAGGCCGGCCACAAACCAGCGGCTGGTGAAGAAGAAGAGGATCACCAAGGGGATCGAGCCGATCAACAGCCCCGCCATCGTCAGCCCGTAACGAGTGAAGTACTCAGTCTGATACGTCCACAGGCCCGGCGTCAAAGGCAGGAGGTTCTGCCGGTTGACAGTCAGCGCGGGCCAGATGAGATTGTTCCACGTGCCCAGAATGTTCAGAATTGCGGCCACCCCCAGCATCGACTTGCTCAGCGGAAGCGCAATCCGCCAGTAGCCCTGCCACTCGCTCTCGCCATCAATGCGCGCCGCGTCGAACAGTTCCTTCGGCAGGCTTTCAAAAAACGTACGTAGAATGAACATCGCGAACACCTGCCCGCTCGCGATCCAGGGCAGGATCATCGCCCAATAGGTGTTGATCAGCCCGAGGTCCTTCACCAACACAAAGGATGGAATCAGGGTCATCGCCGACGGCACCATCATCAGCGACAACACCAGGTAGAAAAGCACCTGACGGGCCGGGAACTCGAGGATTCCGAAGGCATAGGCCGAAAGCGACGCCAGCAGCAGCACGCCGATCACGGTCACCCCACTCACAATGATGCTGTTCCTGATGAATTGCTGCACGATCTCAAACGCCAGCCCATAATTCTCCCAGTGCAACGGAAACGTCAGCGCGAACGGCTGCCGCGCAAACTGCGGGATCGTCTTCAACGAAATCAGAAAGGCCATTACCAGCGGCGCGATGCCCCCCACCAGGAACAGGCCCAATACCACGACCCGCCACCAGTCCCCGCGCAGGAACACACCCACCTGCTCACTCCTGCTCCGTCTGTACTGTCCTCTTAAATCCATCCCCGCCGCGCTCATGCCCTAACCCCCCACTATCCACTATCTGCTGGCCACTGGCCACCGACCACTGCCCCTAATACTCTTCAGTCGTGATGTACTTCATATTGATCAGCGTCAACACGAGCGTGATCAGAAACAACACAACCCCAATCGCCGAGGCATACCCCATCTTGTTGATGCGGAATGCATTCCAGAACATCCACATTCCCGGCACCATCGTACTGTTGATCGGCCCGCCCTGCGTCATCGCGAACACCGCCGTGAACTCCTGCACGCCCCACATGATCGTGAGCACAGAAATCAACTTGATCTGCCCCGCGATCAGCGGCAGCTCGATCGACCAGAAGCGCCGCATCTCAGTCGCCCCGTCGATCATGGCGCTCTCCACGATCTCGTACGGGATCGCCTGCAGGCCGGCCAGCAGAATCAGGATCGCCACCCCGTCCACCCACGGAAAATTGCGCAGCATCACCGCGTACAGCGCCACGTTCGGGTCAGACAGCCATGCCCGCGTCCACTCCTCCAGCCCTACCCACGTCAGAATCGCGTTCAGCGGCCCTACCTTTACATCGTAGATGAACTTCCACAGCATCAACGGCACGATCGCGGGAATAACCACCGGCAGAATCATCCCCAAGCGGAACGTATACTGCACCCTTCCACCCCGCAGCCGGTGTATCAGCACGGCAATGAACAGTGAAACACCCACCGTCGACACCACATACCAGGCCGCCAGCTGCAGCATGTGGTCCATCGAATTCAGAAATACCCGGTCCTTGGTGAAAAGCTGGATGAAGTTGCCCAGGCCTACAAAGTCCGCGGACAAGCCCGGCGCCCACTTGAACACCGACCGGTACAACCCCAGCAGGGCTGGATAATACATAAACACCAGCAGGAAAACGAAGGTAGGGGCGAGCATGGTATAGGCGACGCGCCCCTCGTAGATGCGTCTTCCCAGTGACTTCCTGCGCGCCTGCGCACCCACGGATTGGGCTGCCACTTCGGGCATAGCGGACATCTCTTCTACAGCCATGAGAGCATCCTCAAACTTCAGCGGCTACGGGATTGGGGCCAATGAACTTCCCCAATTGCTAACTATTCGGATAGATCAAAGGCAGATGTTCGTCGTCTGCGATTTCGTCGCCCACGCACAGGTGAGCGGCCACCTTTGCCGGCAGCGCAGCCGGCCGGCCGTTGTACACCGCGCCTGCGGGCATGAACAGCATCGCCAGCGCCCGCCGCGGATGGACCGTCATATTGGGGCCGGCGGCATGGGCGATCATGCCGTTGATAAAGACAGCGCCGCCGGCCTGAACTTCAGCGGCAACCGGCTCGAGCGCTCTCCATTCGGGATAGTCGGCCAGCAGACCGTCGATCCTGGTTTCGTTCAGATTGCCCGTAACATCGAAGCGGCTGCACCTGTGCGTGCCCGGCAGAAAGTACATGCAGCCGTTCTGCAGTGTGGCATCATCCAGCGCGACCCACAGCATGATCGACTGCCGTGAATGGTAGGGGTCCATTGCATTGTCCACGTGCCAGTTGGTCGGGTGGGCCCACGGCTCCTTCACCAGCGCGTGGTCGTGGTAGAGGCGGACGCCGTCTACGCCGGCCAGCGCTGCGGCCAGCCGCCCCAGGCGCGGGTCCGTCACCAGCTGCTTGATCGCCTCGCTCGTCTTCCACAGGTTCACGCACTGCACGAAGACATCTTCATAGTGGTCGCTGCGCCCCTGGTTGTGGCGGGCGTTGATTGAGAAATGCCGCGCCATGCCTTCGGCCAGCGCGGCACGCCACTTTTCCAGCTCCTCCCCGTCCAGCAGGGCTTCAACGACAAGGTAGCCGTTCTCGCGGTAGAATTCGACCTGCCGTTGGGACAGCAGTGTGAGCATAACCCCGATACCGGTGACCAGTCGCCGGTGACCAGTGGCCAGCGGCCAGTGAGAGAAGTTCCTGGCCACTGACCACTGGAAACTGGCGACTGCAGTTCACTAGCAGGTCAGGTTTTCGCGCTCAATGTAACGGTCGGCGTAGAGGTCGAAGGACTCCTGGATGATGTCCAGCGCGGTGTCCAGGTCCATCTGGTCCAGCAGGTAGGAGCGCCAAGCCTGGCCGATCGGCTCGGCCGCCTCGGCGTCCAGCTTGACCTCCTCGTACACGAACATCTGCGTCTCACCGATCTGCTCGGTCAGCAGCGCAAACGGTTCCTCGAAGCGCGGATCGACCGGCACATTCTTCACATTCGGCATCAAGGTGCCGATCTCCGACTGGATCGTGTGCAGATTGTCCGGCACCGAGATCCAGCGCATCAGGTCGACGGCGGCATCGATCACGCCGTCCTTCTCCGAACGCGTCGAAATCGCGATCTGATCGCCCACAGGACCGCCAATCGGCCACGCCGGCGTCGGCGGGTCCGTTACCAGGTCACTGCTCTCCTTCGTCAGGATCGGCGCAAAGAAGGTGCTCCACTCGAAGTCGACCAGCGGGTCGTGCAGCAACCGCGGGAACGACCACGTGCCGTTCTCCATAATCGGCTCGACCTTGTTCAGGAAGCGCGTATGGCTGTCCGTGGCCTGCGTCGTCCAGTCCGCCGGACGGTAGGGCACATTCTGCTTCCACAGCTCCATCCACTCGCGGTACTGCGGCAGCTGCGCATGGTAGACGCCGGTCTCGATCGCACAGGCCACCTCTTCGTATGTGGCCGTGCCCCGGTCGGGGTTCACCTGCGGCTCGATCTCGCCGGCCATCAGCATCCCGCCCATCTGCACGCGATACCAGTGGTCCGTATCCGACACACGGCCGGTCCAGCCGCCGTAGGCATCGATGCCCTCATCGCGGAACGCCTGGCACACCGAGAGGAACTCGGCGTAGTTCGTTGGCACGTCCTGGCCCAGATCGTTGAACCAGTCCACGTTGTAGTAGAAGAATGTCGTGATAAGCCCGAAGACCATGTTGTAGTAGCCGTCCCGCATCAGCGTCTCACCTGTGGGGATCGGGAAGAACTGGTCGAGCCACTTTCCGCTGCCGGGGTCGCCGGCCGGGATGTAGGGGTTCGGCTGGTTGAAGTAGGGGGTCAGTTCCGCCCACCAGCCCTTGTCCAGGTCATCTTTGATGTGCCAGTGCGCATGCGTCGTGATGTGCGGAATCGTCCCGGCCGTCTGCTGCGCAATCGTCCACTCGCGGCTGCTGATGCCCTGCGGGATGCGGATCCACTCGATGCTGACGTCGGGGTGTTCCGCCGTATAGCCGTCCAGCACCTCGAGGATCTTGTTGTGCGGCAGCGGGTTGTCCTCGGTGCGCTCCATGCTCTGCGTCGGCGTCCAGCCGCCCCAGAACGTGACCAGCTCTTTGACTTCGCCCATGGCGTCGTCACCGTCGCCCGCGGGCGCCATCGGCGCCTGGCAGGCGGCGAGCGCGCCGCCCATTCCCGCGCCGAGCGCAGCTACACCTACCCCTTTTAGCAGCGCGCGTCGCGAAATAAGATTCTCGGCCATCTGTTTTCTCCTTTGTTCAGAAAAGTGTGGGAATTGAATCTGTCCGGTCAGGGAGTTCGTCCTGCACCCGCCCTTCAAGGGGCCCGGCGCAGTCTACTTCCATACCGGGACCGTGGTGAACCAAAAAAGCTGCAGTCCTACGACGATATGGGCCTCCTTCGCAAAGATGGTTTGGACGAAAATGAAGTGAAGATTTCCGGAAGAAGGGGCGCTTTGGGCCTCTTGTCAGTCGAATATCGAATGTCCGTCTGGATCTGGATTACCGGTGCAAGTTGCCGTCAGACCGCCCGTTAGTGACCAGCTGCGACGGCATAATAGAGTGTCCACCGGATAGACGCGACAAGTATAAACAAGAGCGCGCCTCATGTCTAATATCAGGTCCCTTTTGCTGTCCCGGCTTCTGGCAAGAGCTGCATCCTGGGATTTGAGTCGTTTCTCCTGCAGGAGCCGAATGTGAAAGTTCCTGGTTCCAATCGGGTCGTTTCCATTTCCCCTGCAGTTCCCCTTGAGAGACCGAGCGATTCGACGTTCTCAATCTCTCAGAACTATCCTGGTTTGTGCGGCCGTTGGGCCCATAAACCGGGTGTTGGCGAAGCTGGCACGGCGGTCGCCCGGCTCCATTGTCTCCTGGGAGCGAAATCCTCCCGTTTTGGCGTGAAAGGGGGACATATGTCCCCCAATGTCGTCCAATGTCGTCCAATGTCGCCCTATATTTTTTTCTCGAAGGGGGGTGTTCCGCGCCGCAATTGGCGGTATTTCGGGCGCAACCGGGGCAGAATTTGGCAGTTGGAATCGCATGACAGTTACAGAGTAGCAGATATTCCGGACATTTGCTTTTTTGGCGCCAACTGGATCGGCCCGGTTGGGCAGCTTTTGCATGTTGTAGACAACGTAGCACAGTTTCGGCTCATTTGCTCGGAATCCGGGCGAAATTGGGTTGCGCGGCGCCTGCCATGTTGGTTCTCCTGTCATTGCCGGCGCATGGCGCGGCGGACATCGCCTGGACCATGCCATTGAGGCGCGGCCGGAAACGCAGTAAGAGAGGTGGTCCTACAGCGTTTGAATGGGCAGCGAGGTGAGCCAAGGGCGTCCGCGGCCCCGGCGACAAGGGGAGGCCGTCGCCGGTCTCGGCAGGAGCGCGGATCGGGTTCGACTGAAGCGGGAGGAATCGATAAGGCCGCCGATCGAAGTCGTGCTGAACGGCTTCGACGGCGGCCTCTGCTATCAGGTGGGCAAGCGCCAACTCTTCGTCGCCTGCAGCTACAAGAACCAGTGAACGACCAGTGGCCGCTGGCTACTGCCGATCAACACTCGCTGTATCCGCAGACGTGGCACTTGCGGCAGCCCTCGATGTTGAGGAAGGAGGCCTCGCCGCAGTCCGGGCACAGGTCGCCGATCGGCAGCGCCAACTGCTCGCCGGCCACCGCCTCCCGGTTTTCCGGCAGCTCGCTCAGGTAGTCGGTCAACACCTGGGCCACGCCGTCCGGCAGGCTGCGCACGCGGTCGACGCCAAAGCCCAACGGCCGCCCGCCGCCGATCCCCGCCATTTCGTCGATGACCCAGCGCAGCCGTTCCGACGGCGGCAGCACCGACGGCATGCGCAGCACCAGGCTGATCAGACGCCCGATCGATTCGCTGACCGCGGTGACGTCGCTGCCGGCCTTGCCGATATTCAGGAAGACCTCGAACGGCTCATGCCGCTCGTCGCTGTTGATCGTGATGTAGGCGCTGCCCAGCGGCGTCTCTTTGCGATAGCTCTGGCCCTGCAGCAGATAGGGACGCGGCCGCTTGGTGAAGATGGCCGGATAATCATCCCCCGGGACCGGACCGCTCTCTGCCTCTGCCGCAGACTTTGTTCCGTTGCTTGACATTGCGCCGTGCAGATATTCGGCCTCCGGGCCGGCCTCGTCTTTGCTCTCTCTGACCGCCTTCGTCTCCAACACCTCCTCCTGGCGGCTGCCGGTGACATAGACCGTGAGCCCCTTGCAACCCAGCTCCCACGCCTGCATGTAGGCCTGCGCCACTTCCTCTTCAGTTGCGCCCTCGGGGAAGTTGCAGGTCTTGCTGATGCTGTTGTCGACAAAGGCCTGGATCGACGCCTGTATCCTGACATGCTCCTCCGCGGTGATGTCGCCGCTGACGACGAAGGTGTCGCGGATGCGCGGCGGCAGTTCTTCGATCTGCTGACAGGAGCCGGTCTCGGCCACCTGCTGCCGGATCTCATCCGCCTGCGCGGGGCTGAGGTCCAGCCTTTCGAGCGCCTCCTCAAAGAGAGGGCTCGTGTAGAGCAACTCCACATCCTCGTCGCCGTCCTTGAAGTGGCGCACGTACCCCAGCGCGAAGACCGGCTCGCAGCCGTAGCCCTCGCAGCCGCTCACCGTCGAAATCGTGCCGGTCGGCGCGACCGTCGTCTGCGCGGCATTGCGGATCCCACTGCGGCGGATGCCATCGCTGATCCGGTCCCAGTCGAGCGCGGGGCGGCCCCAATCGCGGCTGTAGGGCGCGAGCGGCTGCGGATGCTGCCAGCGCATCCCGCCCTCCAGCGTGTTATCGTAGATGCTGCCTTCGAAAGCCAGGAACGGCGCGCGCGCGTGCGCCAGCTCGATGCTCTTCTGCATGCAGCAGTAGCGTACGAACTCCATCACCTGCCCCGCGAACTCCTGCCCCGCTTCGCTGCCGTAGCCGATGCCCAGCTTGTACATCAGGTCGCCCAGGCCCATGATGCCCAGCCCGATGCGCCGCGCCTTGAGCGCCGCCTCTTTCACCACCGGGACCGCCGGCAGATAGGCGTTGGCGCTGACCACGTTGTCGAGGAAATGCGTGCCCTCGCGTACCGTGCGCCGCAGCGCGTCCCAGTCGACCGCGGCCGCGCCGGCGGCATCGGTCGTTACGTGCGCGCCCAGGTTGATCGAGCCGAGGCAGCAGTTCTCATACGGCCCCAGCCACTGTTCGCCGCACGGGTTGGTCGCCTCCAGGTCGTACAGGTGCGGGACGGGGTTGCTGCGGTTGGCCGCGTCGATGAAGAGCGCGCCCGGTTCGCCGTTGTGGTGGGCGTACTTGATGATGGTGGCGAACAGTTCGCGCGCCCGGACCGTCCTGGAGACCGAGCCGTCGCGCGGGTTGCGCAGGTCGAAGTCGCTGTCATCCTTGACCGCCTGCATGAACTCGTCGGTGAGCGCGACCGAAATGTTGAAATTTGTGATCGCGCCCTCTTCGGCCTTGCAGCGGATGAACTCCTCAATATCGGGGTGATCGACGCGCAGCACGCCCATGTTGGCGCCGCGCCGCGTTCCCCCCTGCGCGATCTCGCCGAAAGCCTGGTCGTAGACGCGCAAAAAGCCGACCGGCCCGGTCGCGCGCCCGGCCGACGTGTGGACGATGTCCTTCTGCGGGCGCAGCCGGCTGAAGCTGAAGCCGTTGCCCCCGCCGGTCTGTTGGATCAGCGCCGCCACCCGCAGCGTGCTGAAGATGCCGTCGTCCGCCCGCCCCATGTCGTCCTCGATCGGCAGCACGAAGCAGGCCGCCAGCTGGCCGAGCGGCGTGCCCGCGCCGGTGAATGTCGGGCTGTTGGGGAAGAAGCGCAGCTCGGTCAGCAGATCGTAGAAGACTTTCGTCGTCCCCTCCACGTCGCCGCCGTGCTCCTTCTCCACCGCCGCGATGTGGCTGGCGATGCGGTAGAACATGCCCGCCGCCGTCTCCAGAAGCTCGCCGTTGATGTCCCGCCGCAGGTAGCGGCGCTCCAGCACCTTAAGGCTGTTCTCGCTAAGCTGGATTGCCTCGTCATCCACGTAGTTCGGGCCGGAGACCCTGCGCTTCTCACCCTTAACGACTTCGAAGGTCGTGAAGGCCTTCTTTGCGTTGGCGCCGTTGTGGGTGACGGAGGATTCGCGGGCGGACATGGGGAGGGTCTCCTTGCCGGGTGATCTTATCTGGTAAATCTGTTATGAACCCGGGACGGCCAGGCGGGGGCCGAGGGTTCTCCTTTTCCTGTTATCGAATCGGCCGGGTCATGCCATGCATGGATGCGCGTGCGAACTGGCCGAAGTCGGTCACTCTGCGTTGCGGGAGGCCTGTCAGCGTTCTGCTTCCTGGCCGCTGCGCCCCATCAGCCGGTCGATCTCCGATCGAATTTCACTCAAATCGCCGAAATCAAGACAGACGCTGGCGAAACGGATATAAGCGACCTGATCGACATCCGCCAGTTGATCCAGCACCAAGTTTCCGATCAGTTCGCTCGATACCTCGGCGCGTCCCAAACGCTGGATCCTGTCCTCGACGTGGTTGGCGATGCACTCTATGCGCTCGCTGCTGACCGGGCGCTTCACCGCGGCGACACGGATGCCTGCCAGCAGCTTTTGCCGGTCGAATGGCTCGCGGTGACCGTCCCGTTTGGAAACGAGCAGGCTGGGCGCAATGTGCTCATAGGTCGTGAAACGCTGTTCGCAACTTGTGCACTGGCGGCGGCGGCGGATGGCATCCTCTCGCTCGCGTGAGTCGATCACCTTGTGATGATCGTATCCGCAATGGGGGCATTGCATCTACCGTCTCCTGATCGGTCAACTTGACCCGCATCCCATCAAACAGGAGTCGCAGTTGGGCCGGTCTTTTTTCGTGAACTGTGGAGCGGTTCAGACTGGTGGTCCGCGCTACAGTTGGGCAATCACTTTCTACTATAACGAGATTTTTTCGTCTACATACTGTATTTGATCATGCCAAGAGGCACAATATGTAGTATACCGCGCTTGCATTTCTGCCCAAAGGCAATTTGCAGGTATCGGGCACCAATCTACCACATTCCAGATCGATCTCCAAACGCGTTTTGCAACTCGGTCAACGGTTTCGTGTATCAGTGAGGACCCGCACCAAGACGCGAAAGATGCCCGGCGGCGACCGCTGATCCTACCCGTGGAGGCAGCGTTTCGCCCGCCGTGCGGAGGGAACCAGCGGCGGAAAAGAAAAAGCCCGGCGGCGCAGGATTGGCCGCACGGGCTGTCTTTGATGTGTGTGCTAAATTGGGGCTACTGCCCGTTGTTGTTCCTCGCCCGGCGCAGAAATGCCGGAATGTCCAGGTCTTCGCGGTCGAAGGAGCGCACCGGGAAGTCGATCGGCTCCTTGGGCTTTGGCGGCGGCTGCGTCTGCGGCTGAGACGGCTGTGTCAAGCCGGTCGGCCGCGTGCCGCTTTGCGTAGGCTGCCTGGTCGAGGCGGAGGGCTGCTCGGGGCGCCGGTCCTTGTCGAAACCGGTCGCGATCACCGTCATGTGGATCTCGTCCTTCATGTTTTCGTCGATAACTGCGCCGAAGATGATGTTCGCTTCCGGATGGGCGTTGGCCCGGATCAGTTCGGCGGCCTCACTGACCTCGTTCAGACCCAGGTTGTCGCCGCCCTTCACGTTGAAGAGGATGCCCTGCGCGCCCTCGATCGAAATATCCAGCAACGAACTCTGGATCGCCTGCTGCGCGGCCTCCTGCGCCCGGTTCTCGCCGCTGGCGCGGCCGATCGACATCAGCGCTGCGCCGCCATCGAGCATGATCGCCCGCACGTCGGCAAAGTCCAGATTGATCAAACCCGGCACCGTGATCAGTTCACTGATGCCCTGAATGCCCTGCCGCAGTACGTCATCGGCGACGACGAATGAGTCGCGGATCGACATCTTGCTGTCGGCAATCTGCAGCAACCGGTCATTGGGAACGGTGATGAGCGTATCCACCGCATCGCGCAGACGGCCTATCGTGCTTTCGGCGATTCGGCGCCGTTGCGTGCCTTCGAAGGTGAACGGCTTTGTGACAACGCCGATCGTCAGGGCGCCCGAATCGCGCGCGATCGAGGAGATGACCGGGGTAGCGCCGGATCCCGTGCCGCCGCCCAGACCGGCAGTCACGAATACCATATCCGCGCCTTCGAACATCTGCTCGATCTCTTCGCGGCTTTCCTCCGCTGCCCGCAGGCCAATCTCCGGCTTTCCGCCCGAACCCAATCCCTTTGTCAGCTTCTCTCCGATTCGGATGCGTTGCGGCGCGTTGGATAGTATCAAGGCCTGTGAATCGGTATTGACCGCGATAAACTCTACGCCCTGAACGTCTGCCTCAATCATGCGATTGACTGCATTCTGTCCGCCGCCACCGACCCCGACAACCTTTATCTGGGCAAAGTTGTCTACGAACTGTGACGTGCTGCTCCGTCTCGTCATCGATAGATTCTCCTTATGACCGCCGGCAGACATTCTATAGAGTCGCTATCAGCAACTTCGTCCGACGCTACATTCCCAAAACCTGGCGCTTTTGGATCGACATTGTAGGAATCTCAATACTACTACACGTCCATAGGTTTGCAAAGTCGCCCAAAAAGTCTCATGCCTTCCAGTGGGCGGCGCGCCTGCCTTGATTCCCGCCCGTTTACTCTGGTATACGGCAGCCAGCCTATCGCGGCTGTCCCGGACCGATTCGGGACCTGTTCTGGACTATATGCCTACGATTCGTCTACGCTATACACGCTCGGAACCGCCGCGCGGCATACGGCGGGACCGGCGAAGCCGGGCCCGTTCCCGTTGAGGGTCCGGCAGTCGCGCCGGAGGGCAGCGGTTCCTGCAATCCAAATCGCCGCGGAGACGACATGTGTTGATTCTGGGCAACTTGCCTACGATCCTTCTACGCCGGGAGTGGGCGCATGCAGGGCAAGGGCATTGACGCAACGCAAACCTGGAGGGGTACACCGGTGATTGGCGCCAACCCGACCAGGACACCGAAAACCGCAGCGCGCAGAGTTGACTTGCAACGGCCGGCCCATCAATCGGGCAGAAGGCTCCTCAGCCACCCGCCGACGCGGTCCATGAACTGCCCATTGGCGGAGATCGTTCTCTGCATCGGGTAGTGGATGGCGCGCGCATCTTCGTAGAGCGCCCAGAGCAGGAGGCCGACCGCGGTGGCGTAGGCCGGAGATTGCAGTTCTCTGCTCAGCCCGAGGACGGCCGGATGGTCGACCGGGCTGCCGATCCGCACCGGCATGCGCAGGACTCGACGGAAAAGCTCCACAGCGCCGGGGAGTTGGCTGGCGCCTCCGGTGAGGACAAGCCCGGCCGGCACCATGTGGCCGTAGCTGCTCTTGGCGATCCGGCCCTGGATGATTTCGGCGGTCTCTTCAGCCCGGGCCTGCAGAATCTGGCTGATGAACCGCCGGCTGAAGGTCCGCTCCGGTTTGTCGCCAAAGACAGTGGCCCAAACCTGTTCGTCTTCGGCGATGCGTTCCGGCTGCAGGTGGCCGTAGCGCAGCTTCAGTTCTTCGGCCACTTCGAAGGGCGCGCGCAGCCCGATGGCCACGTCGTTCGTCATGTGGCTCCCGCCAACGTCCAGCACCTCCGTATGCCACAGTCCATTGCCGCGAAAAAGCGCCAGGTCGGTGGTGCCGCCGCCCAGGTCTGCCATTACGACGCCCATCTGCCGCTCGTCCGCGGTCAGCACGGCCTCGCCGCTGGCGAGCGGCTCCAGAACCAGCTCATCGATGTCGATGCCGTGCGCCAACACACACTGCGCCAGGTTGTTGATGGCGTTGATGGTGCCGGTAACGATGTGCGCGTCCACCTCCAGCCGGCTGCCGAGAATGCCGAGAGGCTGCTGAATGTTCTCCTGGTCATCCACCTTCCAGTGCCGTGCGATCACGTGGATGATCTGCCTATTGGCGGCGATCTGAACGGCACGCGCGCCCTCCAGCGCCCGCTGCATGTCGGTGCCGGTCACGCCATGGCGACCGTCGATCGGGCTGATGCCGGCGCTGTTTGCCGTCGCGATGTGGTTGCCCGCGATCCCCAGATAGGTGCTGGTGATCTGAACGCCGGACTCCTGTTCGGCCGTCTCCAACGCCTCCCCGATCGCGGTCGTGACCTCCGGTACATCCATGACAACGCCGCGACGCAATCCCCGGCTCGGCGTAACGCCGCCGCCCAAAACTTTGATAGCCAGATTGCCCAGGCTGTCATGCGTGACAGTGCCCACCAGCGCGCAAATCTTCGTCGTACCTACATCGACGGCAGCAATAATCTCTTTGGCCACTGAAGTTTTCTCAAGGGGTGTTCAGGTCGTTCTCTTTCTATTGTTCGGACTCGGCGTCCTCATATCGACGCGTGAAAGGCCTGTTTGGCGTCATGACATTGAGAGTGAGCGCCTCGTCCCGAGCCGCTGTCAACTCGGGCATCAGTCCCTGCAAGGCTGCCCATTTCTCATCAAAATTGCGGCCATCGCCCCAATGGATCCACGCCTGGGTCGACGGCAGGCTGAAATTCAGGCCGTAAAGAGAATTGTACCAGAACTCATTTACGAAGGAAAGACGTTCTGACAAAACCATCGCTGTGGTCATTACCCGTCTATCGATCAACACCTCCCCGTCCACATTTGCAATCCTCGCCTCGGCTGAGGGGTCGATGATGCGCACCATCGGCTGCAGGTCCGACTCTCTCGGCGCCAGCGCCAGGCCGCCTTCCAGCAACCAGTACTGCTGTTCATCGGTCGCCCACAGCGCCACGGGGCGTACCTCCTCAATGCGTACGTCAACCCGTGCCGGCCAGCGTACCGTCACGTGCGCGTCGGCCACATAGGGATAGTCCAGCAGGTTTTTCTGAATCTCGGCCGGGTCCAGCCAGAAGACGCTCCAACTCTCTATTTCGCAGGCCTCGAACAGCTCTTCATGCGTCAGGTAGCGTGCGCCGTCAAAACGCACATCTTCGCGATAGATGAAGAAGCTTTCGCCGGCGAGCATCCAGTAAAGCGCGGCAGCGACGGCAGCCAGCAGCAGCAGGCTTATGCCTTTGGCGGGAGCGAAACCGGAAAACCCGGGCCAGAAAGTCGCGCGCGCGTTCCCCCGATAGGGTTGAATGCTCCCCTGTGTCGACGAGGCGCGCCGCCGCGAAGACGCCCGCTGTCCGCGGCGCCGGACGAAGTCCGACGCCAGGTCTCCGCTGCGCACGAAAAAGGCCTGCGCTGCACGCAGGGCCGCGCCCAACCGGCGACGCGTCTGCTCCTGCCGCCTGCGCCGCACGCGTTCGGGCGACACCGCCTTCTGCGCCGCCCTCGATTTTCGTTTTTGCCTGCTGCCTGACTTCAAGGCGGATTGCATTGCGCCGCTCTGAAAAATTCTGAACAATATAAGAATGGATCTTCAGCGATGAGTCCGATTCTGCTGCCGGTCGGCCTGCCGCTCCAGCGCCATTTCAACCAGGCGGCGCACCAACTCCGTCAGGGAAACACCGCTTGCTTCCCAAAGTTTAGGATACATGCTGCTGTCTGTGAAACCGGGCATCGTGTTCACTTCGTTGAGAAACAGCCGGCCGTCGCCGCTCAACAGAAAGTCTACCCGCGCCAGTCCCGCTCCGTCCAACGCCTGGAACGCGCGCGCGGCGAGTTGGCGGACCTCGCCGGCCAGCGCAACTGGGATGTCGGCCGGGATCACCAGCCGGCTGCCCTTGTCCAGGTATTTGGCCTCGTAGTCGTAGAACTCATTGGCCGGTATCACTTCGCCGACCACGCTCGTGCGCGGCTCGTCGTTGCCGAGGACGCTTACCTCCAGTTCACGCGCACTGTCCACGCCGGCCTCGATCAGCACCTTGCGGTCGTAGCGGCAGGCCAGTGCGATGGCGCGCGCCATCCCTTCCCGGTCCCGGACTTTGCTGACGCCGACGCTGCTCCCCAGGTTGGCGGGCTTGACAAAGAGCGGATAGGCCAGCGCTGACTCGAGCTCGTCCAGTACCTTCTCCCTGTCTTTCGCCCACGTGCGGCGCAGCAGGGGACGATAGGCGACCTGGGGGATGCCGGCCGCGGCAAACAACGCCTTCGCCGAAATCTTGTCCATCGCCACCGCGCTTGCGAGCACGCCGCAGCCAACATAGGGCAGCTCGGCCAGCTCCAGCAGCCCCTGCACGGTCCCGTCTTCGCCAAAAGGGCCGTGCAGCACGGGGAAGATCAGATCCACGGCCGGCATGGGGTTGTTCTGCTCCAGCAGCTGGAACTGGGCTGAACGCGCGGTGGCAAGCGCAAAATGGGCCTCTTCGCCGCTCCCTTTGCCGTTCTGCCGCTTCGTCAGCTGCGCCAGGGGATCGCCGCCGGTGAGCCATTCGCCCGTCTTTGTGATGCCGAGGCGCACCGTCTCGTAACCGGCCTGATCCAGCGCGCGGATGACGGTCTGCGCGCTCAGCAATGATATCTCGTGCTCTCCGCTCTTGCCCCCGAAAAGGACGCCGACCCGCACAGGTTTGAAAGTCATAAGGGCTACCATTCTCCGATCTTCTGAATCTCCGGCTCCAGTTGCACGCCGCTGTGGCCGGCAACCACGGCCTGAATATGCTCGATCATCGCCACAACTTCCGCTGCCGTCGCCGCGCCAACACCGCCTGGATTGATCAGAAAGTTGGCGTGCGTGCGGCTGACCTCGACGCCGCCTAAACGAAAGCCCTTCAATCCGGCCTCCTCGACCAGCCGGCCGGCGAAGTCGCCTTCCGGGTTGACAAATGTGCTGCCCAGCGACGGCTCCACCGGCTGGGTCTCGCGCCGGTGGCTCAGAAAGGCCCGGGCGGCGCGGCGGATCGTCTCCGGCTCGCCCTCCTGCAGCCGGAAGTTGGCGCTCAACAGCACGGGGCCGAAGCCGGCGTCAACTACGCGCCCCTGTTTCAGGCTGCTGCGGCGGTAGGCGTAGGCGAGCTCCTCCACGCCACAGACCTGGATGTCGCCGCGCTCGTCCAGCAGCAGAACATCCCAAAGGCAGTCCTTCACTTCACCGCCGTGCGCGCCGGCGTTGTTGACGACCGCGCCGCCGACCGAGCCGGGCACGCTCACCGCCCACTCCAGGCCGGTCAGCCCGGCGTTGATCGCGGTACGGGCCGCGCCGGCCATCAGCGCACCGCTCTCGGCGAAAAGGAAGGGCCGCGGGTCTGCCGGGTAGTCGCAGCAGGGCGCATCCTGCACCTTCACCGCTTTGCAGCGGTTCTGGATCACCAGCCCGCGCACACCCCGATCGCTGACCAGCACATTGCTGCCGCCGCCCAGAATCAGATAGGGCAGGTCGTGCGCCCGCGCCCAGCGCACCAGCTTCAACAGTTTGTGCGTGTCGGTGACGGCAGCGAAATAGTCCGCCGCGCCGCCCACCTTTATTGTCGTCAGGTTCGCCAGCGGGTGCTCCTGACGGATCTCGACGCCGAGCGCCTCGACCTGTTTGCGCGCGGAGGCAGCGATATCTCGTTTTGCGCCGGCTGCTGCCGTTACTGCTGCCGTTACAGTTGCCATGATGTCGATGTCATGATGCCGATTCCATGATGCTGAGTACTGCCGGTCCCCTATCAGCTTTGGCTGATGCTGCGAAGTTGCCTCACCAGCCCGTCAAAATCCAGCGCAGCAAAGTCGCTCGTGTCGACCCGAAACACAGGTCCCTCCAGGTCCAGGGGGCGGTTGCGCCGCGCCAGCGCAACGGGATTGAAATCGCCCATCCGCAACCGGTCCACATGGCCCGGATGCCGCTCGCCGCTGTCGGCCCGCTCGGCGTAGCGGCGGCGCAGCAGCCCGGCCGGGGTGGAAAGGAGCACCTGCGCCGGACGAAACGGATGGCGCGCCTGCAGTGCCTGGAAGCGAGGATTGGCCCAGTCCGGATCGAAGGGCGTCTCCACCAGCAGCGAACAGCGCGCGGCCAGCAGGCGTTCGACCAGCAGATAGACCAGCTCGTAGGTCGCCCGGCCAAGCTGCTCCGACCAGGCAACGGTCGACCACCCCAGCGTCGCGAAAAGCGACTCCTTCAGGTCGTCGCGCGCGATCAGGGGCAGACCCAGGGCCGGGGCCAGTTTGCGCGCCAGCGTCGTCTTGCCCGTGCCCGGCGCCCCGCACACGATCAATAGCAGCGGCGGCCTTTCAGCCATCGGCCGCAAGCCTCTCCAGCAGCAGCTCACCGATGCGGTGACTTGTGCCTGCGCCGAGCGTCAGAACGACATCGCCGGCGACCACTTCGGCATGGAGAAGCGCGCTCGTATTCTCCACGTCACCGCTGTGGCGGATCGAAGGATGGACGCTGGCCGCCGTGACCTCTGCGGCCGACGCGGCCCTGTCGCCGCTCTCCCTGGCGGCGTAGACGTCGGTAACCAGCGCCGCGTCGGCGTCATCGAAGCTGCGCGCAAAGCTGTGCAGCAACGCGTGCGTGCGGCTGAACGTATGCGGCTGAAAAACAGCCCAGATGCGTCGATCACCAAAGCGCGCCCGGGCCGCGGCCAGCGTCGCCGCTACCTCGGTTGGGTGATGGGCGTAGTCGTCGATCACCGTCACGCCTTTCCGCGTTCCCTTCAGTTCAAAGCGGCGCCCAATGCCCGCATACTCTTGCAGACTCGCAAGGACCTGCGCCGCCGGCACACCGCAACGCCGGGCAACCGTCAGCGCGGCCAGCGCATTGCGCAGGTTGTGGACGCCCGGCGCCTGCAGCTCCAGCCGGCCTATCGAGCTGCCCTCCTGCTCCACTGTGGCGGCGAAGCCTCCCTGCGCCCCGGCCGCCGCGCCGACTGCGCGCACATCGCATCCGTCGTTCAGCCCATAGGTCAGCCAGGCCGGGCCGACGCCGGCCGCGCACTCCTGGCGCAACGCTTCGGCGCCAGCATCGTCGCCGCAGGAGATCACGCAGCCCCCGCCGCGCACCTGCGCCACAAACTGACGGAAGGCCTCCGAAAAGCTGGCCGGCGACAGATAGCAGTCCGGGTGGTCCCATTCGACATTGGTAACCACTGCAACCGCCGGCGTCAGTCCGTGAAACATGCGATCGTACTCATCCGCCTCGATCACAAACACCCGACTCGTGCCCGCGTGGGCGTTGCCGTAGCCGGGCAGGTCGGCGCCGATGATATAACCGGCGTCGCAGCCGCTCGCATGCAGGGTCTGCACGATCATCGCCGTCGTCGTACTCTTGCCGTGCGTGCCGGAGACAGCGATTACCTCGCGTCCGGCCAGAAACGGCGGCAGAAAAGAGTCCCGTTTGACGATGGGGATTCCCAACCTCTGCGCGGCCTGCCGCTCCTGATTCGCCTCGTCCACCGCGCTGCTGATCAGCACCACGTCCGGCTGTTCCCGGGCCGGCAGACCCGCGAATTCGCCGGCCGCCTCCTGCCGCCCGAAGATCCTCGCCCCGGCCGCGGCCAGCCGCCGCGTCCGCTCGCTTTCCTGCCTGTCGCTGCCGCTGACGCCTATGCCCTGCTCCAGCAGGACGTGCGCGATTGCAGAAAGCCCCGCGCCGCCAATCCCGATCAGATGCACCCGGGGCGGTGCAGCGCCGGCGCTTCCGCCTCGCAAATGCGCACTGGCCGCCTGTTGAAGCCGCTGCTGCCAGGTTTCACGCCGCACTGAAGCCTCCCTGTCGGCGGACGCGCGCCGGCAACACCCGCGAACGGGGGAACTCGCCAGGCACTCGCGCATCCGCACAGCCGCCCATCATCCGCGCACCCGCATCAGCAGCAGGATCGCGATCGGGATGACCCAGGGCGACGGCGAAGGCATAATGTTCTGGGGCAGGTAGCGTATCAACTCGACGGCAATCGGCGATAAGTCGGTATCGATCCATCCTATCGAAGAGAGCGGGTAGCCGTAGATGTGCTGGTAATACCATAGGCTGCCGCTGATCAGGTAGCCGTTGATCGCGCCGACCAGGCAACTGAGAATCGTGCCCTGGGGCATCGGCCATTCCTGGCCGCTGAACGTGATGACCCGCCCTGCGTAGCCGGCAAAGATGGTTATCACAAAGATGACCAGATAGAAATTGCTCAGAAAGAAATTCTGGGCGGCCTGCTCATCCGCCGAGAACACCATCTGCCATACCCTGCTCAGGATCGGATTGAGCCGGTCTTCGACGTAGAGCAGCAGAAAGATCGCCACGATGATAATCATCGTCCTGCCCAGCTCGCGCGCGTAGCCCTGGGCAAGGCCAATCAGTGTGATGATGCCGGCGATTGAGCCGAAGTAGATTTCGATCAGACCCATTGCGAATTCGCAGGTCCTGTTTTGTAGATAGCAAAGGGCAAAGCCGCGCTCCCCTGCCCCCGGTTACGCCTGGCCGCGGCGCAGTGTGCTGATCACCGCAACAAGCAGGACAGTCAGCCCAACCGCGGCCAGGACCGGCTGTTGCGGCCCCAATGCCTCCCAGATATTTCCGAAACTGGAATGCATCATCTCCGTTATGCCGCCAAAGGCCCCCTGCACGCCGGTGCCGGTCGCCGCGACCGACTCAACCCCGACTTCCGGGATGAAATCGAACAACCGCGGCGCGAAGGTCGGGATATAGAACAGGCCGTTGCCCATTCCTATCAGCGACGCCAGCAGCCCAGATGTGCTCTGGCTGTCGGGGATCGCCTTATTGGTCAGCATGTAGGTAAACAGCAGCACGCCCGCCCAGACCAGAAAGGAGACCGTCGGCTTGTCCGCTTCGGACAGCAAGTCCGACGGATCGAAAAGCGTAAAGACGGGTTCGCCATCGCCGCCCCCGCCGCCTGCGCGCAGCGCGGCCAGCAGCTTTGCGCTAATGACAATGATGCTCCCCAGCAGGCCCAACACCTGCCGCACGATATCCAAGGCCAGGCCCTGGTTCTGCTGCAGCAGGAAAAAACCCCCGACCGAGACGATCAGCACGGACAACTCGCGGAACAGACCGCGCCGAAAGCCGATCCAGCCGAAGAGAAGAACGTAAAACACAAATGCGACGGTTCCCGGAGTTGATTCGCTCATTTTTGCACTTCCATGTCCTAATGGTGACCCGGCGCAACTACCCGCCGCGAGCTGCGAGCCACTGCAGCTCGCGCACAATATTGTCTGCCGCCTGCGGGCGGGCCAGCGCGCCGACCGCCGCACCCATCGCCAGTCGGCGCCGCTCATCCGCCAGCAGCCCCGCTACGGTTGGCTCCAGGCCCTCGGCCAACTCCCGGTCCTCGACGATGATCGCGCCGCCTGACTGCGCCAGCTTTTGCGCGTTGGGCATCTGGTGGGAGCCGGCAATCGGCAGCGGCACCAGCACCGATGGCAGCCGCGCAAGCGGAAACTCGGCCAGCACACTCGCGCCGGCGCGGGCGACCACCAGGTCTGCGCCGGCCAGCGCCCACGGCATCTCCTCGTGCAGATAGGCCACCGGGTGATAGCGGCTTACCAGCCCGTTTGCCGAAAGGTCGGGGCCTTCCAGTTTCAGCAGGGGCCAGTCGCGCGTGCCGATGACGTGCAGGATCTGGCAGAAGGGCAACAGCGCCGGCGCCGCCTTCCAGATTGCCCGGTTGATGCTGCGCGCGCCCTGGCTGCCCCCGAACACAAGCAGCAGCGGCGCGTCAGGTCTTTCGATCTCCAGCTTGCGCGCCAATATCTCCCGCGCCGCATCCCTATCCCTGACCGCTGACATGACCTCGGCGCGCACAGGGTAGCCGGTGTCGACCGCCTTCCTCCCAAAGAAGCCGGCCACCTCGGGGAAGCTGACCGCCACCCGCTGCGCCAGCCGGCTGAGCCAGCGCACTGCCAGCCCGGGCGTCATGTCCGGCAGATAGATAAGTAGCGGCACACCCCGCATTTGACAGGCCATCGAGACCGGCGCACACACATAGCCGCCGGTGGCAAGACATACCTGCGGGTCAAACTCCTCCAGAATCTGTAAAGACTGGAGAATGCCTTTCAGGTTCCGGGCCAGACTGCGTATTGCCGTCACAGGATTGCGTCCTCGCAACGCGCCGCTTTCGATGCTCCGGAAGGGGATCCCGGCATTGCATACAAGGGAACTCTCGACACCAGTCCGGCTTCCCAGCCACAGCAGTTGGGGAGAGGGGAGACTGGAGCGAGGAGGGAGCAACTCCCTCTTCTCTCTATCCCCTACTCTCTTGTCGCTGTTAGCGGGAGCCAGTGCGTCGGTCAGAGCGTTTGTTCGTAGTTGTTCGACGACGGCGAGAGCCGGGTATACGTGCCCCCCGGTTCCACCAGCCGAGATAAGAAGGCGCATGGGCTGTCTGCCCTGAAGGCCCGGAAGACGACCCGGGTTCGCTCGATCCCGAAGCGTCGGATGCGGCCCAGATCCCGCCTGGGCGGGCCTGCGGCTCGCTCGCCGCAGAATGGGAATCGGAACGGGTGCCGGACTGGGCGCGGCGGGACGCACTGGGCGCAGGTTGACCGCGATAGCGGCTGATATTCAACAGGATGCCGGCAGCGCCCATCGACGTTACCAGCGAACTTCCGCCAAAGCTGACGAACGGCAGCGTTACGCCGGTCGGGGGCGAGACGGCCACCGCAACCGCAATGTGAATGATGGCCTGCAGGATGATAAGCGCGGTGATGCCTACAGCCAGCAGGGAACCGAATGTGTCCGGTGATTCACTGGCGATGCGCAGACCTCGATATGCCAATAGCGTGAAGAGCAGAATCACGAGCAGCGTACCCAGCAACCCCATCTCCTCGCCGATGATGGCAAAGATGGTATCCGACCAGCTCAGGGGCAGGCTGCCGGGTAACTTCTCCGTGCTGTTGCCCAGGCCGACGCCGAGCGGACCGCCCCGGACAAGCGCGGTGCTCGCTTCACGGATCTGCCATTCGGGGCTGTTCAGAGGAGACTGGATCGACTCCAGGAGAGCGCTGACGCGACGGCTGGCATAGCTGTTGCGCGTGATCACCAACCAGAAGGTTACGACGGCTACGAAGCCGCCCAGCAGCAGCTGCTTCAGTTCGGCCCCGGCCAGAAAGAAGATGATCAAGGCGGTGGCGACGATCAGTATCGTCGTGCTGATATCCGGCTGCGCCACGATCAACCCGGTGACAATCCCCATCAGGATGCCGAAGGGAATGAGTCCGTAGTTGATATTCTTGATGCGGCTGCCCTTGCTCGCGAGCCAGGTGCTGATGTAGATGAGGACGATCACTTTCACCGGCTCGCTGGGCTGAAAGCGACCATCGAAAAATGTGCGCCTCGCGCCAAAACGCGTATCCCCAATAAAGATGACTGCCATCAGGGCCAGCAGCCCCAGCGCCATCAGCGGGACGCTCCACCGTTCCCAGAAACGGTAGGGCACGATCGCCGCGCCGACCAGCACCGCCAGGCCGACCCCCAACCAGCGCAGCTGCAGCAGCACGTAATAGAAAGGTGAATCCCGGTTTTCCAGCGCCCAGGGGTAACTGGCGCTGAAGACCATCACGAATCCGAACAAAAGCAGGCAGGTCAGGACCGTGGCCAGAGACCAGTCAATGCCGCTGCCGTTCCTGTCTATCGATTTCGCCTGCGCTGGGCTGATCTGTAAAGCCATTCTCGGTACGTCGGTCTTTCGTTGCCGGCCATCCAGAGCCGGCAGCCGTAACTACATACCCGAAACCAGGTTGCGGAAATGTTCACCGCGCTGTTCGAAGTTCTTGTAAGCATCGTAGCTGGTGCCGCCGGGCGAAAACAGCACGACCGTGCCCGGCCGCGCCGTCTGTTTAGCCAGGACGACCGCCTCATCGAGCCGCTGCACAATTGCGCAACAGGGGGCCGATATGCGCCGGAAGGAGGCCCGCTCCCGCACCTTGTCCGCGATCATCGGCCCCGCCTCTCCGAACCCGATCAGACATTGCACCCGGTCCAGCACCTCATCGGCAAAGGTGTCCCAGGGCAGATTCTTGTCCTGCCCGCCGGCCAGAAGAATGAGCGTCTGCGCGCCCGGCGGAAAGACCTGCAGCCCGGCGACCGCCCGCTCCGGCGCGGTCGCGATGCTGTCATTGATCCATACGATGTTGCCCTTGTCCTCAGGCACCGTCTGTCGCGCCGATGGCGCGTCCCCCGGCTTCGTCGGAACCACCTCCAGCCTGTGCGGCACGCCGGCAAATGAGCGCGCGACGCGCCCCATAGCCCCCAGGGATGCCCCGGCCGCCCCGCTGATCGCGGCCGCGCCCACAAGATTGCTGATATTGTGCTCGCCCCGCAGCCGTACCGCGGCGCGGCGGCAGAAAGGCCGGCCTTCAAAGATGAGCTCCGCATCGGATGCCCACGCGCTCAATGCAGGCGCGTCGCTGCCCTCATTGCCCTGCTGCTCGCCGCGGGCGCGCCGCGTAAAGAGGCGCATCCGCCCCACACTGTCCAAGTCGGAGCGGCACTGCGCAATGAGGCCGTCCAACGCCCAGTGCGCAGGAAGCGCCCTGCTTGCCTGCGGCCGGCGCAGCGTTTCGCTCTGCCATCCGGCCAGTCGAGCCGTCACCGGATCATCGGCGCTGAAGACCACCGTGCTGGTCGGTTTCAGATGGCGCAACAGGTTGGCCTTGGCCGCGGCATAGTCGGCCATCGACGTATGCCGGTCTAAGTGATTGGGCGTAATATTGAGAATGGCGGCCACGTCCGGCCCCAGCCCGTCGAACGGGCCGTAGGCCACCTCCGGGTCAAACAGCTCAAGTTGGAAACTGCTCAACTCCAACAACATGATGTCATCGGCGCGAATCGTGTCCAGGCGGTCCACCAGCGGCGTGCCGATATTGCCGCCAACGTGGACGGCGCGAGCGTCGCCGAAAGTAGCGCGCAACATTTCGCCGACGAGCGTCGTCGTCGTGGTCTTGCCGCTGCTGCCGGTGATAGCGATGACGGGGCAGGGCGCCAGCTGCATTGTAAGCAGGCTGTCATTGCTCAAGGGAATGCCGCGACGGACGGCTTCCTGCACCAGCGGCACCTGCAGTCCCACGCCTCCGCTCAGGCAGAGCAGGTCGCAGCCGTCCAGCAGATCGGGCGGATGACCGCCGAGCGCCAGCGCAACCGGCAGCTCATCCAGCTGTCTTAACTCTTCCGCCAGCTCTTCCGCCGGCGCAATGTCGCTGATCTTCGTGTTTGCGCCCGCCGCCGTGAAGAAGCGCGCCAGAGCCAATCCCTGACGCGCCATCCCCAGGATGACGACGTTGCGCCCCTCGAAATTGAGCTGTCCATTCTTGGCATTCATGGGAACTTGCTCCCCTTTCATCCGCGGCCGCCCGTCCAGGCCGCCTCAGCCGGCAGCGGGAAGGACCGCGCCTGTAAGTTCAGTTTAGTTGAGCGCCAGGGCTACGCCCAGCATGCCGCTCAGCACACCCACAAGCCAGAACCTCTCTTTGACCTGTGTCTCGCTCCAGCCCATCAACTCGAAGTGATGGTGGATCGGCGTCATCTTGAAAAGGCGAATATCACGCCCCAGGTAGCGGCGGCTGAACTTGGCCGACGCCACCTGCAGCAGGACCGAGATCGTTTCCGCTACGAACACGAACCCCACCACCGGCAGCAACAGCCACTGACCGGTCATCAGCGCAACGAGCGCAAGCGTCGCGCCCAGGGCCAGGCTGCCCGTGTCACCCATGAAGAGCTGCGCCGGGTAGGCGTTGAACCAGAGAAACGCGAACAGTGCGCCCACAACTGTGAAACAGAAGGCCGCCAGATAGGTCTGCCCTTGCAAATAGGCGATAAGACCGTAGCTGGCAAAGGAAACACTGCTGATGCTGCCGGCCAGACTGTCCAGCCCGTCGGTCAAATTGACGGCATTGCTGAATCCGATGATGATCAGAATTGCGGCAGGTATGAAGAGCCAGCCGATAGGGACGAATTCCGGTCTGCCGGGCACGCCGACGTAGTGCAGATTCGGCGGCCCGAAATAGAGAACGGCCACGATCGCCGCGGCAAACAACAGCTGGAACCCGCTCTTTACCCAGGCGGACATCCCCTTGCCCCGTCCGCGCAGGTCGAGCCAGTCGTCGATTCCTCCCAAAGTGGCGTGCGCCGCCAGGCAGAAGAAGAGCAGCAGCGTGCTCTGGCCTTCCTGTGTGAAGCCCAGCAAGTGCGCCAGGTTGAAGGCGCCGATGATCAACAGAATCGGCACCACGAACAGCAGGCCTCCCATGGTAGGCGTGCCGGTCTTGTCCTGATGCGAATCCGGCCCTTCGACGCGGATCCGTTTGCCTATGCGCTGGTGTCTCAGTAGGGAGATCAGTGGTTGCCCCCAAATGACGGCGATGAAGAAACTGAGTACCCCGAGAACCAATGGGAATGTCATCGGTTCGCCTCTTCATCTCCGGACTCTGTCGCGGCAACTGCTGCCCGCTTGGGTGCGAAGCCGGCTGCCGCCCGGCCCCTCTCCTCCTGTGGTCGTGTACATTCCCGGCTCTGCGCCAGGGTCTGCGCGGTTGTCTTCGTACGTGCGCGGCGCGGCGGGACGAGTTCGGACACGATTCGGTCCATCCCCACGGCGCGGCTGCCCTTGACGAGCACCAGATCCCCCGGCTGCGTCACCTTCTTCACGATCTGCACAGCAGTCTCAAAGTTGCCGGCGGCGTGGATGGCCTGCGCGGGCAGGCCGGCTTTCCGCGCCGCGTCGGAGATGATACGACCCAGCTCACCGACCGTAACCAGCAGGTCGGCCACGCTCGCGGCGTGGTTGCCCACCTGCTTATGTCCTTCCGCCGTAAAACTGCCCAGCTCCCGCATATCGCCCAGGACGGCGATGCGGCGGCCGGCGGCCCCGCCTTCCTGGCCCAGGTCATCCAGCAGATTGAGCGCGGCCAGGGTGCTTTCAGGGCTGGCGTTGTAGGTGTCGTCGATCACCATTGCGCCGTTGATGCCGGGCGTCACGACAAGCCGCAACTGACCCGGCGCGTTCTGCAAGCCGGCAACGATTTCCGCCCACGTCAGGCCGTTGACGACCCCGACGGCAGCTGCGGCCAGGGCCGTCTGCACTGAATGCTTGCCCAGCAGAGGAAGCCGCACGCGTTCCCTGTGAACGGCGCCGTCCTCCTGCCGGTGATGCAATCGGAAGCGGATGCCTTCCATGCCCAGCCCCTCGACTTCGTCGGCCCACAGGTCGGCCTCGGCGCTGAGGCCGTAGAAAAAAGGCCGCGCATCCGTGCGCGTCGCCATCGCGCGCACGCGCGCATCGTCCCAGTTCAGGATCGCCGCGCCTCCGCAGGATGCGCCGGGCAATGCCTCGATCAGTTCGGCCTTGGCCTGTGCAATGCGATCAACTGTACCCAGCCGCTCCAGGTGGGACGGGCCGACATTCGTAACCAGGCCGATTTCGGGCCGCGCCAAGTCGCACAGGAGACGAATCTCCCCCAGGTCGTACATCCCCATCTCCAGCACCGCCCGCTCATGCCCCGTATGCAGCCCCAGCAGGGCCAGCGGCAGCCCCTGTTCGCTGTTCAGGTTGCCGCTGCTGCGATGCGTGCAGAAACGCTGACTCAGGACCGCCGCGGCCAGCTCCTTGGTGCTGGTCTTGCCAATGCTGCCGGTCACGCCGGTCACCCGCAGCTCCGCGCGCGTCCTGTGCAAACGCTGAAAGACGCCTGCGGCCTGCAAGGCTGCGTTCGAATCAGGCACGACGTAGGCGATGCAGCCGCGTTGACGCGCAACCGATGGAGAGCGGCCCGCACCGTTCCTCGCCGGCCCCCGTTCACAGCAATCGACAACCAGCGCATCGGTGTCCGCCAGAAAGGCCAGCCCCCGCTCTTCGCAGATGACCGCGCCCGCACCGCCGGCGACCGCCTGCCCGATGTATGCATGGCCGTCGGTGCGGCTGCCGCTGACCGCGATGAACAGCGCGCCGGGTTCGACATCGCGGCTGTCCAGAACCGCGCGGCGGAGGGGGCGGGGCGACAGCGTCGGCGGCGGCACGCGCCCGGTCAGCGCCTGCCAAAGCGTATGCTGGGTGATAAATGTCTCGACGTTCGGTCGATCTTCGGCCAAATCGCGTTTCCCTGCCCGAATTGGAAACGGCCCGGAAATACTGTCCTCCCGGCCCATCCCACCTTCAAAGGCGGCGGCGACGAAAAGCTGCGCAAGCCGCCGGCGTCCTGTCACACATTACTGATCCGAATGTTCTTCAACCGGCGCGTCCGACGCCGGCTCGCCTGCGTCCGGCAGCCGGACCGCGTCCGGCGGGATGTTCAGATGCTCGAATAGCCGGTGGGCAATGCGGCTGAACACCGGCGTCGCCGTGTAGGCGGCCCAGCGGCTGATGCTCGGGTCCGGCCGGTCCAGCTTCACCAGCACGATGAATTGCGGGTCGTCTGTCGGCGCGAAGCCGATAAAGCTGACAATCGTTTCGTCCTGGATGTAGCCCTCTTCCGTGGCGATCTCGGCGGTGCCGCTCTTGCCCGCCACGCTGTAACCGGAGACCTGCGCCATCTGATTGCCCGTATTGACGACATGCGCCATCAGGCCGCCAACGCGCTTCGCCGTCTCCGGCCGGATCACCTGGTAGACCATCGTCGGCTGGGTTTCCACCGCAAAGTCGCCGGCCACACGGCTCTGCACGATATGCGGGCGCAACAGCTTACCGCCGTTGGCGATGGCCGCCACCGCGCTGATCATCTGAATCGGCGTAACCGCGATGCCCTGGCCGAAACTGTTTGTCCCCAGGTCGGCCATCGTCCAGCTTGGGTCGTCGAGACGCCTGTATTGCCCCGACACCTCGCCGCTCAGGTCGATATTCGTGTCCGCGCCGAACCCGAAACGATTTACATATTGGTAGAACGGTTCGGGGCCGACGCTCTGGGCGATCTGAACTGTGATCACATTGTTGGAATGGGCCAGCGCATCCGCAACCGTCAACGGACCCACCGCCTTGCGATCGCTGTTCTGGATCGTATGTTCACCCATGAGGATCGTGCCGGTGTCAACGAAAACCGTGCTCTCCTCCACCGCGTCGACATCGAGCGCGGCCGCGAGCGTGATCAGCTTGAAAACGGAACCCGGTTCGTATTGGGCGCTGATCGCCGGATTGGTAAATGTGTCGGGATCCCCTTCTTCGAAACGGTTGCCATCGAATGTGGGCCAGTTGGCCATGCCCAGAATCGCGCCCGTGTTCGGGTCCATTACGATGACCGTGCCCCCCTCGGCCCGGTAGAGACCGACCCCCAGCCGCAGCTCCTCTTCGATAATGTGCTGGACGGTGCGGTCGATGGTCATCACCAGGCCCTTGCCGTTGCCCCTGGGCAGAAACCGCAAAATGCTGTCGTCAAGCTCCGTGCGCGGAATCTGCTGCCCCCGCGGGAGACCAACGCCGTCGCTGGAAAGGAAGTTCCGGTAGTAGCGCTCGATACCCAATACCGGCACCCGTTCGGCATTGAGAAAACCCAAAATCTGGCCGGCCAGCGTTCCCTGCGGATAGAAGCGTCGAGGGTGGGCCGCGACATGAATGTGGTCCAGCAGAAAATCCTTGTCAGCCAGTCTCCGCTGCCGTTCTGCCAGGAGCAGCTGGCCCTGTTCAAAATCGATCTCCGTCGCAATGATCAGGTAGTCTCTGCCACTGTTTTCCGTCAGCAGAGTTTCAATCTGCAGCGAAGGCACACCGATCCCCTGCGCCAGCCGCTGCGCGATTGCGGCGTAGTCCTCCGGTGCGATAAATTTGGGCGTTGCCGTGATGCGGTAGGTGAATCGGTCCGCGGCAAGCAGGTTGCCGTCCCGGTCGACGATCACGCCCCACGAGGTTGTATCGTCCACCGTATTGCGCGCCGACGCCACCGGCCTGGGCGGTTCATACTGCTGCCAGCCCATCACCTGCATATCCAGCAACCGCAGAATCAGCAGGACCAGCGGCCCGGTCAATATGACGCCGATAAAGCCGATACGCCATATCTTCGTCGTATCGGCCCGCGCGGCGGCCGGTTGCGGGCGCTCCTGGTCGCGCGGGGCGCCCGGCGCGGCAAGGCCGATCCCGTGTCCGCTTATTGGCTGTGCGGTTCGGTTCTGCGCGCGCATGCAGGATCTCACAAAGACTGCGGCGGCCAGTGGCGGCGGCTTTGCCCGGGCCACTGGCCGCAATTCAACGACCGCGTTCGCGGATCAGTGCTGTTTCAACTGGCCCAGAATGAAATCACCGACCTGGTCCAGAAATGGCTCGCTCCATTGGCGCACACTCTGCCAACCCGTCTGCCAGTTATCGCTGATCTGCCGCTGCCATCCGGACGCAAGCTGTTCAAGCTCCTCAATCGGTAACAGTTCCGGCACATGCCAGGAGGCAGGCTCCTCCGAAGCGGACGCCTTAGCCTCTGGAAACGGCGGCGGATCTGCCTGGGACATCGCTGCAACGGGCGGCGACGCGGCAGCCCGCCTGTCCGGCGCGCGGCCGGAAGACGCGCTCCCCGCCGTCGCATCCCTCTGCGAATCCGCGGCGTTTCCAACGTAGTTGCGCTGCAGGGCAGGACGAAAACCGAGTTGGACCGCGCGAATCTGCACCTGTTCCAACGTAGTTCGTTGACCAATCTGCCACAACAGCTCAGCGTTTTTCTGCTCGATCAGGTTGTACTGCACGCTGAGCGCAGCCATTTCGGCGCGGGCCTGCGTTATCCGCAGCGACGTCCAGACCTGAAACACGGCCAGTCCGCAGATAACCGTCAGCGCCAAGACGAAGAAGAGGTACCCTCGCAGCGTTTGCGGAAGCGGCACGAAATCATCCAGCCAGACCAGGCCGCGCAGAACGCGAATGTGGGACAGTTTGGTCGGTTGCGTCTGCCCTGGCTCGATCGTATCGGATGCGCCCCTGTCCGGCTGTGCTGTTTGCGCTTCCCCGCCGGAGAGGGGCGATGGTGCGGCCGCGCCGTGCAAATCTATTGACGGTGTAGTCAAAAGCCTTATCCTGCCGAAACACTCAGTTCACACCGGTCGCGCAAGGGGGCGGAACACACCCTATGCGAACCGGGAGGAGGATGTTGCCCAACGCCTCGGACTGTTCCCCGCAGTTGCCGTCTACCGTTCGGCCCTTTTCTCAGCGATGCGTAGCTTCGCCGAGCGGCTGCGCGGGTTCCTTTCTATCTCAGCGGCCGCCGGCACGATCGGTTTCCTGTTGTATATCGACAGTACAGGAACCTGCTCATGGCCGCCGCTCGGCAGCGTCGGATCAGGCCGGAATCTGCGAGCCTGATCCTGCATCCAACGTTTGACGAGCCGGTCCTCCAGGCTGTGAAAAGCGATGATTGCAACCCGTCCGCCCACCCGCAGCAGCCCGGGAATCTGCGTCAACGTCCGCTCCAACTGTCCCAGTTCGTCGTTGACCGCAATCCGCAGCGCCTGAAAGGTGCGCGTTGCCGGATGGATCTTCCGTCTGCCGCGCCTGCCCACGACTTTCGCTACGATTTCCGCCAGTTCAGCTGTGGTCGTGACCGGGCGGCTGGCGACGATGGCACGGGCGATGGCGCGGCTCTGTCTCTCCTCTCCGTACCTGTACAGAATCCCGGCGATCTCCTCCCAACGCCTGCCGTTTAACAGAGCGGCCGCGCTCTCTCCTGCCGACGGATCAAAGCGCATGTCCAGCGGGCCGTCGTGCTGAAAGGCAAAACCCCGCGCCGCCGTATCCAGCTGATAACTGCTGAGACCCAGATCGAGCAGAATGCCGTCGACAGCGGCAAAACCCTGTTGGCCGGCGACCCGGGTCATCTGATCGAACGGCGTATGGACCAGCCGCAATCTGCCGGTCTTGATCTCCTCCGGAAAGCGCTCTCGTACCCTTTCGATCGCTTCCGGGTCCGCGTCCAATCCCAGTACCCGTCCGTTGCCGGCTCCGGCGGCGGAGCGGGTGCGGTGCAACAGCAGTTGCGTATGGCCGCCGCCGCCCACCGTTCCGTCGATGAAACAGCCGCCCGGTTGAGCATTCAGCCCCGTCAACGCTTCATCCGCCAGAACGGGACAGTGTCCAACGCCCTCTTCGGGTCCAATGCCCTCTTCGGGCCGGCGCTGCGCCAATGGTGTCAGACTCCCAGGGCGGCGAACAGGTCCTCTCCGAACTGCGTGGGGGTGAGCATCTGCTGCTCCCACTGCGCCGGGTCCCACAGTTCGATATAGGTATTCATGCCGGCGATGACCACCTCGTTCTCGATTCCCGCGAACTCGCGCAGACGCTGGCTGATCAGGATACGACCCTGCCGGTCCGGTTTCAGGTCCTCCGCCGCGCTGAACAGCGCCCGCCGCAGCTGCGCGGTCCGCTGGTCTATCAGGGGAAGGGAGCTGACCCGGGCCGCTACATCCTGCCATTCGTCCAGCGGCATCAGCATGAGACAGCCGCCGGTCGGGTTGCGCGTCACCACCAAGCCAGGCATCAGTCGGTGCCGGAACTTGGCGGGAATCGTGACCCGCCCCTTATCGTCCAGACTATGGGTGAACTCACCGAGAAACATGAATTCGAGAGATTACCTCTATGGGCGGCACCACCTTCAAGCAGGGGTGCATCCAACTTTCAAAACTGCGAATTTGTCAGGGGTATCTCAGGGCGTAAGGCAAGCCGGCGGCACGTTACCCCGAGCGGGCGGAGCGCCTTCCCGCCCCACTCCGGACCGAACGTGAAACTTTTCTTTCATCCGGCTCTCCAGCAGCTCGTACAAAGCGGGGTGTTTGGACCGTGCAGGCATTCCAGGAACCCACGGGCGAAAGCGAGCGAATTACACTTCGTAATCCAACGTCATTTCGTGCTCTTCATCATGTCCGGCAGAGAACCCGCCGGTACCCGAAAGCCCGGCCAGTTCGTCGGTGCCCGATCCCGCAACCACCTCGTACTCGGCTGTGGCCTTTTCGCCGTCGTAGGACCCCGTGTGGCGGAGCACGAAGCTGCCAGTCCGCCCGCCCAAGCTGCCCACAACCTTCTCGAAACCTGAAAACGAAGCGCCGCCGCCGTCGAGGTACGCCATTACGTACATGAGGTTGCCTGTCCCGGTCAGATCGCCATGGAAAGACTTCTTCACGTGCGCCCGGGTGAGCTTCGGCCCGTCCGCTGGTTCGTCAAATGGCTCTTCGTCCCAGCTTATGATTTTGAACCTGGCCTCTGTGCGCATCTCTTCTCCAGGATGGGGGATAGGAATGTGCGGCGCCGGTTTGCCGCGTTGCCCCAGTTTCGCTGTCTTGGGCCGCCGTCGCTACCGAAAAACTCTGCCCAGTGGAGCACTCGGCATGGACGTCCGCGTGGCATGATGCAACGGCGATCGGCACGGCCGTGGGCACGACGATGGGCGTTCTGCAATGCCGATTTTTAGTCATCTTCACCCAGACGAGCCTCGCAGGGCAGCCGCCCCACTTTCTCCCATATTGTCCCATAGCGAATACATACCGCAAAACCTATTCTGGCAAAAACGGGCGTGGGCCGCCGGCAGAAACGGCTTGATATCGCCCTCTTTATGAAGGGAAAACGCAGCCGTATCATAGGGTTTCGCGCTTCTGGCGACCGTGCCGCACTCGCCGTACCGAAGCTACCGGAACAGCCTTCCCGTGGCTCCACTTCGGTCGTCCCCTTATCTGGTGCCGGGCGTCTGCCCGCCTTACTTGCGGCGCCTGCAGTCTGGCTGGCGAAGGCAGGCAGTTCCGCCAGCACATCTGTCAGAAGCGGGCCGGGGCTTTGTCTTCCTTTCATGGCGTCGGTTCACGCGTGCGACACTTGGCCCGTTTGCATCGTAGGCATATCGTAGGCAAATTGCACAGGACTGCCCATGGCCTGAATTCAGCTGCATCCTGGCGGAATTGCGCCCCATCTCGACCGAGTCGGGCCCGGATTCAGCCGCAGGGCTGCCTGCACTGGCAGCGCGCCCCGCCAAAATTGGCGCGCAACCGGAGCTTACCGCTCTGTTTCGCGCCATTGGTCCCCGCGCCGCACCTCTTTCCGGCCGGGAAGCAGCCGTTGTCACAGGAAACGACTGCCCGATGATTCAGTATGTAGCGATTATCTGACAGAGTTGACAGGCGGCCCTGCATACAGTAAAATCAACATTGCTGGATCTTGTGCCGGCAACAGTGTTCTCATCCGGCGTGTCCTCCCGGCGTGTTATTTCTGGCCTGTGACCCAGGCATCTCACCAGAGGACCCTTTATCAGATGCCCAGGAACTAAATCAGGCCGCATACCCGGGAGGTACCGCCAGCCAGCATTTTATAGTGGACGCAATGAAGGAGACGTGAATGTGAACGCCGCTGCCCAAAGTCGCCAGATGCTCTTTGCCATCGTCCTGGTGATCGCCCTGTTGGCGATGCTCATCTATCTTTACCCGGCCCTGGCTTCGAGCTACGACAACGGCGCTTCGACGATTACGGGGAACGACCTCAATATCGAAACTGTGGACGACTCGACAATTCAGCGATAACTCGCAACAACCTCAACACCGGCGCAATGAACACAACGGCGTGTAGCGCGCTAACTCTTCAGTCGCAACGAAGCACCTGTCTTTCCATAAACTATCTGTTCCGATGTCTTGGCAGAGCCTTGCCAGCCACACCGGTTCTACATTCCCTTCCCGCAGGAATGCGTGACCTGCTCCCGTCACTCCGTCTGCCTCCCGGCCCCCGACCATACACAAACTACGTTTCGCTTTCGGAGATCTTTTCCCTTAAACGCTTGTAAACGCTCGTAATCGCTCGTAGAGCGCCCGGCTTTGCTCGTAAAGCGCTCTACGAGGAGAGCTTGTGTATTCAGATTGCGTCATCGGTCTCCCAGTGCCTTGCCTGTTTTCCCGCCCGCGTCGCCGGGCCGCTATCCTTTCCGGTCCCGCGACAAATTTGGAATTTACTTGTCAACACAAAAGTTTTGACATCAGGCAGATCATGCTATATACTCACCTTTTCAGGGTAAAAACTGTTTTCGCCGGTTGCGTATCGGCGTCATATTGCTGGAGTCATAATTCAATGCCCCCAGGTTCCGTTTTGACGGGGCGGCCGGTTTCCGGCCCGGTGGGGTGTTTGCTGGCCCAACCCATTATGTCCAATGGTGTTGGGTCTTTGACTTTTGATACAGCGCTCAACGCGCCCCAGGCCCCGGCCTGAGGCACAGATGCGATGGGAGCGGGACGCTGCAAGGACCCGTCCCGCATTGAAACCCACTTGCCTTGTCGCACGTTGCAGCCGCCGCTTGCAGGTCTGCTGACAACGGCGCGCAATGCGGGTGAAACTGTAATGCAAAGGAGTATGCGCTATATGGTTCGCACTGCCGTTGGTAACGGAGTTGGCGCAAGGACCCAGCGGAAGTCCTATGCACGGACCTCCAACCTGGTTGAACTGCCCCGGCTCATCGAGATTCAACTGCAAAGTTTCGATTGGTTCCGCAGCAAGGGGTTGAAGGAGCTCTTCGAAGAGATCTCTCCGATTGTCAGCTTCAACAAGCATCTCGAACTGCATTTCGGCGACTTTCGCTTCGATGAACCCAAACATCCCGAGGAGGCGTGCCGCGAACGGGACATCACCTTTTCCGCGCCGCTGTGGGTAGAGGTCAAGCTTGTCAACAACGATACCGGCGAAATCAGCGAGCAGGAAGTCTTCATGGGCGATTTCCCGCTGATGACCGACTCCGGCACCTTTATCGTCAATGGAAGCGAGCGCGTCGTCGTCAGCCAGTTGATCCGTTCACCCGGCGTTTACTTCACCATTGAAGAGGACCGCAGCACCGGCCGCGACCTCACCGGCACCAAGCTGATCCCAAGCCGCGGCGCCTGGCTGGAATTCGAGACCAGCAAGAGGGACATTATCAGCGTGAAGGTCGACCGTAAGCGCAAGCTGCCGGTTACCATCCTGCTGCGCGCCATCGGCTTCGGCACCGATGAGGAGATCAGGTCCCTGTTCGCCGGTGTCGATGACGATGAGGACCATGCTTTCATCGAGGCGACACTGGAACGGGATCCCACTGCCAATCCGACCGATGACCGGCAGAAAGGGATCGATGACGCGCTGCTCGAATTCTACAAGAAGCTCCGCCCGGGCGATCCGCCGACCCTGGACAACGCGCGCAACTTCCTGCAGAATCTGCTCTTCAGCTCGCGTCGCTACGATCTCGGCCGCGTGGGGCGCTACAAGCTCAACCGCAAGCTGGAGTTGGAGACGGAGCTCACCACCCGCATCCTGACGAACGAAGACATCGTCGCGGTTGTCCGCCGCATCATCGACATCAACAATGGGCGCGAGGTCGCCGACGACATCGACCACCTGGGCAACCGGCGCATCAAGACGGTCGGCGAGCTGATCCAGTACCAGCTGCGTATCGGCCTTCTGCGCATGGAGCGCGTCGTGCGCGAGCGCATGTCGATCCGCGAACCGGAGCAGGTAACGCCACTGAGCCTGATCAACATCCGGCCGGTCGTCGCCGCCACGCGCGAGTTTTTCGGCAGCAGTCAGCTGAGCCAGTTCATGGATCAGACCAACCCCCTCGCCGAGTTGACCCACAAGCGCCGCTTGAGCGCACTGGGACCCGGCGGGCTGCGGCGTGAGCGGGCCGGCTTCGACGTGCGCGACGTCCACTACAGCCACTATGGCCGCATCTGCCCGATCGAGACGCCGGAAGGCCCCAACATCGGCCTGATCGGCTATCTCGCCACCTATGGGCGCATCAATGATTTCGGCTTCATCGAAACGCCCTACCGCCGCGTAATCAATACCGTAGAAAACAGTGTCGACGCGTTGACCGGGCGCATCCTCGCCCAGGACATCACCGACACCGACAGCGACGAGATACTCATCGAGCGAGGCGCGGAACTGACGCCGGAGCTGGCCCAAGAGCTCGCCGCGCTCGATGGTCTGAATGAGGTCCGCGTGCATCCCTTTGTCGGCGAGGAGGTCATCTATCTCAACGCCGATACCGAGGAGCGCTCTTCCATCGCCCAAGCTTCGACACCGCTCGACGAAGGCGGCCACTTCCTCAACAGGCGGCCTTCCGTCCGCCAGGCCGAGGAGTTCCGCTTCGAGGAGCCGCAGCGTATTCAGTTCATGGATGTGTCGCCCAAGCAGGTCGTCGGCGTCTCCGCGGCGTTGATTCCTTTCCTTGAGCATGACGATACCAACCGCGCCCTGATGGGTTCCAATATGCAACGCCAGGCCGTACCCCTCGTGCAGCCCGAGGCGCCAATTGTCGGCACCGGCATGGAGTGGCAGGCCGCGGTCGATTCCGGGCAGGTCGTCGTCGCCCGCAAGGCCGGGGAGGCCGTGCGCGTCGTCAATACCGAGGTCGTCATCCAGGAAGATGACGGCGAGCAGCGCGCCTACCCGCTGCGCAAATTTAACCGCAGCAACCAGAGCACCTGCATCGACCAGCGCCCGACCGTACAGAAGGGCGACCGGGTCGAAGCCGGCACTGTGCTGGCGGACAGCTCCTCCACGCAGAACGGCGAGCTGGCCCTCGGCCAGAATGTGCTCGTCGCCTATATGAGCTGGGAGGGCGGCAATTACGAAGACGCCATCCTGGTCAGCGAACGCCTGGTCGAGAACGGCAAGTACACATCGGTCCACATTGAGAAGCACGAGATCGAGGCAAGGGAGACCAAGCTCGGCCCGGAGGAGATCACGCGCGACATTCCCAACGTGGGCGAGGATGCGCTGCGGCACCTGGACGAGGACGGCATCATCCGCATCGGCGCCGAGGTCGCGCCGGGCGACATTCTCGTCGGCAAGATCACGCCCAAAGGCGAGACCGAACTGACGCCGGAGGAGAAGCTCCTGCGTGCGATCTTTGGCGAGAAGGCGCGCGAAGTGAAGGACAGCTCGTTGCGGCTTCCCCACGGCGAACGCGGCAAAGTCGTCGACATCAAAGTGTTCACCCGCGACGACCATCAGGATATGCCCGCCGGCGTCGAGATGATGGTGCGCGTCAGCATTGCCCAGCGCCGCCGCCTCACCGAAGGCGACAAGATGGCCGGCCGCCACGGCAACAAGGGCGTCATCTCGCGTGTCGTGCCGGTCGAGGATATGCCGTTCCTCGAGGATGGCACGCCGATCGACATCATTCTGAATCCGCTCGGTGTGCCCGGTCGCATGAACATCGGGCAGGTGCTGGAGACCCACCTGGGATGGGCCGCAGACAGGCTTGGTTTCATGGCTGAAACGCCGGTCTTCGACGGCGCGCAGGAGGACGAGATCGAGTCCGAACTGGCGCGCGCCTGGCTGATCGACCGCGCCTGGCAGGATATCACGCACAAGGCATGGGCGTCGGTGCAGGAGCAGGAGATCGAAAGCGAAGCCCTGGCCGACGATAACGACGCCCGCCGCATCTACCTGCTCGACTGGCTCGAGCCGCGCGGCTACGATCCAGAGGAACTCTTCTTCGACGACATTTACGCCCGCAACGCCGCCCTCACCGAATGGCTGCAGGACAAGGGTTACGAGGCCGAACGCGTCATCCCTGATGAGAGGTCGGAAGCTTCCGACCTGTACGCCCGCCACGTCTCCCTGCGCGAGTGGATGTCCTTTCACGGCGTCGAGGCGGACGGGCTTGAGGGCGCGGCCCTGGAGGAAGCGGCGCAACTGCACTCGAATCAGGTCGGCTGGCCGCTGCCCACGACCGGAAAACAGAAGCTCTTCGACGGCAAGACGGGCGAACCGTACGACGCCGATGTCACGGTCGGCATCGCGCAGATGTTGAAACTGCACCATCTGGTCGAAGACAAAGTTCATGCCCGCAGCACCGGCCCCTACAGCCTCGTCACGCAGCAGCCTTTGGGCGGCAAGGCGCAGTTCGGCGGCCAGCGTTTCGGCGAAATGGAGGTTTGGGCGCTCGAGGCGTACGGCGCCGCTTACACGCTGCAGGAGATGCTGACAATCAAATCGGACGATACCACCGGTCGCGTGAAGACTTACGAGGCGATCGTCAAGGGCGATGAGATTCAAAGCCCCGGTGTGCCGGAGAGCTTCCGCGTGCTCGTGAAGGAGTTGCAGAGCCTGGCCCTTTCGATCGAAGTCATCAACGACAAGAACGAGGTGATTCAGCTCGGCAAAGATGAGACAGAGGAACGGCTGCCCCATCTTGGATTCAGCCTGAACGTCCCCAGCCCGATGAGCCGCAGCAGCGAATAGTTAGTTTCTGGTTGTTTGCTTTTGGTGTCTCGTGAACCGCCGCAAGCACATGGCGTCACAAGAACTGAAAACTGACGGCTAAGAGCTATTAAAGGAGCTAAAATGGAAGTACGAGATTTTGACGCAATTCGTATCTCTCTTGCCTCCCCGGATCAGATCGACGATTGGAGCTTCGGCGAAGTAACCAAGCCGGAGACGATCAACTATCGCACCCTGCGGCCGGAGCGGGACGGCCTCTTCTGCGAGCGCATCTTCGGGCCGCAGAAGGACTGGGAATGCGCCTGCGGCAAGTACAAGCGCATTCGCTATAAGGGCATTGTCTGCGACAAGTGCGGCGTCGAAGTTGCGCCGCAGCGGGTCCGCCGCGAGCGGATGGGCCACATCAAGCTGGCGTCGCCTGTCAGCCATATCTGGTATGTCAAGGGCGTTCCCAGCCACCTCGGGCTGCTCCTCAACATCAGCCCCCGCCATCTGGAGCGCGTGCTCTACTTCGCGCAGTTCATCATCACCGAGGTGAATGAAGACGCACGCAGCCGCGCCATCCAGCGCCTCGAAAAAGAGATGCAGATGGGCGTCACCCGCCTCGAAGGCACTGCGCAAGAGCAGATCGATGTCGTAGAGGCCACCGCGCAAAGCCAGCTTGACGAATTGGACGCGCAGGAACAGGCCCAGATTTCAGAGCTTGATGAACGCATCAACCGCTCTTCGTCGGAGACGATCAGCCAGGCCCAGAAGCTGCAGGACTGGATTAAGGAGAATCTCCGCAAGAAGGCGCGCGAGGACAAGGGGCTCGATTGGGTTGATGAACCCATTATCTCGGCCAATGACACCGTCGGCGCCAAACATGAGCGGCTCGTCAATGATCACGTTCAGACGCGGCTGGACAGGCTGCAGGTCGAGTCCGACGAGGAAAAGTTGGACATTCGTGCTCTGGTTCAGGCCAAGCAGGCGTTCGTGCACCAGGAGTTGGAAGCGTTGCTCACGAAGCTGCGCGAAGACCTGGGCGAGCAGCGCGGCCGGCTGCAAACCAGCGCCGACGCCGAAATGGACGAGTTGAAGAGTATGCACGAGATGCAGCTCCTGACCGAAACGCGGTACCGCGAATTGGCCGATCGCTGGGGCAATATCTTCAAGGCAGGCATGGGCGCCGAAGCGATTCGCGATATCGTCGCCAAGGTCAACCTGGAGGCGCTGGCGAAAGAGTTGCGCACCGAAATCTTCACGACCAAGAGCAAGCAGCGGCGCAAAAAAGCGGCCAAGCGCCTGCGCGTCGTCGAGAACTTCCGCAAGAGCGGTAACCGCCCCGAGTGGATGGTGCTGACGACCCTGCCGGTTATTCCCCCGGAACTGCGCCCGATGGTGCAACTGGACGGCGGGCGCTTCGCCACCAGCGACCTCAACGATCTCTACCGCCGCGTGATCAACCGCAACAACCGTCTCAAGCGTCTGCTCGACCTCGGCGCCCCCGATGTCATCGTCCGCAATGAGAAGCGCATGTTGCAGGAGGCGGTCGACAGCCTGATCGACAACGGACGGCGGGGCCGCGCGGTCAGCCGCAGCGGCAAGCGCAAGCTTAAGAGCCTGAGCGATATGCTCAAGGGCAAGCAAGGCCGTTTCCGCCGCAATCTGTTGGGCAAACGCGTCGACTACTCCGGCCGGTCGGTCATCGTCATCGGCCCCACTTTGAAGCTGCACCAGTGCGGTCTGCCCAAAAAGATGGCGCTGGAGCTGTTCAAGCCCTTCGTCATGCGGCGCCTGGTCGAGGACAACTACGCGCACAACATCAAGAGCGCCAAGCGCATGGTGGACCGGCAACAGTCCGAAGTGTGGGATGAGTTGGAGGAGATCTGCCGCGAGCGGCCCGTGCTGCTGAACCGGGCGCCCACCCTGCATCGCCTCGGAATTCAGGCCTTTGAAGTCACGCTGGTGGAAGGGAGCGCGATCCAGCTGCATCCGCTCGTCTGCGACGCCTTCAACGCCGATTTCGACGGCGACCAGATGGCCGTGCATGTACCGCTGAGCCAGTCCGCGGTCGATGAAGCCCGGCAGCTGATGCTCTCCAGCCAGAATCTGCTCAAACCAAGCAGCGGTGAACCGATCGTCGGCCCCTCCAAAGATATGGTGATGGGGGTCTACTATTTGACCACCGAAGAGCACAAGGATGCGGAGGACAAGGCGCTGCCGCTCTTCAGCTCGATGGACGAGGCAGAGTACATTTACAGCCTCGGCCATATCCAGTTGCGCGATTCGATTCGCGTACGCTTCACCTCGCGTTTCGACGTGCAGCCGATCGAGTCGATGGAGGTGAGCGAGCGGGTAATGGATGCCCTAAAGGAGCACGGCATCGCCACAGTTGGCGGGTTGATGGACATCTACGCCCAGGGCGAACGCCATATGGTGCAGGAGATCGCGGCGTTCGGACTGGCGGCCATGAACGAGGTGCGCGACGCACTGCGCAAGATGCGCCTGTTGGGCGCCAACTGGCCGCAAGATCGCCTCATCCGCACAACAATCGGACGCATCATCTTCAACCGGGCGCTGCCGGAAGAATTGTGGTTCGTCAACGATCTTCTTGACAAGAAGGGCGTCAATGACGTCATCGACGACTGCTACAAACATCTCGGCCGTGAGGTAACAGCCGAAACGGTCGACAATATCAAGGACCTGGGCTTCGAATACGCGACCCGTTCCGGCATAACCATCGCTGTGAGCGACATTCAGGTACCCCATGAAAAGGATGAGATCGTCGAGCGCACTTCCGAAGAGGTCGCGGAGGCCGAGCGGCAGTACCGTCGCGGCCTGATCACCGAGGAAGAGCTGTACGAAAAGACGGTCGAGCTCTGGACGCGGGCCGCCGACGAGGTAACGGCCGCGGTGCGCAAGCTGCTCAGCCCGCTCGAAGGGCTGGGCGCAATGGCCCACTCCGGCTCGACCAAGGGCGGGGTCAATACTGTGCGCCAGCTGGCCGGAATGCGCGGCCTGATCGCCGGCCCCAACGGGCGCATCATTCCCTTGCCGATCCGGTCGAACTTCCGCGAAGGGCTGACCGCGCTCGAGTACTTCCTCAGCACGCACGGCGGGCGCAAAGGTCTCGCCGACACCGCCCTGCGCACGGCAGACGCCGGCTATCTGACCCGCCGTCTGGTTGACGTGGCCCAGGACGTGATCGTCACCGAAGATGACTGCGGCACGAACGCCGGTATCAGAATCGATGCCGACCGGTCACAGAAGATGGGTGAAAGCTTCGCCGACCGCGTCGCCACCCGCACGCTGGCCAGCGCAATTGCGCTGCCGGATGAGGATGAGCCGCTGCTGAAACGCAATAGCGTCATCGACGAGGCCGCGCTCGCGGCCATCGAACGCCATAAGGTAGGAGAGGCTACCGTATTCAGCCCGCTGACCTGTGAGTCCCGCTTCGGGCTGTGCAAGAAATGTTACGGCACCGACCTGGCCCGCGGCGGAACGGTCGAGCAGGGCGAAGCGGTGGGCATCATCGCCGCGCAGTCGATCGGCGAGCCGGGCACGCAGCTTACATTGCGTACCTTCCACACCGGCGGCGTGGCCGGCAGCGACGACATCACGCAGGGTCTGCCCCGCGTCGAAGAGCTCTTCGAAGTCCGCAATCCCAAGGGCGAAGCGGTTATCAGCGAGATCGACGGCAAGGTCGATATCTGGTGGGAAGGCGACCAGCGTATGCTCAAGGTGAGCCGTACCGAACTCAAACGCCGCGAAATCGCAGTTCCCGAGGGCTTCCAACTGCTGGTCGATTCGGATGATCGCGTGCAGGAAGATACCGTCATCGCCCGCAACGGCGAAGAGGACGAGCAGAGCCTCCTGGCGGGGATGGAAGGCCAGGTCTTCGCCGAAAACGGCCAGGTCATCATCCGCCGCGAAGATTCGCTGGTCTGGGAGACCGATATTCCCGCCAATGCCCGTCTGCGCGTCGAGAAGGGCGAGGAGGTGACCGCCGGCGAGCAGCTCACGGAAGGCTCGAAGAACCCGCGCGAGATTCTGCGCATTCAGGGCCGCGAGGCATGTCAACTCTATCTGTTGGAGCAGGTTCAGCAGGTCTATCGCAGCCAGGGCGTTGCCATCCACGATAAGCATATCGAGGTGATCCTGCGCCAGCTGCTGCGCCGCGTCATGATCCGCGCGACCGGCGACACCGATTTCCTGCCTGGTGAGCTGGTCGACCGCTTCCAGTTTGAGGACGAGAACAACAGCATCGTGAAACGCGGCGGACGCCCGGCCAAGGCCGAACCGGTCGTGCTCGGGCTGACAAAGGCCGCTCTGAATACCGAGAGCTTCCTGGCCGCAGCCAGCTTCCAGGAGACCACGCGCGTGCTCACCGATGCCGCCGTGCAGGGCCAGCGCGACGAGCTGCGCGGCCTCAAGGAGAACGTTATCATCGGCAAGCTGATCCCGGTCGGCTCCGGTTTCCGTACCCGGCGCATGTGGGAAGAAGAGAAACAGCAGGCCATTGAACAGTTGAGCGAGCAGCAGGATGGCAAGGGCATTGACGAAATCGTCGATGAAGAGCTGAGCGAACTCGAGTTCGATCTCGACGACCCCGATTTGGATCTGGCCGACCTTTCCGGTCTGGCTGAAATGGGTATCGGTCCGCTCGGTATGTTGTCCGGCTTCGGCGGCAGCGAGGACGAAGAGATCGACTTCGATTTCAATAACCTGAAAGAAGAGGAAAACGAAGAGATCAACGTCGACCTGCGTTAGAAGCCGATTAGAGTCAAATGCAAGGGTGGAGGCGCGAACGGCCTCCACCCTTTTTCGTTGCCCCGTCGCGGGCTGCCAGGCGTCGCCGGCTAGGCCTGGGCTCTCCCCGACCGCATCATCCGTTTTCTCTTTCCTCTCGACTGTCAGCCGGCACAAAGCCCCGCTTCACCCTCGCTTCGATTGCGTCCATGACAAAACAGCTATGTGATCAAGGGTGCATCCCGAATTATTGTCTAAGGCGACAAGCCAAGAAGCTGAAGTGAATGTATCGGGTGAGGGCTGAGCAAGGTGGAACGCAAAGCGAGCATGGCTTGTGCGCCGTTACGCGACCAACGCATGCCAGATTGTTTGA
>JAJDTL010000024.1 GCA_022827195.1 Caldilineaceae bacterium
ATATAGACGAAGAAGGGACGGGAGCCTCAATCCATGAAGTGTCACGAATATAGACGAAGAAGGGACGGGAGCCTCAATTCACGAAGTGTCACGAATATAGACGAAGAAGGGACGGGAGCCTCAATTCACGAAGTGTCACGAATATAGACGAAGAAGGGACGGGAGCCTCAATTCACGAAGTGTCACGAATCTACACGAAGAAGGGACGGGAGCCTCAACCCATGAAGGGACACGAAATCACACGAAGGGTACAGACTCGATTCGATCGGAGGAAGATGTCCAAGGCGCGGGATGAACGCAGGCGGAGAGCCGACTTTTTGGGCTTGGCCGTCGTTTGATACGATTGTGAAGTTGGACACAATGGGTTGCTTTTGTGCTATAGTTTCTGTTACGTATAATTAAGGTCTTTCACTTTCTTTCCTGCCTCCTTCAGGGAGGGACTATGCGGGCCGGAATCCGCCGAAAGGCGCGTGCGAGTATAGACGCGGCAAGAACTATGGCGAATCGGTTTGTCTTGGGCCAACTCGTTCTGACGCTGGTGCTGGTTGCGGCGCTCCTCCTGTCGGCGGGCGGCCTGATTTACGCGCAGTCCGGCTTTGTACCATTCACCAACAGCATCATCAGCCTGGACGTATCGCCGGACGACGGCGGTATCGTGGTGGCCGGTACGCTCAACGTGCCCGTGCCGGCGGGGATCTATCGCAGCGGCGACGGTGGCCACACATGGAGCCGCGCCACGGTGGAGCTGCCGCCTGACACGTCGATCAGCGCGATCCGGTTCGACCCGCAGGACGGAAACCGGGTGCTGGCGGCGGACGGGGGCGTGGGCAATCTGTTCATCAGCGAAGACGGGGGGTTGAGCTGGCGCCAGGAAACATCGATCAACCAGATACTTACGCCCAACAGTGGGGTGGGCCGCATGTTTGCCCGGGTCGAGGAGGGACAGACCGTTTTCTACGCCGGGACGCGATATGACGGAGTTGTGCGCAGCGCAGACGGCGGTCTGACATGGGCGTGGTTCGGCGACGGACTATCGGCGGGGGCGCTGCGCGTGCGGGCATTTGTGGAGAAGGATGGAACGCTCTTTGCGGGGACGCACGACGGGGTATGGCGTCATACTGCGGGCGCGAATGCGTGGACGCGCGTCAACCTGCCGGCCGGCATCATCGCCCGCGGCATGACAATATTCGATGGACGGCTCTACGTCGGGACCTTTGCCTCCGGCCTCTTTCTGAGCGACGACGGGGTAAACTGGCTGCAGGACCCATCGTTTCCGGCGGGCGTCATCATCTACGATATGGTCGTGAGCGGTGAACAGGTGATTGTGGCTACGAATGTCGGTCTGTGGAGCCAGAGCGTGCCGGATTGGGTGCGGGCAAACGTTAACGGCGCGGCGTTTGCCAACGCGGTCTACCGCCTTGCTTCGTCGGCGACGCTGGTGGGGGTTTCCTACGCCGGGACGGAGCAGGACGGCGTACTCCGCACAATCGACAGCGGTGCCAGTTTTCTCTCGTCGGCACAGATTACACCGCTGGACCCGGCCGAGCTGCCGGGGCAGCCGACGCCCACGTTCACTCCCACGCCCACCTTCACTCCCTCGCCCACTGTGACGGCCACGGCGACGGAGACACCGTCGCCGACCGCGAGCGCGACGCCGACGGTGACCGCGACGCTGGACCCCAACGCGCCAACCTTGACGCCGACGCCTTTGCCGACGTGTGATCCGAGCCTGCCGACCTTCACGCCGACGCCGACCGCGACGGTGACGCTGGACCCGAGCGCACCGACTTTCACGCCGACCGCGACGCCTTCGGCGACCCCGACGTGGGACCCGAACGTAGCGACGCCTACGCCGACCGCGACGCCTTCGGCGACCCCGACGTGGGACCCGAACGTGGCGACGCCCACGCCGACTGCGACAGCCACGGCCGTTCCGAACTGTGTCCCCGGCGATCCGACTGCGACGCCGACCGCGACGGCGACGTTGGACCCGAACGCGCCGACGCCCACGCCGAAATCTACGCCGACGGAGACCGCGACGCCGGACCCGAACGCTGCCGCCCCCACCCCGACTATGACGCCGGAACCTGGCGCGCCTGATCCCGACGCGGCGACGAGCACGCCGGAAGCGCCGGAGCAGGAAGTGGAAGTTCCGACCCCCACGCCGACTGCGACAAAGGACACGCTGGGCAGCGTGGGAGACCGACTGACGCAGATACCGCCGATCTGGATCGGGGGGGCGGCGCTGTTCTTTCTTCTGATCCTGGTTGCCAGCGTTTCGGTGGCGCGCGACGGATCGCGCGATGCCGATGACCTATGACGGGGAGCGCGCCGGTGAGCAGCGATGCAGGGCGCGGGAGCGCCGGGCATCACGGGTCAACAGAGGACGGCCGGCGGGCGCTGGACAGGTTGCTGCGTGAGATTCCCCAGGCGTTGCGCGTCGGCGGCAGTCCCAATGTTCCTGCAATACAGGTGCGATCGGTCACCGAGGACAGCCGGGCCGTGTGTGATGGCGCGCTGTTCGTGGCTGTGCCGGGCATAGAGCAGGACGGCCATCGCTACATCCCACAGGCAGTAGAGGCAGGCGCTGCCGCGGTCGTGGGCAGCCACTCCCTCGATCAGCTGGAGGCAGAGGGCTGGTGGCCGCGGCCGGCCTGCGTTCCCTATACACGGGTGAAGGACAGCCGCGAGGCACTGGCCTGGCTCAGCGCGGCGTTTTTCGGCTTTCCCAGCCGCGGTCAGACTGTGGTTGGCGTTACCGGGACCGACGGCAAGACGACGACCTGTGCGCTGCTTGAGGCGATACTGGGCGCGGCGGCCGCCGTGGGCGTAATCACAACGGTCGGCGCGCGCATTGCCGGGGTCGAGCAGGAGACCGGGCTGCACGTGACGACGCCGGAGGCGCCGGCGGTGCAGGCGCTCCTGGCGCAGATGCGTGCGGCGGGCTGCGCGTATTCGGTGGTCGAGAGCACCAGTTTCGGGCTGGAGCAGAGGCGAGTGGCAGCGGTCGAGTATGATGCGGCTGCGTTGACCAACATCACGCACGAGCACCTCGACATCCACGGTTCCTTCGAGGCATACCGTTCGGCCAAGTTCCTGCTGTTTCGCCGTCTCTTCCGCGGCGGGCAGGACGCGGCCGGGCCCCGTATTGCGGTCTTCAACAAGGACGACGGCAGCTGCGAGCCCTTGCAGGCGGTGCTGGCCGAGGAGCAGGCGCGCAACCCCGCGGCCGAAGTAATCCCCTATATATATAGTGTGTCCGATCCGGGCGCGGACGTTTACGCGCGGAGCATAGAGTATCTGCCGGACGCGACGCGCTTTGAGTTGGTCTGGCGCGGGGGTGTGCTGCCGCTGGAGACGCGGCTGATCGGCGAGTTCAACGTGTCGAACGTTCTGTGCTCGGCCGCGGTCGCGCTCGGGCTGGGGATCTCGCCTGAACAGATCGCGCACGGCGTCGGCTCTCTTGCAGCGGTGCTGGGGCGGATGCAGCGAATGGATGTGGGGCAGGAATTTCTGGCCGTGGTCGACTTTGCGCATTCGCCGGCCAGCCTTGAGCGGGCCTTGCAGACATTGCGCCCGCTCGTCGGCGCCGGTGGGCGCGCCGGGCGGCTGATCGCAGTATTCGGCTGTGCCGGTCTGCGCGACCGGGGCAAGCGGCGGCTGATGGGGAAGGTGAGCGGCCGTCTGGCCGATTTCACCATCATCACGGCAGAGGACCCCCGCACGGAGGACCTGGACGCGATCAACCGGGAGATTGCAGCCGGCGTTGAGGAGGTGGTCGGCGAGTCTGAGGCGGGGCAGGGCGGGCCTGGGGAGGACGCCGCGTCGCCGGAGTCCCGCTATTCGATCGTGCCGGACAGGGCTGAGGCGATCCGGGTCGGCGTGCAGATGGCGCGAGCGGGGGATGTGGTCGCCTCGTTCGGCAAGGGCCATGAACGGAGTATGTGCTACGGCGAGACGGAGTATCCCTGGAATGAGCAGGAGGCGATGCTTGGCGCGTTGCGTGCGCGTATGGAGGGGGGTTTTTAGTTTTTCGTCTTCAGTTCTTGGTTTGGAACTGTTTCGCCAATGGAATCCGCAGTTTGTGTTTTTTCAAGCTCTCAGATTTATCCACGAAGGGACACGAAGGGGCACGAAGGGGCACGAAGGGACAAGAATAGATTTCTTGGGGGATTGTAGGTGGGCTGAGTGGCTAACTGGCCGGCTGTGGCCGATACCGGCACAGGAGGAAGGGGAGGACGGGGACGCCTGGGCTGACGCGGTGCGTTCAGTTGGCAAAAAAGTGGATTCAGAGGGGACCTGCTATGGTTTCCATTTCTTGGTTGGAGGTTTCGGTCGTAAGGCCGGGATGCTGTATCTGAAAGTGGTTTTGTGCCTCGGTATGTCGTATTGTAATATGTGTGGTAGCCTTTATATGCACCAGAGAGCAGGTGCGGCCGGCCGCCCTACCGGGGATAGGTAGGGCGGCGGCGTGGTGGTATCGGCGGTTTATCTGTTCAATGTAGAGCAGCGGAAGGCTGTGCGCACGGAGCACGGTGCGGAGGCGCGTTTGACGTTTCGGCATTGTGCATCTGAATGTTCCGTGATATAACAGAATCAGACTGATTGGCGCACGCGTCGAAGGGCGGCGCGCCGACTGCAATTATTTGCCACATCTTTGTTAAGCACACATAAGGAGGCGGCTCGTGTCGGCCTTACTCCGCAAATTTGCAGCCGTTCTGGTCATCAGCCTGGCGCTGGGCGCCTGTGCTGGCGGCGGTGACGGCGGCTCGACCTGGTTCAACCTTCCGTCAGTACCGATCCGAGTCGATGCCAACGGCAACGGCAGCGCGCTCGGGTTCCCGATGGGCCGGATGCTGCAGCAGCCGATGCTGGACCAGTTCGCTGCAGCCGGCGTTGACGTGCTGGAGGCCAGAATCGGTTATCACGGCATATTCCTTTACGCCGACGGTGAGCCTCTGCCCTACCTGAAGTGGAGCGACGAGTCGACGGAGCTTCTGGGCGAGATTCTGCCTTACGTCCCCGGCGCGGGGCAGGCGGCGCCGGCGTTGACGTGGCTGCGGAGGGTTGGTCTGGGCGCGATCATCGTTTTGCCGACGGCCGGCGGCGACGTGCCGCGCTGGCAGGGCGAGGAGCTGGTGAGCGAGGAGAGCGCGGAGACTACGATCGGGCCGTTGCAGTTTGCGAGCATAGCATTCGATGCGGAGGGCAATGCGTCGTTCGAGGGCATTCCGATCGCCCAGCTTGAGGAGGCACTGGGCCAATCGCTGGGCGTGGCACTGCCGTCGATGGCGCTCCAGATTGTCAACGGAGTGGGGGCGGACCAGTTCAGCATCGCGACGCAGCCCAACGGCATCGACCTGGCCTTCGACGACACGTTGCTGGCCGGCCTGGCGTATGACGGCGAGCGCCTGGAAAACCTGATGCCGATCCTCGGCGCCTTCGTGGACCCGTCGATGGGCGACATGATCGCGGACGTGGTGCCGATGTTGCAGGGCGCGGACCTGGACATTATCGTCTCATTTACGGGTGAACCGGCGGCGGATACGCTGCTGCCGAGGATTGCGGTCGACGTGGCGGAGGACGGCTCGGCGAGCGCGTTTGGGATTCCGCTCGGGTCCGGTTCGCTGCTGCCGGCCGATGTGCTGGCCCTGTTGGGCGATTCAAACGTACTGATGCTGGATTTGAGCATCAAGAGTGAGGGCATCTACCTGGCGCTGAATCAGGAGCCGCTGCCGACGATTTTGTGGAACGAGGCTTCGATAGGGCTGATTGGCAAGATCGCGGTCGATTTGCTCGGCGTCGAATCGGGCGTGGTTGACGCGGGGCTGACGGTGCTGCAGAGCCTGCTGGCGAAGACGGATGTGGCGCTGTCGCTGGGCCTGCCGGGCCAGGATGGGATGACGTTTGCCGACGACTATGATGTGACGGCGCCGGGCTTTGCGGCCGCGCCGGATATGGGGACGCTGGGCCAGATCGGGGCATCGATCAGCGGTGACGGTATGGTCGTGTCGGCGCTTGGCATCTCGCTTGCCGAAATGGCGATGCTGCTGCCGGCGCCGATCAGTCTGCCGCCGACGGTTATGAACATTCTGAATGCCACGGGTTCGGACTCGCTGCAGCTGACGACGTCGACAAGCACGACGCAGCTGCTGGGCGACTCGGGCACGCTGCTGGCGTTGGAGTACGATGATGCGGCGCTGAACCGGCTGGTGGTGGTGCTTTCCTCGCTGTCGGACCGAATTGCGTTCATTCAGACGCTGATTGACATTCCGGTGCTGCCGAACCTGCCGCAGATTCTCGGCTCGGGGCTGAACGTGCAGGTTGCGCTGGCGGGACAGGACGCGCCGGAGACGAATCTGACTTCGCTGCCGGTTGAGGTGAAGGCGGACGGTGGCCTGGCGGTGTTGGGGATCCCACTTGGGGACAATCCGAGGCTGCCGGCGGACATTATTGTTCAAATGCAGGAGCTGAACGTCCAGCGGCTGGACCTCAATATCATGGACGCCAGCCTATACCTGGCGGCCAACGGCGGAAACCTGCCGGTCATCTCCTGGTCCGAGCAGACGATGGAGACGCTGCAGCGGGTCGCTGCTGAATTGCTGGGCCCGGTCCTGCCGGTGGGGGCGATTGTTGACTTCCTCCAGAACACCGATATCGGCGTGGCGCTGACGCTTCCGCCGGCTGACGGCGCGGAAGCGATCGCCGTACCGGCCGAGTTCGACGTGACGGCCGTGCGGATGGAGCCGCCTTTGATCGAAAGCGAGTTCAGGCCGGTGCTTGCGCTCGGTCTGACGCTGGAGGGTTCGGAGATTCGCTCGGTTGCCGGGTTGCCGGCTGCGGACCTGGAGGAGATGGGCGTGAGTCTGCCGTCTTTGCCGGCGAACATTGCTATGATCCTGCAGGACGGTCTGAAAGTCTCGGAGCTGGAGTTGACCTCGACGTCGAACCAGCTGAATGTGGTGGCGGACAACACGGTGCTGCTGACACTGCACTATGATTCGCCCTCGATCCTGCGGGTGCTGGACCTGGCGGCGCCGTTGCTGCCGGAGCAGATTGCGGCGGCGCTTGAGGACCCGGGCATTGCGGAGTTGATTGTCGACGAGTTCCTGCCGCTGGTCGTGGGTGCGAACCTGGACGTGACCGCGGAGTTGGTGCAGGAGTAGGCTGTTTTGCGGCGAAACTTATACAGTTGAAGAGTGGGCGAGGGCGATTTCATCGGCTCTCGCCTTTTTCTTTCCAACGCCCCTGGAAGGGAGGTTCTGACTATGCCGAATGGAGGCTCAGATTGCTGTGGCACCTGCTGGTTCAATCGCAGAAACCGCGGGGAGAAGGGTTACCGGTGGGCAGAGGACAGTGAATTGGAACCCTTCTGCGAGATCAGGGATGTTGCGATCGAGGATCCCTTCTGGACTTACTGTGCCAACCATCCACATCGAAGGCCCAAACGAGATCCGATTCCAATTGGGCCCGTAATGCGAAATGATGGTGGAGAATATTCCGGTAGGGGATATGTCCGAGAAGTGTGGATAGAGTCACCCGACTCAGAGGAGATTCGACGGCACCTACTTGGTCTTCTTCGCAACTTACGTGCACATGTCGTTAACGATCGGTATCCGGCGCGTCCTGGACTTGCAGAGGTCGTGGTACGACAACTGGGTGAATTCAGGGAGAAAAGGGCCGAGCAGCAGATTCGGTGGCTCAGCGAGAACGGTCCGCAACCGCTGTCTGATGTTGCCGGCGAGGCGCTGCGGCAGATCAGAGGAGGGGGTTGAAGTGGGATCCACGAAGGGGCACGAATTTACACGAAGGTGGGTTGGGAGAGACTACGAAGTGGTACGAACGATTCGACGACCGTATTGACGACTTTTCCGTAAACCTGTATCGTCTTGACACGCAGGAGATCAGTGAAGTTCCGCTCCCGACCTCTCCGGAGTATTGTGCTGACAGGGCTGGACATTTCGCCGTTCTGACCAGGGTGCCCGGCGCAATTCGTGCAACGGCATCTCCGCGAGCAGCTCCTTCTTCATGTCACCAATGCGCCGCCGGCGTGCCGGCGCGAACCCCCTGGTCAACTCGCGGAACGAATGGCGTCCACTCTTTCGATCAACCCCTCCTTTCGCAGTTCCTCCAGATGCTCGTCGTGCAGGGCATCTGCGATGGGCAGGGACTGCTCATGGAACCGATCGTTTCCGGTCTTGTCTCCGCAGATGAAAAGATTGGACGTTCGCCTCGGGTCGAAGACGAAGAAGACCCGCAGAGGCCTGCCGCCGCCCTGCACGCGCAACTCGCGCATTCCCCCGTGACGTGAACCTCTGATATCCGAGGAGTGGGGGTACGGCGGTTCAGGACCATACACCGTCAACAATTCGACCCTGGCATGCAGGGTGTCCCTCTGATTCTCCTTTGGCCTCTACCACCACTGCCAGAGACGGTCCGCGTGCTTCGCCTTCCAGGCCATTGATCCACTGCAATCCCAAAACGGGATTTGGTGCAGGCGGGGACCAGTCGGGCGTGGAGCCCGCACTTTGGGCGGGAACTGTGTGGCGGGCCGCCGGGCTGCCGGTCGCGCAGGGTTACGAGACCTGCACTTGGCGGATGGAGTGGTGTCAAGGGGGGCGTTGCGGGGGGAGTCTCCCCGCACAAGGGAGGGCCGCAGGCCCGACCGTCCAAACTGCTGTGGCCAGTGGCCGGGAACCGCAGGAGCCGGAAACAACTTGGTTGCAACCCGAGGAATCGGAATCTGCACCCTGTTTTAGGACTGCGCGGCCGGACGCATCACGGGCAGAGGCAGACCTTCTGCTCTGAATGGTTGAGGGCGCGTCCCTGTGCTATGCCGAGGCCGGGCCGGGGCCAAAAAATCGGATTGACCAGCCAACTCACGTGTGGTAGATTGCTGGCAATATCCCATTTCTCTGAAACAGATCGCATATTGTCGATACCGTCCGGCTGGATGGAGCGACGACCCAAGGGGGTGATGCCTTTCGAGATGAGCGCGGAGAGAGTCTTCATTTCGGGTGTTCGTTCATTTTGCCGCCGTTTTGCCGCGCGGGCGCGGTCTGACGGCAGACAAAGACAGGGAGGAGATTCGAAGATGACCAGCAAGAGAATGAGCCGCCGCAGTTTTTTGCAGCTGACGGCAGCGGGGACCGCAGGCGCCTTCTTCGCGGCCTGTGCAGCGCCGCCGGCAGCCGAGCCCGCCGCCGAAGAGGGCGGGGAAATGATGGCCGAGGAGGCCACAGAGCTGCGGTTGTCGCACTGGTGGGGCGAGCAGCATAACCACTGGCTGCCAATCGTTGAGGAAAAGGCTAACGTAAAGGTTGCGCAGGAGATCTATCCTTGGGGCGAGTATCTGACCAAGGTACTTACCCAGGTAGCGGGCGGCGTAGCGCCGGATATCATTCAGCTTGACCAGAGCCACAATGCCGACTTCTTCCCCAAGAATATCTTTGTGCCCTTTAACGACTACCTGGCGGGCTCCGGCCTTGACATGAGCAAGTGGAACGTCGACCCCGCGCTGGAGCTCGGCTACAATGGGGACATCCTGGCGCTGAGCCTCTTCACGATGCAGGGTCGCTCGGTCTATCTAAACCTGGACCTCGTGCGAGCGGCGGGCTATCCCGAAGAGGAGTTGCCCCTGTACGGCAGGGACAACTATGACACGTGGCACTGGGATGACTTTGTGGAGTTTCTCCAAGCAGTCACAATACAGGCGTCGGACGGCACGTACGAACAGTACGGCTACGCCGGCGCGATCAGAGACGCACACAGTCTCGCTTATCAGATGGCCAGCTACGACGCTGACCTGGTCGACGATCCGTGGACCTTCGCCGAAACCGAGGCCTTACTAGACTCGGAGGATGCGATTGCGGCTGCACACGATCTGATCGATCTGACGATCGTGCACGGGGTGGCGCCGACAATCGAAGCTCAGCAGGGCATCGAGGGCGGCCTGTTCAGGGCGGGAATCGCCGCGGCGACGATCGGCTGGACGAACCAGTCGTTGCTGGCGGCCGAGCTGCCGTTTGAGCTTGGTTTCATGCACTTGCCCTTCACGGGGCGTCGCGTGCATGGCATAGGCGCCAACCACTGGAGCGTCAACACGGCGTCGGACAACATTCCGCACGCGCAGGAGGCGGCGCTGATCCAGACGACCGACTACGAGGTCGGGCAGGCGCTGGTGGACCTGGCGGCTACGATATCGGCCTATGATCCTGCTTACTACCTGGACACGCTGCCCGAAGGTGATCTGGGCGTAATAACGCGCATCATGTTGTCGCGTCTCGCCGGCATGTCCGATTGTGACTACTGCTCGGAAGACGTGAACATGTTCAACCGCGCTGGGTTCGGCCGTAAGGGGCGCTTCCTGCAGGACACGGTGCGCGCCGAGATGGAGAAGGCGCTGATCGGCGAGAAGAGCGTCGAGCAGGCGATGCAGGACGCGGACGCGGCGATCGATGAGGAGATCGCGCGCGCCTAGGGCGGCGAACTCAGCAGTTCACGTAAGACGGCCCTGGTTCAACCGGGATTGCGACAGGGGGGAGCGATCGATGTTCGGGAAACTGAAAATGTCTTTGCAGGCTCGTGAGACGCTCGATGCGTACATCGGTCTGCTCCTCTTTCTGTTGGGGTTCGTGATCTTCACGGCCGGGCCGCTGATCTATTCCTTCTATCTCTCGCTCACGAGCTACGACATTCTGACGCCGCCGCGCTGGCGGGGGCTTGACAACTACGACCGCATGGCGACGGGCGACGATACACTGTGGCAGTCGCTGCGGGTGACGGTGATCTACACGATGGTGGCGGTTCCGGTACAGGTGATTGTCGGCTACGGCATGGCGCTGATGCTGAACCTGAAGGTCAAGGGTTTGTCGTTCTGGCGGACGGCCTTCTACATGCCGGCGGTTGTGCCGGCGATGGCGGTCGCGTACGTTTTTTCGTGGATGCTGCAATCGGACGTCGGGCTGCTGAACCAGACGCTGCGGTCGATCGGGATACCGGGGCCGAAGTGGTTCGGCGATCCGAACTGGGTGCTGGCTGCGTTCATCCTGATGTCGGCGTGGGCGGTCGGGGGTACGCTGCTTCTCTACCTGGCGGCGCTGCAGGGGGTGCCGACCGAGCTGTACGACGCGGCAAAGGTTGACGGCGCCAATGCGTGGGGCCGTTTTCTGAATGTGACGCTGCCGATGACCTCGCCGGTCATCTTTTTTGTCTTCCTGACCGGCATGATCGGGACATTCCAGGTCTTTACGGTCGCGTTTGTGACGACGAACGGGGGGCCGGGCGAGGCAAGCCTGTTCTACTTGCTCTACCTGTACCGCACCGGCTGGGAGTACCTGGACATGGGATATGCGGCGGCGATGGCGTGGCTGCTGTTTGTGATACTGCTGGTTATCACGATGCTTTCGCTGCGGCTATCGCAGGCGACCGTTTTTTACGAGGGCGCGCAGGAGTAGAAGATGGCGGATCCGGGAAGTTCGCAGGTTGGGGGGGCGCTGGCACAGCCGCCGACCGGGCTGGGCGGCGATTGGGCGCAGCGCTGGCGGATGGGTAAGCGAATCGTGGGCAGGGCGCTGCTGTATTTGGCGCTGGCCGGGCTGACGATCATCCTGGTGGCGCCGCTGGTGTGGATGGTGAGCGCGTCGTTCAAGCCGGAGGGGTATGTTTTCGAGTATCCGCCGCGGCTGATTGCGGAGCAGGTGCAGTGGTGGAACTACGTCGAGGCGTGGAACCAGTTTCCCTTCTGGCGCTCGTTGCGCAACACGATGACGATCGTGGTCGGGGTCGAGATCGGACGGTTGGCGAGCGCATGCCTGACCGCGTATGTCTTTGCCAGGCTGCGTTTTCCGTTTCGGACGCCGCTGTTTCTCCTGGTGCTGAGCACGATGATGATCCCGTATCACGTGGTATTGATTCCGCAGTACCTGTTGTTCCGGAACCTGGGCTGGCTGGACTCATTCAAGCCGCTGATCGTGCCGCACTTTTTCGGCGGCGGCGCGTTCTTCATCTTTCTGTTGCGCCAATTCTTCATGACGATCCCGCGTGATTACGACGACGCGGCGCGCATCGACGGAGCGGGGACGTTCGCGATTTTGTGGCGGATCATCGTGCCGATGTCGAAGCCGGCGCTGGCGACGGTGGCGATCTTCACGTTCATGGGCGAGTGGAACGACTTTTTTGCGCCGCTAATCTATCTGAATTCGCAAGAGAGGTATACGCTGGCGATTGCGATCCGGCAGTGGCAGCAGGTGGCGGTGTGGGGCGCGGGCGCGTACGTGCCGCCGACGTGGAACGCGATCATGTCGATGGCGACGGTGCTGACGATTCCACCGGTCGTGCTGTTCTTTTTCACGCAGCGGTACTTCATTCAGGGCGTGGTGATCAGCGGCGTCAAGGGCTAGGGCGCCGGGCTTGGTGAGGCGATACAGCCGGCGAAAGCGAAAAGGCGTTCATCGTAGGCCGTTTGGACCTGTCTGCCAAATGTGTGGCGATGCGGGCAGCCGAGTCGGCTACGCCAGCAGCCGTCAAAGAGTGAGGACAGACCGGCCCGGACACATTCGGAAGGACGTACACAGTGGCGGACAAGCAGACGGAAGAGCGGCGAGAGCAGTTGCGAGCAGAGCTGACGAAAGCCAAGCTGGATGCGGTCAAGGTTTTGGTCCGGAATCTAAAGTCGGACGTCCCGATTGCGCAAGTTATGGCAGCGCGGGCCATACTCGAGTTGCCGGGTGAGATATTGGAGGCGGCGGAAGAGGCAGCCGCTGAAAACTTATACGACGAGCCCTTCACTTAGGCAAGCAAAGGAGGAGGAGAACAATGAGCGCGAAAAGGAACCTTACGAGCCGTCGCGACTTCCTTCGTCTGTCGGCGCTTGGGGCGGCGGGTGTAGTTGCGGCTGCCTGCGCGGCGCCTGCTGCGGCACCGGCGGCGGAAGAAAGTATGGAGGAGATGCCGGCGTCTGCCGAGCCCGTGGAGATCCGGTTGTCGCACTGGTGGGGCGATCAGCACAAGAAATGGCTGCCGATCGTCGAGGAGAAGAGCGGCACCGTCTTCAAGGAGGAGATCTACCCCTTCGGCGAGTATGTGACCAAGGTATTGACGCAGGTGGCCGGCGGCGTGGCGCCCGACATCATCCAGCTGGGCGGGCCGATGTACCCCGATTTCTTCCCGCGCGGCATTTTTGTGCCCTTCAACGACGTGCTGGCCGAGTCGGGCATCGACATGAGCAAGTGGTACGCCGACCCGGTGGTGGAGCACGGGTACAAGGGCGACATCATGGGGCTGAGCCTGTTCACGCAGCAGGCGATGATGGTCTACCTGAATCTCGATCTCGTGCGCAACGCCGGCTATGCCGAGGCGGACCTGCCGCTGTGGGGCGGTTCGAACTTCGATCAGTGGAGCTGGGACGACTTTGTCGACTTCATGAAGGCGGTCACGATCCGGAGCTCGGACGGGACGGTTGAGCAGTACGGCTACCAGTCGGCGGAGACGAGCATCAACGCCTACGGCTATCAGCTGGCGACCTACGATACCTGGTTCATCGACGACACCGAGTACGAGGAGACGCAGTGTCTGCTGGACACGCCGGAGGCGATTTCGGCGGTGCATGATTACGTCGACCTGACGGTTGTACACGGCGTGGCGCCGACGCTTGAGGCGCAGCAGGGCATCGAGGGCGGCCTGTTCCGGGCCGGCCTGGCCGCGGCGAGCGTGAGCTGGTCGAACCAGACCTATCTTGCGGCGCAGCTGCCGTTTGAGCTCGGTTTCATGCACCTGCCCTGGGTCGAACGGCGCGTGCACGGGGTCAACGCCAACCTGTGGTGCATCAACAAGGAGTCGGCGGTGATCCCGAAGGCGCAGGAGGCCTCGATCGTACAGACGACCGACTACGAGGTCGGCCAGGCGCTGGTCGATTTGGCAGCGACGCTGTCGGCCTACGATCCTGCCTATTATTTGGACAGCCTGCCCGAGGGCGACCTGGGCACTATCGTGCAGGTGATGCTGTCGCGGCTGGCGGGGATGTCCGAGTGCGACTACTGCACCGAGGACGTCAACATCTTCAAGCGGGCGGCTTTCGGTCGCGTCGGCCGGTTTATGCAGGACAAGTTCCGGTCCGGCGTGGAGTTGGCATTTGTGGGTGAGAAAACTGTCGAAGAGGCGATGCTGGAGGCCAAGGCGGCTATCGACAAGGAGATTGAGGCTTCGGCTTCGGCTTAAGGATTGAACCGATGAAGCGTTTCTGAAGAGGCGCTCCGGCCGATTTGCGCGCGGGACCTCCCGCGCGTGGCCGCCCCGACGATACAGCGGTTCGTTGGGGACGGTCAGTTACCGGCCGGGGCGTTTTTTCTTTTCGGAAGGCAAGGAAGGAGAGCGGTCATGGGCGAACAGCCGGCAGCGGGGAACGGTTCGGGCCGCCCCAATATCTTTATGATCTTTTCGGACGACACGTCGCGGCGGGACTTCGGCTGTTACGGCAACCCGGGCGTGCGGACGCCTAATCTCGATCGGCTTGCGAGCGAGGGGATGCGTTTCACCAACGTGTTCACGACCTCGCCGACGTGCGTGCCGAGCAGGGTCTCGCTCTACACGGGCCTCTATCCGATCCGCAACGGGGCACACCCGAACTGGAGCTCGGTCAAGCCCGATATCAAGAGCCTGCCGCACTATATGACCGCGCTGGGCTACCGGGTCGTTTTGCTGGGGAAGAAGCACATCACGCCGTGGGAAAACTTTCCCTTCGAGTACTACGAAGACGGGGATGAGCCGCTGGGGCCAGGCAGCGCTCTGCAACGGCTTCTGGCGGAGCCGGGCGACAGGCCGTTCTGCATCATCATGTGCAAGTTCAGCGCGCACGTGCCGTGGCCGCACAACGACTATGGCTACGAACCGCAGGCGGAGGATATTCCGCCCCACCTGCTCGACACGCCGGATACGCGCGCGATGCGGGCGCGCTACTATTCGAAGATCACGGAGATGGACGCGGCGGTCGGGCGGTGTTTGGCGCTGCTGAAGGCGGAGGGGCTGGAAGAAAACACGCTGGTGATCTACACGACCGACCACGGGTCGGACTGGCCGGATGAGAAGTGGAGCCTGCATGACGGCGGGATCAATCAGCCATTCATCGCGCGCTGGCCGGGGAAGATCGAGCCGGGTTCGGTGAGCGAGGCGCTGGTCAGCTTCGTCGACATTCTGCCTACTTTCATCGAGACGGCGGGGGGCGACGTCGACGCGGTGGTTGCGCGCTGCGGCGGCGAACCGCTGGACGGCGAGAGCTTTTTGCCGCTGCTGCTGGGCGAAGCGGATGAGCACCGTACCGAGGTGTTCGCCAACTTCACCTGGGGCGTTATGGTGGCCTACCCGATGCGGGCGGTGCGGACGAGGACGCACAAGTATATCTGGAACCTCGACTCGCATCTGCGCTACACGTGGCCGGTCGACGTGGGCTGGTGGGGGGAGAGCCAGCCGCCGCCGGCGTTGACTCCGATCGCGAGCCATGCCGCGGCGATGTGGGATTCGTGGTTCGAGGCGGCCCGGACCGATCCATTGGCTGCAGAGAGAGTGCGGGCACTGCAGTTCAGGCCGGCGGAGGAGCTGTACGACATTGAGGCCGACCCGTTTGAGATGAACAATCTGGCGGGTGACCCGGCGCAGGCGGAGGTGCTGGAATCGCTGCGGGAGAAAGTGCGGGCGTGGATGGAGCAGCAGGGGGACGACGGCGGCTCGGCTTATCACGGGGAGGCGGGCCGCGCGCGGCGGTTCCTGGACGAGTTTTACGGACGGCAGGTGGTGGTGAATGCGCGGATGTATTACGATACGAATGAGGCGGCGACGCTGGAGCTGATCTGTCCAGTGTGGCAGGCGGAGATCCGCTTTACGCTCGACGGCAGCGAGCCCACGCGGGCGTCGACCTTGTACAGCGGGCCGTTCTCACTTTCCCCGCCGGCCACGATCAAGGCGAAGGCGTTTTTCGACGGCGGCGAGACGCCCTTACGCGTGGTCGAGTTTCCCGATATCGATTACCTGTTCCATTACAAGTATCATTTCAAGCCAGTTTCATGGTAGGTAAGAATATGAACCTCTACTTTGGTGAGATTCACACGCATACGGGGCTCAGCGATGGGCGCGGCGAGCCGGCAGACGCGGTAGCGGTTGGCAAAGCCCATCTCGACTTCTGTGCGCTGGCCGATCACGCGCAGAGTCCCGACCTTCCGGATTTCGATGAGTGGGAGTCGGCGCGCGATCGCTATGCGGGCTGGCGTGAGGCGGTACCGGGGGTGAAGGCCAGGTGGCACGAGGTACAGGCGCTGATGCGCGCCAACTACGAGCCTGGGCGGTTTGTTACATTTCTAGCCCAGGAGTGGTCGTCCATGGGATGGGGTGATCACAACATCTACTATCTCAGAGACGACGAGCCGCTTCGCTTTGCCAGCTCCCTGTCTGAGCTATACGCCGCTGTGGAGGGCGTGGAGGCGATGGTAATCCCTCACCACACCGCCTACCCGCTGCGTCACCGGGGCGTGGACTGGGCGGGATTTGACAGCGCCAAAGGGCCGGTGGTGGAGATTTTTTCGCGACACGGCTCTTCAGAGACGGAGCAGGGCCCGTTTCCTTACAGCGGCAGTGCGATGGGACCCCGCTGCGCCGCTGGAACGGTGCAGCGCGCGCTCGAACTCGGGCACATTGTTGGCTTCATCGCTTCCAGCGACGGCCACGACAGCTTTCCCGGCAGTTACAACTCCGGTTTGGCCGCGGTCTACGCGCCGGCATTGGACCGGGAATCACTGTGGGAAGCGTTGTGGCAGCGCCGGACCTACGCGGTGACGGGAGACCGTATCCGCTTGGATTTTGGGCTGAACGGGCGGCCGATGGGTCGCGTGATCTCCGTTGGCGACGGGCAACCGCGGCGGATAGAGATCGGGGTCGATGGCTGGGACTGCCTTGACAGGGTGGAGATCATCAAGAACGGCCGTGTTGTCAAGCGCTGGGCCGGTTTCGACCTGGAGAGGGGCGGGGGCGCCGGTCGTTTCAAGGTGGGTGTGGAGTGGGGATACCACGCGTTTCCCGAGGAGAGGAAGTGGAGTTTTTCGGTGGAGACGAGCGGGGGATCGATGGCGGGATACCAGACCTGCTTCCAGCCGCCCGGTTTTCATCAGGCGCGTGACAGCGGGCCGCGACGGCTCGATATCAGTTCCACGACGGGCGGCAAGCCCGGCGGCGCGCGTCCTCAGCGGGTTGATTTGGATGTCGAGGGAACCTTGGAGACCGAGGTGGCCATTCGAAACGACGGCGAATGGGTGTTGCAAGCCTCTGTCGGCGAACTGCTGGGTGAAAGCATGGCGTCCATGCCTTTTGGCGTTTATGGGGGCGCGTTCTATCTCTCGCGGGCCGTAGCCGAAGCGCATTTTCGGGCTGAACTGGAGTGGCAGGACACGGAGTTCGAGAGGCAGAGGGACTACTACTACGTGCGGGTCTTTCAGAGGAACGGACAGGCAGCCTGGTCTTCGCCCATCTGGGTAGAGCGGGCATAGTACGGTGTTCGTCCTGAGGCATTCAGCGCCTTTTCCATTACAGGTTGGCCCGGCTCTCGACGACCTGTTCCATTACAAATATCATTTCAAGCCTGTTTCGTGGCGAGAAACTCAGTTTTCAGTTTTTGGTTTCTAGTTTTTGGTGTGACGGTATCGGTAGGAATGCGGGGGGATGCGGCTGGCTCAAAGAGATGTGGTTGGCTTGCGGAGTGGTTGGAGAAGAACAGAGGCGCAGGTACATGCCCCACGCCTCCAAGTTGAGAGAAATCTGAATGTAATCTAGGGAACGATTATTGCGATTATGGAGGCAATGACCCCTGCGCCGGCGATGCTAACGGCGATGAACCACTTCAGACTTCGGAGCTCGGAACGCAGTTCAGCGATATCGGCTTTCGTGGCCAGGTGAACGTACGCCCCTTCCAGTCTGGCCAATCGCTCTCCATGTTCTGTTGAGGCAGTCATAGCTGCCCCCCTCTCTCCGTATTCCATCTCGCTTTCACTTGTTCGGCGTTTCATGAATCGCAACCTCTTGTTGGGGGATTTGTGCGAAAGGCCCGGACCCTTGATATCCTGAGCCGGATGAGACAATTGTATTGGATTTGCCGGGTCGGGCAAAGCCGAACTTTTGCAGCGTCAGGCCATTTCTTCCAATACAATGTCAGGGTCATCACCTCGCGAATGGGGACCCGTTCGGATATATTGGCGAAGTGTGTTGAGGCTGCAACGAGGAAGAGCGGTCAGTTGAACGGCTGATCGGCAGAATAGCGTTGGTCAGCGGAAAGTGTGCAGTTCAAGGGAGGGTGAGGGAGCGATGAGTGATCGTGTGAAGGGAAAGGTTGCGTTGGTGACCGGGGCCGGTTCGGTCGGTCCGGGCTGGGGCAACGGGAAGGCGACTTCGGCGCTGTACGCGCGCGAGGGTGCACGGGTCTTTCTGGTCGATTACAACCTGGAGGCCGCGCAGGAGACAAAGGCGGTGATCGACGGCGAGGGGGGCGATTGTGCCGCGCACCGGGCCGACGTCAGCGACTCCGGGTCCGTCGAAGCAATGGTGGCCGCCTGCGTAGAGCGGTACGGCAGGATCGACATTCTGCACAACAACGTCGGCATCATCGAGGTGGGCGGGCCGGTCGAGATCAGCGAGGAGAACTGGGACCGGCTGATGGCGGTAAACGTGAAGGGAATGTTTCTGACGTGCAAGTACGCGCTGCCGCAGATGGAGGCGCAGGGGGGCGGCGCCATTGTGAACATCTCGTCGATCGCGGGCATCCGCTACACGGGGTATCCGAGCGTCTCGTACAACGCGTCGAAGGGGGCGGTGATCCAGCTGACGCAGAACATCGCGGTGCAGTACGCGGCCAAGGGGATCCGGGCCAACTGCGTGCTGCCGGGGCTGATGAACACGCCGTTCATCACGCAGGGCCTGCAGGAGGCGTATTCGGACGAGGGCGTGGAGGAGATGATACGGCAGCGGGACGCGCTGTGCCCGACGGGGAAAATGGGCGACGCCTGGGACGTGGCGTATGCCGCGCTGTTTCTGGCATCGGATGAGGCCAAGTACATCAACGGCGTCAACCTGTTGGTGGACGGCGGACTGACGTGCCGCTTTTAGTTTTTCGTTTTCAGTTTCTTGTATTTGGTTGGGAGTCGTCTGCGCGGGGGAGGGATTTGCGTTGACGGGGAAAGTCCGGGCGGCGGTGGCCGTGGCGCGGCGGAGGATGGAGCTGCAGGCATTTGCGCTGCCGGAGATCGGCGACGAGGACGGGCTGCTGCGGGTCGAGATGTGCGGCGTCTGCGGCAGCGATCCGCGTATTTTCGACTGGACGGATTCGAGCCGGTTTCCGCTGATCATGGGGCACGAGCTGGTCGGCCATGTTGCTGAGATTGGGCGGCTGGCGGCGGCGCGCTGGGACGTTGGAGCCGGGGACCGCGTGATCGTCGAGCACCTGTTTGGCTGCGGGCACTGCCGCTGGTGCCTGGTGGGCGAATACCGTTTCTGCAGGGAGGGGCAGGGGTACGGCGGACCGACGCCGTGCAGCGTGCCCCCGCATCTGTGGGGCGCGTACAGCGAGTATATGTACCTGGCGCCAAACGCACGCGTGCACAAGATTTCGGCGGATGTGCCGGCGGAGGCGGCCGCGATGACGTGCGCGAACATCGGCAACGGTCTGCGCTGGGTGCAGACCGTCGGCGGCGCGAAGAGCGGCGACACCGTCGTGGTACTTGGGCCGGGTGGGCAGGGCCTGGCGGCTGTGCTGGCGGCGAAGGAGGCCGGCGCGGGGCGCATAGTCGCATTGGGGCTGGGCCGCGACGGGCACCGTCTGGCGCTGGCGCGGGCGTTCGGCGCGACGGACACGGTCAATTTGGAAGAGGAGGACGCGGTCGAGGCGCTGGGCGCGTTGACGAACGGTGAGATGGGCGACCTCGTGGTTGACGTTACGGGGGCGACGGCTTCGCTGCCGCTGGCGCTGGAACTGGCGCGGCCGCTGGGGACGGTGGTGGTGGGTTCCAATACCGGTGAAGAAGAGGCGGGAATCGTTGCGAGCACGATGCCGGTGAAGGAGCTGCGGGTGCAGGGGGTGAACTCACACGATACTGCGGCAGTACGGGCGGCGATCAAGGTGGTGGAGTCGCGGCGCTACCCGATCGAGGAGATGGTGACGCACCGCTTTACGCTGGAGGAAGCGGAAGCCGCTGTACTGGCGGCCGGTGGGGAGGTCGAGCTGGAGGGGTTTATCAAGGGTGTGATCGTGCCCAACTGAAGGCGGGGTGGAACTATGGAGACAACCTGGGACTACGCGGACCAGCGGGAATACGTCAGGCACATTCAGGATGGAATGCCGCCTGTGATTATCAGCGCAGTGGTGACGGGCGGGCACCAGCAGAGCGAGAATCCCGCGGTGCCGGTGACGGCGGAGGAGCAGGCGGCCGCGGCGGCCGAGGTTTTCGAGGCCGGCGCGACGATCATCCATATCCACGCGCGGCGGGCCGATGACCCCACGCAGGCGTCGCACGAGGCGGAGCGATACCGCGCGATCAACGAGCTGATGCGGGCGGCCGCGCCGCAGATCCTGATCGACAACTCGCAGGGCTTTGCCGACGTCGATACCAGGGGCAGCGGTTTCTTGGGTTCGGCGCATCACTACAAATCGGCGCCGATCGAGGCGGGGCCGGACATCATGGCGTTCAACCCGGGACCGATGACCTTCCGCGGCGGCGCGGCCTACACGGGCGGAGGGGCAGGTCCGAGCAAGGTGACGCTGGCGTCGTTTGACAGCGCAGAGCGGACCGCGCAGCGGCTGCGCGAACGGGGGATCAAGCCGCAGGTCTTTCTATACCATCCGGGGCACCTGGATATTCTGGACTATCTGATCGAGCGGGATGCGCTGGAGAAGCCCTACTTTCTGCAGCTCGTTTTCGGGCAGGAGAGCGGGATCAACACGAGCATGGACAGCTTTCTCTACATGGTGCGGAATCTGCCGCAGGACTCGGTTTTCCAGACGTGCGCGCTGGGTCTGGAAGAACTGCACGTGAACGTGATGTCGATGCTGCTGGGCGGGCACGTACGCACGGGGCTGGAGGACTGTATCCACTACCAGCGCGGCGAGCTGGCGCAGAGCAATGCGCAGATGGTCGCTCGCATCGCTCGCATGGCGGAGGAGCTGGGGCGTGGGGTGGCGACGGTGGAGGAGACGCGCAGGATGTTGGCACTTCAGTGAGTTTTGGACTGATTGGGTAAGCCATGGGGGAATTGGTGAAAAAGGCTGATTTTCTGGTCGCAGGCCTGGGAGCAATGGGGAGTGCAGCGCTCTACCACCTGGCGCGGCTGGGCGCAGATGTCATTGGAATCGACCAGTTCCGGATTGGCCATGCACTCGGCAGCTCACACGGGCACTCGCGCGCGTACCGCAACTTCTATCATGACGCGATCTACGTGGAGTTGGCGGAGGCGGCGCTGCCGCTCTGGCGCGAGTTGGAGGCGCGTTCGGGCGAGCACCTGCTGACCCTGACCGGCCTGCTGCAGTTTGGCCGGCGCGGGAGCGACGCCCTGGAGCGCAAGATCGCGGTGATGGCGGCCCTGGGTCGCGCGCACGAGCGGCTCACCGCGGCGGACGTGGCCGCGCGCTTTCCCGCGCTGCGGCTGCCCGAAGAGAGCGCCGCCTGTCTGACGCCGCTGGGCGGGTTTCTCGACGCGGGACGCTGCGTGCAGACGCACCTGCGGCAGGCGCAGGCGCTGGGCGCGCGGATAGATGAGGAGGTGCGGGTCGAGCGGGTCAGTTTGCGCCGCGAACGGCCGCTGGTGGAGACCTCCGCGGGGCGCTATGAGTGCGAGCGGCTGATCATCGCGCCGGGGCCGTGGGCTTCTGAGGTACTGGAGGAGCTGGCGCTGCCGCTGGAGGTGACGCGGCAGCAGAAGTTCTACTTCCGGCCGGGCGACCGGGAGGCATATGCCCCGGCGCGTCTGCCGGTTTACGGGGACGTGGAGACGCAGTTCTACGGCTTTCCCGACTACGGCCCCGGGCTGAAGGTAGCGGACGACGGGCTCGGCGAGGTGACCTCGGCCGATGGCGTGGACCGGACGCTGGACGAGGAAAAGCGGGAGGAGTTGCAGCGCTGGCTCGGGTCGATCATGCCTGGAAGCGGGTTTTCGTACGTTTCGGGCGCGACCTGTATGTATACGGTGACGCCGGACCGCGACTTTCTGATTGGGCCGCACCCGGATAACGCGAACGTGCTGGTGGCGGCCGGGTTCTCGGGGCACGGCTTCAAGTTTTCGGCGCTGGTGGGCAAGATCCTGGCCGAGCTGGCGCTGGAGGGCAGGACGAAACAGCCCCACGAGCGATTCCGGCTCGACCGCTTCGGTAGGGCGGGCAACTAGGCGGCAGAAGGGTAGCAGACCTGTCGAAGGCGGTCCCCGGCACGCTGAACGCCGGGCCTTTTCGAGAAGCACAATTCCAGCTCAACGAGCTAATTCTGCGCGACGCTTGCAAGATGTGAAGCGTGTCAGCGCAGGGTGAGGGTGTTGAATACGAACGAGAAGATGCCGCTCAAGATTGGAATCGAGAGTCCCGCGATAACGACCCAAAAAGCAATGAACTGTTTAAGTGTTTTGATTTCGGACTGAGAGACGCTTTCCTGTATGAATCCTTTCAGCTCTGCAATATCCTTCTTTGTTGCCATATAGTCTTCCCAGGCAACCATGCGCGTTTCAAGACGCACAATATCTTCTTTCGTGGCCAGAGACTCTATTCTGGCTTCCAGGGCAGCAACACTCTCTTCAGTGGACATCCTGCCATTCCGTGTTGGTAAGAGTTGGGGGATAATGATGACCCCAAGGTCGCGCTATTTGAAATGTCTGTCAAGGACAATTGATACTGATTTGAGAACTTACCTTTTCCGCAGCCGGGGCCGGGAAGTTGTGCCCTGAACGTTGTCGGCAAAAGGTCAATCGGGCGCGGTTTTCGGCTTAACAGGCTGCGGGAGCTGTGCGAACGAACAGACAAAGGAGCGGTTATGAGCGAGTCATTCGAATCAGATGCGCCGGCGTTCTACCGGGACGCGGTCGTGATCGACAGCCTCAACGTCAGCAACTGGGACAGCCCTGCGGTGATCGACAGCCTGCAGGCGGGCGGCATCACCGCGTTCAACGCCACGACGGCAACGCTGGAGAATTTCACCCAGACGCTTGACAACATCGCGGCCTGGTTGCACCGCATCGAAAGGTATGAAGATGTGCTGATGCAGGTGAAGAGCACCGCCGATATCGGGAAGGCGAAGCAAGAGGGCAAGGTCGGCGTGATCCTGGGTTTCCAGAACGCGACGCCGATCGAGAACCACCTGGACCGGCTGGCCCTGTTCCAGGCCCTGGGCGTGCGCGTGATCCAGCTGACCTACAACGAGCGCAATCTGCTGGGGAACGGCTGCTTTGAGCGCCGCGACGACGGATTGAGCAACTTCGGCGTCGACGCGGTCGCGGAGATGAACAGGCTGGGCATCGTCATCGACCTGTCGCACGTGGGCGAGCGGACGACGGTCGAGGCGATCGAGGCGTCGGAACGGCCGGTGGCGATCACGCATGCCAACGCCAAGTCCTACTATGACACCGAGCGCAATAAGACCGACGAGGCGATCACGCGCTGTGCCGAGAAGGGCGGCGTGATCGGCGCGACGTCGATTACGACCTTCCTGCGCAAGGGTCCCGCGTCAACGTTGGCCGACTTTGTCGACGCGATCGATGACCTCGTGGCGCGGGTCGGAATCGACCACGTCGGCGTGGGCAACGATTTCACGCAAGACCAGCCCGACGCCTTCTGGAAGTACATTCTGTCGCAGCAGGGGACCAAATACCCCGGCAAGTTTGTCGCCGACCCCGCGATCGACTACCGCAAGGTCCAGCTGTATCCGCCCGGCCTGGAGACGCCGGCCGACATGCCGAACCTGGCCGCGGCGCTGCTGGCGCGGGGCTACAGCCAAGACGACGCGGCCAAGCTCCTGGGCGGGAACTGGCTGCGTCTGTTCGTCGACGTGTGGGCCTCCTAAACCGGCTCTGTGCCGCCCGGCTCAGAGCGTATCCGGAATCCTCGGCCTGAGCATCACGCGCCAGTAGTAGCCGTCGACCTGGCAGAAGATCAGGTTGGGCTCGACCTCGTAAATGGTCGGATAGGACGAGCCAATGCCTTCGCCGATGATGGTCTCTTCCCAGTCGCGGCCGCTGCCGTCCTCGCTGATGGCCATTCTGATCTGGGCGGAGCCCATACCCTCCTCTCCGGGTCCCCCTGGCGACCCGGCGGGGTAGCGCACGCCGTAGCAACAGAGCAGGCGCCCGTCGGCGAGCTTGATCATACACGGGTCCAGGCCGCGTTCCAGGCCGGTGTAGACCGGTCCCTCCCACGAATTGCCACCATCGGTGCTGCGCGCGCTGTAGAGGGGCGTGTAGTTGCCGCTGCGCATGATGCAGAAGAGGTCGCCGTTGTCGAGCTGGACGAAGCTGGGCTCGCCATAGCCTTCGCCGACCGCGTCATCGTCCTCGGTCGGACGGGCGACGGTCGAAACGTAGTCCCACGACTCGCCGTTGTCGGTCGAGCGCACGATCGCGGTGCGCAGTTTGTAGGGCTCGTCGCCCGGGAACTCGTCCCGGTTGCGGTGGCCGACGGGCACGACGCGGTCGGAGTGGAAGTTGCCTTCGATCGTGGCGAGCAGGGCGCCGTCGGGCATTTCGACGATATTGCGCCAGGCGTAGATGCCGTACCACTCGTAGCGCTTGCGTTTGCGGCGCGGGCCGTCGGGGACACGGAATACCGCGGTCGACTCTTCGATCGTTACGAGATCATCGGTGGAGCGCCACAGCGGGCCGCGGTAGACGCCCTGGGACTCATACTCTGTGTCCTGGCCGAGCGCGATGAAGAGGCCGGGGCGGCAGAGATGGGCGATGAAGAGGTTTTCCTCGCCGATGCCGTCCGGATTGTTGGGCCGCAGGATGCGTTCCCAGCGGTCATCGTCGTGGGCGACGACGCTGCGGCCGCCGTCGGTCGATTTCGTTTTTCCGCGAAAGTATATCGTGCCTTCGGGGCCTTGGACGCAACGGACCCAGATGAAGTTGCGGCCCTCGCCGAAGTTGCGGACCTCTCCGATTTTGAGCACGAAAGGGAGCTGGGACATTGTGGTCTCCTGTGTTCCGTTCGGCGAGCGCGACCGCGCCCGTTTCATGCCTAATTGAGAGCGGCGTGCGATGCCGCCCGGCTCAGAGCGTATCGGGGATCCGCGGCCTGAGCATGACGCGCCAGTACCAGCCGTCGACCTGGCAGAAGATCAGATTTGGCTCGACCTCGTAGATGGTCGAGTAGGCGGAGCCGAGCCCCTCGCCGATGGTGGTCTCGACCCAGTCGCGGCCGCTGCCGTCTTCGCTGATGGCGAGTTTGAGCAGGCCTGCACCCTTGCCCGAATCACCTGGACCTCCTGGCGTGCCGGCGGGGTAGCGCATGCCGTAGCAGCAGAGCAGGCGGCCGTCGGCCAGTTTGAGCAGGCAGGGATCGAGGCCGCGCTCGAGGCCGGTGTAGACCGGTCCTTCCCAGCTGTTTCCTCCATCCGTGCTTCTTGCGCTGTAGAGAGGCGTGTAGTTGCCGCTGCGCATGATGCAGAAGAGGTCGCCGTTGTCGAGCAGGGCAAAGCTGGGCTCGGCGAAGCCTTCGCCGACCGCGTCGTCATCCTCGGAAGGGCGGGCGACGGTTGAGATGTAGTCCCACGATTCCCCGCCATCGGTCGAGCGGACTACCGAGGTCCTGAGCTTGTAGGGCTCTTCGGAGTGGATCTCGGCCCTGTTGCGGGCGCCGACCGGCGCGACGCGGTCGCTGTGGAAGTTGCCCTCGATCGTGGCGAGCAGCGCGCCGTCTGGCATTTCGACGATGTTGCGCCAGGCGTAGAGGCCGTACCATTCACCGGGTTCGCGCTTGCGGCGCGGGCCGTCGGGAATGCGCAGGACGGAGGTGATCTCTTCGATGTTTTCGAGGTCGTCGGTTGAGCGCCACAGCTGCGCGTGGTAGACGCCGGTAGACTCATATTCGACGCTCTGGCTGAGCGCGACGAAAAGGTCGGGCCGCCAGTGGATCGAGACCAGGCGGTGCTCCTCGCCGTAGTCGCGCGGCTGGTTCGGGCGCAGGATGCGCGCCCAGCGCTCGTCGTCGTTAGCGACGACGCTGCGACCGCCGTCGACCGATTTCATTCCTTTGCAAAAGTAGATAGTGCCGTCCGGGCTCTGGGCGCTGCGCACCCAGCCGAAGTTCTGGCCCTCGCCGTAGGTGCGGACCTGGCCGACTTTGAGGACGAAGGGAATCTGGGACATCGTGGGCTCCTATTTTTCGATCAGGGCGCGCGGGTCGAGCGCGTCGCGCAGCGCGTCGCCGATGAAGTTGATGCACAGAACGGTGAGCGTGATCATGAAGCCGGCCGGCAGCCACATCCAGGGCCTCTTTTCGAGGTTGTCGAGCGAGCGCACCGCGCCGACGACGTTGCCCCAACTCGCGGTCGGCTCCTGCACGCCAAGACCGAGGAAACTGAGCGAGGTCTCGGTCAGGATCGCGCCCGGCAGGCTGAATGCGAGCTGGACAACAAGGTAGGGGACGACGTTGGGGAGAACGTGGCGCAGAACGATCTTTCTCTGCGTCACACCGATGCTGCGCGCCGCCATGACAAAATCCTCTTCGCGCAGCGACAGGATCTGTCCGCGCACGAAGCGGTAGATTTCGCCCCAGCCGAGCAGGCCGAGGACGATCATGGTGACGACGATGTTGGGGTCGCCGGTAAGCGCGGCGATGCTGATGACAATGATCAGCGCCGGCATGGCGTTTACGATCTCCATCGTCCGCTGCAGGATGACGTCGACCGCGCCGCCGGCGTAGCCGGAGATGGCGCCGGCCACGATGCCGATGGTGAAGAGGATGCCGGTGATGACGAGTGAAACGGAGAGTGATACGCGGCCCCCGTAGAGCACGCGCGCCCAGACATCGCGACCGACACGGTCGGTGCCCAGCAAGTGGTCGGCGTCGGGCGAAGCGAAACGATTCATGACGTCAAGATAAATAGGGCCGTGGGGGGCAAGAAGGGGCGCGGCAATGACCAGCAGGAGAATGGCCGCGAGAACGACAGTGCTCGCAATCGCTAGGCGGTGACGGCGAAAGCGTGCCCAGGCGCGTGAACTGAGTGTTTCGGTTGGCTCTTCGATCTGCAGTACAGCCAATCTTATCTCTCCAGGCGCACGCGCGGGTCAACCATGGTGTAGACCACGTCGGTCAACAGGATTACGACGATGCTCAGGAGGGAGCTGATCATGACCAGGCCCATAATCACCGGGTAGTCGCGTTCCCTGACCACGCGGATGAACAGGAGGCCCAGCCCGGGCCAGGCGAAGACGGTCTCGACGATGACCGAGCCGCCGAACAGCCACATGATCATCCCGCCAACCAGCGTGGTGACGGGGATGAGGCAGTTGCGCAGGGCGTGCTTGAGCATGACGAGTTTTTCTGACAGCCCCTTGGCACGGGCAGTACGGATATAGTCCTCGCCCATCACCTCGAGCATGGCGGTGCGGGTGATGCGCATGATGTAGGGCAGCCCGCCGAAACTGAGCGTGGCGGCCGGCAGGATCAGGTGGCGTAGGCGGTCCCAAAGTGAAAAGGGCATGCCCACGGTTTCATAGCCGCTGGTCGGCAGCCAGCCGAGCACGAGCGCGAAAATGTAGATCAGGAGCATGGCGAGGAAGAAGCCGGGCATGCTGACGTAGAAAAAGGAGAAGAAGGCGGCGGTGTAGTCAAAGAGCGAGTATTTCCTCACCGCCTGGAGCACGCCCAACGCGACCCCGAGAAAGGTACTCAAGGCAATGCTGAGGAGGTTCAGCTGGACCGACGGCCAGGTGAAGTCGCCGATGATCTCGGAAACGGGGATTTTGGAGACCATCGAGCGCCCTAGATTGCCGCGCGCCAGTTCGCCCAGCCAGAAAACGTAGCGCACATACCACGGGCGATTGAGGCCGCGAATTTCGCGCTGCGTTTCGATCATCTTATCCAGCTTCTCCATCGTCATACGCGACCCGGCGCCGGAGGTGGCGAGGATGGGGTTCATCATCAGGGTGACGGGGTCGCCGGGCGCGAAGCTATAGAGAGCGAAGTTGACCAGGCTGATGACAAACAGGACCGGGACCATCAGCATCAGGCGCTTGACGAGATACCTGCCCACAAGCTACGCCTTTCGCACAAGTCGGGCAGGCGGTCGGCGTCGCGCCAACCACCTGTCCGGTTCAGCATGGAAGCGGCGGGCGCCCGCCGCGCCCGCCATAGTTGATCGTTCTGCGCCGGCTACTCTTTGAGGTACCAGTCGGCGGCGTTGAAGGAGGTGTCTCCCAGGCTGGGATTCCAGATGAAGTTGCCGACCTTGTCGCTGACCAGATGGCAAAGCGGGTCCTGCGTAACCCACAGGTAGGGCAGCTCGTCGTTCATGATCGCCGAAATCTTCCAGGCAATCTCTTGCGCCGCTTCAGGATCGATGGTCGCGGCCGACATGCTCACCAGTTCATCCAGCTCCTCGTTGCAGTAGGCGGTCCACTCCGAGTAGACGCCGCCGCAATTCCAGTGCGCGGCGACCAGGGCGGGGTGGCTGCCGTCGTAACCGGCCTCGGCCCAGAGGTCCATGTTGCCTTCGCGCATGATTTCGATGAAGGCGCTGTACTTGACATGGATGATCTTGACCTTGATGCCGGCCTCGCCCAGCGCCTGCTGCACATAGGCGGCGATCGGGTCTTCGCCTTCTGCATGGCTCTGGAAGATGATCTCGCGATCGAAGTCCCATCCCACCTCTTCGAGGATGGCGCGGGCCTTGTCCGGGTCATGCTCGTAGGGATTGACGTTGGGGTTGGCGGCCCAGTCGGGGAAGTTCACCGGCGAGGTGATTGGCTGGCCCAGACCTTCCCATCTGAGAATATTGAGCACGTCGCGGTCAATCGCGTGCATCATCGCCTGCCGGACCCGTTTGTCAAAGAGGTACTCCTTGCGGCCGTTGACGCCGATGCCGCCGAAAGAGGGTGAAGGATTGCAGGTCAGGGTTGCGCCGTCCATTTCGCTGGCGCGCTGCAGGATATCACCGCCCGCGCGTTCCAGGATCTCCAGTTCGCCCGCTTCCACCTTGGCGATGGCCGCTTCCGGCGACAGATTCTGGAACATGATGATCTTGTCGACGTTGGCTTCGTGCAGGTAGGGCAGGTCCAGCCAGTAAGGGCGTACCGCTTCGAGCTCGATGTACTGCGTCTCCTTATACTCGACCAGGCGGAACGGTCCCGAGTGTACGTCCGAGTGGGCGTTCCAGGGGTGGGCCTCGATTTCTTCTGTCGAGGTGCTGTGTTCGTAAATGTGGGCGGGCGCGATCGAGCGGTAGAGCAGGCGGGCGAAGGTGACATCGGGTTGAACAAGCTGGAAGCGCACGGTGTGGTCGTCGATCACCTCGATGCCGGTGACCTCGTCTGCCGAGCCTTCGGCGAATGCGACATAGCCTTCGATCAGGTTGCCGTCGAGGAAACCCCAGCCTCCGGCCGTCATGTCGAGGAAACCGGGCGTGAGGAAGCGCTCATAGGTCCACTTGACGTCGTGGGCGGTCAGGGGGACGCCGTCGCTCCACTGGGCCGCGGCCGGCAGGTGGAAGGTGACGCTTGTGGCGTCATCACTAACCTCGAAGCTCTCGGCCAGATAGGGGTCCATGCCGCCCGAGGTGTTGTGGATGACGAGGCCGGGCCAGACCAGCTTCATGGTGTTGTGCCAGGCGGTCGTCTCGTAGAACCACAGGGGTGAGAAGTAGGTCGTGCGGCCGCCGGAGCCCTTGTAGCGGATGATGCCGCCCTGGGGAACGCCGCCTTCGGCCATTTCCGCATCGGCCGCGGGGGCTTCGGTCTCGGGTGCGGCGGGCGCAGCGGGTTGTGCACATGCGGCCGCGGCCACGCTCGCCGCGGTGAATGCTGACACCTTCAAAAACTGCCGGCGAGAAATCCTGTCGTTCATCTTGCCCTCCATTTTCTCCTCTCCTTTGCGAGCTGTTCTCAGTTCAGGGACGGTGAAAGGTGTTTCACGCAAGATATCGCGTCACGTGTCCTCCCAGTGTGCGTCGGAAGGTCTGCCGTTTCAGTGGTTTTCGGGAATCAGATTCGGGATGATTGCGGTATTTGCGGCGCTCCCCTCTCCTGTCGTGCACTGCTGCGCGGCGGGACTCTGCATGAGGGAACTGCGGTCTGCAGATGTTTCGGAACGGAGCCTGATGACCGAGGACAGCCTTGTCGGTCGACTGTCTGGGCGGATGCTAACATTTATATATCGACTTGTCAACGCGAGATTCGGGGGACGGAATTGGGTCTATTGCGGTTTGGTCTGCGGTCAAATATACTGCTTTTAGTTTTCAGCAGACCCCTAGGTAAAATCGGGTGTGTGAGGTCCCGCTTCGCGTGTGGTTGCGGCCAGTCTTCGTCCTCGATTGCATTGCGGCGAACGCCGGCCCTGAGGCGCCGGGAGACGAACTGCAGTGGGCCCGTGGGTAGGGAGTGTGCAGAGCGACGGTGAATGGCGCAAAGAGGAGAGGAAAAAGGTCTTGGTGCGGACCGCCCGCGGTCTCGCGTTTCTTCGGCGGAGCAAGCAGGAATCGGCCAAGGGAGGGACGGATGCCTGGTTCGACTTTCACCCCATTTGAGTTTTCCGACCACAAGAATGAGGATGCCGCAACCCTGCAGGCCAGGTTCGCGCAGAGCGGCTATCTCTTTTTCAGGAATCTGATCGACCGCGCCCGCGTCGAAGAGGTACGCGACCGCGTCATCGGCGCGCTCAAGGCCCACGGATTCGTGAACGAAGAGGCGATCTCGCAGCCGACCTGGTCGGGCAAGTGGCCGGAGACGAACGAGCTCTCGCCCGACGGCGCGGTCACGGCCGACATTGTGGCGCTGGGCCTGCTGGAAGAGCTGGCGCGGGCGCCTGAACTGATGAAGCTGCTGGGCAGGGTGCTCGGCGGCGAGGTCTTCTGCTGGCTGGACAACAAGACGCGCATCCGCATGATGCTGAGCGGCAAGAAGAGCATGCAGTCGGCCGACGGCCCCAAGTTTTCCTTCACGACGCCGGGCCACCAGGACTACTACTTCTTCCGGCCGGTCGAGTTCTGCACCGTCTGGATCCCGCTCATGGATATCGACGAGACCGTGGGCGGGCTGGCGCTGGGCAAGGGCTCGAAGCACGAAGGGCTGCACGAAGTCTGGTGGAAGGGCAAGGACTACCTCGGCGTGGCCGAGAGCCCTGTGCAGGCGGAAGAGTGGCGCGCCGACGGCGGCGTGGTCGTGGCCGGCACCGTCAAAGGGGGCAATGAAGGACGGGCGTGGCTGCGTTCCGATTTCAGGATGGGCGATGCGCTGATCTTCCACCCGCTGATGATGCACGCCGGCATCGCCAACGACTCCGACATGGTCAGGATTTCGGCCGACTTCCGCTACCAGAAGCAGGGGACGCAGACACACTGGGAGTCGCATACCGACATGGTGGAGTCTGTGCGCTATTTCGGTGAGGTCTTCCGATGCCTGGACGATCTTGGCGTCGAGCCCGGCGGCGTCTACGAGAGAGTGTGGGAGACGCTGCGGCTGGAGGGACCGGGCCAGCAGGCGCACTATTCGGTGGCGGCGCGGGTGGAAAAGGTCCTGGGGCAGATGGCGGGCTGACGGTCGATATTCTTCCTTCAACGACAACCGGCAGGGGAAAGGCCTGTGACCAGACCGATACGAATGGCATTTGTTGGCCTGGGTAGCTGCCTGCAGACGATGTTCGGGCCCGTGTTGCGGCTGGCTGAAGGTCTGGAAGTGGTCGCGGTTGTAGACAGCAGCGCGGAGAGGCTGGTTGAGGCGCGTGAGATGTACGGCCTGGACAACGGCTACCTCTCGCTGGATGAGTGCCTGGAAAAGGAGGAGCTGGACGCGGCCCTGATCGGGACGCCGGTATTCGAACACGTCGGCCACGCGGTCGCCTGCGCCGAACGGGGCGTGCACGTGCTGCTGGAGAAGCCGATGGCGCGCTCGCCGCGCGAGTGTGATGAAATCATCGACGCGCACGCGAAGGCGGGCACCGTGCTGATGATGGCCTTCATGAAGCGCTTCAACCGTTCGATGCGCAAGGTGACGGAGTTGATCGAGGGCGGCGCAATCGGCGCGGTGATGGGCATCCGCCACAACTGGGACTGGGGCCCGGACGAGAGCGGCTGGGTCGACCCGGGCTGGCGCGGTTCGGTACGGACGTGGGGCGGCCAGTGGCAGGACCACGGCTCGCACAGCGTGAACCTGTCGCAGTGGTGGGCCGGCCCGATCCGGTCGGTGACGGCGTTCTTCGATATCACGGGACCCTACCCGGAGGTCGAGAACGACTACATCGTCGTCTGCACGCACGAATCAGGCGCGCGCAGCACGCACGCGGCCACGCGCTATTTTCACCGCCGCGGCGAGGAGCGCTACCTCGTCTTCGGCGAGACGGGCACAGTCGAGACGAGACACGAAGCCGATGTCTTCCGCTACACGACGCCCCACGAGATCAGGCTGCACCGCTATGGAAGGGTGGAGGAGAACCACAGGCCGAAACACAGCCGCAACTGGCAGGTGGAGAGCGAGTTGCATAGCCAGTACAAGGTCGAGCTTGAGCATTTCGTGGCGTGCGTGCGCAACGGCAAGTCGCCGATGACGGACGGAGCGATGGGGCGGGCCGCGGTCGAGGTGACGAGCGCGGCCTATCTGTCGGCGCTCGAGCGGCGCGAGGTAACGCTGCCGCTGACCGAGGAGCCGGACTACGAATACTTCTTCCGTCATGTTGCGCCGCAACGGACGCCGGCGCGCTATGCCGGTTAGGTGCGGACCTGAACGTTGCCAATCCATGCCGGCGCGGGCAGCGCGCCCGGCTACACCGCTTGAGGAGAGATGATCGATGGCTGAACCCCTGCGAATCCTTTCGGTCGGCGCGCATCCGGCCGACATTTTCGACCAGTCGGGTGGCACGATGGCGCATCACGCGGCGCGCGGCGACTATGTCGGCTGCGTCGTTCTGACGCACGGCGCGCGCGTGCATGACAAGGTGATCAGCGACGAGATGCACCACCGCAGCGAAGTGCCCGAGGCCGACGAGCTCCAGTCGCTGATGGCGGAGCGTTCCGACGTCAAGGCCGGGGAGGCGGTCAGGGCCTGCAACCTGCTGGGCGTGGAGGACGTCTATTTCTTCGGCGCGGATGACGCCGTCCTGCTCGTCACCGATGAACTGGTGCGGCGGCTGGCGCGGCTGTTCCGGCAGCTCAAGCCGGACCTGGTCCTGACCCACTTTCCCAAGGAGGGCGACGGCCTGACGAACGCGCACGCGACGGCCGGGCAGATTGTGCTGCATGCGATGGCGCTGGCGGGCGGCGTCGACCCGGGCGACCGCAACCCGCCGCACAAGGCGGCGCAGGTCTTCTTTTTCGGAACTGGCGCGGCCGCGATCCCGCGCTCTGTGTGGCAGTCAGAGGGCGGATACTACAACGACCTCTTCATCGACATCACCGACGTGGTCGATAAGAAGCTGGCCGCGCTCGACTGCCTGGTCAGCCAGGGGTACGGCGGCGCCTACGCGCGCAAGCGCATCGAGACGAGCGACGGCGCCTTCGGCATGGCCGGCGGCGTCGCCTATGCCGAGGGGTTCATCAAGCTGAACGCGGAGACGCATGACTTCCTGCCTGTGACCCCGCGGGCGATGGCCGCGGCGCGTGCGTCCGACCATGAGCTGATTGAGGAGAGGTCGTACCGGGTTCGGGTCGATTAGGCGGCGGCCTATGGCCGTGCAGGAACTGACCGGAGGGCGTAGGGCATGAAACGTGTCATCGGCGTCGACGTGCTGACGACAGTCGAGGAGCTGGCGGCGCCGGACAGGACGGCGGTGCTGGTGATCGACGTTCAAAACGCCTGCTTTAACTCGGTCGCCGGTTTTGAGGGCAACGGCGCCGGCGGGGATGCGGAGATCGCCAACATGACGCCGATCATTCCCAGGATCGGGCGGCTGCTGGCGGCGGCACGGGAAAGAGGCGTCCTCATCGCCTACACGGAGTTTGTTCACCGCAACAGGCTGGGCGTGAAGCTGATGGACGGCCCCAACAACTACTGCGTGCGCAACAACCCGGACCAGCCCGACGTGGTCGAAGGCAGTAGGGAGGCGCGCACCGTTGACGAACTGGCGCCGCAGGAAGGCGACGTCGTCATCACCAAAAGCCGGGGCAGCGCCTTCTATCAGACTCCGCTCGACAGTATTCTGAAGGCGCGCGGCATTGGAACCGTGCTGCTGACGGGCGTGCTGAGCGCGGGTTGTGTGCTGTTCACGGCCGCGGACGCCATGCACCACGGCTACTACCCGCTGGTCGTGCGCGACTGCGCGGCCTCCTATTCGCTGGAGGCGCACAGGCAGGCCCTGATCTGGATGGAGACACAGTTTCCCGTCTTCGACCTGCGGGAGGTGCTGGCGGTCTGGGAGGGGCAGGAACGGGAGAGTTGAATGCGCGTGAATCGCGGGGTTTTCGGTGCGTTGAAAATACATTCCAATGGAGGCTGCCATGGTTGCTACCTGTGAAAACGTGGACTTCGAACTGAAACTGGACGAGTTCAAGATCAACGGGTACGTTGTTTTCGAAGACATGATCCCGCATGAAAAGCTGGACCGGATTCGCGAGGCCTTCATGCCGCTGGTCGAGCACATCAAGGCGCGCGACACCGAGGTTACCGACGTCGAGACGGGCGACGTGCGCGTCGGTATGGGGCGGCAGCAGTTCAAGAACCGCTACACGGTGACAATTCCGTGGGTCGAGCCGTTCGCCGACCCGGAGATCTACGAGCATCCGGTGATGCTCGAATTCCTCGACCGCTACTGGGGGACCGACGAGTACGTGATCTCCTGCTACCACTCGAACAATCCCTATCCCGGCAGCGAGATGCAGCCCTGGCACCGCGATACGGGGCTGGCCAGGTTCATTCCGCACGTCGGCCTGGAGAACTGTCCGGTGGTGGGGGTGAAGTTTCCGCTGGCCGACACGTCGGAGGAGAACGGCAGCATCGAGGTGCTGCCCAGCACACAGTACCTGGCGGACCCGAGCATGGAGGGCCGTTACAACGAGGTGCTGCTGCGCGGCAGTTTTCCGTCGGCGCAGCGACTGAACCTGAAGAAGGGCTCGATGTGGGTGCAGGACGTGCGTATGCTGCACCGGGGCACGCCCAACCGCACGGACACGGTGCGCCCGGAGTTGGTCGTCTGCTACTGCCGCTCCTGGTTCAGCATCGCGCAGACCGTCGAAATGCCCTGTACGACCTATCACGCCCTTTCGGACCGGGGCCAGAGGATGCTGCACCGGCGCAGGCCGGTCGACTGGGACTGAGGCTTTGCCGGAACGAACGTAAGGTGTATGCCTGAGTTCAATCTATCGAGTTGGACCGTGAGCCGCACAAGCAAAGGAGGGTTGAGATGGGCCTGACGGCCGGCTACGACATCGACCAGAAGATGCAGGAGTGGCGCATCAACGGCTTCGTCGTTTTTGAGGACATGATCTCGCACGAGAAGATTGACCGCATTCGCGAGGCGTGGATACCGGTGCGCGACGAGGACATCGAGCGGCAGGGGGACTATCCCTTTCGGGGCTTCCGGCGTTACAACGTGCGGGTGCCGTTCACGCGCCCCTTTGTGGATCCGGAAATCTTCGAGCACCCGGCGCTGGTTGCCTTCCTCGATCGGGCGATGGGGCCGGACTACGTCTGGTCGCACTTCGATTCGAACATCCCGCTGCCGGGGACGGACTACCAGACCTGGCACCGCGACGGCCAGGTCGCGCTCTATCCCGGCGTCAAGACGCCTGCGCTCGCCGTCGGGGTGAAGTTTCCGCTGGTGGACACCAACGAGGAGAACGGCAGTTTCGAGGTGATGCCGGGCACGCAGTACATCGCCGACGAAGACCTGCTGACCGACCTGGACAATGTTTTCGGCGCCGGCGCAGACCGGATCGGTACCTACTATCCCACGCGGCTGAATCTGAAAAAGGGCTCGCTCTGGGTGCAGGACGGGCGCGCGTTTCACCGCGGCACGCCCAACCGGTCGGATGAAGTCCGGGATGAGCTGTGCATGGGGATGTGTAAGCCGTGGCTTTTCAGCGGCTGGCAGCACGAGTTCACCGAGGGCCATCTGCCGCGCGAGCTGTGGGAGAGCCTTTCCGACCACGGCAAGCAGGTGCTCCGTTGGCAGCGCATACGGGACTAAAGTCGTTCGCGGAAACCTGCGAATGGCTTCAAAAGGATGTTTTTTTGTTGGTTGACGAACTCCAACTCTCGTGGTACGGTAGCCGCTATTGGAAGCTGGCGAATACGGCAGTAGCCGGACTCCGACCTCAGACAAAGTCTCACGAAACACGCGGTCGTGCATACTGCCCCGGACGCTGACGCCGAGATGGGCCGGGTGGCGTGTAAACCCCTTTTCCCGCACGCGGTCCCATCAGAATCGGGTCGAAAGGAGGGTGCCAGGCGACGAACTACGCTTGTCTCAGTGTGAGAGCTGTCTGTTCCATTCCTCGTTGCATACAATTCAGAGCGTAGTGTCTGCAGACAATCTGTACCATGATAAGGAGGCAGGATCATGGGAAATGGAATGTTGAATCGACGCGATTTTCTGCGCATTGGCGCGACCGCTGCTGCCGGAGCTGTCGTAGCCGGCTGTGTACAGATGCCCGCGGCGACATCGGACGGCGAGATGGCGGCACCCGACGAAGTCCCCCGGGAGGTCAGGCTCACCGGGCATAACCGCCCAATTTACCATGAGATGAATGAGAGGTTTACGGAAGAGACCGGGATTGAGGTGGCGATGGAGTACCATCCCCCCAAATGGGAGGAGATCCTGGCCAAGTTCACGCTGTGGGGCGAGAGCGGCTACGATGGCATCGACGTAGAGGCGCAGGACGACCAGATCGCATCGCTCTACTCCTTCAAGCGCTGGTGCTTTGACCTCAGCCACCTGATGACCGACGAAGAGCGGGCTGACCAGGCGGACGCGGTGCTTGGGCTGACCGAACAGGTCGGCGGATTCCAGGCGCGCATGTTCTTCTTTGTCGGCGCGGAGCCCTTCTACTTCAACAAAGAGTTGGTCCCCGAGGCGCCCAAAACCTGGGAAGAGATGGTGGAGGTGGCCAAGACGGTTACCGACCCAGAAAACGACGTTTGGGGCTGGCGGCCGAATGCGGGCAGCCACAACATGAACCTGACGCTGATGATGGTCAACCATGCCGGCGGCAACAACGAGACGCTCGACGATGAGGGAACGCTGACTGCACTGCAGTTCATGCGCGACTGGGTCTTCGAGTACGAGATCACACCGCCGACGGTTGTGTCGGAAGCGGCCGAGGAGATCATGGCGCTGGCGCCGGCGGGCAAAGCCGGCATGTGGTGGATGTATGAGGGGAACTATGGACCCCTGCTGGAAGTGGAAGGCGGCATGCTGACCCCGGAGACTCTGGGTGTCTCCCGCTGGCCGATGGGGCCGAGCAGCGACGAACTCATGGTGCACGCCTGGGGCTGGTTGATCCCCGTTTACACGCCCAGGAAGGAATTGGCTGAGGAGTTCGTTTCGTGGATGACCCAGTATGACAACATTAAGTGGCTCATCACCGACCTGCAAATCACCCCGCCCAGAAAGTCGATGTACAACGATCCCGAGGTTACGGACAAGATTCCCATCTTGCGGGCCGGGCCGGGCTGGGAGGAACTGACGCGCGGCGCGAAGTTCCGCTGTCCGGTCGTGTGTCATCCGAACGCGGGTGCGCTGTCGTTGATCTTCCAGGATGCGGGTCTGTTCGTCATGGCGGGCGAAAGGTCGCCTGAAGAGGTGCGCGACTGGGCCGCGAATGAGATCGCAATCGCGATGGAAGCCTGAGTTGGGCCGAGATAGCAGCGAAGTCAACTAGTCTTGGGACAGTTGGAGATTGGCGTCTGCGAACGATGAAGCGGCGCCAATCTCCAATCCTCCCTGCCGGAGGCTGACATCGTGGCGCAGCAATCGCTGGCTGGGCACAAACAAGATTCCGGCCCGATCGGGCTGGTTTTGGCGTTCATCAAAAAGTATTGGATCGTGTACGCCCTGGTTCTGCCGGCGGTGCTGTTCCGATTTGCCTTCACGGCCGGTCCGCTTCTACGCACGATGTGGCTCAGCTTCACAGACAAGTCGTTGCAGCGGGATGGCAAGTTCATCGGGCTGGAAAACTATGCCTACATGTTCAAGGACGCCTACGTCCAGGACTCGATCGACTTCACTGTCATCTACACGGTGACAGCCACCGTGCTGCAGGTCGTGCTGGGACTGGGGATGGCCTTGCTGCTCAATCAGAACCTTAAGGCCCAGTGGTTTTCGCGCGTGGCGAACCTGTTGCCGTGGGCGGCGGCGCCGATCGTGGCCGGGATCATGTGGCGGCTGATGTTCTTCGAGGGCGGCGGGGTACTGAACGACCTCGTGCTGCGTTTCGACCTGCACTCCGAGCGTGTCATGTGGCTGAGCGATGGCAAGCTGGCCAGGGTTTCGGTGATTGTCACGACCCTGTGGAAGAACTCTCCCTGGTGCGCGCTGGTCCTGCTGGCCGGGCTGAAGACGATACCCGTCGAGCTGATGGAGGCCGCGCAGGTGGATGGGGCCAATGTGTGGGCGCGCTTCATTCACATTACATTGCCCCTGTTGATGCCGATCATCCTGGTCGTCTTTCTGTTCCGCGGCATGGGCGAGGTTGGCACGTTCGACCAGATACTGGGGCTGACCCGCGGGGGGCCGGGAAGCGCCACCGAAATTATATCGCTCTACGCGTTTGACCGCTTCTTCCAACACGGCAGATACGGGTACGGCTCCGCGCTCGTGATGCTCCTTTTCTTATTGACATTTCTGATCGGCGGATTTTTCGCACTGCTACTCTATCGCCGGGGACAGGATTGAGGGCCGGGGTCGTATGAGATGAGCAAGAAGACGAAGGCGGCATACCTGCGGGCATTCCAATACTTCCTGTTGGCTCTTATGCTGCTCCTGCTGCTTTTCCCGATTTACTGGATGATCAACACATCGTTCAAGGAGGTCGGCGAGGTAAGGTCTTTGCCCCAGACCTATTTCCCCAAGAATTTCACGTTTCAGAACTACGTCGAAATGTTTGAACGCTGGCGGTTTGGTTCAACCTTCGTCAACACCGCTATTATCGCCGGTCTGTCGGCGGCGGGGGGTACCGCGCTGGGCGCGATGGCCGCCTTTGGCTTCAACCGCTTCGAGTTTCCTGGAAAGGCGCTCTTTTTCGGCTTTATGATTGTCAGCATCGCCCTGCCGGGAATGGTCACGATCGGTCCCGTCTTCATGGCCTACAAGGACATTGGCCTGCTGGACACCAAGACCGGGCTCATTCTGATCGATCTGTCGGGCGCGCTCCCTTTTGCAATCATTTTTCTGTACGCCTTTTATCAGACGATTCCCAGAGAGCTTGATGACGCCGCCCGCATCGACGGCTGCACGTGGGTACAGACGTTGTGGTTCATCATATTGCCACTGAGCGCGCCCGGCGTCGTGATCACCTATATCATCTCCTTCATCAACGGTTGGAATGAGTTCGTCTTTGCCAACGTATTGACGATGAGCGAGGCGACGCGCGTGCTCACGGTCAGGATGATGGAGATCCCCACGATTCACGGTACGCCCTACAATCTGATGGCGGTGGGCGGCATGCTCTGTCTCTTTCCGATCGCGATCATCGTCCTGGTCGGGCAGCGTCAGATTGTGGAAGGGCTGATTTCAGGTTCTCTCAAAGGATAACAGGATATCGGAGCGGGTGAGTATTTTGGCGCCGAGCGGCCGGCCGCACTGCCTATTTAACCCGGAAGTCCATCTGGCTCTTGGGCAGGGCGTTGAGTCGATGACCGCGCTGCTGGCCTCCACGCTGGGGCCGGTCGGACGGACGATCCTCCTCGAATCTCTCCGCAGCACAAATGATCCGCCGGAAGTGCTGGGCGACTCGGCGACGATCGCCCACCGCATGGTGAAGTTCTCGAATCGCCATGCCAATGTCGGCGCCATGCTGGTGCGCGAACTGGCGATGGAGATGCGCGACCGGGTCGGTGACGGCAGCGCGACCGCGGCTGTGCTGTCGCGTGAGATGGTGCGCGGCGGGATGCGGATGGTCGCGGCCGGCGCCAATTCGCAGCTGGTGCGGCAGGGCATCGAAAAGGGCGTGCGCGCGGCGGTCGTCGAGCTGCAGGCTGCGGCGCAGCCGCTCGAATCTGTGGAGATGGTCGGCGCGGTCGCACAGTCGGTCACGGGCGAGACGTATTCGGCCTCCGCCAACGGTACGACCTCTGCAAGGCTGACGCTGCCCGAGATGATCGCCGAGATCTTCAGCATCGTCGGCGTCGACGGGACCATCGTGGTCCAGGAGCATGTGAGCGCCTTCCTGGAGCGCGACTATGTAGAGGGCATTCACTGGGACAGCGGCGGGCTGGCCGCGGCCAACTTTGTGACCGACGCGGCGCGACAGGAGACGGTGCTGGTCGGGCCGTTGATCGCGCTGGCGGACGTGGAGGTGAACAGCTCGGCGCAGGTCGTGCCGCTGCTCGAGCGGGCGTTGAAGGAGAAGTACGAAGGCCTGGTTATTATTGCCCGCAAGATCGAGGGTGAGGCGCTGGGCCTTCTGCAGCTCAACAGGGAAAAGCTGGACGTCATGCCGGTCAAAGGGCCGGGGCTGACGGTGAGCCAGCCGAAGATACTGCAGGATCTGGCGATTCTGACCGGGGCGAGGCTTGCCGAGGAGAAGGCGGGCGGCCAGCTGGCCGAGCTGCAGCGCGAGGACCTCGGACGGGCGCGGCGGGTTATTGCGACGCGCCGCGGCCTGACAATCGTCGGTGCGCGCGGCCGCCAGCGCGCGATTCGCCAGCGCATCGCCGAGCTGCAGGCCGAGCTGGAGCGGGAGGGCCCGCGCGAGCAGGCGGACACGCTGCGCAAGCGGGTGGCGAACCTGTCCGGCGGCGTGGCCACGCTCAAGGTCGGGGCCGCGACCAAGGCGGAGCGGACGTTGAGACGTGAGATGGCAGAGGACGCGATCCGTGCTGTGCGGGCCGCGCTTCAGGAAGGTGTTGCACCGGGCGGCGGCGCGGCGTACATGGCCTGTGTGCCGGCGGTGAACGCGCTGGAGGCGGCTGCCGCGAGCGACGACGAAGCGATGGGCGTGCGGGTGGTCGCCGACGCGCTGAGTGCGCCGCTGGCCCAGATCGCTGACAACGCCGGCTACGCGGCTTCCACCGTCGCGTTTCGGGTTGGCTCCCACTACAACGGCGCGGAGGCTGGCGCATCGCGTGCCGGTGTGCGCCGGACCGGGGGAATCGCGGATGGCGGTGTCGGGTTCGATGTCACATCGGGTCGGGTCGGGAGTATGTGGGAGGCCGGGATTGTGGACCCGGTGAAGGTGCTGCGCATGGCGTTGGAGATGGCGGCCAGCACCGCGGGGATGGTGCTGACGACCGAGGCCGCCGTGTTCAAGAAGCGGGAACGGATGTAACTTCACGGTCTGACCGGCGCTCGAATGCCACTTATCGCCCGCCGGCAGTGAACGCCGAAAAAACTGATGACGAAGATGTCTGCCTGGGAATGTCTGGGGTCCGCGCTGGCTGGTGAAGAACTGTTTTCACTGGCCGTTTCCGCCCCCGCTGCTGCGGGGGCCAATGGTTCGGGCGGGCCATGGATCCTGGCCGGTTCGCGCCAGGGGCTGCATGGCTCCGACGACGGCGGACAGAAATGGCGTCTGATGAGCGGCGCGCTTGGCAACTTCCCGGTGATGGCGACCGCGTTCAGCCCGGACTACCCCAATTCGCCCGGCATTTTCGCGGGCGGAGCGCCTGGCGCGGTCCTGCGTTCGTTCGACGACGGCGAGAGCTGGGAAGCGTGCGGCCTGGACTATCCTGACGTTGTCGTGACCGGCCTGGTTACCACGCCCTCGGCCTACGCAGAGGGCGTCATCCTGGCGGGCACCGCCGATGACGGCATCTATCGCAGCACGACGCGGGGCCGGTACTGGGAGACGGTCAACTTCGGGCTGTACGATCTGAGAGTCTGGAGCCTGAGCATTTCCCCGGCCTGGCAGGCGGACCAGACCGCGTTTGCGGTCGTGGGCGACGGGCTTTTCCACTCGACGATCGGTGCGCGCGCGTGGCAGACGGTCGCGATAGACGAGCTGGGCGAGACTTTGCCTCAGGTGGTGGCGATTTCGCCCGATTTCGGCGAGGACGGGACCGTCTACCTCGGCACTGCGGGCGAGGGCGTGTGGTACTCGCGCGACCGGGGAAAAGAGTGGCAGCCGGCGCGTGGCAGCGAAGGCACGAGCGTCAACTGCCTGGCGTTCTCGTCAGGGCGCGAGCCTGACCGGACACTTTATGCCGGAACAACGGAGCACGGCATCCTCGTTTCCGGCGATTGCGGAACAAGCTGGCAGCGCTTGTGCGAAGCTGGGCTGGCCGCGGTCTGGTGCCTGGCCGAGACCGATTGCAGGGCGGGAAGAGTCCTGCTGGCCGGGGTCCAGGGCCAGGGGCTGGTCCGTTTCCTGCAGCGACGGCCGGACGCTGAAGTCTGAAAAGCTGGTCTTGGGGAACTGCGGGGGACCGACCCGCCTTCGCTGACCAAAGAAACAGAGCGAAATTACGGCGCCAAGGAGGAACGATCTGTGGCAGCCTTACAACAGTACGACATCGACATGAAGCTGGCTGAACTGCGGATCAATGGCTATGCGGTCTTCGAAGACCTGATTCCGGTCGAAAAAATCGACCGCATTCGCGAGGCATTTCTGCCCTATCTGGAGGCGGTGCGCACCCACAGCGACCCTGCCGGCGGCGTCGATCTCCATGCGCGCAGCGATGACCGCATTGTCGTCGAAGGCCGGCTGCAGGTTGTCAATCGATACACGCTCTATGTGCCGTGGGAGCAGCCGTTTGCCGACCCCGAAATCTACGAGAATCCGGTGCTGCTTGAATTTCTTGATCGCTACTGGGGGACGGAGGACTACAGGATCACCTGCTACCACTCGAACAATCCCTACCCGGGCAGCGAGTATCAGCGTTGGCACCGGGACGGGGGCATTTCGAAGATGGTCCCGCACGTAGGCCTAGAAGTCTGCCCCCATTTCGGCGTCAAGTTCCCCCTGGTGGACACCTACGAGGAGAACGGGAGCTTCGAGATCCTGCCCTCGACGCAGTATCTCGCCGATCCGGCGATGGAGGACAGGTACGACGAGATCCTGGAGTCGGGAGACTTTCCCAGCCGGCGGCGTCTCAACTTGAAGAAGGGGTCGTTGTGGATCCAGGACCCGCGCACGCTGCACCGCGGCACGCCCAATCGCGCCGACCACGCGCGGCCGGAGCTGGTGATCTGCTATTCGCTGCCCTGGTACGGGCAGATGCCTGCGCTACAGATGACGCAGGCCGAGTACAACAGTTTTTCGGACCGGGCCAGGCAGATGGTCACCAACTACCAGGTTGTTGATTAGCATGGGCAGGTCCGGCATCTGCTAGTTTGTCAAGCTTGGACAAGAGGGGCTACATTACGGGACGAGCGGACCCGAGTGTTTGATACTGATAAGTTGAAGGCATTCGGCAACTATTTCATCAAATCAGGGCAATATATATCATTTGAATCCATAGGTATTTGCTGGCTGTAGTGAGGATCCAAGATGCATGAAGAACAGCTTCTTGAACATATTTCCCTGAATCCCAAAGTCATGGTCGGAAAGCCGGTCATTCAGGGGACTCGCCTGACAGTGGAACATGTCTTGGGCCTACTGGCTCGGGGCGCAACCGTACCTGGAATTCTGCAAGAGTACGAGGGATTGGAGGAAGAGGACATACAGGCCTGCCTTCTTTTCGCAGCGAGGGCTTTGGAGGGAACCTCTTTCATGCCCTTGATGGGGGAGCCCGCCTAGGGGCGCTTTCTGGTAGACGAGTGCGCAGGCCCCACCCTGGCAAGGTGGTTGCGTCAACAGGGTTTTGATGTCTTCTCTGTGTTTGAAGAAGCGCGTGGTATAGGTGATGACGAGGTTCTTACGCGGTCATTCGAGCAAAACAGAGTCCTCATAACCACAAACAAGGACTTCGGGGAGAATGTGTTTCTGTCGCAGTTCCCCCATCGAGGCGTTGTACTATTGCGACTGCAAGATGAAAGCGCCGCGAACAAGATCGAAGTCGTGAAGCGGCTCTCAGCCATCTATGGGGACCAAATCTCCGGACGATTTCTCGTCGTGACGGAATGCCATATCCGCTTCGCACAGTCTTGGTCCGAAACTGATCGCTGAGCACTCGACTGGTGGGAGGCGCCGGTGCCGGGACCAAACAGCGTACAGCTTGACGAACAGCTTCTTTCGTCTGCTTTTTTCGCCGATCCGTACGCCGTTCATCGGCGGCTGCGCGCCGAAGACCCGGTGCACTGGTGCGAGCCCTGGAACTGCTGGATCGTCTCCCGCTACGATGATGTCACCGCCGGCCTGCGGCAGGACGGGCGGCAATTCTCGGTTGTCGGCCAGTTCGGCTCCTACCTCAATGCCCTGCCCGAGGCGGAGCGGCCCCGCTTTGAGCCCCTCAGGCAGCACTTCTCCATCGGACTGCTCCACTCCGACCCGCCCGACCATACGCGTCTGAGAGGCCTGATCAACCAGGCGTTTACCCCCCGCGTCGTCGAGCGCATGCGAGGCCGGATCGAAGCGACGGTGAACGCACTGCTCGACGCGGTCGAGGGCGATGGAGGGATGGACGTTATCCAGGACTTTGCCTTCCATCTCCCGGCGATCATCACAGCCGAAGTGGTCGGGATGCCGCCGGAGGACCGGCACCAGTTCAAGGCCTGGTCCGACGACATCGCCTCTTTTTCGGCCAGCAACCGCATGACTGTCGAGGTCGCCGAGCGGGCGCAGCGCAGCGTGCTGGCGGTGCGCGGCTATCTGCAGGAGATCGCGGCGCAGCGGCGTAAGCAGCCGCGCGAAGATCTCATCAGCCGTCTCGTCGATACCGGTGACGGAAAGGAGAGACCGGGGGAAGGCGAGCTTCTCTCCACCTGTGTGACGTTCATGGTGGGCGGCCACGAGACGACGACCGCGCTGATCGGCAGCGGCCTGCTGGCCCTGCTGCGGAATCCTGAACAGTTGGACAGGCTGCGGGCGGAGCCGGACGCGGCTAGGAGCGCGGTCGAGGAGTTTCTGCGCTACGAGAGCCCGAACCAGCGCATAATCCGCCTGGTGAAAGAGGACTTCGAGCTGGAGGGACGGCAGATCAGGCGGGGTCAACGGGTCATGTTCCTGCTGGGCGCGGCCAACCGCGACCCGGCCCAGTTTCCCGAGCCGGACCGGCTGGACGTCTGCCGCGAGCCGAACCGGCACATTGCGTTCGGCCTCGGACCGCATTTCTGTATCGGCGCCCCGCTGGCGCGGCTGGAGGCGGAGGTCGCGTTCAGCGCGCTGCTGCGCCGATTCCCCGATTTGCGGCTCGCCCAGGACAGTCCGGAGTGGTTGCCGAGTTACCAGCTTCGTCTGTTGAAATCCTTGCCGGTTGAATTCTGAGCGGAAGCGGCGGGCATGCCGTTCTCGGCAGAAGATAGCAGCAGTCGCCCTGTAGGACAAGCAGCCAGGTTGATTGAGATCTCACAAAGGAGGATCACAATGGCTGAGATGCGCAGGAGACGGGTGTCGCGGCGTGATTTCTTCAAGTATGCGGGAGGTGCGGCGGGATTCGCGGTTCTTGCGGGCTGCGCGCCCGGCGTACAAGCACCGGCAACAGGGGCGGCTCCGGCAGCGGCCCCGGCAGGCCCAAGCGGTGAGATTACTGCCGTCATCAGGCAGGTTATCAACATCGCGGACGCGGCCAACAACATCGGCTATGCCACGCGGGTGGTCGCGCACACGATGTTTGACGCCATGGTCAAGCGCGACCTGGCGGGCAACTTCGTACCCGGCCTGGCGACCTCGTGGGAGAACCCGGACCCGTTGACGTGGATTTTCTCACTGCGCGAAGGCGTGAGTTTTCACAACGGCGAAGAGTTCACTTCTGAGTCGGTGGCGTTCACCATCAATCGAATCCTTGATCCGGAGAGCACGACGCCGGCATTGAAGCCGCTGCTTGTCGATATTGACACGGTGGAGACACCGGATGCGATGACGGCAGTGATCAGGACCAAGGAGCCGTTCGGGCCGATGCTGAATAATCTGTCGATGTTGATGATGTTGCCGCCGGAGTATGCGCAGACCGATGAATACTTGGAGAAGCCGGTCGGCACCGGACCGTTCCAACTTGAGGAGTGGGTAAAGGGCAACAAGTTTGTGGTCGAGGCCAATCCCAACTACTGGCAGGAAGGGAAGCCGAAGCTCCAGAGGGTTTCGATCGTGGAGGTCCCGGAGCCAGCCACGCGGCTCGTCGCCCTGGAGCGGGGAGAGCTCGATTTCGTACATGGGATTCAGCCGGAAGACATGGAGAGACTGGAGGCGAACCCGGACGTCAACCTGGTGCGGGGTCCGACCTATACTTTCCGCCAGTTTCTGATGAACGGCGGACGGCCGCCCTTCAACGATCCGCTGGTGCGCCAGGCCGTCTATCATGCGATTGACGTGGACGCCATGGTGAACGACATCATGGGCGGGACAGTGGAGCGGGCCACTTCGTACATCAACGCGAACGTTTGGGGCTTCGCGGCGCAGACACCTTATCCGTATGATCCCGACAGGGCGAGGGAGATTCTGGCGGATGCCGGCCTGGGTGACGGCGTCGACATGGAGTTGAAGTGGACGCCGCGTGATGTGAAGGCCAAGGAGTTGGTGGAGTTTTCGATCGCGCAACTTGAAGAGGTGGGCATCAGGGGCAAGAGCATCGAGCAGGAACATACGGTCTGGCTGGAAGACCTGCTGGCGCTCGACTGGGACGTACAGCTGGTCTCGGGCGCCACGTCGACAGGGGACGCCGACTACACGTTGCGCAGGATCTACTTCTCCGGCAACAACCGGACCGGCTGGGTCAACGAGGCCTATGACGATCTGGTAACGCAGGCGGCGCGCACAACGGACCTGCAGGAGCGCAAGGCTCTGTATGCCCAGGCGCAGAAGATTGCTTGGGACGACGGTCCAAACGTAATGCTGTTCGAGGACATTGCAACGTACGGCCTGAACGCGCGCGTGCAGGGATTCGAGCCGTGGCCGGACGAACCGCCCCGTTTCGCCGACATGTGGGTGTCCAGCTAGGGGAGCATTGCCGGCCGATCATTCGAATCGGCCGGCAACTTTCGGCCCAAGGGAATGGCTGCCTATCTTATCAGGCGATTGGCGCTGGCCGTCTTCGTAGTCTGGGGCGTGGTGACGATGGTGTTCGTCGTCATGCGCCTGGTTCCCGGGGACCCGGCGAACGCCTTCCTGGGGGTGGACGCCACCCAGGAAGAGGTCGAGCAGCTTCGAGAGCGGCTTGGTCTCGACCGTTCCATTCTGGAACAGTACGTGATATTTCTGCGCCAGGCTGTCGGAGGTGACTTGGGTAGGTCGACCTACTTCGGGCAGCCGGCGCTTGAAATGGTCATTGAGCGGCTGCCGGCAACGATCAGGCTGGCGGCTGCGGCTCTGGCGCTCGCCTTGGTAACGGCTCTTGTGTTAGGCGTGACGGCGGCGCTGCGCGCCAATTCGGCGTTGGACCAGTTGATCAGCGTCGTAACGGTCATGGGCCAGAGTCTGCCGGATTTCTGGATCGGGCTGATGTTGATCCTGATATTTTCGGGCATACTGCGCCTGTTGCCGACGTTTGGAAGCGACACGTTGCAGCATCTGATCCTGCCGGCGGTGACGCTGGCGCTGCCTCTGATGGGCGCGACCACTCGCCTGGTTCGCTCAGGCATGCTGGAGATTCTGGGCCAGGACTATATCCGCACAGCCCGGGCCAAGGGCTTGAAGCCGTCGGTTGTGGTACGACGGCATGCCCTGAAGAACATGCTGATTCCGGTGGTGACTGTCTTCGGACTGCGGCTGGGTTATCTTCTGGGCGGTTCGGTGATTGTGGAGACGGTGTTCAGCTGGCCAGGTGTTGGCAACACGATCATCTTTGCCATCAGTTCGCGGGACTATGCGGTCGTCCAGGCGGCGACGCTGGTTGTGGCGATCAGTTTCGTGGCGATCAATCTGGTCATCGATCTGCTCTATGTGTTTCTCGATCCCAGAATCCGCTTCGCCTGACCGGACGCCAGGTTGCTGACGGCCGTAGCGGCGCGGACTGCCTGGAGGGCGAAGAAAGTGGCCGGGGGGAGCGGAGGTTGCAGGCGCCGGGGTTCCCCGTGCGACTGCGCCGCCGTCTCGGCAGCGAGGACAAACCACGCAATCGGCAATGGTTGGACAGAGCAAAGTTGTGAATCGGGAGATTATGCATAGGTTGGTGCTGTCGCGCAGTCAACGCCGGGTTTTAGTCTGGAGTTGCGCCTTGCTGGCGGTCGTGTTGTCGGGTGTCTTCGCGCCCCTCCTGGTGCCGCGTGACCCTGGGACGCAGAAGACGGACGTCCGTCTGGAGGGCCCCGGCCTTGTTTTCGAAGAAGGCACAGTTGCCATTCTTGGGACGGACCAGCTTGGTCGCGATGTACTGAGCCGCGCCGTCTTTGGCATACGCGCTTCACTTTTTGTCGGGATTAGTGGTGTGCTGCTGGCCGGCCTGCTGGGCGTGGGGCTGGGGCTGATTGCGGGCTATTTCGGCGGTCCTTGGGACATGGCAATTATGCGCCTGGCGGATATCCAACTGGCTTTTCCGGGCATTCTGATGGCGCTGGCTCTGACCGCGGCTCTGGGCCCGAGCGTACGCAATCTGATCGTTGCCTTGACGGTCACGGGGTGGGTGCTCTACGCGCGCCTGGTGCGCGGGGTGGTACTGTCGGTGAAGGAACGGGAGTTTGTTGAGGGCGCGCGCGCGCTCGGCGCCAGCAACAGCCGCATTGTTTTGCGGCACGTTCTTCCGAATGTGATCAGCCCGGTTGTCATCGTGGCCGCGCTCGACCTGGGCCGGATGATCCTGGCGGAGTCGTCGTTGAGCTTTCTGGGATTGGGAATCCAGCCGCCTACGCCGAGCTGGGGCAGTATGATCGCCGATGGGCGCAGCTATCTGTTCAACGCGTGGTGGGTTTCCACGTTTCCGGGCCTGTTCCTGGCGGTGACGGTGATGGTCATCGCATTGCTGGGCGACGCGGTGCGGGACAGTCTGGACCCGCATTTCCGCTATTAGTTTCATTTCGTATTGGCGTCCGGGCCCGGGCCGCATTTTATGAATGGTAGGCCGTCCGTCCCGCCTTCGAATGGCCGTTGGGCAGCGCCGGCGAGGCGACCCCACAATCTGATCGGAAAACTTTCGGGAAGCGAGAAGAGGAAAGGGACCCATGAAAATCGACCGCGACCAGTTTCTGGAAGATGGTTACGTGATTCTGCGCGAGGTTATTCCGCCCGACCGGCTGGAGGAATTGCGGCGCGCGTATGAGCTGCTGGTGGAGCGGCAGAAAGTGATCTGGGCGCGGGAGCGGGGACCGGACGACCCGCCCGGCGGCCAGTGGGAAACGAACGCGCAGCCGCGCCTCATGCTAGGCGGCATGGCCGACGAGATCGACGCGCAGACGGCGGCGGCGGTCGAGATCTGGCTGCATGAGAACGTACAGGGGGTCAGCAGCCAGCTGCTGGGCGTTGAGGATGCAGGCGTTACCGAGATGATGCTGATGTGCAGCCCGGTGCGTGACCATGAAACGGGCGGTCACCGCGGCTGGCACCGCGATTTCTACCCGCCCCACGCCGCGCCGCTGCAAGGCTACACCGACGACATACTTGAGAACGGTCCGCGGTACGTGCAGTGGAACCTGCCGCTCTACGACGACAGCGTCCTGTGGGTGGTACCGGGCAGCCACAACCGCTTCAACACAGCGGAGGAGAACGAGGCGCTGAACGCCGACCCGCGCCGGCCTCTGCCCGGCGCGATCCAGGTCCACTTGAATGCGGGCGACGGTGTGCCCTACATTCTGCCGTTGCTGCACTGGGGCAGCCGCTACAACGCTCAGATGCGGCGCACGATTCACGGCGGCTTTTCCGAGTTCAGCCACTATGAGGACCTCTCCTATCTTGAACATCTGTCACCAGCGGCGCAGGCGACATTCAGGCGCTGGAACGGGCGCAGCGACCAGACGTTCGCGCAGATCGAGGCGGCGCTGCGGGCGGTAATCGGGAAGGACGGCGCGGGCTACCTGGCTGCATTGGAAGGGCTGCACCCGGGACGCGGGGAAAAGGGCCGACTGCTCTCCACAATCTTCCTGAGCAAGAGCGCGAAGCGCGTCCACCAGCTCAAGAGCCCGCACTTTGACCGCCTGCCGGCGCTGGAGCAAGGCTGGGCGACGCATATTCATCCGATCACGCTGCATTGGGGCAGGCCGATGGCCGACCGTTTCACGCCGGAGGAATCCGACGCCCTTTGGGCGCGTTTCAAATATGTGGACGACCTCGTGCAGGCCGAGGAGGAGCAGTGGACGCCGGGCTTCCAGGGCGAGGCCACGCGTTACTACTTCGAAGAGGTCCCGGAGGCTCTGCGCGTGGAAGGCTTTGTCGCCAGCTTCGGCGATTGAGGCCGGCAGTCCCGGCGCCGTTTCGATCAGCAGGCCGGACTCCCAAGGTTGAAAGCCCGGCCATTCCTGGCAAAAATGAAGAGCGCGCGCTGGGACGCGTGACCGGTCCTGGCTGCCCTGGGCTACCGGCGCCTTGCTGGGATAGACCATATATTTCGCGTGGTTGACATGGCAGGCGCGCAGTGGTATTTTGTCAGAAATTCCACGGCTGCCCTGCCGATCCACAGTGCAATCTTCGAACTTTCTGGCGTCACCCGACTCCGCCGGCAAAGACTGTTTTCCTTAGACGGCCATTTGTGGAACCGGACTCAATCGGGCCACAGATCAGCGACAGCGAACGCGCGGGCGACTGCATATCAGCATAACCGGAATGGCGCCGCGGGTGGTCGTTGCGAGAGGGGGTGATGTCCGGGGAGAGATTGGGTTAGAGCTTGATTTCAATACGGCGGCAGCCAGACGAATCGGAATTATCAGGACTAGCACAGGAGAGAAATGCTCATGAAGACGACGAAAAGAGTCGATGTCTCGCGGCGTGAGTTCCTGAAATGGTCGGCACTGGCCGGCACGGGCGCTGTGATTGCCAGCTGCGCGCCGGCTCCGGCGGCCGAACCGGCGGCGGAAGAGGAGTCGATGGCAGGGGGAGAGGCGGCTTCCGAGGCGACACCGATCCGGTTCAGCACGTGGTGGGGGACGTTCTGGAACGACTACGCCCCGATCATCGAGGAGAAGACGAACACCAAGGCGACGCTCGAGAGCACGCCTTGGAGCGAGTACCACGACAAGTTGAAGCTGCAGCTGGCAGGCGGCACCGCGGCCGATGTCATCATGGTCGCCAACGTCTACCAGGGCGACTTCTGGACATCCGGCCAGCTGCATCCCTTTGACGACTACCTGGTGATCCATAATTTCGATGAAAGCAAGTATTACTGGGACGCTGTCGAGGTGGGCGGCTACAAGGGCGAGATTATTGGCCTGGACCAGTATGTGGCGCACCCGTGCATTTTCCACGTCAACAAGTCGCTGACCGACGAGATGGGCCTGACCGATTCACTGCCAGAGTTCGGCGACGACAACTTTGACGAGTGGCAGATCGACGACCTGGTCGCGTTCTGTGAGGCAGCGTCGGAAGCAGGCGCGGGTATGGAGGACCAGGTCTGGCCGATCGCCGGGCCTCTGATGAGCGGCTGGAGCTACTGCACCAAGCACTTTGTTTACGGCAACGGCGGTCAGCAGTTCGACACCTGGTGGTATGAGGGTGACGAGACGACCTGTCTGCTGGACTCGGAGGAGTCGCTCGAGGCGATCAGCAAGGTGATCGACCTGACGTTGCAGGGGCACACCTATCTGGAGGCAGTGGCGGGTCCGATCGAGGGCGGCACATACCGGGCGGGGCGGGCTGCGCTGGCGCTGGCGCCGGTGGGGCTGACGCTGTACCCGTCGGCCTCTTTGGACTTTGAAAAGTCCTACATCCACGCACCGTGGTTCAAGCAGCGGGCCATTCACACGACGGGCGATTTCCTGACGGTGAACAAGTCGTCTGAGGTGCTGGACGCGGCAATGGATTATGCCATCACACAGATCATTGATGAGGACGTAGGCCGCCAGTTCGTGCGAACTTCGGGTCTATCGCCAGCCTACAACAGCGGGCTCTATTACGGTGAGCTGGAGGAAGGCAGTGAGATCCAAGCGGTGGCGGGGATCCATCTCTCGCGCTGGGAGGGTTTCTCGGCCTATCCCGAGCAGGCTGAGGCTTCGATCCACTATCCGGGTCACGACGGCTTCAAGGCGGCGGCGTACCTGCGCGATACCCTGCGGACGGCGTTTGAGGCGGCCCTGATCGGCGAGAGGGATGCCGCGGAGGCGGTCGTGGAAGCTGTGGCCGACATCAACGCGGAGCTGGAGGCCAAGAGCTAGCAGAGTTCGAGGCGAACGAAGAGAGGAGTGAGGAGATGGAGCCTCACTCCTCTCTTCGAGTTTTGAGGAGGGCCAAGGCGAAGGCGGCAGTACGGCGGAAATGCAGCTGGCGGCAAGGCGACAGCAGCCTACAGCGATAGAAGATATTTTTGTCCTGCTTGACAGGGCAGGTGCGGAGTGTTATTTTGTCGGTAATTCCATGGCTGCCCTGCCAATCCCCAGTGCAATCTTCGATCTCACTGGAGTCACCCGGCTCCGCCGACCAGGACCTGCTTGCCTTGGACGGCTTCTTGCGAAACCGGACGCTGTCAGGCCACCGAACGGCGACTGCGAATGCGCGGGCGACTGCAGGTCAGCATGCCCCGACTGAGGCTACGGCCGATCGCCGCGAGAGGAGGTGATGTCTGGGGAGAGAGTGGGCGGAAGTCTGACTTCGATGCGATGGCAGAGAGACGTATCGGCATCGCCGAGACGAACACAGGAGGGGAATGCTCATGGATCCGACAAAACGAGTCGATGTCTCACGGCGTGAGTTCCTGAAGTGGTCGGCGCTGGCCGGCACAGCCGGTGTGATCGCCAGCTGCGCGCCGGCGCCGGCGGCCGAACCGGCAGCGGAAGAGGCCGCGGCTGATTCGGGCGCCGCGGTTTCCGAGGCGACACCGATCCGGTTCAGCACGTGGTGGGGGACGTTCTGGAACGACTACGCCCCGATCATTGAAGAGAAGACCGACACGCAGGCGACGCTTGAGAGCACGCCCTGGAGCGAGTATCACGACAAGTTGAAGCTGCAGCTGGCAGGCGGCACTGCGGCCGACGTCATGATGATCGCCAATGTCTTCCAGGGTGATTTCTGGACGTCCAACCAGCTGCATCCCTTTGACGACTACCTTCCGGTCTACGACTTCAATCCCGACAACTATTACTGGGACGCGGTCGAGGTCGGCGGCTACAAGGGCGAGGTCCTCGGCCTCGACCAGTATGTCGCCCATCCGGTCGTCTTCCACGGCAACAAGACGCTGACCGACGAACTGGGCGTCACCGATATGCTGCCGCAGTTCGGCCAGGACGACTACGACACCTGGCAGTTTGACGACCTTGTCGCCTTCTGCGAAACGGTGGCCGAAGCCAGCGCCGGCATGGAAGACCAGATCTGGACCCTCGGCGGTCCGTTGATTGGCAGCTGGGGCTATGGCAGCAAGCACTGGGTCTACGGCAACGGCGGTCAGCAGTTCGACACATGGTGGTACGAGGGCGACGAGACCAAATGCCTGCTGGACTCGGAGGAGTCGCTCGAGGCCATCACAAAGGTCATCGATCTCACGCACCAGGGCCATACATACCTCGAATCGATTGCCGGCCCGATCGAGGGCGGTACCTACCGTGCGGGGCGGGCCGTCTTTGCGATGGGCCCGGTTGGACTCACCCTGTGGACCTCTGACTCGCTCGACTTCGAGAAGGTCTACATCCACACGCCGTGGTTCCAGCAGCGCGCGATTCACACCACCGGCGATTTTCTGACCGTGAACAAGTCTTCCGAGGTGCTGGACTCGGCAATGGCCTACGCCATCACCCAGATTACCGATGAAGACGTGGGGACGCAGTTCATCCGCACGATGGGTCTGGCGCCGTCCTACAACGGTCTTCATTACTACGAAGGTCTGGAGGAGGGCAGCGAAGCCAAGGAGGTCGTGGGGATTCATCTCTCGCGCTGGGAGGGTTTCTCGGCCTACCCCGAGCAGGCCGAGGCGTCGATCCACTATCCCGGCCATGACGGCTTCAAGGTGCCGGCCTTCCTGCGCGATACGCTGAGGGCTGCCTTCCAGGCCGCTATCATCGGCGAGAGGGAGGCTGCCGACGCGGTCTCCGAGGCCGTAGCCGACATCAACGCCGAGCTGGAAGCCAAGAGCTAGACGACATCGAGTAGAGAGGGATGAGGAGTGAGGAGAGGGTATGCCTCACTTCTCGTTTCTGGAGCATAGGACAGCCATGGCAACGGCAGTGACACCGCAGAAACTCCATTGGTGGCAGACGCTCAAAGGACGGGAAGCATTGGCCGGTTACATCGGTATTTCGCCCTGGCTGCTGGGGTTTTTGTTGTGGGGCGTCGGGCCGATGATGCTTTCGGCCTACTATTCGCTGACGGAGTACAGCATCCTGTCGGATCCGGTCTTTCGCGGGCTGGACAACTTCGAGAGGATGTTCACGCGTGACAAGCTTTTTGCGCAGGCGCTGCGTGTTACGGCCGTCTACGCGATCGTAACGGTGCCGCTAGGCGTGATTGTGGGCTACGGGCTGGCGCTGCTTCTGAACCAGAAGGCGAGGGGCCTATCCTACTGGCGCACCGGATTCTATCTGCCAGCGGTTGTGCCGGGCGTAGCCACGGCCTATCTGTTCGCCTACGTCTTCGCGAACGAGTACGGGCTTGCCGACAGCGTACTGCAGACGATCGGAATCGAGGATCCGCCGAACTGGTTCGGTTCGACCAAGTGGGCGCTGCCGTCGCTGATGGTGCTGAGCCTGTGGGGCGCGGGGGGTGGCCTGATTCTCTATCTGGCGTCGCTGCAAGGTGTGCCGACGGCGCTCTACGACGCGGCCAAAGTGGACGGCGCCAACGCGTGGGGGCAGTTCTGGAACGTCACGATACCAATGACCTCGCCGGTGATCTTGTTCACCTTCATTATGGGCATCATCAACTCGTTCCAGATCTTCACAAGTGCGTTTATCATCACACAGGGCGGCCCTGTCAATTCGACGCTGTTCTATGTTCTTTACCTGTACCGCAAGGGCTGGCAGCAGCTAGAGATGGGATACGCGGCGGGCTTGGCGTGGATCCTTTTCATCATCATCTTTGCCCTGACGGTTCTGGTGCTGCGGACCTCGTCGCGGTTTGTCCACTATGAGGGCGAATAGGCGCTGGCGGCAGCGTAGGCCGGGGCAGCAGGCGGTTGCGATGGCAGGCCACGCGTTGGACAAGTGAGGTTGGGAAGCTGTGCAACGTTCGACGGTTTTCGATCTGAGTTCACATCAAGTCAGCCGTATTTTCTGGCGGTCTGTTCTTTACATTGTGCTGGCGGTCGGGCTGGCGACGTTCCTGCTGCCGATGGTATGGCTGGTGAGCGGTTCGTTGAAGCCGGACGGCCAGGTGTTTACGATCCCGCCCACGTTCATCCCGCGCCCGGTGCTGTGGGCCAACTATCCGACGGCGCTGGCGAAGTTCCCGTTCTGGATTTCGCTCAAGAACACGATGACGATCGTGATAGGCGTGCTGGTAGGCCGCGTGCTGACGGCCTCGCTTGTGGCCTACAGTTTCGCCCGCCTGCGTTTTCCCGGCCGCAACGCGATGTTCGTGATCGTGTTGAGCACGATGATGATCCCGTACCACGTCGTTCTGATCCCGCAGTACCTGATCTTCCGCGACCTGGGCTGGCTGGATACGCCGCTGCCGATCATCGTGCCCAACTGGTTCGGCGGGGGCGCGTTCTTCATTTTCATGATGCGGCAGTTCTTTCTGAGCCTGAACAGTGAGATCGACGAGGCGGCGCGCATTGACGGCTGCGGCTTCTTCGGCACGTTCTGGCGGGTGATCCTGCCGCAGTCGCTGCCGGCGCTGGGCGCGCTGTCGATCTTCACCTTCATGGGCGAGTGGAACGACTTCTTCGCGCCGCTGATCTACCTCAACACCGAGGAGAAGATGACGCTGGCGGTGGCGATCCGCACGTGGCAGTTCGACACGAATCTGACCTACCAGGCGGCCACCTGGCCGGAGCTGATGGTGATGTCGACGATTCTGACGATCCCGCCGGTTCTCGTCTTTTTCTTCCTGCAGCGCTACTTCATCCAAGGTGTGGTCGTCACCGGCGTTAAGGGTTGAGTGGCGGCTCTGGTCGCCGCGCCTACCTTCAGGATGTATTCGCAGGCCTCGCTCAAATCTTCCCTTATCAGTTCAGCAATGCTCATGGCTACCCGCGATAGCGCGCGTTAGCGGTACCGGAAGTCCGCACGCGCCGGTAAAGAATGTCTGACTCCAAGCCGCTACCTGGTCTGACAGCCAGAACAGTTCATCGTTGGAGGTAAAGAATGGATAAGCAGGGAATCAAAGTTACGGACGATCAGCTCCAGCATTTTCGCACATTCGGCTATGTCGTCTTCCGGCAACTGTTCGACGCCGACGAGATCGAGTTCTACGCCCAGGCGCTCGTACGGGCGCTGCGGCGCGTGCGCGGCGGCGCTGACTTCGACGGCAATGAGCGGCAGGAGGTGATGCCGATCATCGAGGAGGACCCGGAGTCCTTCTACCCGTTGCTGGACGATGCGCGGCTGCTGGACGTAGTCGACGGGTTGCTGGGCGAGGGCAGCCTCTACACCGGCGGCAACGACGGCAACCTGTACGTGGGCGACACGCGCTGGCACGCGGACGGCGGCGGGCTGCACACTTTTGCGACGATGAAGACCGCCTTCTACTGCGATCCTGTCGCCGAGGGCGGAGGCTGCCTCAGTGTCATCCCCGGCAGCCATCACCCGGAGTATTCGCGGCAGCTGCACCAGTCGGTCGCGGACGGCATCTTCGACGTCCACTCCCCGGACGTGCCGGGGCGGATGCCGTTGGAGTCGTCGCCGGGGGATGTGGTCGCGTTCGACCACCGCCTGTGGCACTCCTCCTGGGGCGGCGCGGTAGGCCGCAGGATGTTCACATTCAACTGGGCGGCCTATCCCAGGCTGGGCTGGGAGGAGACCTGGCTCTACGGCTATCTGATGCGGGTCAATCAACGCTACGGCAAGCGCACCTTCACCGACCGGCTGATGGAGACTGCCGGGCCGCGGCGCAAGGAGAAGATCGCGAAGCTGTACGAGATGGGGCTGTGAGACCGACGGCAAGTCAAAGGGTCGACTGACGAAGGAGCCTGCCTTCAGCGGCGGGCCCCAAGGTCGGATACCTATAAGGAATCAGGAAGAAGAGGCAATGCGTGCTGACAGAAGCGCTGTTCGGTCAGTACGCTTGAGGCCGCCGGCTGGAGAGGGCCTTTGCCGAGCATACGTGTAGCGGATTTGCCCCGGCCCACGGGCGGAGACCGCCGATTCCCACGCCTCCTTCCTGGCTAAGTCGACGGCGCAACAGCGCCTCAAGGGGTCGCGCTCATCCCATCTCTCTACTCTTGTGCGCTCAACGGGCCGCCGCCCGTTCTGCAAAAGGGCGTGATGGCATCCAATTGCGGTTCGAATCCGGGATCGCTCAAACCGGCAAGTCGCGGAGTCCGGTTGCTCAGGTCCCGCTTGCGCGGGGCGGAGGAAGCAGGGAACTCGCTCCCATTCCGGAATGCAACATGGAAATAATGAAATTTCTTTGCAATTGACACCGTCTTTTCCTTGGGTTACAATCTGACTGCAGGCAACGGCAGCAGCAAAACGGTTGGTCCCTGGCCTGCGAGATACGTCAAAGGCTTTTGGCCAGGCGAGCAAAGTTCAGCCGGATCAAATCGTCGGTCAGCTCGGATTGACCGGTCGCCGCCGTAGACGAAAACCGGTTTGCCAAATCGTTGAAGTACGGGACCCAAAGCTCGATGTTTATGCAGTGCCTCCTGACCCTTACCTGCACGCAGTCGGTTCGTAGCATAAGGGACACAACTGCAATGAACGGAACATTTCAGCAGGTTTCCTCCTCTACTTTTCTCTTCTGAGCTACTGGCCTGCACCACAGTTTTTGTTCGGTTTCGAGCTGGTCGCGGTCGTGCTGGTTCGCAAAGTTTCGCAGCATCACTACCTCCGTATTAAGAACAGGCAGTGTCGTATTGGTTCCGTGGATTCCCAGATGGAGTTCTTTGGGACGGATGTGAACAGACACTCATATAGGAATGCACCTGTACCCACGGTTTCCGAAATATGGACCTGGAAGACGCGCTGCGCGAGATCTCCGCGTTGGGGTTCAAATATGTGGAGCTGAACTGCCACGAGCACCTCGGCTCCAAGATACGTGACGACATCCCTGTGTCGCGTACAAAGAAGCTGCTCGACGAATTTGATCTGGTGCCGGCGGCCCTCATGGGCGACAGCGATTTCGCGGTCAGTGATTCTAAGCTGGATGCCATGCTCGCTTCGGTGGGCAAGCAGATCAGCTACTGCGGCGCGTTGGGCGCCCCGATCCTCCGAGTCTTTGCCAGCCACATTCGCGCCCAATATGTCGATGGGAATATGTTCGACCGGACGATCCTCAATCTCAGGCGCATAATGCCGGTCGCAGAGGAGAACGGGGTTCGGCTGGCATTTGAGAACCACTTCGGTATCACGGCCACTGTTGATGACGTAGCCCGCATCGTCGAGGGAGTCGCCTGCCCCTGGCTTGGTTTCAACTACGATCCGGCAAACTTTGTGCCCGTGGGTGTCGATCCGATAGAGGCCGGACGTCAGCTGGCGCCATATATCATCCACTGCCACCTGCAAGACGCCGTCTATGTGGGAAGCACTAGCTACAGCGGCTATGCCTACCTGGAAGCTGGCGCGGGAATCGTGGACTATCCTCGTGTGATTGAACTGCTGAGCGACATCGACTTTCAGGGCTTTCTTTCCCTTGAATATGAGAGCATTTTCGATCCCGTCCGCGGTACGCGGCAGGGCTTGGCCAACCTTCGCCACCTGATGGCGGCATAGATCGGAGACAGGAAGAGCTGATGGAACTAGCCATTTACACGCAGGATGTTCCAATGGTTCCGTACAGGGATATCCCTGTGCTGCCCAGGCCGGAGGAGGCGATCCCCGAGCTGCAGGCCGCCGGCGTGACAGCCATCGAGGCCGGCCACAGTTTCTTCATCGCCAATCCCGAGCGGGTCGTTGAGGAAAACAGCCGGATGTTTCACCAGGCCGGGATTCGGATATGGTCGGTGTATGCACCGTTTGGAAAGGACCGCAATCTGGCTGACCCGGATGCATTGAAGCGTCACCATGCTGTGGAGTACCACAAGTTCGTTCTGGAGAGGGTCGCGCTGGCAGGCGCTTCTCTCGTCGTAATCCACCCCGGCGCCTACGGCGGTGAGCAGGAGGTCCCCCGGATGCTTCCGCTGCTCTCCGACAGCCTGGAATCGCTCTTGCCTGTCGCGGAGCGTCTTGGCGTGCGACTGGCCCTGAAGAATATCGTGCCCCGCGAACCGGGTCCCGGCTTCCCGGCGCTGCGTCAAGTGGTGGAGAAGCTGGGCTCCAAATGGCTGGGCGTATGCTTCGATACCGATCATGCGCACAAGGGCGGCGGGGTCAAAGCGGGTATGGAGATATTGAAAGATCTCATCATCACATTCCACCTCGCCGACAACGACGGTACCGTTCAATCCTGCATGTGGGATCACTTCATGCAGCCTCCCTATGGTGTCGTCCCATGGAACGATTTCCTCGGCGTCTGGCAGACGATGGACTTTACAAGCCCTGTCGTCGTCAGGGCCATACCGTGGGCAGGTGAATGTTACCGTCATATGCAGCGGGAGGTCTCGGCTCTCCTGCAAGGCGAGCTGATGCAGGTGGATGTCAGCGGCATCCCAACCAAGCTGCGCTGCCTGCGCTGTGGGCACCTGCGTTTTGGGACGGCGGAGGACAATTGGTGCGCATGCCTCTGAGCGAAAGGGCGCGCAGGCGGGGTGAAAACCGGGCGGCGCGCGGCGGCCGGACTTTTGCCATGCCAAGCTCAATCCAGCTTCTTGTCAAGGCCAGCGGGAGTAAGGGGGCAGTTTTGTAAGCCGTGCGCCGCAGAGGGTCGAACACAAAGGGACCGGCGCGGCATTCGTGCCCGACGAGGCTGGTTTCATTCAGGGAGAATAAGATGGACGTTGCCTGGAGTGCAAATGACTTCCCCAACCAGGTGCTGACAAGGCCGGAGGAGTTGATCCCACGGCTGAAAGCAGCAGGAATAACCGCCATCGAGGCCGGCTATCAGTTCTTCGTCAGCCATTCCGAAGAGGAGGTGGAGAAGAATACGCAACTGTTTCGCCAAGCCGGGATCCAAATTTGGTCGGTGCATGCGCCCTTCGGGCGTGCATTGGGCAATCTATCCGATCTTGACGAATCGAACCGACGCAGCGCGGTGGAGTACAACAAATACGTTCTGGAGAGGATAGCCCTGGCAGCTACTTCCGTTTATGTTATCCACCCCGGTTCATTTGCCAAAGAAGAAGAGGTTCCCCTGATGCTGCGCGTACTCCTCGATAGCTTGGAGGAGATCCTGCCGGTGGCGGAACGGTCGGGAGTGCGGCTGGCCCTCGAGAATATTATTCCTCGTAGTCCTGGCTCCGAGTGCCAGGAGGTTCGCGACGTGGTGGAGAAGATAGGGTCGGAGTGGCTGGGGGTATGTTATGACAGCGGTCATGCGCATGTAGCCGGTCAAGCCAAGGAGGGCATGGAGATCCTGAAGGACTTGATCATCACCTTTCACCTCGAAGATACCGACGGCGTCCGCGACATGCACTTCCAGCCCGGCTACGGGACCGTTCCCTGGGACGACGTGGGCGCGATCCTGCGGAGCATGGACTTTGAAAGCCCCATCGTCGTCGAAGCGTTGCCCTGGCAGTCTGACCCCGTGCCCTGGCAGGGCGACAAACTGGGCCAGATGCGCCGGGAGGTGACGGCTCTCTTGGAGGGCCGGATGCTGAAAGTGGATATCGACGGCATGCCCTCCAACGTACAGTGCATGCACTGCGGACATCTGCGCTATGGCACGTTGGAGGACAGCTGGTGTGCTTGTCCCTGAGACAGGGCATGTCCCGGCTGGGTTCGCGCTTCACGAGGCTTGACAAGAACGGGCGCCCTGCCGAGCCATTTTTTGTCAGGGCATGACGGCGTATATTTCGGAGCGGTAGAGAATCCATGGCGGCCAGAAGCAGGCGTCAGAAGTGCCATAGGCAACCGCTTTGGTTGGGCGGCGGTCCGTCCAAGGTTATCACGACGATTATCATCTTATTGGGAGCTGTGACGCTTGATACCTCGCAAGCTCATGCGCAGGGACCGCTTCAGCCCTATGATAACTTCACGCTGGACCATGCGGGCCGCCCGGTCCCGATTCCGGCTCCCTACGTCCTTGAACGCATTATCGACGGAGTGTCGCTGGGGATCGGCGATTTCGCCAGCCCGGGCGATGTTTTCAGCGACCGCGCGACGGGCCATCTCTACATTGTGGACACCGGCAACAACCGTATCGTTGAACTCTCTCCCGACTGGACCGTGGTCCGCCAGTTTGGCCCGGAGCTCGGTTTGGATGCGCCGCAGGGAATCTATCGCGACCCAGTCGACAGTACCTTCTGGATAGCCGATACGGGCAATGTTCGCATCGTCCATGTCGGCGATGACGGCCAGTTCATTCAGGAGTTCAGGACACCGCAGAGCGATGTGCTGGCGTCGATTCGGACGGCCGGTCCCACCAAGGTCCTCAAAGACCGCCGAGGTTATATCTATTTTCTGGAGGGCTCGGGAGCCGGCATGATCATCATGGACCTCCAGAACCAGTTTCGAGGGTTCTTTGGCACCAATCATATCGGCTTCAGCCTGCGCTGGCTCTGGGCCCGCTATCTGACCACAGAGGAGCAGCGAAACAAGCTGCTGCTGGCGCGGCCCACAGCTCACACCGACATGTACCTGGCCGCCGATGGTTTCATCTATACCTGTGCCGCAGGCGAAGAACGTGAACAGATTCAGAAGCTCAGTCCCGTCGGTGTCAATGTCTTTGTGGAAAAGGGCCTCGAACGCAAGCTCTATCAGAACAAGCGCTTCGGCGAGCGGCGGCGAGCCTGGGATCCCCCGTTCCTGTACGTTTCGATCACTGTCAGCGATGACGGAATCGTCACGGCGCTTGAGCAGACCACCGGGCGTCTCTACCAATTTGACCAGGACCGTAATCTGCTCATGGCGTTCGGCAAGCGAGGAAGGGGCCCTGCCGCCTTCGGGCTGCCCAATCAGGTTGAGACGGACAGCCGCGGTTTTCTCTATGTGGCGGACAGCGCGCGTTCGGTCATTCACGTCTTACGTCCGACACGTTTCACGCAGCTTGTTCATGAGGCCAGCGCACTGCAATTCAATGGGCAATATGAGCGGGCGGCCGACACGTGGCAAGCGGTGCTGCACCTGGCTTCCAACTACCTGCGGGCGCACAGCGGTATCGGCAGAGCGCGCTTTCAGCAGCAGCATTGGCAAGCGGCGATGGACAGGTATACGCTTGCCGGCGACCAACTGGGCTATTCGGAGGCCTTTGTCGAACACAGGCAGGAGCTGCTGCGCCGCTATTTCGGCTGGATAACCAGCGGCACGTTTCTGGCTCTTCTCGGTATCCTCGGATGGCCCACGATTGCCCGGCGTGAGCGACGCGACTCTGCCATTGCGCCGGTCCGAGAACGGGAGCTGCCGGCCGTTGTCGGCATTCTCGTGCGCCCGGTCGAGACGCTGGAACGGGTGGCGCAAGGCAGTTCGCTGTGGCCGGTTCTGCTCTTGTTGGCGGCGGCGGGACTGGCGCGTGTCGTCAGCCTCTCACTGATCGCTTTCCATATGCGGGCGACACCCTTGGTTGGCTCGATTCTGGATTGGCTGCGACTGTACCGGCCTGTCGCTGCCTCACTACTGCCCGAGCTGCGCTGGGAAGATGCCAAGATCTATCTGGAGTTTCTGCGGATAGGCATACCATGGGGGCTTTGGACGCTGGCGAATTTCGGGGTTGCAACCCTCTTCGACGGCGAGGGAACGGCACGCGGTGTAGCTCGCACCACGGCATTGTGCCTTGTTCCCTACATATTGCTGGCCGTGCCCATCGCATTGTTGAGCCACGTGCTGATGGCCGGCGAACGCGGCCTTTACGAGACCTTGTGGAGCCTTACCTACTATTGGGTCCTGTTGTTGCTGATCCTGCAGCTGCGTACAGTCCACAGCTACACCTGGCGCCAGACCGCGCGCGTTGGAATGGTAATCATCTTTGGGGTCGTCGTGCTCAGCGGCGCGACTGTGATGTTCGGCATATTGGGGGCCGAGGCATTGAGAGCAGTCGGAGATGTGATTTATGACATTGTTCGCCTCTTCTGAGCCGGGTAGGCTGGAGGAATTACATGCCTGCTGAAGGACGTCCTGATCGCCGGCATATTCCTCTCGCTGCCAGGCATCTGTTGATCGTCTTCGTCCTCGTCCTCGTCCTGACCGTTCCCCTCCCCGCCGCGGCCGAGGAAGCGAATCCTCTTTCCGAGGTCCGCTCGGTCGTAGAGAGTGTGCCTCCCGGCTACGAATTGATGGCCACAAGCACTCATCTGTCACTCTACATGGACGAATCCACCGGTCACCTGGCGATCCGTGACCGGCGGGCCGGCCGCGTCTGGCTGACCACGCCCGCACTGCCGAGCGACACTGACATCGCCAGGAACGTCCTGCGTACACTGCAAACTGATTTTACGCTGATTATGACGGGCGGAGCCGGCACACAGACCAAGCGCACCGACAGCGTCACCGACGTGTCCGGGCTGACGATTGAACGGTTGCCCGCCGGCGCAGAGGCGTCCTATGCGATGGATGAATTCGGCGCCGGGCTGACCCTGCGCTACGAAATCGGTCCGGACTATTTGGACGTCACGCTGGCGGAGGTGAAGCTGAAGGAAACCGAAAACAGCCGATTTGTGGCCCTGGACCTCTTCCCATTGCTGGGGGCGGTACCGTTCCGCGCGGACACGTCGGCCTATGTGATATTGCCAGACGGCCCCGGCTCACTGGTGCATCTGGGTGGCGAACACCCGGCCTTTCGCAAGCAGGCGAGCCTGTCCGCCTATGGCGCTACGGTCTACTCCTTCGCCCAGCCGCCGACCCAACGTACTTCCCTGGCCGCGCTGGGAATCGTCCATCCCGATGATCGGGTGGCCGTGCTGGCGGTCGCCACACAGGGCGCAGGCGACACCGTCATTGAAGCATCGCTGGCCCGCCGACCCACAATGCTCAGCCAGGCCAAGCTGCGGCTTGTCTACCGGAATTTGACCGAGTATCCAACGGATCAACAAGACGTCTTTAAGGGCTTTTACGAAACTGAGCGCATCCACGGCGACCGTGCGGTGCGCTACTTTTTTCTGGCTGACGAGGCCGCAGACTGGGTGGGGATGGCCCAACGTCTGCGGCGGCACTTTGTGGAGGATCTGGGCATCCCACGGCTCAGCGGCGAAAGTGCGCGGCCGGCCATGCGTCTGCGCCTCGTGATGGGCGCGGCCAAACCGGGGCTCTTCGGCCGCCGGTTTTTGACAGCCACTACCTTTGAAGAGGCCGGCGAAATCGTCTCGCAGTTCCACCAGCGCGGCATCAAGAACCTCGACGTGGTTCTCGTGGGCTGGAGCACCGGCGGATACGAAGGCAGACTTCCCCGCCGCTGGCCGCCGGACCGTCGGCTGGGGGGCGCCAATGGCCTGCGCCGGCTGGCCGACAGGGTCGAAGAGCTGGGCGGGCGGCTGTTGCTGGAAGACGACTACACGCTTGCCTTCCTACGCAATGGCGGCTTTTTTCCTCCAACCGACGCCGTGATCTTGCCGAATCTGTTGCCAATGACCGACATGATAGCCAGCGCCAGCCGGCTGTATGTCCCGCCTGCCCTGCGCCGCAATCTGTTTTTCCTCAATCCGGCTTTCGCTCTCGATCGCTATGTAATGACCGATGTTCCCCGGCTGGCTGCGTTGGGGGTTGACGGGCTGGAGCTGCGCTGGGCCGGGGAACTGGTGCTCAAGGACGCCAATCCGCGCAATCCGTTAGAGCGCACCGAGTTCGGCCAGGCCTGGCGCCAGATACTGAGTACCATACGAGACAAGACCGGTTCAGCGGCGGCGCAAGGCGGCAATGCCTATGTGCTGGGTGCGGTCGATGCCGTCACCAACCTGCCGCTGGATCGCAACGATTACACTTTCGGCGAACAGACGGTGCCCTTCTATGCCGTAGCCACCCACGGCCTGGTACGGCTATATGGTGAGCCGTCCAACCTGGACCAGTGGCCGGAACGCGATGCCCTGCGCCGCCTGGAGTACGGCATGTTGCCCGCATACGAGCTGACCTACAGGGATCCGGTCCTGCTCGCCAGGTCGACCTACTCCGAACTGTACACTTCACAGTACGGGGACTGGATCGATCGCGCCGCCACCGAATATGAACGGCTCGTCAGTCAACTTGGCCACACGGTGGGCCAATTCATCATTGCCCACCGCCGGCTTGGGCCGGACGTTTACGAAATTGAGTATGAAGACGGCACGCGCGTAGCCGTTAACTATGGCGGGAAACCATTTGAGCGAGCCGGACTCTCGATCGAACCGATGGGGTATAGCATCCGATGAAGTTCAATCTGAGAACACAGAGGGCGATCTGGGGCCTTATTTTCGTGAGTCCCTGGATCTTGGGGACGGCACTGCTGTTTGCCTGGCCGATCATGCGCACCATACTTTTGAGCTTCCAGGACGTGACCGATCTGATGAATCTGCAGACCGAGTGGGTTGGCTTGAAGCATTACCTGGAGATTGTGCAGAGCGACGTGGACTTTTTGCCGGCACTGGCTCGAACGCTGCGCGATCTGGTGCTCAACGTGCCGCTGATTCTGGTTTTTTCGATGATGATGGCCGTTCTACTGCAGGGGGTAACGCGCGGCCAGCTCATTTTGCGCGCCGTCTTCTTCCTGCCGGTGATCGTTGCCAGCGGCGGCGTAATCAAGGAAGTAATTCGCGCCGGCGCCGCCACCGACATGGTCAGCACCACCATTCAGACCTTTCAGCGGGCGACGGTGGCATCGGATATTCAGTCGACGCTGGTCGTTGCGCCGGTCCAGATCATTGTGGACCGCCTTTCTTTGATTGTCTGGCACACAGGTGTGCAGATTCTGCTCTTCACTGCCGGACTGAACAGCATTCCCGAGCACTTATATGAAGCGGCCAGGGTCGACGGCGCGTCGCCGTGGGAGTCGTTCTGGAAGATCACACTGCCCATGATCTCACCGGTAATCGTGATCGCCATGATCTACACCTACGTGGACCTGTTTAGCGACCCCCTCAATCCGGTGGTCGAGTATATCATGCAGCTAACGTTCGGCCCGCTGCGACTGGGGTTCGGGGCGGCGATGAGCGTCGTCTACTTTGCGTTGGTCTTTCTATTGGTGGGTCTGACCCTGCGTATGATGTCGAATGCCGTCTTTCACCTGGGAGAGCGCGGATGACAGGTCAGGTGAAGCGCAGGCAATGGGGCCTTGCATACGCGGACCTGCAAGGTGTGAGCCTTAAAGTCAGGCGGCATCTTGTTACCATTCTGCGCTGGCTGGTCCTGCTGGAATTGGCCTATGTTTTCCTGTTTCCCGTGCTGTTCATGCTTTCCACATCTTTCAAGCCGCTGATCGAGCTCAGCAACCCGACGGTGCGCTGGATCCCGCGCAATCCTACGGCCGACGGTTACGTTCTGGCACTGGAACATCTGAATTACTTTCGTTCGCTGCCGGTCAGCGTTGTGACCAGCGCCATTGCCGCCATAGGACAGACGCTCGTGGGCGCGCTGGTGGGATACGGCTTTGCCAGATTGCCATTTCCCGGGCGTCGGCTTCTCTTCGGTGTGTTACTGTTCACCATAATCGTTCCACCACAGATGGTCATGATTCCGCAATTCATGCTCTATTCCAAGCTGAATTGGATGAATACCTATCTGCCGCTGCTCGTCCCAACCTACCTGGGGTACGGGGTTCGGGGTGGTATTCTGCTCGTTGTCTACCGGCAGTTTTTCAAAGGGTTGCCCTTCGAGCTCGAAGATTCGGCAGCTGTCGACGGCGCCGGGCCCTTGCGTATCTTTTGGCAGATCATGCTGCCGCTCGCCAAACCGGCCATCCTCGTCGTCTTTCTATTCTCGTTTGTGTGGACGTGGAACGACAGCCTGGGACCGATCATAGCATTGCGGAACCAGGATCTGTATACACTGCCCCAGTGGATGTTCAACATGACTCGTTTGCTGACGTCATCGTCCTTCACCTACTTCTATTTGGGCGAAAATCTGTTTATGGCGGCTGTCACCCTTACGATTGCGCCGCTGCTCTTGCTGTTTCTCGTAACGCAGCGTTACTTTACGCGCAGTATCGACCGTACCGGGTTGGTGGAGTAATATGGTGCGTCTGCGATCAGGGATTCTCAGACATTTCCAGGTAATAGATCCCTGGTCTTATAAGCTGTTTCCAGCATCAGGCAGTTCTTCCCGCGTGGCGTGTTTCTGTGGCATTGCGACTCTATTTCAAGGAGGATTCCCATGAGTCACAGTATGAATCGACGGAAGTTCCTTCAACTGTCTGGCTTCACGGCAGCCGGCACCATGCTGGCCGCCTGTGTCGCACCGACGGCCCCGGCAGCGGAGCCGGCGGCCGAAAGTGAAGAGGCCGCTCCGATGGCGGAAGAGATCACCATCCAGTACGTGCACCTGTCGAATACCGAGCAGGACATGTGGCACGGTGTACTCAAGGATGACTTCGAAGCCTCCACGGACTACAAAGTCGAGCTTATCCCGAGCGGTTGGCCGGTGCGCGAGACAGTGCTGCCCCTGCTGGCTGCCGGCACGCCGCCGGATTGCGCGCACGCGGCCTCCTTTGGCTATCCACAGTTCTACATCGACGGAACGTACTTGAATTTGGACGACATTTTTGATGCTTCCGGCTACACCCGCGATATGTTTGCGCCGGGTGACCTGGACAGCGTGTCGTTCAACGGCCAGCTCATGGAGATGCCAATTGCCGGCAGCAATCCGTCCCAGATGCTCATGTACCGCAAGGACTTCTACGATGAGGCCGGACTGCCTTATCCTGAAGAGTTGAAGAACTGGAGCATTTGGGAGGACATGCTGGCAGAGAGCGCGGAGCTGGTGCAGACGGATGACGCCGGTAACGTCACGCGCTGGGGGCTTGACCTGCTGAATCCAAACTGGTCCGGTGATTGGATGCTGGGCGCAATCCTGGACATGGGGCAACACTGGTGGGACGCGGAGAATCAGGAGTTCCAGTTGACCGCCGACAAGACGATAGAAGCGGTACAACGCTTCTATCTGGATCCCGTCTTCAAATTCGGCGTTTCGTTCAGTGAAGAGACCCGTCCGGAGGTGGCCCGCAACGATCGACTGAGCGAGGGTGTGGCAGCGATATCGTTGCTGGAATCGGCATTGCGCCGGGCGAAGCAGCAGGAAAACATGGAGATGTACGAGCTGATCGGTTGGAGCGAGCAGCCGGGCCTGGCCCCGGGTGTGCATCACACCGCGACCGTCGGTCCGGGCGGAATCGGCATCATTTCCGCTGCGCCGCAAGCGCATCTGCCGGCCTCAAGCAAGTTCATCTTCACCCAGTTCAAGGACGAGACCCAGCGCCGATATATGGACATCTTCGGCACCAATACGGCAATTCTTGGCTGGGCCGGCCAGGACCCGTATGTCCAGAGCCTGTTGGCAGACGGTGAGCCGCTGGCACTGTTCGGCGCAGCCAAGCGCGCGCAGTATGCTGAGGGCCTGAACAACTTCTACGGCTGGGCGTGGGGCGACTTTGGCAACGCGTACTTCATGGACAACAGGGAGCTGCAACAGGAACTACTCGGCGGCACGATCTGGTCCGGCACGGTAACCGCAGCGCAGCTCTGCGAAGCCTGGCAGGATGTTGCAACGAAGGGCATGCTGGAGTTCAAGCAGAGTGCCGGCATTGAAGTGATCACGTAACTGGTACCGGGACGCGCCATGCGGGAAAATCAGACCTTGCCGGAAGCCGCTGACTGGGGTTTCCGGTGAGGTCTGAAGCATATAAGGAGGCAAACCAACGAGAAACAGAATAGGATCGGGGATCTCTCATTCCCAGCCACAGCGGTCAATCGTCGCAGTCGTCCGCCTCGAGTCCCTCCTCAGCTTCTTCTACATCCCCTCTCCGGCGGCCAAGTCAGCTGAACTGGGGCAAATAGCCGGCCAACTCGCCAAAGGTTGTTTCGACCATTTCATGAATCTGGTCGAGGGTGAGCACTGCCGCCGTCAGCAGATCCAGTGCAACGGCCTGTTCGGCAGCCCTTCTGTCGCCCTCCAACGCGGCCTTTACGGCCAGCTCATCCTGGTTCATGCGGTTCCGATTCAGCGCTGCACACTGCGGCGGCAGGTCGCCCACAAAGCGGGGATGAATGCCCATGTTGTCCACGAGGCAGGGCGCTTCGACCCAATATCCATCCGGCAGGTTCGTGATAAGACCGGTGTTTTCCACGGTGGCATTGAATCGGTAGAGCGTATTCGTCTCGATTGCGTGGATCACTCCGATCGTGTACTCGTCGCTTGGGCCGATCTCAAGGGGAGCGTCTCCAAAGGCCTCTTCACGCAAAGTCAGTCGCCGCTCCGCCTCCTTCCTTTGATGACGCTCTTTGTTGGTGTATTCATAGCCCAACCCGCCCCATGACCCTCGCGTAGGCGTATAGCGTCGAATAAGCTCCCCGGACCGACGGAAGTAGGGAACGTATTCGCCGTTGTGATAGCTGGATTCCGTCACGAAGTAGCCATAGTGCCGCAACATCTCGCAGCGCACAACGTCCTGCTCATAGATGGCCGGGTCCTCCGTCTTTTCCCACAGCAGAGGGTAAGCATCCTGCCCCTTCCACTCGAAGCACAAAAACCAGGCTTGGTGATTGAGTCCCGCTACCCAATGCCCTGTTTCCTCGTAGGGCGCGCCGATGTAGCGTGCCAGGGTCTGGGCGGTACCCTGCACGCTGTGGCACATCCCAAGTACATGGATCGTTGAAACCTTGCTCAGCGCCCAAGGGTTGATGGCGGCGGGGTTACAGTAGTTAAACATGATGGCGTCGGGACAGAGCGCCTCCATCTCCTTACATATTTCTGCCAGGACGGGCACGTAGCGCAGCGCTATGAAGACGCCGTTTGGCCCCGTCGTACAACCAACTGCCTGGTCCACACCGTAGGTCCTGGCAATCTCACACGCGCGGTTGAAAATCTCATTGCCGTGCAAAAGCATGACGATCGCCACGTAGTTCGCCCCGTAAAGAGCGCTGCGGCGGTCGGTGGTGGCCTCAATAACGGTCGGGCGACCCGTCTGCCGCACCATCTTCCGCGCCAGGGCGGCCGCCGCATCAAGGTTTTCCTGGCTGATGTCCATCAGCGAGACCGTGGTCGTCTCGGCCAGCTCGGGCCGCGAGAGGATGTCCGCCAGGAACGCCTTGGTAAAGTCCGTGCTGCCGGCGCCAATGATCGTGATTTTTGGCATTTGGTCTATCCCCTTCTGACACCGGTCCGCCTCGAGACCGGACAGAGCGGCTATCTGGCGGGCAGGTTCCTGTCTTGCTCTCTTGTTATGATGGAGGGCGAAAACTGAAATGCCCCGTATTTGTGCTCAAAGTGGGCGACCGTAGTCTGTCTGTCCAGCTTGACCTTCCACTTCCTGGTCCCACCGTCGCCGAAGCCGACCGTCACGCGCAGAACGCGCATCTGTACAAGCTCGGCGGTACAGCCCTCGAACGAAAGGGGTCCCATGTCTTCGGTGAGATAGAAGAACAGGGAGTGTTCGGTGGACGCAGGCCCCTCTGACTCCCCCGATACCACACCTTCACCAGGGTCGAAGCGCCAACTGTTGAGGGCGAAAGAACCGCTGATGTGCCGGTCCGAACCTATGAAGGTGACGTCCTTTTCCTTTTCGGTTGCGAAGAGGACCTGGCAGGTGAAGGGGGGCAGCGCGATGCTGAACTCTTCTTCCAGTGAACCAAGATATCGCTTTGCCCAGAAATCGAACAGGAGGTAGTCCCCCTCATCGCCGGCGACATCCCGGCGCCTGAACGACACCGTTCTTGCCTGCTCCTCGGACGACCAGTTGAACAGGCCGATCACCTTGTGATTGCCTCCCCAAGGATGGGAGACGGGGAGCACCCAAACGCTGAGTGGATTCTCTTCCGCCATCAAGTCGAGTGGATAACCCCGGCCTGGGTAGACTGGCAGGGCGCGGCTCAGTAGGTCAAAGCGTTCGTCCGTGGTTTTCTCCAGCGCGCCGCCCACGAAAAAGCTCCAACAGGCTATGGCCTGCAGGGAAATCCACGCCTTTGTCTTTTCAAGAGGCGAGATGATCTGATCAAGGGGCGACATTCCAGGTAATCCGAAGGCGCCCGAATCATTTGCGAATGGGATTGCTGCCGCGTCGCAGAATTCCGGATCTATTTGAAACCATTTGCCGTGATAGTAGTAACGCTGGGCCAACTGATGGAGTAGAATCACCTCCCTTCCGCCGCGAAAGTCCAGGGCTACACGGCCGCCGTCAGTTACGCCGGGGGCCGGCGGAATCGGGAAATGCGCCGTCAGGAAAACGTCTGGACCGATCTCTTCCTTTATTCGTGTAAACCTCCTTCGAAAGGCCTCGATGATCGTCTGGTCTTGCCGCAGATTGTAGGGCGGGTAGCCGAGTCCGGCGAACAGGTAGTCAAACCCCCACTCGTCCAGGAATCTCTTTTTCGCGTGCCGGGCTGAAACATCATCCCATTCCGGCGGACCGCTCTTGACATGGTTCAGCTCCGTATAGTGAAACGCCGCCTTGAACCCCCGATTGTGGATTTCATCGGTGAAACTTCTGATGCCTTCAGGAAAATAGTCGAGGAGCTGGTAGTCTTTTTCGGAGCCCCGAAAGTCCGGGTGTGTAACGTCAATCGTCCTCACTGCGTCCTCGGTCAAGAACGCTCTCCAATCAAAGTCATCCGGCGCATTCTCCGGCGTGATGCCAACACCGAGCGTGAACAAGATGTAGGTCAGGCCATACTTTTGCAACTTTTCTTCCAGGATGCCGATTATGGTTGACAATCGCTCGCTGGTGACTGATCGGGCGTCCGTCGTACGGAAGGGTGGGTGACACGAATAGTCGGCAAACACGCCGGCAACGGGATCAAGCGGCAGCTTTACCTCCAGGTAATCACGCACATGGTTCGTGTAGCTGTCCAGAGCGGAATGGATCGATTCAGAGCACGCGAGCGCGAACCTGGAATCTATTTTGCCGCCGGTTTTCAAGAGCAGGGGGTTGATGGGTACATTCTCCGATCGTGGGTCCAGAGCGTGTCTGTATGACTCTTTCCAGGGAAACTGTTTGCCGGTTTCCTGCAGAGCCGATGCATAGACGCCGACGTCGTTTTCCTGTCGGGAAAAGACAAAGCGAATGAAGGCTGACGGCGAGTGGCCCATGCCGATAGCAAAGCACAAGTTTCTTGCGGGGACAGATAGCGCCGTAGACCAGTACGCTTCAATCTGTGCGCCTGGGTCCAGGGCAGTGCTTACAGGTTCCACAGTCGAGGGATACCAGAGGAATCCGCACGCGCCTGGCCCGTTGTTGAGCACGCGGCACCCGTCAGTCGCGTCCAACCCCTGGAGAAGCGTCCCGTCAACGGCAAAGATGTCCTCGACCAGGAGGTCTGCCGGGCCGTTGTTGGTAACGGAAAAGGAGATCGCCAGGACAGGCTGGCGATCGTAGACGTCAAGTTGCCAGCGGAAGGAGAGCTCAAGGTCGTCGTTGACGAATTCGACGACGACGCATTCTCCCGTGCCGGCAGGGTCGGAAAGAGGGATCCTCTCGGCGCTCACAAATCTGCCAAGCACCTTGCGGCCCCCGGCCAGGTGGAGCCCGACCCTGCTGTCGCTGATGGCGACACGCTCCGCCGTGCGGAGACTCCAGCTATTGCGCGCGGGGTCCAGGCGGAGGGAAGCCCCACTACCAAAGTTGTAGACTCTTGTATTCATTTTGGGCACCTTTGTTTGAAGTTCGGCCTTTAAGTCAGGTCATGACCAGGGCCTGCGACGAAGCGCCGTTGAGCCAAGAAGAGGAGTCGTTGGGAGGCACGGGATGAAGAAGCCAAAGTCCGGAAATCGGGTATGAGGGAGCTTCGTCACGTGATTAGAGGTTGTAAGGGCCGCCTCCGACAAGGCGGTCGGGATTCAGCTCGGTCGTGCGCTACGCACCCCCCATTCGACGTGGTCCGTTTCCCCCATCTCTACCTGCCATGCCGGGGATCCCCTCCATTCGAAGGGTTTCTCGTTCCGGGTATAGGTCAGTTTCCGACGCAGTTGCATTCCCCGGAACATATACTGCATATGCAACTTCACGAGAGAATGACTGGCCTGGTACTCATCGATGTACGGGTCGATTGCAAAGGCGCCGAAATAGATCGTGCGTCGCAGCCTCCCGCCGCGGCCGGTCCGTGGCTATCTGCAGTTGCGCTACCTCAGCAGAAGAGAGTACGCCTGGCGGGTGCAAATACCCATTGTCGTGGTAGTAATCGACATCTTTCCGACTCAACATAACTCAGGCACGCCCCTGGAAGTCAGCACATTTGACCTGCGATGCGAAGAGGTAATCCATTCGCGTTCAACTACCTGTGCACCAGGGAGTTGAGTCACGATCCAACTCGCCCTTAGGTAGGCAGGATTGCACCACGGTCCTGATCATAGAGATAAGATGCCCGCAACATCAGAGTGCAACCCGGATTAGGGGAAGACATCATCGCCTGAGAGACCGGCGGCCAGGACTCCCGGCCTCCGCGTCGCGCAACTGCGCTGGTGCGGTTGCCTGGATGCAGGTCACGCCCTCGCGCATCGAAAGGCAGCTCACAGCATGCGACCCACAAGTCCACCTTGCAGGGTCGCCTCCTGAACCGTGCGGGGTACGTTGGCATCGCCGATGGTATGGACCTCGGGCACAATCCCACGCAGTTCAAGGGCCAGGCCATTGACGGCCTCGGCCCCGGCGGATACGACAACCGCGTCGATCCCTTGCAGGGCGCGCTCCTCGACAAAGCGGCTGTGCCGGACCAGAGCGCTCCTTTCATCCCAGGAGACGAGTTCTTGCTCTGCGCTGAACCGGACCCCTCGGTCCTGCAGCCTCGCCAGCATCTCCTCGCGTGTCATAGCTTCGATTGCGCTGGCCGCCCGGGCGGCGGGGGTGATGTATTCGACTTCGATCCCGAGAGCTGACAGATAGTCGCTCAGCATCAGGGCGTGCATCGTCCCTGCGCGATCGACGACCAGTAGTCTCTCGATACCGTCAAGATCGCGATTGAGGGCATCGGAGACAGTCCATGTCTCGCGACCGCCTGGGACCTGGGCGGTGCGCGGTCTGCAGCCGGTGGCGACGACTACCGCGTCCGGCCCGATTGAAGCGATCGAAGCGGGCGTAGCCTGCGTGGAAAGGCGAATTTCGAACTCGCCTTTTTGTGCCTGGCGCTGGTAGAACTCAGCGATTCGGCCAAACATTCGGCGCATGGGGCTGGCGGCGGCAAGGAGCACCTGGCCTCCCACCCGGCCGCTCTTCTCGAACGCGGTCACCTCATGGCCGCGTGCATGGGCAACCAGCGCGGCCTCCATGCCGGCGGGTCCCGCCCCGACAATGACGACCCGTTTTTTCTGCTGAGCCGGCTTCAGCGCCGCCCAGGTCCGCTCCCGGCCTGTGACGGGGTTGTACACGCACGTCATCTGCTCACTGTCCCCGATGCAGCCTTGGAGGCAGCGCGTGCAGTAGCGAATGTCTTCAAGCCGGCCTTCCTGGACCTTGCGTGAAAAGTGCGGGTCGGCAATGTGCGACTTGGTCATACAGACGACATCCAACAAGCCCCCGGCGAGGGCCTCTTCGGCCATCTGGGGGGTGGTGATGCGGCCGGCATGCATGATGGGCAGGGAGGTTGTTTGCCTGATCTGATGCACAAGCGGGAGCCACTCCCCATCCGGACGGGGCAGGGGGCCGTGGTGCAGGCCGCCGTCTCCTGCCGTGAGGCTGATGTAGTCCGCCAGGCCCATCGACTCCAGCCGGGTGATCAGCGCTACATAGTCCCCGGTCGTCATCCCGCCTTTTTCCTGGTCGTGGGCCTTTAACCGTATGCCAAGAGGCATATCATCCCCGATGGCATCACGCATCGCCTGGAGCGTTTCGACGATGAAACGCATGCGGTTGACAAGCGGTCCCCCGTATTCGTCCGTGCGCCGGTTCCAGATCGGGCTGAGAAACTGGGCATGCATGTTGCCCTCGTGCGCATGGAGCTCCAGTCCGTCAATGCCTCCTTCCCTCGCCCGGGCGGCCGCTTCGCCGAATTTGCCGGCGAGGGCGCGAAGTTCCGCCGCGCTTCGATCAGGGCAGCGCGGCCGGCGGCGTGCGCGCGGAAGGAGTTGGGCCTGCATTCCAAGACGGATGCGATCGGTTGCGGGTGAAGGGAGAGGGTCACCCGTATGAATGAGTTGGGCAAAGACTTTAGCGCCGTGACGGCGACCCGCCTCGACCAGCATCCGGTAGCGGGGGATGATAGCCTCTGAGGTATTCTGTATCCAATCCGGCCCGGCGTCATAGGTCGGGCCGGTGGCACCGATGACGAATAGGCCTATGCCGCCTTTGGCGCGTTCCTCGATGTAGGCCGCAAACTCCTCGTTGGGCAGTCCGTCCGTGACCCACCAGCCGGCGAAATGGGCGCTGACCGCGATTCGGTTGCGGAGGGTTACCTTTTTCAGCGTGAAGGGGCGAAACAGGCGGGGGAATACCCGATGTTGCGTTGGCACGGATTCAGTCCCTTACCTGAAGCGATTTGCCTACAGAAAGCGCGCGATGCCACTGCCCCCAATTGGCCGATGACGTTTCCGCATCCGGACTGCGCGTTGTACAGCGGCGCTTTCGCCAAGTGGATGTCTGTGCTTGAGAGAGTCCTCGAAGCAAAGACTGCGGTCCGGCGCTGCTTGCTCAGTGTGTTGGTCTTACGGCTACACGGATATGTTTCCCAGAGGACGCAACCCGAACGGCCTCGTTGATTTCCGCCAGAGGGAAAACGCTGCCGACCAATTCCCGATAAGGAAGCCTGGCGCAATTCTGTTCCAGGAACCGCAATGCTTGGCCCAAATGCTCGGGGCGGTAATTGTGAATGCCCTTGATAGTAAGACACTTCCGTGTCACCTGGTTGCCTTCTATCCCCAAATCGCTACCCGGCGATACGAGACCTGCGATCAGATATCGCCCGCCAATGCGTAACGCCTCAACCGCCTGTGCAACAGCAACACTGGCGCCACAGGCTTCAAAGGCGACGTCAACACCATGCTCGCCGCTCTGGTCCCGAATCTGCGTCAGGATCTCTTCGTCGCTTGATGCCGCGATGTCGATGCAAAAGTCGGCCCCAAAGCCGGAGGCCAATTCCAGTCGCTTCGGGTTGACGTCGGTGACAATGATCTGGCGTGCGCCGGCCTCAGCCAGAGCTGCGACGAGGTTCAGGCCCATGGAACCGGCGCCTTGAATGAGCACCGTTTCTCCTTGTTCGAACCCGATTGTTTCGATCGCGTTCATAGCGGTTGACAGGGCGCAGTTCGCCGGCGTTGCTATCTCATCGGAGACAGAACTGGGAACTCTGAATATGGCCGTCCCTGGAAAGAGATAGATATACTCGGCGTATCCGCCTGTCAATCCTGGCGGCTCATTGCATCCAGTGTGACCGTATTTATGCAGGTGTGTGCATTTCTGCGGCAGGCCCTTGCGGCAATAGAAACAGGCGGCGCAGGATGCCATGATCGACCACGACACTCTGTCGCCCACCCTCAGCCTCTGGCCGAATCCGTCAGCCTCCAATCCATCGCCCAGCGCTGCGATGTCACCGATTATTTCGTGGCCGAGAATGATCGGAGTCGGCTCTTGGCGCTTTCCGCTGATGGTATGCAGGTCGGAGCCACAGATTGTGCTCATTCTTATCCTGCAGACAGCGGCGCCCGGTTCGATAGATTCGGGAAGCGCAAACTGCTGAATCCTCAACGGTTCGCCCGGCCCCGAAAACACTGCTGCACGGCACGATTCTTCGTTCATGTTTCAGCCTATGGCCTGTCACCCATCTTCAGTCTCAACTCGATTTCGTCAATAACGGCCGGCACTTCCGCTATCGACTCAACGACGTAGTGCGCGCCCACTGCGGCCAGACCCTCGGCCGCCCGGGCGACTCTGCGCTCCACCTCTTCCTCAGGCAGCGCGGCCAACTCCCTCTCGTTCAGTCCCACTTCATTGCCCGTCTTGGAGAGTCCAATCGTCCACGTACCGGCGTTCAGCCCCTCGGCAACACCCGGCTTGGTGTCGTCGACCTTAACGACCGCTGCCGGAGGAAAGACTCGCGCCTGCTGCATGTTGCTCAAGACCATCCAGGGTTCCGGGCGGCCGGCGGGGACATCGCTGGCACAGGCATTCGCATCAGGTGTGTAGCCCTGCTTTTTCGCTTCGCGCAGGTTGATCTCCATGGCGGCGGTGAAGTAGCCGCTGGTGGAGCCTATTGTTATTTGGCGGCTTCGCAGATCGTTGGTTGCTTCAACTGTTCCCGGGATCAGTTGGCTATAGTCGGCAATCGAAGCCACCTGCAACGGTACGAAGTCCTTTTCGTACATCTCCTGCACGTCCGCTTCCGTGCAATCCCTGCCATGCGTCTCTTTCCAAAGGTCGGCAACCAGATCCTGCCGCGAAATCGCTCGGATGTGATCCGCTTTCTTGAGTCCCATAGGCAGCCGGGCCTGTTCCATCGAGATCTCCACCCCGCGCTGCCTGAATACCTCAATGAACACGACCGCAGGGGCGTAGCAGCCGTAGTCCAATGTCGTTCCAGCCCAGTCAAAAATGACCATCTTGACCGGACCTCGGTAGGACCTTTGAAAAACGAATTCCATGCGTCTATCCTCCATGCTTTCTTGTGTTTTGCAGGTACGCGCAATCCCGCCACGAGTAGCGGGGGGCATAGCCCAGCTCCCGGGCGGCCTTGCCATGCGAGACCAGTGTAGCGTAACCGCTGACGTTCCCTCGAACCGGCACCTCCGGGAAGAAGCGTTCGAGCAGCGCCGAACTCTCTAACCGGGAGAAGCTGTCCGCGGCGCTGAGAAAGTAGGTGCCATGCTCGACGACCTCGTTGTCTAACGCAAGACGGACGGCTGCGGCCACGTCTCGGGCATCGACGTAAACCCAGAAGGACCACTCTCCAGCGGCTGGGCGATCGAGTGCCGCGAGAAATCTGCCCCAAAGCTCCTCCACGGTGGCGGCGCCCCAGTCTTCTGAGGGCACGACGAGGCTGGCGCCCGGCCGGTCCAGATACTTGCCGCCGGCAATCCGCAGACAGATTGTGCGCAGGCCGTGCGCCGCGGTGTAGCTCCGGCAGGTCTGTTCGTTGAGACACTTGCTGAGGGCGTAGGCATCGCGCGGCCGGCAGGGATGCTCCTCATCCAGGGGCAGGTAGTCGGGAGGGATATGGTGCCGGCGCCAATATCCTGTTGCCGCGTTGGACGAGGCCAGGACCACCTGCCCCACCCCCTCCTGTACGGCGGCTTCCAGGACATGGATGGTACCCATTACATTGACCTGCAGCACTTGCTCAGGCGGAGATCTGCGCAGATTCGGGATGGCTGCCAGATGCACAATGGCGTCCTTGCCGCGGCAGGCTGCCTTCAGCTGCGCTATTTCGAGCACGTCCCCCGCAAAGAGGCCGACGCCCTCCAGAGCCTGCGGACTGCGACTGAAAACCGTCACCCGATGGTGGTGGGCCAGCAGTTCGCGCACGACGTAGCCGCCAATCATGCCGCTGCCGCCAGTGACCAGCACGTCCATTCCGTTTTCTCAACTCAGCGAGTCAGGACGATCTTCATCACGCGATCCGGACGGCCGACCACCTCGTCAACTGCCTGCTGCAGCTCCGCCAACGGCCGCGTCGTGATCAGGTTGTCCAGCCTGAGCCAACCCCGCGCCGCCCAATCCAACCCGATCTGCGCAAACCGGCTATTTCGTTCCCGTCCTCTCGCCGTAGAATCGCGCCAGTTGTTCAGGAGGCGAAAGGCTTTGTGGTGCCAGGGCCACAGGTCCAGTGTCTCAGGCCAGGCGTGGACGCCGAAGCTATAGATTGTGCCGCCCGGTCGCACCAGCTCGGCCGCGGTGTCAAGGGAGCCCGGTGCGCCGGCGCTCTCGATCACCAGGTCGAATCCCTGCTCCTGGGTCAACTCTTCGAGCGCTTCGGACACGCCGCCTTCCCGGATGTTGTAGACCTGGTCCGCCCCCAGCTGTTTGGCGATCTCCAGGCGGCTGGGAAGGAGGTCGAACATGGCCACTTTCCACGCGCCCTGCAACCGAATCGACTGCGCCAGAAGTTGTCCGAAGAAACCGGCGCCGACCACCGCCACCAGGTCGGCCGGGCGAATACCCGAAGACAAAGTTGCCTTCACGACCATCGCCAGCGGTTCGCACAGCCCCGTGGCAAGGGAGAGATTCTCGGGGACATGAAATACAGCATCCTCATGCTGGACATATCGGTCGGCGAACTGCATGCGGATGTCAGGGCCGGGCGCGCCGCCGAGGCTGCTGACGCGGTCTCCGAGGCGAAAGCGGGTTACCCCGGGCCCCGCCCCGACCACAACGCCACCCGGTTCGTGACCGATGTAATCGGTGGGCGGCGTGATGGCTGTGTGCTTGCCGGTGATGACGAGCAGGTCACTGGTGCAAAGTCCGACAGCACGCGTCTCGATCAGTACCTCGCGCGGGCCGGGCTGCGGCAGGGGCCGTTGACGGAACTCGATGCTGTTGGGAGCTACACACACCGCGTATCGTGTGTGGCCGGCCTGTGTTGGCATCACAATTTTTTCGCGCTACGCCCTGCACTCTTGCATTCCATCGGTCAGGGCCTCGATGACGGTGTCAATCTCCCAATCCTCCATCGCAGCGCAGATGGGAAGATTGATCTGCTGCTCGAACCACACCTTCTCGCAGATGGGGCTTTCGCCGAACCCGTGGCCCTCAGCCCGGTGCTCCGCGCTGAGGTGAAGCGGCCAGAAGCGCAAAATGATCTGCACGCCTCGCTCATTATCGAGATACTTGGCGAACCTGTCCCGATCGACGCCGGAATCGGGTTCAACAAAGCAGGTGTACAGATGCCAGGCGCTCTTGTCCCCCTCGGCGACCTTGACCGGTCGTAGACCGGGGATTTCAGCGATGGCCTCCGTGTAAAGCTGCGCCACGCGCGCCCGCGTCGCGATAAAGCCGTCCAACTTGCGCAGCTGAACGCGTCCGACGGCGGCCTGCACGGCGCTCAGACGGTAGTGCGTGCCCAATTCCTCGATGCCCGCATAGTCTTGCGTCCAGCTGATGCCTGCATGATCGAAGACCTTGGAGTCCGGCTTGGCATAGGGACCAATGCGGTCTGTGCCCCGGTCGACCGTCTCGCCGATTACCCCCATTGTGCGCAGCGCACCTGCCTCGGCCGCCCACTCGTCGTTGTTTGTTGTCAGCATGCCGCCCTCGCCTAGGGTGGTCATGTTCTTGAGAGAGTGAAATGAAAAGCAGCACAGATCGCCGGCGCCGATCTTCTGCCCCCTGTATTCCGTGCCCGCGGCGTGCGCACAATCCTCGACAACGGGAATGTCATGCGCGGCGGCTATCTTTCTGATGGGGTCCATGTCGGCTGGATTGCCGCCGTGATGAACGAGATATATCGCCTTGGTGCGTTCATTTATTTTGCCCTCAATGGAGTCCGGGGCGATGTTGAGCGTTTTTGGGTCGATGTCAGCGAAGCGCACGCGAACGCCGCGCGCGATGAGGGCCAATGTCGTCGATTGAAAGCTTTGGGGTGTGCAAACGACCTCATCGCCCGGCCCGAGCCGCAGCACCTGCGCACAGAGGTGGAGGGCGGCGGTACACGAACTCACCGAGATGGCGTGCCTGGCCTGACAGTAGGCGCGAAAGTCCTCTTCAAACGCGGTACGCTCGGGACCCCATGCCAAGCTCTGGCCGGAGGAGATCACGCGTCGGATGGCCTCGATTTCCTCTTCCCCCAAGATGGCGCCAACGCTGTGCTCCACAACTTTCATTGCATCCCTCCCTGTACGTCATATCATCCCGCCGGGCTGCGGCATCGGCATCTTGACTTGAAGAACTATCTGGAAACGGGAGTTGCTCGGTCCTGATTGGCGTGCCATCTACTGCAGATGGAAACCAGCCACCTGATTCTACACTTGAACCAAAGGGAAAGCCAGCGCGATCGCCGATTTCGGAAAAGCGGCATTTTTTTGCCCTGTGCAGACGGAATCGCCTGGCAACTCTGGTTTCACCGGGGACTGCGGCCAAATCAACACAGAGTATGGCGAAACAGAGCAGGCTATCGACGGTCGACAAAGGCGCATGCAGGTTTTGAGTGGATGCGGCCACGTGTCGCAGAGGAGTGCGCGGAGGCTGACCACCGGTGGAGTCTGGTAATAAAGTCGTGGAGGATACGCAGCTTTAGGAGATGGCCGCGCCCACCGTGCTGGTATGGGCGGACCCGTGCCCGCACAACCGCCAATCTCGGATTGCGCCGGGATTGGTTCATCGTTCCGGCGTTCGTTGCAGTTGTGATTGCAGTTGTGAGTGTGGTGGTCTACCGCTGGAATAGACGCGGACGTACGGCTATCTGATGCTGGTCAACCAGGGGTATGGCATCCGCACATTCACCGACCGGCTGATGGAAACGGCATGGCCGCGGCGCTAGGATAGGATCGCGCAGCTGTACGAAATGGAACTGTAGAAGGCCCTTCTGCGCTGGGGATCGCTGACATGTCCAGTTCCGGAAGTTGCTTCATTCGCAGTTGCTCTCCGGTCCTCTACCTCTGCGTCGCGCGAATATATTCTTGGTCTACGGCATCCATGGTTTGTTGGAAACTCTTTTCTTCGAACAGCCGAACCAGCGGTACGTCTTCATCAGATGGGTGGATTCCACCGTTCGTGGTCGGGTCCACCATGGCCCCAAGCAGCTGCCGGCGTACCGCGCTGCACCTTGCCAGCAGTTCAGGCGAATTCTCAGTCCGGTCCCCCAGCCGCTGCCACACCGGCGTGTAGACATACCACAAGTTTTTGCGCCGCACCTGCGATCTGTTGGGCGGGACACAGTGCCACAGCGCGTTGTGAAACAGGACTGCATCGCCGGCTCTGACCGTCACCTGTCGCGCGCCCGGAACGCCGGCGTCGATCTGCTCGACCTGTTTGAATCTCGTATATGAGGTGATCGTCAAAGCGTGCTCCAGGCCCTGCGACAACTTGGGAAAGCCATTACGATGGCTGCCGGGCACGACCGTAAAGTTGCCCATGTCGGGCCTGTCCACATCGGTCAGAAAGAAGCCAATCCGAGCCCATTGCAACGGCGTCAGCCGGTCAACGCTGGCGAAATAGTACGGTTTGGAGCCGTCCTTGTGCCAGCGGTTGCCCGGCGTCGGACTCGGCGGGCGGACCATCGCCTCCGACCAGCACAGCTGAATCGCCGCGCCAATCAGCTCGCAAACGATGCCCAGATGGCTGGGATGGTCGATCAGGTTCAGAAAGGCCTCGCACGGTTCATGGCGCAGTATGGTGCCGTTACTTCCCGGTTCGGCTTGGAACAGGTCCTCAGCCGCGGCGTTGATGATGTTGACAGCGTGGAACTGCGTGTTGGGATCGCGGCCCAGGCGCTGTGACGCCTCATCCAGACGGTCTACCTCGGCGACCAGCTCCCCTACCTCCTCTGCTGACAGAGCGTTCTTGATAACCAGATAGCCATCTTCATCCCACTGCTGCCTCTGTTCAGGCGACATGCGCTGGAATGTCATCGTATCCATCCGCTCCCTTGACCTTTGAGCATTCAGGTCAGGTACCTCAACCGGCTGCAAAGGTTCCGACATTCAATGCCAGCATCATTCAATTCTAGTCTTCGGCAGGATAGCCGTTTCGATGGCCGCACCTATCCGAGACCAATCTGCCGGAAGTATTCACGTGTCCGCTTGGCGATAGGCAACGGTCTGTCGAACGGTGTCGGGTACATGTCCTGCTCCACAATCGCAAAGCTGTCGTAGTTCAACTCGGCCAACAGGTCGCGCAGCGCCGGAAAGTCGACGGCGCCCCGCCACGGCTCGCAGAAGTAGCCCTGTATGGTCGTGATTGCGATCGGGGCGCCCTGGCGCGCTACCTCGCGTTGCATTGCCGGATCGACACTCTTGAAATGAAGGTACTCAAGCCTCTCATGGTGTTTTCGAATGAAGGCCACCGGATCGCTGCCGTGGTAGGCGTGATGGCCGGTGTCCAGCGCCAGACCAATCAGCGCCGGGTCCGTTTCGTCCAGGAGCTTCTCGATCTGCTCCTCGTACTCGACGTGCGAGTCGGCGTGAGGATGGAAGACGGTGCGCAGGCCGAAATTCTGCTTGGCGAGGAGCGCGATGGCGTGACTCGTGTCGATCAGCGTACGCCAGGATTCCGCGTCGAGTGTGGGCGCCGCTATAGGTTCGCCGCTGTGCTGATCGGTATAGAGGTCATCGATCAGAACGAGATATTTGGCCCCCAGGCCGGCAAGCAACGCACCCAGGTCGAGAACCGCTTGCTCGATCTCAGGCCACGCCTCGCGTTCTTCCAGCACCGGCATGAAGGCTGCGCCGGTCAATTTGAGATTGCGTTGGCCCAGTTCGCGCGCCAGCCTGCTGCGGTCGGTTGGAAGATAGCCGTATGGGCCGAGCTCCGTCCACGTATAGCCGGCCTCGGCAACCTCGTCAAGATAGCGTGTCCAGGGCGTCTGTTTGGGGTCGCTGGCGAACGAGATGCCCCAAGAGGCGGGCGCGCTTCCAAGTTTGACATTCATCTTCATTCCCATCTGGCCCGACGGTCTATCTGCTGATAGGAAACAAGACGTTCGACCTTGCGCCAGCGCGAGACATGACCTTCAGGGTTACAACTGTGCCACAAAGCCGTTGAATCAAATAGGACCTCGGTCGGAATTGCGGCACAGGTGCAGTTGCCAAGCCACCCCTTATGCTTCGAGGGTTTGCATCAGTTCCAGCATATATTCGCGGCCCTGGTAAAGGGCCCGTTCCCATTCATCTGCGTGCGAGTGCAATTCGATACTCAGATAGTGCTCATAGTTCGCTTCTTTGAGTACTTCCAAAACAGAACGCAGGTCTATGTCCCCTTCTCCCGGAATCTCGTGATGGTGCACCTTTCCCTTTATGTCTGCGATGTGGATGTGCCTGGTATACGGCAACGCATCTGCGACTCGCTGCAACAGATCGTCCTCACAACACTGAACATGGGTAATATCCATATTCAGTCTGAATCGGGGAGAACTGATCTCCTCGATAATGGGAACTGCTTGAGTCGTCGTTTCTATGAAGCAGCGGCCGCCGCCCATCGATTCCGGCAGCTGCGCCTCCGGCTCGAGTACCAGGACCGCCTCGCCTGAATTTTGGAGACAGGCGCGTACTCCTTCCGTCAACATCTCCGTCGCTTCTTCAGCCGAAACGCCCGGCTGCCGGATGCCGCTCACGAACTGCACGACCGGAATGGAGAGGTCGTCAGCCATCTCCAGCGCGGCGCTGATGAGGTCAATTCTTTTCTCGCGTGCTTTCCGGTCGGGCGAAATCAGCGAGGGCTCGAAGGGATCGTCGCCGAGCAAAAGCGGCCCACCGGAAGACAGAGCCGCCGGCTTGAGCGGCAGCCTCGCAAACAGGTCTTTCAGCTCGTCCAACTCCTTTCGCGTGACATCGAAAGGGTGCAGGTGGCCGGCGAGATAGGCCAGGTCTATCCCCTCGTATCCAGCTTTAGCGGTCTCTTCGATCGCTCTGTCGAGGGGGAGATTCCGCAAACATTGGGTGTTAAAGCTCAACGGAAACACGGGTATCCTCCTCAACTTCCATTAGGAGTTCTGCGCGGCAAGTCGTCACAGGCAGAGTCTCGTGATCAGCTCGTAGAGGATGTGCAGGGCGCGGTTGATGCTGTAGAGGGCGACGCGTTCGTTGGTGCAGTGGCCGCCGCTGTTTCGCCCGGCGGGCGTCATGCTGATCGAGGGGAAGAAGCCGTATACGGCCCGGTCCGGCGCGCGCAGAAAGCGCACGTCGGTGGCGCCGCCCAGAAGCAAAGGAACGACAACTGTGCCGGGCGAGAGGTCCTCGTAGAGGTCGCGGATGGCGCGAAAGAGGGCGGTGTCGCTGGATGATTCCCAGGCAAAGAAGCTCTCCTCGACTTCGCCGATCTCAAGATCATCGATCCCGTCGAGGCGGGCGCGTATCAGGTCGAGCACGTTTTCGATGCTCTCTCCTGGCAGGAAGCGGACGTTGCAGTGGAGCTTCACTTCGGTCGGGTAGGCGTGCTCGCTCTCACCGCCCTGCACCATCGTCGGCACGATTGAGTTGTAGAGCGACGGTTCGAACCAGCCGGCCAGGCCCGGGGAGGAGCGGCGGAGGGCGGCCATGCCCCCTTCGCGTGTGTCGTCCTTTAGCAGGGCGTAGAGAGCATTCTGGACGGGCGCGGTCTGGCCGGGCGCAAGCGTCTCGATCGAGAGAGCGACGGTCTCCGTCAGGGTCGATGAGAGCCGCATCTCTTCCAGCCGGGCGAGGACCTGTCCCAGCCTGCTCATGGCGCCGTTGGGGATGATGCGGAGGGAGTGGCCGCCCGGGGCGCGCAGGGTGATGGTCAGCTCGAAGGCGCCCTTCTCGGCCGTGGCGACAGCGCAATATTTGCCCTGTGGCGCAGGCACCTCACCGCCGCCGCCTTCGCCGAGGACGTACTCGGCATCGACTTCGTCACGGCGGTTTTCGGCCAGCCAGCCCATCCCGTTCTGCCCGCCGGTCTCTTCGTCGGCACAGGCTGCCAGGACGAGGTCGCGTTTGAGATTGAGCCCGCGGCGTTTGGCCAGGACGAGCATCATGGCCTGCGTGGCGACGCGGTGTTTGCAGTCCATGGCGCCGCGTCCCCACACGAAGCCGTCCCTGAGCGTAGCCGAGAAGGGCTCGACATCCCAGCCGGCGGGCGTGGCGGGCACGACGTCGAGGTGGGAGACGAGGAGCAGGGGACGGCCGCCGCTGCCGTCGCCGGGCACGCGCGCCAGCACACTGCTGCGATGGGGCTGGGGCCCGGCGACCTCAGATTCGATGCCCTCGCTGACGAGAATATCGTGGAGGAACTGGGCGGCGGGGCGCTCGTTGCCGGGGGGATTGGAGGTGTCGAAGCGCACCAGGTTTTGCAGCCAGCCGGTTGTCTCCTCGAGGACATCCTGCCAGTGGGCCGGGGCCCAGTCGTCGGTGTTTCCGACCGTTACGCCGTGGTCCTGGTTGGCCATGCCGTTTTCTCCTCAGTTTGCTGGCAGATTGCGCCGCTTCTGTCGCGATCAGTCGCGATGGCCGCCGTAAAAGGGGCTATCCCGGTAACAGAAAAGGTCCCAGAAGTTCATCGGGTAGGGGGCGGGCAGTTTGCTGGCCTCGTTCAATTGCTGCATCTCCTCGTCGGAGAGGCACAGGTCGAGCGCGGCCATGTTCGCGTCGTACTGCTGCTGGTTTCTGGCTCCGATGAGGACAACGTCGCAGGTCCCCGATTGCAGCAGCCAGCGAATGGCAACCGTGGGAATCGTCGCTCCGTGACGGCCGGCGATGGCTTCCACCAGGTCGAGGGTATTCCAGTTGCGCTCGACGGCCAGGCTCTTCCAGGAGCTGCTCTCGGTGTCGATGTTCGCTGCCGTGCGCGATTCGGGGGGAGGTCCTTCGTCGCCGCGGCTGTAGCGGCCGGTGAGAAAACCCTGGGCGAGCGCGCCCCAGGCGATGATGGAGACGTTCTGATCGCGGCAGGCGGGAATGACGGCGAACTCGGCTACGCGGTCGGCCAGCGTGTACCAGATCTGGTTGGATACGAGCGGTGTGAGGCCGAACTGGCGGGCATACATATTGGCCTTGACCACCTGCCAGCCGCCCCAGTTGCTGACGCCGGCGTAGCGGATTTTGCCGGCGCGCACGAAGTCGTCGAGGACGCGCATCGTCTCTTCGATCGGTGTGTAAGGGTCCTGCACGTGGCACTGGTAGAGATCGATGTAGTCGGTGCCGAGGCGTCTGAGACTGTCCTCGACATTGGTTGTCAGATACGCGCGCGAGAGGCCGAATGCGTTGGGCCGCATCGGTTTTTCCACCAGCCAGGCGCCCTTTGAGCCGACGACGAAGCGGTCGCGGCGGCCGCGGATGATTCTGCCCACGGAGAGCTCGGAGAGACCGCCGCCGTAGATGTTGGAGGTGTCGAGGAAGTTGCCGCCGGCGTCCAGGTAGATGTCGGCCATGTCGCGGCTTTCCTGGTCGGTCATCCAGGTGCCGAAGGGGATGGCCCCGAGGGCGAGGCGCGAAACCTCCAGGCCTGAGTGCCCCAGATTGCAGTATTCCACGGTTGACCTCCTGCCGGTTCAGGACGGAATTCCGCTACGGCGCGCGCGGCGCTACCAGTCGAGGGTCTGCTCGTCCATGTAGCGGGTCGTCTTTTTCCAGAGCGTAACGTTGTCGCGGTAGTGGTCGCGCTGGTAGAGCGGGCAGAGTTTGCCCGGCGGATCGATGTAGACGATGTCGTGCCCCTTGCGCACGAGAAGGTACCAGCGGTTGTTGATGGTCACGCGGTCGGTGCGTTCGCCGATGGGAAAGTTGAGGCGCACCGACTGCTTGCCGCGCACGTCGCCGACCTGGGCGTAGCGGCCGTCGAAGGTGATCTCTCTCGCGCTGTCGTCAACGAAGCAGCTCACCTGGCCCAGGTCGACCCAGGCCGGCATCCGCACGGCCAGCCTGCAGTCGCGTTTGACGTGGAGGTCGACCTGCCCGTTGTAGGGGATGTGGCTGTCGACGTCAACGGCCCCGTGCGTGCGGTTGAGCAATAGGTTGACGTTGACGCGGTCCCCATTCGTGCCGACGATGCCGCGCCAAACTTCGTATAGACCGCGGACAGCGTTGGCGGTGCAGCAGTGCATGATGCCCTGCACGTGGCCGAGGCGGTCGCCGAAAGGGGTGCCTTCGAGGAAGCGGGTGAGCATGAAGTCGATCCAGTCGTTGGGGGCTTGCCAGCCGGCGTAGGCGCCGATGTTGCGCTCGCCGACCCGTTCGGTGGTCATAGGCCAGCGGGCACTGCTGTCGCGGTCGATCTGTGAGGGCGGTTGGCCTAGGTGGAGGCGGTAAATCCAGTCGGCGCGGGTCAGCTGCCCCTCGGCGAGCTGGTTTCGGGTCCAGTGGTCGGCGTCGTCCCAGTAGTGGTCGCCTAATCCGGCCTCGGCCTGGCGCACGGCAATGCGGACCATGTCTCCGACCTCGCACAGCTCGCAGGACTGGTGATGGTCTATGACCGATTCGGGGAAGAATCCGGTGATCGGCTCGCCGTGCTGGATGGCAACGGGGAAGGCCTGCGCGGCAAAATCAAGGATCTCCTGGTCGCCGCTGGCGAGGGCGTATTCGAGGCAGGTGAGGATGGTCATGGCGTGGTGGTGGAAGTGGACGACGTCGTGGCGGGGGCCGCTGGGGTCGGGGTTGTCGGGCAGAAAGCGGTAGTTGGCGTCGAAGTACTGGCCCTCGCGGACGATGTAGCGGCAAATCTTTCCGGCCAGATCGAGCGAAGGCTGGTAGCCGCTGACGCGGTAGAAGTCGATCAGGCGGCGGCCCGGCCAGGTGGCGTAGGCGGCGAAGGTGCCGAGGGGTCGGGGCTGCGCGGGGTCGCCGCGCTGGCCTGGGGCGAAGACCCACTGGGGAATGTAGGCCATGTCCTCTTTGTATGGCACGGAGAGCCTGCCGAGCCCGTCGACAATGTCGCGGCCGATCGGTTCCCAGAAGGAGCGATCGTCGAGGACGGCAAGCGTGGAGGCGACGCCGAGCGCGATGCCGTTGACCTGCTGGTCGATCATCTGGTCGCCTTCGAGGCCGCCGGGGATGTCGGGCCGGATCAGCCCGGGTCCATTGACCGGCGAGGCGACCTGCCCGTCGGAGCCAATCATGCGCAGCAGCACCTCGCGCCAGCGGTCCTCGACGTGGATGCCCTGTTCCGACCCGCACATGATGCGCATGCGCGGCATGGCTTCGAGGAACTTGAGCGTGATGCCGGTGTCGGAGCCGTCATGGTACATGACGGGCGGGTTGAAGCGGAACGAGGCCTTCCAATAGACCCGGTAGTCGGCTTCGGGGTCGGTCGGTTCCACCATGCCGTTGACGGCGAGCCGGGCGCGTTCGGCGAGGTCGAGGGTGGCGGGCGTCCAGGCTTCGTTCCGGAGCCCTCGCCGCAGGCTCTGCGGCGGAAGAGGCGCGTCGGGCCGGATGTATAAGAGCTCGTGAGAGGTATCTGCCATGTTGGATTCTCCTGAGCTGATCGACGACGGGTTATGGGTGGGCAGCGGGTGAAATCTGTGCGTCGAGCGTTCCGGTCAGCTGCAGCTCGTGGGCGCGGTGGCAGCTGACGGCGTGGCCGGGCGAGATCTCTTCGAGCACGGGTGTCTCTTCGCGGCAGACGTCCTCGGCGTAGCGGCAGCGCGGGTGGAAGTAGCAGCCGGACGGCGGGTTGGACGGATCGGCGACCTCACCTTCGAGGATGATTCGCTGCGAGCGCATGCGCGGGTCGGGCTGCGGCACGGCTGAGAGGAGTGCTTCCGTGTAGGGATGTTTGGGCGACTCGAAGAGCTCCTTGGTCTCCGCTGTTTCGACGACGCGGCCGACGTACATGACCGCGACGCGGTCGCAGATATGCTTGACGACGCTGAGGTCGTGGGCGACGAAGAGGTAGGTCAGACCGAGCCGGTTTTGCAGCTCCAGCATCAGGTTGAGGATCTGCGCCTGGACGGAGACGTCGAGCGCGGAGACCGGCTCGTCGGCGACGACGAGGCTGGGGCTGAGCGCGAGCGCTCGGGCGATACCGATGCGCTGGCGCTGGCCGCCGCTGAAGGCATGGGGAAAACGCTGGAGGAATTCGGGACGGAGCCCGACCAGGCCGAGCAGCTCCTCCACGCGATCGATGCGCTCCTGGCGGTTGGTGACGCCGTTGACGAGCAGCGGCTCGCCTATAATGTCGAATAGGGTCATGCGGGGGTTTAGCGACGAGAAGGGGTCCTGGAAGATCATCTGCATCTGGCGGCGCAAGGGCTGCAGCTCGTCCCGCGAGAGATTGGCGATGTCGACCATGGCGCCGTCGTCGGTGCGGAAGTGGACCTCGCCATCGGAGGGTTGAAGGGCGCGCACGATGCAACGGGAGGCCGTCGTTTTGCCGCAACCGCTCTCACCCACGAGGCCGAATGTCTCGCCGCGGTTGACGCTGAAGTCGATGCCGTCAACCGCGCGGACCTGCCCAACAACGCGCTGAAGGAAGCCCTTTCGAATCGGGAAGTGTTTACGCAACTCTTTGACTTCGAGTAGAACCTGTTCGTCTTGCATATCACTCATGGCAGCAGCTAACCGTCCGCGCCGCCCTCCGGCTCCTGCTCGTCGTGCGGGTGATAGAGAAAACAGCTTACCTGGCGTTCATCGCCCACCGTGTGCAGCTCGGGCTCATGCCGGTCGCAGACTCCTTCAATGACGTCAGGGCAGCGCGGGTGGAAAGGGCAGCCGACGGGCCGGTTGTAAGGATGGGGAATGGTGCCGGTAATGGTTGGAAGTTGCACCTTGGGCGTCGAGTGAATGCTAGGGATCGAGCGCAGCAGCGACTGCGTGTAGGGATGCTTTGAATCACCGAAGACAGCGTCGACGGGGCCCTCCTCGACGACGCGGCCCAGGTACATCACCACGACCTGATCGGCCATCTCCGCGATTACCCCCATGTCGTGGGTGATCAGCATGATTGCCATCCCATTCTGTTCCTGGAGGGAGCGCAGAAGATCGAGAATCTGCGCCTGGGTAGTCACGTCCAGGGCGGTCGTGGGTTCGTCGGCGATGAGTAGTCTTGGTTCACAGGAGAGCGCGAGCGCAATCAGGGCGCGCTGACGCAGGCCGCCGCTAAGTTGGAACGGATAGGCGTCAATGGCCCCCTCGGCCCGGGGAATACCTACCAGGCTGAGCAGTTCGACCGCCAACTCGCTGGCTTCCTGCTTGGTGAGTTTGCGGTGCAGGCGGGCAGCGGCCATTATCTGGTTGCCGATCGTGTGAACGGGGCTGAGCGAGGTCATCGGCTCCTGGAAAACGAGCGCGATCTCGGCGCCGCGGATCGAACGCATCTCTCTGCTGCTGTCGCCAAGAGAGGTCAGCGCGATCTCGTGCGCCTGGCCGTTTTCGGATTCGCGGCGCAGCAGGATTTCCCCTTCGACGATTCGGCCCGGGCGGGGCACGATGCCGAGAATGGAGAGCGCGGTAACGCTCTTGCCGCAACCGCTCTCACCGACGATGCCGAGTGTCTGTCCAAGGTGAACGTCGAAGCTGGCGCCATCCACGGCGCGGACCACGCCCTCGTCGGTGAAGAAGCTTGTTTTGAGGTTGCGAACGGACAGAATTGGTTTGACGTCGTTCTGCATGGTTGCAGTGGCTAGTGGTCAGTGGCCAGCGACGGGCCTACGTCAGATTCCTCACTTGTTATTTCTTGCGAGGCAGAGTCGTCGGGATTCCGTATCCTTTGAGTGTTTGTTTGACGGACTCCGACGGCCGGGGACGACTTGCCTCTGGCGACTAACTTGCCCTTGACTCGAAGAATGGCTCAAGACAATTGAGCTGCCGTGATTTCGGGAATCCCGCTGAGGTCGATGTCGTCATCTTCCATTTCTATCAGCGCTTTCCAATTCGTCTGCGAATCCTTCAATGTAGGGGCTTCGTTCATCTTTACGGTGGTCTGACTATAGAGAAAGTCTTTTTCATTGCAACGTCGATTCCCACCTGACACATCAAACGCCATACGGGTCGGCAGCGTCGCGCAGACCATCGCCCATGAAGTTGAAGGCCAGGGTCACCACGATCACGGGGACGGCCGAGACCAGCAGCCAGGGCGATAGCGCGACGGCCTCGACATTCTGCACCTGTTGCAGCATGACGCCCCAGCTGATAGCCGGTGGGCGCAGGCCCAATCCCAGATAGCTCAACGCCGTCTCCGCCAGGATCATGGCCGGGATGGACAGCGTGGCGGCGGCGATGATATGGCTCTGGAAGGAGGGTATCATGTGCCGGAAAATGATGCGCCTGCGGCTGCAACCTGCCAAGTCCGCGGCCGTCACAAAGTCCTCCTCGCGCAGGGAAAGAAAGCGGCCGCGCACCTCGCGTGCCAACCCTGTCCAGCCGCGTAAGGCGATGACAATCGTAATGGCAAAGTAGATCTGCTCGACGCTCCATTCGCGGGGAAAGGCGGCGGCCATGCCCATCCACAACGGGATGGTGGGAATCGAACGCAGAATCTCGATGAGGCGCTGGATAGTGGAGTCAATCGCGCCGCCATAGAAGCCGGAAATCCCGCCCAACAGCACGCCGAGCACGAGGCTGAGCGCCACCGCCACCAGGCCGATGGTGAGCGAAGTGCGGGTCGCGACCATCATGCGCGACCAGACATCGCGCCCCTTTTCGTCCGTGCCAAGCAGGAAGAGTGACTCCGCGGCTGTAGCGCCCTCGACGCCGATCAGATGGCGGTCCGTGCGGATGAAGCCGAAAAGCTTGTACTTGTAGCCGCGCGCGAAAAAGCGCACTGGCAGCTTATTGTTGGGGTCTGCCACGTAAACGCGTTTGAAGGTTTTCAGATCACGCTCGCCGGATACTGCGTAGACATGGGGTCGGAAGCTGCCATTGTCGAAGAGGCGTATCGGCTGGGGCGGCATCAGCAAGCGGTAGGCCTCGGTCGTGTTGGGATCGGTGTAGGCGAGGAAGTCGGCGCCCAGCACGACGACATAGAAGGCGACGACGACAAAGGTAGCCACCACCGCCACGCGGTGCTTGCGGAAGCGCCACCACATCAGTTGCATCTGACCGGCAACGAAGATCCGCTCCTCGCTGTCGGCAATTGCGTGTTCTTCGCTCACGATTCACCTGTTATGCGCGGCACGCACGGGTGGGTGGGAACCGGCGCCCCGGCACACGCCACTGATTTCCGGTTACTGAACCATTCCAAATCGGATGCGCGGGTCGATCCACATCAGCAGCAGGTCGGATAAAAATGTGCCGATGACGGTCAGGGCGCCGAGCATCATGACGATTGTCCCCGCCAGGAACATGTCCTGGGCGACAAGGGAGCCTAGGAGCAGAGGGCCGAGCGTGGGCAGGCCCAGCACGACGGAGACGATTACGCTGCCCGACAAGATATAGGGCAGAAGATAACCGATGGTGCTGGCGAACGGATTCAGGGCCACGCGCACCGGGTATTTCAGGACGAGACTGCGCTCCGACATGCCCGCGGCGCGGGCGGTGATCACGTATGGTTTGCGCAGTTCATCCAGCAGGTTGGCGCGCATCACGCGGATCAGTTCGGCGGTGCCGCTCAGGCCGATAATGATGGCAGGCAGCGGAAGATGATAGAGCAGGTCCTTCACTTTGCCCCAACTCCACGGCTCCAACTGGTATTCGGGCGAGAAGAGCCCGCCGATGTCGGAGTCGAAGAGGGTGAAACCGAGATACATCAGCACCAGGGCGAGGAGGAAACTGGGCACCCCCAGCCCGATGAACCCGATGAAGGTGAAGACGTAGTCGCCAACCGAGTACTGGCGCACGGCCGAATAGATGCCAATTGGCAGGGCGATGGCCCAGGTCAGAATGATCGCGCCCAGCGAGAGTACCATGGTCATGGCGAGGCGGTCGCCGATCACGTCGAGCACCGACTTGCGCCACATCATCGAGGTACCGAAATCGCCGCTGAAGACGCCGCCCATCCATTTGAGGTACTGCACGTACATCGGTCTGTCGAGCGCGTACTGGCGGCGCAGGGACTCGAAGTGCTGCTCCGAGACGTTGGACTGCGTGGCAGACAGCTGGGCCATGTAGGCGTCGACGAAGTCACCGGGCGGCAGCTGGATGATGACGAATGAGAGCACCGTAACCGTCCACAGGGTGAAGATGGCGAGGACAAGTCTCCGGGCGGCGTAGGCGAGCATTGGGACTCCGGCGGCTAGAGGCCGGCAGCCAGGGGGAACTCCCCTGACCACCGGCTCTGCGGTTCAGAACAGACTAATCCTTGAAGTAGTAGGTGGGCGGATGGCTGGTTGCGGGCGTGCGGCAATGCTGCGCCGGGCACTGGTTGCGCGGCACATTGCCCAGCCTGTTGCTGGTGACAGCGATGCCTGCGCCCTGGCCGACGGTGCCGATCTGCCAGACCTCATCGACGACGAGCGACCAGATCTCCTGGGCGAGCTTGTTGCGTTCGTCGCCGCCGACGCCGTAACCCTGGCGGAAGAGATCAAGCGCGTGCTCCATCTCGGGATAGGGCGGCGCCATGCCTTCCTCGCCGCCGCTGTTGTACCAGCGGGCGATTTCGGGGCCCATGTAGGCTTCAACAAGGTTGACCGGCAGCACGTGGCGCGGGTAGAGCCAGAGCGCCGAAGAGCCACCGTTGGTCCAGACTGCGAGCTGATGATTGTTGGCGCGCGACTCGGTCTCGAACAGGCTGCGCTCCTGGATCTTGAGGTCGGCCCACACGCCGATCGCCGTCCAGTGGTCTTTGATCATCTCAAGCATGCCGTCCCATTCCCAGCCGATGTTGGCGGGAGCGGCAAGTTCGATGCGCAGCCGGTCGCCGGAGCCGTCGGGTCGCAGGCGCCAGCCTTCGTCATCCTTGGCCTCGAGGCCGACCGAGTCGAGCAGTGCGTTGGCCTGGTCAGGGTCGAAGGTGGCCCATTTTTCGACGTACTCTTCGCCGGGCGTGGAGGGCAGGCTGGCCGCGATCATGGACGAGCCGGGCACGCCCAGGCCGAGGAAGATGGCCTCATTGATCTGGTCGCGCCGGATGCCCATCGAGAGCGCGCGGCGGAAGTCACGGTTTTGGATCAGTTTCTGGATTTCGGCGTCCCCGTCGTAGCTGTGATTGAAGCTGACAACGTTGTTGTGGAAGAACGCGCGGCTCATGTCGATGCGGTAGTTGCCCTCCTCCATGTTTTCGAGGAAGACGGGCAGTTTCGAGATCGAAATGTGGCGGGCCTGGTGGTCGTATTCGCCGGCGATGGCGCGCAGCGCCAGCACCTCGCTGTCCTGCGCCAGCGTCACCACGATTTCGTCGATGTAGGGCAGCTGGTTGCCCTCGGTGTCGACCGCCCAGTAGTAGGGGTTGCGGACCTCGGACCAGACGGCCTCATTTACGGGCGTAACCGTCTTCCACGGCCCCATCGTCGGCACTTCGGGGTTCTGTGGCAGGTAGGCCATGTAGCTGAACATCTCCAGCCAGCTGTCGAAGCCTTCGGCCTCGGCCTTGGCTGTCACCTCCTCCTCGGAGGAGTACGCGGGCAGGAACTGGCTCATGTAATGCTTGGGCATGTAGCCGCCGCCGTTCCACGCGCCCTCCGTGTCCGGGCCGACGCCGACTGCGTTGTGGCCGGCGAGGATGTCCAGGAACAACGGATAGGGCGAGGAGAATGTCCAACGTACCGTGAAGTCGTCGATCGCTTCCAGCAGGCCGACTTCGCCGTCGATCACCATCTCATTCGGCGGGGTGGGCCAGATCTCTTCGTTCAGCGCCACGTCCTCGTACCAGAAGAGGATGTCATCGGCGGTGTAGGGGTGGCCGTCAGACCACTTGGCGCCGCGGCGCAGATGGAGCGTGTACGTGGTGTGGTCCTCGTTGATCTCCCAGTCTTTGATCAGGCTGGGGATGATCTTGGAGGCATCGTAGTTCCAGGTGAGCAGACGCGACGAGGAGTTGATCCGCATCAGGTTCTCGCCGTCGGCGGGCCCGGTGAAGCCGCGCCGCCACGTGCCGCCGTACTTCCCGATCTCATGCAACGGCTCGATGACGTAGATGTCTGAGGGATCGGGCAGCCGTTCCTCGACGGGCGGCAGCTCGCCCGCGGCCACCATCTCGGCCAGCATCGGTGCCTCACTGAACTCGGTCGGGAACATCGCCGGGTCGAGAATCACCTCCGGTCCTTCGATCGGCACAATCTGCGGTAACGCCGCTGGGCCTGATGTCTCCTCTTCCTCGGCTGGGGCCTCGGCCATCTCCTCGGCCGGGGCTTCCGGCGCGGCTGGCGTCCCACAGGCCCCAAGCACAAGGGAAACAACCAGCACGATGCCCAACAGCCACGAATACTTCGTCCGTTTCATCTCTATCCCTCCTTATGGGATGTTGAGTAAGAACTGCGGTTCGTTTCGATGGTTCCACCTCGGGATGGTTGTCTGGTTGCTAACGGTGGGAATCCCCGTCAGGCAAGCGCCTCCTGCTCCTGCCCGCGCGGCACCTTCCGATAGAATTCATCCCACCATGCGGCCCTGGGCAGGGCCTGGTCGCGCTCAATGATTGCCTGGTAGCGTGCGCGTACCTCCTCGTAGCGCTGCTGCAATTCTTCCATAGATTCGAACTCGGGCAGCAGCCATTTGCGGCCGAACTGGGCGTGCAGGACCTCATCGGCCCAGTCGTAGTCCTGGAACGTGATCGAGAGCGGGTCTTCCGCCTTGCGGGCGACCTCGTATTCGCGCCGCTTGCCGTCCGGCTTCATCAGGCCCTGTTCGACCCCCCAGAGGAGGACCTGGCGGTCTACAGGCTCCAGCTGGGTATTGGGGTACTCGGCGAAGCTGATCTCGTGCGGCACGGCGGCCCAGTCGGCGCCCGCTCCCAAAGAAGTCCATGCACTCCGCGACTCCAAAGTCCTGCTCTTTGCCACTTTCTCCCAATCGGTCCCTTATACTTTGGCCAGCTTACGCGCTTTGTTGCCGTCGGTGCCGAGCTCGGCCACAAAGACGTTGCCCTTGGAATCGCACCAGATGCCGTGCGGCATGGTCAGGCCGGTCTCGAAGCCGCGCAGTCGTCCTACGAGCTCGCCCTCCTCGGTGAAGATCGAGACGCCGATCGGCGCCGGCCCTTTGCCGAGCGAGCCACCCTGTTCGGCGACGTAGACGAGCCCTTCGGGGCTGCAGTAGACATCGCCCGGGCCGTTCACGTCCTCCCACATGGTGATGAACTGGCCCTCGCGATCGAAGATCTGGATGCGGCTCGACTCGCGGTCGCAGATGAGGACCCGTCCCTGCGAGTCGATGCCGATGTTATGTACCAGGGCGAACTGTCCCGGCTCCATGCCGGAGGTGCCCCAGGAGATTTCGAGGTCGCCTTCGGCCGAGAAGCGGTGGACCTGGCGGTTGCCGTAGCCGTCCGCCGTGAAGATGCAGCCGTCCTCGGCAATGGCGACGCCGGCCGGCATGTTGAAGGGCGGATCGAGGGTCGTGCCATAGGGCGTGACGGTCATCATGGCCCAGCCGCGGCGGCCGAGCTCAAGCAGCTTTTCCCCGTGCTGGGTGTGCTTGGTGACGACGTGCTCCTGGCGGTCGGTGACCCATACATAGTCGTCGGCGTCGATATAGATTCCGTGCGGCTCGGTGAATTCGCCCTCGCCCCAGGATGTGATGAAGTTGCCGGAATCCGCCTCGAAAGCCACAACCGGATGCTTGTGTCGGCAAAAGACGAAGACACGGTCGCGCGAGTCGATGGCCACGTCGGGCACTGAGCCGAGCGACCAGCCTTCGGGCACTCTCGGCCAGCTATCATCCAATTCGTAGCGAAAATCGCCGTATCCAAGTGCCATAGTCGGTTTTCCTCTTATGTGGCGCGCGCTTGAGCGCGCAAGGGTAAGTTTACTCTTTGCGCCAGCGGTCTTCGGCGCTGTCCACCGGCATGAAGCCCAGCAGCTCCCAGGCGTACGGCGTGTCGTAGATCTTCCACCTGTTGTTGGACGCGCCGTAAATTATTTCATACTTGATGTTGGGGCGCTCGACGCACGCGCGGAAGAAGCCCTTGGCGTCGCGATGGCTGAACCAGCTCACCAGCGAGCGGTAATCTTTGCCCGGCCCGTCCCACGGGGGCAGCGTCCCGAGACGGACGCAGATGACCTCCATCGGGCGCTCGTCGGGCCGGTCGATGTTGGCGCCCTCGGTATAGTAGCGGCCGAGCGACTCGCCGAAGACCTTGGTTGCGCCGTAGCGGCTGTCCGGTCTCGCGTCATCGTCGCCCTTGACGAGCGGGACGGAAGCCGGATCGAGGCCGTCGAGGCGGCCGGCGACGATCGAGGCGTAGGGCTCGTCGAATTCGTAGCAGCCCATCACGTGCATCGAGCTGGCGAATATGACGCGGCGCACGCCCGCGTCGTGGGCCGCGTCGAACATTCGCGCCGTAGCGATAAGGTTGGGGTTGGTCAGTACGTCCCAGCCGATTTCGACCTCGTGGCGCGGGTCTGCTGCCAGGTGGATGACCACGTCGACGCCTTCGAAGATCGGCGGCAGCGCGGCCGGGTCACAGAGGTCGGCCTGGGTCGAGTTGGGCCAGTCGGAGGGTTTCAGGTCGATGCCGTATACATAGTGGTCGCGGCCGAGTTCGGGCGCGAGGAAAGTGCCGATGGTACCGCTGATGCCGGTGATCAGAATCTTCATTGAGGTCTCCTTGTGGGTCTGCGCACATTATAGGCGGAACAGGTCGACTGTCAAACGGCCGTCACTCCCGGCTGCAGTCCAGAGTCGACGTGCAAATTCCCTCACCTCACCTAGCAACGGAGTCATTCCCGGCCCCCCCAGTTCCTGACCACTGGCCACTGACCACTGCCAACTGCCAACCGCCCACTGCCGTTGGACGGCCGGGCCGTTCCGGCCCTCCCTTGTGCGGGGTGACACCCCCTGCAACGCCCCCCTGTAGCTATGCCACCGTGCGTGCGCGTCGCCCGCAGTTCGAATCACGAATCACGGCCGTTCCGGCCCTCCCTTGTGCGGGGTGACACCCCCCGCAACGCCCCCCTGTAGCTATGCCACCGTGCGTGCGCGTCGCCCGCAGTTCGAATCACGAATCACGAATCACGGCAGTTCCAGCCCCAGGCCAGAACGAGTCCTGCCGTCTGTTGAGGCCCCCGCGACAATTCGTCAGCACTGTACTAGCTTTTGCTAGTCCTTGTGCCAGTGATCCGAGGCATTGTCCGAGGGAACGAATCCCAGCAGGTCCCAGGCGTACGGCGTGTCGTAGATCTTCCACGTGTTGTTGGACGCGCCATAGAGGATCTCATAGCTGACGCCGGGTCGTTCGACGCAGGCGCGGAAAAAGCCGATGGCGTCGCGCTGGCTGAACCAGCTGACGAGCGAGCGGTAGTCGCGTTCCGGTCTGTCGGAGCGCGGCAAGGTGCCGAGGCGGGCGCAGATGACCTCCATCGGGCGTTCGTCGGGTCGGTCGATGTTGGCCCCCTCGGTATAGTAGCGGCCGAGCGATTCCCCAAAGATCTTGGTTGCGCCGTAGCGGCTGTCGGGCCTCCCCGGGTCGTCGCCCTTGACGAGCGGGATCGAGTCCGGGTCGAGGCCGTCGAGGCGGCCGGAGACGATCGAGGCGTAGGGTTCGTCAAACTCGTAGCAGCCCATGGTGTGCATCGAGCTGGCGAAGATGACGCGGCGCACGCCCGCGTCGTGGGCCGCGTCGAACATGCGCGCGGTGGCGATCAGGTTGGGGTTGGTAAGCTCTTCCCAGCCGATCTCGATCTCGTGGCGGGGCTCGGCAGCAAGGTGGACGACGACTTCGACGCCCTCAAAGACCGGCGGCAACGCGGCCGGATCGCAGAGGTCGGCTTGGACGGTTTTGGGCCAGTCGGAGGGCCTCAGGTCGATGCCGTAAACGTCGTGATCGCGCGCGAGCGCGGGCGCAAGAAATGTGCCGATCGTACCGCTGATGCCGGTTATGAGAATCTTCATTGGTGTCTCCCGATGGAGTGCTGCGGTGAATGGGATACTGAGTGAAGGTGGAATTCAAGCGTTCGAAGGCGGTCGCCGCGGGAGTTGGCACCGACGCCGGCAACCTCAGAGCTGTCAATCCAGAGGCGGCAACCCTGCGGCAACTCCTTCCGGCCAGCGGAGACGCTCGTCCGGCACGCGGTTCTGCACCATCGGCTCCGCCCCGCCGCGATAGTCCGGGATCAGCGGCCCGAGTTTGGCCAGCGCCTCCTGCGGCCAGTTCGCGTGCTTCCTGTGCATAGAGTCGTGGATCCAGCTCTGCGTCGGCTCCTGCAGGTCGGAGAAGAAGGGGTGGAACCAGATGGTGATCACTGTGCGCTTGTGGGCCGAGCGGTTGGCATGCGCCGAGTGAAACATACGGGCGTCGCCGACGACCAGGTCGCCGGCCTTCACCGGCACGTCGATCTCGCCGGGGTAGTCGCGGAAGCGGGGGTCGTCAGGATCGTCGATGCGGTTGATCTCGCGCGTGTGGGCCTCGCCCATCCCATGCAGGACGTGACGATGACGGTGCGTGCCCGGCAGCAGGCGCAGGCAGCCGTTTTCCCGTTCGGTGTCCTCGAGATAGTACATGAGAAAGATCATCGGCGGCCTGTCGCTGTACGCCCGCGGGTCCTGCCACATCAGGCAGTCCTGGTGCCAGTAGAGACGCGGCCCGCCCGGCGGCTTGCTGATGATGACCGCCTTCCAGAATTTGACGTCGTCGAAGCCCATGCGCTCGAGCTCCTCCTGCGCGCGCCGGTTGCCGATCAGGTCGGCCAGCTCAGGGTAGTTGTCGGAGTCGATGAGGCTGCCGGGCGCCTTGGTCTTAGCCAGCCGTTCGGTGTCGACCTCGGCCAGCGCATTGTCGACACAGGCGCGCGTCCGGTTCAGGAGCGATTCGCCGGCCACGTTCTGAATCAAGCAGTAGCCGTCCTGCTTGAGCTGGGCCATGCGTCTCTCTGGAGTAACGTTGTTCGTCATCTGAGTTCCACTCTGCCGCGTCTGGCGGTCGATTGGGAATGCACGCAGCTAGTCTCGGGGCTTGAAGCGGGCGATCTGGTCTTCGACCCAGGCGCGGTTGGCGTCGATCGTGCGGCCGGCGTTGTGCGGCGTATGCACGACGTTGTCGCGGCCGAGCAGGGGTGAGTCGAGCGGGACCGGTTCGACGTCGTAGACGTCGGCCGCGAGCGCAAGCTCATCATTGAGGACGCGACGGTAGAGCGCCTCCGTGTCGCAGACGGCCGCGCGCGTCGCCTGGACGACCAGGCTGCCGTGGGGCAGGGCATCGATGGTCTCGCGCGGAATCAGGCCGCGCGTGCTCTCGGTCAGCGGCACCATCGGGGCGAAGATCTGCGAGTCCTTGATGAGCTCCGAGAGGTGGAAGCAGCGGCGGGCGCGTGCCACCGCAAAGGAGGCGTCGTGTGCATAGGGGTCCCAGATCGCGACCTCTGCGCCCATCGCGGCGCAGAACGATGCGTAGCGGCCGCCGATGTTGCCGGCGCCGACGATTCGGACGCGTTTGCCCGCGATCGTGCCGTTGGTGAAGCGGCTATCGTCGCCGAACTGGGCGCCCCGCTGCCCCGGGCGGCCGGTCTGCGGGTGGTAGTCCCAGGGCTCGTGGCTGCGCATCATGGCCGCGTAGGTCTGGGGGATGCGGCGCAGGGCGCAGATGGTCAGGCCCAGCGCAAACTCGGCGACCGACTGGCCCCAGTAAACGTCCTCGCGGTGGGGAATGAAGCTGACACCGCGCGCGGCCGCTTCGCCGATGCCGGCGCCCGACACCGTTCGCTGCGCGTTGTGGAAGCACTCTTCCAGCGCGCTGAAGGGCGCGAGGTCCTCGCTTTCGGCCGGAAGGCCGAGGAGAACCAGCCGTTGCACCGAGGCCGGGTCGGGCACGATCTGCGGTGCACGGGCCTCCGGTTCCCGCGTGCGGTAGAGTTCGCATCCGTGGGTCTGCCGCCAGCGTTCCTGCCAGTAGTCGGCGGCGAAGGGCCATATCGCGTCGAACCGTTCGTGGACACAGATTACAGACCGCATTTGATTCAGTTCCGTGGCGGGCGCGGCAACAGCGGGATGAGTTGGTCTTCCGGCGCATGATATATGCTACCGCGCTCTGCGCGCAAAGTTTTGCAGGCCGTTGTGCATGGAGATTGGAGTGGACGTGAAGTGGCGCAGGCGCGCAGTTCCAGACCGTCAGAGAGGCGATTCGCAAGTTGGGGCTGTGCGCTCCAGACGGCAGGAGACTAGCCCTTCACCGCGCCGAGCATGATGCCCTTGGTGAAGTAGCGCTGGAGGAAGGGATACACGAGGAGAACGGGGACGATGTTGATGACGATGACGGCCATCTGCGCCTGGATCCAGAAGCCGGCCGACTGGTACATGTCTGCAGGGCCGGCCTCGCCCTGGGGGAAGGTGGCCAGCATCACGACGTTGCGCAGGACGATGGTGAGCGGCCAGAACTCCTTGTCCTGCAGGTATAGGAGCGGGCTGAAGAAGTCGTTCCACGCGCGCACGCCGGCGAAGAGCCCGATCGTGGCCAGGATCGGCTTCGAGAGGGGCAGGACGATGCGGCTGAATACGGTCCAGTTGCTGGCGCCGTCGATGTAGGCCGACTCCTTCAACTCATCCGGAATGGAAGCGAAGCTTGTGCGCAGCAGAATGACGTACCAGAAGCTGAAGAGCTGCGGAATGATGATCGCCCAGCGCGTGTTGAGCAGGCCGGCCCAGCGCACGACCATGTACATCGGAATCATGCCGGCGCCGAAGAGCATCGTAATCAGCAGGAGCACGGTTAGAAAGTTGCGCCCGCGCAGTTTTCGCTCGGATAGCGCGTAGGCGAGCGGCGCGAGCAAGGCGAGTGTGAGGAGGGCGCGGCTGGCAGAGTAGAAGGCGCTGTTGAGGAATGCCCTGACCATCGGCTTCTGCGCGATGATGAACTGGTAGGAGCTGAACTCGAGCCCCACCGGCAGGAGGCGCACCTGGCCCTGTTCGAGCGCCAGCCAGTCGCTTATCGAGCTGGAAAGGATGAAGAGCAGGGGGTAGAGCCAGACAACCAGGGCAAGCGTGAGGGCTATGTAAACGCCCACGCTGAACGCCATCCCGCCGAATCCCATTTTGTATCTCATGCCGTTGCGCCTCTCGAAGCGACGAGTTACCAGATGGTGGCGGTGGAGTCGCTGCCCCTGCCGATTCTGCGCAGGATCGTGTTGGCGGACAGGACCATAATGGTGGCGGCGAGCGAGTCGATCAGGCCGACCGCAGTGGCGTAGCTGAAGTTGTAACCCATGATGCCGCGGCGGTAAACATAGGTGGGCAGGACATCGGCAGTCTCGTAGGTGGCCGGGCTGTAGAGCAGGAAGACCCTCTCGAATCCGACCGATACGATCATGCCCACCGAGAGGATGAAGAGGATCGTGATCGTGGGCAGGATGCCCGGCAGCGTGATGTTCCAGATCCTCTGCCAGCGGTTGGCGCCGTCCATGATGGCGGCCTCGTAGAGCACAGGGTCGATGGCAGTCAGCGCGGCCAGGTAGATGGTGGCGAAGTAGCCGGTGTACTGCCAGATGTCGGAGCCGATATACATCGTCCTGAACCAGGCCGGGTCGGTCAGAAAGCCGACGTGCTCCTCGGTGATGGGAGCCAGGATGCGATTGACGATGCCGTCCGAGCGGAAGAGCATCCACATGATGCTGACGACGGTGATGACTGCGATGAAGTAGGGGAAGAAGCTGACACTCTGGACCAGCCGCCTGAACCAGATGATCCTGATCTCGTTGAGCAGGAGGGCGAGAATAATCGGCATCGGGAAGCCCCATACCAGGTTGAAGGCCCCGAGCAGCAGCGTGTTGCGGATCAACCGGAAAAAATATGGATCGTTGTAGAAGTCGTCAAACCACCTGAAGCCGACCCAGGCGCTCTCGGCCAGACCCCTGACCAGATTGAAGTCCTTGAAGGCCATGGTCAGGCCGTACATCGGGCCGTAACCGAAGAGGAGGAACCCGGCCAACCCGGGTAGGAGCATCAGGTAGAGGTCGTAGTCGCGCCAAATGTCGGCAAGGAGCTTGGATAGGCCCTTCTTTTTGGCCAGGGCGGCTTGTTGGCTCATTGCTTTCTCGAAAAGGGAGGGCTGTCTACACGCCCGCGTGTAATGAAATTGAGTATGCCAACGGCGCCGATGGACAGGAGCGGTCTTCTGGCGCGACGACGGGCCTCTGCGCGCCCGGCATCGATCGAAGCGCCGGAACGGATGTGGCCGGCGGCAACCGCAAGCCGCCAGCCACTATCCACTATCCACTATCCACTGACAACTACTTCGCCTTGTACCGCTCCAGCGAGATGTTGAATAGCTCGATGATTCTGGGGATGTCGAACTTTTCCATCTCGGACTGGAAGGCGTCCCACTCGCTGAACGAGCGCCTTCCGGTAATGAAGGCGATCGTCTGCTCGTCGATGTAGGTCTCGAGCGGCAGGAGCTTCTGCTGCAGCTCCTGGACCTCGCTGCGCGTGAAGCCGAGGATCGGCGGCGCCGGTTGGACTGCGCCTTCGGCCTGCGACACGACGTTGAAGGTGTCGTAGTGGGTCCAGTCGAGCTCGAGGTTGCCTTCGCCGGAGTGGACAATCGGCTTGCGGAACTCTGTCCAACCCTCGGGAGTCTGCGTCCATTCGCCCATCGACAGCAGGTTACCGTTGGCGTCGTGGAAGCCTGCGCCGGTCAGGGGCTGGCGGCCGTGCATGTAGACGCCCATGATCTCGTGTTTCATAATCTCGAGGTAGGCGCCGATGCCGCTGTTGGGGCGGTTATAGAGCTCGGTGTCGTAGTCGGCGTACCAGACGCCCATGTGGCCCCACCAGCCGTCGCCCCAGCCGGGGAAGTCGGCCTCGCTCCAGCGGGTAATCTTGTCCAGCGGGGGATTGCCGCGGAACCAGTTGATGTTCTCCTGGCCGAAGGAGGACTTGAACGCGCCCTCGGGGCTGTATCCGCGGTCGATAAGCGACAGGATCCTGTCCTGGTTCTTGGCCTCGGCGTTGACGATCCAGGACTTCCAGACGGCTTGGACCGGGTTGCCCATCACGTAGTAGCCCTGTGAGCCGTCAGGGTGTGAGGGCGGCGGAACGGGATGGAACAGCCCTCTCGCGCCGTGCGACATCGTCTCGCTGGGCGTAATCGTCGAGATGCCGATTTTGCGCGGGCGGTTGTGCGCCAGCTCAAGGTACTTCTTCTTGTCCTTGCCCATCAGGACCCACTCGGGGAAGAACATGTCTTCCGACGAGAGCATCGCCAGGTATTCGACCATGCGCTGGTACTCAGGCATGCCGGGACCGAAGACATACTGCTCTTCGTCGTAGTTAAAGAATGGGCGGTGGCTGGTGCGGAAGATCGAGCCCCAGACCGCGAGAGTGCTGTCGGTCGGGCTGCCGAGAACAGGCTCAGCGCTGAAGGACCACTGCGGACAGTAGACGAAGCCGCCCTGGCCTTCGGGGCCATCATCGCCCAACCCTTTGACTGCGCGGAACATCTCGGTGAAGTCGTCGAGCGTCTTGATGTCGGCCGGGTTCACACCGATGGCTGCTGCATAGTCGGCGTCCAGTGTGAAGTACATCCAGGGCGCCAGCCGGGCGGAGGGACTGATGTAGGGGAACATGTAGACTTTCCCGTCCTCGTCGCTGACCATCGCCTTCCCCATGGCCGGGTATTGGTCCATCAGCGCTGCAACGCTCGGCATCGTCTCCCTGATGTGGTCGACCTCGAAGCCGGCGAAAACGCCTTCAGGTCCATACTGGTCGACGAGCATCTTGTCGAGCGTTTCGGCCATATCGGGCATGTCGCCGGAGAGGACGATCGTCGCCAGTTTGGTGTTGTACTCCGGCTTGAGTGAAACGGAGGGGTTGATCTTGACGTTGGTGCCCTCCGTCCAGGCCTTGATCCAGGGCGTCTCGGAGTTGTGATCGGCGTCCCACCACATCGAGTAGAGGAATGAGACCTCTACTTCGCTCGGGCCCGCGGCGGGCGCGGCCATATCGCCGGGTGCGGCGGCCTGCGGGACACAGGCCGCGGCAGCCAGTCCGGCTGCGCCTGCCGTCGAAATGCGCAGAAAATCACGTCGGTTCATCCGTGTTCTCGCTGACATAGATCCTCTCCTGTTTGACTCTGCGGTTCTAAAATGGCTCCCGGTCCAGCCGCACGAGGCGGCCGGCCAACCGGGACTACAAACTACGTCCGCTTACGCAAAAAAAGCTGCGTTGCCAGAAACGCTGGTTCTGCGCCGAGCGCCTCCTTTCGTCCCTTGCGGGACAGTTTCGTTTGGGCCGACGGTCGACCCTGATCCTGCGGCCGAAAGCCGCGAAAGCTATGATGCCGTGACCGTGCGCACAAGGAGCGACTTGCGTTTCCGTCCCTGCGCGTCGGGGTAGTTGAAGTCCGAGTAGGCGAGCAGCGCGGTACGCTCGTCCAGCGCCAGCAAACGAGAGTAGGAGCAGGTGTCGGCGCGCTTCTCCAACGGCTCGACTACGGTCACGCGCGGATCCCATTCAAGGCCGGAGGGATCCGCGGTCGCCCGGACGAAGAGTCCGGGGCGGCCGTATGAGGCCAGTGTCACGCCGTTGTCGAGGGTCAACATGCGCGGCAGGACGCCGCGGTCGTCGAAGACGCGGGGTCTGTTCCAGGTTCTGCCCCCGTCCTGCGAGCGGCACCAGTAGGAAGGGCCGACGCCCGATATGTGGTCATGGGTACGGATGAGGCAGAGCACCGAGCCGTCGGGCATGAAGTTGACATCCGGTTCGGTGAAGCCGTTGCGTCGTTCGGCGTGCGGGTCGGCCTCGCTGTCCCCCTGGTAGAGAATTTCGCTGAGCACGTCCCAAGTGTAACCCGCATCGACCGAGCGCAGGATCAGAACGTTGCTGGCAGGCTGAACCTTGCCATCAACGATGCGCCTGAAGTGGATCACGTCCCAGATCGAGCCGTCGGGCGCAATCTGCGTGTGGCCGTGAGCGAAGGAGGGCCAGAAAGGGAAGACGCCCTCGCGCACGATGCGAATCTCGCCGGGGATGCGCACGGTCGCCGTCTCCTCTGCCCATTCGGTTTCCCCGCTTCGCAGGCGGAGGAAGCGCCAGCCTGACAGTTCCGCCGGCAGATCGGCCGCGCGGTACACGTAAAACGGCTGACCAAGCAGCGCGTCCTCCTCGACGAACGGTTCGGGCAACTCTACTTCCTCATACCTGAGCGATGGGAGCTGAAACGGCATGAGGCGATCGCCGTTGGCCAGGAGCAGCCCGCCGCGCGCGTCCTCTTCCGCCGCCTGCTGCCACGTAAGCCCTTCATCAGCGGAGAGGAAATGCTTGGCGGGCAGTCCATAGGAGGTCGCCGAATCTGCCTCGACATTGAATTTGAGGTGGATGCGGCCGTCCGGGAGGCGTTCGAGATGGGGGAACTGCCACGGGCCCCACCGTGTCAGACCCAAAGGGCCCTGGTCGATCAGGACCGGTTCACCCAGCGTAATCTGCGGCATGGGAATCTTCACCTCCGGCGGCGCCAAGGGCCGCGCACTGCTAATGTGAAATGTAAGCGCTTCTATACCAGCCCAAGCTCCTGCGAGCGATCCCGCACCGCCTCGGTCAGCCCCGGCAGGAACTCGAGCCTGCCGCCGACGTCCGTCGCCATGCGGTCGTACATCGCGGCCGATTCGTACATCGTGTATCCGGCCAACTGGTTGCTGCGATATGCGATCTCGATCTGGTCGGCCAGGCGGTCGCCGTCCTGGCGCGATATCCCCACCGGCAGGCTCAGGTGGCCGGGCACGCCGTGCGCGTTGATCTCGTCCAGCGTTTCCCGTATAAACTCGTCGGCGAGGATGCGTTCGGGCTGCCACTGGCGGCCGAAGAGTGTAACCTCGTCGACCAGCCCGTTCTCTAGCCAGCCGCGCCAGTGGAAGTTGATATGCCCCGGCCGCGAACGGGTGCGAGACGGCGCCGCGTCGGGGCGGAAGGACTCGATCTCGACGTGGTGGTGAAACGCCAGCCCGGCCGCGGTGAGGCGCTCGCGCGCGGCGCGCACGAACCGGTCGTAGAGGTCCCCGCGCAGGTCTGCCAGCAGCTGCGGGTCGTACGGCTCCACGTCCGGGTTGACGCCGTAGCGACGCTCGTATTCCTCACAGACCGGCCGGTTGAAGCCGTAAATCTCGGGCGAATCGGTCCACGAGCTGTGGCACGAGATGCGAATGTCGACGCCGTCCACACCGGCCGCGATGCAGTCGCTGACCCACTCCATCCAGTAGGCGCGTACCTCCGCTTCACCCTCGCACAACGAGCCTGAAAGGTGGCGGTTGCGACCCTTGGCAAAGGCAACGACGCCGTCGGGCGCGTCGTCGGCGCGGCTGAGCCAGTTTTCAAAAGCGGCCTCACTGTTCGAGACGTCGAGGCGAACGGTTGCCGAGCCGAGCCCGGTGTCGTATTCGAGATCGCCGCTGCGGAAATCACGATTGATCCGCCAGATCGCCTTGTGGCTGGCGACGACGATCGGCAGCGGCTCGTCGTCGGGACCGAAGGCGCGTACCATCTCGACCGGGGTGTTGGCAAAGGTACCGTCGCGGTCCTGGAAGTTGGTCGTTACGGCGATGAACGGGTCGAGCAGATTGAGGCCGCTGATGTCGAGCACGCGCACCTCGTCGCCCGCGCTCGTGACCGGGTTGCCGTCGATTTCGACGACGTCGTGAGGGCAGGTGTCTACGCCTTCACTGAGATTGAAGTCCAGGTCCCGTTTGCGGTAGCCGTCATTGTTGTCGCTGGTCCAGATCTCCAGGTTTTCCTTCTTGATTCTGACCGAGGCCATGTCCTTTTGGCGCAGCTGGATGCGGGTGACCGGCACGTTTTCGAGACCCACGGGAAGGTCGGCCTGGCGGACGCGCACCCGCATCTCCGGTCGTGCGAGCGTCCAGGACTCCACTCTGTAGATGCCCCCGATGCCGGGCAGCCCGGTCCAGCCGTTCTCCAACATAACCGACCGCGGGGTGGCGTGGCTGGGACCGTTCTCATATGGCTTGAGCACGCCGATAAACTCCATGCCGCGTTCGTGCGCCATACGGCAGCCCGCCGCCATCGGATCGCCGAGATTGTCGAGCGTGCCGGTCGTTCCTCCGTCCGGCCTGTGCGCAATGAACCACGGCCAGTGACCCGGGCCGTAGTAGTTCCAGTAGACCCGGCGTACGCCCATCCAGTGCAGCCGGTCTATCAGCTGCGCGAGCAGGTCCTCAGTGAATGTGATTTCACTGCAGTCGTCGGGAAAGTCGACGAGCGTTGAGAGGAGAAATGGACGGTCGCTCATGGTGGGAATCTCTCCGGTTCAGTTCCTGTTTTCGGCAGTGGATCGAGGCTCTCTTTGATACCGTGCTGCCGTTGGTCGCAACGGTCTTGCTCTGTGCCAACCTTCTTGCCCTGCGGTCAGTCGAGCGTCATGCGAGGGTCGAAGGCGTCGCGCAGGCCGTCGCCGACGAAATTGATTGCCAGCACGGTAAACAGGATCGCGATACCGGGCGGCAGCCACATCCACCAGAAACGTTCGAGAATGTAGATCGACTGTGCCCCGGTGAGCATGTTGCCCCAGGACGGCGTCGGCGGCAGCACGCCCAGCCCGAGGAAGGAGAGGCCGGCCTCGGTCAGGATGGCCGACGCGACGCCGAAGGTCGCGGCCACCAGCAGCGGGGCCAGCACGTGCGGCAGGATGTGGCGGAACATAATACGCTGGTCTTCCACACCCAGGCAGCGCGCCGCCATGACAAAGTCCCACTCGCGCACCGACAGGATCTGGCCGCGCACGAGGCGCGCCGAACTGGGCCATCCCAACAGACCGATGACTGCCATAACGTTCCAGATGTTCGGTCCAAGCACAGCCACCACGGTCATGATCAGGATGAGACCGGGAAAGACCATCATGACGTCGGTGAAGCGCATGATGATCATGTCGACTGTGCCGCCGTAGTAGCCCGACAGCGTTCCTAATATGAGTGCGATGAGAACTGAGATCGAGACGGCGACAATGCCGACCGAAAGTGAGACTCGTCCGCCGTACAGGAGGCGCGCCCAGATGTCGCGGGCCGCCCCGTCCAACCCCAGGAGGTGCTCAGTTGTCGGCGCGTCGCGTGCCCGGCCCTCCTGCATGTCGGTCGGCGAATGGGGCGTAATCACGGGCGCCAGGGCAGCCAACGAGACGACGAGCAGGATGAAGGCCGCGCCGGCCAGGGCCATCTTGTGGCGGCGGAATCGCCGCCACGTGCGCGCGCGCGGGGTGGCGGTTGAGCTTCTGTGTTCTTCGAATAGATTGTCGGTAGCCGCCGCTTCTTTCGCCATCGACGGGCACTCTCCCTCTAGTCGTAGCGGATGCGCGGGTCGGCCCACGCGTAGGACAGATCGGCTGCCAGGTTGCTCAGCAGCACCAGGATCGCGGTCATCAGCACGCCCCCCATCAGCAGAGGATAGTCCCGCATCCCGGTCGCGTCGACCATGATCTTGCCGATGCCGGGATAGTTGAAGACTGTCTCGATCAGGACCGCGCCGCCGAAGATGCTCGGCATACGCAGTCCCACAATGGTGATGATCGGCAGCAGCGCGTTGCGCAGACCGTGCCGGATTACGACCAGGTAGTAGGCAAGGCCCTTGGCGCGCGCAGTCGTCATGTAGTCCTGGTGCATCACCTCCAGCAGGCTGGCGCGCGTATAGCGCATCAGGCTTCCGGTCGTTTCGTAGGCCAGCGCCAGCCCCGGCAGGATGATGTGGGCGAGGCGATTGCCGATGGTCGGTTCCGCGCCCGGCGTCGTGACACCGCCGGTCGGCAGCAGGTCCAGCCTGATCGCCACCGCGTAGATCAGCAGCAGCGCGAAGAAGAAGCCGGGTACGGCGACGCCGGTGAACGCGACCGTCGTCAGCACGTTGTCGATCAGCGAATAGGGTTTCAGCGCCGACACGATCCCCAATAGCATACCGGCTACGGTCGAGACCACCAGCGCCAGCGCCATGATCGGAATGCTGAGACCCAGCGCACGCAACATGACGCTGACGACCGGCGTGTTGAACCATATCGAGTAGCCCAGGTTGCCCTGCAGCGCCTTCCCCAGCCAGATCAGGTAGCGCACCGGCACCGGCTTGTTCAACCCCAGCGCCTCGCGTCGAATCTCCATCTCTTCCGGCGTCATCTCACGCAACTCTTCGGGGTTGATCATGGCCGAGACCGGATCCCCTGGGGCCAGGGCGTAGATCGTGTAGTTGATGATCGAAACGCCGAACATCAGCGGGATGATCAGGAGTATACGGCGCAGAACGTATTGGGACATCCGATTCTACCTGTCTTTCGATTTGGAGTTGGAGCTGTGCGCACAGACGCCGCGCCCCCGCGGCTCGATCTCCCCGGGGGCGCGGCGGCCATGCGTTGCTGACTTAAGACTCCACGTAGACGTTCACCCAGTCGATCCAGTCGGTGCGCGGGCCGTAGACCGGCACCACGTTGCCGCTCTTGACGGCGTTGTTGACGATGTGGATGCCGGGCAGCTGGCTGATCACGCCGTGCCGTTGGAACTCGGCCAGGAACTCCTGCAGCCGCAGCACGGCCTGCTTGATCTCCTCCTCGTCCTCCATGACCAGGATCTCGTTGATCATCTCGATCCCCTCGGTCGTGTCGGGCCCGAAGCGTTCGTAGCTGAGCGCCGGGATGAAGGAGCCGGGCGTCACGCCCCAGCCGTAGCCGCTGAACTGCGTGTCGTAATCATACGGCGGGTTGCTGACCACGTTGCTGAACTCCGCGCCCAGGATCTGGTATTCGGTCTGCACGCCCACGTCGGCAAACATCTCGCTGCACATCGCCAGCAGCGGCTCCCAGGTCGGGCTGATCGACTGCACCGCGTAGCGTAGCTTGTAGTCAAAGTCCCAGCCGCCCTCCTCCAGCAGCTGCCGCGCCAATTCCGGGTTGTACTCGTACCATTTGGCGCAGTCGGGGCTGATTCCGTAGTCGGCATACTGCACCGGCGCGTACAGCGGCGGCACCGTGTCGAAGAAGAAGTCCTTGGCGATCCGTTCGCGGTCGAGCGCCAGGCTCAGGCCCTGCCGCACCCGCATGTCCGCCAGCTCGTAGCGGAACTGCCAGTAGAATACGACCGCGCTCGGGCCGTGGTTGAGCACCACGTGAAGGTGGTCCATCGCCTTGAAGCGCTCATACTCCGACTGCGGCGTGCGGATACCGATGTGGCACTCCCCCTTCTCCAGCGCCGCCGCCATCGCCAGATGGTCGGTGTAAGGCACGAAGACCAGCTTGTCCAGCTGCGGCGTGCCGCCCCAGTATTCGTCGAACGGCTCGTACTCGACGACCTGGTCGGGAATGAAGTTTGTGACCCGGTACGGGCCCGTCCCGGTTCCCTGCTTGAGGGCGTATTCGGTGCTCTTCAGCCCCTGCTGCCCCTGCTCGTCGACCGCCCACTGCTCCTCCGGGATCGCGCCCAGCAGATGCTTGGGCATGATTGGATGGCTCAGCAACCGCTCCAGGAAGGCCGCACGGAACGGCTTCTTCAACTCGAAGACAAATGTGTGGTCATCGGGAGCGGAGACGCCCGACACCTCGTCCGCCTCGCCCAGCGAGAACTCCTCCAGGCCGACAACCATGTCCTTCAGGTTGCGCACCCCGTTCCACCTTAACACGTTGGGATGGCCCGTCAGCCGCCCGATGGTGAACAGCACGTCGTCCGACGAGAAAGGCTCGCCGTCGTGCCACTTCACGTCCTTGCGCAGGTGGAAGATCGCCTTGTTGCCGTCGAACTCCCAGCTTTCCGCCAGCTCGGGCAGCCAGGTCGTGTAGTCGGCGGTAATGTTGACGAGGCAGTTGTGCGTCAGGCCGATCAGGTAGTAGCGGCGGTTGCCGGCGTTGTGCTCCATCGCCAGCAGGTTCTGGTAGCTGGTCTTCTGCGGGTAACCGAAGACCAGGGTGCCGCCCTTGCGCATCGGCATGTCGTCGGCACCCTCGTCCGCTGCGGGCGCGGTGCCGGTAGCAGGCGCCGCCGCCGGCGCACAGGCTGCCAGCACGCCGCCGGCTGCGGCCAGCGCCGCCCCCTTCAGGAAGTTGCGGCGTGTAACGTTGTGTTCGTCCAAGCGTTGCATGGTCTTTCCTCCTGAGTTCTACTGTGATTGCCGTGATACCTCTGTCGAACTGACTCCATCACGCGAAACAGGTGAGTCCTTGAAAGAAAGAATGGCTGCGGCTTCCAACCGCTTCAGGGCATCCTTTCATCTGCATGTTCCGCTCTGGGCGTAATCCTCCTCCTTTCCGAGAACCGGTCTCTCGGCGCTGTCCGGCGATAGCCTGCGGCCGGTCTTCTACTGGCGTTCGATATCGATCTCCAGGATGTAGATTCGTTCCCGCTCGTTCGGGATCATGCTGTCCGGTGGCAGCGCAAAGGTGGGATAGCGCTGCAGGATGCGGCTGCGTACCTCGGCGTCGGTCGGCACCGGCATCCAGCCGTACGGGATGCGGTCGTAGACCATCAGCAGGCGGCCCGGCTCCACCTCAAGAATCGATGTGTAGGAAGTGGTCTGGTCGGGCTGGTCGAAGTCGTGGTGAACGGAACGGTACTGCTCACGCGTGATCGGCTCGAGTCCGTACTTGCCCGGGCTGATCTGGTGGGCGGAATCCATCTCGGCGTTGTGGTGGGCCATCACGTCGAAGGGCTCCCAATGTTCGCCGCGCCGGTCGGTCGACAGCCACAGGAAGAGGCCGGGACGCCCGGTCGACAGCGCCAGCACGCCGTTGCTCATGCGCATGATGTCGGGCAGAACGCTCCACGCCGGCAGCCGGTCGATCGGCGTCCATGTCTTGCCCTCGTCGCTCGAATAGGTGCGCGCCAGCAGCTGATCCCGTCCCCCGCCCATGCGGCCGACGCACATAAGGTCGCCGTCCTCCAGCCGCACCAGCGAGGACTCGCAGAAGCCCTCGCGCGCGCCCGCGCCCGCCTCCGCCCCGCAGACCGTCGAAAGATAGTGCCACGTGCGCCCCTCGTCCTCGGAGACCGTCACCACCGTGCTGTAACGTTCGTCGCCGTCGAAGGTCATGTAGGAGGTGCTCATCAAGCGCCCGGGTTCAAGTTCGATCGTGTCTCGGAACGGCGACAGTTGCGCCCAGCGCGTCCGGCTCTGCACAGCATGCGGCTTGACGTCGCGCGGCAGCCCCTCGATTCGTGTGCCCCACAGCTCGACCGTGTAGCGCTGCCCGCCCTGCTCGAAGCGGCCGTAGTGGCCGACAAAGCTACGCCACTGGCCGGGCGGGTCCGGTTTGAAGGGCTGGTTGGGGCCGGCCAGGGTGCCGTCAGGCAGCGATATGTCCAGCCGTCCGCTCAGCCCGGTGACATCGCAGTGCCGCGCCCAAGTGGCCCCATTGTCGCTGGAGAGCGAGATTCCAGTGACGTTGACAAGGTTCTCGTTCGAGTCCGGGTTGAGGCTGTAGCCGATCATCAGTTCGCCAGATGAGAAACGGCGAATGGCGGGATACCAGCAAAACCCGACCCCTTCGGCCACGACGCGCGGCGTCCCCGCCGTGAACTGTAGGCCTTCCAGACTGTATTCCTGTGCCATGTCGAGACCCCCGTGATTCGTGAATCGTGATTCGTGAATCGACCACCTATAAACCAGCTGAATCTTCACAAGGATGCCAAGAGTCCAGAGCAATCACAACCCGAACCCCCGTGAATCGTGAATCGACCACCTACAAACTAGCTGCTTCAGCACAAAAGTGCTATAAGTCAAGAGTAATCAAAATTCAACCCCCGGTGAATCGTGAATCGAAAACCGGCACCTAGGCTCCGCAAGTACGACAGCTTGCCGCATTTCAAGCCTTTCGCCGGCCAATTCTGGTCGACGCCTTGGCCGTTGCCTTTCGAATCACGAATCACGATTCACGAATCACTGCCGTTCAATGGAGGATCCCCCATGCTCCACAAAGACCTGGACGTCTGGCAGAAAGCTATGCTGGCTGCCAAAAAGACTTACAGCATCGCTCCACAACTACCGCGCGAAGAAACCTATGGCATACGCTCACAACTCACCCGTGCCTGCTTATCGGTCCCTTGCAACATCGCCGAGGGCATGGCCCGCGAAACTTCAGCCGACAGGGCACACTTCCTCACCATCGCCCGCGGATCAGTCGCCGAAGCCAACACTCTGTTCGAAATCTGCGACGACCTCGACTGGCTGCCCAAAGACAAGACCTCCGAAATCCTCAGTCTACTCGACGACGTAGGCAAGATGCTCACAGCTATGCTCCGCCGCTACCGAAAGAAGCCGTGAATCGTGAATCGTGAATCGAAAACCGCGCAAAGTGCGGCAGATTGTCCTGTTCGAGAGCCAATCCCCAACCAACGCCCCATCCCCTCAAACGCGGCTGCAGTCCGAGTCACGAATCACGAATCACGGCCGTTCACTGTTCGCCCCTCACGTGCCTTTCCAGCTGGGCCAGAGTTGAATTCTCGGTCGTCGGGTCCTGGCCCCCGTAGAACCAGGACAGCGGCAGGACCTTTAGCCGGTGGCCGCGCGACTGCTCGCCGGCAATGTCGCGAATAAAGTGGTTGTACTGGATCAGGACCCGGTCTTCGGCCACCAGCACCGCCGGATAGGACCACATGCCGTATCCTTCCGGCAGGGGCTTGACGGAATCGAAGTCGCACACAACGCCACCACCCGGCGCGCCGTAGGCCCCCTCCGGGCGGACCGGATAGAGTGGGCCGGGTTCGACATGGGTCTCTTCGTGTATAGATTCCAGGTTCTGGAAGTATTCCCAGATTCCGCCCCCATTTCGGCTAATTGCGGTCGACAGTCGCGTGCGGATCAGGCCGCGCTTGATCTCCTGCTCGCTCTGCTGCGTCCAGACAACAAGCAGGTGCCCCGTTCCGGGAAACTTGCGAATCTGGGCCGGTGCCTGCGTGCCCGCCAGCTGCGTCGGTTCCGGGCGCGTCCAGGTGGTGCCGTCGTCCTCCGACCAGGCCTGGTACATCCGCCCCAGCCGCGAGCGCAGAATCATCAGCAGCTTGCCGGGCGCATACTCCACGAGCGTCGGTTCATTGGTCAGCTCCCAGCGCCCGCCGTGCTCCATGATAATCAGCAGTTCGCCGTCGCTGTTCTTCTGCCAGGTCTCGCCTTCGTCATCGCTGTAGATGACATAGCTTGCGGTGAAGTGGGGGTCGTAGAAATGCGCGCTGGTCGAAACGAAGACGCCGTCGACATAGCCGCCGGGAAAGGGTGCGCCCGCCTGGTGGAATCCGCCCTGGCCGATGCCGAAATAGACCGGCAGGAGGATGCGGCCCGACTGGGTGCGGATCATCGTGTCGTTGAGCGCGTGCGCCGCCAGCATCCAGTGGTTCATCAGCGTCAACGCCGACCAGGTGCGGCCCTCGTCCTCCGAACGCCGGAATACCATCTGCGACTCGTAGATGCGCTCCGTCCCGGGACGCGTGCGCTTGGTCGCCATGCCGATGCCGCCGCCCGAAAGCGGCACCAGCGAGGCGTTTGTGAGCGTGAGCGGGTCGCCGTTTTCGTCCAGCCCCGTGTAGGGCTCGCTCCAGGTGACGCCCCCGTCAGAGCTGACAGTGAACTCTGTGCCGTTGGTGAAGAGGATACGCCCGCCTTCAAGGGCCAGAAATGCGTTGCCTCGGAACTGTCCGTCGTGGAAGGCCAGCATCTCTTCAGGTCGCGTCATCGGCACGTTGCTCACGTCCGCCTCCCTTTCGAATGCCTGCTCTCGTTATCGCCGGATATAACTGCGTTTGCCTGTGCGCAACTGCTCGTCGCAGCCGATTTTCCCCGCCGAACAGGCCATCTTCTGTTTTCTTGAGGTGTAGTATTCAGTGTGAAACGAGGTATCAAAGGCCGCGAATACCGGGTAAGATTCCCTGCGGTGCGGGGGTAAGTCGCTGGCCTTCGCCCAGGCGGCGGTAGTTGAAGTCTGTGAGAGCTTCCCGGCCGTCTGTCGATAATCGCCCCCCTTTCTCGGCTGCAACTTGCTGCACCTGCTGCCTCGCCCGCCATTTTGCGGACTTTATAGCATATTGGAGGGTCCTCGTCAAAGGGGCGAAATCTGCCCCCGTTTCCCTTAAGCAGCGGCGTTAAGGCAATGTTACGACCAGCTGGCGATGAACTCTTCGACGTCGAAGTTTTCGGGCATCTCGTAGACGCGGTACTTCGTCGGTTTTGCCTGCGTGCCGGCCACCATCTGCTCGGCGTCGTCCTGCAGCTTGGCGTCAAGCACGCCAAACCGCAGCCACAGCCGCTCGAATTCAGCCGGCGTGAAGCGGCGGGCAAGGTCCTCGTACAGGTGGCGGAAGTTCGGATTGACCAGCTGCGCCTGCTCATCCGCCGTCTTGGCCCCGAACTCAGGCCGGGTAAAAGCGTGCAGGGTCTGGGCCTCCTTGCACAGGATTGCGGCGCACACCATGCGCCCCTTCTCACCGGGATGCAGCGCGTCCAGCCCCGCGCGAAAGCCCTTCGCGTCGCGGTCGAGCATCGCGCGGTAAATCGCCTCGATCATGTAATGGTCGCGGTCTATCGCGCGCGCCCAGCGCTCAAACGGCTCGCGCACAGCCTGCGGCAGATTCCTGGTGAAATCCAGGTCCCACCACAGATGGAAATAGCGGTAAAGCGGGCCGCCGAACGACTGATAGCCCAGGTGAATTGTGCGGCGCAGCTTGCTGCTGTAGTTGCTTCCCCAGTGGAGAATGAAGTTCGTGTACACGACACCGTCGCCGGCCCGCAGCTTCACCGGTATGCCGCCCGGCAGCGGCGCGCGGTCGTCTTTCTCCAGCTGTAGGTTCTCGGCCTCGGTATTGGCGCGGCGATGGCTGCCGGGGACCACCCACAGCACGTCATCGTCATAGAGAGGAATGTTCCACTGCACGTAGCCGGGGCCGTTCTCCATCATGTCGTAGTGCAGCCCCTGCAGCGGCGCATCGGTGTCCGGGCCGGTGTCCCGGTGCCACCGCGCCGGCCCGTGATCGCGCACCGGGCTGCACATCAGCATCAGCGCATGCAGGCCGACCTCCGGCCCGCGCATCAGCTGGCTGCTCACGCCCAGCGTGTTCTCGTGCAGGCAAAACGCGACCGTTTCGGCCGTCGCCTCGTCCACGTTGTTGTTGAAGAACAACCGCGGCTGCGGCGCGGTCTCCCACACGCTGCCGGGCAGATTGTCGCGCCGGCGCTCCTCCTCCCAAATCGCCTTCTGCCGTTCGACCAGCACCTCGAAGCTGGCCCGCAGTCCGGCCAGGCGGTCCGGGGGAATGACGTTGCGCACGACGATGTAGCCGTCGTCCAACATCTGCTGCGGATCGACCTGGATGCTGGAATTCGAAGACATTTCGGCACGCTCCCTTTCTTTGACTGCAATCTGCGCCCGGCTCCGGCCGCCCGCCGCAAGGTTCGTAGCGCTGCCGGGCCGGTCAACAGGCGCCGGAGGGCCGGGAAAAAGCGCTTTGACGGACTCCGGTAATCTTTATATAATGTAGCCGCCCATTCTCAAAGTCAAAGAGGCCGCGTATAGTGACTGCGTGACGTGAAAACAAGGTTACCGCCGTTTCCTGTTGTCGGAGGTCCCACGGTGACTTAATGGTCGGCCGTGACCGGCAACCGTTTCAGCTTGTGATGTTAAGGTACCGTTCTGTTTCCAGCACCACAGGTGCGAAGGAGAAAAACCATGGAAGAGAAGAGGACACTGAGCAGGCGCCGCTTTCTGCAGCTTTCGGCGGTGGGCGCCGCGGGGGCCGCACTGGCCGCGTGCGCGGTGCCGGCAGCCGACACCGCAACGGGAGGCGAGATGGCCGAGGCGCCGATGGACGAGACCGTCGAGCTGCGGTTGAGCCACTGGTGGGGCGAGCTGATCACGCCCAGCATCCCCCTGATCGAAGAGAAGCACAACGTCAGCATCACCGAGGAATCCGCGACCTGGGGCGAGTATTTCGACAAGCTGCTGACGCAGTTCGCCGGCGGCGTCGCACCCGACGTGATGATGACCTCGATCCTCAAGGTGGGCCCCTTCTATACCGCCGGCCTGCTCCAGCCGCTGGCGCCGGCGATGGAGCGCAATGACATCGACCCGGCCCTCTGGGCGCTCGACCTCGACAGCCTCGCCTTCAAGGGAGACATCTTCGGGCTGCCGATGTTCCTCAACTTCCCGCTCGGCTTCGCCGTCAACCTCGATCTGATCGAGGCGGAGGGCTTCGACGTTCCGCACGAGTGGCCGTTCTGGGGCACGGAGGCGTTCGACAACTTCAGCTACGAGAAGCTGACCGAGAACTTCGAGGCCTGCACCAAGCGCTCGGCCACCGGCGAAATCGAGATCTACGGCAGTGCCGGGACCTGGGGCTCGGTCAATCAGCAGAGCCTCTTCGAGAACGGCGGCGACTTCTTCGACTCCTATGAGTTCGACGAGACCGAGTGCCTACTCAACTCGCCCGAGGTGGTCGAAGCGGTCGAGGCCTACACCGACTGGGTCATCAAGTTTGAAGTAGCGCCGGACCTGGGCGCGGCGCAGGCCTTCAAGGAAGGGGTCTGGCGGGCGCAGAAGGGCGTTGTTCAGTACTCCTGGCTTTGCTACAACTGCTTCCAATCGCCCGAACAGACAGGATTCAACTGGCGCATGTTCCATCTACCGCAGCTGCCCAGCTTCAAGGCGCGTCGGAACCTGATCATGGCCGACATGGTGACCGCCAATCCCGAGTCCGATCATGCCGACCTGGCCGCGGACATCGCCATCACTTTCACCACCGACTGGGACTTCACCCAGAAACTCTACCTGACGTGGCTCAATCTGCCGGCCTACAACTCGGGTGCCCATCTCAGCCTTGTCGAGGACGACCCCCACATCGTCGAAGCGATGAAGGTCTACCTCTCCCGCTACGCCGCGTTCTCGGAGGACATGCGCTCGACCGAGGGCTTTGCGCTCGCGCCGGGCACGCGCGGCCGCCACGCCGGTTTCGTCGATAACACGGTCAGAACGGAGATCGAGGCCGTGCTTGTCGGCGACAAGACCGCTCAGCAAGCGATGGACGACGCCAAAGCGCTGATCGACGCCCAACTCGCCAAATCCTGAACGTGGCCGCTGAATCGTGGATAGCGGGGACAGATTGCTCGCCGCTATCCACGAGCTGCGATTCATCCATCAAAGGATGGCGCCTTGCTCAAACTCTACAACCCGTGGCGCGCCTCGTGGCGGAGTAAGCTGCTGCGCGAAGAGATGCTGTTCGGATACGCCGCACTGATTCCCTACCTGGCCGGATTCCTGATCTTCGTCGCCGGGCCGCTCGCCTACTCCCTCTGGCTCTCTTTCACCCAGTACAACATTCTGCAACCGCCCGTTCCCGTCGGCCTGGACAACTACGCCGCGCTGATTGAGGACCCGCTGATGTGGAAGTCGTTGCAGAATACCGCCGTCTACAGCCTGGTATCGGTGCCCCTGCAGGTCGTCCTCGGCTATGCACTGGCGCTCATGCTCAATCAGAAGGTGAAAGGGCTGTCAGCCTGGCGCACCATCTACTATGTGCCGGCCGTCGTGCCGATCGTGGCCTCGGCTTACCTCTTTTCCTATCTTTTCAACGTCGATACCGGGCTGGTCAACCTGCTGCTGAAGATGGTCAGCATAACCGGGCCGAACTGGTTCGGCAGCCCCGACTGGGCGCTGCGCACCTTCATCATTATGAACCTGTGGGTGAGCGGCGGGGGCATGATCGTCTACCTGGCCGCGCTGCAGGGCGTACCCACCGCGCTCTACGACGCCGCCAAAATCGACGGCGCCAACGGCTGGCAGCGGTTGTGGGCCGTAACCGTCCCGATGACGTCGCCGGCCCTGCTCTTCATGTTTATGATAGGCATTATCGGCTCGTTTCAGGTATTCACCAGCGTCTTCATCATCACCAGCGGCGGCCCGGTCAACGCTACGCTCATGTACGTGCTCTATCTCTATCGCCACGGCTGGAGCTATCTGCAAATGGGCTACGCCAGCGCGCTGGCCTGGGTGCTGTTCGCCATCATATTCGGCCTCACCTATCTGAGTCTGCGCGTCTCGGGGCGGCTGGTCCACTACGAGGTCTGAACCGCAGAGGACGGCGGTTGGATTCTGTCATCCGCCCGCCGGGCTTTCGCATTGCAACAGATCTTCGCGTTGCGCAGGACTCTCGCGTTGATGGAGATTCAGATGCCTCGCCGCAGGAACAGGCGGATATTTCGGAGTTGTGCCGGAGGACGGCTTGAGCAGGAGTCAAGGTAGCGGGCAAATGGGTCAAACAATTCGCAGGTCTGATACTGAGTTGCTACTGGGCCGTTACGCAGGGCGGGTCGCGCTCTACTTCGCCCTGTTCGGTTTGGGCTTTGTCTTCGTATCGCCCCTGCTGTGGCTGGTCTCCAGCTCTCTCAAGCCGGAAAGCCAGGTGCTGGCCTATCCGCCGCAGTGGATACCGCGCCCGGTGCGTTTCATCAACTACGCCGAGGTCATGCAGACCTTTCCTTTCTGGCGCTCCGCCTGGAATACCATGGTCATCGTCACCGGAACAATGGTTGGCCATCTCTTCACCTGCAGCCTGACCGCATACGCATTCGCCCGCATTCGCTTCCCGCTGCGCGAGGCGCTTTTTGTAATGGTGCTGGCCACGCTGATGATCCCCTATCATGTCTACCTGATCCCGCAGTATCTCTTGTTCAGAGAGTTGGACTGGCTCAACTCGAGCAAGCCGCTGATCGTGCCCTTCCTGCTGGGTCAGGCGCCCTTCTACATCTTCCTCATGCGACAGTTCTTCCGCACCATACCGAAGGAGTATGACGACGCCGCGCGCATCGACGGCTGCGGCTGGATTGGCATCTACTGGCGCATCCTGCTGCCGCTGTCCTATCCGGTGCTGGGCGCGGTCGCGATCTTCACCTTCATGGCGCACTGGAACGACTTCCTGGCGCCCCTCATCTACCTCAACGAGCCCAAGAAGCAGACCCTCGCGATCGCAATCCGCACTTGGGAGGCGCTGCGCCTGCAGGCGGGCGCCAAACCGGCCTCGTGGAACCACATCATGGCTGTTTCCGTGCTATTGACATTGCCGCCAATGCTGGTATTCTTCTTTGCTCAGCGCTACTTCATCCAGGGCGTGGTGATGACCGGCATCAAGGGCTGATCAACAGCGCCGCCGCTCCCGAATGGAAAAAAGAGATTCGCATAGGCAACGGGCAACAGGAATTGGAGCTTTGGAATGAGGCTTGGGGCAACGATTGGCGACTACCTGGAAACCGAGGACCCCGACGCGCACGTCGCGGAGTGCCGGCGGCAGGGCTATCGCGCCGCGCCCTGCCCCGAGGTGGACTTCGGCGACCGCGAGCGCATCCGCGACATCAAGCGCGCTTTCGGCGACGCCGATATCGTGATCGGGGAGGTGGCCGCCTGGGTCAACGCGCTCCACCCGGACGAGACCAAGCGGCGCGCCAACCGCAATACGATCGCACAGACGCTCGCCCTCGCCGACGAGTTGGAGGCGGTCTGCTGCGCCACCATCGTCGGCTCCTACGACGGCAGCGACAACTGGGACTCGCACGTCGGGCATCATCCCCACAACTTCAGCCAGGAGGGGTTCGACGCAGTCGTCGAGTGGGTGCGGCAGGTGCTGAACGAGGTCAATCCGCAGCGGACCAGGCTGACGCTGGAGATGTCGCCCTGGACGCTGCTCGACAGCCCCGAAATCTACCTGACGCTGCTCCAAACGATCGACCACCCCGGTCTCGCCGTCCATCTCGACCCGGCCAACGCGGTCCGCGAGCCGCGCATCTACTATAACACCGCCGAAATGATCAACCGCTGCTTCGATCTCCTCGGCCCCTGGATCCGCTCCTGTCACGCCAAGGATGTCCACTTCGCGCTCGACGCGCGCACCGTCGCCATCGAAGAAGTGCTGCCCGGCCGCGGTGTGCTCGACTACCGCACCTACGTTTCGCGCATCGAGCAGCTTTCGCCGGATATGCCGCTGATCATCGAGCACCTCGCGACCGAGCCGGAGTACAAGGAAGTGTCAGACTTCATTCGCGGCGTCGCCGCCGAAGTGGGTGCTACGGTGTAGCTGGTGCCGGTTGACTCTAGCCAGTAGCCGGTGGCCCGTGGATAATGGAGATCGACCGCCGAGTGCAGGTTCGCTTGCATCAGGGAGATTGAGTGATGGGAAAGCTATCGGGGAAGGTGGTGCTGGTAACGGGGGCGAGCAAAGGGATCGGCCAGGGACTGGCGATCGGGCTGGCCGCGGCCGGCGCGCAGGTCGCGGTCAACTTCAAGACCGACGCCGAGGGCGCGCAGAGCACATTGGCGAGCATCCGCGAAGCGGGCGGCGAGGCGGCCGGATTTCAGGCCGACATCGGCGCAAAGTCCGAGTTCGAGGCGCTCGTGGACGCCGTCTGCGCACGCTTCGGCCGGCTGGATGTGCTGGTCAACAACGCGGCCCGCACCCGTTTCGGCCATGTCTTCGAGATCACCGAAGAGGACTTCGACGACGTGGTCAACACCAATCTGCGCGGCCCCTTCTTCGGCTCGGTCGCGGCCGCGCGCAAGATGCAGGAACAGGGCAGCGGCTCGATCATCAACATCAGCTCGATCGCAGCCAAATTGATGATCCCGGCGCACTCCAGCTACACGATGGCCAAGGGCGGCCTGGAGGCGCTCACCCGACAGTTGGCGCTCGAACTCGCGCCCTCGGTGCGCGTCAACGCGATCGCGCCGACCGCCACCAGCACCGAGCGCAACCGCGGCTACGACCCCGACTTTGACAAGAAGTGGAACGCGATCACGCCGGCCGGCCGTCTCGCCTACGTCGAAGACTACGTCGGCCCGTGTGTCTTTCTGGCCAGCGAAGACGCGGCAATGGTCACCGGCCAGATCATCTACGTCGACGGTGGCTGGACGCTGCAAGGCTTCACCCCGGATATGTCAAACTTCGATTTCGCCCAGGACCGGGAACGCGACTGAGCCAAAGGGAACTTTGCCGGCAAGCACCGGTGTGCGCAGGCCGCCCGCCAGCCGTGAAAGCGGCCCAAGCGCCGCGCGGCACCAGGTGTGATCCGGTCGTGAACATCGTCAGCGACTGGGTCACGTTGATGACCCTCCAAATCCGGCCGATAACGTTCCCAGCGTGCGGCATTTCGGAGCCAATTCAGTGCCAAAGATGGCCGGCCGGCAACGCGGTGCCGGGGCACAAGGAGAGAGTGTCCTCCGGAAACGCCCTGGAAGTCGACGCCCCGGCTGTGCTTCAATATTGCGTTTTCGGCCGTGCACGTCCGAGATCGCGACCGCTGCTTCCCGAACCTTGAGCGGGTATGGCATCCGCCAAATCACGCCGCCGGATCGAAGGACTGTGTGCTGAGGTACTGGAGATCGTTCAACCTAGCCGGGATATTCAAGAGCACTTCCATGGCAGGCCTCAACCTTGCCCCTCCTACCAGGGTGGCGAGATGAACAGTGAATGACTTCCCGTTTACATCATCATGCGCAATCTTTCCGCAAAGGAGAGCAAAAAGAGGGGAAAGGGATTGAACGATGCAGTGCCGCATTACGATGACCGAATTCAACGCAGACTGGCACATGATCGAGGGCATTACCCAACCCAGGGAGCATGCCGGAACCTACAGCCGTGAGCAGGCGCTCGAGCTCTGCGGAACGCTCGAAGTTGACGGCCTCGAGCTGATGGCCCAGTACTGGGACGACTGCACGCCGGCCTACGTCAGGGCGCTGGCCGCGGACGCCGGTCTGCCGATCATCTCCTACATCTTCTTCGTCGATATGGCGCTGCCCCCGGAGGCGCGCGCGGCCGCGATCGACGACGCGTACGCGCAGATCGACAGGTTCGCCGAGATGGGCGCGGCGCTGGGCATGATCATACCGGGCGTGGCCAAAGATGACTGGCCCTTGGAGCAGCAGCAGGGCTGGATGGTGGAGGGGCTGCGCGTCTGCGCCGAGCGGGCGCACTCCGTCGGCGTCACGCTGATCTCTGAAAACGTCGACTACCCGCCCAGCCGTGCGCTGATGGGCCGCGGGGCAGTCTGCCGCGACATCTGCGCGCAGGTCGATTCGCCCGGCTTCCGCCTGATCTACGACACCTGCGCTTCGCTGTTCGTCGGCGAGGACCCGCTGGAGACGCTGCAGGTCATGGCGCCGCACGTCGCGCACGTGCATATCAAGAACAGCCGCCCGCTGCAGCCCGGCGAGCCGTGGCCCCGCTACTTCGAGGCGGACAGCGGCCAGCGCTACACAGGGACCGACATCGACGCCGGCGTGGTCGATCTGCCGCCGATACTGGCGGAACTGGACCGGCTGGGCTATGATGGCTACATGATGCTCGAATACCAGGGCTTGGAGGAGCCGGACACGGCCCTGCCGCGCAATGTCGCCGCCCTGCGCCGGCTGCTCGCGGAAGTGTGAAGCGAAGCGTCTCTCCAGGTAAAATCACGGGGGTCTGCAATGATTACGGATGAGCAAATCGCCTTTTTTCAGGCCTTTGGCTATCTGGTGGTGCGACAAGCGTTCAACCGGCAGGAGGCCGATGCCATTGTGCGCGAGTTCGACCGCTTGATGACGTCGGACCGGCAGGGGCAGCCATTCGACGGCGAAAAGCGCCAGTCCCTCTACAGCATCGCCGAGCTGAGCCCCCTCCTGACCGATATGGTGGCCGACGACCGTATCTATGGCACGGTTGAAACGCTACTTGGCGACGGTTTCCTCTGGCTCTGCTCGGAAGGGCAGCTCTACGTGGAAGATACGGAGTGGCACCCCGACGGCACGCGGCTGGACTGCCGGCCGATGAAGGTCTCACTCTACCTGGACAGCCTGACCGCGGAGACGGGGTGCCTGCGCCTGATTCCCGGCTCGCACCAGCCTCCTCTGCACGAGGCGCTGAAGCCAATGACACAGTTCGCGCTGCCAGGAGAAGAGATCCCCTGCTTCCCCTTCGAGTCGCAGCCCGGCGACGTCTGCTTCATGGACATGAACGTCTGGCATGCCTCCTTCGGCGGCGGGCGCGGTCGCCGTCATATGGCTGTGAACTTCGTTCCGGAACCGCAGACCGACGCCGACATCGAGATGTTGAAATGGAATCACGGCGTCGTGCTGGAAGCGATCGAGGGGTATCAGTTCAGCCAGCCGCAGCGCGTCTTCACCGACAGATTTCTTTACAGCGAGAATCCTCGCGTCCGCCGCATGTCGGCCAAGTGGCTTGAACTGGGCCTGACGTAGGCGGCTCCACCCCATCCAACCAACCAACGGGAAAACAGATGCCATGAAAGTACTCTATCTGCGCGCGGCGAGCGGCTTAGACCGCGCCTATCCCTACTTCGCCGACGCCATCGACGAACGCTACCAGGTCGAGATATTCGACCCCGACAAGTCGGCGGCGGAACAGTTCGAGGGCGTCGAGGTTGTAATCGACCCGGGCGGAGCGGTCGGCACACGCGCCTTGATCGACATGTCGCAGGCCGCCGGCGTCAAGCTCTGGCACGTCACCACCAACGGCACCGACCACATCGACGTCGCCTACTTCCTGGAGAACGGGATGGCGCTGGCGAACTCGCCCGGCCCGCTGAGCGCGGTCCCCCTGGCGGAACACGCGTTGACGATAATCCTTTACTTTGCCAAGAATCTCAACGTGAACCGGGCCGACAGCTGGGAGCGGATCCTCTGCGACGAGATGGAGGGGCAGGTGTTGGGATTGATCGGCTTCGGCGCCAGCGCGCGCGAGCTGGCCCGGCGCGCCTGGCCGCTCGGCATGCGCATCATGGCAACCGACGTTGTCGCCTTCCCGCAGGCGGAACTGGACGAGTTCCACGTCGAGTTCCTGGGCACACCGGACCAGATGGACCGGGTCGTCGCCGAGGCCGACTATCTTTCGCTCCACCTGCACCTGAACTCGGAGACGCGTCACCTGATCGACCGGCGCGTGTTCGGTCTGATGAAAGAGTCGGCGGTCCTGGTCAACGTGGCGCGCGGCGAGTTGGTCGACGAGGAGGCGCTGGTCGAAGCATTGCAGCAGAGGCAGATCAAGGGGGCCGGCATCGACGCCTTCGCCCAGGAACCCCTGCCGCCCGACCACCCGCTCCAGCAGCTGGACAACGTCGTTCTCACGCCCCACTCCTCCGGCTACACGCCCGGCACGCCTCGGCGCCGCATGCAGGCCGCGGCCGCCAACGTCGACCGCATCGCACAGGGTCTCCCGCCGGGCGACCTGGTCACCGAGCTGGTGCGATAGAAGCTACCGGATACACCTTTGGCGTGGACTCGGTCCAATCGAACGCCATAATGTGCCTATTGTGCGCTAAGCCGCCGTTCGGCAGCCATCCGCGGCGGCAAAGCACGGACAGATCATCGACAGATCATCGACACAATGAATTGGAGGCAAGATGGCGGGATTCAAAGTTGCCATGGTCCATCTGGATGCGGAGGAGTTGCCGTCGTGGGTCACCGAGACGATGGCCGAGCACGACATCGAGTTTGTCTTTGAGGAGTGCGAGACGCGGGCGCAACTGGCTGCGTGCGCGGGTGACGCCGACGTGGTCTGGGTCTGCGGCGGCAGCCCTATTGTGACGGCTGAAAACATCGCCGACCTGGCCCGCTGCGGCGCGATCATACGGACCGGCAGCGGGACCGACAACATTCCGATCGAGGCCGCCACCGAACGCGGCATCGTCGTAGCCAACACGCCGGAAGCCTTCAACGACGGCGTCTCCGATCATACGATTGGGCTACTATTGGGGGTCGTGCGCCAGATCGGACTCCAGGACCGCCTGGTACGCAAGGGAATCTGGGACCGGGAGGTCGGCTACCCCAGCTGGCACCTGCAGGGCCAGACCCTGGGGCTGATCGGATTCGGCCATATCGCCCGCCAGGTGAACCGCAAGCTCCGCGGCTACGAGATGAACGTGCTGGCCCATGACCCATACGTGAGCGCGGAGGTGATGGCTGAACACGGTGTGCAGAAGGCGTCAATGGAGGATGTGCTGTCGCAGTCGGACTTCGTTTCGCTTCACTGTCCGCTGTTGGCGGAGACGCGGCACCTGATCGGCGAGCGCGAGCTGAGGCTGATGCAGCCGCGCTCGATTCTGATCAACACCTCGCGCGGGCCGGTCGTGGACGAGGCCGCGCTGCTGCGTGCGCTGCAGGAGGGCTGGATCGCGGCGGCCGGACTGGACGTGCTGGAACAGGAGCCGGCCGCGGCCGACAATCCCCTGTTTGGCCTGGACAACGTGGTCTTAACGCCGCACATCGCTGGCTACACCGATCGGTCGCTGGAGGACAGCTGGCGTCTTTCGGTCGAGACGGCCGTGACGCTGTCGGAGGGGCGCTGGCCCCGATCTTACGTCAATCCCAACGTCGAACCGCGTTGGCAGCTGCAAAGGAGCTGAGGGCATGAAGAGTTCGGAGCTGAAAAAGCGCCTGCACGGCGGCGAAGCCGTCTACGGGACGTGGTGCGTATCGACTGATCCGCTGGTGGCGGGCACGGTCGCGCGCGCCGGTTACGACTGGATGAGCGTCGACATGGAGCACTCGCCGCGCAACGACGAGTCGCTGCGCTACATCCTGTGGATGGTGCGGGACACGCCGACGGTGGCGATGGTGCGGGTGAAGGACAACCGGCCCGACGCGATCAAGCAGGCACTCGATCACGGCGCCAACGGCGTAGTCGTGCCGCTGATCGAGTCGGTCGAGGACGCGCGGCGGGCGGTCGCGGGCGTCAAGTATCCGCCCGAGGGTGTGCGCGGCTACGGCCCCTTCATGCCCTCGTTTGGCTGGAACGACCTCGAGTATCACAGCACGGCCAACGAGGAGACGGTTGTCTACGTGCAGGTCGAGCACTACCGCGCGGTCGACGTGATCGAGGAGATCGCGGCATTGCCGGGCATCGACGGCCTCTTCGTCGGTCCCAATGATCTGACGCTCTCGATGGACATCTTCCGCGCCTGGGAGAGCGAGGAGTTCATCTCCACGATCCAGCGCGTCGTAGCCGCAGGCGACGCCAACGGCATCCCGACCGGCTTTCCAGTCGACGTGTTAAACGGCGCCGAGAACGGCATCGCCTGGGTGAAGGAGTACGCGCCGACGATGCGCCTTCTCGCAATCGGCGCCGACCTGAGCTTTGTCGCCAGCGGGGCAGCCGCCTCATTGGACCAGATCAGGGGGACGTGAGAAGGCTAACCGTCGATACTGAACAGGCGAGCAAGGTTTCCGCCGAGGATGAGGTCCTTTTCGGCCTTCGAAAGTGAGTCGCAGTAGAGGCGGATATGGTCGACCGCCTGCTTGTACGTGCACCAGAAGCCGCCGGCGTAGGGCATGTCGGATCCCCACATCAGCTTCTCGACGCCCACATCTTCGCATAGTTGTTCGAGCATCTCCTGACCTTCGGTGAAGGGGTATTCGGGCCACTTGGCCTGCATCAGGACCTCGGCGTAGAAGTTGGGACGTTTGAGCAGATCAACAACCTCTCCGGGGATGCCGATCTCGTGGATAATGGCGGCGGGCACCAGCCCGTGCGTGATGACCGACGGGATGTCGGGGTGGGTCCGCGCCCAGTTGGTCAACTCGCTGACCCGTTCCATGAAGCCGGCGATGCGGTCCTGTTTGCGGGCGTCGATGTACCAGAAGATGGGGATATCGAGGCTCCGTACGAGCTCCCATAGCGGCTCGAAGCTTGCATCGTCGATGCGATCGACGTAGCCCCGCAGCGCGAACAACTCCACGCTGAAGTAAAGCCCTTTGCAGCCAAACTCAGTGACGGCCTGCTCGAGCCGCTCCAGCTCGGCGGGCCGGCCTCCCTCGGTCTCGCGAATCTGCGCCAGCCCGATGAAGCGGCCCGGATAGCGGCGCATGGCCTCGGCGTAGTACTCGTTGATGTTGGCGCCGTAAACGTGGTCGCTCTGCAGCACGCCGATGTCGACGCCCGCGATCTCCATCTCGGCGATCATGCGCTCGGGCGTAGCTTCCAGGTTTTCCAGGTTGGGCGGGTAGAACTGCATGAGATAGTCGACGCCGTCGACGGTGATTTCGGCCTGGCCGTAGCGGCCGAAGCGAAAGTTGACGTCGGGCATTTCGTTGATGTCGTCGGAGGGAAAGTCGAGCAGCGGCTCCTTTACGCGGGCGCCGTCGCTTTTGCGCCAGTAGTCGGTGAAGTCGCGCAGATGGTATTGCCAAAGTTTGCGCGCGAGCGCGGCGCTGGCATCGCCGGAACCGGTCGCAAAGCGGCGGAAGATATGGTAATGGGCGTCGATAATGAGGGACTCTTCTTCGCCCTCGGGCTCGACCGGGCGCCAGCCCCCGCCGAAAAACTCCAGTTTTCTCTCTGTCATTGTTGTTGCTCCAACCAGGTGTGGAAGTCGCTCCGGCGCCATGTGTATTTGGGCCGGTAGCCCAGCAGCCTGGTCGCCTTTTCATGCGACCAGACCGTGGCATGGCCTTCGAGCGGCCCATTGAGGGGCACGCCGGGATAGTGGCGGGCAATCAGTTCTGCCGTCGGCTCCCTTGAACAGGTGTCGTCGCCGTTGATGAGAAAGACCTCGTGTCTGATCGTTTCGTTCTCCAGGGCCAGGCGGAACGACTGGGCCGCGTCGCGCGCGTCGGTGAAGGCCCACAGGATCTTGTGGGGCGCGGGTGGTCCCGGCGTCGGCCAGTCGCCCTCGGCGTCTTCGACAGTCTTGCGGTAGCGGACGGTCCACAGATCTTCGACGTCGAACTGCTGCGCCCAGCCGGAGCTGACCGCCACTTCGGCGCTGGCGCGTTCGAGATACCAGTTGTTGTTGATGCGCAGGCAGATGGTGCGGATGCCGAATCCGTCGCTGTAGCGTTTGCAGGTCAGCTCGGCCAGCAGCTTGCTGAGCCCGTACTCGTCCTGCGGCTCGCAGGGATGCGCCTCGTCGAGCGGCAGATAGCGTGGGACGAGCGCTTGTCTCTGGAATGAAAAGCCGGTCGCCGCGCCGGACGAGGCGAACACGACCTTGTCGATCCCGGCCTGGAGCGCGGCTTCCAGCACGTTGGCCGTGCCGACAACGTTGACGTTGATCAGCTGCGCGGGCGTAGCCCGTCCCGGCCCCGGCACCGCGGCGAGGTGGATGACGGCGTCGTGGCCCTGGCAGGCGCTTTCAAGGCTGTCGGGGTCCATGATGTCGCCCTGGATGAAGCCTGCGCCTTCGACGCGCGGCGCCGTGCGGCTGTAGCTGGTGACCGAATGGCCGGCCTGGATAAGTTCTCGCAGGACGTACCCGCCGATAGTGCCGCTGCCACCGGTGATGAGGATTCTCACGATCGATACCTTTCAGGCAAGGCTTCGTACAAGCAGGATCATTGAATCCAGATTCTTTCCAGGCTCGCTAAACTGTACTGAGGCAGTTGCTTAGCTGGCTCTTACGGCCCAAATACCTCGTCTATACGCAGACTGAAACCGTCAAGCGTCGGCGATGTCAGGGTGTCGCCTTCTCCGAACGTGCCAACGACCTCGTATCCAGTTTCTTCGAGCAGCAGGACGGTGATGGTGCCGGCGTCGGTCCCTACGAGCCAGTACTCTTTGACGCCGTGCTGCGCGTATAGCGCACGCTTGTAGCCCTTGTCGCGCTCGGCTGTACCGGGAGAGAGAATCTCGACGACGAGTTCGGGCGCTCCTTGTACGCCAGCCGCGGTTAGGATATCCAAACGATCATTGGAAACGAACAGCAGGTCGGGCTGCACGACGTCGACATCCGAAAGAACGACGTCTGTTGGTGAGAAGTAGACACGTCCCAACCCTCTTGTCTTCACGAAGGCCATTACGTTGTAACCCAATTCAGCCTGCGTTCTCTGGTGCAGTTCGTCGGGGGCGGGGAGCATCAATAGCTCCCCATCCAGAAGCTCGTAGCGCTTGTCTTCCGGTGTGGCCAGGTAGTCGGCGTAGGTGAGCTTCTGTCTGGGCTTTTCGCCGATCATCCGTCCGCCTCCAATGGCGGTTTTGCTCCGAAACGGAACCCGCATCCGCCGCGGGCGGGATTTCAGTGACGATGCGCTGGTTCTCGACGCGTTAGCCTTTGACCGCGCCGCCGGTGAGGCCGGCGACGACGAAGCGCTGCCCCAGGAAGTAAAGCAAGACCGCGGGGATCGCCATCAGCAGCGCGCCCGCGCTCAGCTCGCCCCAGCGGTAGACGTCCAGCTGGATGAAGCTGGCAAGACCGATCGGCATGGTCTGCGCCTTGGCGGTCTCGGTCAGGATGTAGGCGTAGAAGAACTCGTTCCAGGCCAGCGTGAACGCGAAGATGGCCGCCGCGGCGATGCCCGGCGAGGCCAGCGGCAGCACAATGCGCACCCAGGCGCCCACGCGCGTGCAGCCGTCGATCATGGCGCACTCCTCCAGCTCGACCGGGATGTTTTGGAAGTAGCCGCGCAGCATCCAGACGCCGAAGGGAACCGTGAAGCTGGAGTAGACCAGGATCAGGCCGAAGCGGCTGTCGACCAGCTTGAACGTCGCCATCATCACGTACAAGGGGATGAACAGCAGAGCCGGGGGCACCAGGTAGGCGAAGAAGACCGCCATGCCGAGGCGCTGCCGGCCGGGAAACTGCAGCCGCGCCAGCGCGAGGCCGGCAAAAGTCGCGATCACGACCGACAGCAACGTCGCGCCGAGCGAGATCGTCAGGCTGTTGAGCGTAAGTTTTTCGAAGTGGAGGAAGGGCTGCGTGAAGAGACCCCGGTAGCTAATCAGCGTCGGTTCGTTCGTCCAGAAGATGGGAATGCGTACCGCCAGGTCTTTAGGATGTTTGAACGAGGCCAGCGTGATCCAATAGGTCGGAAACAGCACGCAGGTGAGGATGAAGATCATCCAGATCGCGCCGGCGAACACCTTGAGACGGCGCTCCCATTTCAATCCAAGCGTCATGCCTCGGTCTCCTCTCTGGACGAGATAAAATGGTTCAGCAGCAGCACGAGACCGACCAGAACGGGAAAGGTCAACACGGCGTAGACCGCGCCCTTGCTCAGATTCTTCGAACCGGCCGCGAACGATTCCATGTAGGCGGCGATCGGCAGCGTGGTCGTCGCTTCACCCGGTCCGCCTGTCGTCAGCAGCCAGATAACGGTGAACTGGTTGAATGTCCAGATGGTGGAGAGGGTCAGCGCGACCATCAGGACGGGAAACACGCCGGGCAGCGACACAAAGAGAAAACGATGGATGATTCCGGCGCCATCCACCTTTGCCGCGTCATATAGGTCGTCGGGGATCGGAGAGAGGCCGGCCAGTAGGGTGATGGCGAAAAAGGGAAAGCCCTGCCAGACGCCGACGATGATCGCCGAAGGCATCGCGTATTCGGCCTTGGCCAGCCACAGGATCGGTTTTTCGATCAGATGGGCTTTGACCAGGATGTAGTTGAGCACGTTGGTCGTGTCGTTGAACAGAAAACGCCAGGTGACGACGGCTGTCAGCGGCGGAAGGGCCCAGGGCAGCAGCACGGCCGCCCGCGCCAGCCCGCGACCGGGCCAGTTCTCGTTCAACACGAGCGCGGTCGCCATGCCGACGCAGACCTTGATCGCGACCGAGGCAAGGGTGAAATAGAACGTCCGGCCCAGTGCCGGCCAAAAGTTCCCTTCCGTCAGGACCGCTGCATAGTTTACCAAGCCGACGAAGGGCATATCGCGCACGCCCAGAAGCTTGGTGTGCAGGCTGATCCAGATGGCATACAGCGTCGGGTAGCCGATCAAGCCGGCAATGGTCGCCAGGGCGGGGACCATCAGGGCGATCCCCAGGACCGTTTCTTTGGACAGGTGCAGCCGCGACTTCGGGTCAGCCAGGCCGCGCGAGCTATCGGAACCAGCGCGTCCCGCTGCTGATTGCGTCATGAAAATGTCCCACTCTGTGGAGAGCAGCCGGTGGCCGGACATTGGGCCGGCCACCGGCCATGGTTGGCTTGTTGCCTCAGGCGCTCAGGAAATCTTCCCTGGCTTGCGCCACGATATCGTGCGCTTCCTTCATCGCCTCCGCCGCGGAGAGGCCGTCGAGGATGACGCGCGAGCAGGCCCTGCCGGCCCACGTGAGCCACATGCTGGTCCACGGCGCCGGCGTGGCCGGCCAAGACTCGTCGCGCATGATCGGCACCACGTTTTCCACCACCTGCCGGTTCCAGCGGTCCTCGGAGAAGTACGGGTCTTCGTAGGCGCCCATCAGCGCCGGGAAGAGATAGCTCTGGCCCATCTGCATCATCTTGACATAGACGTCGGGCGACCACAGGTGGCGCAGTACATCCTGCGCCTCATCCGGGAAGTTGGACTCCTTGTTAATGCCGAATGCCTGTCCGGCCTCGGTCTGGGCCTGCGGGCCGATTTCGGGCGTGCGCTGCGGCCACGGCGCCAGGTATGTCTTGTCGAGCAGGTCCTCGATCGGCGTATCGCCGCGACGTACTGCCGCCAGGATGCTTCCCGGGTTCATTGCCGTGGCGATCTGACCGGTGAGGTAGCCCTGGTTGTTGCCGCCGCCCTCCCAGTTGACCGCGGCCGGCGGTACGACCTCGTGTACGGTATACAGATCGGTGTACCACTGCAGCGCCTCGATGTTCTCGGGCGAGTCGATCGTGATGTCGCCCTCCTCGTTGAAGGCGGCGCCGCCGAAGGCCCACATCAGGGGCTGCAGGTGCATCAGGTCGTCGGACACCCCGTAGGCGAAGCCGAGGCCGTAGAGGTTTTCGTCGGCGTTGGTGTATTCCAGGCCGAAGGCCACCATCTCATCCAGGTCGGCGAACGGCAGCGTGAAGCCCGCCTCGTTGACAAGGTCCTCGCGAATGTGCATGAACGCAGGCGCGAAGCCGATGTCGAGCATATAGCCTACGCCGTCGAGCATGAAGTTGCGCTCAGCGGTAGGATGCCAGCCGCCGAGGCCATCTCCCACCTCGTCCCAGACCTCCTGGATCGGAAGCATGCGGCCATCGCGCATGAAGGTCTGCGTCGCCAGCTGGGGCGAGAAGATGTCGGGCAATGTGCCGCCCTCAGCCGCAGCCGACAGCTTGGCCGCGAACTCCTGGAAGCCGCCGGGGATCGCCTGCACGTCGACGGCGAATCCGATGTCTCGGCCGGCGTTCTGGGCTTCTTCGTTGAGGTGCAGGTTGATGTTCGGGTTGAAGAAGCGGGTCGTCCACATGCGCAGGACCATTTGCTCCGCCGGGACTTCAACCGTGACCGTCTGCGGCGCCTCACAGGCAACTGCCAGCAGGCCTGCGCCGGCAACGACGGCGCTGTTGCGGAGGAACTGGCGCCGGCTCAGGCCCTTCGGCGCGCCGCTCCCACTTTCGTTCACTTCATTGACGGGGACATTCTCAGCCATTCTGCTTTCTCCTTGCTTTTGTCACTTGAATTACATTTCTGCAAGACTGCGCTGAATGATTTAGCACGCTGTTGGAAATTCTGTCATTCACCCTCCTTCGTCTCCTGCCAAAGCTCGTGAACCGCGGCGACCTCCCACCAGGTCGGGCCAACGGGGTTTTCCAGCAGCATCGGCCTGATAAATTCGGCGGCTTTTTCCAGACCCTCCTTCATTTCAATGTACTCGCTCTCCATCTCGAGCGTGAGGATGCCGGTATAGCCGATGAAACGAAGCGTCGAAATGACCTCGCGCCAGGTCGTCGCGTCGTGACCCCAGCCGGGGATTGTGAAGGTCCAGGAACGGTGTTGAAACTGCTTGAGATCGGTCGAGTCGAAGAAGCCGCGCAGGCGCAGATTCGGTTCGTGGATCAGCGTGTCCTTGAGATGGACGGCCTGGATGAGGTCGCTCAACTCGTGGATGGCCTCAAAAGGGTCGATCCCCTGCACCCACATGTGCGATATGTCGAAGTTGCAGGCCACGACCGGGCCCAGCTCGTCGCGCAGGCGCCGCAGCTTTACCGGGTTGTGGACCATGTCGTTGATCTGCATCTCGAAGCAGATGGTTACGCCGTGGTCGGCCGCGATCTTGCCGTGCTCGCGCCAGAAGGGAAGCAGTCGCTCTTCCCACTGCCATTCGAGAGCGTCCCGCAGGAAAGGCAGGTCGGTATTCACGATCCATGCCGGATGGCTGTCTCCTTCGGCGCCCTCCGGCAGACCGGCCACGAGCGCGAGACGCGTGCAGCCGATCTTTTCCATGAACTTGCAGGTCTGGCGAAACTCGCGCGAATACTCCTCGGCGATGCGCTTGTCGGGCACGAGCGGCGTGCCGTGGCCCGCGAACGAGTAGATTTCGAGGCCGCGGGAGGCGAACGCGTCCAGCCAGCGGTCCAGTTCGCCCTGGTCCGCCAGCAGCTTGTCGACGTTGCAGTACTTCTTGGCGCCGGGCCCGATCGCGGCCACTTCCATAGCCACGACCTCCTGTTCCTGGCAGAACTGCAGACCGTCTTCGAAGTCCAACATGCTGATGAAGAAGGTATTCATGCCGAGTTTCATTCTGGCTGCCTTTCGCGTAGTGAGGTGGGCTCGGGCGGATTCAGGCCGTTCGCAGCCGCTGAGATTGTCTTGGACCCTCGCGACTTCCGCTGGCTCGCGTTTGCTCGACAGGCGCAATGTTGGGGAGAGAACCTTCTCTATGGGAGCGCATTATAGAGAAGTCCGCCCAAGGTGTCAATCGTTGGTCAGGGCATACGCATCTTATTGGGAGAGGACCTTTAGGAGATAGTCAGTTTTCCAACCTGCTCGTTTGCGTTTGGCAGCGATACCGATTTTGGCGCTCTTCTCTTGGCGTAGGAGGTTGAGAGCTAAGCGGCGCAAGATGG
>JAJDTL010000038.1 GCA_022827195.1 Caldilineaceae bacterium
GAGACCGACGCCACCTCTGACTTCGACCCAGACTTCGCCCCCGATTTCGGCGCGCGCAGGCGATGTGGCCCGCGACGGGGCCCTCTAGTCGCCCGTCGAGCCGGACGCCTCCATCCTTGCCGCCGTCGAATCCATTGCCTAGAAGCCCCGTTCAGCAACGGACTATTCAGGTCGACGTGTCCTGCTCCTATGATCACGTTCGGGCGATGCTCGCTCACCGCGCCCGGCTACCCAGCCAACTATGGCGCGAATACCCTGGCTGACATCCCAGTCCCCTGATTTGGCATGCACCCGTCAATGTTCTCGTTTTGTCCGGCCGCCTTCTTCTATCGGCGAAAGCAAAAGCGTGGGCGCCCTGTATGATGCAGTCGGGAACTATTCATCCGGACATTGCTCTCAGCGATAGGATTGCCAAAAGTCGGTGACAGCAGCCTGGCAAGATTGCCCTGCGCTTGACTGCGGTGATACACTCTTTCCCGTGCGCTGCGCCCACCTCGACCGGCAAGGCGAGAAGTCGATGGCGACCGCATGATCACACCGTTCGCGGACCCGTTTCTCCGCATGCCAGCGGGTCTGCAAGTCAGTCAGGTTCATTGGGAAACTCGGAGCGAAACACTATGTCTGTTCAGGTGCGGCAAGAAAAGCAAACCGGAGTCAAGCAGGCAGATACCTGCTGCAGTGCGAGCGGCGCCGCGCGGATTCCGCGTGACGATCCAAAGGCCATCAGGGCGGATGTGTCGTCCTACTATGGCCAGGTTGCGGAACAGCAGTTGGACAGTCCTGCGCCGTCGGACTGCTGCGGCAGCGATCTATACCTGGGCGAGGACTTGAGTGAACTGCCGGTGGCGGCAGTCAGCAGCAGCCGGGGCTGCGGCAACCCGAACGCGATCGCTTCATTGCAGCCAGGCGAGTTCGTACTGGATCTCGGCTCAGGTGGGGGACTGGACGTTCTGATGGCGGCGCGGCAAGTGGGTGAGGCAGGCTTTGTCTACGGCGTTGACATGACCGACAAGATGCTGGAACTGGCGCGGCGCAACGCATCCAAAATGGGTACGGCCAATGTCGAGTTCCGCAAGGGCGACCTGGAGGACCTGCCACTGGAAAATGGCTCGGTCGACGTGATCATCTCCAACTGTGTCGTCAATTTGACGCCGGACAAAGGTCGCGCCCTACAGGAAGCCTTTCGAGTACTCAGGCCGGGCGGCCGGTTGGCCATCTCCGATATCGTGGTCGACGGCGACCTGGGTGACCTGCCGGTGAGCGAGGAAGAGATTCGCGCCGGGCTCAGCTGGGCAGGCTGTATCGCCGGGGCTTTGAGCGACTCTGAACTCACTCGGCTATTGGCGGCAGCCGGGTTCGAGAATATCGCAATCACCTTCGAACACCGCTACAGCAGCGGCGACTTTCTAGGTGAGCTTCCTGAGTCTCTGAGAAGCTTGTCCGATCATGCCCTGGCAGAACTGATTCAGCGATTCACGAGCAGCAGTATCCGGGCACGGAAGCCGCCTCAGTAATACTCAGACCGTCATAGAAAGGGTCGGCAGAAGTGAAGTGGCGACTATCGAGGTCATGGCCTTCATTTGGCCGGCCATTTGAGTACATCGGCACGTGCAAAAATCCTGGGCTGCCTAAGGTCGACCCGCCGAAGTAGCCTGCAATACCCAGACTTCAGGCTCGCGCGGCAGGACCTCTCTGGACAGCTCGACTTCCGGCTTGTTCGCCCAGACTACGCGAGACGACGGATAGCGGCGCGTAAACTCCCGCACGTCCGCCATTCTGGGGAATCTGCATCCTGGCAGGTCGTGATGCATAGGGATCGTCACAGCCGGCCGGAGAAAGTTGAGCGCGTCCTGCAGGTCATCGAGCTCGATTGTAGGCGGACCCCCCGTTGGGACGATCGCAATATCCACGCCCCCCATCTGCTCCAATTGCCAGCGTTCCAGCCGGTTGCCCACGTCGCCGAAGTGGACCAGACGCAGCCCGTCAACGACAAAACAGTACATCGCGTTGTCACGCGGCTGCAGTTTGACCCGCATCGACTCCAGCGCGGGAATTGCCGTGAACCCAATGCCTGCCCTTGTCACGTAAGACGCGTCGCCACCCTGTCCTGTACTTTCACGTTCACCCGTCCCGTAATCACCGCCAGAACTCAGTATGTGGGTGGCCGTAACGACCTCCGGGTCTCCGGGTATCATGGCGGCGTTGGCGTGGGCAGAGTCGTCATCGGAGCTGCGAACAACAATGTCAGCAGTCTCGTCGACTGGAGCAAAACCGGACTTGAACGGCGTGTAAGGATCGGTGATGATGCTGACGCCCCCTCCCTCGATTCGCAAACACGCATGGGCGTACCACTTGATTCTCATATTCTTCCTCACGTCTGAAGTCCGACGAAGATTTCAGTCCGGAAAGAGTAGGACCGACTTTGTGCCTTCCCCGCTTTGAACGCGCCGCACCGCCTCCAGAATGTCCTCGAGTCTGCAGCGAGTGGAGATAACGGCCTCGACCTCTTTGGCGTGCTCGCGCACGAAACTGCGTGCCCGGCGGAACTGTTCAACGGAAGAGGCGAATGTGCCCGTCAACACGATCTCGCCGTAGTGGACCCAACTGGCGTCAACTGAAATTGATTCCCCTCGCGGCGTGCCGCCGAAGATATTGAATGTCCCCCCATTGCGGACGAGCGGCAGGTAGCGCTCGATCACGCGCGGGATGCCGACCGCTGCGATCACCACGTCCGCGCCTTGACCTGTGATGTCGCGAACGATCGCCTCGACATCCTCCTGCTCGGAATTGATGGCCAGGGTCGCGCCCAGCTTTCGCGCCGCGGCCAGCCGCTCATCGTTCAGGTCCACGCAGATGACCCGGGCGCCCAGCGCTCTCGATACGATCGTATGCAGCAGACCGAGAGGTCCCACGCCGACAACGACCACCGTATCACCCGCCCCCGTCCTGCACTGTTCCGCAGCTGCGAGGCAGCAGGAAGTTGGCTCGATCATCACTGCCAGGTCGAATGGCATGTCGTCGATGTCCAGAACGCCTCCCAGGCGCACAATCTCAGCCGGGACCCGCACGTATTCGGCAAATCCTCCGTCGTCGCCGTGACCCAGTCCATGTTCGTTGAGACAGAGGCTGTTGCGCCCCTGTTGGCAGTAGACGCAATGGCCGCAGGCCGCGATCGGATAGACGGCTACTCGCTGGCCTTCATACAAACCGGCCGACGCCGCGCCTTGGCCGAGCTCTGAAATCGTACCGGAAACTTCGTGGCCCAAAATCGCCGGCAGCTCGGCAGGCGCGCCCAGTCCGCCCAGGATCTTTACGTCGGTTGCGCAGATTCCGGACGCCCGCACCCGCAAGACCACTTCGCCATCGCCCGCGCGCGGTCCGGGAACATCGGCGATGCAAATCTCACTCTTCGCGTAAACGACCGCGGCCTTCATCGCTTGCACTTTCCTCTACGCGCCGGCTGGCGGCAATCTCTTCTTCCAGCGTCTCTTCGAGTTGGACGGTTTGCGGCTCGTATTCTTCGATTTGGCGCATCAGCGCCATGGCACGACGGCGCAGGACCTGGTTGAACCGTTCGAAATCGGCCTCTTCTATCTTGCCGACACTGTGATCGAAGGCCAGATCCCGGACCGCCTGAAAGGCTGCGTCTTTGCGCGTCATTAGTTCCGCCAGCTCCTCGCCGACCACCGGGGCATGGCCCAAAGGGCGGCGAAAAAGAGGCCAGATGACGAAGCCGATGGCAGAGGCTGAGACGACGCCGGTGAGTAGAAGTATGAACCACATGCCGCCTGATCTCTGTCTCCGCTGGGGCCTTCAAGCAAGTACTTGGCGGGGAGTGGCGCGATCGGAGAAGACGGATGATACTGACCTGGCCGAACGCGCCGGCTGCGGGTGCGGCCATACGCTGACGACAGTCCCTATGACGACCAGAAGGCCGCCGATCCACATCCACATCGTGAGCGGGTTGATGTAGACGGTGAAGGTAGCGCTGCTGCCGTCCCCTTGCCAACCGTTCAGGATCACATAGACGTCTTCGGCCGGCGTCATGCGCAGGCCTACCTCGCTTGTGGGTTGGTCAGGCGCCTTGTCGTAGATGTTTCGGCGAGGAGCGATCGTTCCCAGGCTCCGGCCGGAGGTCGAATCCGAAACGAGCAGGCTGGCCCGGATCTCCGTGTGATTGCTCGACCGCCTCGAATCAAGTTCCGTGTAGGTCAGTGTGTAGCCAGCCAGATCGACCGATTGTCCTGCGGCGAGGGTAACGTGGGTCGTCGACTGGTAGAACTCGTTCCCGATAACGGCGACGCCTATCAGTACGATGCCAAAGTGGACGACGTACCCTCCGTAGCGGCGGCCGTTGCGGCGCAGCAGGCCCCATAGCGCGGTGTGCAGCGGTTCCCCCCTTGAGCGGCGACGCGCACTTGCCCCCCGCACAAACTCCTGGACGATCGTCGCCGAAACAAAGACGCAGACGCTCAATCCGACGACAGGAAAGGGATTGCGGCTGGTAGTGAGGAAAAAGGGCACGGAAACCAGCCCGGCCAATAGCGGCCAAGTGAACTGCCGCCGCAACGCCCCCGCACCCGTTCGCCTCCAGCCCAGCAGAGGGCCGACGCCCATCAGAACAAAGAGCAGGAGAAAGAGAGGGCCGGCGACTCGATTGAACCACGGGGCTGCCACCGAAATGCGCTCTCCGGTCAGGATCTCGCTGAACATGGGAAAGAATGTGCCCCACAAAATGACGAACGTTATCCCCGCAAAGAGCCAGTTGTTGGCCAGGAATGCGCCTTCCCGGCTCGAAATCGAGTCGATCTCATTCTCGCCTTGCAGAAACGGCAAGCGCCGGAAAAGTAGCAGCAGAAAGCCGATTGTTGTTATCGACAGAAAGACCAGAAAGTAAGGGCCGACCGGGCTTTGGGCAAAGCTGTGGACGCTGCTCAGGATTCCGCTGCGTGTCGTAAACGTGCCCAGGACAACCAGGGTGAATGTCAGCCAGATCAGCGCCACATTCCACACCTTCAAAATGCCTCGTTGCTCCTGAATGATGACACTGTGGAGAAATGCAGTCGCGGTCAGCCAGGGCAGGAAACTGGCGTTCTCCACCGGGTCCCACGCCCAATAACCTCCCCATCCCAGCTCCATGTAGGCCCACTGGCTGCCCATGATGATGCCCGCTGACAGAAACATCCACGGAATGAGCGTCCAGCGCCGGACGGTTCGCACCCAGCGGCGGTCCAGCTGTTTGCTCAACAAGGCGGCCACGGCAAACGCAAACGGCACCGTCAGCCCCACCCATCCGAGATAGAGCATGACCGGATGAATCACCATCCAGTAGTTCTGCAGCAGCGGATTCAGCCCGCGCCCGTCGGGAGGAACGACGCCGATCTGCTCGAAAGGATTGGCGCTGAATACCAGGAGAACGAGGAAGAAGAGCAACGCACCGAGCAGCGTGGCGTTGACGTAGGGCATCAGCGCCCGCTGCGAGCGGCGATAGGTCAGGGCTGTAGCTGTGCTGAAAAGGCCAAGCAGAAGGGTCCAAAACAGCAGGCTGCCCGCCTGCCCGCCCCAGATGGCTGCAAACTTGTAGAAAGTCGGCAGGCTCCGCTCAGAACTGTTCCAGACGTAGCTGATCTGAAACTGGTCGTCCAGGAGTCCGTACCACAAAATGACCGCAGCAACGCCGACAAGCGCTGTCACTGCGTAGACCGCATGAAAGCTGCTGTTGGTGAGGCGAGGGGAGAGGCCGCTCGCGTAGCCGTCGATGGCGTGCGTCTGGGCTGCCCCTGCGCCGCCCCGTCCAGGCGAGGCGCCCTGCCCGAACATGCCGCCGCAGAATCCGACAACCGCCCCATAAGCCGAAAGCAACAGGGCAAGCACGAGCACAAGGTAGCCGAAATCAAATATCATCTTGCGCTAGAGCTTGAAACGCCGCAGGCGCAGGGCGTTGACAACCACGCTTACACTGGAAAATGCCATCGCCGCGGCCGCTAAGATCGGGTGCAGTTGCTGTAGAAAGGCGGGTGCCCACGGAAATGGCGCCAGAATTCCGGCGGCGATCGGTATCAGGGCCACGTTGTACCCGAATGCCCAGCTCAGATTCTGCCTGATGTTGCGGATCGTAGCGTGGGAGAGCGCAATCGCCTGCGGAACCGCGCGCAAGTCACCCCGAATCAGCGTGATATCGGCTGCCTCCATGGCAACGTCCGTGCCTGCGCCGATAGCGATTCCGACGTCGGCCTGCGCCAGCGCCGGGGCATCGTTTATGCCGTCCCCCAGCATGGCGACACGGAGACCTTCTTCCTGCATCGCCCTCACTTGCTCCAGTTTCTCGCCGGGCAACAGTTCGGCGTGGACGCGATTGATGCCGACGTCGCGTGCAATCGCGTCAGCCGTCGTCCAATTGTCTCCGGTCAGCATCGCCACTGTCAGGCCCATCTTGCGCATCGCAGTCACGGCCTCACGCGAGCCTTCTCTAACCGTGTCCGACACCGCAATCAGCGCACTAGCCTGACCGTCAATCGCAAGCCAGACGGCCGACTTGGCTTCAGCCTGCAACCGCGATAGGTCGGGCGAAAATCCGTTCAGGTCGACCTCTTGACGCTCCATCAAGCGCAGACTCCCGAGCAGGATCCGGTGGTCCTCCACTTGTGCCGCGATCCCTTCCCCTGTGACGGCCTCGAAGCCTGCCGGGTCAGCCAAACTCAACCCATTGGCTTGCGCGGCGCGAACAATGGCCGCGCCAAGCGGGTGCTCCGAACCTCTCTCCGCCGAGGCGGCCAACCGCAGCAATTCGCCAGGATCCGTGACCGCTGCCATGCCGTTTTCAGACTCTGCTTGAAGGCCCTCCTGCAAAGCCGGGCTCAGGATCAGATCTGTAACCGCCGGTTCCCCTTGGGTAATTGTTCCGGTCTTGTCCAGTAGCACTGCGGTCAGCTTGTGCGTCTGCTCCAGCGCCACGCTGTTGCGAAATAGAATACCCTGCCCTGCCCCTTTGCCGACCCCGACTACTATCGACGTCGGTGTAGCCAGCCCCATGGCGCAAGGGCAAGCGATCACCAGCACGGCGATCAGCCGCAGCAAAGCCGGCACGAATCCCGCGCCAGACAGCAGCCACACGGCGAAAGTCACGATCGCAAGAACGATGACCGCCGGTACAAAGTAGGCTGCCACCTGGTCTACGACGCGCTGGATCGGCGCTTTGCTCCCTTGTGCCTCCTCGACCAGCCGGATAATCTGCGCCAGAGCCGTTTCGCGGCCAACCTTGGTCGCCTCGATTCCAAGCAGGCCTTGCCCATTCATCGTCGCGCCGTAGACCTCGCCGCCGATCGCCTTTCCGACCGGCATACTCTCGCCTGTGAGCATACTCTCGTCGACCGTCGAGCCGCCCGACACGACGACGCCGTCGACCGGGATCTTCTCCCCGGGCCGCACCACCACGAGGTCGCCGACGACCACCTCCTCAACCGGGACATCCATCTCCTCGCCCTCGCGCACGATGCGCGCGGTCCGGCTCTGTAGGCCCATCAGCTCCTTGATCGCGGCGCTCGTCTGGCCTTTGGCCCTCGCTTCCAGCAGTTTGCCCAGCACGATCAGCGTTATAATGACCGCGGCCGTTTCAAAATAGAGGTGACCGCCCAGCTGATTGCTGCCTGCGCTGCGTGCACCCAGGACGGCTACGCTGAAGATATAGGCAACCGAGGTGCCCATCGCCACCAGCACATCCATGTTGGCGCTGCGATTGCGCAAGCTCTTGAACGCCCCGACGTAATAGTCCCATCCAACATAAAACTGCACGGGGGTCGCCAGCAGCATCAGGAGCCAGTTGACCCAGTTGGCGGTTGCCCAAGTGCCGAGCAGGTCAAAGTCACGTCCCATGCTGATGACAACCAGGGGCAGCGAGAAGACCGCCCCAACCAGCAAACGCCAGTACTCGCGCCGAATGGCCGCAGCGCGGGCCGCGGCCTCGGTATCCTCGCCGATCTCGGCCCTCTCCGGCTCCTCCGCGTCGTCCGATTTCAGGGTACCGGCGGGCTGTGCCGCGTCGCCCCCGATAACGTCATAACCGGCCTTGCGCACAGCGGCGACAATCGGTGCACGCGCCCCCACGCCGCTTACATATTCGACGTGCGCCTTTTCAGCGGCAAAGTTCACGCTGGCATAGACCACGCCCTCGGCCTCTCGCAACGCTCCCTCAACCGTATTGGCACAGTTGGTACAGGTCATTCCCGCGATCGGCAACGTCAAGGTCAGGGTCGGTATCTTGTAGCCGGCACGCTTCACCTGCTGCCGCACGTCGGTGAGCACTTCATTGGCCGGTGCCAGCTCAGGGTCGTAACTGATGGTCAACCGCTCGCTGGCAAAGTTTACCTCCGCCTCCTGCACAGCAGCGGCCTTCCTGCTGCTCGTCTCCACCGCAGCCGCGCAGCCGAGGCAGGTCATTCCAATTACAGGGACAGTTAATTGGTCTCTTGCGTTCATTGGCAGTCGCTGCTTCTAGGCCCGCGAATCTCTTCGCGGCTGCTGTGGACGCCCCCGCTTGCAAGCGTGTATAATACGGGCGCGATTTCCGACATAGCCTGGCTTCACAAGGCTGCAGTCACTCGTCTGTCAAGATGATCGAGTCGATGGCTGCGAGGGTCGATTTCCCTGCCTGCCCTCGCTCCGAAGCCATCAAGAGATCCTCAGGCCGACTCTCGCCCTATGGTACTACAATACAACTGTTTTTCTGAAATTGAAGTAGGCGGTCTACCGGAGGTAAGAGACAGTATTTCCTGACGTTCTTGACCGCTCTTCAGGCCGATATTCGTCGCCGATCTCTCTGTCGAACGCCGGGAGGCAATCATGTCAGTCGAATTGATCGGATACACCGACAGGTTCAGCGCCGCGCCGGGCGAAACGGTCCGGTTCATGGTCAGCACCGACCTGTCGAACTACGAGACTACCCTAGTCAGGCTCATTCACGGCGACGAAAATCCGGACGGGCCCGGCTTCAAGGAGGAGGTGGTTGCATCCGACATCAGTGGAAGTCGGCGCGGCCGTAAGCAGATCGCACGTTCAGGCTCGTATGTGGTCGTCGATGATCATACCTCACTGGACCGGCTGCAAAGTTTCACCTTGCAGGCATGGATCTTCTCCACCGCGCCCGAACGCAGCGAAACACAGGGCATCTTGAGCAAGCGTTCCGCGCAGGGAAGTGGATTCTGCCTTGCCCTTGGCCCGGATGGAGACCTGTCGCTTAGCGTGGGCGGTTCAGAGGCCTGTGCCGCCGAGCGAATTAGAACGGGACGGGCGCTGCGCGCCCGCGAATGGTACTTTGTCGCCGCCGCATTCGATGCCGCTGCCAATAAGGTCAGCCTTTACCAGTTGCCCCTCTCAAATTGGCCCTCCGACGATTCATCCGTCGCGTTGGAAGGGCCCGCCAGCGTACAAGAGACCCCCCGAGACGGTGGGCCCCTGCTGATGGCTGCCGCCGGCGAAGGTGGGGAGCACACCGGACGCTTTGCCGCCCAAGGCCTCTTCAATGGCAAGATCGACGGTCCCCGCATCTTCAGCCGCGCGTTGGAGGAAGAGGAGATCATGCGCCTGAAGAGCGGCGTGCCTCCCACCGAGGTGGCCGCCGCCGACTTGGTGGGCGCATGGGATTTCGCTGCAGCCGCCTCTTCGGCACGCGTGATCGACGTCGGCCCGAACGCCCTGCACGGACTCGCGGTCAATATGCCGGCACGCGCCGTGACCGGGCACAACTGGACTGCGACCGAGTTCGACTTCAAACACGCCCCGCAACAGTACGGCGCGATCTATTTCCACGACGACGACCTGGAAGACGCCCGCTGGGAGGCAGATTTCGACCTGGTCGTCCCGCAAGGTTTGCCCAGCGGAGTCTACGCCGCCAGGCTTACTGGCGAAGGGCAGGAAGACCGCATTCCTTTCATCGTGCGGCCCCCGCACGCAACGGCCACCGCACCAATCCTCTATCTCATACCGACCATGACCTATGTCGCCTACGCCAATGACCGCATGGACGCTTCCCAGGAGCACTTTGCGACCCTGCCCGAAGAGCAATTGAAACGGGACCCTCGCGATCTCTATCTCGCCGACCATCCTGAGTTCGCCATGTCCTTCTACGACCGCCACTCGGATGGCAGCGGCTGCACCTATTCCTCCATGCTGCGTCCGATCCCGAACTTGCGGCCGCAGTACCGTCACCTGCTGACAACCACACCGCGTCTGCTGGGCGAGGACCTCTATCTGATCGACTGGCTCGATGAAAAGGGCTTCGCCTACGAGGTAGAGACCGACCACGACCTGCATAGCGACGGCGGGGAGCTTCTCGCCAAGTATAAGGTCGTGGTCACCGGCACCCACCCGGAATACTGGACCTCCCCGATGTTGACGGCGCTTGAGGCCTACCTCGAGGGAGGCGGCAGGCTCATGTACCTGGGCGGCAATGGCTTCTATTGGGTGACGAGTGTCGACGAGGAGCGGCCTCACATCGCCGAAATTCGGCGTGGCATTTCCGGCACACGCGCTTGGAACTCGGAACCCGGTGAATGTTACCACAGCACGACCGGCGAATTGGGCGGACTCTGGCGGCATCGCGGCAAGACGCCCAACCGCCTGACTGGCATAGGGTTCACCGCCCAGGGCTGGGGCGATCCTGCCCCCGGCTATACCCGCAAACCCGGCAGCCTCGACCCGCGCGCGGCCTTCATCTTTGACGGCGTTGCCCCCGACGAGACCATCGGCGATTTCGGCCTGAATTTCGGCGGCGCAGCCGGCGACGAGATTGATAGGGTCGACTTCGGCCTCGGTTCTCCTCCCCACACACTGGTGCTCGCGACCTCCGGTCCCCACGGCCCTTCAATACTGCCTGTAATCGAAGACTACCTCCAGATGAACGCCGATCTGATGACCAATCCTTCGGCCACTGTCTACGCCGACATGACATACTTCGAGACGCCCAACCATGGTGCCGTCTTTTCGGTCGGCTCAATCTGCTGGTGCGGCAGTCTCTCCCACAACAACTACGACAACAACGTCTCACGCGTCACCGAAAACGTGCTCCAGGCCTTCGCCAACGCTGACGAACTTCCCCCTCCGGCCGGCGAGTGAGACCTCGAAATCCAGCGCGAGCAAGCAAATCGATACAGGAGAATTTCCAAATGCAGTCCGCCCAAACAGTTGAAGCTCGAAACGGCTACAAAGCCCTCAGCCAGGAACAGGTCGCCAGCTTCTGGGAGAACGGATTCCTGGTCGTCGGCAAGGTGCTCGAAGATGAACTCATCGACGAGATGCGCGCCGAATACGACGCCGAATTCGCCCTCGCCCGCAGCGGCGAACGCCCCGTCCGCAACCTGGCCGTCACCGGCGAAGACGACCACGACCACGGCGACGACGAGCAGGAACTGCTCCAATTCATGCAGATCTCCGAGCACAACCTTAGCTTCCACCAGCTCACCTATCACGAGCGCCTTCTGGACATTATTGAGGATGTTCTCGGCCCAAACATCCAGCTCTTCCACAACCAGGCCATCTACAAGCCACCCCACCACGGCGGCCCCGTATTCTGGCACCAGGACAACGCCTACTGGAAGTGCCTGCCCGCCAACCTGGTCAGCTGCTGGCTCACGTTCGACGACGTTGACCTCCACAACGGCGCCATGCAGTTCATTCCTGGTTCCCATCTGAGACCCATGATTCACGACCAGGCCCAGGGCAGCGACGTGCTGCTCGATATGGGCAAATTGGTCGACGACAGCCAGGCCGTCGTAGCCGACCTGCCCGCCGGCGGCATCACGCTGCACCACTGCCAGACCCTGCACCGCACCGCGCCCAACACGACCGACCGCCAGCGCCGCGCCCTCGCCATCCACTACATGACGCCCGGCACAAAGTCCGCCCGCACCAACGAAACGATCGAAGTGTCATTCAGCCACCCCATGTTGCGCATGCGTGTCTGACCCGGCGGAATCGGTTGGACGAGAAAGTCGACAGGACGCATAAAGAAACGAGAACACACAAGTCCCGGTGAGCGATTTCCTGGCCCTCGGCAACTGTACGCTCGACGATGTCGTCACACCCGACGGCCGCGTCTCCCCGCGCCAACTCGGCGGCAACGCCGTCTACGCCGCTGCCGGCATGCGCCTATGGGGAGTAGACGTCAGCCTCGTTAGCGTGGTCGGCGCCGACTATCCCGCGACATGGCTCGAACAGCTGGCCGAGGCCGGCATCGACGTCACCGCCGTCACGCGCATCGAAGAGCCGCACCTGCTCCGCTCGCGCGCCTTCTACTTCCCCGATGGCAGCCGCACCGATCGCATCGAAGAGGCCCGCGCCATCCTGCCCGCCCACGCCGGCGAGATTATCGACCTTGAGAGCGAATACACCGACACCGGCAGCCCCCTCCATCGCCGCATCTGGCCTATCTTCTGTCCCGACCTTTCACAATGGGAGACCATAGCCCAACACGCCGCCTTCGCCCACTTTGCCCCCGGACCGCTACCCTGCAGCCGCGCCAATGCCGCCTTCCTCAAGCACCAGCGGGGGGGCGATGTCGTGATCAGCTTCGACTGGCCCTGGTGGGACTGGGACCTGGAGGGCCAGGTCGACGCCGCACTTCTCCGCAACATCGATTACCTGCTGCCGAGCATCGAAGAATTGGCCCTCCACGCCGACGCCGCCATCAGCGAGAAAGAACGCGGCGAACACTCGGGCGGTCACGTCTTCGAAGCAGCCCGCCGCCTGCTCGACTACGGGCCAAACGGCGTCGGCGTGAAGATGGGCGCACGCGGCATGCGGCTGTTGTTGCGCGGCCAGAAAGGCTGGAATCAAATTCCCACCCATCCCGCGCAGGTTGTCGATCCAACCGGGGCCGGAGATGCATTCTGCGGCGGCTTTCTGGTCGGCTTGTCCCGTACCAGCGATCCCGTCCGCGCCTGTCTCCACGGCGCCGTCTCCGCCTCCTTCATCATCGAAGAGTTCGGCGTCCTGCACACGCTTCAGGTGGACACCGCCACCGCCAACGCCCGCCTGCACTCGCTCGAGCATACGCTCTCGCACCCGAAATCGTCTGTTTGACATCGCGTCGCCTGTCTGGTAATCTCGCCTCAGCGCTTGGCAGCCAGGACGTCGTCTTCCCGCACGCAATGCCTTTCGTGAAGGGGACGCCTTCTTCTACCTGCGATACTCTCTTCATTCACAATCACTCTCTTCATCCACTCTCACAAAGGAGACTGACATGAATTCAGTGCACCGTGTGACTTGGCTGGCTCTCAGCATGGCCCTACTGGTAGCTCTCATGGCCGCTTGTGTCGCTGTACCCGCCGCCCCTGCCGAACCCATGGACGACGACATGAGCGAAGGGCCGAAGATGGGCGGCATGGTGGCCGGCTTCGTCTCGTCCGATCCCAAGAGCTTCGACCCGGCAGCAATTGCCGGCTGGGACCAGGGCGTGATCGCCCCCAATCTGCTCGAAGGTCTCTTCCGCCTGTCGCCTGACGGCCGCGAAATCGAGCTGGCCATCGCCGAGAGCTTTGACGTCTCGGACGACGGCAAGACCTGGACCTTCAACATCCGCGACGGCGCCAAGTTCCACAACGGCCGCCAGATCACCGCCGGCGACTTCAAGTATAGCTTTGAACGCGTCCTGAATCCGGAGACCCGGAGCCCTAAGGCCTGGATGCTCTCCGTCGTTGCCGGTGCGCAGGAGTACCAGGACGGCTCCGCCGACGGGGTTAGCGGCATCACAGCGGTCGATGACAGCACGCTGCAGATCCAGCTGTCCGAGCCGCTCGCGCCCTTTAAGTCGATGCTCGCCAGCATCAACTTGGCCGTCGTGCCCCAGGAAGAGGTCGAAAAATGGGGCGAGGACTTCGGCCAGAACGTCGTTGCCGCCGGGCCTTTCACCCTTGGTGAATGGAATCTAAACCAGGACGTGACCCTCAATGCCTTCGAGGAATACTGGAACGGGCGGCCCTACCTCGACCAGCTCCAGTTCCGCTTCATCCGCGACGAGAACACGCGCATCGTTGAGCTCGACGCCGGCCGGCTCGATGTCGCCTGGGTCCCCCCCGCCCATTGGGCCCGCTTCAGCACCGACGAAGTGTTCAAAGAAAAACTGGGTTGGGCTGAGACCTTCCACACCTCCTTCATCACCGTCAACCTGGAACAGGAGCCGTTCGGCAACAATCCAAAGTTGCGCCAGGCCATTCGCTACGCTGTTGACATGGATGCCATCGTCGCCAGCCTGGACGGCCGCGCCAACGTTGCGCATGGCCTGCTCCCTCCTGGGCTGCTTGGCCACAATGAAGACGCCGTCCTGAACTATCCCAGGAACATCGAAGCCGCCAAGGCCCTGATGGCCGAGGCCGGCTATCCCGACGGCCTCCCCGGCACCCACGAGCTGATCCTGCCGCCTTGGGGCAACCTGCTCAAACTCTTCGAGATCTACCAGGCCAACCTCAAGGAAATTGGGATAAACATTGAGCTCAGACCGACCGAGTTCGGCCCGCTTCTGGAGGCGTTGGAGGCAGGAAACTTCGTCCTCGCCTCAACCTATCGCGTCACCGACTACGCCGACCCCGACGGCTTCTACTATCCGCTCATGCACTCTGACAACATCGGCGGCGGTGGCAACGTCGCCCGCTACGCCAACCCAGATGTAGACGCCATCATCGCCACCGCACGCGCCACAATCGACGACGCCGAACGCGTCGCCCTCTACCGGCAGATCGACGAGATGTTCGCCGAGGAGCTGCCCTACATCCCCCTCATGCACAACATCTACGTAGACGTCTCGACCCCGCGTTTGCAGAACTACGTGCCGTCGCCGATGGACACGCACATGTTCCATCGCGTCTGGGTAGACGAATAAGAACGCGGCTGACCGCGACCGCCACCGGGCGGACGCAGACCAACCGCATGAACTGACTGATCAAGCAGTGAACGCTGCACGCCACACGTCATGTGTGGCGTGTGGCGTGCGTTTCCGGGAGGATGAAGCGATGACTCAGGACGCCGAAGGGTTGGACGCCTACGTGCGCGCGGGAGAACGCAGGGCCTTCGAATTGGGCAATCGCGGCCCCATTCGCCTTGAAAGTGATGGCCTGCTCGCTCAGGAGATCTCCGATGCCTACTGGCGCTGCGGGTTCTACGTTTTCGAGGGCGCCCTGAGCCCCGAGGAGCTCGAAGATCTGCGCACCGACATGGAAAGTGCCTTCGAGCGCGCGCCCTACACCAAGGACGCCGACGTCGACGCCCAGGGCCGCCCCGCGCTCGGCAACCACCTCGCGCGCCCGACCTTCCGCTTCGCAAAGCCCCTGAGCGATCCCTATGGCGGCACCGAATACAACAGCGGTCGCCATCCCGCAAAGATGGCCGAACCCGCGCCGCCCGACGACGCCCCCGACTATGTCATCAACAGCATCGCCAGCCCGCTCCAGATTATGGACAGCTGCCTTCGCCTCTACGGTCATCCGAAGCTGCTCGCCGTCGCCGAAAATATCAACGGGCCCGACTTCACGCCCTTCACGGAGTCGGTCATCGTCAAGCGCGCCGGCCTCGGCCCCTCAGTCGCCTGGCACCACGACGGCACCACCCACTGGGACAGCCCCGACTGGGATCAGGGTACACACGGCTTCAACTTCATGGCCCAACTATACGGCAGCACAGCCGAGAACGGCGTCTGGCTGCTCCCCGGCTCCCACAAACAGGGCAAAATGGACATCAAAGCGATGGTCGACGCCAACGGCTCCGACCGGCTGCCCGGCGCCGTGCCCATGGTCTGCGAGCCTGGCGACGTGGTCATCGCCAACCGCCAGGCCCTGCACGCCTCATTTGCCAACACCTCGCCTCAGCGGCGCATCACCATCAACTTCGGCTTCCACCGCCGCCGGTCCGTCCTTAACGCCCGCACCCGCCACAACAACATGGAAGTCGTCTATGACGAGGACCGAGTATACGAGCGCTCCCGCCTCATCGCCCTCGCGATCGACGCCCGCCGTCAGCGATTTCCGCAGGAAACCCCCTACCGCTATCAGCCGCTCACAGGGCAGGAAGAACAAAACCGCTGGAGCGAAGAAACGCGCGCCAGCATCCTCGAAAACTACAATCTGAGAGACCTCGGTCTCTGAGTGGAAAACGCCCCTCACACAGCTTCGTCAACCGGTTCGACCGGGACCTTCTCGACAGGCGTGAGATCGAACCGCTTCCAGTGATACTGATAGCGGTCCGACTTCCAGCCCCGGTAGACCTCGCTCCAGGACAGGCGTCCCTGATGCGGCGTAAGCACCTTTTCCATCACCGGGTCCGAGGCCCGCTGGTATCGGAAATCGACCGATAGCCGCAGGCGGTTCCCCGATAGATTCGGTAGACCCCGGTGCACTGTGTGACTGTGGAAAAATAGAATGTCCCCGTTGTCGAACGGGCTCGACACCCATTCGCCGCCGATTTTCTCGAAATGGGCTCTCAAGCCGCCCGCGCCTAGCGAGCGCGAAACCGGCAATACGCCGAACTTGTGCGAGCCTGTCAGTACGCCCAGCCCGCCCATAAGGCGCGGGCAGTCCCCAAGTGGCAGCCAGGCCGTCCAAACGTCCGGCGTCCCCTGAATATGGACAAAGTCCTGGTGGGCCGGCGTCGTCTGCTCCAGGTTAGTCGGAAAGACGAAGCGGGCGATGTTGCTCGGCTGCAGCAGGACGTCATCCCCCAGCAGATGGCCGGTAACCGCCATGATCTTCTCGTCGTGGGCCAGCGTATGGAACGACTCGATCCGCTGGACCCTGTCGTAAACCGGCGAGAACTCAGGCTCCCCCGACACGTGCGGCGGATGGCTCGTCATCGCTTCTTCAGGTTCCATCCCGCCGTCGATCCACCCCGCATCCTGCAGCACACCCGCAATATCCCTCCGTGCGGCAAGGACCGCCTCCTTGTCCACCCAGTTTCGCAGGAACAGGTAACCATCGCGATCTGCCCTCCGTCGCAGCGCTTCCCCATCGTTCGATAGACCATTCGATTCAACAAAGGGTTTCATTTTCTCCTCCCTTCTGTCACCGCTCGAAAAGCCTTGTCGGGGAGCCTCTGTCATCGCCCTTGACTACTCATGCTTATAGGAGTCTTCGCTCACCAGACTGGCCTGCGGCATTGCTTCGACCGTTCACACTCAATGTCGATTAGCGCCCGACTTTCAGGGTCCTACGAATTCCCGAACGGACTAGTGGATCCTCTTGAGGAAAGTGGCAAATCGGTATATTCTGGGGTATCCTTCTAGCGAGCCCTAAGTTTCCTTCTTTTTGGACTTGCAAGTCAAGTCGGAGGATTCATTTGATGCTGCGGTCTGGCTCAGCACTGGACAAATAGTGTTTCCGTTCAGCGGCTTGCTCGGAAGTGGGCCGCCCTGAACAGGCTAGACAAGCAGACGCTAGTCCCACGCAGATAGAGCTCCACTAGCTCATTCGCCAGCCGCCTGTGCTGCGCCAATTCTCGGATCCAGTTGCTGACGAGCCATGACTGCCTACATCGTCCGCCGCATTCTGCTCTTTATCCCCATCCTCATCGGGCTCGTCACCGTGCTTTTCGCCCTGCTCAACATCCTGCCCGGTGACCCCGCCCGCATGATGGCCGGCCCATTCGCCGACCCCGACGTCGTCGAAAACATTCGTGAGCAGATGGGCTTCGACCGCCCTCTCTACGTCCAATACTTCGACAATCTCTGGGACCTGGCACGCGGACAGTTCGGCCGTTCCTACCAATCGCGGCGGCCCATCCTCTCCGACCTGATCGAAGTCTTCCCCAAGACCGTGCAACTCGCCGTCTCGGCCGAACTGATCAGTGCCCTGCTCGGCATCTGGCTCGGGGTCGTCGCAGCCACCCACCGCAACGGCTGGGCCGACCGCCTCATCATGGCAATCGCCGCGCTCAACCTCTCCTTCCCCCTCTTTTGGCTTGCGCTCATGCTCCAGATCTTCTTCGCCGTCATGCTGCGCTGGCTGCCGCCCTCCGGTTACGGAGGCGGTTTTGATGGCTTCATCATCCTGCCCGCCGTCACGCTGGCCCTTCCCTCGATGGGCCTCCTCGCCCGCATCGCCCGCGCCGCCCTTCTTGAGATTACCAGCGAAGACTACATCCGCACCGCGCGAGCCAAGGGCCTCGCAGCCGCACTCATTATGCGCCGCCACATGCTACCCAACGCACTCATTCCCATCGTAACCGTCGTCGGCACCGACTTTGTGCGCCTGCTCGGCGGCACGCCCATAATCGAGGTCATCTTCTCCTGGCCCGGCCTCGGCAAGTACGCCTACGACGCACTCGTCTTCCGCGACCTGCCCGCACTCCAGGCCTCCGTTCTATTGCTCGCCCTCTGCGTTTCGCTCGTTACACTGCTCGTGGACCTTCTTTATGCGTTCATCAACCCGCGCATCCGCTACGCTTGACTGGCGCCGCTTCCGCCGCGACTACCTGCCCTTGGTAGGCGTAGCCGTCGTAATCATATTCGTGCTATTGGCGATCTTTGCCCCATTCATCGCCGCCGATCCCACCCAGATCGAAATGCGCCGCGAACAGGACGGCCAGACGCTCACGCCCCCCTTCCCCCCAAACCCCCGCAACCTCTTCGGCACAGACCAGCTCGGCCGCGACATCTTCGCCCGCGTCGTCTTCGGCCTTCGCACCTCGCTCATCGTCGGCATCCTCGTGCGCGGCCTCTCGATGGTCGCAGGCACCCTGCTTGGCCTGATCTCCGGCTTCTTCCCCCGAATCGTAGACAACGTCATCATGCGACTGACCGACATTATGCTCGCCTTTCCCGTCATCCTCCTCGCCATGACCGTAACCGCCGCCCTCGGCCCCGGCCTCGTCACCGTCTGCGTCGCCCTTGTCCTCGTCGCCTGGCCCGACGTCGCCCGCCTTGTTCGCGGCCAGGTCCTCGCCATCAGAGAGCAGACCTACGTCGAGGCCGCCCGCTCGATTGGCGCCGGCAACAGCCGCATCCTCCTGCGCCACGTCCTGCCCAACTGCATGGGGCCCATAGTCGTGGCATTCTCGATGGGCATTCCCGGCGCCATCATGTACGAAGCAGGCCTCAGCTTCTTCGGCTTTGGCATCCAGCCCCCCACGCCCAGCCTCGGATCGATCATCAGCGACGGACGCGGCTACATCACCGTCGCCCCTTGGTATCCCGGCTTCCCCGGCCTCGTCCTCACCCTCCTCGTGCTCAGCATCAACCTGATTGGCGATGGCCTGATCGACGTCTTGAACCCACGCGCCGCCGAAGGCACCGGCAACAGACAATCCACCATCTGATTTGGCTGCGCCGCCGCACGTCTGCTAAACTCGACTGACGGTTCAGCAAGGAGATGCCGCAATTTGCGAGAGGCGCCGATGGCTACCGAAAACCAGGACGTCACAGTTCAACGGGTCGAACCATCCTACAATCCCGTCCAGGACGAAGACCTCGACCAGTACGGCCGCGAGCTGCAAGACTGCACTATCGTCGACGTCGACGTCCACGTCGATGACACGCTCATGTTCATGCTCGATTACATGGACGGCCACTTCCGCAAGCGCATGGAAACCGTCCTTCAGGCCGACTTCAAGGGCGAGCCCGGCAACTCTCTCCGCAATATGATTGCCCACATCGCCTGGCTCGGCTCCTCCTACGACAAGCCGCCCCGTGCGAAACTGGCCACCAAAGAGGACCTGCTCGCCCGCATGGAAAAGGGCATAATCGACTACAGCATCCTCTTTCCAAGTGAGCTTCTTCCCATCGGCTATCTGCCCGAACCCAAGTGGGCAGCGGCCCTCGCCACCGCCTACAACCAGTACATGGTAGACGCATACCAGCATCTGGACGGCGTCAAAGTTGCCATCGTCGTCGCCCCGCAAGACCCGCAGCACGCCGCCGAAGAGATCGACCGCCACGCCGCCCACCCCGATGTCGTCAGCGTCTGCGTCCCCGACGTCGGCGTCAACCCGCCCATAGGCGACCAAAAATATTGGCCCATTTTCGAGGCCGCCGCCCGCCACAGTTTGCCGATCAGCTTCCACGGCATCGAGGCCCTCATACACGACAACTATCCTCTGCGCGTCGCCCATTTCCATACCCTCATGCAGGTCAACAGCATGGGCTTCCCCTTCACCTCGATGCTGCAGATCATGTCGGTCGTCTGCTCCGGCATCCCTGTGCGATTTCCCAACCTCAAGTTCGCCATCCTCGAGGCCGGCCTGACCTGGATGCCTTTCATCATGTACCGGCTCGACGCTGCCTATCTTCGCTACCGCACCGAACTACCGGCGCTGGAGAAAAAGCCCAGCGATTACATCCGCGACTGGTACGTCGGCACGCACGAACTAGAGGCGCTCCCCCGCCGAGGCGACCTCGTCAAACTGATCGAACTCTACCAGGGTCATGACACGACAATGTGGGCGTCCGACTGGCCGCACCTCGAGCGCGATCTCATCGCCGGGCTCATGCGATACGACATGGACGACGCCTTGCGCCGCAAAATCCTAGGCGAAAACGCGCTCCGCTTCTTCGGACTGCAGCCCAGAAAATGACAACCGCCCTGCCGCCCGCACGCCAAACGCGCCGTAAACGCAGAATCACCGTTGCCGCCGCGGCCGACTTCCCACCCGGCTCCCGAGTCGAGGTACAGGCCGGCCGCGCTGTGATCGCCGTTTTCAATGTAGAAGGCGAATACTTTGCCCTTCACGGCCGCTGCCCGCACCAGTCCGCACCGCTCAGCCGCGGCCGCCTGCAAGGCACCGTAATCTGCAACGCCGCGACCTGCTGGGAGACCGAGTGGGCCTTCGACGGCGAAATCCTGGTCTGCCCAGGCCACGGCATGGAGTATCACGTCAGGAGCGGCAAGGCCATCGGCTACGACCTCCAGCTGCGCACCTACGAGGTCGTCGTCGAAGACGGCCACGTGATGCTTCTCCTCTGATTCCTGCGTAAGCTTGCTGCGACCATTGTGGCCGAACTCGCCGCCCATTCCCTCAACACCAGTCACACACGGAGCCAAACTCGATGATTGCGCGCCCGATACGCCAGGCCGAATTCGGTGAACCGATTCCGGTAACAATCGACGACATGCTGAATGAAATCAGCAATCAGGGTCCGGCCGTTCCAGCGGTCATGGACTCCGTCCAGCCGCAACTCGAGGCGCTCGATCCGAGTCTCTTCGCCGCCGCCTCGCACATCTACATAACCGGTTGCGGTGACTCCTACTTCGCCGGTCTGGCCGCCCGCTACGCCTTCGCCCGCTATGCAGGTGTTCCGACCGATGCGCTCGAGGCCCTTGAATTCGGACGTTACGCCGCAGAATACCTTCCCCCGGACTCTCTGGTCTTCGGCATCTCCAACTCCGGCAAGGCCACCCGCTCCGTCGAAGCCGCCGTAAACGCCCGTCTCGGCGGCGCGCACACGGTCGCCATCACCGGCAATCCCGACGGCTGGCTGGCGCAGGAGTCAGACACCATCCTCGACCAGAGCGTCCGCCTCGACGGCGAACTGATTGGCATGCCCAGCAACCTCGCCACCGACACCGAGCCGGACAAGCCCCGCCGCGGCTCTTTTGGCCTTGTGAACTATCTGGCCAGCCTGACGACACTCTACCTGACCGCCTTCCACACTGGCGTCGTGCGCGGCAATCTCACCGAAGCCGAGGCCGGCGCGTTGCGCGCGGAGCTGCGCACCACCGCCGACCTCATCACGCAGACGGTCGACCTCTGCACGCCTGCAGCCAAGGCCTACGCAGAGAAGGTAAAGGAGGTCGACAGCTATACGATCCTCGGTTCCGGGCCCAGCCTGGCTACCAGCCTGTTCTACGCGGCCAAGACCTACGAGCTCCCGCGCGTCTACGGCGTCTCCCAGGAGCTGGAGGAGTGGGCGCACGAGCAGTATTTTCTCACCGGGCCGGGCACGCAGGTCCTCTTCATCGCGCCGCAAGGCCGCAGCATCTCACGTGTGCGCGAACTGTTACACACGACCCGCACGATGGGCGGCACCGGGGTCGTGGTCGCTGACGAAAGCAACGCCGAACTTGCCGCGGCCGCCGACGTGAAACTGCCCGTGGCGGGCAACGTGCAGGAAGCGCTCTCGCCGCTCGTATACTGCGTCCCGGGCCAGCTTTTCGCCACCTTCCTGGCCCGGGCACGCGGCCGTCTGGCCTTCGAATTCGATTCCCCGCTCCAGTATGAGATGAACATGCGCACGATCCAGGAAAGTCAGCTGATCGAGTTTCATCCTGCGCTTAAATGAGCGCTGCTTCGGCCTCTGCAGGCGAGGGCCTGCCAGTGCCGCGCCGGTTTGACCTGATTGTTATCGGGGTAAGCTGCACGGAGGAGATTATCGGCGTCTCCTCTCTGCCGGCGCTCGACAGCCATCGCGAGATCGAGGTCCTCGGCCGCTGGCGCAGCGTCGGCGGAAACGGCCTGAATGTCGCCGTTAACGCGGCACGCCTGGGAGCAGATGTCGCCCTCATCTCCAAGGTTCCCAATACGATTGCCGGGGAAGTAGACGCCGCCCTGGACGCGGCCGCCGTAGACGGCACCTTCCTGGTGCCGGAGCCATGCAGGCCCGCCCCAGACGTCCTGCTCATAACTGACGCCGTGGGCGACTACAGCGTACTGGTCTCAGACCGGTCCGGTCTGGCCTTTACCCCCGAAGATATCGGCGCGCGGGCGCCTCTCAACGCCAGGTACGTCCATATTGATGGCTTCACCCTGGGTGCACTAGGCACCGAGTCCCAGCTGCGGGCCGGTCGGCGGTGGATTGCCCTCGCCAAGGACTCACCGGCGGCCCTGTCGATCGATCTGAACCGGGCGATTTGCGACAGCCAGCCGCGGCTGGTCCGCGAAATTATCAGCCAGGCGGACATCCTCTTCGCCAACGCCTATGAGGCGGAGACGGTGACGGGAGTTGCTGACATGGAAGCGGCGACCCGAAAACTCGTGGATGCCGGCGCACGCGCCGTCGTCGTAAAGAACGGCGCCGACGGACTGGTTTGCGCCACATCGCAGAGCATGGAACGGGTGCCGGCTTTTGCGCTGCCCATTGCCGACTCTGTCGGCGCCGGCGATGGCGTTGCCGCCGGCACGCTGTATGGCCTGGCACGCGGCTTGCCCCTGGCTGAAGCGGCCGGCTACGGCGCGGCCGTCGCCGCCATCGTTTGTACGGGACATGGTTCTCAGGGGACCGTTATTGATTCGGCCGATATCACGCGCCTACTGAAGGAAAGATAGAGATGAAAACGGCGCCCCGCGACACTAAACTTGCCTCGTTCCCCACCTCCGTGCGCCGGCTCCTCACTTCGATCGAGAATTCAGGACCGCTGGGCACGAGCGCGGTGATCGGGATTTTCACGGAGGCGCTTGAACGGCTGGCCAAGGACAGCGAATCCCCGTCCGGGCCCCTTCTCGCGGGCCAGGCGCTTTCGCTCGTCGACTACTTTCTGAGCACACGCGGACGGTTTTCGGCCGCTGTCGACAACTGCTTCTCGCCCCTGCAGGCGGAGCTGAGTTCCAGGCAGGCGAACGCTGTCAGCATCGATGAGGTACGCAATGCGCTCAGGTCCTTCAGCCGCGATCAGGAGAATGCGCGGCAGGAGAGGCTGCGCGCCATTGCCGCCGCCGGCGCCGCGCGTCTGTCAAAGGCAAAGAGCCTGCTGCTGTACGATTACAGCAGCACAGCGATGAACGTAGTCGCCTCACTTGTGAAAGGCGGAAGCGAGCTAACGCTGGTCGTGCCTGAGAGCAGAACGTGCGCCGGCTTCCTACCGATCCTGCGCCGAGGAGCTGAGCTCCAGTGCGGGTTGCGCCTCATCCCCGACGCCGCGCTGGCCCACGCGATGCCATTGTGCGACGCCGTCCTGGTCGGCGTCGAGACCTTCTTCGCCGACGGCTCCTTTACCAACACGATCGGAACGCTGACGACGGCAATCGTAGCCAAATCCTACGGGGTCCCGTTCTACCCGGTGACAGATCTGACCAAGGCGGCCGCCACAGGAGCGCCCGACGCGCAGCCGCGGCGGGCCTTCTTAGAACCGCTTGCTGGCACCTGCGAGCTGAAGAATATGAAGTTGCTGGAGGTGAATTATCCGCCCCTGGAAACGGTACCGCTCGACCTGGTAACTGGCTTCATCACCGAGAAGGGCGTTCTCCAACCAGGTGAAACTTGCATGAATCCGCGGCCGCCCCCGAAGAGGGAAATGAGTGACACCGCCGGCTCCGGGCTATAGAGCCTGCGCTCCATGCCGGGCGAAACACTGCCCGCAATGCAGGTAGGTCGGGTGGGATTCGAACCCACACGGGTTTCACCCCGGCGGATTTTAAGTCCGCTGCGTCTGCCGTTCCGCCACCGACCCGGACGTTCATTGTAGAGAGATCCCTTTACAGCGTCAATCTGAGCCGTAATCGCGAGACCGACTCGCGTGCATCGCGTCACGCGCTGGTCTCTACCGACCCAGGTAACGACGCACATTTTCGGCGTGTTCGGCAAAAGTCTTCGAGAATGCGTGCGCGCCGCTTCCGTCGGGCGTGGCCACGTAATAGTAGAAGTCGTGCTGCTCCGGATTCAACGCCGCGCGAAAGGCGTCTTCACCTGGGCTGGCGATCGGGCCGGGCGGCAGGCCCGCTTCCAGGTAGGTATTGTATGGGCTGGCAACGCCCTGGTACTCTTCCAGGAATACAGGCGTTTTCCACCACTGGCCGCTCTCCTCTTGGTAACCCATCGCGTATTGTACTGTGGCGTCTACCTCGAGCCGCATACCCGCATTGAGGCGATTGACGAGCACACCCGCGATGGCGGCCCGCTCCAGATCCACGACAGCCTCCCGCTCGACAATACTCGCCAGCACCAGGACCCCGTGCAGGGTCAGAGCCGGACTTCTGCCGTTTGCCGCCCGCTCGTGTAGCGGCGCCATTCGCTCGCCAAATGCATCCAACTGCCTTAATATGAGGCCCGCCGCATCCGGCCCCTCCGCCGGCAGGATATAGGTCGCGGGAAAAAGATAACCTTCCAGGCTTCCGCCCGGTGGCAGGGACGCCAAAAACGGCCATCGTTTTTGGACTTCTTCGCAACAGGTCTGCGAACTGCCCTGTCCGCCCGCGCCGTTCTGCGCGAGAATCGCATCCTCAAGCGCGCGGAAGTCAGGTCCTAGCGCGATGCGTCGATAGGCTTCGCCTGACACTCTCCCCTCTGCATCGAGAAAGTCGGCCACCTGTTCGAGCCTCCAACCTTCCCGGATGGTCACACGAATTCCGGCGGCCAGGTCACTGCTCAAAACTTCTGCGATCTCGACCGGCGTCATGTTGGCGCGCAGGAAGAAGGTCCCGGCCTTCAGGTCCTGGTCCATTCCCATTGCACGCACGTATGCCTCAAACAGCTTGGAATCGCCTACCAGCCCTGCCAAAAGCAGCTGATCGGCGATGTCGCGCGCCAAGGTTCCGGGCTCTATTCTGAACTCGATGGTCCGATCGTCATAGGACGCAGGAACGTTCAGGTCGGCACGGTTCGCCTCCAGGTATGCCCTCAACTCCTGCCCGCGGCTGCACGAAGCCGCAGCAACTGACAGGATTAAGATAAGGATGAAAAGTCCCATACCTGGCATCCGACGTACTCCCATTCCGGCGGGAAAAACTGTCCTTGCGCAATTGATCGGTTCAGGCATCTCTTCTGCTCTCTAATACGTAAAGGGCGACACGCGCATCGCGCGCAGTATATCACTGCGACCAAGATTCGCTAAACCGCGCCCTAAAACTATGTTTCTTCCTTCGGGTGGGGCCACCTGTACACCGTTTTCTGCGGCTGGGTCACGCTTGTGAATCCGGCCGGTAGACGAGGTCAGCAAGCATCGCGTGTCCGGACGGATCGGTGTGCCAGCCAGTGTTCTATACGCCCAAAAGCTGCGGCCGAAATTCGCGCCGCAAGTACAAAATCTGATATAATGCCGCTTCCAGGAAGGGCCTCCTCCATGCGCGTTCTGATCACCGGTGTTTCAGGATTTGTCGGTTCGGTCCTGGCAGAATACCTGTTGAATTTAGCCACAGCTCAGACGGCGGACCACGCCGATTTGCCGCAGGACGGGCCCGCGCCTCAGGTCCACGGAACTGTCCACCGCGCCGACCTGCGGATTAGGCATCTGCAGGACAGATTGCATCTCCACAGGGGCGACCTCCGCAACTCATCATGGATCGAACAGGTGGTCGAGGAGGTTCGTCCTGACTATGTCTTTCACTTGGCGGCATGGAGCGACGTGCGCGCCAGCTGGGACCAGCCCTGGGCTACCTATGAACTGAACATCAGCTGCCAGCTGAATTTGCTCGAGGCCCTGCGCCGCCACGCACCCGCCGCAAAAGCCCTTGTCGTGGCCTCATCGGAAGTCTACGGCCTGATCAGCAATGACGACCTGCCCGTTGACGAGGAAACACCTCTGCGGCCAAATTCCCCATACGGCATCAGCAAGGTCGTACAGGACTTGATGGCCTTTCAGTATTGGCTCAACTATCAGCTGCAGACTGTACGCGTGCGCAGCTTCAACCACATCGGTCCGGGCCAGTCCGACAGTTTCGCCGCCAGCGCCTTTGCACGGCAGATCGCCGAAATCGAGGCCGGTCTGCAACAGCCAGTTCTGAAGGTCGGCAACCTTGAGGCCAAGCGAGATTTTACCGATGTACGAGATATGGTCCGCGCCTACTGGCTGGCGACTTTACGCGGAAAGCCAGGTGCAGTCTACAATGTGGGCAGCGGCAAGACCTACTCTATCCGGCGCGTCCTGGAGATTCTGCTCGATTTGAGCGCTGCTGACATCAGAGTAGAGTTGGATCGGGACAGGCTTCGGCCCAGTGATGTTGCTTGTTCTGTTTGCCAACCTGCCAAGCTGGTAGAGGTCACCGAATGGCGTCCAACTATCGACATCCGCCAGAGTCTGGCCGACATGCTTCAATACTGGCGGCAGCGCACCGGCGTCCACCCCGCGCGCTATGCTGAAGCCGCGGATGGTTGAGGACTTCGGAGTCCTTGCATTAGTCGGATAGCCGCCTGTCGCGATCCTGGGACTGCTTCCACTTGATGCAACTATTGATGAGGCTAGGGAGGTTCGAATAGGACGATGCCAACAGCTCTAGTGACCGGGATTACCGGGCAAGATGGAAGTTACCTGGCTGAGCTTTTGCTTAAGCAAGGGTACACAGTAGTCGGTATGGTCCGCCGAACCAGCACGATAAACTTTGACCGAATCCGCCACATCCAGCAGGAGATCGAGATCGTGCAGGGCGATCTGCTGGACCAAATGAGCCTCATCAGTATTCTGCAGGACTACAGGCCGGACGAAGTCTACAATCTTGCCGCACAGAGCTTTGTTCCGACCAGCTTCACGCAACCTGTTCTGACCGGTGAGTTCACGGCGCTCGGCGTCACCCGTCTTTTGGATGCCATCCGCATCGTCGACCCTTCGATCCGTTTCTACCAGGCCAGTAGCAGTGAGATGTTCGGAAAGGTGCGCGAAGTCCCGCAGACCGAAGATACAGCCTTCTTTCCGCGCAGTCCTTACGGGGTGGCAAAGGTCTACGGCCACTGGATTACCGTGAACTATCGTGAGAGTTACGGAATCTACGCTTGCTCGGGAATCCTTTTTAACCACGAGAGTCCGCGCCGCGGCCTCGAATTCGTAACCCACAAGATTACGAACGCTGTCGCGAAGATCAAACTCGGCCTGAGCAATGAGCTGCGCCTGGGTAATCTCGATTCCCGCCGCGACTGGGGCTATGCGCCGGACTACGTGCGGGCTATGTGGCTGATGCTCCAGCAGGAAGAGCCTGATGACTTTGTGATCGCCACCGGCGAGACCCACAGCGTGCGCGATTTCTTGGAAGTAGCCTTTGGACACGCCGAACTAGACTGGCAGGAGTTTGTCGTCCAGGACGATAGTCTCTACCGGCCTGCCGAGGTCGACCTTCTGGTTGGCGACGCTTCCAAAGCCGGCCGGAAGCTTGGCTGGGAACCAACAGTGTCCTTCGCCGAACTTGCCCGCCTGATGGTGAAGGACGATCTTGAGTACTGGCGGCAGCAGGTGGAGCAGGGGCTGGCAAGTCCGGCCACATTGTAGGTTGTCAAGCCTTGAACGGGATGCCAGAACTATTCGCAAAGAGGTCACAGTTTTTGGTAGAATCGCAAAAGATCGTCGACAATAGGGCATCTTCAACTTCAACTTCAACTTGCGTCCCGGCAATCAGTCCACTTCGGGACATGCACTCCGAAAACCCAGCCTGAACTTCCCCTTCAGAGCAGAAACCCAGGATGGCTGAGAAACTTCGTATCTTCGTCAGCGCAACCAAAGACCTGGAACAGGAGAGGGCGCTGGTTGGCCGCATCCTGGCCGAACTACCTGTCCACGTTGGCGCAGAGATTCGCCGCAGCCCGGCCGAAGGGGTCGACTACGACACCCTGTTTGAACTGATCAGCAATGTCGATCGGATCTACTGCATGTTGGGCCGAGACATCACGGCCCCTTTCGGCGCAGAGTGGCAACTCGCAATTCGCCTTGAACGGACGATTGTACCCTACAAGCTACAGGGAATGCGCACACAGGCCGGACGCGAGTTCTTGCGAATCGCCCACGCCCCTTGGAAGACCTTTCACAGCAGCACGCATCTTGGCCAGCAGATAGGGCTGGATCTTGTCGACACGCTGCTCCACCCCGAGAATCGATACGGCCTGAATCTGGTTGAAGTTGAAGGATTACGAAAGGCCAGGCAAGACTTGGTGCAGGGGCTCGACCGGCTGATCGCCTCGCCGCAAATGAGGGCAAAGGGCGTCGGAGAGGCCGGCGGCGCGGAGGGAGGCGGTGTCATTCTCGATCCCGCCGAGGCACAATCCCTTATCGCCGAGGAACTCGAAAAGCGCTGAACCGGCCTCCTCCACGCATCGGTCAGGCGTTGCGGATTGCCGGAGACTAGAGCCACAACGGGAAGATCTCCACCTCGACCGAAGCGTTGCAGCGATGCCCGGACACTCCCTCGAAGCGACCCAGATAGATCATAAGGAACTGAAGTCCCTGTCCGAGAGGTATGGGAGGCCGCTCTGCCGTCATTTCTGCATAGAGACGGACGCCTACATGCGCGAGTATCGCGGGCAAAAGGATCCGGACCGGCGTGGGGAGGTCGTCTTCGCCATCCGGCAGGTGAACGGCGAAATCCTTTTGCATACGAAGCACCGCTACGTGACGCCGATCTATCGTCTTCCTACCGGTGGCATTGAGAGGGACGAGCTGGTTGAGGACGCCCTGTATCGCGAAATCGCCGAGGAGACGGGGCAGGAGGTCGAGTTGCGGCGCTTTCTGGGTGTTCTGGACTGCAACTTTGTTAGCAACGGCTCCGGCATTCCCTTCGTAAGTTACATTTTCTATCTGGACAGCCTCAGCGAAGAGTTGTGCCCGACAGACACTGAAGAGGTCTCGGGCTACCGCACCGTTCCGGTTGAAGAACTTTGCACGGTGGCGCAGTCGCTGCGGGCACTAGACCTTGAACGCAGTTGCTGGGGATTGTGGCGGTCGCTCGCGCACGACCTTGTTTACAATGCATTGATGGGCTGCGCCGAGCCGTAGCATTTCTGCCGGCTCAATGCTTTGTCTGTTAGAATGACCTGCAATTCTCTTGTCGACCCGGTTTCATGAAAGGTACCCATCAGCGCACATAGTCCAGAGAGAGAGTGATGCTTGTCCCCTTGTCTTGGCTGAAAGAGTACGTGGATATAGTCCTGCCAACGACCAAACTGGCAGAACGGTTGACGCTTGCCGGTCTTGAAGAGGCGAGCCTCGTCAACACCGGCAGCTGGTGGGATGAGGACAAGCTCGTGGTCGGTCAGGTGCTGGCAGTCTCCCCCCATCCAGACGCCGACAGGTTGGTACTCGTGGATGTCGGCCACCGGCTGCCGCCGGGCACAGACTCGGGCCCCTCTGACTCGCTCGCCGCAGGCGAGGATTCGCAGCGTGTTGTAACCGGCGCGCCAAACCTCTTTCAGTATCGCGGGCAATCCACCGCGGCAGGAGATCTACCCACGGTCAAGATTGCCTTCGCACGCGAAGGCTCCCTCCTGGTCGATGCCTACAGCGACGAGAGGCCCCGTCCCCACAAGAGGTTGAAGAAGGCTAAGATTCGCGGCGTAGAATCACGCGGCATGGTCTGCTCCGAGCTTGAGCTGGGACTGAGTGAAGAGCACGAAGGCATTCTCGTCCTGCCGGATGATGCGCCCGTGGGCGCGCCGCTGCGCCAATACCTGGGTGACGAAATACTGGAAATCGATCTGACGCCGGACATGGCCCGCTGCCTTTCGATGTGCGGCATTGCGCGCGAGGTGCATGCCCTGACAGGCGGGAAGCTACATCTGCCCAGCGACGAAGATGGTTCGCAGGGCGATGACGAGGCTTCAGCCTACCTTGACGCTGAGATCGACGACCCTCAGTACTGTCACCGCTTTACTGGGACCGTCATCCGCGACATCAAAGTCGGACCTTCTCCGGCCTGGATGCAGGAACGCCTGAAGAAGGCGGGAATGCGTCCGATCAACAACATCGTAGACATAACAAACTATGTCATGTTGGAGCTGGGCCAGCCTCTCCACGCATTCGACTATGATCTGCTGGCTGCGAGAGCGGAGCGTGTCGGCCAAGAGTCCCCGACCATAGTCGTCCGCACTGCTCGCGAGGGCGAGGAGATTGAGACCCTCGACGGTCAGAAACGGAAACTGGAAGGGTCGATGCTTCTGATCACCGACAAGGCAGGCCCGATTGCCATTGCCGGCGTAATGGGCGGCTCTGAAACAGAAGTACACCAAGGAACGCGAAACATCCTGCTCGAGTCAGCTACCTTTGACGGCATCAACAACCGCCGCACTTCACAGGCGTTGCGGCTGCACAGCGAGGCCAGCCACCGTTTTACGCGCGGTGTTCCGGCGACGCTAAACGATATTGCGGCCCGCCGCGCAGCCGACCTGATGCGCCGGTTTGCCGGCGGCCGCGTCGTGCCCGGAATCGTCGACAGCTACCCGGTCCCCCAGCCGCACGTTTCGGTCTACACGTCGTGCAGCGATGTGAAGCGCCTGTTGGGCATGGACCTGTCTCTGGCCGAAATCAGCGACGCCTTGCGCAGACTGGATTTCTCGGTAGTTGAACGGGCTGGCGTGCCGTCCGGGGCGTCGAAACGCTCGGCTTTCGGCCTGGCGCGCCAAGAAGATGAGCCGGTCGTAGAGGCCGTCGCCCCGTGGCACCGACTGGACGTTGCGGTGCCTGCCGATCTGACCGAAGAGGTCGCACGCGTCGTCGGATACGATCGGATTGGCGAGACACTGCTTGACACAGTGCTGCCGACCCAGCGCCGCAATGCCTTGATGGAGACGGAAGAGAATATTCGGGACATTCTAGTTGGGTGCGGGCTGCAGGACACCGTCAATCATACGCTGACGACACCGGAAAACCACGCCAAACTGGTCGCTGGAGCCGGCTGGCGCCCGTCCCCCGGCGAGCCCGACGGGTCCAACCAGGCAGGCAGCGCGGCGGCCTTCGTCGAATTGACCAACCCGCTGTCTCCGGACCGGCGGGTTATGCGCCGCAATCTGGTCGTAAGCGCATTGGAGAATCTGGCCTACAACCTCCGCTTCACCGGGCGGCTGGCGGCCTTTGAAATCGGGCGGGCATACCGTCCGCTGGCGACCGACTCCAGCCAGCGCACGGGCACTGTTGAAGACCTTCCGCTGCCAGCTGAGGTACGCCGGCTCTGCATCGCCTTGTGCGGTCCGCGCGATGCCAGCCTTGCAGCGGGGGCTCCTCCCGTGTCTGACGGTGTCGCCGACCAATTCGACTTCTTCGATCTGAAGGGAATCATCGAAACGCTGTTGGAACGGCTGGGCTATGGGCAAGACGATGCCGCCTACATCGCTCATCCCGAAAGCGGCGGCGACGGCGGGGAGGTGGAAGCCAGCTTCGGGCCTCGCTGCGCTTTGATTTCGCTCCAGGGCGAGCGCCTCGGCGTTGTCGGCGAGCTGCACCCAAGCGTTCGCAATGCCTTTGGCTTGGGGAGTGAACGCGTCGTGCTGGCCGAACTGGACCTGGATCCGCTCGTCCGACCCAGTTGGCGCATCTCGCAGATGGCGCCGATCAGCGTCTATCCCCCAGTTGTAGAAGACTTGGCCTTTATGGTATCGGAGGAAGTTACGCAGAGCCGGCTGCGCGCCGCAATCGTAGAAGGGGCGGGCCAGGACAGGGGTGCGATGCTTACCGCAGTAGAGCTATTCGATATCTATCGCGGGGCTTCCCTGCCATCCGGCCATAAGTCTCTCGCCTATCGCGTCACCTATCAGAGCATGGACCGCAGCTTGAAGGAAAAAGAGGTCGCCCGCCTGCGCAGGCGCATCATTCGAAGCGTCGAGAGTGCGACTGGCGGCCAACTGAGGGCCTGATCACCCCGCGTTATCGGGTCAGCGAACCACATATTTGGGTCCTGCCCTTCTCTCGATTGGTTTTCCTCTTCGCACTTGAAAAAGGTCCAAATCGCCGGCAACCACCGTTTCCGGGAAGACGGCCTGCGCCTCTTCCAGCACGGCCTGGGCATGGTAGCGCCGGCTGATGTGATGGAGCACGAGCTTCTTCACCCCGGCTTTCTGCGCCAGCCGCGCCGCGGCACCGGCTGTAATGTGCCCGTGGCCTTTCGCCAGCTCCCGCTCTTTCTCGAGATAGGTCGCTTCGATCGCAAGCAAGTCGGCCCCTGCGACGACTTTGTGCAAGGGACCGGTGCGGGCAACATCCCCCACAAAGCAAAGTTTGGCGCCCTTCTGCGGCTCGCCCAACACTTCCTCCGGATGAACAACGCGCCCGCTTGCCAGCGTCACCGGCCGCCCCGAAACCAGCTCGCGGCGCTCGGGCCCGGCCGGAATGCCGAGCGCCTCCGCCTTCCGATTGTCAAATGGCGAACGCGTTCTTTCCTCGAATGTGAAGCCGAAACAGCCCTTGCCCCTGTGCGGGACGGCAAAAGCCGAGAGCGTGAACCCCTTGCCTTCAAATATGCTTCCCTCATCGATTGGATTCAGGCTGACGCCCGCCTTGGGAATGTTGCCGGCACCGAAGACGACCTCCATCAGTCGCTGGACTCGGGCGAGGGCCGGCGCGCCACCGTAGATATCGAGCCTGTCCAGCGCCTCCCAGTGTCCGAGGGTACTGGCTAGCCCTCCCAGCCCCAGTATATGGTCCAAGTGCCCATGCGTGAGCAGGATCTTGTCCAGCCGGCGGAATCCCAAGCCGCTGCGCAAGATCTGACGCTGTGTTCCCTCCCCACAATCGATCAGAAAGCGATGCTCCTGCACCATAACCAGGGCAGCCGAAAGCCCGCGGTAAACTGTAGGAGCGGAGGCGGAAGTACCGAGGAAAACCAACTCAAACAAGGGAATTGCTCACTGTCAGGGGGCTCCTTCTTCCAGAGCCAACGGAGTACTTGAAAAGTCCGATAGGCGGCCCTTAAGCGCCTAACGGCTGACGCGTATACCTGTGCGCCTCGGTATCGTAGAGGCCCCAACTCGGCTCGCCGAATCGACCCATCACTTCACCCGGGTTTACCAGGATACATTCTCCGATCTGCTCTTGGTTCGCTTGATGGTCGTGCCCGTAGCAGACGAGGTCAAAATGGCCGCACTGTGCGATCCGCCGCGCCGGCTCCGGATAATGAATAAGAGCAATACTTCGACTACCCAGTTCCAGTTCGGCATAGGGACCGTGCAGCGATACCTGGGAGAATCCGGCAGCCACCTGAAGCTGTAGACGTCCGTCGCCGTCGTTGTTGCCCTCTACGCAGTGGATGGGGCCGCCAAAGGCCTGCGCCAACTGCGCAACGATAAAGGGAGCAACCAGATCACCGCAGTGAAGCAACACTTCACAACCGACCTCATTGACGGCGGACAGCGCTTGATCAAGATTCCAGATGTTATCGTGGCTGTCCGAAAGGATTGCGACCTTCACGAGTCCTCTCCTGCTTACGCCCGGATGCCCTGTCTTCCGCACACGCCGACGTAGTATATCCGACCCGATTGATGTCGGCAATGGCAGGGCGGTGTGATATAATACCAGCGCCTCAATCCGTTCGGCGCGCCGACGATGGCGAACCCGTATCCCTCTTCGATGGCCGAGTGGTTCGTTCTCGCATCTGACACCAAACCTGATGGCGTGGTTTTCTTCGAGGGAAATAGGGCTGGCTGGACTGGCGCTCGGATACGCCATTGCGCTCCTGCTGCTTGCCGCGTGCGGGCAAATCGTCACGCTGCCGCCGACGCCAGCGCCGCAAGGCACTCCGACTGCAACCATCGTCCCGTTCGCCGACCTAAAGCCGCCTGAAACGGCAACGCCTGCGCCGTTCATGCCGTCGCCGACTCCCTCGCTGACGCCGACGCCCACGCCAATTGTTTACAGGGTGGAACCAGGGGACAATTTGGGAAGCATCGCCACCCGTTTCGGCGTCTCCGTTTCTTCACTGCAAGAACGCAACAGCGTCCAGGATCCCAGAAACCTGCAGATAGGACAGGAGTTGGTGATTCCCCGCCTGGTTACATCCGGCGGTGTGCTTGTCGAACGTCAACCGACGCCGACGCCGTTACCGTTTGAGATGCAGCATCTTCACTTCAGCCATACGCCCCTAGGCAGCCTCTGGGTTATGGGCGAAGTTCTGAACACGAGCGTAGAGACGCTGGAACAGGTGCGAGTCGGCGTACAGCTTCTGGACGGGCAGGGCACAACCCTGGTCGAGGGGAACAGCCTGGTGATGCTTAATCTTGTCAAACCGGGTGAGGTTGCCCCTTTCGCCGTGCTGTTTGCCGAGGCCCCCGAGTCGTTCGAGAACTACCACATCTATCCGCTAAGCGCCTTGCCTGCCTATGAGGGTGGGTACTATCAGGGGCTTGAAGTGGGGAACTTGACGCAGGAAGGGGAACGATACTCCGCCTTAACGGTCCGGGGCTCGATTCGCAACACAGGTTCCGCCGAGGCGATCGACGTGCAGGTGGTACTTACCGCCTACGATCCCCTCAATCGAGTCATCGCCAGTCGCACGATCGTCCCCGACCACAACGTCGTGGCAGTAGGCGGAGAGACAACCTTTGCCGCAATTCTCATCCCCTTAGGCGGGCCGGTGGAGCGGGTCCACGTTGTGGCCCAAAGCCGCAAATTCCCGGCCGGCAACTAGCGCCTACTGTCGCTGACTTACATCGAATGTGACGCCTTGCGAAAGGGGAAGGTCGGGCCCGAAGTTGATTGTAACCGTCTGCCGCCGGGCATAGGCCTTCCAGGCGTCTGAACCGCTCTCCCTCCCTCCGCCGGAGTCTTTCTCTCCTCCGAACGCCCCTCCAATCTCGGCCCCTGCCGTGCCCGTATTGACATTTGCTAGTCCGCAATCGCTGCCAACGACACTGAGGAAGGCCTCCACTTCGCGCAGATTGTTGCTGAATATGGCAGAGGAAAGACCCTGGGGAACACAGTTGTGGATTGCAAATGCCTCATCCAACGCCCGGTACCTCAACACGTACAGAATCGGAGCAAAGGTCTCGGTGCGTACCACCTCGGCGTCCGGCGGGACGCCGTCCAATATGGTTGGCGCAACGTAGTGGCCGGCTTCGAGGCCGGGTATCGTCTCCACAGCGTTGCCTGCCAGGACGGTGCCGCCCGCGGCCTGCGCCTGCCCGATCGCCGCGCAGTAGGAATCGACGGCCCCGCGGTTGATCAGCGGTCCCACCAGCACGTCCGGCTCTAACGGGTTGCCGACCTTCACCGCGCCAAATGCGCTGACGAGACGAGGAATGAAGCTGTCACTGAGGCTCTCGTGCAGAATGAGCCGTCGCGTCGTTGTACACCGCTGTCCGGCCGTGGCCAGCGCGCCGAAGGCGACGCCGCGCAGTGCGATTTCCGGGTCCGCGTCCGGGGTGACAATGGCCGCGTTGTTGCCGCCCAACTCCAGAATCGTGCGACCGAGGCGCGCGTTGACCGCGGCGGCGACCTCTTTTCCCGTGGAGACAGATCCGGTGAAAGAGATCAGAGGCAACCGCAGTTCGCGGCTCATGCACTTTCCGATTTCGCCGCTCTCGTCCACGGCCAGAAAGAATATGGGCGGCAGGCCGTGATCGTCGAGCACTTCGTTCATGATGTTCGTCACGGCGATCGCGGTGAGCGCGGCCTCGGGGGACGGTTTCCACACGACGACATTTCCGATGACCGCGGCAATGAAGGCGTTCCAGGACCAGACGGCGCAAGGGAAATTGAAGGCTGTGATGACGCCAACAACGCCGTGGGGATGCCAATGCTCATAGAGGCGGTGGTTAAGCCGTTCGCTGGCCATCGTTTTGCCGTAGAGCTGGCGCGAGAGACCGACGGCGAAGTCGCAGATGTCGATCATCTCCTGCACCTCGCCCCTTCCCTCTATCGGCGTCTTCCCGACCTCAAGCGCAATGAGCAGCCCCAGACTGTCCATGTGCCGGCGCAGCCGTTCGCCGATCGCGCGCACGACTTCGCCCCGTTTCGGCGCCGGAATACGCGACCACTCGCGAAAGGAAGCCCAGGCGTTCTCGATCAGGCGACCGAAGTCTTCTTCCGAGGCAACTGCGACGTCGGCCAACTGCGCCCCGTCAATCGGCGAGTGCACTGCCAGCCGGCGGCCCTGCGCACCCGCACCCCAGCCGCCGTCGAACAGACCCGAGACTTCCTGGTAAAGGCCCAGGTCAGCGAATACCCGCTCTCTGAACGCCCGAATATCGTTTCCCGATCCCATCGCTCGTGCCTTCGTCCTCGTCCTTCAGGGGATGTAGGTCAGGCCAATTGCGTCTGCAGGCTATCGACCTGTGCTGCCGCCCAGGCCCGCAGCGGAACGTCGTCCGGGTCCTTTGTGATCCAATACTGGGAGGAGGGATGGACTTCCGGATTGTCCCCCAAGGGGTGTCCGCTGCCGGGCAGGGCCCCTAGCAGCTGCTGACGGATTGGCGAACTGCGCTCGATCAGCGCCTGATCCTGGCTGATGTAGTCGGTCGGCCGCAGCCAGCGGTAATGGTAGCCGACGTGCATGACCTTACGCGTGCGGAGGGACACATTGGGGCCGACGCAGTGCCAGACTGCGGTCCGCCAGAGCACGGCCGCACCGGGCCGCAGGCGCAGTTCAAGCGCTTCATCCGGATCAACCCGCCGCCCCATTTCCGCCAGCTCGTCAGGCGACCGAAGGTGGCTTCCCGGCACCAGCCAGAGGTTGCCGCTTTGCGGCTCACTCAAATCGGAGAGGACGTAGAACACCTTGATCTCCATGAACGGCAGCCGTCCATCCAGGGAGGGCGCCATGAAGAGGTAGTCGCTGGCGAGGTCTGGGTGCCACAAAACGTTGCGGTACCCGACTTCATTGTCGGCGCCGTCGCCCAACCCCACCGCGCCCGCCTGCAGGTCTGCAGGATAGGGAGGCCGGCAATCGAGGTGCGTGGTACGGATCTGGATGTTCCAGCCGATCGCGTCCACGACCAGCGGCAACATGCGCGGATGGTCGATCAGATCGAGAAAGGCCTCGTGGTGGGCCAGCGCGTTACGCACGGCAAAGGGGTCGTTCGGCCCCAGCCCCTCCTGCCTCCTCACGCGGGCTGCAACCTCATCCACGGCATCCAAAAGCCGCGTCAACTCCTCCGCCGCAAGGAACTCCTCCAGTACGATGAACCCTTTGACATCGAAATCTTCCCGCTGCTGCGGCGTCATGGCGATGGACATGCAATCCCTCCTGGCGGGTGGGTTCCCGGACCCGGTTTCGACTTGCCTGATCTATCACGTCACCTCTGGGCTGCGGCAAACCTGGACTCTGTGCGCCGCGCTCGCAACCTTACGGCCTGGACGCTCTCGCATTCAACAGGCAGCTGCCTCAATCTACACAGCCTCGGAATCTACCGAATGGCGCGAACTCTCTCAGTCGACCTCTATCCAGAGATCTTCAACGCCTCGGAGCACTATCTGGTCCCTGAATTCGGGCTCGGAAACAAGCTGAATCGAAGCAAAGCGCGCGAGCAGGCCGGCAAAGGCGGCCCGCGCCTCCAACAGCGCCAGCGGCGAGCCAAGACAGTAGTGAATGCCGCGTCCAAAGGAAATGTGACTCTCTTCTTCGCGGCCTATATCCAGCGTCCCCGGGTCCGAGAAGACGGCAGGATCTCGATTCGCCGCCCCGACCAGAACCAGGACCTTCTGCCCTGCCTGAAACTGCCGCCCCTGAAACTCCATGTCCTCCAGCACAACCCGTATGATGAATTGGACGGGGCTGTCGTAGCGCAGCAGCTCATTGATGGCGCTGTCCAGGAGATTGGGATGGTCCCGCAGCCGTCGGAGCTGGTCCGGATTCCTCAGAAGCGCCAGCATCCCGTTCCCGATCAGGCTGCGGGTCGTTTCATTGCCCGCCACCAACAGCAGCATGAGCGTCCCAATGAGCTCGTCATGGGAAAGTCTGTCTCCCTCTTCTTCAGCGGCCAGCAGAGCGCTGAGAAGGTCGTCCTGGGGCTGCTGCCGCCTGAGCGCAATGATCTCCTCGAAGTATTCGACGATTTCGGCGGAGGACCGCTCCACCCGCTCTATTTCTTCGTCGTTGAGGACCGGTTCGACCGCCAGCGCAATATCGTTTGACCAGACATTGAACCGATCGCGGTCCTCTGCCGGAACACCCAGCATCTCGGCGATAACGATGACCGGCAAGGGAAAGGCAAATTCGCCGATCAGGTCGAATCGCCCCTTGCCGGCAAGGCCGTCCAAAAGGTCCTCCACAATCTGATCGACGCGCGGGCCGAGCGCCGACACCGACCTCGGCGTAAAGGCCTTGGATACCAGTGAACGCAGCCGCGTATGGTCGGGCGGATCGAGGTCCAGCATCGTCCTGTACGGTGCATATTCAAGCTTGTTTTCCCCGCTTGAAAACCGCCTGTGGTCCCTCAAAACGGCCTCCGCGTCCTCGTACCCGGTCATGGCCCACGCGTTGATAAGCCTCATGCGGTGGACCGGGTCTCTCTGGCGCAAGCGCTCATACAGGTCGTAGGGATTTGCCCTGACGTCGCGTGACGTCAAGTCAAAACTAATGCCCGATTCCAGGTGCTCCCACGTCAGCAGAGCCCTCTTTGCAATCGGAGTCAATAGGTTGCGAATCATCCTTGATGCCGATTTCACAGATGCCTCCTCCGACCCCTAGCGCGGCTGTATCATGGACCAGGCCGCACTGATTCCGCAGCTCACGCAGTCACTTTGGTCGGCTCCGCCCCGATGCCAACACTCTCCGGCAGTGCGGAATGCAGCGATCGCGCCGCCCTGCCCTGCTCCCCGGCCCTGCCATAGATTCCGATTTCATCAAGGGACTGACCTAATCGGTAAGGCCCCAGTGGGCATCGATCGGGTCCTGGTAGGAGGAACGGGCCCCGCTCAGCACGTCTTCGTAACGTATCGCCTCACCGGTCAACGCAGACTCATAGATCGCGTCGCCCAAGGCGATCGAACGCATCCCCTCCCAGCCGTCGATTTCGGGCGCTTCGCGGTTGCCGCGCAGCAACTCCAGGAACTCCCAGATCTCCACCGAAAAGCCGTCTGTTGCGCCGCCAGGATAGAGGAACTCCTCTTCTTCGGGGGACAAAGTGGCGCGATGCATCTCTACGAGCCGCTCCATCGAATAGATGGTACCGTCTGCACCGGTGAGGCGCGCCGTCTCTCTAAACTCAGACGTGCGCTGAAAGAGGTGAAATATCGAGAACGGTGCGTTAGTCGTTTCCCGCAGCGAGCCCCGCGTCCCGTAGAACGTGACGTCGTAGGCCTCCTCGCCCGGGGCGGCGACGCTCCACGCCCAAGTGCCGGTTACGCCGCTCTTGAAGGCAAACGTGACGAACACCGTATCCTCCGGCGCCTCGGTAAACGGCAGCGGCTTCCCTGATTTCACCGCGCGTAGCTCCGCATAGACTTTGTCGACCTCGCCGAGGTAATAGCGCAATGAGTCGCAGTAGTGGAATCCGCTGTCCAGCACCGGCCCGCCGCCGGACATCAGACGGTCCTGGCGCCAGCGGATGTGCTCTGGCCTCTGATCGCCGCCTGACCGCGACTTTTCGGCCCATAGCGATGCCGGGTCCGGCCCTTTTGCCGGCTCCTGTTCGTGCCGCCTCAGAACTGTGGCGCTGCGAAAAGAATGGAAGAAACTTTGTGGGCTGCCAATCAGGCCCGACTCGTTGAGAATCCATCGCGCCGTTCGCTGGCCCGGGTGCCGGCGGTGCGGCGCGGCGGTCGAGAGCACCTTGCCTGTTTTCTCGGCAGTCTCGGCCATCAGCCGGCAGGCCTTGACCGTTATACCGAGCGGCTTTTCGCACAGGACATGCAGACCGGCCTCCATACTGTCCACGGCGACGCCGTGGTGAAGGCCGTGCGGCAGGCACAGGTCCACCGCGTCGACCTCGGCCTCGGCGATTACGGCCTGGTATGTCGGGAAGATCGCCGGACGGACTCCAAGCAGCTCCTCCAGCATATCGGCGCGCTCGGTCGCCGCCTCCTGGTTGGCGTCGCAAACTGCCGAAACGACAAAGTCGCCGCGCCCGCGCAGCTGCAAGTCCTGCATCGAAAGAACATGGCGTCGCGAAATGCTCCCGCAACCGATCAATGCGAGTCGAATCGTCATCTGTATATCCTCAAGTAAGTTGACATCGCCTCCGCCGGGGTCATGAAAAGCAGGAAGCGGCTCTGGCCGGTCCGTTCATCTCTAAAGTATCTCAGATTTGCCGAACTGAGGAAAGTGCCCAAAGCGGCCGGCTGTGGGACCGGCTCAACCCTTGATGCCAGTCAGCGCAATGCCCTGTACAAAGGTTTTCTGCAGGAAGAAAAAGAGCATGATGATGGGAAGAGTAATCAGAACAGAGGCCGCCATCAACAGGCCCCACTCGGCCCCGTACTGCGTCTGATATTCGTAGATTCCCAGCGAAAGCGTGTACTGTTCCTGGTCGCTCAGGTAAATGAGCGGCCCGATATAGTCTCGCCAGCGAGCGATGAACTCAAAGATCGCCACCGTAGCCAGGGCGGGTTTGGAGAGAGGAAGGAGTATCGAATAGTAGATCTTGAGCTCATTTGCGCCGTCAATGCGGGCCGCCTCCGACAGCTCCATTGGGATGGTCATGAAGAACTGCCGCAGGAGGAAGATATACAGCGCGCCGCCGAACCAGTGCGGCACGATGAGCGGCAACCATGAGTTCACCCAGCCCAGGTTCTTGAATACGATGAACAGGGGAATCATCGTGACCTGAAAGGGCAGCATCAGCGTAGCTACCGTCAGAATGAAAAGAAAGGTCCGGCCCGGCCAGGGGATGCGAGCAAGGCTGTACGCCACCAAAGAGGAGGAAATCAGAACGCCGACGGTGGCCAGCACGGCAATCGTCAGCGTATTCCGAAGGTAGAGGAAAAATGTTATGAACGTTACCGCGTCGGGGTAGTTGGACCACTGAAACGGGCTTGGGATCAGGACCGGCGGATAGGCGTAAAACTGGACGTCCGGCTTCAGTGAGGTCGAAAGCATCCACAAGAAGGGCAAAGTGAATACAAATGCCGCGGGAATCAAACTTGCGTGGATCAGGACGCTGCGAACGATGCCGCGTATGCGCTTGACCATGATCCGCCTGGCGTGGTCGTCGGCCATCTGGACCGAACCGCTTTCTACCGCCATTCTACTCTTCCCCCCCGGCGTAAAAGACCCACATGCGCGCCGAAAGGAAGATGATCAGCGTTACGCACAGAGTAAACATGAACAGCAGCCAAGCCATGGCCGAAGCATAGCCCATTTCAAGATAATGGAACGCGTTCTTGTAGAGATAGATCGAATAGAACAATGTCGAGTTGGCCGGGAAACCGGTTCCGCCGGTCATAATGTAAGGAATGGCAAAGAAGTTCAGCGCCCCAATCACAGATGTGACCAAGTGGAAAAAGATGACCGGCGTCAGCATGGGAAGGGTCACATTGCGGAACTTGGAGAAGATGTTGGCGCCGTCCACGTCGGCGGCGTCGTAGAGGTCCTGGGGCACGTCCTGCAGACCGGCCAGATAGAGAATGATCTGCTGGCCGATGATCCACAGGGCGAGCAGGACGAGCGTTGGCATTGCCCACTCTTTGCAGGTTAACCAGCAGGGGCCGCGCAGGCCGATGGCCCTGAATGGTGCCGCGATCAGACCGCTATGCGGCGTAAAGATGAAGACCCAGACCAGCGCCAGGGCGACCTCGGGCACAAGTGTGGGCAGGAAATAGATCGTGCGGTAAACGACCTGCGCCCGGATCTTGGCATTCAGCATCAGTGCCAGTCCGAACGCGAAGATGATGGCCAGGGGAATCGAGACGCCGGCAAAGTATACCGTATTCCAAATCGCAGTCAGGAACTCTTCATCTTCGAGGAACAACTCGAGGTAGTTGGCGAACCCGGTCCATTGCGGATTCCTGACACCGTTGTACTTCGTAAAGCTGTAGTAGGCCGATGCCAGCGTGGGATAAATCCAGAATGCGAGCAGACCGAAGATCCAGGGAGAGGCGAAGAGAATGCCGTTTATCGTATGTCTCGTTCCCTGAGACATGCGACGACGCGGTGCGCTGGGTGCGAGTTGGGCTGTTGCCATGCTGGTTTGGACCTTCTCCGGCTGGCGTGCCGGTGGAAAAACAGGGGTCAGGTAGCGGCCCGGTTGAGCCGCTACCTGTCTATCGCGATTCTTGGCGGGTACTCTGTCCCGCTCGGCCCAGGCTCAGTGAAGCCGGCGTCCTGAATCTTGCTTGCGGCCCGCGGTTGCTTCAGTGCGGCGGGCCTACTTGCAGGTTCGAACGCAGCCGGTAGGCTTCCTTAGCTGAAGAATCCGATCTCCTCAAGGCCGGCGTTGATCTCCTCGTCGATGTCTGTCAGCGCCTCTTCAGGCGTCTTCAAACCGTGCGGAATCTCATCGCGGAAGGCCTTTACCTGCAGGTCCCACAGCTTCGAGCCCAGCGGAATCGGCGGGCGGGCGCTGGAAACGGGCAGCAGATCCATGAAGACGGCGTGAAGGGGATCTTCGTAGAAGAACGGGTCCTGGGCGGCCGACTTGATGGTCGGGATGTGGAAAGTGTCCTTGTTGTACTTGAGCTGGCCTTCGGGACCGCAGAGGTAGAAGCAAGCGTCGAACGCCGACTCGACATCGTCGTAACCGAAGGGCACGGCCCAACTCCAACCACCGGCCCAGCTGGCGTGCGGGGCGGGGCCGTCTGGGCCCGGCATCGGCACGACGCCGTAGTTGGTGTCCGGCTTGTAGCGATGATGCTGGGCAACCTTCCAGTTGCCGCTGCAGGTCATGGCGCTCTGCCCGGTCCAGAAGTAGTCGTTCTCGCCGCGGCAGTTGCCGCCGGCGCAGGCCGCCAGCATCGCGTCAATGTCCTCAACCCCGATTTCATCGACGAAGGACTTGACGAACTCCATCGCAGCGATGTTGTTGGGATGGGCGAAAGTGATGCGGCGATCGTCGTCCTGGAAGGTGCCGCCGAAGCCGAATCCCCAGGTGTAGAGCCAGGCCTGGTCGTAGATCGGGTTGAAGCCGTAGCGGGTCACCGCGCCGGTGTTGTCGCGCACGGTCAGCGCCTCTGTGGCCGCCCGCAGCTCTTCCAGGTTTGAAGGAGGCGATTCGGGATCGACGCCGGCCTCGGACATGATGTCCATGTTGTACCAGAGGGCGCGCGTGTCGGTGTCGAACGAGAGCGCGTAGATGTCGCCCTTGTAGACGGTCTCATCCCAGGCGAAATCGTAGTAGAGCTCCTTGGTCACGCCTGCGGCCTCGGCGAACTCGTTGATGTTGGTGAAGAAGCCCTCATGGGCGAACTGCGGCACGGTGAAGCGGTCGGCATAGTGAAGCGCCGGAGGCGTCCCGCCGGCAACCGCGGTCAGCAGCTTTTCATCGGCCTGGCTGCCTGCGGTGCGGGCGATGTAGACAAACTCAACCTCGACGTTCATCGTGTTCTTTTCGTTGTAGATGTCGATGATCTCTTTGATCGACTCCTGGGCCAGGTCGGTCATGCGCGACCAGGCTTCCAGTTTCTTCTTCTCCATCATCGCGTCGCCATCACCGCCGGACGCGGCAGGCGCGGCGGCAGGAGCCGGGCAAGCCGCCAGCACTGCGGCACTCGTTGCCAGGCCGGTTACCTGCAGGAATCGGCGGCGAGACATCATGCTCTGTTTCTGCGTGTCCATTCAGTCAATCCTCCATGTGGTAGTGTAAGGGTGTTGGTACATGCACGCCGACGCCAGCGCCGACGTGACGGCCCAACCATGCAGCCGCACAGCCAGGAGCTTCGCCCTGCGGCAGCCTGCCGGACCGGATTTCCATTGGATTTGCCTGAGCGCCTCGAATGTTGCCTTGGGAATGGACCACAATTGCAGTGCAAGCTGTGGCTTTGCTGCTGGCCACCCAGCAAACGCGAAGGCGCGCAAACGCAGGGATTGTATATGCGCGGAATGCTTTTGTCAAAATTTGATGTATGCCTGATCTCCCTGGAGTCCCGCGGCTCGGCGCGTCGAATTCCTGGGCGGGCGCTCAGATAGGAAGTGTCATGTGAATCTGCGCCTTCGTGGGGCCTACCGTCGGACCCGCATCGCCCAAACTTCCACGGCCTCCTGCGGCGCATCCAGCTTGCGCAGCTCCTCGATCAGAGCGTCGTGAAGGTCGTCGGCAACTTCGGCATGGTCGTTTATCAAATTCGTTTCAGCCTGCGGATCGCTTGACAGGTCGAACAGCTGCCTCCCCCCGTACGAGCCTACCGGCACATAGCACCAGCGCTCGCTGTAGACTGCAGGCATGTTCTGTTCAGCCGGCAGCACGCCTCGCTCCAACCGCGTGAATTTGGCCGTCACTACACAATCGCGATGACCCTCGCTTCCATCGTTCCGCAGTAGCGGCGCAAAGGAGCGTCCGTGCATCGGCTCCGGTGGATCGGCCGCCACACCGGCGAGGTCGAGCAACGTCGGCGCGATGTCGGCCGGTTGCAGCAGGGCTTCGACTGTCCGCCCCCCTTCAAGGCCGGGAGCGGCAACGAGGAATGGCATGTGGGCAATTTCAGGATAGAGCGGACAGTAGCGGTCGTCCCGCTTGCTGATGTTCGACTTCCCAGTCCGGTTGTGCTCTCCAAGGGCCATCCCGTGATCCGACATGAACACAACGATCGAGTTTTCCCACAGCGCAAGGTCGTCGATCTTGGTCAGAATGCGCCCCACCCAGCGGTCCACCAGCTCAGCCTCGGCGCAGTAGTGCGCCCGCAAGTTGCGCAGCTCAGCCTCGCTGTAGTCGCTTGCCTTGCCGTAGTTTGGATGCAGCATCGGCGGCCCGTCGTAGTCGGGATCGTAGCGGCGCACCATGTATTCCGGCGGGTCCCACGGCTCGTGCGGATCGAAGAAGTCGACCCAGAGGAAGAATGGGCTGTGGCGGTAGTTCTCCTCCAGCCATTCGACCGCCAGCTCGGCCGTGCGCGGCGCAAAGCGGTCAACCTCGCGGTACCAGTGCCGATTCGTCCACGTATGCAGGTCGATCAGATTCCGGCCCATGAAGTGATTGTCGTTGTTGCGCGTCTTGTCGTCCGCCATCGCCTGCTCAATGGGGTGGTTCATGCCTAGGAAATAGGTGTTGCCCTCCTGGCCGGGCAATGTGTGCGCGCCGTTGAATCCCTCAAAAAACGCGGCGCGCACGAGGTGCGGGCAGTCGCCGAGCAGTTGGCTGATGTAGCCTGCCTCGCCCAGCATCTGCGGCAGGTGATTCTGACTGCTCAGCCGCCGGTCCTGCCAGGGATACCAGGGCCAGCCGACGCGACCGGTCGTGAAGTCGGTGCGGTGCGGGATCGTGGGAAAGCTGCCCGTGTACAGACGCGACAAGCTGACGCAGCGCTCGGAAAAGCGGTCCAGATGAGGCGTTCGCACCGGCATCGCGGCCGCGCGGTCGAAAAGGTTGTCGTAGCGAAAGGTGTCGGAGATGATGACGATAATGTTCATATGCCCCTGTTATTTCCTTGAGGGTGTTCCGTCACACTGCCAGTATATCCGGCCCGTCAACGGTCGCCGCCTCGGCCAGCGCGCCGGATGCGGCCAGCTCGCCCATTGTGGCGAATGACGCGCCCGGCTGACGCCCAACATGCTCGGACACGGCGTCGATCAAACGAAACGTGTGCTCATAGTCGTCGGCAATGCCGTGCGTGTGCATCAACAGGACGACGACGGGACTCTGCCCGCTGATTCGGTCCAGGTCTTGCCGGGCCAGTTCGATGAATTCGTCGCTGCGCGCCCCGGAACCGCGCGAGTTGTACTCGTTGAGAATCGGGACCTCGACCACCTCCTCGTACCAGCGAAACGGCCGGCAGGGAATATCATCCACCCAGTCCTGGGTGAGCGCCCCGCCATTGTGCGGCAGGTGTCCGTAGCCGCTGCCGCTTATAAACATACAGGTATGGAAGCCTATGCCGACCGCGCGCAAGGCTGAGTACATCGCCTTGGAGACCGCGCCGCACGGCGCGCGAAAGACGGTCGGCTCTACGCCCAGCTCAAGTGCGAAGATTTCCATCCCCTCTTCGATGCGATCGCGCAGCTTGTCGACCGTGAAGCGCGGCATCAGTTCCTCGCGCCGCTCGTCGAAGTCCGACTGCAGCGTCGGCAGAATCGAGGTGGCCGGCCAGGCTGGTGGTCCAAACTCGTAACAGTCGCCGTGGGTCAGGCCGTGGAGCTGCAGGTCGTGGCCGGCGTCACGGGCTGCGATCAACGCCTCCTTCCATTCAGTGCTCATCGGCTTGCCACGGCCCTTGGGAACCGTGAACCAGGTCGAGGGCAGGCCGCGTGAGCTGAAGAAAGCAGTCGCCCGCCGCAGCGACTCCACCATCGCGCTGCCGCCGATGCCGGCGTCGTCTATGCTACACACATAGGCTGTCATCGCAATTCTCCTCCCGAATTTAACGTCAGCTGCCTTATGCCAGCGCCTCCAGCACCCGATTCAGTCCCTCAATCGTCTCTTCCACGTCCTCGTTGGCCAGGAGAGGGCTGACGTTCATATGCACCGCGCGGCTCAGCAGGTCCAGGCTGCGCGGGCACATGTCGGCCCGGTATTCGATCTCCCGTTTGGCCCAGCGCCAGGGCCCGCCGGCGTCTGTCCATGAACGCTGCTCGATGATCGGCACCCAGTGCGCATACACATGATAGTCGATCCCTTCAGGCTGGTAGAGCGTCCCGGCGCCGATGTTTTCCGCCCGCAGGGCCTCCGAAACTGAATTTGCCTTCGCCGCGCTGTCCATGAAGAAGACCATAGCGATTCCCGTGTCGCCGTCAGCGTCCGCCATCTCACGAAAACTGACGCCCTTGCGGCCGGTCACTTCCTCGATGCCCGCCTTCAGCATCCGCTTGCGCTGGCGCATGCCGTCGATCAGGCCGTCCAGCCTTCCAAGCTGCACAAGCGCGACCGCGGCCAGCAGCTAGGGCATCCGGTAGTTGACACCGCACAGAAGCTCGTTCTCGTCGTACTCCGCCCGCAGCGGAGCGATCACGTCGTGGTACATGTTGGTACGCTTCCACACTTCTTCGCTGTCCGTGACCACCACGCCGCACTCGCCGGAGGTGATTATCTTGTTGAATTGGAGACTGAAGCAACCGGCGTCTCCGATTGTGCCCAGCGACCGCCCCCTATAGCTCCCGCCGTTCGCCTGCGCAACGTCCTCGATCACCTTGAGGCCGTGCTCGCTCGCCACGGCCATCAGTTCCTCCATACGGCAGGGCGCGCCGCGCATGTGCACCGGCATGATCGCCCTGGTGTACGGCGTGATCTTGGCGGCAACGTCGGCCGGGTCCAGCAGCAGCGTCTCGTCGATCTCCGCGATCACGGGGATGCCTCCGGCCGCAACCACCGCCGCGGCCGACGCGATCCAGGTGTAGGCCGGCAGGATTACCTCGTCCCCCGGCCCGATGCCGATCGCGTGAAGGCCGGTGGCAAGTGCGGCCGTGCCTGAGGTAACCGCAACCGCGTGGCGTGCGCCCTTTACGGCGGCAAACGCTTTCTCCAGCTGGCTGGCCTTCGACTCGGTCTCCCCTGGCCCGTAGTAACGGAAGAGACGCTTCGAACGCAGCACATCCAACACCGCCTTTTCTTCTTCCTCAGCGATCGCCATCCCGCCCGGATACATCGGCGGGTCCGGATTCTGACGCGCCGGTTGACCGCCGTGAATCGCCAGTCTGCCATTGTCCGCTTGCGTCATCTCTACTCTCCCTGTTCTTTCAGTTACACCGCGCCGTTCTGACAACCCCCGGCAACCGCCGGCAGGCCGTTTCGCCATTGCCATTTCCGCATGCGCAGGTCTGCATGATCTGTCTCGCCGGCCGCGGAAGTAGCTCAGTCAGGAGCCGCTTGCGCACCGGTCTGCTCCACGTATACATAGTAGGCGCCCAGCGAACCACCGTCCTCCAGCTCGAACCAGGTTTGCAGATGCGCGGCGCCGGCGGGCAGGTGGAGGGTAAAGGCGACGCCGTCGACCTGCGGTGCAACTGTGGCTGCCGCCTCCCGTCCCGCGATGGCGAGACGCGCGCGGCGCACCGGTAGCGCAACGCCGCCGCCCCACCGGATCCGCTCTCTGATCGACCCGGACTCGCGATCGTCAACAACATCGGCAATGCGCAACTGTCCGAAGTCGACCGGGTCGCCCCCGGCCAGCCCCGAAGCAATCGCAGCGTCCTCTTCTACGGGCCAGCGCCGCAATGTGAATCGGTAGGTCCCGGCCGCGGCGATCTCTACCTCCCAATGACCGTTGCACCTATGTCCTCGCCGGATCAGGCCCTGGTTCCAGGCGCAGTCGCAGGCCTCATTGCGCCAGTCGTGTGTATTCAAGCGAACTGTCATCGCACCCGGCCCGCCGATCGCGATCGGAATCTCTTCGTCGAACTGGCGCGAGACCTTCGCCCACCACTCGTCGTAGGCCCCCCGCAACGCCGACACCACTCCAGGGTGCGCCGCGGCCAGGTTATTCCGTTGCCCGGAGTCCGATCCGATATCGAACAGCTCGCGCCCGTTCACCAGCCGCCAGCGATCGGTCATAACCGCGCTCTTGCGCCATTTCACGGGATGCGCCAGCCGCTGCGAGTCGGTCACAAGCGCCCGATCAGGCCAGTCCGCGTCCGGGCCGCGGTCGGTGGCATCAGCATGCACAAGTCCGCTCCTCCGGTCCCTGGCCGCCTCTAGCAGCGGGACCAGGCTGCGACCGTCGAATTCACAGTCATCCGCGTTGTCGAGCCCGCACAGCTCTATCAGCGTCGGCAGGATGTCGACGTTGGCGGTGATCCTCCCAACGTCGCAGCCGCGGTCAAAGCCTCCGGCGGGCCAGTGCAGGAAGAAGGGAACGCGGTGGCCGCCATCGTACTCAGAGCCTTTCTTGCCGCGCATCCCCGCGTTGTGTCCGCTGATCACATTTTGGTCCTCGTCCACGTCCATACCGCCGGCAGAGCCGTTGTCGGTCATGAATATGAAGACCGTGTTTTCCGAAAGCCCCAGCTCCGCCAACCGTCGCCTCAGACCGCCAACGTTTTCGTCTATGTTCGCCACCATGCCGTAGAACTTTGCCCGCTCCTCGTGCGGCGTCAGGGGCAGGTAGGGGTCGCTGTAACGGAGGTCCACCAGATGGGGCGAGTGGGGCGCATTGGTGGGAATGTAGCAGAAAAACGGGCGGCAGCGGTTGCGCTCGATAAAGTTCAGTGCCTCTCGGAACCATACGTCGGTGCAGTAGCCGTCGTATTGCGAGAACTGCTCTCCGTCCCAATAGCTGTCGTCGAAATAGCAGTTACCCCAGTAGTCTGGCGTCTGTCCGACCCCGCCTCCGCCGTGGACGACAACCTCTTCGAAGCCGCGGTCCTGCGGCCGATAGGGGGCGTTGTCGCCCAGGTGCCATTTGCCGAAGATCCCAGTGGCATAGCCGGCGCTGCGAAAGAAGTCGGCCATGCTGACTTCGCCGGCGCGCAGCAGCGAGCGACCGCCGATCGTGTGCCACACGCCGGTGCTGTTGGCGTAATGGCCGGTGAGCAACCCGGCGCGAGTCGGTGCGCAGGTAGGGCCCACGTGATAGTCGGTCAGCCGGACGCTGCTCGCTTGGAGCGAATCAAGATTCGGTGTCTTCAGGACCGGATTGCCGTGGCAGGAAAGATCGCCATAGCCCTGGTCGTCGGTGAGAACAAATACCACGCTTGGCTGGTCGGTCCCGCGATTAGGATGTTTGTCGTTCCTACCTGGCCGCATTCCGGCTCCCTTCCATTAGGGTTCGAAATCTTGTCCAATTGGCAGATAAGGTGGACAAAAGTCCCCCAATGTCCCCCAATGTCGTCCAATGTCCCCCTACTATTTTTTTTCGGAAGTGGGCGTTCGGCGCCGGTACGGGGGTCTTTTCGGGCGAATGTTGGGCGATAATCGGTGATTGGCACTGCATGATACCTACAGAGTAGCAAGTCTTTCGGACTCGCGCAGGAAATGGGGCGAATCTGGCAGTAGATCTCGGGTCAAAAGGCTTGATCTTCGCGGTATGGCATGGTCGGTGCGTACTTGCACTGTAATTCGCCGCTTCTGGGTCCTTCGGCCGGCCGTCCTGACTGTTCGAATAGCGTGCATTCGGGCAGGCGGCGTTTGGGTCCTGGTGACGTAATGCGGGTCAAGGGTCCACCGCAGCTGAAGCGACTCTATTTGGCAACGGATCTTGACATTGAGTCGAGTGAATTCCTGACAGGTCGGGTCGGTCCGTCCTTTGAGCCGGTCCCGGCTGGTTTCTCGAGGATGGACTGGTAGGACGATAACAGCATAGCACGGTTTCGGCCCGTTTGCCCGGAATTGGACGAAATCGGCTCGCATTCGCCCGCCCTTTTTGTTTCACCTGTGCTCGCCGGCGTAAGACGCGCCGGACCCTTTCCCATTGTAGCGGGAACTGGCGGCCCTTGCACGGGATCATGGATATGGGCGACTCCAAAAAGGGTGCCTCTTCAGACCGCGAAGACTCGGAGGAAGAGCAGTTTGAAATTAGATGCGGTGCGGACACGCTGCCGCCTGTAGGAATCGCTGCACAGTGCCGGGCCAACAGTTCAGAAGTCGGAAGTCAAGGCTCAACCCGCTCCACATAAACGTAATAGGCCCCCTGTACACGCCCGTCGGCGGTCTCAAGCCATGTCTGCAGGTGCGCCGGTCCCCGCGGTAACGACAATGTAAAGGATGCGCACTCGTCGAATTGACCTACGTCAGTCGACGCTTCGACGCCGGCGACGGCGATGCGGGCCCGCCGGACCGGAATCGCGACGCCGCCGCCCCATCGTATCCTGTCCTTCCAAGATCCCTCCGGGGCGCAACTGTGGTCCGTTTCGCAGGGCTCGGAAGGAGGCTCGATGGAGAGTTGGGTCCAGCCCACGGGCTCGCCGCCAGCCAGCCCTGCCGCGATCCCCGCCCCCTCTTCTGAGGGCCAACGCCGCAGGTCAAACCGGTAGGTGCCCGCCTCGGCGATCTCCACTTCCCAGTAGCCGTTGCAGATCAGCCCCTGCCGCACCAGGCACTGGTTCCATGCGCCTTCCAGCTCCTCGTTGTGCCAGTCATACGTGTTCAACCGAAGTCGGGACGCGTCTCGCCCGCCAATACGAATCGGTATCTCCTCATCGAACTGGCGCGAGACCTTCTCCCACCAGTCCTCGTAGGCCTGACGCAAGTGGGCGACCACATCAGGGTGCGCCGCAGCTATGTCGCGGCGCTGCTCTGGGTCCCGCTTGATCTCGTACAGCTCGTCGCCGTTCACCAGCCGCCAGCGATCGGTCAGGACCGCGCTTCGGCGCCACATAATCGGCTGTGGCAAGCGTTGCGTATCGGTCACCAGGGCGCGATCGGGCCAGCGAACGGGACTCGCGCCGGACCGGTTCGCTGCCCCGGCAGAACTACCATTCTCGCCAATCGAAGCCTCCATGAGCGGGACAAGGCTGCGCCCGTCAAAATCGCAGCCCGCCGGCCTCTTGAGCCCGCACAGCTCGATCAACGTCGGCAGGATGTCGACATTGGCGGTCACTCGCTCCACGTCGCAGCCGCGGACATAGCCCCCTGCAGGCCAGTGGAGGAAGAAGGGTACGCGGTGGCCGCCGTCGTATTCAGACCCCTTCTTGCCCCGCATCCCCGCGTTGTAGCCGCTGACAACGAAATGCTCATCGTTGACCTCTACGCCGCCTGCAGAGCCGTTATCCGTCATGAAGATGAAGATGGTGTTGTCAGCCAGGCCCAGCTGCTCAAGGCGCCGCCGCAGCCCACCGACATTCTCGTCGATATTGGCCACCATACCGAAGTAGTTGGCCCTTCCCCGGTGGGGCGTCGACGGTAGTTAGGGGTCGCTGTAGCGCGGCTCTACCAGGTGAGGGGCATGGGGTGCATTGGTGGGGATGTAGCAGAAGAAGGGCCGGTCCAGGTTGGACTCGATAAACTTCAACGCTTCACGGAACCAGACGTCGGTGCAGTAGCCTTCATATAGCGAATAGCGATCACCGTTCCAGTAGCTGTCGTCGAAGTAGCAGTTGCCCCAGTAGTCGGGCGCTTGGCCCACGCCGCCGCCGCCGTGCACGACTACCGTCTCGAAGCCGCGGTCCAGCGGACGGTACGGCGCGTTGTCGCCCAGGTGCCACTTGCCGAAGACGCCGGTGGCGTAGCCGCCGCTGCGAAAATAATCGGCCATGCTGATCTCGTCGGCGCGCAGCAGGGAGCGCCCGCCGCTCGTGCGCCAGACGCCGGTGCTGTTGGCGTAGTGGCCGGTGAGCAGCCCGGCGCGGGTCGGCGCGCAGGTAGGGCCAACGTGGTAGTCGGTAAGCCTTACGCTGCAGCCGTGGAGCGCGTCCAGGTGGGGTGTCTTGAGGACGGGATTGCCGTGGCAGGAAAGATCGCCGTAGCCCTGGTCATCGGTGAGAACGAAGACCACATTGGGGCTGGCCCGGGTCACTGTGTGGTCCTCACTGCGTGGCCCTCACCGCCAATTGCTGATTACCACGGGCGTTCCCGTTCACCGAAGTTCTTTTCAGCGTCCACGCCGCGTACCAGCACCGGTTTCCAGCGGCCGCCGATCGAGGCCAGCGAGTTCTCCCCGGCCTGCCGCACCCAAGTCGGTATGTAACGCAGCGTCAGGCCGCAGCGCCGCCGGTCCGAGCGGTTCGGCAGGCTGCCGTGGATCAGCGTTCCGTCATGAATCGAGACCTGGCCGGCCCGAAGCGGCAGGTCGACCGCGGTCTCCGCCTGCTCCGGCGAAACGCCGACTTCCTGGTTTATGCTGAGGAGGTTGCCCGCCTGCGCCGCCTTGCCGTGCTCACGGACGCCCGAAACGTGCGTGCTCGGTATGACCTGCATGCAGCCGTTTTCGACGTCGCTGTCGTCCACCGCGTACCACGCCGTGATCGCCATCGGCTGGTCCAGTCCCCAGAAGGTCACGTCCTGGTGCCAGGCGACGTACGCCTCCGCCTCCTTGCCCTCGCCGTACTTGTTGAAAAAGTGGGTCGCCAGCAGCAGCACGTTGGGGCCGATCAGCGCCTCAATCGTGTCCAGGACGGTCGGGTTCGTGGCAAGGTCCCAGATGAACTCCTCCTCAAAGTGGTAGTCGATCACGCCGATCTGGGCGGTCTCCTTGCCGACGCGCGCCTCCAGTTCGTCGAAGTGCTGCCGGTATTCGCTGATCTTCGGTTCCTCGATCACATCGATGGCGGCGATGTATCCGTCGCGTCTGTTCGACTCAACCTGCGCGGTAGAAAGGACCACAGTTCCCTCCCTTTTCGATTTGTTGCGGTGTCCTGGTGGGAAACTCACCAACATGCCGCGGTCGCATTGCCCGAAGGAAGAATAGTTACTGCGGGGTTGCTCCAATGAATGAATGCCCCAGTGCTGAACCACAAACTAAGGCGTACTCCGGGGCGCGGTGCACTGGGCCTGAATCCCATTACAGGCCGAAGTTCGGCAAACTGCGTTTGTTTCCAATACTCAAGTACAGCACAGCCAACGCCTCCTCGGCTTCGTCTTACCCCTCGAAAATGTGCGTTGACGACGGCAGCGCGTCTCTTAGGTTGCTCATGGCACCGACGTCTTTCGTACTCAGCAGAGCTCCGGTAGCGCCCAAGCGAACTGACGCGCCGCACGCAAGGCCTCTCACCGGGTGCGCCGGGTCTCGTGCACCGAGGATCACTCGTCTTCTGTGTCGATATAGATGCCGGAGCCTATGACGCCCTTCTGGTCTGTGTTGGGCGGATCGAAGCTGACGGCGTAGCCGAGCTTCGGGGATCCGGTCTCCTCGTCTCCCTGGATGGCCGGGTTGTCGTAGTGATACCGCAAGAACTTCCGACCTTCGCGCCGTGCGCCTCCGATCAGCTCCTCGGCAAACCTCACTCCTTTGGAGTCCGTCCGCGTCATGTCCGTGATTTGTCCCTCGCGGTACGGCTCGGACCCGTGAAACAGGGTGACGCCCCCTCCGCTCACGACATACAGGTAGATGGAGCCTGCCTTCCAGTCCCCTCCTTCTACGCGGAAGGCGTTTCTGACCCCTGTGAGGGCGCTGTAGCCTTCGGACAGGACAGCCTGTTGGTAGGTCTCGGCCGCCGCCTCGACGAAGGCGATAAGAGTCTCGCGGTCCACCACTTCCGACGCGGTGACGGGGGGCTTGGGGAGATCCGCGATCGTGATCGGGACATCGGAGACGTCTTTCGAGAGTCCCCCGACCAGCACGAATCGTCTTCCGGTGATCCCGGAAATGTATTCGACAGCGTATGCCGTCTTGAGCCCCTCGTCGTAGTATTCGACGATACCGCCGCCCTCGGCAGCGGCCGCGAAGAGTTCCTCGACGACCCTGGTTCCACGTTCGTCCTCGACTGCGAAGAGGTTTTTGCTTTCCGCTTCACGATCGTTCCCGTGAATGAAGGCGTCTCCGTTCATGAGGAAAATAATGAGGAACGTCGACCCGGACTTCCAGTAGCCCTCCGTCTTTAGCCCCTCCCTGAGCTTCGCGCCTTCGTTCATGTCTGTGATCGCCTCGATACGCGCCTTGGCTCCGAGGACGAAAGCCTCGAGGCTTTCGGCGTCGGTCACTTGGGCTGCGGTTACTTCGCCCATCGGGGCTGGACCGTCGCTGACCGGCTGAATCGGCTGGCAGGCCGCCAGTCCAATGCCTAACGTCGCGACACCCGCCGCCTTGAGAATGGTGCGCCGGGCAATTGGACGGTCTGTCATCGTTCCTTTCCTTTCTTTGTGGTGGTGAGGTAGAAATATCTGTCTGGGCCGGCAAAGACTCGCTCAGAGGCAGTTGACAAAACGTAGGAGTCGGTTCGTAAGTCCTCAACTTGCTCCGTCGAACGTGCCAAGATTCGCTCTTTCGTCGAATCGTAACCGCCTCCAGATGAGAATACCCTTTACCGGCCGCGATTGCAAAGCCAAAGAAAGGAACAGGATGCTGCGCGGGCACGCCATTCATGTTAGACTGTTACGAGATTGATTGGGCTTTGGCAGGCTCGTGTCGAAAGGGAGGACAGTGTCATGGCAGAGCGTCAGCAACCGGGTTGGGTTTCCGACCATCTTCAACGCTATCTCGCGTCCAACGGGCAGGACGGCCACATCTGGAACGGCGTGCCGACGCTGCTGCTGACGACAGCCGGGAGGCGCTCGGGCAAGCCGCGCACGACTCCGCTCATTTACGGCGAAAGTGGCGAACCACCCTTTTACATTGTCATTGCTTCGCGCGGCGGCGCCCGCCATCACCCTTCATGGTATCTCAACCTGGTTGAAACACCCGAGGTCCGGCTACAGGTCGGCGCAGAATGTCTTGACGCCACCGCCCGCACGGCCTCCGATGCGGAAAAGCCGGCGCTGTGGAATCTGATGGCGAAGATCTGGCCCGCGTACAACGATTACCAGGCCAGGACCGAACGGATCATCCCTGTCGTGGTCCTGGAACCGGCCTGAACCGACGCTTGAAACGGACCGCCGGCAGATGCCTCTCAATGGATCGAGCCCCCTCTCGCGGGACGGCGACATGAGCGTTTCCGCGAGCGGGCCTCTCTTGACCGCAACCGTCAATCTCCCCACACCCTTTGTCATTCGCTCGATCGAGACGGACAACTACCGGACAAAGACGTTCATTCTTGACGCCAGCCTGGAAGCAGGCCCCGGGCAGTTCGTCATGGTCTGGCTGCCGCGCTTTGACGAAAAGCCGTTCTCGCTGGTCGATGCCGACCCCGTCACGATTATGGTCACCGCGGTCGGACCCTTCACACGCCTACTACACGAAATGGCGCCGGGCAACCGACTTTGGGTCCGAGGCGCGTACGGCAAGGGGTTCGGCCTGCCGCGACCTGGGCTACGCGCGGTTTTCGTGGGCGGTGGATACGGCGTCGCCCCGCTCCTGTGGCTGGCCCGCGCCTGGAAAGGCCGGCTGGCCGCCCTCAGCGTTGTGATCGGCGCTGGCTCCGCCCGGGACCTGCTGTACGCAGACCACTTCTCCCAACTGTCCGATTGCTATGCGAATACTGCGAACGCACTGCAGGTCCACACTAGTACGGAGGACGGCAGTACCGGGTTTCGGGGAAGGGTAACCGACCTGCTTGAACCCCGCCTGGCCGCAGGTGAATTTGACCTGATCTGCGCCTGCGGGCCCGACGGAATGCTGGCCGCGCTCGACCTGATGGGCGGCCGATACGGCGTCCCGCGCCAACTGTCCTGGGAGGCATACATGCGCTGCGGCATCGGCATCTGCGGCTCATGCGAGCACGACGGCCGCGTCCTCTGTCTCGACGGCCCGGTCCTTCAGAGCGGGGCCTAACCCGTGCCATTAGCCGTGCCCTGAGCCTCCCACCGTGCGGGCCGAGTCACCGCAAAAAACACCTGTTTCCCGCAACGTGCCATTCTATCTCGCAAGTTCATTTATGGGGTCGGGCGCTTGAGGACCCTGCCTGAACTGGGCCGCGAGTTCACGGTCGACTCTTCGTTCTTCCTATTTGAGGTCCGGGCGTGCTCTGGCGAGGGAACAGCAGCCGCATGGAATGCAATACGACCCGTACAGATACTACACTTCGAAGTTGGCTGAGTCAGGCCAATGGAACGCTCAGCGTTTCCCCTCCAATTGGAGGCACATGCGCGTCTTATGGGCGCTTCGGTTCTGGAAAACTCTGACTTTACGGACCGCCTGTAAGTCTGCAGAAGTGACCCCGGTTTCGCACTCTTCTTGGATGTAGCAGCTCCAGTTCAGGCCGCTCCGGCGGCGTTCGCAGGCGCGAGAAGGAGTGCGAAGCATCCTCTTTTCGGCGCCCGTTTGCTAACAGTTTGTGGAACCTGACCACTTCAGGGGGTCGCGACGCGGGAGAGAAGGGCCGGCCCGGTGCGACCAACCGGCTGCGCCCGTGATGCCGGCAGTTGGCCCACTTGATGGCACTGTTCCACCAGAATCTGTTTCCGCCCCGCGCGGGCGCGGAATTATGGAATTTGGAAGCTTGAAGCGGGGGGTTAAGCCAAGGGTTTTGGCGCCAGACTTGCCGCGGAGGGCAGCCCGTGAGCGGTCGTTGCGTTGCGAACACCGTCAAGCACGGCATCGGCTACGACTTCGGCGGCAACCGCACCCAGCAGACTCAGCTCAACGGCAGCCTCCAGCGCACCGGTTGCCAGCGCAAAGATGCAGTCGCCGTCATATACGGTATGCGCCGGGCGGGTCGTGCGGCTGACGCCGGTCTGCCCCATCTGGGCCAGCTTTGTCACTTCGGGCTTGCTCAGGGCCAGGTTGGTGGCGATGACGCCAATCGTTGTATTGTCCTCGGCCGGGCGGGATGCGGCCAACCCGGCTTCCGTCGCCTCAATCGACGCCCCCTCGCCGTCCCTGCTCGCAGGCGGGCGGAAAAGGTAGGAATCAAACCGTGCGGCGGCCTCGGACAGGCTGTCGACCAGCTGGCCAGTGTCCGGGTCGCGGGCCCCCGCCACCAGTTCTCCCTGCCTCGGGTCCATCACGTCGCCGACCGCATTGACCGCCACCAGCGCGGCCACGATCACTCCGCCCGGCAGCGCGGCCGACGCCTGCCCCAGGCCGCCGCGGCAGGCCAGAGCCGGGCCCGTCAGCTTGCCGACAGTGCAGCCAACACCTGCGCCTACGGAGCCTCGGCTGCTGTCCTGGTGAGTGGCGGCCTCGCACGCGGCGTAGGCGTCTTCGTCAGTCGGGTAGGCTGTCGATCCGGCGAAACCCAGGTCATAGAGGATCGCTGCAGGGACGATCGGTACGGGCGCGGCCGGCGTCGGCCAGCCGAATCCCCGCTCGGCCAGCCAGCGCACGACACCGTGTGCCGCTCCCAGCCCGAAGGCGGAACCGCCACTGAGGAGGACGGCGTGAACCCGGTCCACCCTGCCTACAGGATCGAGCAGCGCCGTCTCGCGCGTTCCGGGCGCCGAGCCGCGCACGTCGACGCCGCAGCAGGCGCCTTCCGGCGTCAGAACGACCGAGCATCCGGTGCCACTGGTGTGATCTGACCAGTGACCGACTCGGAGGCCGGGCACGTCGGTCAGTGCTCTATTCACCTTTCGCCATTTTTTGGGTCAGCTGCCGCTTGAGGTAGGCCATCAAAACGTGGAGACCGCGCAGGCGCTGGAGGGAGATGGCCTCGTGCAGTCCAAGGAGGTAGTGAATGTCGTCCGGTGTGCTGAGTACGGCGTCGGGGGCGGCGCGTTCGAGCCCTTCCTGTACGATTGCGGCATAACCGCGCACGGTCGGCGATTCTTTGGGAACGTCAATGTAGACGTCCACACCTGCATCGACGATTTCGGTAAACACGAAGACCGGAGTCTGGCACTCGTGGACCTGCTCCATCCGGTCGCGGGCATCGTGAAGAAAGCCGGGCAGTTCCGGCATGCCCATAGCAAAATCGAGAAGTGACTCCAGCCGCTCGCGCGGCTCCATGCTGCGAAAATCCTCTATGATCGCGCGCAAAGGCGGCGGAGTCCTTTCGATTTTCTCTTCGAGGGTGAGATTGAATTCCATGCTATCGCTAAGGCGTTGTGCACCTTGCCGAAAGGGCAGAGTAGACTCGCTACTTGGAACGTTTCAACACGGGCAGGCCATTCTTGCTTTCGGATACCTCGTAACCCTCCGGCACCGCGTCGAGCGAGCCTTCCTTCGCCTCTTTGGCGAAAAAATAGAGGGTCTGCTGGCGTCCGTTTCGCAGTGTGGTTTCGCGTGAGTGCAAATAGTAGGTTCTACCCTTTGAGTTCGTGTGGGCATACGCCATCTTGTCTTGCTCCTTTCTTCTGTGGTGGTGCTGCCATGCAAGGTGTTCAGGCTTCTCCCGAAGCGTTCGAGCGGCCGATTGGCGTAGGAACGAAGGGCGGCCCAGTGCTCCAGGGTTCAACTTCCATTGTAAATCAGCCCTGCAAAAGGACAAAAAACGGTTGCTGCATTTATTTCGCTACCTGTGCCAGCCGGCCTTGACAGTGCGTGTGGCGATATAGGTGTCGGTAAAATCGGCCGGGGGCTGGCCCTCCCAGCGGTCTTCGTAGAAGCCGGTCAGTACAAGCCCGGCATCGAGTTGCCCTGCGATCTGGTCGGTGAGTGTGTGGCCGAACTCGAGCGCTTCCCCAGCCCGCATGTAGGAGTCCCGCTCGCTCTCCGAAATGCTGGACAGGTCGGAATAGGGCAACTTGTAGCGCACCACGGGCGCAGCTTCGCAGTCCGCGTCCTGGTCGAAGAGGTAGAGCACCGGGTTTACGAAGCCGGCCACGAGGACGCCTCCCTCTGCAAGCACGCGCGCGCATTCGCGCCAGACCGGCCGCACGTCGGGCACAAACAGGTTGGAGCAAGGGTTCACGACCAGGTCGAAGCACCCGTCGGCGAAAGCGCTCAAATCGCGCATGTCGCCTTCGACGATGGCAAGATTCAGGCCCTCCCTTAGGGCAACGAGACGGTCCTGCGCCAACTGACGGGGAGAGTTGTCCAGCACTGTCACGCGGGCGCCGGCGCTTTCACCGGCCGCGGCCAGTACCGGCCCCTGCTGCCCGCCGCCGGCGGCAAGACACAGGACTTGCGCCCCCCGTAGCGACGGAAACCAGTCCCGGGGCACAGCCTTTGTCGGTGTCAGTGAGATCTGCCAGTTGTCGCGGCGTGCGGCCGCGATTGTTTCGGCATCAACGGGAACGGTCCATACGCTTTTGCGCTCGACCGCCAGGTCCCAGGCGAAGCGGTTGTAGGCTCGAATATCAGCTGTTGGCGGCATCAGGTCTGTTCTACCGGCTGGAATTGGCAGTCTGCGACCTGCCTGGTCAGCCCGATTCGGTGGCCGGCTGCCTGTGATCGCCGCGGCCGGTGGTTTCCGCCGCCCGCGCCCTCCGTTTCAGGCGTTCGTGCTGGATCTGCTCGCTCATTCCCGGCAGCGTCCCGTCACGCATCACGCAAATCATCTCTGCCATGATGCAGACCGCGATCTCCGCCGGCGTGATGGCCCCAATGTCGACGCCGATTGGTGCACGGACGTGATCAAAGCTGGTTGCTGGAATGTTCTGCTCCCGCTCCAGCAGTTCAAAGACGGCGCGAATTCGCCGGCGGCTGCCGATCATGCCCAAATAGGCGACGGGATCGTGCAGCACCTCCAGCAGGCAGTCGATATCGTGCTGATGCCCGCGTGTGACCAGAACGAGATATGTGTCGCTGTCGAAAACCGGCCTGCCCTGTCGCAGCCCGGCCAGTGTGGGTCGAAACGGCCCGGCCACAACCTGATCAGCGCTGGGGAAGCGGGTGCGATGGGCGTACTGCGGCCTGTCGTCCAACACGGTGACCGCGAAATCACAGGTCTTGGCGATCGAGGCTAGCGGAATGGCGATGTGCCCGGCCCCGGCAATGATCAGGTGCGGCGGGCGCGCCTGCACCTCCACAAAGACGGTGACGTCGCCCTCGTCGAAGGCATAGCGGAGCCGCTTGTGACTTCTCTGCGCGATTGCCTTGCGGGCGTCGGCCAGAACGGTGCTGCTGTGCCGGCCGAGGCCGAGCTCGCCGACCGGGTCGCGTTCCACCTGCGGCCAGACTACTGCATGGCCACCGGCAGACGAGGCCAGGTCGCCGCCGGCAGAAGTCACCGTAACCAGCCCAACGGATTCCCTTCTTTCGATTGAGTCGATAAGCGCTTCGAGCGTCCGCTTCTCCATTGCTTGCCTTCGATTTCGCCGGGCCGCCGGCACAATCGAAATCTTCACGTCTCCTGTCAATGAGTCCCTGTCAATTAGTCCCTGTCAATTAGTCGGCAATCACCAATCGTTGGGCATTCGAAGAGGTAGATGCTAGAATCCTCTCATTTCCCGGTCTCCCGGGACCTCCGTGAACGGCGCATTGCACCATCCTCACATTTCGTTGGGCTAATTCAAAATAGGGACCGCGATATGGAACTGTTCCAGCCTGAAAACCTCGTCGCCCTCCTGACACTCGTCCTGCTCGAAGTCGTGCTCGGCATCGACAACGTGATCTTCATCGCCATCCTGAGCGGAAAGCTGCCTGAACGACAGCAGGCCAGGGCCCGTTCTGCCGGCATCGGGCTGGCGGTACTCGCCCGACTTGTGCTTCTCTTCAGCATAACCTGGATCATGCGCCTGACATTTCCCTTGTTCGAGATCTTCTCCCACGAAGTTTCGGGGCGGGACCTGATCCTGCTTGTCGGCGGCCTCTTCCTTATCGGCAAGAGCACATATGAGATTCACGAGAAACTGGAAGCTGCCGAACATGACAGCACGACGAAAGGCGTGGCAACGCTCGCCTCCGTACTCGTGCAGATCGTGATCGTCGACATTGTGTTTTCGCTGGATTCGGTGGTAACGGCGGTGGGTATCTCGGGCAATCTGTGGGTGATGGTGCCGGCCGTGGTCGTCGCAGCCGCCGTGATGCTCATCTTCGCCGGGCCGATCGCCGCCTATGTCGAGCGGCACCCCACGATGAAGATTCTGGCCCTGGCGTTCCTGATCCTGATCGGGTTTCTTCTCGTCCTGGAAGGCTGGCTGCACGAGACGGTAGAGGAGCTGCATATCAAAAACTACGCCTACTTTGCCATGGCCTTCTCACTCGTTGTCGAGATGATCAACATTCGCGTACGGGAGAAGTCGCAGCCGGTCCACCTGCGCAGCCGCTTGCCGAGAACCGAGCCGGACGACAGTTAGGCCGGTCGCAGTCGGGGTGGCGCTGCGGACGCGCCGGCTATGCGGAATCGCCGGAGGGCCGATACGCGCCGGCTGGGGCAGTGCCGTCCTCAGATTCGCCCCAGCGCTCGATGAAGACATCCATGACGCCTCCGCAGACGCCAAGGCTTTCCATCGAAATGTCTTCGGTCAAGTCCACGTGAACCGTGCGCGGCAGCCCGCTCTCGATCACGTCAAGCCCGGCGCGGATTACGTCGGCCTCCCCACACCCGCCTCCGACCGTTCCGACATGCCGGCCCAGCGGATGGATGATCATCTTTGCGCCGACTTCGCGGGGAACTGATCCTTTGGCCTCGATGATTGTCGCCACGGCTACCGGCAGCTCTTCGTCCAGCATGCCCTGCAAATGGCGGTAAAAAGTTGCATTCAATTGTGTCTGACTCCTCGCATTGGTGCGCGACCGTAGCGGTCTACTCCGTCCCTTCGAACTCTGCGCGCAGCGCCTCATACTCGGCCGGCAAATCCATATCCCGGCGCACACTGTCTCCCTTAACATTCACGTATACGATCTCTTCGGCGTGACCGTTCAGCAGGTCTCGCAGCGACTGCCCTTCCTTCATCCTAAGCAGATCTGCGAAGAGTCGACGCGGCAGAAACACCGGGTGGCCGCGCCGGCGATTGTGGCTGGGCACCACGATCGAGTCGACATTCTCAGCCGCGCAGCCAATAATGCGCCGGACCACGGCGACGGGAATGTGCGGCTGGTCGCCCAGCGCCAGCAGCGATCCCCCGAGCGGCCGGTTTTCGCCCAGAAGCGCTTCAACGCCCACCTGGAAGGAACGCAGCATTTCGTTGCGCACGTAGTCGGGATTAAACACGACGCCGGCCGTTACGCCAGCCAGGCGCTCAGCGATCTCCGCCCCCCTGTGCCCTACAACGACGAGCACCGGGGACGCCCCGCCGCCGATCAGCGCGTCGGCCGCCGCCTCGATGACAGTGCTTCGGCCCCAAGGTAGCAGAGGCTTGAACCGGCCCATTCGGCGGCTGAACCCGGCCGCCGCGACCACCGCCGCCACACCCGGCGGCTGGGAGAGGGCCGTCTGCCTGGTCTCTGTCGGAAGATGGGAATCCTCCCTCAATTGGACCTCCGGAGCGACCTTATCCGACCGTCCGGCCTCCGCGCGCGGTGCCCTCAAACGGCCAAACGCTTCTTCAATCAGGCAAGTATACCACAGGAACCCCTTGAGGCTGCTTCGGCCTAAGGCTCGACCTCGGAATTCAGGCGTGTCGGCTCGCGAGTGAACCGATGCCATGCGCCAACAGTTTTCGGCATCCAGCTTCAGGGCTGTCGGCCTTCTTCCTTTTGGGATTTCGCCTGCGCAAAGAACGCAATGATATAATTGTAGAATGCCTAATCGTGTCTCTTCGTCGTCGGCCGGCGGTGCCAACGGCATGACCAGCCGGCGAAGATATGATCTGACAGCAGACCCTGTCTTTTACGTCACGCTGGGAATCTTTTGCTTTCTAACCACCTTTCTGCCCGCCTTTTTGGGACAGCCGAACCTTCTACCGGTCCTTCAGACTGTGGCACTGACAGTTTTTCTGGCCATTCCGCTTCGGCGCGGGAGAATCTACAGAGGGGTCCTGGTCGTTTCGATATGGCTGCTGCTGCAGTTCCTGATCATGTCAATTGGCACGACGCTCCTGCCGCGACCGTTTGACCGTGCAATTCACGACGGATTCAGCTACTACGAAACATTGCTGCTTTGGCTGCACTCTGGCGGGGGCCTGCAGGAGCCGGTTCTGGCAAGTCCGCTGGCGCGGCTGGGAGAGTTCATCCTCGTCCTGCTTGGCAGTCTTCTCACGGCCGGCCTGGTCGGTGTCTGGCTGCTTACGCGCGCAGTAAACGAGCTTGGCTTTGTGGTTGGCCTCATGGCGTCCGGCGGTCCCGCAACGCTTCTGGTCGGCTTGATGCCTTGGCGCGTAATGACGATTGCCGGCCACGCCGGGCTCGTGGTTCTGCTGGCTCAGCCGCTTCTGACCAATAACTGGAGTCCAGCCTTCTACATCGGCAGGTATCGCCGGTTCACGGGACTCTCCATCATCCTGGTTGCACTGGGCCTTGTACTCGAATACACGATTCCCGGGCTCTGGAAGGGCGTTTGGGGCTACTGAGCCCTCGACGAACCGGTCGGCTTCTGCAATCGTGGGTCGCATGCGAGGGCCGGACCAAACGGGCGCGGTCAATTCGCAATCGCGGCCAATGGCCGGATGCTAAGGCTTGCTCGACCCAATGTGCATATCCAGTCGCAGAATCGCAACTACACACTCTTGCCTGCGACGGGTCTTCCGAAAACGCTAGTCGCATCAAGTTAGCCGATTTGCGCTCAGTTGCGCGCCCCAACTTATGCTGAGAGTCAAACGCGTACAGATCAAAGGGTTCAAGACGTTTGCACACGCCGCGGAGCTTGTCTTCGACCAGGGCATGACTGCGATCGTGGGGCCGAATGGCTGCGGCAAAAGCAACGTCGCAGACGCGGTGCGCTGGTGCCTGGGCGAGCAGAGTTTCGGCCTGCTGCGGTCGCGCAAGACGGTCGACGTGATCTTTTCCGGCAGCGATAGGCGGGCCCGGCTGGGCATGGCTTCGGTCAGCCTCGTCCTGGACAACAGCGATGGCGAACTCAATATTGACTTCAGCGAGGTTGAGATTACCCGCCGCGCCTACCGCGACGGGGACAACGAATACTTGCTGAACGGCCAGCGCGTTCGGTTGCAGGACATAACGCAGCTCCTGGCGCCGAGCGGTCTCGGAAATCGCGCCTACGTTGTGATCGGGCAGGGCTTGATCGACCGCGTACTGAGTCTTAAGCCGGAAGAGCGGCGCACCCTGTTCGAAGAGGCCGCCGGAATCACCGGTTACCAGCAGAAGAGGACTGTCGCGCTGCGACGGCTGGATGCAACCCAGCAGAACCTCGAACGAGTCTACGACATCATTGCAGAGCTTGCGCCCCAGCTCAGATACCTGAAGCGCCAGGCCGAACGAGCCCGAGAACGCAGTCAGATTGAAGAGGACCTGGAGGGCCTTCTCCATACTTGGCACGGCTACCAATGGCATCGCGCGATCGACGGGCTCAATGAAGCACGGCAGAAGGCAGAGGTCGATCAGCGTTCCGCCGGGCTGCGCCGCGAACGGCTGAACTCGATTCACAAGAACATAGATTCGCTGCGGTCCCGTCGGGCAGAGCTGCGGAGCAGAGTGGATGAACAGGAGAAGGTCGTCGGTGACCGTCGCAGGCAGCTGGATGAGGTTGGTCGGCGCCTGGCTGTTGCCGAAGAACGACTCCGCCAGCTTGTCGAACGTAGCGATGAATTGGCGGCGGACTGTGCCGAACTGAAGGCGGGGCGCGAGGCCGGTCAGACTCGCCTCGTAGCTCTGCGCTCTGAGTTTGAAGAGGTCGAACCCCAGTGCCGGCGCGCTCTTCGCGCCGTCGAGCAGATTCAGGTCCGCCTCGCCGACCAGCAGCGGGACCGGCAGCAACGCGAGCAAAGCTGGCGCGAGTCCCAGGCGGCGCTCAACCGCATCGGGAGACAGATTGCCGAACGGCACAGCATGCTGGAGCAGATGGGAGAAAGGCTGTCCGCCGGCGCGGAAGCGCGTGACCGGTTGACAGCGGATCTTCAGACCCGACGCCAGGATGCCGAACGCGCAGAGGCCGCGCTGAGCAAGCAGGAGTCCGATACCGCCGCGCTCGACGCGCGGCTCAGCCTGAACCAGGCGCAGGCCGCGGAACGGGCAGCTTCAGTTTCTACCCTGGAACGGTCGCTGCGCGAAGGGGAGGAGATCCACCAGCTGGCGGCAAGAAGGGTCGACCGGATGCAGGCCCGGCTTGAGTTGTTGCAGCGGCTTCGCAGCGAGAGCGCGGGATATGGCAGCGGCGTGCGCGCGGTCCTGCAGGCAGCCAGGGACGGCGGCCTGACCGGCATTCTCGGCACAGTTGCTTCCCAGCTGGAAGTCGATCCCAGGCTGGAACGGGCGACCGAAGCCGCCCTCGGCGGGGCATTGCAAAACCTGATCGCCGAAACCTGGCGCGAAGCTCACGGCGCGATAGAGTTCCTGAAGCGTTCGCGCTCGGGGCGCGCAACCTTCCTGCCCTTGGACCGGCTGCGCTCGGACAGACCGATTCCCGCGCCCGACATTGACGGCATCGTAGGCAACGCGGCTGAGCTCGTCCGGTACAAGGACAATGTGAGTGCGGCGGTGAGGCAGCTCCTGCAACGTGTCTGGATTGCCGACGATCTGGCCGCAGCCCGCCGGGCCCTCGACGCGAGGCGCAGCACACATTCGGATACGGGTCGAAATGGGCGCGGGGCGGCAACCTTGCCGCTGCCGACCGTCGTCACGCTGGAGGGAGAGATCATTCGGCCCAGCGGCGCGGTCACGGGCGGGGAGAGCAAGACCGGGCCGCCGGCCGCGTTGCTCGCCAGAGAACGTGAGGCCCGCGAGTTGCCTGCAGAGCTCGCCGCCGTGCGCGAAGAGGCCGAGACGGCCGCCGGCAGGACGCAGTCCTTGCGGAAGCAGATCGACGGCGAAAGGCGTGCGATGCTTGCCCTGGAGGAGGAGGAAAGGAAGCACCGCCAGCAAGCGCAAAAACTGCGGTCCTCTACGGAGCAGGCCCGGCTGCAGGCGGACCGGGCGCGGCAGGCGGTAGAGTGGCACGAGCGGATGCTCGAACAGTCCGGCAAAGACCTGGACGAGCTGAAGCCGCAGGTGGACGCTTTGCAAACCCAGTTGGAGACGGCGGCTGAGGAACGAAAAGCCGCCGCTCTTCGGGCTGGCCAGGCCGAAGCGGAAGCGACCCGGGCCCGCCCCGAGGAGCTGTTAAGCCAACTGGCCGACCTGCGCGCCGAAGCTGCGGCCGCCGAGGCACAGTTGAACAGCAAGCGTGCTCTCATCGAAGAGCAGGGAAGGACGCTGAAGCAGTTGGACAGCCAGTACCAGTCGAAGATCCACCGGTTGGAGAATCGGCAGCAGGAGGCCGGGCAACTTCGCAACCAGATCGATGAAGTCTCAGGCAATGAACGTGCCTATCACAGCCAGCTGGCCAGACTCGAAGGCGTGCTGGGTCCCTGGGAGTCGAACCTGCGACTTCTGGCAAAGGAACAGGAGCAGGCGGAAAGCGAAGAGCGGGCGGTGCAGCAGTCTCTCGTGCAGGTAGAAGCCGCCTGGAACAGCTCCCGCCTCGCGCTGCAGCGCGCGGAAGACAGGCTGGACAGCCTGCGCCGGGAAATCCGCCAGGATTTCGGGCTGGCAGAGATGGCAGAGGCAGACGGTCTGGCCAATCAGCCGCCGCTTCCCTGGCACGCTCTCGTGGCCCAACTCCCGGTCGTCCATCAGCTTCCTGCGAACCTCAGAGATGAGGTGAAAGAAACTCGCTCCCGCCTGCAGCGCTTAAGCAATGTCAACCCGGAGGCGCCTCGAGAGTACGAAAAAGCGGCAGACCGTTTCGGCTTCCTGCAAACGCAGTCGAAGGATCTGGAAGAAGCGGCCCGAGACCTCAGGAAGATCATCGGAGAACTGGACACGCGGATGGAAAGCGCTTTGCGGAGCACTTTCGATGCCGTCTCCAAAGAGTTTACGCGCTACTTCAAGCTGCTTCTGCCGGGCGGCCGGGCCGAGGTGAGAGTGACCGACCCTGATGACATCCTGAATACTGGCATAGAGATCTTCGCTCGGCCCCCGGGCAAGCGGCCTCAAAGTCTGGACCTGCTTTCGGGCGGCGAACGTTCGCTGACGGCCAGCGCCCTCGTCTTTGCCATTTTGCGCGTTAGCCCGACGCCTTTCTGCATTCTCGACGAAGTTGACGCCACGCTGGACGAGGCAAACGTGGACAGATTTCGAGACGCGCTGGAATCTTTGAGCGAACAGACCCAGTTCATCGTGATCACCCACAATCGACGCACGCTCGAGGGCGCGAATGCCATCTACGGCATTACGATGGGCGACGACGGCGTCAGCCGGGTCATAAGTCTGCAGCTGGATGGCGATGAAATCGCTGAGGTCGCGGAGGAACCCCTGCAGCCGGCCGCAGCCGTAACGCTCTAGGCCGGATGCTAAAGGCAGCACCGGCCGAATCGGCATTCCCGGCAGGCTCCGGATCGGCAATGCACTTGCGAGGCGCGCTGCGTTTCCTTGACGCGCGTCACGCGCCCTGGATCTTGCCTGCCGAAAAGGAAGCAGTATAATTCTATCGAACAATTTCAGCTGGACCGGATCCGCAAATGGGCCCGCTCGGCCTACTTGTCGCCGGAACAGCAACGCATACGGAGCGTGCCGATGGACAGAGTGCACCCGCTGATCAAAGTCGGTGGCCCAATTCTGGGTCTTCTTATCCTGGTCTATGTGATCAACGCCGGCGTTGACGCCTTCCGGGCCGACCAAAAGGCGGCCAGGGATGCCGAACGCGAAGCGATGCTGGCCGCGGCGGAAGCCGATCAGGACCAGGAGGCGGCGGTCGAGACCGATTCGGCTACTGCAACTGGCGAGTCTGATTCGGCCGATTCGGAAGCGGCGCCCGCTGAGGTAGAGGAGCCAGTGGTCTACTTCCGCCAACCGACCACTAACGCCATCGTGCCGCCCACTTTCAAGGTGAAGATGGGGGCTGAGGGCCTGGTGATCGAACCTTCCGGCGAAGTCAGGGCGGGTGCGGGGCACATGCACATCCTCGTCGATACCGGGTTCATACCCCCCGGGTCTGTCATTCCATCAGATGACCAGCATCTTCACTTTGGCGACGGCGCCCTTGAGGCCGAACTGTCGCTGTCGCCCGGTGAGCATACACTCTATCTGCAGTTCACCGACGGCGCACACACAGGGCTCGAGGGCGACCAGTATCGCGACATGATCATCGTGTTTGTTGAGGAAGACGCACCTGCACAGTCGGTCGCCTTCTTCGAGCCCCTGGACGGCGCTACGGTCTCCTCTCCGGTCCAAGTCGTGATGGCTGCAACCGGCCTGGTCGTCGAACCTTCTGGCGAACTGAATGACGGCGCGGGGCACTTCCACATCCTGGTCAATACCGACTTCGTTCCGACCGGCGAAGTCATCCCCACCGATGATCAGAATCGCCACTACGGCAAAGGCCAGACCACCGCCTCGCTCGAGCTCCCACCCGGCGAACATACGCTGCGGCTTCAGTTCGCCGACGGCGCGCACACTGCGCTCGAGGGCGACGCCTACCGGGACACCATCACCATCATCGTCGCCGAGGGCGCGCAGGCACCGTCGGTTCGCTTTGCCGGGCTCGCCGACGGCGCCACCGTTTCCTCTCCCTTCGAAGTGACGATGGAGGCGACCGGTCTCGTTGTCGAGCCGTCGGGCGAGATCAACGAAGGCGCCGGACACTTCCATATTCTGGTCGATACCCCCTTTGTCGACGCCGGCGCGGTCATCCCCACCGATGAAGCGCATCTCCATTACGGCCAGGGGCAGACCACCGCCTCGCTCGATCTCCCGCCCGGCGAACACACGCTGCGGCTGCAGTTCGCCGACGGCGCACACATCGCGCTCGAGGGCGACGCCTATCGGGACACGGTCACCGTCATCGTTGCCGTGGGCGCGCAGACTCCGTCTGTGCGCTTTGCAGGGCTGACCGACGGCGCAATCGTTACCTCCCCCTTCGAGGTGGGCATGGTGGCGACCGGACTTGTCGTCGAGCCTTCCGGCGAGATCAACGAAGGCGCCGGACACTTCCATATTCTAGTCGATACACCGTTTGTCGACGCCGGCTCGATCATCCCCACCGATGATGCGCATCTCCACTACGGAAAAGGGCAGACGACCGCCTCGCTCGATCTCCCGCCCGGCGAACATACTTTGAGGCTTCAGTTCGCCGACGGTGCACACACCGCGCTCGAGGGCGAAGCTTACCGGGACACCGTCACCGTTATCGTCGCGGAAGGGGCGCAAACTCCTTCGGTGCGCTTTGCCGGGCTTGCCGACGGCGACACTGTCACTTCTCCTTTCGAGGTGGGCATGGAGGCGACCGGCCTTATCGTCGAGCCTTCCGGTGAGATCAACGAAGGCGCCGGACACTTCCATATTCTGGTCGATACCCCGTTTGTCGACGCCGGCTCGATCATCCCCACCGATGATGCGCATCTCCACTACGGCAAAGGGCAAACGACCGCCACGCTCGAGCTCCCGCCCGGCGAGTACACGCTGCGGCTGCAGTTCGCCGACGGCGCACACACCGCGCTCGAGGGCGACGCCTACCGGGACACCGTCACCATTTTCGTTGCCGAGGGCGCGCAGACTCCTTCGGTTCGCTTTGCCGGGATTGCCGACGGCGACACCGTCACATCTCCCTTCGAGGTGACGATGGAGGCGACCGGCCTCATCGTCGAGCCTTCCGGCGAGATCAACGAAGGCGCCGGACACTTCCATATTCTGGTCGATACACCGTTTGTCGACGCAGGAGTCGTCATCCCCACCGACGAAGAGCACCTCCACTACGGTCAGGCGCAGACGACCGCAACGCTCGAACTCGCGCCGGGTGAACACACGCTGCGGCTGCAGTTCGCCGACGGCGCACACATCGCACTCGAAGGCGAGGCCTATCGGCATGAAATAACCGTCTTCGTGTCGACAGAAGACGGAGAGGAGGCGGACGAACAGTCCTCTCTCGACCCGCTGCCGGCGGCCACAAGGGACCTCGCCATTGCCGCCATGACGGAAACAGGCTGCAACAGTTGCCACGTCACGCCTGGTTTGCCCGAAGTTGACGCTGCCATGCTCGGTCCCGACCAGACCTTCATGGGGGATGTAGCGGCCACCCGCCGGGAAGGGTATACGGCGGCGGAGTACATTCGTGAATCGATCGTGGACCCGAGCGCGTTCGTCGTAGAGGAGTGTCCCCTGGGCCAGTGCCTCGAGGTAATGCCGGCGAACTACGGAGACCTCTTTAGCGAGGAAGAGTTGAACGCGGTCGTTGACTACCTGTTGAGCCTCAAGGCCGAGCAGTAGGCCCAGGAATCCCGGACAGACTTCCCAGCAGACAAAGAACTCCCGGCACAATAAGTGTGCCGGGAGCATGAGACCGGGCTGAGTTGTGGGGCTTGCTGCCAACTATCCCGCCATAATGACGAGGAAAAGTACCCAGAAGAAACTAATCGAGCTGATAATGCTCACCGCCATGGCCAGGAAGAATCTCGGGCCGAAATGCTGTCGCATGCGACGAATGGGCTGCCACTTTACCGGCAGAAACTTTCGCGCCTTGACCGGCAGCAACGAACCAGAGCGGCCTGCTGATTTCTTGGGGGCGTATCGGGGGACTGCGGCTTCGAAGGTCATGGTTGCGCTCCTCTCTTGGTGGGCCTCCATGCGACCTGCTGAACTATGACCTATTATACACGGAATGGTCCCGCTTGTCTATAGCTTTTTTGTACCACATTAGCGAAGGGGGTGCAAATTGGGTTTTGGCAGGCAAAAACATTGCGGAATTGTCCGAACAGGGGCCGGCTCGATGCGAAACCAAGTCCATGAAGCATACACGTCTCTCAAGCCGGGCTCGGCCGGCGGCTGTAGTCTTAGAGCGGCCAGAGATCCTCTTCTTCCGACAGATCGTCTTCTTCGTCGTCGAATTCGGGATCGCCGTCGTCGATGCTGTAGCGACTTTCGTCCAGGTCGTCTTCGAAAATCGACTCCTCGTCGACCCATTCCAGGTCCGATTCGTCTTCGTTGTCCTCAGCTTTTCCTGCGACCGCCGCCTCTTCAGGCAGTTCCATTTCGTCGAAAGTCATGCAGGACAGGGACAAAGGGTCCAGCTCAATCTCGTCGGCGTCGCACCAGCCGTTGAGCCAAAAACTGCATCGCTTCTGAGGGCAACGAACCCGAATCATCCGTTTCCTTCTCACGTATCAAACCAGTTGGGCGCCGCAATGCCCGGAGTGGCAGGCAGCGACGCCCAATATCGGCATCTGAGTGCTTTTGAGTATAGCAAGTTATTTTGCATCGTCAACCGTTTGCGCGAATTTTGTTACATTTCTGTAAGACTTTGAGGACGGCCTGGCCGCAGCTCCCGCTTCTTCAAATGGGCAGACGGCAGGCGACCGGGGCCCGGGCGGCTCGCTCTCACTCCTGTAAATCAGCCCAAGTCGGTTCGCGGGAAGTTACGTTGAAGGTAGGATTGGGGCGAAGCGAAAAACGACTTCCAGGCAGGCGCCCGCAATAGAACGTTAAGAATCCTTCGTCCGGCTCCTGCGTACTGTATTGTAAGAGCTTTCCCGTCCGGCTGACGCACAGCAGCGAATTCAGCCCTCAACGTCAAGGCATCGCACATGAGTACACTGGGAAATGTTGTCTGGCTCATCTTTGGAGGTCTGATTGCCGCCTTGGGTTATATCATCGGCGGCCTGCTTCTGTGCCTCACGGTCGTGGGCATTCCCTTCGGCTTGCAGTCGATGAAGATCGGCATCGCCACGCTGGCGCCGTTCGGCAAGGAGGTCGTCGAGGCACGCGAGGCCAACAGCCCGCTGCGCATCGTCTTCAACGTTCTCTGGCTTGTTCTGTTCGGGTGGGAGATCGCTCTGGCCCATCTCTTTTCGGCGCTGTTCCTGACGATTACGATTCTGGGCATCCCGTTCGCCAAACAGCATATCAAATTGGTCCCTCTCTCCCTCTTCCCCTTTGGCAGAAACCTGCTGTAATACCCTTCATTTCGTGACAGCCCCATATGTGGAGCCTCTCCCGGCTTCCAACGCCGCCCACGCTGGACATCGCGCCTGGCCTGGAAGAATGCGCCCGGACAAAGCCTTCTCTGCCTAGCGGGGCGACACGCTGCCCGCCAAAGTTAGGGCAGCGCAGACTCCTGTGGTAAAAGAGAAACAGGAGCCCCATTATCCTGGAATGGCATTCATTCGAAAGACTTCTGGCAGAGCGTTCCTGCCTGCACACGGCCATGCTTCTCTCTCCTCTGCTGTGCCGCGACACGCGGCCGGCCTTCAGTCTGAATAAGCTCAGCCCCCATCGCGATGCAGACCGCCAAATAAGTGAGACCCAATCAGCAAGCAGTAGGAAAGCATCGCAGCTTTCATCGCTCGGGGAGCTCATTCCAGGACGATTCGGCCGCGGCAGGGCCTCGCCGGACCAGCCGTCGGACCTCCTCATCGCTCAAAGAGAGCGAGGAGATACAGTGTTGCCGGCGCACTGTGGGGTCAACCTCTGCCCCATGGGCCCGCCACCGCGCGAACGCGAGAGACGGGGGTAGACTGAAGAGGAAATGCTGGCAACATCGGTCGGCCTGATCTTTATCAGCGGGATTATCCTTTTCCTATTGAAGCCCGAGAGGCGCGGATGGGCTGGCTGGCTTTCCGCAATGCCACCGCTGGTCGTTACGGTTTTGCAGATCTTCCTTGCCCTGCCGTACTTGGTCCATGTGGCCGACTCTCACGGCCGTTCCGCGACGATGGACCTGGGCTTCGCCCACGTCGAGATATACAAGTGGATCGAGTCCTTGGGGATTTGGCTCGCCTTGCGACTTGACGGCCTCTCGCTGCTCTTCGGCCTGATCATTTCGGGCGTCGGCGCCGCCGTCGCCCTGTATACCCACTACTACCTTGAGAATGACGAACGCCAGGGGTATTTCTATCTCGCCCTTTTTTCGTTCATGGCCTCCATGCTGGGGCTGGTATGGGCCGACAACCTGCTGACCCTCTTTGTCTTCTGGGAGGGCACCAGCATAACGAGCTACCTGTTGATCGCCTACAAGCATAGTTCGCCGGCCGCTCGCGGCGGCGCCCGCAATGCCTTTATTGTCACTGCGGGCGGGGGACTCGCCCTGCTGGCAGGCCTGATCCTCCTGGGCCAGGAGAGCGGCAGCTACATGATCAGCGCAATTGTCAGTAGCCCCGGGTTGACAGAACTGCCGCTCTTTCCATTGATCCTTGTCCTGATTCTGCTGGGGGCGTTCACAAAGTCGGCCCAGTTCCCCTTTCACTTTTGGTTGCCCGGCGCGATGGCGGCCCCCACGCCGGCCAGCGCTTATCTGCACTCGGCCACCATGGTCAAAGCGGGGATCTACTTGCTGGCCCGGTTGCATCCAGCCCTCAGCGATCATCCCCTCTGGCTATGGTCGCTTCTCATTCTTGGCGGCATCACGATGCTGGTCGGGTCGATCGTGGCCGTGCGGCACTGGGACATGAAAGCGCTGCTCGCATACGCGACGGTCAGCCAGCTCGGTATACTGACCACGCTTCTGGCTTTCCGCAGCGAAGCCGCAATGCTGGCCGTAGTCGTCGGAATTCTGGCCCACGCGCTCTACAAAGGGCCGCTTTTTCTTGTCGCGGGCATCGTTGACCATGCCACCGGAACCAGAAGTCTGGGCCGGCTGGCCGGGCTGCGACATAGTCTGCCGGTGACGACCGCGATCGCCGTCCTGGCCGGCGTCTCCATGGCCGGACTCCCGCCGCTGTTTGGCTTTGTAGCCAAGGAATCACTCCTGGAGAGCTTCTTCGGTGCTGCAGAACACGGCCAGTTGGCGGGTTGGGTCGCCCTGGGCGCGGCGGCGATTGCAGGTGCGTTCTTCGTCGCCTACAGTCTGACATTTCTTTGGGATGCCTTCCTTCGGCCCGTCGCCAAGGAAGGTCCTGCCAGGTTGACAGGGGACGCCCGGAAAAAAAGGTCGCCGACGCCCGTCCTTCACGCCCCGTCGGGCCCGTTTGTCGCCGCGCCGCTCATTCTGGTTGCCTGCGGGACGGCGATGCCCTTTCTCCTTGGCCCCTTGTCAGGCTTGTTCACGCTGGCGGCGGCGCCGGCGCCCTGGCAAACGATGGACAAGCATGTTTCGCTCTGGCACGGCTTCACACCTGCTCTCTTCACGAGTCTGCTCGCTATCGCGGTCGGCATCGTCCTCTTCCTCAATCGAAACCTGCTGCGCCGGATGCTGCTCAGCGTGCCCAGGCGGATGCGCGGCGTCCTGCTCTTCCAGCAGGCTCTGGACGGCATCTACACGCTCGCTCAGATAACGGCCCGGCTGTCGCAGGGCTATACGCTGGCCACTCAGTCGGCAATTGTCCTGCTCGCAGCCTTTGTCCCCGTTGCCGCGGCGCTGCGCCACATTCGCTTGAATGACCTCTTGCCGCAGACGAGTGTGGTCGCCGGCTCGTCAGAAACGATCCTGATCTTGATGACCATCGTGTCCGCGTATGTGACGGTTCGAGTGCGTACACGGCTGGGCGCCATCATCAGCCTCGGTGTCGTAGGGGTATCCGTGACCTTATTCTACGTCTTTTTCAGCGCGCCCGACCTTGCCCTCACCCAACTGTTGATAGAGGTATTGACAGTAGTTCTGCTCGTCCTGGTATTCACGAAGCTGCCGCCGGATACGCGGCCGCCAATGCAGCGCATCAAGCAGGTCCGCAACCTGCTTGTGGCACTTGCCGCCGGAGCTTTTGGCTTTTTCCTGGTCCTGTTCAACAGCAGCGTCGTCTTGCAGGCCGGTCTCAAAAAGGGCAGCTACTTTCTGCAAAACGCCGTTCCCGGCGGCCACGGCGCCAATGTCGTCAACGTCATTCTTGTCGACTTCCGTGCTTTCGATACGATGGGCGAAATCACTGTCCTCGCCATCGCCGCCCTCGGCGGATATGCGCTCCTGAATGCACCTCGCGTACGGCTACCGGGAAGATCCGAGCAGGCACAAGATACGTTAAGGCGACAAGAAGGACGCCAGGGGGCCTTGGAGGAGGAATCCTGATGGCGGAAGGTCGGCTGGAAGGCTAACTCTCAAATAGGCTCCCAAGAATGGGAAGTCTCGGAAGGGCATTACGGATCCACATGCCGGAACTCTACCTACGCCTGTTGAATCGAATCCTGACACCGGTGCTGCTTATGCTGGCACTCTTTCTGCTTGTGAGGGGCCACAATTTGCCCGGCGGGGGCTTCATAGCCGGCCTGATGGCGGCCGCCGCTTTTGAGCTGCAGATTCTCAGCCGGGGTCACGAGAGCGTGCGCCGCGCCATTGGCCCGTATCTCAATAGCGGCATCGGCTTGGGCCTGGCTGTTGCCATTTTCTCCGGCATCATCGGGCTGCTGAAGGGTCTCTTCTTCCAAGGACAGTGGCTTGAAGTAGACGTGCCCTTGTTGGGACACCTGGAACTGGGAACACCGATACTCTTCGATCTGGGCGTATTTCTCGTCGTGGTTAGCTTTGCCACTTCATACCTGCTCGGTCTCAGCCGCGTTTCGGACCGCGCAGCCGTTAACAGTGAGGACACGGCAGAGTTGCAGTCTCCCGCAAAAGGCGGGCCCGACTTCACTTCAGGCGTTGACGCACCAAACAGAGAACCGACACCATGATCGTATTGCTCCTGGCGCTCGCAGTTGGCAGCCTTTTCGCCTCCGGCGCCTATCTGATAATGCGAAGAGGGCAGATCAAACTGATCCTCGGGCTCGCGCTCTTGAGCCACGGCGTCAACCTGCTTCTCTTCGGCTCCGGCAGGCTCGTCGAGGGCCGCCCGCCCATCTTCCTCGACAAAAAGGCGTACGCTGAGACGTTGGCACGGGCACTGCCGGCTGACCCGTTGCCCCAGGCCTTGATCCTGACGGCAATCGTAATCAGCTTCGGCATCACAGCTTTTGTCATCGTCCTGGTAAACCGGCGCCATACCGTCACCGCTACCGACGTCGTGCATGGCGAGTATGTCCCTCTGCTGCGCGAAGGAGACCCGTTTGACTTCGGCGAGCACACCGAAGGCTACCAGCACGACTGGCTGGCATACGAGGTTGATGAAGTTTACGATGGCGACGATCTGTTGACCGGCCTTCCCCATAGACAGTCTTCTGAAGAGGACGAGTCCGCGGCCATGGAAGAGGAAAGTTACCGATGGCCCTGAGCGCCAACCTGCTGGCGGTACCGGTTGCGGCACCACTGGTGACTGCCGCGCTCATATTGTTCTTGGCCCGGTGGGGTGGGCGGCGGCTGATTCGACAGCAGATTGCCCTGACTGCACTGGCCCTCTCTCTCAATTTCGGCGTAGCGTTGCTCCTCTTTACGGCGACCGCAGGGCAGGGCCACAGGTTCGTACTGCAGATGGGAGCGTGGACCGCGCCCTTCGGCATCACCGTATACTGCGACGGTCTATCGGCCACCCTCCTGCTGTTGACCGCGCTAGTTTCCATCGCCGTCTATCCATTTGCCGTTGCGACCATCGACTATCACAGGGAGAGAATGGGCTTTCACCCTCTATATCTCTTTCTCTTGATGGGCGTCAACGGCGCCTTCCTCGCGGGCGACCTCTTCAACCTATACGTCTTCTTCGAGGTCCTCTTGATGGCGAGCTTCGTCCTTCTCACGGTTGGTGCACAGCCGGCCCAGACGAACAGCGGCATCCGTTATGTCGTCTTGAACCTGCTGGCGTCAACCGTCTTTCTCGTCGCGGCCGGCGTAGCCTACGGCACGCTGGGCACGCTCAACATGGCGCAGATCGCAGAGCGCCTGCCGCTGGCATCGCCCGCTGTGAGAACTCTTTTCGCCGGTCTCCTGCTGGTCGCATTCGGCAGCAAGGCAGCAATCTTTCCGCTCTTTTTCTGGTTGCCAGCCAGCTACCACACGCCGCCTCCGGCCGTCACCGCCCTCTTCGGCGGCCTGCTCACCAAGGTCGGCATCTATTCCTTGTTCCGCAGCTTTACCCTGTTCTTCCCGGAACTGCTGCTCGATTGGCAGCAGACGTTGCTGGCCATTGCCGGCGCAACCATGCTGGTCGGCGCGCTCGGCGCCCTGGCTCAGCCGAGCATTCGCCGACTGCTCAGCTTTCACATCATCAGCCATGTCGGATTCATGTTGATGGGCCTGGCGGTTGCGTTGAGCGGCAATAGGCTCGCGATCGGTTTCGGGTTGGGCGCGGCCGTGCTCTATCTGTGCCATCACATGATCGTCAAGACCGCACTCATCATGGCGGGCGGCGCCGTCGAGCTCCACATGGGGAGCGACCGGCTGGCGTCGATCGGCGGGCTTGTCTCCAGGCAGCCGCACCTGGCTCTGTTCTTCTTCCTGGCCGCAATCTCCCTTGCCGGCGTCCCGCCATTCAGCGGATTTGTTAGCAAATTGAGCCTGCTACAGATCACGCTCGATTCAAGACACTGGCTTGTGTCGGGTGTCAGCCTTGTAGCCAGCCTGCTCACAATGATCAACATGATGCGGCTTTGGCGTGAGTCGTTCTGGGGCGAATACAAGCGGCCAAGCCGGGTCCCGTCGCGAATTCTGCAGAGCAGTTTGCGCCAAAAGCTCATGCTCACTCCCATCGCCGCGCTCGTGCTTCTCAGCCTCGGCCTTGGCCTCTTGGGAGAGCCGGCTTTTCGCCTCTCAATGCGGGTCGCGCTGCAGGCCCTTGACCGTAAGGCCTACATTGAAGCTGTTTCGCCGGCGGCAAGCATCTCAGGTCACCTGCCTATTCGCGCCGGCTACACCGTAGCAGCAGGGCCGCTCGCAGAAGAGGCCGAGCCTTCGGTTGGAGCCGGTCTTGTCATTGATTCTTCGCGCTGACCGAGTCCGGAATACAGGCCGTGCTGTTCGCTTCGAAGTGCGGCTTCGACCTCTCCGCTCCCGGAGATTCTGACGAACCAATGCAACGACTTCTTGTAATCAATCTCTTCGTTTCGCTTCTCTGGCCCATTCTCAATGGTGAATACACGCTGCGCGCGCTATCCATTGGTCTACTCTTCGGCTTTCTCCTGATTTCGATCGTGCAGCGCAAGTACGGACTCTACATGTTGCTTGCTGCCAAGTTCGCATTTTACGTGCTTTATGCAATCCTGGAGAGCAACCTGCGACTGGCTGCCACTATATTCTCCAAGACATTTGGCGGCGCCTCAGACCTGCGCCCGGGCATCGTCGCCGTTCCACTCACGCTGACAAATCCTTTCGACATAACGGTCCTTGCGACGGTCATTACGCTCACGCCGGGCACGCTGAGCGTCGACCTGGGCGAGGACGTCTCCGGGAAGCTCTGGCCCTATGGAGAGGCCGAAGAAGGGATGATCGGCCACGAAGCGGCCACTGAGGGCGACTACGAGACCGACACGGACGCTGCCGGATCGAAGCAGACGACGTCCGGGACGGACCGCGACCGGGGCGCGGCCGCGCTGCTCGTCCATGCCATCGACGTTGCAAACCCGGACGGCTTTCGCGCCGAAATAAAGAGGAAGTTCGAAAGTCCAATTCTCGAATTGCGCCGCATCCTCGTCGAACTCGACGTCGCAGACATGTAGTGCCGGAGGTCCCAAGTGAGCAACGAGCTCTTCGAACTCAGTTTGCGCGTGCTGATGTCACTTCTTTCCATCTCCCTTTTGCTCTGCTTTGGCCGGCTCTTGCGGGGACCCAACCTCCCCAATCGGACGGTTGCCTTCGACCTGATTTCCATCCACGCCGTCGGCATCTTTGTCCTGTTCGCCATCGTCAGCGACTCCTTCGTTCTCCTGGAAGGAGCTATCATCACAGCAGTACTGGGGTTCTTGGGCACGTTGATGTTTGCCCGCGCGCTGGAGCGCTTCCCCCACGCCAGATGGCTGGAACGTCACCCGCAAGACGACGAATAGAAGGACCCGAGGCCTGGAGAATCGCTCAATGGACCCGATGACTGCAAACCTGATCGTGTTCGTTCTTGCCGCCGTCGGAACGCTCTTCCTTCTGGTCAGCGCACTTGGGATTCTGCGATTGCCTGACGTCTTCAGTCGTATGCATGCGGCCGGCGTCGCCGCAACCCTCGGCATCAGCTGCCTGTTGCTGGGAACCGGTGTTCACTTCCTCGAAGACAGCCAGATGTTCCGAATGATCGCCCTGGTTATTCTCTTCTTTGTGACGCAGCCCATCGCTACCACAACGATGGCCAGAGCTGCCTATCGGACCGGCGCCGCCGATCAGTTCGTGCTCGAACACGACGACCTTGCCGCGCTATCTGCTGCCGCAAAGCGCAACGGACCGACAGGAGAGGAGCCGGCCCTCGAGGCCGAAGCCTGAAAAGGGACTGGATCCACGATGAGTAATTCGGCGGCTGAGTTGATCCTGGTGATCGACCTGGGCAGCTCCTCAGTGCGCGCATCAGCCTACCGAACGGACGGCGAGCGCCTGGACGGTGCAACCGGGTCGCGGACCGTGCAGCAGGACGCCGACGGTACTTTCGATCCCGAACTGCTTACTCGTCTGACCGAATCGGCGGTCGACGACTGCCTGGCGAGTTTACGAGGCCGGCAGCGCGATTTCCGCCTGATCGGCGTCGCCTGGACCAGCTTCGCTATGAGCTTGCTCGGCGTCGACCGCAACCGTCGACCCGTCACGCCCGTTTACTCCTACGCAGATTCACGCAGCGGCCCCTATGCCGACGCTGTGCGGCAAGAGCTCGAAGCGGAAGGCACTCTGGCCGACACTTGCACGCGCACAGGCACGCCGATTCACACCGCCTACGCGCCGCCGCAACTCTTACGCCTGGCTGCCGAAGAGCCGGACCTCTTTGCGCTAGTGGCCAGCTGGCAGACGATCGCTTCGCACCTTCTGGGTCGCTGGCAGGGTCTCGCGCGTGCGCCTATCAGCAGCAGTGAAGTGGGCTGGATGGGTCTGCTCGACCGCGGCGCCCACTCCTGGGACGAGGCACTGGTTGAGAGGATCGGCATCGATCCCGTAAAGCTGCCGCCAGTTTACGACTATGCGAAATCCACTGTCGGTCTGGTCGAACCGTGGGCCTCGCGCTGGAGTGAATTGGCCCAAACACCTTTCTTCCTCGCCGTTGGCGACGGGGCAGGGGCCAATCTGGGCAGCGGCTGCGCAGACAGCCGCCGCATCGCGCTGACGATCGGCACGACCGGCGCAATGAGGGTCGTTATTCCTGCCGGTGAGGCAGGCTCAACTGCCGCGACGGCGCAATCACTAGCCCCCGAAGTCCCTGACGGGCTGTGGAGCTATCCAATCGACAGCAGCCGCTGGCTCGTCGGCGGTTCTCTCACCGACGGCGGTTCGCTCTACTCTTGGCTACACGAAATGCTCGCCGTCGAGGACGCAAACGAGCTCCTGGCTGAGGCGGCGCTCATGGAACCCGACGAGCACGGGCTTACGATCCTGCCCTTTCTGCGCAGCGAGCGGGCGCCCGGCTGGGCCACCAACGCCACCCTCACCATCAGCGGCATGACACCGGCGACAACACCGGTCCACATCCAACGCGCGGCGCTTGAAGCCGTCGCCTTCCGCTTCCGACTAATCCTCGACCGGCTTCGGCCCCACCTTGCTCCAGGCAGCGAAGTCGTAGCCAGCGGCGGCGCGCTGCACGAGAACCCACTGTGGCGGCAGATTCTGGCGGATGTCCTGCAAAAGCCCGTTGGTCTCGTCAACGTCGATGAGGCGACCAGCCGCGGCGCGGCCATTTTGGCCTTGCAGGCCCTTGGGCGGCCTCTGCCGCCGGCGCCGCCGACTTTGCACTCCGCCGCACCCAATCGTGAGGCAGGTCCGCAATATGAGCGCGCGCTGGCGCGCCAAGAGGCTTTGTACAGACAGGTGATCGGTTCTGCTCAGGCAGGGGGGGACTGATTTCAAGCCCGATAACCAGTCCTCGGACGGGTGGATTCAGCCGGGGCTGCAAAAAGACCGGCCAATTCCAGCGCTCAAAAACAGCTATGCGGGGCGATACATACGGCGCTTCAGTCGCCCGCGGCGCGCGGGACGGGCCGAATGGGCGCGGAGGAAATGCTCTTGCGCCAGATGTAGAGCGCGACGAACGCCAGGGCCGCATAGACCACGGCAGTAATGCCAAAGACCCCCTTCATGCCGATCAGAGGAAAAAGAGTAGCCCCAAGCAGCGGCGCCACCATGCGCCCGCCCGCATTCACACTGTTGCTCAGGCCGAATGTGGCGCCGTGTGAGCCTTGCGCAGTTCGCATGTTGAGCAACGCACCGGTGGCAGGCATGATTGCACCGGCGCTTATGCCGGTGAGGGCCTGCAGGCAGAGCAGCTGC
>JAJDTL010000014.1 GCA_022827195.1 Caldilineaceae bacterium
ATCGCAGCACGACCAACTTTGTCGTCAATCTCATCGCCGGGCTGATCGCCTACACTTGGCAACCCAAGAAGCCATCTCTCCATCTCTCTGACAAAGATATGGCTTTCTTGCCGGCCCTAATCTAACTCCGAACTCGGGTTAACTAAAATGAGCTTAGCGTCCTGAAGTTCTGCTAAAACTGGCGCCCCTGGCATCCCAATCAGCCGAATTTCGCCGCCGCGGCCGCTTGACCTGCCGGAAGATCTGGCTCATTTGGCGATTTCATTGATAAGAACGATGCAGATGCGACGCTGTTTCGCATATCTGCCATTGAGAAAAGAGTTATGCACACGCCCGCAGTTACCTAGAGCGCTAAACATTGTCTGGCTGTTGACTATTCGATGTCGCCGGAGGGAAGGGCAAAGCCTGTCGAGTATAGTCGTCAAGTCCCCCCCTGTCAAAGGGGGTTTTCCTACTGACAAGCCGACGCCGGGGATTGCGTTGCTCTGGCCATCCGTCTCTGCGCGGGGCCTGAGCACGCCGCAGCTTCAGGGCATCGCGCGAAGCCTGAGAAGCGGCAGGGCGGATTTCTGCTGTGTTCCAGCGCTTTGTTGCGCCTCAAACGGCACTCAATTCAGCGGCAAGTCGCCAACACAGTGTCCACTAGCTACATTCTGCCTGAGAAAGACGTTAGCGTACAAGACGGCGGAACGGATCCTGTTTCAGGTCGCAGAGAAGCAAGCTGTCTAGATCGCCGGATTCGAGGCCGGATCTGATGACAGAGAAGGATTCAGATGCCGCCTCAGCGGTCTGGCGAATGTCTTCAACAGAATGTGCCATGTTGATGCTGAAACCCATGGGACAGTGGATCCCGCGCCGGGCCATCTCCTGGATGAACAGGGTATTCACCTTTGGAAGCAAAGTTTCGTCAGGCAAAGAAAGGGTGAGGTTGGGGTGGGTGTGCAGGCCCGTGAACTCACCGGAGAGGCCGGCGCCGGCGATGCTGTCATTCAACGCGCGGCGCAGTTTCTCGCCGGTTTCCAGGAAGAAGGCCGCGGAGTTGCGTCGTTTGAGCTCGCGAATGGTAGTGATGGCAGCTGCCAAACCGACGTTGTCGCTCCAATAGGAACTAGAGACAAACATGCGGCTTGCCGGCTCCATCACGGCCCGCGAACCCACCACCGCGCCCATTGGGTACCCGTTCGACATCGCTTTGGCCAGGACGGTCATGTCCGGCGTGATTCCCAGGTATTCCTGTACGCCGCCCACAGACAGGCGCCAGCCGCAGGAGACCTCGTCAAAGATCAGGATGGTGTCGTGGGCATGGGCAAGTTCTTTGACACTCTCAAGGTAACCTGGCTCCGGCAACGTGGAGCGCAGCGGCTCCATCATGACGGCTGCAACTTCGCCCGCATGTTCATCCAGCAGAAGCCTGAGGGCATCCAGGTCTCCGTATGGGAAGGGGATTACGGTGCCGGCCAGTACTTTGGGGACACCGATCGGCTCGATGCCGGCAAAGGGAAACTCGCCGCTTACCGGGTCGGCCTCGTAGTTCGCCGCCTGGTACCAGTCGTGCCAACCGTGGTAGCCACAGAAGATGATCTTGTCGCGGCCTGTCGTTCCGCGGGCAATGCGTGCGGCGACAGCGCAGGCCTCCCCACCCCCTTTTGTGTAGCGAACCATCTCGGCGCTGGGAATCGTATCCACCAACAGCTCGGCTAGTTCGATTTCGAGGGGGCTGTTCAGCGAGTAGAGGCTACCGCGTCTGATCTGTTTCTCGACCGCCCGATCGACGACATCGTCGGCATGTCCAAGAATGATGGCTTCAACACCGCTCATCCAATCGATGTATTCAGTTTCATCCACGTCGATAAAGCGAGAGCCCTTGGCGCTCTGGGCATAGACCGGACTGATGCCATTGGCAAACCGGCTGGCCCGCCGGCTGATCAGTTGCGTCCGCCCGGGGATCAGTTCGCCGGCGCGTTCGTAAATCTCGTAAGAACGTGTAACAGCATTTTCTGTCATGCGTAATCTCCATTGAGGGTCGTCGAACGCCGGGCGGACGGTCTGACGATCGGTTCAGCCGTCGGCTTTCGGCCGAAGAATGGTTCCGTCCGGCAGGCGGGCCGCGAATGCGAAACACCAGGCTCCCCAGCTCAGGCTGCGGTGGTTGTTCAGTTTCAGAGTGATCTTGTTGCGTCCGCGTTTCAACGTCACCGGCACATGCCGGGAATCGAAGAAGCGATGATGTGTGGGTGGCAAGATCGTCTGATCGTTCACCTTGACAACCAGAGTGTCGTCCCAGGCAAGTTGAAGGAGCGCTTGCGTATCAGCCGGGCTATCCAACCAGGCAAGCGCGCAGGCTGCTGCCGGCCACGTGCGTGCGATATCCTTGGTGTCCGGCCGGAACACGTGGCCGAAGTCGATAAAGCCATCGATCGCGCTGCGGTTCGTCCAGCGCGCAATATGCTGTTCAGGTTTAATGGAGGAGGGTTGACGCCAAGGTGAGGCGTCGTCAAAGCCGCCATCCCACGAGCCGCTGGGGTCGAACGCCTTCTCTGGCGGTAGTTCAGCGGACATCGCCTGCCCGTCCGCGTCCTCGAACGGCCCACATAGCCACCAACTGCCAGTCGTCTCCAGGGGCAGATCATACTCGCCGCGGCGCAGTTCCAGTTCCGGTCGTCCTGTTGGCAGCGTCAATCCTTTGATAGAGGCCGGTTCCACCAAATCCCATGGGGGCATGCGGAAGAAAGGGCGATGCGGTTCGGTCTGATACCAGTAGGCTGTACTACAAATGTCGTTGCCCACACTGCCAAAGCGGAAGTGCAGATGTTGATTGAAAGGAAGCGCGTCCTTTTCAAAGAAACGGTAGGCCGCCAGACTCTGGTAGGCTCTGGCAGGGCCAAGATCCTCGTGTTCGTAATAGGGCATGCCCTGGTAGAGGGTCGTATCGGGCTTGTGCAGCACGCCCCCGCCACCGACGCCAAAAGTGTCCTCTCCACCGCTGCCTCGCAAGAAGGCCGGATTCTGTTCACCATCGATATAGATATTGTCGGCTCCCCCGTGGGACCAGCGGGCCGCGTCATCGCGAACGCGCACGCCGTAAGTAAAGCCCAATAGCCTGCCCTGGCCGGCCGCGTCGAGAACCAGATAGTCTTCGCCGAAGGCCTGACAGGGGTACTCGCGCCGCCATTGCGCATGGAACCTCAATGGCTCTTTCAGGGTGTCCGGAGGATATTCGTGCCATTCGATGTGCCAGAAGAGATCCAGACCCTGTGGGCTTACCTCAACCTCGATTCTAGCCTGCGAGGCAAAGGGCATGGGAAAGAAGCTCGTGTAGGTGTCCTGATCCGAAGTGGCGAGATAGAGGCTGTTAATGGGGTACATGACCACCCCGTGGCATAGCCCGAAGAAGTCTCCAATTGGGGATTCGACACTGGGCTGCTCCTCGCCGTCCCAGTAGATTCGCAGTATCGCCCGGCGGTTATGCAGCGTCCCCATCCAGATGCGTTGAATGCAGCCTGGCCCTTTCAGGTCGGCCAACTCGATCCGCTGTCCCTTGACTTCTGGGACTGTAGCCAGAATCCGCCTGGGCGTGAACTGTTTTGGAAGTTGTAGATCCATAGTTTTTGCCTGCCTTTATTGGCACATTTCTGCGTGTCTGCGCGGTTCACAAGGTTTAGCGGTTGCTGCTGCGAAGAAACTTGCGCTGAATGTTTCTTTCACCTCTCAAGCGGCTCTTTCGACGCCTGAAAGTGTCAATTCATCCTGAAAGTGGCACGCTCCCCAGTAACCCGACCGTCCGACTACGGGTTTCAGACGGGGTTCCTCTACCATGCAGATTTCCTGGCGATAGGGACAGCGGGTGTGAAATCGGCAGCCGGGTGGAGGCGCACTGGGATCGGGCAGATCGCCTGCGGCGATGGGTCGCGCGGATTGAAGTCCCGGGCTGGGGAGGGGAATGGAAGCGAGCAGAGCCTCGGTGTAGGGATGGACAGGCTCCGAACAGATGTCCGTTGTGCTGCCAAGCTCCACAATCTTGCCTAAATACATCACGGCCACTCGATCACTGATGTGGCGTACGACCGCGATATCATGGGAGATGAAGAGCATAGTCAAATTCAACTGTTGCTGAAGATCCAACAGTAAATTCAGGACCTGTGACTGCACCGACACATCAAGCGCCGAAACCGGCTCGTCCGCCACGATATAGGATGGTTCGGTTGACAGCGCTCGGGCAATTGCGATCCGCTGGCGCTGCCCGCCGCTGAAGGCGTGGGGAAAGCGGCTCTGGTGCTCGGCGCGCAGCCCGACCATTTGCAACAGTCTGCCTACGCGCGCATCTACCTCCTTTCCCCTGGCGATATTGTGTAGAATGAGGGGCTCACCCACAATGTCGCGCACGTTCAGGCGTGGGTTCAGCGATGACAGGGGGTCCTGAAAGACCATTCCCATGTGGCGCCGCACACCTTTCATGGCCGTTTCCGAAATGTGCGTGATATCTTTGAGCTCACCGTTGATCAAGCACCGAATGCTGCCGGCCGTCGGGTCGACCAGCCGCGTGATCAGCCGGCCTACGGATGTCTTGCCACAGCCCGATTCGCCGACCAGACCAAGGATCTCCCCGCGGTTGATCGTCAGGTCGATGTCATCAACCGCCCGAACCGCGCCCACCTTGCGACGTAAAATTCCCTTATAAATCGGATAGTGCAGTGTCATCTCTTTGACACTCACGCCAACATCGCCATCGTCTGTATTCCCGTTCCAAGCAGAGCCTACTCTGTTGGGGATCTGGAAGGCGTCGATGGCCGGCGCCGCTTGGCGAGACGTTGTCGCTGTCGGCGGCGACGCCGACCGTGCTCCGTCGTGCACAATTTGGTCCGTTTGAGTTTGCGGGGACTCGAGAGAAATGGTTGCGGAGGGAGCTGGCGAGTCATACAGCCAGCACTTGGCCTTGTGTTGCTCGCTCAGGGTGATAAGAGGCGGAGTCTCCAGACACTTGGGCATTACGTCGGGGCACCTGTCTGCAAAAACACAACCCTGTGGCGCCAGCGTCAACTCGGGAACAACACCCTTAAGCGACTGCAGGGGCGTCTTGGGTTCGCTGTGCAGGCTGGGAATCGATGCCAGCAGTCCTTGGGTATAGGGATGGGCCGCCTGCTCGAAGACCTCCCGCACAGTGCCGGTCTCGACGATGACGCCCAGATACATCACGGACACACGGTCGGCAGTACTCGCCACCACCCCCATGTTGTGGGTTATCAACAACACCGACATGCCAAGCCGATCGCGCAGTTGTTTGATCAGATCCAGGATCTGGGCCTGGATGGTGACGTCGAGCGCTGTGGTCGGCTCGTCCGCGATCAGCAGTTGCGGATGGCAGGCCAAGGCCAGCGCAATCATCACCCGCTGGCGCATGCCTCCCGACAACTCATGCGGATAGCGGCTAAGCAGTCGGTCCGGTTGCGGAAGCCCCACCATCTCCAGCATCTCTTCCGTTCGGGCGTAAGCCTTGTTCAGGCCGATCTCTTCGTGTTCGAGAATTCCTTCAGCGACCTGGCTGCCAACGGGCATCATGGGATGCAGCGAGCGCATCGGCTCCTGAAAAATCATTGAAACCTCGCGCCCGCGAATCCGCCGCAGCACGCGCTCATTACCGCGGTTGACCAGCATGTTCGTCCGGCCGGCACGGGTATTCAACCAGATTTCGCCGCCTTCGAAGACGGCCGGTGGTGAGGGCACGAGACCGACCACGCTGCGCGCGGTGACGCTCTTGCCACAGCCGCTCTCCCCCACCAACCCGACGATTTCTCCCGGCTCCACGGCAAAGCTCACGCTGTTCACGGCCCGCGTTGTGCCCACGACAGAGCGAAAGCTCATCTGCAGGTCTTTGATTTCGAGTATCATGCTGAATCCGGTCGGCCGCTTCGAAAGCCAGCGGCAACGAAACGTCGACGCTCAGTAACGCGAATGTGGATCGACCGCATCGCGCAGGCCATCCCCGACAAAGTTGAATGCCAGGACGGTGGCGATCACAAAGGCGACGGGTGTGATCAGCCACGGCGCCACCCCTAGCACGGAAACTTTCTGAGACGCTTGAAGGAGGACGCCCCAGCTCACCGCCGGCGAACGCAGGCCAAGTCCCAGAAAGCTCAGAGCAGTCTCGCCCAGAATCATCTCCGGCACGGACAATGTAGCGGCAACGATTGCATAGCTGAGGTTGGCAGGGAAGAGATGGCGTCGGATGATCCAGAACTTGCCACCGCCTCCCATGCGCGATGACAGTACATACTCTTCGTTCTTCAGGGAGAGTGTCATGCCGCGCACAATGCGCGCCAAGCTGCCCCAATTGAGGATAGATAGGATGATCGTGATGAAAAAGAAGATGCGGCGCGGGCTCCAATCCAGTGGCAGAAGCGCTGACAGAGCCAACCATAAAGGGATGCTGGGGAAGGAGAGCAGGACTTCAATGCCACGTTGGATCGCCTGGTCAACGATCCCGCCGATGTAGCCCGAGATCATGCCGATGATGATACCCAACACCAGGCTGATGGCAACACCGCACAATCCAATCGTAGTCGAAAGACGTGCACCGTAGATGATGCGTGAGAACAGATCCCTGCCCTGGTTGTCCGTTCCCAGCAGGAAAGTTTCACCGCCCTCAACACCAAAAAAGTGCCAGTTGCTCTTGAAGAAGAGGAATTCGTACTCTTCACCACGAACGAAGAAGCGCAGCGGATACATTTCCGACGTATCCGCAATGTAGGTACGCCTCAGCGTCTCGGGGTCCCTCCCCTTTTTGTATGCGTAGACAAAAGGCCGTAGGTGCAGGCCTCCTTCAGCATCGACAATTCGGGGAAGCCGAGGCGGCGCCAGGATAGCGCTAAAGCGGGTCGTTTTTCCGTAGGGTGCAAAGAATTCTGCGCCCAGGGCCACGACGTAGAGGGCGATCAGTATCCAAAAGCCGACAACTGCGAGCCTATTCTTGCAGAAGCGCAAATAGAGCAGTCTTCTGTAAGATACCTGCTGCGTTGCGGAGAGATCAGATACGTCTTCTGCATTACGAGTGGCTGTGGTCATCTTGATTGGCGTTTCCAGGTCGGAACGACTCATTCCAGTCCGGTGATTCGAGGAAAGTCAGATTGGCCTTGGAGCGAACAGATGAATCGAAGATGGGAATGTCGTTGTCATCGGCATTGATTAAGCTATACGTCGTTCGACAACCCAGGCGAGTGGCGTTACGGATGTTGGTGGGGTTCACATGGTTTCAAACAGGTCATGATCTGTTCTTAGTGGACAGTGCAGAACTTGGCGGATGAAGTCCGGCAACCAAGGTGTATTTCGCCCGACAGCAAGGCTCGTGGTGCGGGTTGCCCACTTACGGTGTGGGCGTCCCGACTTCCCTTACGCAATAGGTAATCCAGAGAGCCCTTTGGCCCCCTCAGTGCAGAGAAGGGCGAGTTTCCTATGGGAAGGCACATTCGTCCCTGGTGTCAGCTATCCAGGCGGATGCGCGGGTCCAGCCAAGCTAGAGTCAGGTCGGCCAGGAAATTGCCGACGACAAGGGCGAAGGTAAGCAGGACGATAATGGTGCTCGCGAGATACATGTCTTCGCTCATAAGGGCATTCAGGAGCAGAGGGCCGACGAGCGGCAAGAGCAAGACGAGCGATACGATTGTTGCGCCGCTGATAATGCCTGGGAAGCTCAAGCCGATGCTGGATACAATTGGGTTGATGGCCACTCTCAGGCCATGTTTGAAATAAACTTTCGCGCTGGAAAGCCCTTTCATCCGCGCCGTGTCGATGTAAGGCTCACTCAAGACATCCAACATCTGGGCGCGCATGACGCGAATGGTGCCGGCCGTGCCGGCTGTGCCTATGATGACCACGACGACCCAGATGTGCTTCAGGAAGTCGACCAGCTTGGCCCAGGACCATGGCGCGAAGAGATACTCGGCCGAGAACAGCCCGCCCACGCTGGTGGATCCAAATACCATAACGGAGACAAAGAGGATGATCAGGGCAAGGAGGAAATTGGGCGTCGCCATGCCGATGAAACCAATTATAGTGAACAGATAATCCCACCCTGAATACTGTTTGACGGCCGAAAACATGCCAATGGCGATTCCCACTACGACGATGAAAAGCAACGTGGCCAGGCTGACGACCATGGTGAGTAGCAGGCGTTCGTGCAGGAGATCGGCGATTGGCTGATTCATCACCATTGAGTAGCCGAAATTGAAGGTGATGATAGAGTAGAGCCAGCGCCAAAACCGAACCGGCAATGGTTTATCGAGGGCAAACCGCTCGATGACCGGTTTTACCTGGGCCTCGATCTGCGCCGGCGGGATCCTTTCGGTTTCAAGCTGCCCTCTCAGGACGGTCGAATAGTCGCCCGGCGGCAACTCAACCACAACGAAGCTGACGATTGAGCTGAGCAGCAAGACCAGAAGCATGTTCAGCAGCCGGCGGATTATGAATTGTTGCATTGTTGTTCTCGCAACAAGGGAGGAGAGAGAACAGCAGTGGATAGTGGCGAGTGCAAAGCACGCACCACTATCCATAATCCACGAATTACTATTCTCTTAGGACTCATCAATCCAGAACTGGTGGAACCAGGTGTCCCCTTCGTCGGGATTGATGACCAACATTTCGTCGGTTCCAAACCGGCCCCAAACGCCGCGCAGTTTCTTGCTGGCTCCGATGGGTTTAGGACCATTCTGCACAAATCCCATGCCGAAGAGCTGGTCGGCCAGGAGCAACTTTTGGCGGTGCAAGGCATCGCGGCGCTCCGCTTCGTCCGTGGTGGTAAAGCAGATCTCCTCCAGTTCAAACAACTCGCGCAAAGCTCCGGTAGGCTCAATGCCTGGGCGTTCAGCCTCCGGCTTGTCACGGTTGCGCCACCACGCCGCGTTGGAAGGAGCGAAGCCGTGGGCGCCGGTGCCGATGACCAGATCCCACAACCAGGTGCCGCCCCACCAGCCGAGGACATATACTTCGAAGTCCCGGTTCGTCAGTCTCTCGACCCGCACGGGCCATGTTACGCCTTTGGCGACGGAGCGTACACCCACTTCACTCCACTGTTCCGTAATGATCTCAAACACTTCATCGGTGCCGAGACCGGACGGCCAGCCCGGGATGTAATAGGCGATCAAGGTCATTTTCGAGCCGTCGGCAAATGTCCTGAAGCCCTCTTCGTCGCGGTTGTCCAGGCCGAGGGCATCCAACATATCGGACGCCTTCTGCGGGTCGTAATCGATCCATTTGCCGTCGATTTCCGGATCGTACTGGCCGGATTCGCTGATGCCCTGCCCGACCTCGCCAAAGCCACCGTAAACTGTTTCCAAGATGAGTTCCCGGTCAACCGCGACGGACAGTGCTCGTCGGAAGTCTGCTTGGCCGAGGACTTCAGCCCAGTTGGGATCGGCATGCGCGGTATTGAAGCCGATGCCCAAGTTTGTTTCTCGCTGGTAGAATAGCGTGTCGATCTGGGACTTTTCCTCATTCTCTTTGAACAACGTGATGTCCGCGCCGGTGGTCGTTCGGCGAATGTAGTGTGTTTCGCCGGCCAGGAATTTGAGCCTTTCGGTCTCGCCATCCGCGTCACCGAGCAGGAAGTTTTCGCAGTAGTCGGTGTATGGCAACTGCCGGCCTTGCCTATCGACCACCCAGTAGTAGGGATTGCGCTCCAGACGGACCAACTGCCCCTCCTTGTAGTCTACAATTCGCCAAGGCCACAGGACGGGACGATCGGGGTCCTCCAGGTAGCGAGGCAGTCGCCTAAGGGCATCGAACATTTCCTGGAACTGCTCCTTCGGATCCTTGCCGGAAACCGGGTTAAATGCCGGGTGGAGTTTCTCCACGAAATGAGGGGCGCAGCGGTCAATCGGCGAGGTCTCTCCGCCGGCAAATCCCTGGACTTCCAGCAGAAAGAGGGGCTTGGCCTTGCCGAAGGTGACCTGTAACGTGTAGTCATCAACGGCGATCAGGTTGTCCGCGCCAGCGTCCAAATTGTACAGGCTCGGCGGGGAGTCTGCGAACTCGGATCGCACGATGTTTTCCCACCACCAAAGGATGTCGGCGGTCGTGTAGAACTCGCCATCGGACCACCTGAGTCCTTTCCGCAGGAAGAAGGTCAGGGATGTGAAGTCATCCGAGAACTCCCATCCTTCCGCGAAGTGGGGCACGAACTCGCTGCGGTCGGAAAGTAGCCGCGCGTAGTTGACCTGGGCCAGCATGTCGATGTCCTTTACGTGACCCAGTTTCAAGGTGCCACCGTAACGGGCATCTTCCGGCTCGAGAATCTGAACATCCTTTGCGTCCCAAACCAGTGGGTTTTGGGGCAGGCGTTGGTCAAGCGGGGGTAAGGTTCCGGCTTCGACCATTTCGGCCAGCATGGGGGCTTCCGGCCCTGACGGGGTTGCGGGGGCAGCCGGCACCTCTGCGGGCGCCGCTTCCTGTGCCCCAGGTACGCATGCCGCCAGTGCGGCGCCTGTCGTAGCCATTGCGGACAGATGCAAAAACGTTCGGCGTGTGATCTCTCGCTCTTTCATGGTTCTTTCTCCTTGTGTAGGATAGACGCGAGCGACAAAATACTGAGATACACTCAAGCACGATGAGTCTGCAGGAACGCCAAATTTCAGCAAGTTATTGCCACTATAATTCTGTCAATGAAAACCATTAAGTATATAAAGTATAAATTCTAGTTTCCGGCTTGTCAAGGCCGATTCTTTGCTCTGGCATTTCTCTAGAGTGGGGTGAGGCTATGGCTGTCCGGAGGCAGGCGGGGCAGCTGCGGGCGTGGCGACCGAGTTCCCAAGGGTAGATCCCCCGAAGCTGGGAAGCACCTTACGCACCCTTGTCAGGCCGGTTGCAGGAAAATGCACTGCTCTGACTGCCAACATCAAAGCGAGAGTTGAACAGCGGCAGACGAGATTCGAGCTGCAATCTTGTGCCCATATTGCCTCTCAAGCGGCCTGCAGCTCTGTTGGTGGGTGGCAAGCGGCGCCGGGGAGCATAGCGCGCGTTGGCAGTGACGCGGGCGCGGCGGCGCGGGCCGACATTTTATCGGGCCGTGGCGACCCCTGTCCGACTTTCGTAGAATCGAGGTCTTTGGGAGGAATTGGGGTGAATCAAGGAGTCTAGCGCTCGTAGACCTGCTCGTTCTCTTCCAGGCCGGCCAGCACTTCGCTGCGTTCGCCGTCGTCCACGCCCAACGTGATGTCGACTTCAACCGTGCTCTCGCCTTCTTTGACCAGCACGTAGCGCCGGTTGAAGTAGCTGTGAATCGTAACGTTGGGGATGGTCAGCACGTCTTCCTTGCGTTCGACGACAATACGCATGTCGGCCAGCGAGCCGATCTCCAGCTCCAGGTCGGGCGCGGAGAACTCGATCCGAACCGGCAGCCCTTCGTCCGCGCTGCCCGCACTGGTCGGCGTCGAGACCTGGATCAGTCGGCCCGTAACATCACGCTTTGGGTAGAGGCGAAAGACGATCGCGACCGCCTGGCCCGGTCGCAACTTGGGCAGCTCCTCGTCGCTGGGAAGGGAGCTTCTTACCTCCAGCGCATCCGGGTCGGCCAGCCCCATCACCGGCGCGTACTCCTCGATCATCTGGCCGACCTCCCCGTCGGTGTACCGCACGACACCGGCGAAGGGCGCTAGCAGCTGCGCCTGCTCGATTCGGGCCAGGAGCATCTCGACATCGATCGCTTTGAGCTCGACCTCCGCCTGCAAGAGGGCAATTTCGCGATCATGTTGTTCCGCCAGCAGCTCCAGCCTGGCCGTTTCATTTGCAATCGCCAGCTCCCTGCGGGCGATCTCCTCTTCCTGCGCGCCGGCCCGCGCCTGGTCAAGTCCGAGCTTGTCGAGGCTGAGGGTAGCCTGCGCATCGGCTACGGCCAGCGACTTTGTGCCTTCCGCCGCCTCCAGCCGCAGTTGGGCGATTTCGAGCTGTTTCTCGGCCTTGGCCAGTTCGTGCGGCAGGAAGCCAACGTCCAATTCGGCCAGAAGTTGGCCCGCTTCGACGCCATCCCCCGGCCGGACGTGAAAGCGATTGAGGCGCCCGGCGATGCGGAAGGAGAGGTTTTCTCGCCGCCGCGAATCGACCAGACCCAGCAGGGTTACGCTGTCGACGATATCGCCGCGCGTTACCGGATGGACTGCTTTGGGGAGTGGGACAGGCGTGGGGATCGGGGTGGGGGTAACCAAAACGTCACCGGGCAGCCGTTCACAAGCCCCGAGAAGCGCGCTCAGGAGCAGCAGCCAAACAGTTGGTACAGTTGTTACGTTTAGAGATCCGCTTCTTGTGGGACTCTTCATTGGCAGAGGAATGCGGCGTTCAGTCGGCAAGTGGGGCGTGTTGCCGGGTCACCGCCCCGAGGCAACTTACTGGCCTTGTGGCCAGGCGCATTACTCGATCTCTTCCGGACATACCTCGCGCCCCTCCCGCGCGGAACGCTGCGCCGCGCGACAGAACTGCAGGACCGCCTTCCCTTCCTCGCCGTCCAGCGGTGACTGTCTCCCTTGTGCGATTGCGTCGACAAAGTCCTGCACGCCGGCGACGAAGCTCGCGCCCCAGTCCGAGTCAACCTCCGGGAACTGCGTGGTCTCGCCGTCGCGATACATCTCCAGCGCCGGTCTGTCAAGCAGCATCGATGTGCAGCGGTTGACCCAGATAAAACCGCGCGAACCGGTCAACTCGATCCACTCGTCTTCCGGGCGCCCGTACTTACTGCGGACGAGAATGTCGTCCGAGGTCACTGCTTCGTAGGACCCGTACTTTTCGGCATTGGCGTATTTCCAGATGACGACCGCAGGGCTGTCGAGCATCCACCCGTGCTGTATGGGGCGATTTGTGATCCAAGCAAACACTTTTTCTACTGGGCCGAGGTACCAGCGTGCAATGGAAAACAGGTGGTAGCCGTAGTCGAGGATGACACGGCCGCCGCCTCCCTGAACGGGGTCGAAGCGCCATACCCAGCGGCGGTAGGGAATCTCCCAGCCCGGGCCGGAAGTGCCCTGTACGCATTTGATGCGTATCGAGAGCGGCTCGCCGATTTCGCCGGCGTCGAGCAGCGCTTTCGCCTTGACCAGGGGCGGGTAGAAGCGGAAGTTTTCGAAGACGCGCATCTGTTTGCCAGCATGCTGCGCCGCTGCGATGAGAGCATCGCACTCGGCGACGGTGATCGCCATCGGCTTCTGTATTGAGACGTGCTTGCCCGCCTCAAGCGCGGCGATGCCCATCTCTGCGTGAAGGTGGTGGGGCGTGATCACCTCTACCGCGTCGATTTCGGGGTCGGCCAGGAGCCGGCGGTAGTCGGTGTATGTCTTGCCGATTTTCCAGTTCGAGGCGCGGCTCCGCAGAAGGTCCTCGTCAACGTCGCAGATGGCGTTAAGTTCGGCAGTTGGGTTGTCCTGGTAGCCGATGTAATGGAGGTCGGTGATAGCGCCTGCGCCGATGAAGCCAACGCGCAGCCTGCTCATTGCGCCGCCTCGAACATGCGCGTCGACGGATCCACCATCGGCCAGGGCAAGGAACCGGGAAGCTCGATCAGGGTTGTCCTATCCGCTTCGATCGCCCTGGCAACTTCCGGTCCGAGCTGTTCGATCGAGTCCACGCGCCTGCCGTCAACGCCGAACGCGCCGGCCAGAGACATGAAGTCCGGATTCACAACGTCGACCTCATGCGCGGCGCCGTAGCGCACCTCCTGTTGCGGCCGCAGCACGCCGTACGCGCTGTCGTTGAAGACCAGCACCACGAGCGGCAGGTCGTATTGCACTGCTGCAGCCAGCTCCTGGCAGTTGAACATGAAGCCGCCGTCTCCGCACAGGACGACGACCGGGCGTTCCGGTCGCGCAATCTTGGCGCCGATCGCGGCCGGCAGGCCAAAACCCAGTGTGCAGAATCCCCAGGGATAGATGAACGTGTTCGGCTCGTACACGTCGATCAGCCGCCGGCACCAGTATGCGGCAACCGTCAGGTCGCTCACGAGGATCGTCTCACGCGGCAGTGCGGAACGAAGGGTGTGGACCAACTCCACGCCTTCGGGCGCACGCGCCTGGCAAGAGCGCCAGATCTGCTGTCTGAGATCAGCGATTTCTCTCGCCCGGCCGCCCGGCGGCCTACGCAGATCCCCCAAACGCGCGTTGATCTGTTGCAGCGCGGCGCGAGCATCGCCGACAAGACCGACCGTCGACGGATAGTTGCGGTCGATCTCCTCTTGGTCTATGTCGATGTGGATCAGACAGTCCGGCAACTGCAGCGCCCAGCGGTCGGTCTCCTCTTCCGTGAAGCGGGTACCAATTGCCAGCATGAGATCGCATTCGGCCAGAAATGCTTGCGCGTCGGGGTAGAGGAGCGCGTTGCCGGCGGCAAGCGGATGGTCTTCGGGCAGAATGCCCTTGCCCAGCACAGTCGTGAAGACGGGCGCCTGCAAGCGTTCGGCCAGCTGCAGAAGTTCGGCGCTTGCGCCGCTGCCTACAGCGCCGCCGCCCGCCCATATTACCGGCCGCTGCGCGGCACCCAGCAGCCCGACCGCCTGCTCAATCTGATCCGTACCGGGGACGGGGCGCTGTGGGGTCGCGGCCGCGGGAACTGTCACTTCGCCGCTTTCGTCCAGCGTGTCGCAGGGAATCTCTACGGCGGTCGGCCGCGGCCGGCCAGTCAGCATCTGGGCAAAGGCCTCCCGCATCGTTTCGGGGATCGCCTCCACGGTGTCGGCGCGCGCCTGCCATTTCGTCACCGGCGCGAAGCTCCCCAACTGGTCGTGGCACTCGTGCAGAAACCCCTTGTCGAGGCCGATCCCCGCGGCAGGGATCTGGCTGGCGATGCAGAGAACGGGGGAGGAGTCGCTATAGGCCGTTCCCAGCGAGGCCAGCGTGTTAAGCGCGGCCGGACCCGTCGTGCAGATGCAGACGCCGACTTTCCCGCTGGCGCGGGCGTAGCCGTCGGCCATGAAGGCCGCGCCCTGCTCATGGCGGGCGAGGATGTGGCGGATGCCGCCGCTGTGGCGCAGCGCATCGTAAATGGCCAGATTGTGGGTGCCTGGAATGCCGAACACCGTGTCGACACCGTGTGCCGCCAGCGAGCGGACGACAGCTTCACCCCCGGTCATGCGCATACGAACTCCTTGGAGTCTGTTCCGTTTCTCGTGCACTTGGTTGGGCAGAGACAGGGAGCCTGCAGGACCGAGCATCGGCAGGAAAGGGGCAGGATACCTACGTGATGGTATCCCCAGTCAGCCGAAACCCAAGTCGGTTCGAGGAGTAATGCGGTCAGGCCGGCCGGAGATTTGCTAATTGACGTCTCTGGCAGATTTACTATACAATCGTTTGGGATTGCCGCCAAGATCGTAGAGAATGCGGCAGTCAGCAACTGATGAAAGAGTTGCCGCCATTCTACCACCGCGCTCCTCAACTTCATAACGGGAATCGCCCACCACGACTGCCTCAAAGGGTTTCGCCGTTGTTCAAGCATGTTAAACCTTCAAGGACCTCGGCAACGTTGGCAGGGTGTCTCTACCTATGGAAGGGGGCGTGTCGCCTAACCGGCCAGACGGGGTTTCCGCCTGGCGCACACCACACAAAAAGGGAGGAATCATGATTCACAGAAGGGCATGGAGATTCGTCGCTCTTGTCGTCGTACTGGCTGTGGCTCTGGCCGGCTGTGTGCCGGTCCAACCGGCCGCGATGGGCGACGAAATGGCGCCCAAAGAGGTCACAATTGCGGTCGGCATCGAACCGGTCAGCCTCGACGCCTGGCGCTCGTTTGGCGAAACAGGCGCCGCGGGTTTTCGCAATGCGCTCGAACAGCTGGTAGCCCGTGACTATGTCAACGGCGGCTTCCTGCCGATGCTGGCCACTTCGTGGGAGCGGCTGGACGACACGACCATTCGCTTCAACCTGCGCGAGGGCGTATCCTTCCACGACGGTTCGCCTTTTAACGCCGAAGGGGCCGCAATCAGCATCAACCACACCTTCGATCCCGACAATGCCTTCGACCTGCTCGACTTCCTCGGCCCCGTGAGCGCTGCGGCGGTAGATGAGTATACGCTCGATGTCTCGACCCCGGAGCCGGACCCGATCCTGCTCGGCAAGGTCGAATGGGTCGCGATTTCGTCCGCCAGGCAGCTGACCGAGGACCCGGACTCCTACCATTCGCAGATCATCGGCACGGGACCGTACCAGTTCGTCGAATGGCGCAAAGGCGAGTCGATCTCGTACGAAGCGAACCCCGACTGGTGGGGCCTTGACAATCCGGACGATGCCGGAGGCGCTCAAACCTACCAGAAGGCCACCTACCGCTTCCTGCAGGAGTCCCAGGTGCGTGTCGCGGCTGTCCAGGCGGGCGAGGTCGATCTGGCCCAGTTCGTGACGCCGGAGCAGTGCCAGGCGCTCGACGCCGGCGATGACACCAGCTGCGAGTCGGCTCCCAGCGTAGAGACCATCTTCATCCGCATGGATACCAACAGCCCGCTTCTATCCGACAGGCGTGCGCGGCTCGCCTTCCAGATGGCAATCGATAAGGCGTCGATCGTCGACAACATCCTGGGCGGTGCAGCCACTGTCGCCGGACAGATCGTAAACTCATCGGCTACCGGTCATGACCCCAGCCTGGAACCGTATCCCTACGATCCGGACCAGGCGCGCGAGCTCTTGGCCGCCGCGGCGGCCGACGGTGTGCCGACCGACATGGAGATAACACTGGGCGCCCGCCACGCGGTCTTCCCCAGGTCCGATGAGGTGCTTCAGGCGGTGGAAGCGATGCTCGAGGAGGTTGGGTTCAGCGTTACGACCACCTTCTACGATCCGGAAGGCTTCGGCCAGGTGATGCTCGTCAACATCAAAGACGTGCCCGAGGACCGTAACTTTGTTGCCATCCATCTGCATGGCAACGAGATTATGGACTACGCCTCCTCCTTCCGCTTCTACTACTCCTGCGAGGGCATCCTCTCGGTATACTGCAACGAGGAAGCCGATGCGGTGTGGATGGAAGCGCTGCCGCTGTCGGGAGACGAGCGCGAAATGAAGCTGCAGGAGCTGAACCGGATCGTGCATGAGGATGTCGCGATCGGCTACATCGGCCACGTGGACCTCTCCTACGGCGTCGGCAGCAGCCTTAGCTGGGCACCAAAGCTGGACCACCGAATCATCGTCAAGGAGATGACGGCCAAGTAGCCGGCACAAGACTTCTCGCGGAGAGCGGAATAGGCAATGCGAACCGCTCTCGACCATTTTGCTCTATGACGGTCACCGCGGCGCTGCTGACGGCGCCGCGGTCCGTCTATTTTTAAGAATTCCAGTTCGATTGATAACGCGCGACTGCTTGGCCAGCTGCGAGCGCAAAGCAGCGGAGACACGTTTATGAGAGAAAGCAGCCGGACGGGCATTGTCGTGGCGGGGGTAATCGCAGGCGCGCTGCTGGGCGGCCTGTTTGCCTGGCTGTCCAGCGCCCGCGCCGAAGAGGGCGACGAGTCAGACAGAGAGCCGATCGGCCTGAAAGAGTATTTCCAGCTTGGGATCGGTGTCTTGACCCTGGCGCGCCAGTTTCAGTCGTTGCTCCAGCGCAAAGTTTGAGGCGCGTTGCTGCATCACCCGTTTGACGTGAGAACAACCCACAAAGGAACGCAGCCGTGATTCCCACAGGCGAACTCGGAAGCAGCAGCAGACCCGTGCGCGTCGCCATCATCGGCGCCGGGCCGTCCGGCTTCTACGCTGCCGGCGCGCTCCTGCAGCAGAAAGACGCCCACGTCACCATTGACATCTTTGACCGGCTTCCTACGCCCTACGGCCTCGTGCGCTACGGTGTGGCTCCGGACCACCAAAAAATCAAGTCTGTTACCCGCATTTACGAGCGCACAATGAAGGACAGTCGCGTCCGCTATTTCGGCAACGTCAATCTCGGCACCGACATTTCCCATGCCGACCTCAAAGCGTATTACGATCAGATCATCTACGCGGTTGGCGCGCAATCGGACAGGAAGCTTGACATTCCCGGCGAGGACCTCGGGGGAAGTTTTTCGGCCACTGAGTTTGTGGCCTGGTACAACGGCCATCCCGACTTCCGTCACTATGAATTTGACCTGACGGTCGAGAGCGTCGCGGTGATCGGCGTCGGAAACGTGGCGATGGACGTGACGCGTATTCTCGCCAAATCGGTCGACGAGCTGAAGACCACCGACATTACCGACTATGCACTTGAGGAGCTGCGCGAGAGCAAAGTCCGGCGCATTCACATTTTTGCGCGCCGGGGGCCTGTGCAGGCCAAATTCACAAATCCGGAGATCAAGGAGTTGGGTGAGCTGGAGGTGGCAGATGTAATCGTCAATCCGGCCGACCTTGTACTGGACGAGGCCAGTCAGGCTGAGCTGGCCGAGGACCGTACGGCGCAGCGAAATATGGAGACGCTACGCGAACTGGCCGAGCGCGGCTCGACCGGCAAACCGAAGCAGATCATCTTCCACTTCCTGCGTTCGCCCACCGAGATTTCCGGCTCGGGTGGAACGGTCAGCGCGATGAAGACCGAAAAGAACGCCCTCTACGCGACCGAGACGGGCTACCTCTCCTGCCGCGGCACCGGTACCTACAAGGAGTTTGACGTGGGCCTGATCTTTCGTTCGATCGGCTACCGGGGCGTGCCCATTCCCGGCGTCCCGTTCTACGATCGCTGGGGGATCATCCCGAACGAAAGAGGACGCGTTACCGCCGAGCACGGCGGCGCGGTCGTATCCGGTGAATATGCGGTCGGCTGGGCCAAGCGGGGCCCGACAGGGGTGATCGGCACCAACAAGCCGGATGCGGTCGAAACGGTGAAGATGATGATGGAGGACGTGAAATCAGCGGCCATCCCGGCCGTGGGCGCCATCGGGACCGCCGCAAACGGTCAGCAAAGTCCGCAGCCTGGTGGACAGAACGGCCGCGTCGACAACATCGTTGCGTTTCTGCGTGAACGGGGCGCGGCCTTCGTTTCCTTCGCAGACTGGCAGATTCTCGAGCAGATAGAGAATGAACGCGGCGCGCAGCGGGGACAGCCGCGTGTGAAAATCACCGACGTAAAAGAGATGCTGCGCCTGATCCGAACCGCCAAAGAGGGGGTTGCACCCTAGTTGTGCGTCCTCAATCCCCTTCTTTGTTCCCCTCTTCCGCCTTGGGTTCGAGGAGTGCGTCCATTTCCCGCGTTTCCTCTTCGCCTACCGGCACGCTCTCTTGATCCGGCGCTGGACTCTCATGGTCCACGCTGGCAGCGACCTCTGCAGAGCCGGCGATGCCCGCGGCGCCGTCCCTCTCAGCTTCGACAAGCGTCTGCTGTTCCCCTGGTCCTGCCGGGTCGCCATCCTCTTCGCCGTCTGGATCAAAGGGAAGAGTGACGGGGACATGGGCCGGCAAAGCAGCTTCGATTTCTTCAGGCGCGGCCGATCCCCAAAAAGCGCTGACCGATGAAAGAACGGGCAGTTCATGCAGGCCCAGAGTCGTCTTGGATTTGGTGGTCAATGGCGTTCTCTTCACGATTTCTTCGGGGGCCGGTACGGTTTCGGGCTCCTGGTCGTCGGGCGCTTCCAGGAGTGCGTCTGATCCTTTGGGCAGCTTTTTCATCCTTTGGTAGAGCCGCGCCAGCGTCGGGCCGACCGCCTCCAGGGGCAGATGGCTGCGCAGCGGCGTGTCCGACGATTCCCACAAGTCGGCCAGCTCCTCAAAGTCCCACGTGGCGGAAAGCACACTCTCGCTGCGGACGTTCGATGCTTCGACGAGGATTCCGCTGGAACGGGGCGTAAGCTCCTGCGGCGCCATCAGCGATGAACGGCCTACGAAGGGGTCGCGCTGGCGGCGGCTGAACTCGTTGTGACCGACGAGAAAGCTGATGGCTGCGAAGAGCTGGTTGTCCTGCATGCGGGCCAGAATGCCGGCGCGCAACTTTTCGTACAGCACGCGATCGTTGGCCGCGCCCTGCGCGATGAGCATCTCCGCGCCCTGATAGGCGAGCAGCCGCCCCACCTCCGGAAACAGCAGGTCTCCGCCCAGCATCAGCCCGATCTGCCCGACCGGGGTATGGATCACGTTCCACTCGTGGCCCGGCTGGGCCAGGTCCTCGTCTTCGGGATGGAGGACGCGTTTGGCCTGATAGCCCAGACGGTCGCCGTCCGGCCCGTAGACGATGGCGAGATTGCGCAGAATCCCATCCACAGGATCCGGCAGATAGCCGCTTGGCGCAACGAGCGTGACATCAAACTCGTGCGCAAGGCCGCCAAACAGGCCGTCGTATGCCTCCAGGACCGTCTCAGGCTGCGTTGTCAACAACGCGCCTGCCATTTGGCGAAAGTCCGAGTTGAACCAGCCGGAGAGCGCACCGGCAAGACCGCCACTGACCTTTTGCCACAGGCCCGACTGCCGCCGCCGCGCCAGGTCCGCGCGTTTGAGCAGGTTCGCTTCCAGACCGCCGAGGAGCGGTGGAATGACCATCACCCCGGCCAGCTCCGGGAAAACCACCAGGCGCGCCCGCTTGTTTGCCGCGGCGCGCATGAACCGGCGCAAGTCCTCGCGGTACTCATCCAGCGTCTGGGGCAGACGCATCTTCTGCTGAATTGAGGAGACGATGAGCGTTTTCACGGGACGACTTCAGTTGGCATCGCGTTCGGTCTGCCGGCATTCGGCCAATTGCTGCCTGTTTCCTCTTCTTATTGTACTATCCCTGGTGCGCTTTGATAATGTCGATAATCAGCCCCACGTCCTTGCGGGCGTGCTCCAGCGAGGTGCGCGACTGCCTGCCGTTTACGATACAGTCCTGGAAGTGGCGCAGCTCGCGCACAAATGCACTGTCCCAGTCGATGTAGGGCTCGGAGCGATAAGTGGTGCCTTCGCTATCGATTCCCTGGATCGACACGGTCGACAGGATGCCGCGCGAAAAGCCGGTCGGGTAGGCTACGATGACCCGCTTGTCGTCGCCGTATAGCTCCAGTGTCTCTTTGAAGTCCCAGAGATGCGGCAAGTCGATCCACGTGCCGACGCAGCGGGCGCCGTTCTCGTAGACCAGGGTGAAGGTGACCGCCCGACCCTCCTGCCAGATTTCGATGTGCGTCACCTCGACCGGAAGGCCCATGATCTCGCGCAGGCCGTAGAGGTCGTGGATCATGCTGCCTGCGAGGAGAAAGAAGGCGCGCTCTACGTGCGACGGAACGTCGCCGATGGCCTGGCGGCGCGCGGCCGCCCTGCCTGCAATTGAGCTCTGGATCGCATCTTCAGGCAGATCGTCGAAGCGGCGTACGTCGAACTGCTTCAGGTGCAGGTCGTTGTTCGGGTGCAGGTGATTGATCTGCACGAATCGCACGTCCATGCCGGCAGCTTCCCGTTTGGCCCGTTCGAACGCCGGATCGTAGACCTTCATGTAGCCGGCCTGGCTTACGGTGCCCGCCCGCGCGCAGGCCGCGATCATCTCATCGCACTCTTCAAGAGAGAAGCAGACAGGCTTCTCTACGAAGACGTGCTTGCCGGCGTCGAAGGCGTCCACTGCGACGTTTTTTTTGGGGTCCGTCTGGCACAGGAGCACCGCCTCCACGTCGGACGCCAGCAGGTCGCGGTAGTCTGTAAAGTGCCGCGGGACGTGAAAGCGTTCGGCCACGTAGCGCGACGCGCCGGCCGATACGTCACAGACTGCGGTCACCTCAAACTCGTCCTGAAGCTCCTTCAAGTTGGGCATGTGATGGACCTGTGCGATTGCCCCGCATCCAATCACGCCGATCTTCACTCGTGTCACTTGCATGTCTCCAATCAGTGGTGAGTTTTCTGTTGAGAACGTTGCGGCTCAAGGGCCGGTGTATTCCGTGTCAACCGTGCGCGAGGTGAAGCTGTTCCACACGTCGGCCAGGGCAAAGGCGCGGCGATAGGCCGGATAGAGAGTCTCCCACATTGCGTCGCGCGCGGCCAGAGATGCCTCCAGGTCGCCTGCCGCCCGCGCCGCCTTGTAGGCTGCTATCTGCTCCCGCTGCCTACGCGTATTCGCCTCGACCGCGGCCAGCCAGGCCTCGGCCGCGGCAAGCTGCTGGTCGAGAATGTCGTCGGTGGGCGTCGTGCGGTCCGGCTCCACGTCGTAGGAGGTGTTCAGGACGAAGCGGGGCGGCTCCTTGGTGCCGTCCTCATTCCACATGGTGTGGGTTGGCTGGATGTGGGGCGTAACCGACAAGTACATGATGACCGGTTCGTCGCCCACGTTGCGCACCTCATGGGCTTCATCGGTCAGCGCGACGCAGAGTTGACCGGGCCCCAGCACTTCGGCGTGGCCTTCGATCGTGAACTCCGCCTGGCCCTGCAGGATCAGAAAGATCTCGTGTCCCAGATCGTGGGTATGGCTCTTCGAAGTCTGCCCCACGTCGATCTGAAGGAAGCGGGCGCGGATTTCCGGCGTCGTCAGCAGATTGCGGATGTCTTTGTGGAAGTCCAGGACTTGAAAGGGCACACATCTCTCCTTGTTGGGAAATTGTTGGAATGAGAGTCGGCATTACCCGTTTCACTCTATCAGTTATCCGTGAAAAAGGGGAAAGGCTGCGATTTCCAAGGCGAAGAAGCGCTGCCGTCTGAAGAGAAGTCTGTTCGTTTTCGGCTGCATGGGTTGAGTGCTAAACGAAGACTGAGAGCCCGGAGAAGAAGACCGGAAGCTCAATCAATGCGCCGCCGCAGCTTTGGATCGAGGAAGTCCCGGAAAGCGTCGCCGAATAGGTTGGCGGCCATAATCGCGGCTGTGATTGCCAATCCGGGAAAGATTACCAGCCACCAGGGTGGGCGAAAGGCCGCGGCCAGCACACCGCCGAGCATATTGCCCCAACTCGGCTGGGGTGGTGGAATGCCCATCCCAAGAAAACTAAGGGCAGACTCGGCGAAGATGGCGCCGCCCAGGTGCAATGTCGCGACCACAAGGATCGGTGCAACCGCCTGCGGCGCAACGTGGCGCACCATGATGCGCACGTTCGACGCGCCGATCATGCGCGCCGCCTCGACGTATGAAGTCTCTTTGATCGAAAGTACCACCGCACGCGTGATGCGCGTTGCCGAGGGGATGCGCGTGACCGAGATGGCGACGATCACTGTGACGAGCCCCGCGCCCAGCACGACCAGAAGCAGCAGCGCCAGAATCAGGCCGGGAAACGACATCAGTACATCCACGACCCGCTGGCTGATCAGATCGAACCGTTGACCGAGGTAGCCGCTGGCAATGCCCCAGACGAATCCGATCAGGTCACCGACAAAAACGGCGGTGATGCTGACGATAAGGGTGATGCGCGAACCGTAAATGATGCGGCTGAGAAGATCGCGGCCCAACTGGTCGGTGCCGAGAAGGTGCTTGGCGGTCGGCGCGGCGCGGATAGCGCCGTAGTCGGCTTCCAATGGGTCATAGGGCGAGAGTTGCGGCGCAAAAACCGCCATGAAGAACATCAGCAGCCAGATGCTCACGGCCGCCGCGCCGATCGGTGATGACTGGGCGAAACGGCGGACCGCACCGCCAAATGCAATGATCGGATTAGGCTGCCGGCTCTCACCTTCCATCGTCAGTCCGCCGGAATCGGCCAGCGGGGACCCTGTCGTTGCCATTTCGATTCCTTTAGCAAGTGAACTGCGGGCGGGTGCCGCCGAGTTTCGTCAACCTGCCGGAGTTCACGATTCGTAACGAATGCGGGGGTCGAGAAAGGCGTAGCTGAGATCGACGATAAGGTTGATGAAGACGTAGATCAGGCCGTAGAGGAGGACCAGGTTTTGGATCATCATCCAGTCCCGCTCGGTCATGCCCTGCACAAGCAGCTTGCCGAGGCCCGGTACTGCGAAGGCCGTCTCGACCGAAACCGCGCCCCCCAGCAGGCCGCCCAGCGCCAGACCCGTCGTTGTAACGACCGGCAACATTGCGTTCTTGAATACATGGCGCCAGACGACGAGCGACTCGCGCAACCCCTTGGCGCGTGCCGTGCGGATATAGTCCTCGTACAGGACCTCGAGCGCGGCGGAGCGGGCCATGCGCGCCGTCGCCGCCGAAAGACCCAGCCCCAACGCCAGGGCGGGCAGCAGCGTCATTGACAGGTTGCCCAGCGGGTCCTCCCAGAACTGGATAATCGTGATCGGGGGCCGCCAGGTGAACACCAGAACGGTGAATAGTATAATCAGCAACCCCAGCCAATAGCTGGGCACGGCGATGAAGATGGTGATGCCGACGCGCGACAGATGGTCCATCATCGAGTTTCGCCACATCGCGCTCAACATCCCAATCGGGACCCCGATAAGCCAGGAGAGCAGGACTGCCATGATCGCAATCTGCGCCGAAATCGGTCCCCGGCGCAGGATCATCCCACTGATCGGCTCCTTGTTCCAGAAGGAGGAGCCCATATCGCCACTGATGACCTGCCCGATCCAGTTCAGGTATTGAATGTGAAGCGCTTTGTCGAGACCGAGGCTGGCGCGCACCGCTTGCAACTCCTCTTCGCTCAATACATAGATGCCGTCCGACTCGGAAACGATCAACTGCAGAGGGTCGCCGGGAATCACCCGCATCGCCAGAAAGATGAGGATCGTGACGCCGATGATGGTCGGTATGGCGATGAGCAGGCGGTTCAATATATATTTTGACATGAGCGTTCAGAGGGAAACTGCGATGCTTCATCGAATGGGCGGCGCAACAGGGCCCGTTCGCTGGACTGTTGCGCCGCCCAAAGGGTACTCAGTTTTCTGTGGCCGGACGCCGCCTATGCATGGTTCCAGCCCGGTTGCCGCGAGGCTGGCCGCTGCCCGGCGGTCGTTCGTCGACCACCAACTCGTTTCTAGGCGTCCGGGTCGATCCAGACGGTCTCCATGCGGCCCCATTCGGCGAAGGCGCGCTGGTCGAGCGCCAGCCCATGGACCCGGTTGTTCCACATCGGCAGGTGGAAGGTATAGCCGACCAGATACTCGGGCGGGTTCTCGTCGAGCAGATTCTGGGCGTCGTCGATCTGCCCTTGCCGCGTTTCGACGTCCAACTCCACGTCAATCTCGGCGAGCAGGGCGTCGAATTCCGCATTGGTGTAGGCGCCGAAGTTCTGCGAGCCGTCGGCGTGCCACCACAGATTGCCGCGCGGCGAGATGTCGGAGACGGCGTGACCGCGTGTGTGAACCATCAGCTGGTAGTTACCGGTGGACTGTTCGGAGCCGAGCAAGGCACGCTCGACGATACGAATCTCGGTCTCGATGTTGAGATGCCGTTTGAGCATATCCTGGAACGCAGGCGCCAGCAGCTCGCCCTGCGGCCCGGCTGCCGCCAGCAGCTCGACGCCGGAGATCCCTTCGCCGTAGCCGGCATCCGCCATCAGCTGCTGCGCCGTCGCGATATCCTCATCCTTCTCGGCCCTGTAGCCTGGCATCGTCGACAGCGCTTCAGGCGTCGTTGCGTAGGGATCGCCCTGCGGCACCCAGCGCGTGACGTTGATCAGCTCCTGCGTACCGAACGCCGCCGCCAAGTTCTGCTTGCTGACCGCTAGATGGATGGCTTTGCGCACGCGCGGGTCGTCGAAGGGCGCTTCGCGGTTGTTGATGAAGACCCAGTAGGCGCCGAAGTTGGCCAGCTTGTTGACCTGCACGCTTTCAGGGCGGTTCATGCCCTCGTCCCACGTCTCCTTGGCGACGTTCCACGACATATCGGCCTGGTCGGTCAGAACGGCGGTGCCGCGGTCGGACCATGCGGGCACGTGTAGCAGCTCGATGCCGTCCACGTAGGGCAGCTCCGGATCCCAGTAGTCGGGATTGCGCTCGAGTACCCACTTTTCTGCCGGTAGATGCTCGACGAAACGGAAGGCACCCGTCCCCGGGGCGATCACCTCGCGCATATCGTAGTCATTCTCTTCGAGGGACTTCTGCGAGTAGATCAGCGCATTGGTGGGCGTGAGCAGGTTGAGGAAGAAAGGCCGCGGCGAGTTCAGGTTGAAGCGCACGGTCATATCGTCTACTGCTTCGACCGAGTCGACGAAGGTAAAGTTGGCCTTCAGCGGGCTGACGATGCCTTCGGGCGGATCGAGAATGCGGTTGAAAGTGGCGACGACGTCGGCGGCTGAGAAAGCCTCGCCATCGTGGTACTTCACGCCTTCGCGCAGATGGAAAGTGTAGGACAGACCGCCCTCGCCCACGTCCCAGCTCTCGGCCAGGTCCGGGATGATCGTGCGCAGGCCGTCAACCAGGTTGTTGCGTACTAAGTTGTTGTACATATGCGACAGGACATGGGTGCCGCCGCCCTGGTGAGCGTCAAAGTGGCTCATCGTTACGCCGAAGGCGGTGCGCAGGATGCCGCCGCGCTTGGGGTTGCCGCCCGGACGCATCATGCCGGCGCCGGTTGCGACAGCTTCAGGCGTGGGAACCGCCGTCGGTGCGGCCGGCGCAGCGCTCTGTTCGACGGCACCGCCGGCGGGGCCGCATGCAGCCAGTGCGGACGCAGCCGCGCCTGCCGCCATCATCTTCAGGAAAGTGCGGCGGCCAACATTACGGGCGTCATTTTCCGCGTTGGGAGGCGAGTTCAACTTCCTTGCCATTGGTTGTAGCTCCTGTTCTTTTGGTGATTTGCACAATGGTCCGGTTCTCGTGTGCGCCCACACCACCAACCTGCAGACGTCCTGCAATGGCGCAGTTGCCGCGAAATCTGAAACGCATGACGTCGGCGGCGCCTGACAAGAGCAGATTGCTGATGGGATTCACGCAAGCCCAGAGATCGTGCTACATTATAGGGTACGAGCAGAACAGGGGCAAAGATTTCGCTGCCTGAATCCAAACCAACCGTTTCGGCCCTGTCAGGAGAACCGGCTCGATGCTATCTGATATCTCAACTTTGACCACAGCGCGTAGCGGTCGCGCATCCTCCTGGGACACCAGCGGGCGCAACGCCGACGCCTGGATCATCCCGGCAGGGCAGAGCCGCGTGCTGGCCGACCTCAACGGACCGGGCGTTATCACCCACATCTGGATGACCCAGCGCAGCCACTACCGTGACTGTCTGCTGAAGATCAGCTGGGATAACGCCGCACATCCCAGCGTGCTCGTCCCCTTGGGGGACTTCTTCGGCCTCGGAAACGGGATCGTCAACTCCTACCAGTCGCAGCTCTTCACCGCGTCCACGCGCTGGAATAACGAGTTTGAGGCCGGCTGCGCGCTCAACTGTTACGCCCCGATGCCTTTCCGCGAGCGGGCGCTCGTGGAGTTGATTAACGAGAGCGCCGAAGACCATCGCCAGTATTTCTACGTGGACTACGAGCTTTTGGATGAATTGCCCCGCGAGCGCGGCTACTTCCACGCCGAGTTCCGCCGCGCCAACCCGTTCGGCGGCTGGGGACACGAGATCACCGTAAACAGGCCGGAGGCCAATATTGTAAACAAGGAGAGGCAGGCCTGGGAGGACAACTACGTCATTCTCGAGACGAAGGGCCGCGGCCATTACATCGGCTGTACGCTCTCCGTCACAAACTTTCAGGGCACCTGGTGGGGCGAGGGCGATGATATGATCTGGGTGGACGGTTACAAGTGGCCTCCCGATCTGCACGGCACCGGCAGCGAAGACTATCTCAATCAGGCCTGGGGCATGCAGCGGAACGCCTTCCTGCGCAACGGCTCCTCGATCTTCGAAGAGGACAGCGGCGGCTACCAGTCTTCATACGTGCTGCACCTGGAGAATCCTGTGCGTTTTCGGAAGGAAGTAAAGGTAACGATTGAGCACGGCCATGGCAACCACCTGGCCAACGAAATGTCGTCGGTAGCCTACTGGTACGCAGCTGCGCCGACGAAGCCGGTCGACCCGCCGCCCGCGGCGCTGCGCCGACCGGTATTGCGCGACAATTCGGGCAACTGGCTATACGATGAAGGCCGACGGACGCCGGGGAGGCCTGTTCCGATAAACGAGGAGATGCTGGAGAAGAAAAGGCGCTGGGCCGAGTGCAACGCCGACTGAGTGGAACTACGCCGCGTCCGGCGGCGCCATCTGGCGGTACTTTCCGCCGTAAAAGAGCACCGGCTCGCCCGCGTCATGTTCCAGATAATCGACCTGCCCGATGTAGAGTGTGTGGTCGCCTGCGGGGTGGGCGTCGACCACCCGGCACACGAAGTAGGCCAGGCCGTCCGGCAGGACCGGATAGTCCTGGCGGCGTTCAAACTCCACTTCAAGCCCTTCTACCGGCCAGCCGGCAAAGTGGCTGCTGTAGTCCTCCTGGTCGTGGCGAAGGATGCTGATCGCATAGCGTCCCGTCTGCTTCAACAGCTCATGCAGCCTCGCCTTGTGCCCGACCGAGATGACCAGGAGGGGCGGGTCCAGGGAGACCGACATAAACGCGTTGGCGGTCATGCCGTGTACTTCACCATCCAGCTCGGTGGTGACAACCGTGATTCCGGTGGCGAAGAGGCCGCAGGCGTTGCGGAGTTCGCGGGCGTCGATTGATGGGGTGTCATTGGCGGTCATGGTCAGGTCCGTGTGGCGTTACTTGCAGGATGAGAACTGTGTTAGCGGGATGATTCGTCCTGAACACGATCAACTCTTGGAGGCGAATCAAGGACGCGATGCAGACGATGCTCAATTCATGCTCAGAATTGACAAATGGGCTGTCGATGATAGGATACCACGAAATCGGCCGTGAATCACATGGGCCTTACCTTGGGGTGAGCGCGCGCTGGGGCCGCACTTGCGCCCAGCCCTACCCGTGGGGTCAAGCAATGGGTTCAATGGATGTCTGACGAACGCTTCTTTGTGACCGGCGCGCTGGGTTGTCTGGGTGCGTGGGTCGTGCGCAATCTCATCGACGAAGGGGTTGGCGTAACCGTCTTCGACCTGGGTTCCAGCCTGCACCGACTGGAGCTGCTGATGGAGCCGGAGGAGATTGCGCAGATTCAGTTTATAAAAGAAGACATTACCGACACCGAGGCGGTCGCACGTGCAGTCGAGGAGAGCGGGGCCAACCGCATCGTCCATCTTGCCGCGTTGCAGGTGCCCTTCTGCAAGGCCAATCCTCCGCTTGGCGCGGCCGTGAATGTCGTCGGTACGGTAAATGTGTTCGAAGCAGCCAAACGGGCGGGCATTGCGCCGGTCGTCTATGCCAGCAGCATGGCCGTTTACGGCGGCGCCGACCTTTACGGGACGGAAGTACGGGATGACGATCCCCTGCACCCGCTGAATCTTTACGGCGTATACAAGAGCGCCAACGAGGGCACGGCACGCATCTACTGGCAGGATGACGGCATCGCGAGCCTGGCGCTGCGGCCCTATACGGTCTACGGCCCGGCGCGCGATCAGGGCATGACCTCCACGCCCACGCAGGCGATGCTGGCCGCGGCCAAGGGCGAGCCCTATCACATCTCCTTCGGCGGCACCTGCGGTTACCAGTATGCCGACGATGTGGCGCGCACCTTCATCGCACTCGCGCGCCAGCCCTTTGAAGGCGCGGCTGTATTTAACATCCGCGGCAGTGTCGCCCACATGTCGCAGGTCGTCGACGCCATCGTCGCCGCGGAGCCGGGCGCGGCCGGCCGCATAACTTACGAGGAAACGTCCTTGCCCTTCGCCGAGGCGCAGGATGAACGGCCGTTACGGCGGCTGTTGCGGGACGTGCCCTACACCCCCCTGACGGACGGCGTTGCGCGCACGGTGTCCCATTTCCGGCAGGCGCTCGCTACCGGCAAGATCGAATAGGATATTCTCTCTGCACTTGCGCACATAGCTTCATTTCAGCGCGGGGCGCGTACAAAAACACCCTAATCTTCAACGAGGAGCGGATCAATGAGATGGCTGCGGTTTGAGCACAACGGGAAAACGGTGTACGGCGCGGCCAGCGGCGACACCATCGAAGTCACCGACGCGACCTGGTGCGACATTCTGGCCGGCAAGACCGGTACGGTAACGGACTCGGTCGACCGGCGCAACGTGAAGCTGCTGTGCCCGATGGAAAGGCCGGGCAAGGTCGTCGCCATTGGACTGAACTACCTGGACCACTGCCGCGAGACAAACACGCCGCCCCCGGACCGCCCGGTGATCTTCACCAAGTTCACGACCAGCATCGTCGGCCCCGGCGATGAAATCGTCTGGGACCCAGGGCTAACCGCTCAGGTGGACTACGAAGCCGAGCTGGCCGCCGTGATCGGCAAGACGGCGCGCCACGTGAGCCGGGATGACGCGCTCGACTACGTGGCCGGCTACACCTGCTCCAACGACGTCAGCGCCCGCGATCTACAGCTGGGCGACCCCCAATGGATCCGGGGCAAGAGCCTGGACACCTTCTGCCCCATCGGCCCCGCCTTCATCACTGCCGATGAGATTCCGGACCCGCAAGTCCTCGACATCCGCTGTCTCCTCAACGGTGAAGTGATGCAGGAGAGCAACACGCGTGAGATGATTTTCGGTGTGGCCGAGCTGATCGAGTTCAGCTCAACCGCCTTCACGCTCGAGCCGGGCGACGTCATTCTCACCGGCACGCCGCACGGCGTCGGTCTCGGCCGCGACCCGCAGGTCTGGATGCAGGACGGCGACACGGTCGCCATCGAGATCGAGAAGTTGGGCCGGCTTGAGAACACCTGCCGCATGGTCTGACCCAGCGTGAGCCGGTCCGCGGCGTCCGCGGGCCTCGCAGCCTTGCTTGAATCCGTCTTCTCTTTTGGCCCCGGCCGTCGCCGGGGCCTTGCGTTTGCGTTGCCGGCCCCTTATGCTTGAGCTGCCCTCCGGCGCCCCAACCGGTAGCCGCGTGCCGAGGGGTGAGTTCTCCCCAAGTTTCCTCTCCCATTCCTTTGCTATGCTCTTTGCTGCTCTTGGAAGGGGCCCTTTGCCAGTCTGTCACGGCTTGCGAGGAGATCCGCGTTCCAGCGGGATCCTTAACTGTAGCAAGTTTTTATGGTAGAGTAGACCGCTAACGGGACGGACACTGTGAAGGACGTTCCCGCGACCAGAGTCCTTCAGTTCGATTGGGAACATTTCGTGAATCGACAACATGGTTTTCTGCTGTGGTCCGTTGTTTTCTTCTCATCCGTCGCCGCGTTTGTCCTCGGCGCCTGTTTCGCAGGGCAACGGGCGGCAGACGCCGACAACGATGCGGCGCAGGAAGGCTCCGATCGCGGCGGAAATGGGCAGGTCGGGCCGCTTATCGAGACCGTCCTGACCGGGCTGGCCAATCCGCGCGGCGTTGTTGTTCTGCCGGATGGTTCGCTGATGGTGGCGGAGGCGGGTACCGGCAACGACGCGCCCCAGGAGTGGAGCGGCAGACTCACCCTCTTCCAGGACACCAACCGCGACGGTGATTTTAGCGATGAGGGCGAGCGCATCGTCTGGTTAGACCATCTGCCCACCTACAACGCGCTCCAGGTGTACACTTCGCGGCGGGATGAGGTCGGAGGGCCCGGGGACCTGCTGCGGCACACGGACGGCCACCTCTATCTAAGCGTTGACGGCGGCCATGAACGCGTCGGTCTCTACGAAATCAGCCCCTATAAGCACATGGGACGCAGTCTCTCCGCGCGCGGCAACATGAACGGCATCACCTTTGCTCGCGATCACGCCCAGATCTATCTGGCGGAGAGCACAGCCAATGCTCTCTCCATCGTAACTATCGAGGACGGCGTGCACCGCCAGATCACGCATTTTGGCGCGCTAGCCAGCGGCCAGCAGTCGGTGCCCGCCGGCGTGGCCGTCGACCCGCGCAACGGCGACCTGCTCGTGGCCCTATTCTCGGGCATGGTCTGGCTGGAGGACGGGGTGATTCCGTTCATTCCGGGCGACAGTGTGGTCGTGCGCGTCGACCCCGAAACCGGAGCGATTGAAGACGCGGTCCTGGGTCTGACTACCGCGATCGACGTTGCCGTCGACAGCGATGGCAACATCTATGTCGTCGAGATGTCCAGCGACCACGCCGATCCGCTCGACCCCGCGCACGACCTCTTCGACCTGGACCAGCCTCCGCTCCACGGCGGCTATCTGCGTTTCAGCGGGCGGGTCAGCCGCTACGCGCCTGACGGCAGCGACCAAATGGTCCTGGCCGACGGCCTCGACATGCCCACGAACATTACCCTCGCGCCCGACGGTTCGCTCTACGTATCGACCGGTCAGGGCACCCCCAATCGCCCTATCCCCGGGCCGGACGGACCCACGCGCATCGTCGGCGAGGTCATCCGAATTCGCCTGCCTGGCGCGGATTCACGCTGAACTGCCGTCTGCATTGGCTCTTCACCCAATAGGATGCGCGTGCAGCACCTCTTCCACGATCTCGACGCCCCAGCCGGGCCCCGACGGGACGGTCATGTAGCCGTCAATGATTTCGGGCGGGTCCACCACCATCTCATCCTTCCACGGCACATCATCGATGTCGATCTCCATGATCTTCACATTAGGCAGGACCGCGCACAGGCTGGCGCTGATAAACGAGGACAGGTGGCTGTAGTAGTTGTGCGGCGCGATGTTCATCTGGAAGGTCTGCGCGAGTTCTCCTACCCGCTTTGAAGGGCCGAAGCCGTTCCAGGGCACGTCGATCATCAGATAGTCTGAGGCGCGAGCCTGGAGATACGGCAAGTACTGTCGCTCGTAGTAGAGAGTCTCTCCAGTACAGATGCGCGTGCTGGTCTTGCGCCGCACCTCTGCCAGGGCTTCCGGTTCGTACATGTCGATCTCCAGCCACATCAGGTGCAGCGGCTCCAGGGCGCGGGCGATCTCCAGGCAGCTCTCCGGCTTGAAGTTGAAGTTGAGGTCCAGGAGAAGGTCGAACTGGGGGCCGACCGCGTCGCGGAATGTGCCCATCTGGGTGACGATATGATCGATCAGCTGGTTTGATGCGACCTGGTCCGTGGTGGAGCCGGGTTGGCGTCCCGGAAAGTAGACATGGCCCGGGTTGCCGGGAAAGAGGATATTCGTCTTGAGCGCGCTGAAGCCCTTGGAAACGACCTCCCGTCCCAGCGCGGCCACGTCCTCCATTGTGCGCAGCGGCGGCGTGCCCATCAGTTCGTACATCCGGACACGGCTCGTACCGCAGTGGGACCAGTAGACGCGCACCTTGTCGCGCAATGGGCCGCCGAACAGCTCGGCCACCGAGCAGCCGCGCGCCCGCGCGGCAATGTCTACCAGCGCCAGCTCGATGCCGGCAACTGCCTTGGCGCCAATGCCGCCGGGGCTGGACTGCAGCGCGCGGTACATGTCCCACCAGCGCTGTTCAAATGCTCTCGGGTCGCGGCCCAGCACCAGCGGCGTCAGGTCGCGGACAGTGCCGGCCACACCACGCGCTGCCTGGTCGCTGCACTCGCCCCAGCCGGTTAAGCCTTCGTCCGTCTCCACCTTGACGAAAATCCAGTTGCGCCAACCAGCGTCAACGACAATCGGTGTTACTGCTGTGATCCGCATAGAGAGTTCCTCCTAGAGAACGGGCGCGGATGGAAATCGACCTTATGAATCTGCCTGAAATCACGAGAAGTAAAGACGCAGTTGGCTGAAAGCGCAAGGAATGGATAGTTTGCCCTTCCGCGTTCTGCTATCCTGCCCGCCATGATGACCAGGAAGGCGAAGCAGACCCGCGAAGAGACGATCCTCCACCATCGCGAACGGCTCAACGCGGTGCTCCTGCACATCCAGGAAAACCTCGACGCCACGCTGACAATTGAGGCTCTGTCTGCGGTGGCCGGCTTTTCGCCTTTTCACTTTCATCGCATCTTTGCCGCATATCTGCAGGAGACGGTGAGCGAATACGTACGCCGCATCCGCCTTGAGTGGGCGGCACGCCGCCTGATATTCGGCGAGGAGACGGTCACACAGATCGGGCTGGCGGCCGGCTATGAAACGCCGGCCGCGTTTGGCCGCGCATTCAAGAACCGGTTCAACGCCAGCCCGCGCACCTTCCGCGCACAGCGGCGCCCCTCGCTGCATGCTACCAACTGGGAGCCGCTCCTCCTCCAGCCAGAGATCATTCGACGACCCGACCGCAGGCTCGCCTATATCAGATGCATCGGCACCGAAGCCGACAGCGAAGCCGTCTGGCGCACACTACAACACCACGCAGCCGCGGCGGCAGCAAGGCGTCAATCGGCCTCCCAACCTGACAGAGAGAAATCCTTTATTCGGGTCTGCCGCGACCGCCCAGGGGAAGGGATCACGCCGGCCGAAAGGATGCGGGTGGACGCTGGCATCGTTCTGGAAGAGGGCGCCGCATTCCAGCCGCGGGGGCCGGTCGGGCTGCAGGAGCTGGAGGGGGGCGTCTATGCCGTCTTCCGTCATCAGGGCCGCCGTCACGAAGCACTATGGCAAGCCATCTTCAAACGCTGGCTGCCGCAAAGCAAAGTGCGCCTGCGCGACGCGCCTCCCTACCAGGAAAGCGCGGTCGCGCCCGTTCCCGGTCGCGCGGGAGATGAAGCCGTCGCGATCCATATTCCCCTTCTCGGCTCTCTATATGATTTGCAGCACAAGTTAAAAGACAAGGAGAAAGAGATGGCCCCGGAAGTGAGTGCAACAGAACTGCCGCACCGGCGCATGATCAGCATCACCCGCTACGTCTACGTCGATGAACTGCACAAATATCTGAACGATTCATTCGAAAGGCTGGCCCGGATCGTCGACGAAGAGGGTGTGGAACGCGATGGCCATCCTGTTGCCATCTATCATGGTCACGTCAACGAAGATAACAACGGGCCGGTAGAGGTCGGCATCCCCGTCAAGGAGGTCCCTGCTATTAACTCCGATGTAGATAGCGGGGTCTTGACCGGCGGTTGCGTAGCATACACGACGCTTACGCTGCGGCAGGCCCACTTTCCCGAAATCCTGGGGTATTACGATGCAGTTTACCGCTGGATGGAGGAGAACGGCTACACGGCCGCCGATCCCCCGCGCGAGGTCTACCTGACGCGGCCTATGGATAAGGAAGCGGAGGTGGATCAGCCCTTCATGCAGATCGTCTGGCCTTACAAATAGGCGCCGCCTGCGAACGAGGAGTGGAAAGCGCTGTGCGGGAAGCGTCCTTCGCTTTCCCTCCTCTCCCCTTACATCTTGCCTAGACCGCTTCCGCGGGGCTGTGCTCTCGCAGCCACGTGCGCAGCGGCACGTCCTCGTCGGTCGGCGAAAAGCGGCCGTTGGCGTTGACGCTCCAGCCGAGCAGTTGGCGGCGGACCGGGCTGCTGCCCTCCCACAGATGCTCGACCGTCATGTCATCCTTCGTGCGCAGCCAGCGGTAGCCGAATCCGTAAAACAGCACGCGGCGCGTGATGTCGGACCAGTTGGGGCTGGCCGCGTGCCACAGGCGGCGATCGAAGAAGACGGCGTCACCGGGCTTGGCCAGCACCGGCGTCGCTCCTTTCGGCTGTCCGACGCCGTCCTCGGGACGGTCAATCTCGTCCCGCAGATGGCTGCGCGGGACCACCCAGAAGTTGCCCCTGCCCGGCTCGCTCGTGTCGGAGAGAAAGTAGGCCACCTTCAGCGAAAGGCGCGGCCTCGGATGGCTTTCCATCTCGAAATTCACGCGCCCGCTGTCCTGATGCCACCTGAATGTCCTGTCGTCCGCCGCCTCGCCGTTTGGCGGCGTAACGATCAGATGGGCGTGGTAGAGGTAGATATTCCAGCCCAGGATGCCCCATACTTTTGGCAATATGCGCTCGTAATCGACCAGATCGACGAAGTAAGGATCGTCTGGAATGAAGTTCGGGTAGAACAGCGCCGTACGATCGTCATGCCCCTCGGCCAGTTTGGCTTGATGGATGCGTTCGGTCAGGGCGGTTCCCTGCTCTACCTGCTCCGGCGAGAGGGCGTTGCGGACGTAGATCAAGCCGGTCTCGTCGAATGTGCGGCGTTCCTCCTCTGTCAGGCGGTGCTCCAGGCAGGCTTGGCTGAGGGCTTGCATATTCTGGTCTCCTGGGTGTTGCTTTTTCGCCGGCGGACTGTGAGCGCTCCCAGATCTAGCGCTTAGGCCGCGTAGTCAGTCTGCCACTTACGCGGCGTAATTGGCTGCACGATTTCGCGCTGCGCGGGCGTCAGGCGCGCCATCAATTCGGCGGACGGCACATAGCCGAAGCGGTGACCGTAAATCTCCGGCACGTAGCGGAAGATAACCATGCGCCGTTCACCTGCATTGGTCCGTTCGGCCGACCCGTGGCAGAGAAAGTCGTTGATCAGGAGGGCATCGCCGGCATTCAGGTACACTTCGATTGCACCCTCCAACGACTCGCCCGGCCCCTCGGAGATGCCGGCCCGGCTATCCTGCTGAGGGTGCGGAAAATCTGAGTTGTGGCTGCCCGGGACCACAACCGTGCCGCCATCGCCGGGTCCTACGTCGGTCAAAGCGACCAGCAGTGAGAGGTAGCTGCAGCACCAATGGCCCCGGTCACGGCCTTTGCGTTTGCGTGAATCGGTCACGTGGCCGCCTGAATGGACGCCGATGTAGCCTCCCGCCCCGCGGATGTTCAGGAAGGCTTCGTGAACGTAAGGACGGTGCCGCGTGCCGATGAAATGGCGCACCTGCTCGATCCAGGCAGGATGGTCGATCAGTTGCTCGAAGAGTTCGCCCCCTTCGATGATGTCCTGCAGGTTGGTGCCGTCGATGCCGCCGTAGGAATGCACGACGATATTGCCGAACAGCTGTCCCGGTTCCAGCGGCGGCAGGTCATCGATCCAGCGGTTGGCCGCCTGCAGGTAGTCTGCGCTCAGTGCGTCCCTGATAATCATGTATCCGTACAGGTCGAACTTGTACTCCTCCATCTGTGAGAGCATCTTCTGTCTCCTGTTGTCCGCACGTTGGCAGGTTTCTTTCGTCAGTCGAGTTGCGCTCGGTTGAATCTGGGCTTTTCCTGCCTGGCAAGTTTCGCCCGCGCCAGGCGCCACGTTTCCGCCCAGGCGTGGCTGTCGCGCAACTCATTCTCCGGCCGCAGCCAGCTTCTGGCGATGAATCCGGGGAAGAATGGCCGCCCGGACGGCCGGCCGGTTGGCATATAGCGGGCGTCTACGCTCCAGCGAATGCCGTCGCTCAAGTTTGGAAGCGACCTGTGAATTGTGCGCGAGTTGAGGAAGATCGCCCCGCCGCGCGCAACCGGCAGCGCCACAAACGCCTCGGCCGGCAGGTGCTCCTCCGCGATGCCCGCGCCGCCGTGCGGCAATGGCCCGTGCGGCAGGAGCGCACCGCGATGGCTGCCGGGTATCACCATCAGGCAGCCGTTGGCTTCCGTGGCATCGTTGATCGCCATCCAGGCTGTGACAATATTCGAATCGTCCGCTTCCGGAAGCGTACCCGCCTGGTCCTGGTGCCCCGTCACCGTCCCCGTAAGGTCGTTGATGCCATTCTTCACAGCCTCTACAGGCACCTTGATGCGAACATGGTGCGCCGGATGACAGTAGATCTCAGGACCGATCAACGATTGCACGGCGTCCAGTACGCGGGGACTGCGCAACAGGTTGAAGGCCGCCGGACCGAGGTGGATCGGCGTATCGTCGGTGATCTTGTCGAATGGCAGCGAGATCTCGAAATGGTAGAAGCAGGAGTCCCCCAGTTCGCGGATTACCTGCGTCAGTCTCTGTGCGAAATCCAGTTCGGCGTAGCTTGCGGCCAACATGTCCTCAGAGAACCACTGTGTTGCCTTCTGGTCGAGCAATGCCTCGTACTCAGCCACCAGAGGCCGGATGTCACGTGCCTCGTCGAGCAGCTCTTCGACGACCAGGTAGCCCTCTTCTTCAAATTTGCGGGCGCTTGCATGATCGAGCGTCGCCATGGTCATCTCCTCCAGTCAGACGAGAAGGCCTTTTAGACCTCCACGATCTGGTAGCGCAGGTCCTCCTGTGGCAAGACGGATGTGTACAGCGATATCCTTTCCCCCATGCCGCCGTTACCAATGAACAGAGCCAGGCCCCCTCCGCCGCTGGGCCCGTTGCAGGACAGTTCGTGCACCAGCGTGCGCAGCATCTCGGCGTCGGACAGCTGCGGGAATATCCCCATCGCGCGTAGGCGAATTTCAGCCGGCGGCCCGCTTTGTCCCTGCCAGGGGAAGATTGAATTTATGCCCTCATAGTCAAAACGGAGCCGCGACGTGTCGATCCCCATCACTTTGAGCCGTTCGGTCACGATTTCAGCCGCCAGCTCCGCACGTGCACAGGCCCCGCCACCCCCGTACGATATCTCGCCGACGCCAAAGTAGCCGTCGTGCACATTCATCACGACCAGACTTGTCGGCGGCCTCTCGTGCCCCTTTATGCCTGAGATCCGGACCTGGTCGGGGCCGATGTCGGTGATCTCCGTCGAACTGAAGTCAACCACTGCGTCCGTATGCTTGTAGTTGGCCGGGTCACCGATCTCATAGAGGAGCTGCTCCAGGCAGGTCATCCGGTTGACCACGCCTCCGGTCCCGGGCAGCTTCGTGATGACTGCATCACCGCTATCGTCTACCAGCGCAATCGGAAAGCCGACCCGACCCAGGTCCGGCGCATCCTTGTAGGGCGGATCGGGGAAATAGCCGCCGGTGATCTGGGCGCCGCACTCCATCAGGTGCCCGATGCCAAGGCCCTTGCCCTTGCGCTCCCAGTCGTCGCAGGACCAGCCGAACTCGTGGATCAGCGGGGCCAGGTATTGGGTGGCGTCGCCGGCGCGACCGGAAACGACAATGTCCGCGCCCCGCTGCAATGCTTCGACGATCGGCATCGCACTGATGTAGGCGTTGGCCGAGAGCAGGCGGTCACCGAATGCGGAGACCGGTTGGCCGGACTCTGCGACGCGCAGGTCGCGCGCTCTGGCCAGGTCGAGCACATCGTCGCCCAAGACGGCCATTACGCGCAGGTGGGGCAGACCGAGGTCTCGGCAAAGTTGCTTTGTCCACTGGGCAATGCCGTAGGGGTCGACAATGCCCATATTGGTGATGATTTTCGTGTGCGTTTCCGCGCAGGCCGCGATCACCTTGGGCATGCGCAGCTCGTTGAGCTGGTAGTAGGCCCTTCCACCGGCCGCCTGCTCGCGCTTGAAGCTGCCGATCCCCTCCGACATGTTATCGAAGACGAGGTAGTCGACCGCGCCGCTTTCGGCCAGTTCGACGCCTGCTTCGATGTTGTCCCAGCCGTGGGCCGAGCCGCAACCGAGGCGCACGGCTCCGTTTCCATTCGCGGCCGGAGGCGTGACGCCAACGTCCGACGCTGCATTCGCCCGACCTGCACTGCCGGGGGTCCAATCCGGCGGCGCGTCAATCTCCATGTCGAGCAGAATCGAACTGTAGCACTTGCCCAGCGTGTCAAGAATCTGCGTGCCCGAATGGCTGCCTTCCAGAACGCCGGGAATCACAAAGTTGAAGGCGCCCAGCTTTGGCAGCTCATAGCGGCTGATCGGGTCGGACGTTACCGGCTTTACGTACTCTGCCACGGTCTGCTCGGTGACCTGTTCCCCTACCCAGGCGTAATGCGCCGGGTCGTACGTTGCAATGCCGACGTTGACACCGTTCCCCTTGTTGCCGGAGCGTGCGTGACATATTTCCCTCAAACGTATCCGTTGCGCCATGGCCCAAGCCTCCTGTGAGTGGAACCGCGGGCATCTGTTCGCTTACGCGAATCGCTGCAGGTGGTCATTCAATACCGCCTCTCCGCCGATGCGAAGCAGGTCGGCGTCCTCGGCCGTGCATAACAGCTGAACCCCGCGTGCATTACGCTCGATCCATTCGGCGGCCGCGTCGAGCGGCCCGAATGAGTCCACCGCAATGCCAACCGCCTTGCCGTTCTCACGCGCCTTGTCGACAACCCTTGCTACCGCCGACTGAAACTTGGGATGGTCCCACTGCTGAAAACAGCCCAGGCTGAGCGACAGGTCCGAAGGCCCGATGAAAAGCGCGTCGAGCCCCTCCACCCTTACCGCCTCATCCAGCTCGTCGAGCAGACCAGTGTGCTCCACCTGTACCATCACGAAGACATCGCGGTTGGCGCTCTGGAAATACTCGGCGCCTTCCTCGCCATAGTTGGTGATGACCATCGGCCCCCAGCCGCGGATGCCGTGCGGCGGGTATTTGGCGCCTGCGACCGCCTGTCTCGCCTCATCAGCCGAACGAACAAGCGGCACCAGCACGCCATGCGCGCCCTGGTCCAGCGCCACCTTGATCAGATCGGGACGGTTGTCCTGCACTCGCACAAATGGCAGCGTCGGCGAGTCCCTGAACATCCACATTACGTGGCGCAGGCTCTCAACGTTGAACGGCGCGTGCTCCTGGTCGACGATGACCCAATCAAAGCCGATCCTCGCCATCACTACTGCGATTGTTGTGTCGTACGAGGTTGACCACGCGCCAACGCTGATCTCGTCGGCCTTCAACTTTTGCTTAGGGAGTTATATACCAAAGTAGACAGGGTGCTTGAACACGAAACCAGTGGTTTCTTTGAGTGAGTTGGTGATTGGTTACGGGTTTAGGTGCATGTACTCTAAGGAATGAACTAACGATTTGAACAATCTGATTAGCTCGTCACGTTCCTCCTGGGTTATAGATGTGAAAACGGGCCTATCTGATTTTACCGATAGGATCGTGTACTGCTGATCATAGTCGGGGGTCAGTCCGAGTTGTCTCAAATCGTAAATGAAACTGCTGTCCTTTAGTACTGGCAACAGTTCTTTGTTGATCTCGATCTTGACCGTTAGTCGTTCCCTCACCCCTTCTTTGCTCACTCCTTCATCCTTTCTGTTTCAAATTTAGGGGATTATCGCCGCTCATAAGGGCTAGTGGGGGGAGCGTCTTTGAGGTACTGCCATTCGGATTCCAATTTGGGCTTGGTGGTCATGAGGGCGCGGACAACGTTCTGTGGTGTGTCCGGGATGGGGTCGGGCATGGGGTGTGTGCGAGGGCGGCCGCGAGGTCTTTGGGGTGCTTCATTCTTGGTGTTGGGCATACGATTTTTCCTCCTGATTGGCACTGTGGTGAGTATAGCATAAGAGTCCCATGTCGCACAATTCCCTTCCGTTTAGGAGTTTGCCTGACTCGCCTCTCTGATATAGACTAACGGCACCACAACAGTCGAAATGGCCCTGCTATCCAGTGATGCTGGGCGGCTGGTCGCATTATGCTCCCTCATTGGGTAGCAAGGCCGATCGGCTGTTGTGGTGACTTCCAATCGTCTGCATCCACTGAGGGGGCACCACATGCGATCCATAAACAAGACTGCTGTAATCGGCGCGATTGTTTTTCTCCTGCTCGTGCTGACCGCTTTGCAAATTCAAGCGCAAACTCCCACCGTTACACCAGAAACCCCCACCGTTACGTCAGAAATTCCGACGGCGACAACCGAACCCGTCACACCCGCCCCTGCGCCTGCCACGAAAATCTCAACGCCTATAATCACACATCCTCAACGTCAGGCGGTCGTCAAAAGGTCTATTGATGGCGATTCTGTTGAGGTGGTGTTCACCGATGATGGCGAAATTGCCGTTGTGCACCTCGTCAACGTGGACGCACCAGAATCAGTGAAAACGGCAGAATGTTTTGGCCGTGAATCTGCCGAATACGCCGTACAAGCGTATCGGAGTAGCCCCTTGATCTCAATCGAATTAGTGGGGGGAATCTTGGACGGAGAAGGGGAGGGCTATGTTCATTTGGCTGATGGAACCCTTTTGAACTTGGTTATGGTCTTGTTTGGTTACGCCAAGTTTGACGATTCGATTGAGAGTATCTACACCGCGCAGATTAAGAGTGCCGAGGATCAGAGCAGACAAGGTAAAACTGGTCTTTGGCGCGCTTGTGGCGAAACGGAGAAACCGCCCCGTCCGTGCTTTTTGTTCAGCGACAACGAAATGGATTCGGCTTCCAGTCGGGGCGTGCGTGCCCAAATAGAAGATGCTCTTGATATATCGGCCTGGTTCAAATATGCGTACTATGATCCCGTTCAGAACGAGATTATAGTGTCATGGAAACTCACCATAAATGGCTCTTCGGGTAAGTGGTGGGTTGACGAGTATTATCGCCTACCAGAGTGTTTGCGCGACAGGTCGGTGATGGTCGAGAGGTAAAACCCTGATTCTCAAAAGAGGGGTGGTGGGGTCAGACCCTCCGCCCCTTTTGTGTTTGAGTCAAATACTCGCCGTTAATATCACTCTGGAGCAATCAATGGAAGCCTTGATCTGCCTGTCCGTTTTTGTCGTGGTGTCGACCATATGGGCGATCCACAGGGCCAAAAATCATAAAGTCCAGGACAAAGACGAGAAGGATGGATATTTCTTGCTCTTTGTCTGATCCAAAAACGTCGACGACATTATAGGGTGATCCCATGGAAGTTGTAATTGTCTTTTGGGTTTTGTTCGGCATCATTACCGCCGTGGCAGCATCACACAGGGGACACAGCGGTTGTATGTGGTTCCTGATCGGGTTCGTGTTGGGTCCGTTCGGTTTGATTCTTGTTCTCGTTATGGCACCTAGCAAAACGCAGGCATCACCTCAGAATCAGCTATCGACATCGCCCGTGCAAACCGAACTGAAAAAGCGTTGCCCATTTTGTGCTGAACCCATTCAGGCCCAAGCGATTGTATGTCGATTCTGTGGGCGAGACATACCTGATAAGCCTCAAGCCAACCAGACGACAGCCCGCCCGCCTCGCGGGAAAACATGCCCAAACTGTTCTAGGCGAAATCGAGCGCAAAACACCAGATGCCATTACTGCAATTGGCCGCTTTCCGAAGCGATCCTGAACAAGTGAGCACTGCCGGATGATACGCAAAACAACCAATCCGATTACTCAGAAGGAGCACTCATATATGCGAGAAAGTTTTGATGCAATCCAGTGATTGGGTCTTGACATTCATATTATTTTCGAGTAAATTTAGTCACGAGAGTCAAAAGGTAGCCAAAACACAAACAGAGAGATTTTATGATGACTCTAGCAAAAGAATTGGAACAGCCTTCATATCAAGAGGACTACCCATTCCCATGGATTGTGAGTGTTGAGTCTCTAGCGAATTTCAGGATTCGACTTCAGTATTCCGATGGGGTGCAAGGAGATCTCGACGTATCTCACTGTGTGGGAACTGAACTTTTTTCTGAATGGGATAAGCCGGGCGTATTCGAGCAGGTTCGTATTGGTGACTTTGGTGAGGTGTGGTGGACGGACAGGGCAAGTTTTTGCCCTGATGCTCTATATTTGGAATTGACAGGAAAGACATTTGAACAAGTGGTGGCAACGTAAAGTGCATGGTAGAAGTTGCTAGGCTAGGCAAATATGACATTAAATTCCATATCTTCTCCGACGAACCTCACCAACTTCCACATTGTCACGCTACTCATAAGCACAAAAAAGCGACGATTGATATAAACTCAATCGAGATTATCATAGGTTGCCTAGGCCCTTCTCCGAATAGACGCGCCTTGAGTTTTGTGAGAACACATCAACAAGAGTTCTTGAGAGCATGGAGGCTCGTGCGAGATCATAAAGACCCCGGCAAGATTGCCATCTAAAACCACACACCGGAGAGATAAATGACTGCCATATACTGTTTGCTCATTTGGATTGTGGTGACAGGGGCATGGGCATTTTACAAGATAATGAGGCGAGGGAGATGGAGCCAAAATGAGCGAGCTGGGTGCTTCATACTCTTTGATTAACCGGCAAGCCCCAATCCGGTTATTGCCAAAAAAATTGCCGAGATGGTGCTGAGAATGCCGACTAAGAAGCGGGGAGAATGGCGGTATGAGAATACGTCTAACATCTAAAGACGAACCACATAAAACACCTTGTATACACCCCACAATAGAGCCGGTTTTGCGCGACAACAAGACAGCCTAATTGCCACTTGTGGAGATCGAAAATGTCGAAGCTAATTATCCTGACCGCGCTCTTGATGTCGATAGGGATGGTCCTGGCTTGTTCTGCGGATGGAGTCTCTACGCCCCTGCCGCCAACGGCAACTGCCACACCCGCGGATACGCCCCAAGCCGCCTCGCAACCGACAGCGACCGTCACGCCGTCCACATCGGAACAGCAGGCACAAATCGGAGACGACAGCGAACAGTATCCGGTGAAGACGCAACCTACATCGTGCCAGTTGGTGCAGGGCGAATCAGGCCAACCGGGCGAAATCCCATTGCGCGTGGAGGTGGTCACTGATGGACTAGAGATCCCCTGGGGGCTGGTGATTCTTCCCTCCGGCGATCTGCTCGTTACGGAACGCCCTGGTCGTGTGCGTCTGATTCAGGAAGGAGAATTGGTCCCGGAACCGGTGCTTGAGTTCGGCGTGTCGATGCCGCCACCGCTGTACGGCATACCCTTGTTGGGCTCCGAAGGGGGGCTGCTGGGCCTGCTCCTGCACCCGGAATTCGTCGCCAACCACCAGTTCTACCTCTTTTACAACATAGATAACGAAGACGACATACAGATCGGCCGCATTGAGCGGTACGTGCTCGCTGGCGACGGCCATTCCGCGACCTTGGATCGCGTCATCCTGAACGACCTGCCCGCGGGACTGCATCATCAGGGCGGTCGCATGCGGATTGGACCGGATGGCATGTTGTATGTCGGTGTCGGTGCCTATGATCCCCACGACGCGCAAAAGCCTGACACCCTGGCGGGAAAACTGCTCCGCATGGACCTCGAAGGTGACATACCCGCAGATAACCCCGATCCCAGCAGTTATATCTTCGCGAGCGGTATACGCAACACCCAGGGGTACGACTGGTTCGATGGCCAACACATTGTCATGGTCGAGCACGGCCCTTCCGGCATTGAGTTGGGAAGACAGGATTTGAGAGGGTATGACGAAATCAATGTCGTGACTGCTGGGGATAACCTGGGGTGGCCCAACATCTGGGGCTGCGCCGCACAGGAAGGACTGGTCAGTCCCGTGCTGACGTGGGAGGATCCGGTGCCTCCCACCGACGCCATTTTTTATCGCGGCGACTTGATCCCGGAATGGACCGACAGTTTTCTGTTCACGACAGTGGGACTCGAAGACGCACCAGGTGGGCGGCACCTGCATCGAGTGGTGTTGGACAAGGACGACCCGTACACCGTGTTGACGCACGAGATTTACCTGCACCATGTCTATGGACGCCTCCGCACCATCGTAAGCGATGCGGACGGATGGCTCTATGTCATGACCAGCAATTGCGATAATCGGGGCATATGCCCGCCAGAAGGTGATAAAATCCTGCGGATTGGCCCCGCTCAATAGGGCATGCTCGTGTCGAATCGTGCTTGCGCAGAGACTCACATCTCAAGCACGATTCGTGTTTTGACATCGCTTATCGTGTGTGAAACAGAATGGTGGCTCACTCTGGTAGAACACAACGTTCATCCAACAGTGCTCCGCAATACAGACGAGCCTCAAACGGTCAGAAGCGATCTGGTCGATACAACACTCTGGTCCCGCATAATCATCCTCAGCAACCTAGTAGGTTTGCCAGAACTACACTTGATCTGATTTACCTACCAACTGGCTTATCCGCTCTGCAAAGGACAAATCCGTCACTTACTGTGGCGGATTTGTCGCGCTTGCTGATCCTTAATCGCCTTGATATGGTATATGCCTTACAAGCGACCACCCTGGAAATAACCGTCATGACTTCACCAGAACAGACCACCCAAGATTCGGATAGAGAATACGGTGCACTCGTCAAGAAGGCGGGCGAAAACGCTAGGAATATACGACGCCTAAAGAATGAGTTAAGGGACTTGTCCAAAGAGTATGCTTGCTTGGCAAAACTCCTCGACCCCGACACGGGATCGTTTGATCACAGTTCCACAATGACAGCTTTCGTTAAGAAGACTCAAGAAAGCCCCCCAAAGTCCAAAGTATTCTCCATGCCAAACAATCCGGGAGAGCTGATTTGCAAAATCGCGAATCTGGAGCGAGAGACCGAGCAAATCATGGCAGAGATTCAGAAGATTGACCCTTGTTTTGACTTGGAAATTCCCTATTGATCCAGTTCAGGTATTCTCTTGTCATTTTACCCTGCGTCTCAAGTTGAGACTCTAGCAAAGCGATATAACTCTTTACATGACTAAGTCTCCTTAGCCTCGCCGAATCACAGCTGTGCCGACGAGCCATTTCGCCAAGACGCTTGTTGTGGTATGACTCTTCGCTTGCCACTTCAATAGGATATTCTTGGTCGAGCGCGTTTGCGGTGCTTGAACAAGAGGATTCCGCGGCAGCCTGCACATCACCTTGTTGAAAGTCTGTCATCTCGTGCCTCTCCATTTGGGAAGGGTTGCGTCATTCAGTAGTCATCTCTATAGGCGCGACTACCTTTCCGCAAACAGAGCGACTTTCAACGGCACGAGACTTTCCGGCCCGTCTTGCGCCAGAACGGTTTCGATGGCTTCGGTCCATCTTTTCTCGTCTTTGGCGGCTTTCAGGAACCGCCAGCCCTGTTCCGTGATTCCAGTAGGTCGTGCGCCCAGTTTTTCTGAGTGCCAGTCCATCGATAATCTGGCCGTGATGAGTTTTGCGTTTACGAGTTTCTTGATGTTGTAGGAGATGTTTTCGGGCGCGTAGCCCTCAAAACAGAAGTGTTCAGACAAGACAGGTGTTTTGTTGTCGTACAGCTCTTCGTAACGCAACATTATCATCCGGGCCAGTTCGAAATCTATTTCAATTCTGGCTGAGGTCATTGGATATCCTTTCGCCAAGGAGAGTCATCTGTCTAACACATCATGCCACTTTCCGCCACTATTTTCCAGCAAATTGTGTAGTACATTTTGATGACGCCGAGGCGCGGCAGCTGACGGCGACCAAAGGGGCAGTGTGAAAGCGTGTGGGGTCGTTAGCCTGTCAGTACAACGTTTGAGGGGATGGGCGGCGGCAGGAAAACGCCAAAAGAAAGGGAACTACATACCTAGCTAGACCGTCTGAAAAGAAAGACCGGCGCGGTGCCGGCGCGCCGGTCCTTTAGCTGGATTCGCTTCTTTCCCCCCGAAAAGCGAGCGAATCCCTGTGAGTCTGCCAGATCGGGAGGGTGCCTGCACCTCGGTTTCTCTCTATCCGATATCGTCATGTCAGCTCCTCGTATTGCTTCCCTAGTTCGTTCAGGATTTCTGTTATCTGTTTGTCCTGCTCGGACAAGAGAGTCAAGGCTGACTTCATGACGACTTCGACGCTGTCTAGCCTGCCTTCTACCCTTCCGAGTCTGTCCTCGATGTGTTGCAGGCGTCGGTCAATGCTTTCAAGGACCATGTTGCTGTTTTGGGTCACGATGCTGTCTCCTGACGCTGTGTCACGACCGTCTTTTCAAAGGCGATTATATCGCAAACTAAACAGTGATTTTGCTGTGTGTCTTGTGGCGCGACTGGCGAGGCGAGGAGTTACTTAGGCAACAACTGAATCAATGCGCCGATGCCTATAGCTTGTACGATACCTGTGATGATGACAATACGCATTGTTAGAGTGGAACCCATGCGTTCTACATCCTCTTTCCTTGCTAGTGAATCTAGTTGCTGCCCACTTCATTCCCAAGGCAAAAGGCCCTTAGCTCTATTCTCAGCGTCTTTCAATTCTTTCCTTACCTTGTCCTTTTCAACATTAAGGTCATATGTGCGCTTTATGAGTTCTTTGACGTTTGGGTATGGCGATACGGGAAACTCTCTCGATCCTACCCTTTGGGTTTGTTCGCCTTTATGTCCTGCAATTGCAAAGACATCATCGTTGGCAAACAAGACAGGGTGAATAAGAGTTTCGGTTGACTTTAAGGCACCTGCAATGGCCTCAAGATGTTCTGCCATTACAAGGCCCTCTTTCTTCGCCCTCTCTAATTTTGACTCCAACTCTGAAAGTTGAATGTGGAGTTGCCCCACTTGATAGACGTGTTCATCCGTACTCATTATAAAAAACCTCCTGTAAAACACTACCTTTTTGCTGTTTTGTTCTTTGAATGAATCATGCTAGGCTGATTGTACCACAGTGAGCAGTGTCTGACTACAAGTGAGAAGATCGATGAGTGGGCGCATTGCGCCCCCTTGTTGGGTTATGAGGGAAATGGACGCTGTGGTGACAACCATTCACCGTCTCACCAAGGGGGCACCGCATGCGTCGAAGGCTGATGTGCTTCGCAGGAGTTGCGCTTGCCGCATTGGTTTTGATTGTTCCTCAAATCCTCTGGGCACAAGGTGAGCTAACTCTGGAGGGGTTGGCCGAGAAGGTCGATTTTCTGTTCGCGAGTAGAGAAGAATTCAATTCTCGCATTGCTGTTCTGGAGACCCGCACGGCACCTACGGCAACACCAACTCCCACACTTCAGCCTCTAACCGCTACTCCTCGCGCGACGGCTACCCGAAAACCGCCTACGTCTCAACCGACGGCGACCGCTATGTCGCAGTCGTGTCGTATGTCCGACGTGCCCGATCCGCCTCCCTACCACAAAGTTGTCAACTGTGAGGCGTGGGGCGTAACCTACAAACTCGTCACCTTGGCGTCGGGCCGGACTGTTGACAATATGCTTCCCATGATCATACGGGAGTTCTATCCGCTCGTGGTGGACTCCGCCCGCAACTGCCGGGTGAGTCCGACGCGGTTGGGTGATCTGGTGTACCGGGGTTCTGAACAGATGAAGCGTTTGGGCAAGCCAACGGAGGGGTCCGCTATAGGATACCTATTGGGTGTTATGTCCGACAGGAATTTCACTACTGTCGTCGACGAGTCCGGCGGCTGTGTGGAGGCTATCGTCGTTGTCATTATGACGGCTGAATAGATCGAGTTTGACAGCGCAGATTGAGTCTAGTACAAACGCTAACAACCCGCGCGAGTGGGTTCAAAACCCCACCTTCTGCGGATACGCAGGCCCTCCGGCGATCAAGTCTTTGTAGCGTAGCTGCTTGCCCGTCAAGCCCTGCGCCATGTGGGCCATCTGGTCAATGGTGTCTGAGGGCCGGTCGTTGTGGCGACCCGCAAACTCCGCCACATATCGCTTGAGATGCTTTGGGCTTAGGTGATGATAGACGCCGTGATAACCCCTCTTGAGACCCGCCCAGAACGACTCCAGACCATTGACGTGCGCCTGATCGCGAACATACTGACTCACGCTATGGCTGACGGACTCGTGCTCGTAGGGTAGTCCCTGATACGACTGGAGGTCGTCGGTGTAGACTACGCTGTCGGGGCTTGCGTGGTCGTGAACGATCCCGTGCAGTGTGGATTTTTTCGTGTTGGGCACAACCTGAGCACTTATGTGACCGCTATCCCGGTCTTTGACGCCAGCCACGATCTGCTTCCCTACCGTCCCGCGCCCAGCGTTCGTCTTTTTGTTCCCGTGCTTGTTCTTCTCTTTGCCACCGATATAGGTTTCGTCAACCTCCAGCGGTCCCGCATAGGTGGGCGTGCCCGTCGCCCAGGTCTCGCGGATACGGTGCGCCATGTGCCACGCCGTTTTCTGCGTGACGCCGATGTCCCGATGCAGTTTCATCGAGGAAGAACCTTTGATCTGCGTGGTCAGAATGTAGATCGCCAATGCCCACTTCTGGTATCCTACCTTGGACGACTGCATAACCGTGCCGTGCTTGACGGAAAAATACTTGCGGCAATCCTTGCACCAGTATTTCATCGTGGGGTGCTTGGCCTCGCTCACATTCTCGCCCCCACAGTGGGCGCACCGCACACCGTCCGGCCACCGGTTCTCTTCAAACCACTTCTCGGCCGTTTCATCATCAGGGAACACGTTCAGCAGGTCAATCAGCGTCATGCCTTTTCGATAATGCTTTCCCGGTGCCGTCCCCGCCATCTGTAATCTCCTTACGAAACTGAGTATTCGTATTTATTGATTACAGTATACATGATCTGCGAGAGACTGTCAAGGGGTTCTGTCTACTTTGGTATATAACTCCCTTTGCTTAAGTTCCCACCCGGTCATCATTTTGCCTCCTGATTGGCCTTGAGCGCTCAGGTCGCGGCAGCGTTTGACATCAGCGTATTCGATGAACAATCCGCCCGGAAATTCTCCTGAATTTCAGCCCTATGCTACACTATAGGTTGATGGGTTGACAATGCCACAATTATGCCATTTCGTACGCAATAGAATAGATACTCAACAGCAGCCCAATTGCAGCCAAGATTCATGACCACAGGAGGCAGAAAAACCATGCAGGAAAAAGGCTTCAGCCGCAGAGAGTTTCTTTCGCTGGCGGGCGCGACCGGCGGCGCCGCCCTGCTCGCAGCCTGTCAGCCCGTATCCCCTGTTGCCGACGGCGGCATGGAAGCCGCCATGGAGCCGGTGACCGTCTCGGTCCAGTCCGGTTGGGAGACCAGCGGTGACACCGACATCTGGACGCCGAGCATCGCACTGTTCGATGAAAAGGGCACGCATATCTCGATCGAATTGATTGCCCTGCACGTGACCCCTGAGGACACGATGACCGCGGTGGCCGGCGGCACCGCGCCCGATGTCTACCATCGCTACATCGGCGGCTTCGCCGAGCTGATGGCGCGCGGCGTTATGCTCCCGCTCGACGACCTGATCGCCAACGCCGAGGACTTCGATCCCGACATCTATCTCGGCTCACAGTGGGACAACGGCAGGTGGGACGGCGTAACCTACGGCATCCCAGCCCTTGAGGGCGGGTCAATGCCCGCCATCTGCTGGCACAAGCACCTCATCGAAGAGGCCGGCGGCGACCCCGAGGTCGGCCCCAGGTCCTGGACCGAGATGCTCGAGTTGTCCCGCGCCCTCCTCCAATATGACGAAAACGGCAATCTCACGCGGGCCGGGTACGACTCCAAAGATTCATACGGTGGCACTGCTATCGCCTGGCCCGTACTTTTCGACGAAAACTACGTTTCCGAAGACAAGCGCACCTTTACTTTCGACACCGAAACCTGGGCAGACGGCCTCAACACCGTCACGCAGTTCTGGATCGACGCCGGCGTCGACAAGATGGCGGCATTTGCCGAACAGTGGCAATACTGGGCCGGCTATCCCTCCAGCGGTTTCAACAGCGCCAAGCGCGCCATGGTCACCGATGGCAACTGGCTGCCCGGCATGCTGCGCAGCATGGAAGAGGTGACCGGTGTCACCATGGACTCGATCGGTTACGGCTTCCACCCCAACCTGAACGAGGGCTACAAAGCCATCGACTTCGGCACCGGGCATACGCTCTTCATGCCCAGGACCACCCAGGTCGCTGAAGACGCCCTCACGTTTATAATCCACATGACAAGCGTTGAAGTCGGCTTGTTGGAGTTCGAGATCCGCGCCGCCGCCATGTGGAGCAAACCGCTGCTCGACGTCATCGATCTCTCCTCGGTGCCGGGTCTGCAGTGGTTCTTCGACGCACCGCTCGAAGCCGACAGGCTCTGGAGCCCGAAGGAATTCCTTACGCCCGTTCAGAATCAGGTCGAAGTCCTGTGGGTGCGGGCCTTCGAAGAAGTGATCGTCGGCGCCAAGTCGACCGAAGACGCTCTCTTCGACATCAATACCGAGCTTCAGCAGTCGCTGGACGAATACTGGGAGACCCAGGGCTAGGCTGTCGCTCGCTGGTCAAGCACAAGTGTGAACCCGAAAAGTCACGCCTTGAACCAGAGTCAAGGCGTGACGTTTTCCTTTTGTGGGGCGCAGCCAGCCCAAGGCCCTGGAGCCCTTCCAGGACCATCAGTATAGGCATGACCTCATCTGAAATGAGCGCCGAGCAGCCGGGCCTGGATCCGGCAGAGAGCGCCGAGAACCTCAGTAAACTGGCCCAACGCCGCCGCTTCCAACGGCGCATTCTGCCTTTCATCTTTATCCTGCCCTGGATCCTGGGCGTGCTCGTTTTTCAAGCCTACCCCATTCTCGACTCCTTCTACCACAGCTTCACCATTTACGACGTTTTCCAGCCCGCCAAGTGGATAGGGTTCCGCAACTACGTCAATCTGATCGAGAACTCCTATACGCGCAAGGCGTTGTGGAATACGCTGCTCTACGTGATCATCTCTGTCCCCGGCGGCCTGGTTGTCGGGTTGCTGCAGGCTCTGCTGCTGAACGTAAAGGTGCGCGGTCTCCAGCTCTTTCGCACGCTCGCAATCGTGCCGGGCACCGTGCCGGCCGCCGGCGTCGCAGCCGTCGCCGTCTTCATCTGGAGTCCCTCGTTGGGGCTTATCAACAGTATCCTCGAGGTGTTAGGTCTGCCCTGGCGTCAGAGCTGGATAACCGACCCGATCATGGTCAAATGGATCTTCATCTTCATGACCATTCAGGGCGGCATCGGCATGCTGATCTTCCTCGCCGGGCTGCAGAACGTGCCCCAGGAGCTTTATGACGCCGCCAAGATCGACGGCGCACATTCGCTGCAGACACTCTTCAAAGTCACGCTGCCGATGCTGACCCCCTATACGCTGTTCAACCTGTTGACAAGCCTGATCGGCGCCTTCCAAATGTTTACCGGCCCGATGCTGATGACCGGAGGCGGCCCCGCCGGCGGCTCGACCTTTTACGCCCAGCTGATCTACGAAAACGCTTTCAAATTCTTCAAGATGGGCCACGCGGCCGCGCTGGCCTGGATCCTTTTTGTTATCTGTGTGGTGATCGTTATCACCGTCTTCCGTTCGTCGGCGAGCTGGGTCTACTATGAGGGCGGGAACTGACGACCATGGCGGGCATCTCTGCAGCGCGGCGCGGACGTACACAGGGCGGCGGCTTCTTTATCGGAATTCGCACCAGCCGCTACATCCAGCACGCGATAGCCTATGTTGTCATCGCCATCTTTCTGTTAGTTTCCCTCATGCCCTTGGGCTGGATGTTCAGCGCCGCCTTCAAGACGCTGGAACAGATGCGTATCACCATCCCCATCCAGTGGATCCCCAACCCCGTCACCCTCGAGAACTTTGTCGATGGCTGGGCAGCGCGAGACTGGATGCTCAACTTGCGCAACACCCTGATGCTCGCGGTCTTCGTCGGTGTGCCCACGATGATTTCCTGCACTCTGGCCGCCTATGCCTTCGCCCGTATGAGATTTCCCGGCAGCGAAGCGTTGATGCTGCTCAACATCAGCCTGATGCTCATTCCCGACCAGGTCACGCTCGTTCCTCGTTTTGTCATGATGGCGCGCATGGGCTGGGTTGGGACCTGGCTGCCGGCCATCATTCCGTCGATGCTGGCGCTCAATCCCGCCATGATTTTTGTCCTGCGCCAGTTTTTCCGCGCCATCCCGAACGAGCTTAGCGACGCCGCCCGCATTGACGGCTGCAACGATCTCGGCATCTTCTGGCGCATCATTGTTCCGCTGTCCAAGCCCATTCTTGCTCTCCAAATTGTTCTCATCACATCCTGGGCCTGGAACGACCTGCTCTTCTCCCTCCTCTATCTCAAGCACAAGAGCATGCAGACCCTTATGCTCGCCATGCAGGGCTTCATCGGCACGCGCGGCGACACCAAGTGGGGACCAATGATGGCCATGTCAGTCCTGATGTCGCTGCCGATGATGGTGCTTGCCTACTATGGGCAGCGCTACTTCACCGAGGGCTTTACCCTGAGCGGCATCAAAGGGTAATCCGTATACTCCAGCCTGCCTCCGATGACCTCCCTGCCCTTCTTTACCTCCCGGCGCGAACGGCGCCTCTGGCTGTGGACTTTGCTCGTCGTCGCCGCGATCTACTCGACGCTCGGCGTCGTACGGCCTCTGGCAGGCATACTGCGCGAGCAGGGCCTGCTCGGAGGCCTGTTTATGCTCGGCATGCTCCTGGTCGGCGCTGCCATCTTCACCCAGGGATTGAAGACGCGTCCGCGCGGCGCAGAAATCTACGTGGCCTTGGGCGTTGCCGCGGTCTATCTGCTCCTGCTCACCCGCATCGCGACGCCGGAGGAACGCACGCACCTCATCGAGTACGGCGTCGTCGCCGTCTTCATCTATGAGGCGCTGACCGAGCGCGCCAACCATGGCCGCCGCGTCCCAATGCCCGCGCTCCTGGCTATCGTGGCCGCCTCGCTCATCGGCCTCGTCGACGAGAGCATCCAGGCCTTTCTGCCAACCCGCGCCTACGACGTCCGCGACGTACTCTTCAATGTCCTTGCCGCGCTTATGGCGGTCGCGGCCAGCGCGGCCCTCGCTTGGGCGCGGCGCTGGCGCACCAGGCGTCAGCAAGGCTGATCGGACCGGCCGAAGAGCAGTTCCCGTTCCACGTCGATCCGCCTGCCTCTCCTCTTCGACAAGAATCACTCTCTTTTTGCTCAAGTCGACGCTGCCGGCAAACGGCGTCCGACCGCACGCCATGGTCTCGCAGGCCCTCGTCCCAGCCGCCGGGCGGGCGGGAAATTCTGCTTTTCCGATTCCAGGAAATGTGCTATAACTGGCTTACCCACTGGAAATCAAGCAAATCGTTCACAGTATCCAGAATGGGTCACGCCCGAGTTTCGTTGGCCTGGAATGTGAGACAATCGGTCTCCGACGCATGGAGACGGAGCAAGGGGGTGATGCCGCCCAGACGATAGGAGAGAAGCACAACACCCGCGCGCTCGCTGGCATTGAAGCGGTTTTGAATTCGTTGACCAATCCATCCTCAGACAAAGGAGCGGACCGATGGCACGGCAAGAACGCATGAGTCGACGTGATTTTTTGCGTAGTTCCCTGGTCGTTGGCGCTGCCGGCGCGCTGGCAGCAGGTTGCGTGGAAGGTATGCCCGTTGCGGCCCCCGCCGGAGGGGACGCGGCGATGCAGGAGCCCACGGTCGTGCGCGCCTCCCACTGGTGGGGCGGCTTCATGACGCCCAGTTTTGAAGCAGCCCAAAAAGCACTCCCTGTTGAAATCACCGAAGAGATGACCCCCTGGGGCGAATACAACCAAAAGCTGCTGACCCAGCTCGCAGGCGGCGTCGCGCCCGACCTGATCGAGGTCGCGGCCGACAATTTCGGCGATTTCTGGCCCTCCGGGCGCATTGCAACGCTCGACGACCTCGTCGCCGACCGCGACATGACCAAGTGGGGCTTCGATCAGTGGATCGAAAACGGCTATGAAGGCAGCCTCTACGGCCTTTCGATCTTCTACCCCGAGCAGATGACCCTCTGGATCAACAAAGAGATGACCGATGAGGCGGGCATCGCGATCCCGAACCCCGGCGACGCCGATTTTGACTCCTGGACCTGGGACGATTTCGTCGAAGTCCTCGATGCGCTCACCATTCGCGGATCCGATGGCACAATCGAGCGCTACGGCATGTCGATCTGGATCGCCGGGCTCAATGGATTGGGACTGACAATGGTCTACCAGAATGGCGGCCAGATCTTCGACACCGCCGACAACTACAAAGAGTCGGAGATCTTGCTCACAACGCCAGAAGTGATCGAGTCGTTCCAGCAGCGTTACGACCTTGTCCATACGCACGGTGTGGGCATGCCGCCTTCAGAGGTTGAGGCGGTGGGCGGCGTCTCACGCGCCTGGTCCGCCGGACGGTGCGCCATCACGTCAAGCTGGGGCAATCCACAGAACATCGTCGAGCACCCCTTCCTCTATGACCACCTGCCCTGGCCGTATAAGGATCAGAAAGTCCAGATCTACGGCGGCAACTGCTGGTCGCTCAACATAGACTCCGATGTGATCGATGAGGCCTTCGAGTTGATGTGGTTCATCACCACTGACGACCTGTGGGCGCAGTACCGGACCGACAGCTTCCACAACGCCGCCTACGAAACGCGCGGCCACATCGACCGCATGCCCTCCGGCGTGAACAAGGACCTGGCCGAAGGCGTGGTCTACCGAGACCCCGCGACCAAGAACGAGGCGTTCGAAGGCGGTGGCGACGGCGCCTTCGGGCCGCGCTGGCTGGGGGAGAAGGCCGCCCTGGAGATTCAGCGGCGGATGCGGACCGCCGAGGAAGAGATCCTGCTTCAGGTCAAGTCGGTTGAGGATGCCCTCGCCGACGCAAAGGCCGAAATCGATCCCCTGCTGAACCGGTAGGGGGTCCTCCTGGAAAGGAGGCACAGCGGCTATGTTGAGCCAGGACCAGGTCGACTTCTACGCTGAGAACGGATACCTACATCTGCCGGGCATTCTCTCCGCGGCCGAAGTCGCACAGTTGCAGGCAGCGACCGACCGGCTGATCGAGTTCGCATCAGCGCTGCAGGTCCCGCAGCCGGACTACTACTACATCCGCAATCCCGATACCGGGCAGGATATTCTGCGCCGTATCAACTTCCCCGGCAAACGGGCGACGGAGTGTCAGGCCTTGTATGGCCACCCCGGCATACTGGCGATCACCGAGGGGCTGCTGGGGCGTGACTTCATCGTCGCTGACGATGCCCTGGTTATCAAGATGCCGGAGTACGGCGCGCCGGTCCCCTGGCATCGCGACTTGGCCACCGGCGTAATGCACCGGGCAAGCGACAGTCTCGCCGTGGTCGGCGTCGACCTCGATGCTTCCACCCTCGACAACGGCGCCGTCTACGTTGTGCCCGGCAGCCACAAGTGGGACCTGGTCGACATCCAGGACATGGTTGATGAACACGGCTTTGACATTCCCGGCGCGGCGCCGGTCGAAACGCAGGCCGGCGACGTACTCGTTCACGCCGCTAATCTGCTCCACGCCTCGCGCGTGGGCCGCGGCGGCAGAGTGCGGCGGACAATCTACTTCGGCACCTTCGGCATCGACCCCTACATGCACGAGTACCAGGCAAGCGACACACTCGTGAAATTGCAAATGCAGTATATGTTTCGCGGCATCCAGCTGCGCCGAAAGATGGCCTATTCGCAGGCTGAGCAACCCTTCGCATGGAAGGGGTCTGCCGCCTGGCAAGTGGACCTGGACGAGGCCGATCATGTCGAATGGGGCGTGCCCAGTGCACGTCCCTATTGACGCTCCCGATGCAGTCGGCAGATTCTGGCCAGCCTTGAGCCGCTGGCTGCGCAGTCCAGGCGTATAAGCGGGCAATCCCTGCCATCATGGCGTCTTCACGAACAGATAGGGGGTGATGCCGACCCGACGAAGCCATACAGACAAATGAAGTGCACAATCGGTGGACCAGATATCTGTTCTTCTGAGTCCATCCAAAGGAAAAGGAGCGAACCGATGACAGTTCAGAGACGTATGAGCCGGCGCGATTTTCTGCGCAGTTCATTGGTGGTCGGCGCTGCAGGGGCACTGGCAGCAGGTTGTGTGGAAGGGATGCCGGCCGCCGCGCCGGCCGATGGCAGCGCAGCCATGCCGGAGAGGACGGAGGTACGCGCGTCGCACTGGTGGGGCGGCTTTATGACGCCCAGCTTCGACGCAGCTGCCAAGGCGCTTCCGATCGACGTGATCGAAGAGATGACACCCTGGGGCGAATATCCCCAGAAACTGCTGACACAGATGGCCGGCGGTGTCGCGCCCGACTTGGTCGAGGTCGACGCCTACTGGTTCGGGGACTTCTGGACTTCCGGTCGCCTCGCCCCGCTCGACGACCTGGTGGCCGACCGCGACATGGACACGTTTGGGGTTGATCAGTGGCTGGAGAACGGCTTCAAAGGCAGCCTTTACGGCATCTCCATCTTCTACCCCGAGCAGTTGACCCTATGGATTAACAAGGGGATGACCGACGCCGAAGGCATCGACATTCCCAACCCCGGCGAAGAGGGCTTCGACACGTGGACCTGGGATGACCTTGTCGAAGCGGCGCAGGCGCTGACCAAACGCACATCAGACGGCACTGTCGAGCAGTGGGGCATGTCGATGGGCATCGGCGGTCTGGGGGGCATCGGTGCAACCATGGTCTACCAGAGCGGTGGCATGATGTTCGACTCCGAGGACAACTACGGGGAAACGGAGATCCTGTTGACGTCGCCCGAGGTGATCGAGTCGTTCCAACTGCGTTATGACCTCGTCCACACGCACCAGGTGGCGATGCCGCCCTCCGAGCTTGAGTCGGTCGGTGGATCGTCGCGCGCGTGGTCGGCCGAGCGCAGCGCCTTTACCGTCTCCTGGGGAAATCCCCAGAACATCGTCGAGCACCCCTTCATCTATGACCATCTGCCCTGGCCCTATGTCGAGCAGAAGCTGCAGATCTACGGCGGCAACTGCTGGGCGCTCAACCAGGACTCTGAAGTGACGGAGGCAGCCTTCGACCTTATGTGGTTCGTCACGACCGATGACCTGTGGGCGCAGTACCGCACCGACAGCTTCCACAACGCCTCCTACGATACCCGCAACCATATCGATCGGATGCCGTCGGGAACCAACAAGGACCTGGCCGAGGGCGCGGTCTTCCGCGATCCCGCGACCAAGAATCCGGCCTTCGATGGCGGCGGCGATGGCGTCTTCCGTGCGCGCTGGCTGGGCGAAAAGGCGAGCCTGCGCATTTTGCGCCGCATGAATACCGTAGAGGAAGAGATCCTGCTGCAGAAGAAGACCGTGGAGGAGGCCCTGGCCGACGCCAAGGCCGAGATCGACGGCTGGCTGCAGTCGTAGCATCTGCATTGCAGTACGCCCAGGGAAGCGTCGCAGCTTCCCTGGGCACACGTTTTCTGTTAGTGGATAGGAGGGAGTTGCTCCCATGGCGACGGCGAACGGGGTGATTACAAAACGAACCGGGTCGGTCTCACTGCGCCAGCATGAAGAGCGGGTCGCGTTTCTGTTCCTGCTCCCCTGGCTGATCGGCTTCCTGGCCTTTACCGCTTTTCCGATTGTCGCCTCACTCTTTCTCTCCTTGACCGAGTACCCGATCCTCCATTCACCGGAGTTCGTGGGGCTTCGCAACTACGCACAGATGGTCTCGGGCGATCCTCTCTTCTGGCAGTCCCTCAAAGTGACAACGATCTATACCGTGGCGATTGTGCCCCTGCAACTGGTGACCGCCTACGCGCTGGCCATTCTTCTCAATCAGACCGTTCACGGACTTTCGGTCTTTCGCACGGTCTTCTTTCTGCCCGCGGTCACGCCCGCGGTCGCAACCGCCCTGATGTGGATGTGGGTGTTCCATCCCGAAATCGGCCTTGCCAACTCCGCCCTGGCCGGGATAGGCATCGAAGGACCGAAGTGGCTGGCTTCGACCGAATGGGCGCTGCCGACGTTTATCATTATCAGCTTGTGGGGAATCGGCGGCGGCATGGTCATCTATCTGGCCGGGCTGCAGGGTGTGCCCACATCGCTCTACGAGGCCGCCGAACTAGACGGCGCGGGCTCGTGGTCCAGGTTTATCCATGTCACCCTGCCGATGACGTCGCCAGTCATTCTGTTCGTTACCGTGACGAGCATGATCGGCTCGTTTCAGGTCTTCACCGCCGCGTTCGTGATGACCGACGGCGGGCCTGTAAACGCCACGCTCTTTTTCGTGTTGCATCTTTACAACCACGGCTGGCGTTTCCTGCAGATGGGTTATGCTTCGGCCCTGGCCTGGGTACTGTTCATCATCATTCTGGCGCTGACCCTTCTGCTCCTGCGCCTGTCCGGTCGGCTCGTATACTATGAGGCGGAAGAGAGATCATGACGCAAGCACTGACCAAACCACAGCCAACCATGATTTCACAGTTGTGGCAGAACCGGCGCACGCGCGACTTCTGGTTCAAACTGATCATTTACGCGTTGCTTTTGGGTCTGGGCTTTCTCTTCATGGTGCCCTTCCTCTTCATGCTGTCATCGTCGCTGAAGGATCCGCAGGAGGTCTGGAAAGTGCCACCCAGCTGGATCCCCAACCCGGTCTTCTGGCAGAACTATCCTTACGCCCTCGCGCAGATGCCCTTCTTCGGCTATTTCCGCAACACTGTGCTTCTGGTCATTGGGGTCGAAGTCGGCCGGCTGCTGACCGCCAGCATGACGGCATACGCCTTTGCCCGCCTCCGTTTTCGCTGGCGAGGGCCGCTTTTCATCCTGGTGCTGAGTACGATGATGATCCCCTATCAGGTAACGCTGATTCCCCAGTACCTGATCTTCAAGGAGCTGCGCTGGCTCAACTCGCTCCTGCCCCTGATTGTGCCGGCATTTTTCGGCGGAGGCGCATTCTACGTGTTCCTCCTGCGCCAGTTTTTCATGACCATTCCGCTCGACTACGACGACGCCGCACGTATCGACGGCGCCAACTACCTTGCCATTTTCTTGCGCATCATCCTGCCTTTATCGATGCCTGTGCTGGGAACGGTGGCGATCTTCACATTTATGGAGCAGTGGAATGACCTGCTCGGGCCGCTGATCTATCTCAACACCGCGGACAAGCAGACGCTGAGCATCGGCATTGCTATGTGGTCCAAGGGTGGCGCCTATCCGGCCGTTCACTTTTTCTCGCACACAATGGCGATCGCGCTGCTCATGTCCCTGCCTCCAGTCGTTATCTTCTTCGTATTCCAGCGTCATTTCATCCAGGGTGTCGTGATCAGCGGCGTAAAGGGCTAAGCAAAAGGAGATGAAACGTGGCTAAGATTACCTTGATCGGCGCCGGCAGCACCGGATTCAGCAAGCGGTTTATCTCAGACATCCTCACACGCCCCGCGCTGGCGGAGGGGACGCTCTCCCTGATGGACATCAACCAGGACTACCTGGATATCACCACCGCCCTGGCCAAAAAGATGGCGAAACAGCTGGGCGTGGGGACGAAGATCGAGTCGAGCACCGACCGGCGGCGCGCGCTGGAGGGGTCCGACTATGTGATCTCGGTAATCCTGCTGCACGGTCTCGAAGCGCGCATGGTCGAGCATAAGATTCAACGCAAATACGGGGTCGACCAGGCGGTCGGCTGCACGACCGGCCCGGGCGGCGTCTTCCACGCACTGCGCTACATTCCGGTTATGCTTGACATCTGCCGCGACATGGAGGATCTGTGTCCCGACGCCTGGTTCCTGCACTACGCCAATCCAACGACGACGGTGCCCTGGGCGATGAACATCGCTTCGCCTATCAAGAGCATTGGATTGTGCCACAGCGTGCAGGGGACGGCGATGGAGCTGGCGCATTACCTCGGCGCGCCATTCGAAGAGACGGGTCACTGGGTGGCCGGCGTCAATCACCAAGCCTGGTTCCTGCGCTTCGAGTGGAACGGCGAGGACGCATATCCGCTGCTGCGGGAAAAGATGGAGGACCCGGCAATCTACGAGCAGGACAGGGTGCGCTGGGAGATGATGAAATATTTCGGCCACTTTCTCACAGAGTCCAGCTACCACAATTCGGAGTACGTGCCCTACTTCCGCCGCACGCCGGAGATGATTGCGCGTTTTGCCCCCAAAGTCGGCTCCTGGGAGGACCTGCTGGTTTCCTCGGTAGGCAAGGCGGAAGAGCGGAGGGAGGAGTTACGCGTCGAGGCCTTCGGCGACGGGCCGGTGACGGTCGACACGAGCGAGGAGTACTGCATCGAAATCATCAACGCGATGGAGACCAACGTGCCGATCCGCTTCAACGGCAACGTGCTGAACCACGGGTTGATCACCAATCTGCCGCCGGGCTGCTGCGTCGAAGTACCGTGCCTGGTCGACAACATGGGCATCCACCCCTGCTTCGTCGGCGACCTGCCGCCGCAGTGCGCTTCTCTGAACCGCAGCCGCCTGGCGGGAGACGAGCTGACCGTCAAAGGCGCGCTCGAAGCCGACCGCAAAGCAATCGAGCAGGCGGTAGGCCTGGATCCGCTGACCGCGTCGGTCTGCACCCTGGACCAGATCCACGATATGGTGGAGGAGCTCTTCGAGGCCGACGCCGATCACCTGCCCCAGTTCCAGTAGGCGCGGGCCTATTCCGGCCGGTACGCGTTGCGACCAACCTGCGTTAGCGGGGAAGAAACCCCAGCAACCCCCTATTTGAATAACTCGAACTCCGGGCCGAGGACGCTGAACAGCTCCTCGGTCAGTTCGTGGATCTGATCGAGTGTGCAGACCGCGGCTGCCAGCGGGTCCAGCGCAATCGCCTGCTCGATGGCCTGCCGGTCCTCCTCCAGAATGCCCTTGACCATCAGTTCATCGCCGGCGATTCGATTGCGGTTCAAAGACGCGCACTGCGGCGGCAGGTCGCCCACATGGCAGGGGTGCACGCCCATGTTGTCCACCAGGCAGGGCACCTCGACAACGCAGCCGGGCGGCAGATTGGTGATCAGTCCGCTGTTGATCACATTGCCATTGAAGCGGAACGGCTCGTTGCTTTCGATGGCGTTGAAGATGCCCGAGACGTACTCCGCGCCCCGCTCGATCGCCAGCGACGCACTGCCGAACGCCTCCTCTTTCAGCTCTTCGACCTGCGCGGCCTTGCGCCTGACGTAGCGGTCTCTCCCCGTCGCGAACTGCACCTCCCCGGCCAATCGCCCGCGCTTGTTCGAGTAACGGTCGATAAGCTCCCGATTCTTGCGAAAATAGGGCACGTACTCCGAGTTGTGATGGCTCGACTCGGTGATGAAATAGCCGAAATGCTTCATCATTTCGAAGCGGACGATGTCCTGCTCGTAGATCTCCGCGTCGGCCATCTTCTCCCGCAGCAGCGGGTAGGCGTCCTCTCCGTTCCACTCGAAGCGCAAGAACCAGGCCTGATGGTTCACGCCGGCGACCCAGTGCCCGGTCTCTTCGATCGGCGCGCCGATATAGTGCGTCAACTCCTCCGCGGTCCCCTGCACGCTGTGGCACATGCCGATGCTGCGGACCGGCGTAACCTTGTTGAGCGCCCAAGAGAGAATCGGCGTCGGGTTCGAGTAGTGCAGGAAGAGCGCGTCGGGGCAGAGCTCCTCGATGTCTCGCACGATCTCCAGCAGCCGCGGCAGGTACTTGATCGCGCACTCCATCGCGCTCGCGCCCGTCTCGCCGCCAACGACCTGCATCACACCGTACTTTTCGGCGATCAGGATCGATTCGGTGCGCGTGTCGATGCCGGTCGGGCGAATGGTCGAGATCACGTAGTCAGCGCCGTCAAGCGCACGGCGGCGGTCGGTCGTGGCCTCGATCTTGGTCGGCAGGTTGAGCTGCTTGACCATCTTAGCGGCCAGTGCCGCGGTGATGTCGACATACTCCTGGCTGACATCCATCAGGCTCACGGTGCCCTCGGCCAGGGCCGGTCGCGTCAGAATGTCCATCATCAGCTGCTTGGCAAAGCCCCGGCTTCCCGCGCCGATGAAAGCGATTTTTCCCATCTTCAGTCTCCTTCCTATTTGTGTTCGGAAGCGATGAGCCCCTCCAAAAAGAGGAGTTCAGTCCTCGCCGTAGTCGAGCACCACCTGCAAAATGTCCTGCGGGCGCGTGTCGATCATCGCGTAGGCCGCGGCCGCATTCTCGTGGTCGATTACGTCAGTTATCAGCCCATCCAAATTCAGTTTGGGCATCAGCGAAAGTACCACCTCCATCCGACGGGCGACCGTCCACCGGTGCGACAGCTCCGGGCTGATGCCGGCTATATGCGACGAGATCAGCTGTACGCGGTTGTGGTGGAACTCCGCCCCAAGGTAGACGTTGGCCAGCGCGCCCGCATACCACGACATCACGATCACCTTGCCGTTGTAACAGGCGGTGCGAATCGCCTCGTTCAGCGCGCGGTCGCTGGCCGAAAATTCGAACACGACGTCCGCACCGCGATTGTCCGTCAACTCCCGCACCGCCATCGCGATGTCTCCCACCTCGCCCGCATTGAATACGAGGTCCGCGCCGCTCACTCTCTTGGAGATCTCCAGCCGCTTTTCAATCAGGTCAACCGCGATCACCGGCGACGCGCCCGACAGCTTTGCCCACTGCACCGTCAGCTGCCCCAGGACACCCTGGCCAAAGACCACCACGCACTCTCCCAAGTGCAAGTCCGCGTCCAACATGCCGTTGAAAGTAGTGTTCAGGACGGCAGTGAGCACACCTGCCCTTGGATCGATCCCCTCCGGCAGCTTGAACACCGACTTCACCGGCAGTACGTGTGCCGACTGGTGCGGGGCGAAGCAAAAGACGACGTCGCCCTCGGCAATCTCCGTGACCTCACTCCCTACTGCTGTGACCACGCCGACGCAGGCGTACCCGTACCGCAAAGGGTATTCCCACTCAGGCCTTTCGGCATCCACAAACAGCTTTGTCCGGGGGTCCCGCTTTCTCCGCCACATCGGCGCGTCGCCGCGGTAGACGTTCATCTCCGTCCCATGGCTGATGCCCGAGTACAGCGAGCGTATCGCCACCTCTCCCGGTCCCGGTCCCGCCAGCTCATCCTCGACCAAAGTTACCTGTCGAGGCCCAGTGATTTCGGCCGCCTTGATTGTGATCATCGTTCCTCTGAAGTCTCTTCTATCGCGACGCCCCCCTTCGCACCTACCTTGCAAATCGGCTACGTAGGCACGCTCGATAAGGGTGTGCTGCAACCCACACGTGCACCTTACTCCATGTCATTGACGACCTCGAAGCCGAGCAGCTGGCCGAGGTCTTCGATTTCGTCGAGCCAGTCGCCGTAGAAGAGGAGCCTGTGGCCGCCCGGCGTGAGCGGGTGCTCCGCCTTCATACAGTTGCGCAGCAGCCGCTTGGCATCGGCCACCCGGATCGCCACCGATGTGCGGCAGTCGCGCTGCGGGCTGACGTTGCTGTCGATAACGCCGGTGAAGGCGTACATGCGGTCGAACGGCACGAACTGGGCGATCGTCACCGTCTGCCCCACCGCCATCTGCACGTTCACACAGGTGCTCCGGTACAATCCCTGGTGATTGCGAAAGCCGTACTCTTCCGCTTCCTCGTTGTTCCATCCCCCCAGCTTGGTCGCACTGAAGTCGTGCGACATCCCGATCAGGTTCCGCCCGGTATCGATATGGATGTGGCCGATGAAGCCGGGGCGGTCGGCGAGGTAGCCGATCAGCAGCTGGGTGATGGTGCTGGAGAGATCGAGCTGGCAGATGCCGGCGAGGCCCTCGTCGTTGAGCATGGAGAAGGCCAGGCAGGGGAGCGGATAGGGTCCTCGGCCCATGCAGATGCCGTGCTCGGCAATCCCCTGTGCTTCCTCCTCCGCCAGGATCTGCTTGATGCCGAGGTACAACTTGCAAGACTCGACCACATCCTGCCCGGTCGGTTCGACCACCTCGGTGGCCGCGGCGATCCGGCTTTGTGCCAGCTCCTGCGCGATTTCAGTGTCGGCGTTCTGGTAAGCCGCGATGACGCGGTCGGGCGGGATGGACTTGATCTCCAGCCCCAGCCTCTCTTTGGCCTGCCGGATGAAGCCATCGCTCAGGGGCGTCAGATCGCTGAAGAGGTGGATTCCGCCCCAGCCCTCCTCGAACCATTTGCGGCTGGCCTCCACCTGCTCTTGGGTATGCGTCTGCTGGTAGAGGACTTTTGATTGCGCCATCTTGTGGATGGCCCTGAGCACGCCGATCTTTTTGCCGACGTCGGCAAAGTCGGAGGAGAGCACGGGGATGACGTTGCTCTTGCCCTTGACAGGCACGAAGTTGTGCAGCCAGCCGAGCGGGGAGAGGGGGGTCTCGACCGGGTTGAACATCACCGTCGGCTTGCCCCAGCTCGCGATCTCCTTCTGCATGACGTTGGGGAAGAGGCTGAGAATGAAAACAAGGACGCCGTCCTCTTCCTGCACATCTGCGGCTGCGCTCTGCAGCTCCTGGCGCGAGCGCACGAGCGTCTGGCCCGTGAATTCAACATCCTTCGCGTAGGCTTTGAGCTCCTCCCTGTAGCGGTCGGCGACTCGCTCGTGGCTGAACTCTCCCCGGTAGATCGGCCACGCCTGGTTCTCCTGGGTGGGAAAGTCCTCCCCCTCGCTGCCGCCCAAAAACAGGGTTCGTATTTTCGTCGATTTCACAGTTGTCGCCTTTCGCAAACAGGGCTTCGTTTTCTGGCGAGCCGGGCTTCTTGCCGGGAAACGCTTGGAAGGCTCGCTTCGTCTGCGCCCTGCAATTCCAATTCCATTAAGGGGCAGCCGGCTCCTCCGCCCGTAGCACGGCAACGAAGAACGCCCCGACCCCGACAACGATCAGGCCTAGCACCAGCGACAAAGGCAAGTACGCGACCGCCTGCAACTCTGCAGCCGCGGCTGCGATCAGGTCGGCGCTCGGTTCACAGCCGGCCAGCTTCTCCCCATCCGGCCACGGTCCCAGCGGCCAGCCTTCGTTGTTGCCGAACGGCATCGGCTCCCACTGCCATCCCGACGGCCAGGGCTCACCCGCGCCCGGCGTGGTCACGCACATGCGGCGTAGCGCCCGCACATTCTGCAGTTGCGAAGCCCGCGTCGCCGCCGTAACGACGAAGTAGGCCGCGACCACGCCGACACCGATAGCCCAGTTGCGCAGAATTCCCCGATACCTGACTACGGGAAGCTTCAGGATCACACAAAGTAGAAAGACAGCCGAGACCACAAGACCCAGCATCCAGTCCTCCACCCGGTCGCCCTGCCCTAGAATCCAGGGCGGCAGAAACACGGCCACAAACAGGAACATGTAGAGCCCGTTCAGAATTGCCATCCCCAAAACAATCATCTGTACCTTGGCGTTCCGCCACCAGGCCAGCGGCGCGAATGTAACAAAGAGAATATTGAAGTGGTCGATGAAGGCCATGCTGGGAATGCCCAGAGCCGCGCCCAGGCTCAGCTGCAGGTCGAACGCGTCGTTACGCGCCGCACCCCCATCCAGGCCGAGGCCGAACGTGTATATGGTGAACTCATAACCCGGGTATCCAAAGGCTAGAGCCAGCCACAAAAGTGTTAGGAGGACGTTTGCGGTCATGAGTCTGACTATTGTCAATTTAGGCATATTCGATTCTCTTCCATGAGTAGCTCAAAAAAATGGAGACCGCTCTTCCTCGCCGCGGCCCTGCTTGTCGCGGTCCGCATAGAGGTAGCAAGATTGCCCAACCCATCCAGGCTACCAACGAAGGCAAATCCATGAAAATTACTCACGCACAGAAACTTGAGCTCTACGAGAAAGGTTTTGTGCATATTCCCGGCGCTGTCCCCAGTGTAATGGTCGACGCCGCCGTCAAAGCAATCAACCACGCCTTCGGCAACGGCATCGATCCCGCCCGGACGATCGACTTTCAGGTCCGCTCATTCTGCCCGGAGCTGCGCCAGGCGCCCGTGATCACCGATCTCTACAACCGCACGCCGGTCAAAGAGCTGGCGGAGTCGATGATCGGTGCCGGAAAGGTCAACCCGGTGACCACAGGCCGGATCGCGGTCCGCTTTCCCCTGTTGGACGACCCGCCGCCCGCGCTGCGTCCGCATTTGGATGGTCGCTACTCGCCCCACAACGGCGTCCCGAAGGGCGAGCTTTACAGCTTCACGTTGCTGGTTGGCATCGCCTTGAGCGAGGTGACGTCCGACTACGCCGGCAACCTGGTCGCTTTGCCCGGAACGCACCGCCTCTTCGAACAGTATTTCCTGGAGAACGGAACTGATTTTATGACGAGGGACGACAGGGTTGAGACCCTGCCGCTGGAAATGCCGCAACCGCAGATGATGACCGCCCGTCCCGGCGATGCCTTCCTCGTTCATTACCAGGTGGCCCACGCGGCCGCCCCCAACATTTCTCCCCACCCGCGTTACGCGATCTATTTTCGCCTCAGGTATGTGGACCACAAGGCGCAACTATTTGAAACACTGACCGACATCTGGCTGGAGTGGAACGGCATGCACGAGATTGCGGCCCAGCGCGGGGAACCATTTCAGGCTCCATAGCCCGGGCCGCGCGTGGATGGCCAGCCTGCGGTCCTTCCTTCAGGGGTGGTGCGCCCGGCAGGCGCGAAGCGCGGCGGACAAACGCAATCAGTGACCTCAAACGAGGCGCGGCAGCCGCTGCTCCTCCTTCGTGATCACCTCGATCAGAGCCGGGCGACCGGTTGACATCACCTGCTGTGCCCGTTTGATCGCCGGCACGACCTCCTGCGGACTCTCGACGCGTTCGCTCACCGCGCCAAGCCCCTCCGCGATCTTGGCGTAATCGCCGGACAGCTGCTTGAGCCCGAACCGTTCCACCGCGGTCGGCATCTGCGCCTCGGAACCGCACATGACCGAGTTGTTGAGGATGATCGTCAGGATGGGCAACTCGTTGCGCGCCGCCGTCTCAATCTCCAGGCCCAACATGCCGAACGAGGCGTCCCCCATGATGTTCACCACGGTCTTCTCGGGCGCGGCCACCTTGGCGCCGAGGGCCAGTCCCAGCGAATGACCCATCTGCGTTGAGTTGCCCCAACCGAGATAGCCGCGCGGCACGACCGCTTCGAAAAAGGGGACGACCTGGTCGCGCACGTAGCCCGAATCGTGCGTTACGATCGTCTGTGTCCGGTCGACCGTGTGCATCAGGTCCCAGATCACGCGGTAGGGATTGATCGGGGCCTCGTCGGAGGTCAGGAGCGGCCCCCACTCTTCGAACCAGGCCCGTCTGATCTTCTCGATCTCCTGGACGACATTGCCCTGATCGCGCCCGCTGCCGCCCGTCTGCCGCTGGAGCGCCTCGGTCAGCTGGTAGAGCACCAGCTTGGCGTCGCCGAGCACGCCGATATCGATCTGCATGTCGGCGTTGAGGTCGCGGTCGTCGTTGGTCACCTGGATGATCGTCTTGCCGGGCGGCACCGGCGCGCGCATCCACTCGAGGCTGAGACTGCAGCCGATGCCAAGGATCAGGTCGGCCTTGTCCAGGTAGTGGGCGATCGCCCTGGTCACGCTGCGATCGTTGGCGACAGCGCCGATCGAAAGCGGGTGGTCTTCGGCGAATGCGCTTTTGCCCAGCAGCGTGCTCATGACCGGCGCGCCGGCCAGCTCTGCAAACGCCTGCAGCTCTTCGGTCGCCTCGGCGTAGAGGACGCCCTGCCCCACCTGGATCACCGGACACTTCGCTTTGAGAAGGGCCGCGATCACCGCGTCAACCGCCTCCGGGTCTCCGGCTGCCCGCACTCTCTGCGGCGGCCGGTATTCGAAGCCGTCGTCGATTTCGCTATTGCCCACGTCGCGTGGGATCTCCAGCATGACAGGGCCGGGGCGGCCATTGCGCAGGTAGCTGAAGGCGCGGCGCATCATCTCGGGCATGCGCTCGGGCATGTTGACCTGCTCCGCCCACTTGGTGATCGGACGGTAGCTGGGCACGGCCGGAAAGTTGCGGGTTGACCCGTGCCGGTCGCGTCCGATGTGTCCCGGTAGGAAGAGCAGCGGAACAGAGTCGGCGTTGGCCTGCGCGACGCCGGCGAAGGAGTTCTCAACACCGGCGCCCGCCTGCACCGTGCAGGCACCGGTGCGCCTCCCGTTGGAGACCCTGGTGTAGCCGTCGGCCATGGCAACCGCGGTGCGCTCGGTCCGCGTCATTATCGGCCGCATGCCATTGCGTGCGGCCGCCTCAATCAGCGGGTTGTCGGGAAAGCAGAAGAGTTGCCCCTCGCCTTCGCGGGCCAGAATACTGATGATGGCATCATGTACTTCCATCGCCGGTCCTCTCCATCGTGGATTCTTTCGCAGCTTGGCAGGTTGCCCTCAGTCGGCGAACCCGGTTTTCCCGTTTCTATTCGTCCACCTCAAGCTGACCGGCCCGCTCCATCGTCGCCCAGTAGGCGCGGTCGGCGTCGTGGACGAGCGTGTTCTCCAGGCTGCGCTTGATAAATTCGCCCTCGGCCGAATGTGCGCCGGCGGTATGGGCCACGGCCTCCGGTAACCCGACCGTCAGGGCCACGTGGACGCCGTAGACCGAGTGGCGAATCGATGGGAAACCGGTTGCGGCGACGTCGTTCTGCCAGCGCGCCTGGTTTCGCATGCTGAACTCAAACGGCTTGCCGACGTCGTGGCAGAGCGCGCAGGCCCACAGCAGGTCGCGGTCGATGCCGATGTCGCCGTGGATCCGTTCAAGGCCGTCCGCGATGCCGTGGGCAATGCGGGCCACCCCGCGCAGGTGATCGGCCTGCGTTCCGTCCTTGAGCGCGGGCGAGTCCGGCACGCCGGACCCTCTGATCTGGTCGATGCGCGTAAACTCGCTCTGTGACAGCGCGAAGGCCCACGCCTCGATCACCTGGCCGCGCAGCTCTTCGTCCTTGATCTCGTTGACCTCCGGCAGGCTTTCGCTTACGCCCTGGCGCAGGTCGTCCATTGATGCCATTGTCACCATCTCCCATCGCGTGTAAAGCGCCTGTCCACAACGCCTAATGCCTGACAATCTCATTCGGAATTGGCCGGCCGCGGCCGGCCTTCGTTCCTGCTAATAGTGGACTTTCTGCAGTTTCTCGCGGTCCGCTTCGTATTCGGCGCGTATCTCCCGCGTCACGTCCCTGTTGGTAACTTCGGCCGCGGCAACGTCCCACCACACCTCCGAAGGCGGGCCGTAGCGGTGCTTTTCGACCTCCATCACGATGGCACAGGTGCGCGTCTCGCCGCGTGCTTCGTCCAGTGCCTTGCGCAGCTCTTCCGGCGTGGTCGCGTGCCAGGCGCGGGCGCCCATGCTCTCAGCGTTCTTGGCGAAATCAATCGCCAGGTACTCTCCGTCCAGCCGGTTCGTCTGCGAATCGCGCGCCCGGAACTCGTTGCCGAAGCTGATGCCCGCGCGGCCCATCTGCAGGCGGCGGATTATCTGGTAGCCGTGATTCTCCAAGACGATCACCGTGATCTTCTGATTCTCTTGGACGGCAGTGACGATCTCGGTCGGGTTCATCAGGTAGGTGCCGTCGCCGACCAGGACGTAGACTTCGCCTTCCTGCTGCGCCATGCGCACGCCGATGCCGCCGGGGATTTCATATCCCATGCAGGAGAAGCCGAACTCCAGGTGACAGTGGCGCGGACCGCTCGTATCCCAGAGCTGGTGCAGGTCTCCGGGCGGGCCGCCGGCCGCGGCGACGATCGTGTCGCCGGGCTGCAGCGCCTGGTTGATGACGTTGATGGCGTGCAGCTGGCTCATCGCCTCGCCTGGATGCTCTACGTACACTTCGGTCTCGAGCAGCTCTTGCCAGTCCGACTTTGCCACGCCGACCTCTTCCAGGTAGGCCGGGTTCGGCCTGATCTCAGCCGCGTTGGCCTCGCTGACCAAAGCCCGCAACGCCTCACGTGCATCGGCCACGATCGGCAGCGCGCCCTGCTTGTAGGCATCGTGACCGGTTACGTTGATGTTGATGAACTTCACGTCGAGGTTGTTGAATACCGACTGGGAACCGGTGCTGAAATCGGTGAGGCGGGTACCGACGCCGATCACCAGGTCGGCCTGGGCCATCAGCTGGCCCGCCGATCCTGTGCCGGTCACACCGTAGCCGCCCAGCGCCATCGCGGACTCGCCCGCGATCGCCCCCTTTCCTCCCATCGTCTCGCCAACAGGGATGCCGAAAGTCTCGGCAAAGGTCTGCAGCTCGCCCCTGGCGTCCGAGTAGATCACGCCGCCGCCGGCGATGACAATTGGACGTTCGGCCGCCTTGAGAAGGGCGACGGCCTCGGCGATGCGGTCCGGATGCGGGCGCCGCCGTTCCACCTGCCAGACCCGTTTGTCGAAAAAGTAGGCCGGATAGTCGTAGGCGTGCGCCTGTACGTCCTGCGGCAGCGCGACTGTCACGGCGCCGGTATCGGCCGGGTCGACCAGCACTCGCATCGCTTCCGGCAGCGCCGTCAGCAGCTGCTCCGGCCGTGAAATGCGATCGAAGAAGCGGCTGACCGGACGGAAGCAGTCGTTGACGCTTACGTCGGCTGAGATCGGATGCTCAAGCTGCTGTAGCACCGGTCCCTGGTAACGGGTAACGTAGTAGTCGGACGGCAGGAGAAGAACCGGCAGCCGGTTGAGCGTCGCCGTGGCCGCGCCGGTGACCATGTTGGTCGCGCCCGGCCCGATCGACGAGGTGCAGGCAAAAGTGGAAAGGCGCATGTTGGCCTTGGCGAAGCCGCTGGCAGTATGGACCATCGACTGCTCGTTGCAGGGCTGGTAGAAGGGCAGGTCCTGGCCGTATTCCTCTATCGCCTGCCCCAGGCCGGCCACATTGCCGTGCCCGAATATACCGAAGATGCCCGGGATCAGCCGCCGCTCCTGCCCGTCGCGTTCGCTATATTGAGCCTGCAGATATTTGACGACCGCCTGGCCCATGGTGAGCCGGACCGTCCCTCGATGATTCCCGTTTGACATGCTCTATCTCCTTGCGTAAGTATCGTGAACCTCAAACTTTGAACGATTTCCAGCAGAACCCAATTCAGGGTGTTGCCCAGCGTCCCGATGTACCTGGGCCAGGCTTGCCTACAGCGCCACCAGCTTGCCGGTTTCAGCCGACTCGTACAGCGCCAACACCGTACGCAGAATCCTGCGACTCATTTCAAATGTCATCTTCGGCGCCGCGCCGTCGAGCAGGCAGGACTCCATCGTCTCGATCTCCGTCTGATAAGCGTCTTTGGCCGGCGTGACGATCGTTTCTTCGCGTCCGTCGCTGGTCGTAAGGAACATGCTCTGGTCCTCGTTTTCAGTGCCGGGGCGGATCGAAGGATTGGGGATTACCAGGGTACCTCCACTGCCGACGACTTCGAGGCCGTAGCGCTGGGCCGTGCGCATGCCCCCCCAGATGTGGCCGATCACGCCGTTGCTGAAGCGCAGCTGCCCGCTCATGGCCACGTCAACGCCCGTTTCGCCGGTGATCTGGCAGCCCCACACCTCCACCGGCGCGCCCGCGCCCGCCAGCAGGATCGACTGGCTCACGGGATAGATGCCGACATCCCACAGGCCGCCTCCGCCAAGCGCCGGATTCAGGCGAATGTTGTGCCGGTCCTCGGGCGGCAGGTAAAAGGCGTGGCAGCCGGTGATCAGCTGCAGATCGCCCAGTCTGCCCGCGTCGATCAGGGCGCGCACGCGATTCATCTGCGGGTGATGGAGGTAGGCCCATGCTTCAAATACGGTTACATTGTATTCCGCGGCCGCGGCCTCCATTCTATCCAGCTCTTCGGGCGTGAGGACGATCGGCTTTTCGCAGAGGACATGCTTTCCCGCGGCCGCAGCCTTGATCGTCCACTCGCAGTGCATCGAATTGGGCAACGGGTTGTAGATTACGTCGACGTCCGGGTCGGCCAGCAACCCCTCATAGTCGCCGTAAGCGCGCGGTATGCCCCACTTGTCGGCGTAGCTCTGTGCCCCTTTGGTGGTGCGGCTGGCCACTGCGACCAGCTCGCTGCGGCCGGTCTGGCGCATCGGCCCGATCACCCAGTCGTTGATCGCCGCGGTTGAAAGGATGCCCCAGCGTAATTTGTCAGCCATACTCTTCTCCCGTCTTGTCGATATCCTTAGCGCCCCAACCGTTTAGCACGCCAACTGTTTAGCGCCCCAACTGGGCCAAGGTGTCCTGCGCGCCGTTGAGCATCCATTCGGTATCCTCGCCGGCGGTGACAAAGCGCCCGCCCTGCTCGAGCCAGAACTTTGTTTCATCCAGATCAGAGGTCGAGATGCCAAAGGCCTTCCCCGTCTTGTCGCATGCCGCAACCACCTCGAGGATGGCAGCGCGGTGCGCCGCCTTGCCTTCGGCGGTGTTCAGGTCGACGCCCATCGAGATGCGCAAATCGTTGGGCCCGATGTAGCAGCCGTCGACGCCATCGACCGCCATGATCTCCTCACAGCGTTCGACCGCCTGTTTGGTCTCGATCATCACCGCCAGAAACACCTCGTCGTCGCTCCAGTTCATGTAATCTCCGCCGTGGATGCTGACGCCGAACGGCCCGCCGGAGCGGCCGCCTATGGGTGGGAAGCGCATGGCGAAGGCGGCGGCCTCGGCCTCCTCGACCGAATTGACCATGGGGACGATGATGCCGAGCGCGCCGCGATCGAGCAGGCGCCCGATTGCGCCAAAATCGTTCTGCTCCACGCGCACCATCGGCGTGGCGTTGCCAAGAGTGATGCACCTTATCGCCTGCATGATGGTGTCGTCACTCCACGGCCCGTGCTGCGCGTCGATCATGAAGAAATCGAAGTTCATCTGTGAGAGGTATTCCGTGGCCAGGGGCGAACCCAGGCTGATTTCAGCCCCGATCGCGGCCTTTCCCTCCAATATGCGCTGCTTTGCCTTGTTGATCGCCATCTTGGTCTCCTTTATGAACGGGTCTCGTACGCCGCAAAAAGGCTCAGAGAGTCGGTGGGGATGCGAATCGAGGAGGTCCTTCCCGGTAGGTTGGACGCGGCTCGCCGCCGGCCAGTCCAGCGGCCGAACGGGAGATTACAGCATTACAATAGCGAATTTTTCCCTACTTTGAAAGTCCGGTTTTCGCGCGGCGGCCGCGAGCCGGCTGTTTTCCAGCGGTTACTTGAATCCCAGCGCCTTGATATGCGCCACCATTCCCTGGATACGGGGGCTCTCGCTGTTGAGAAACTCTTGCGTGTAGAGCTCGTCGGTCTGCGTGTGCTGCATCTCTTTGATGAATTTGAGGTCCCCCTCGTAGCCGCTTCGCACAAAATCCATGTGCGCTTCATTCAGGGGTTTGGCAAAGAAATTCAGGGTAAACATGCGCCGTCCCGTCCGCCCGCCGAAGGCGGCATGCCACAGGTTCTGGTCGAAGAAGACGACATCGCCTGGCTCGGACTCAAGGGGAAAGGAGGGCAGGTTTGCTCCATCCACACCGAATGGCGTCGCCGCCGGCCGTTCGCGCTGAAGCATGAGCGGCTTCAGTTCTCCGTGCAGAGGCTGATGATGCGACCCGGGAATGACGCGCAGGCAGCCAGTATCTTTGTCAACCGGATCAAGATAGAAGGCAACCTTGATGCAGCCGTAATCGTGTTCCGAACCGTCCGGATGCCAGTGGGTATCACCGACGTAGAGGTTTCCGTCGGAGCCGTTCCAGATGAAGCCCTCGCCCAACAGCTGTTCGATCGGGAGGTAGATGCGGTCGTCTTCGAGAAGCTTCGTCAACAAGGAGCGTTTTTCAATGCAGCCCATTACGGCCTGGCGCTTCTCGCCGCTGAAGGGCAGGCCTTGGCGGTCCTCGTCGAGAACGTCGTCGAAATCGCGGCTGATGGCCTCCATTTCCTGAGGCTTGAAAGCCTGCCGCATGATGATGAAGCCGAAGGTCTCGAAGTGGGCTATCTGCTCCGCTGACAACATCGTATACCCCCGTGCGGGTTCCCGGCGACGGGACCTGGGCCATGCCCTGTCCGGTCAACCTGGGGCGCTCCGTTTCCAGGAAAAAGGGCGATTCAATTGCAGGTGAAAGGTGGCTCAGGTGTACGTCCCGATCTGATGGGTCAATTCGGTGAAAATCTCTTCGGTCATTGCGTGAACCTGGTCAAGCGTGCAAACCGCCGCGGTCAGGGGATCGAGCGCGATGGCCTGCTCGATGGCCTTGCGGTCTCTCTCCAGCGCACCCTTGACTGTCAGTTCATCCCCCGCCAACCGGTTACGGTTGAGCGATGCGCATTGTGGCGGCAAATCGCCGACGAAACAGGGGTGCACGCCCATAATGTCCACCAGACAGGGCACTTCAACACAGCATCCTTCAGGAAGATTGGTGACCAACCCCGTGTTCAACACGTTGCCGTTGAAGCGGTACGGCTCATTGGTCTCCATCGCGTTGATGATCCCGACCGAGTATTCATCGCTCTGCTCGATCTCGATTGTGCCGTCGCCAAATGCCTCTTCCCGCAGACGCTTGTCCTTCTCAGCCACCGACTTCTTCCAGCGCGCCACGCTGCCCACGTGCTCCCCTACGGTTGCACCCGGCCCGCGCCTGTTGCGGAAGCGTTCGACCATTTCAGGACTGCGGCGGAAGTAGGGGACGTACTCGGAGTTGTGCGTGCTCGACTCGGTCAGAAAGTGGCCGAAGTAGCGCATCATCTCAAAGCGGACGATGTCCTGTTCGTAGGTCTCGGGGTCCGACATCTTTTCCCGCACGAGTGGGTAAGCGTCCTCGCCGTTCCATTCGAAGCGCAAGAACCAGGCCTGGTGGTTGATGCCCGCCACCCAGTGCCCCGTCTCCTCATAGGGCGCGCCGATGTAGCGGGCCAGCTGCATCGCCGTCCCCTGCACGCTGTGACACATGCCGATGCTGCGCACCGGCGAGATGAGGTTGAGAATCCATGGCAGGCTGGTCGTCGGGTTGGAATAGTGGAGGAAGAGCGCCTGCGGGCAGACCTCCTCCATTGTCTTGATGATTTCGAGCAGCGGCGGCATGTACTTGAGCGCCGTAAAGACGCCATTGGGGCCGGTCGTGCAGCCAACCGCCTGGTCGACACCGTACTTCTTTGCGATCTCCAGCGGTTCCTCTTTGGAGTCGACGCCCGGCGGGCGAATGATGGAGATAACGTAGTCAGCTCCATCCAGGGCCGGGCGCAGCTCCAACGTCGACTCGATCGTGGTCGGGACGTCCAGCTGGCGGGCCATTTTCTGTGCCAGCGTCGTCATCACCTCCAACCGCTCCCGGTTGTTGTCCATCAAGGCCAGCGTGCCCCCGGCCAGGGCGGGCCGTGTCATGATGTCCATCAGGAACCCTTTGGCGAATCCGCGGCTGCCGGCTCCTATCAGGCTGATCTTGGCCATGTTTCATCCTTTCCGGCAAATTGAGGAACTGGATCCGCCAGACATCGGCAGCTTCTTGCCATGGGCGGCTATCGACCTAAGACGCGCCTTGCCGATCGTTCCAGCTGGCAACAAACTCCGCGACCCCGAAATTGGCCGGCATTTCGTTGACAATATAGCGGGAAGGCTTGCCGGACCGGCTCCAGGATACGTGCTGTTCGGAGTCGGCCTGCAGCTTGGCGTCGAGCACGGCAAATCGCTGCCAGATCCGCTCGACCTCCTCATGCGAGAAGCGTCCGGCCAGGTTTTCGTCGAAATCGAGCATATCGCGGTGTACTACAATCTTGGCTCGCTCGGCGCGGGGCAGGCGGCGCACCTCCGGCTGGGAGACGAGGCGCATTCGCTTGACGACTTTCGAGAGCATGACAAGACAGACCATGCGCCCCTCTTCACCGGGCCGCAGTGCGGCCAGCTCCCGCAGAAAGCGGTCGCCGTCCTTGTCCAGCATGGCCCGGAACAGCGACTCCAGCAGATCGCGCTGGTCGCTGAGCAGCTGCGCCATCCTTTCCAACGTCTGCCGCGTCGCGGCGGGCAGGCACTCGACAAAGCGCAGCTGCTGGTCCCACACCGGCGAGAATATATGGGCGTAGAGGGGCGGTGCGATCGAGGCATGGCCGCCGTGAATTGTGCGGCGCAAGCGGGTGCTGTAGTTGCTGCCCCAGTGCCAGATGAGATTGGTATAGACGACGCCGTCTCCGGCATTGAGGGGCACGGGGATGCCGCCGGGCAGCGGCGCCTGCGGGTCTTCGGCCATCTGCCGCTCTTCGGCCTCGGTGTTGACGCGCAGATGGCTGCCCGGCACGACCCAGAGCACATTGTCGTCGTAGAGCGGGATGTTCCACTGCACGTAGCCGGGCCCGTTCGCGCGCAAATCTTCAGTCAGGCCTACCACCGGAGCTTGGGTTGCGGGCTGAAAGTCGCGGTGCCAGCCGGTGCCGCCGGGGTGGTCGTGCACGGGGTTGCACATCAGCATCATTTCGGTGACAGCCAGCTCGGGCGCGCGGATAAGTTGCTGGGCGACGCCCAGCGTGTTCTCGTGCAGCCACAGTTCAACGGCATTGGCAGTCGATCTGTCGACCAGCTCCTCTACGTGCGAGAGCCGCGGCTGTTGGTGGGTCTCCCACACGCCCCCCGGCGGATCGTCCGGCTGGCGCTCGCGCGCCCAGACTGCCTTCTGCCTTTCGACGAGGACCTCGTAGCTCTGGCGAATCGCGTCCAATTGTTCGGCCGGGATCACGTTGCGAAGGATTAGGTATCCTTGTTCCATGAACTGCGCTTGATCGACACGCATGATGTAGGTGACTCCTGGTTAGCCCTTGACGCCAGTCAGGACCGCGCCTCTCACGAAATAGCGTTGAAACGCAAGGAAGAATAGCAGCGGCGGCAACATCGTGAGGACAGCCATCGCGGCCAGCCACTCCAAATGGTACTCCTTATAGATCCCTTGCGGGTCAGCGAAACTCTGGCGAAAGGTCAGCATCGCCCGCGGCAAGGTCCAGAGTTCTTCATCAATCAGGTAGATTAGGGCGCCGAAAAGCTCGTTCCAGTGGCTGACGAAGGTAAATATGGATGCGGTAGCCAGCGCCGGTCCCAAATTTGGCAGAATGATATGACGATAGATCCCGATTGGCGAACAGCCGTCGACTTTGGCGGCGTCGTCCAGTTCCAGCGGAATGGTCGTCATGTACTGGCGCATAAGGAAGACGTAGAAGGCGCCTCCCCCGACCCATGAAGGAACAATTAGAGGCCAAAACGTGTTGATCCAGCCCAATCTGTGAAAGAGCAGGAAGGTCGGGATGATGGTGACCTGGCTGGGCAGCATGAGCGTGGACAACAGTACGGCGAATAGAATATTTCGCGCCGGAAAGCGTAATCTGCCAAAGCCGTAAGCCACCATCGAGCCGGTCAGCAGCGTCCCGGCAAGGGAGGCGACGGCAATGACGATTGTGTTTCTCAAATAGATGGTGAACGGCATCACCGTCCAGGCGTCCTTGTAGTTATGCCACTGCCAGGGAATGGGCGGAATAAGGTTGATCCCCGTTTCTGAAAGGATCATGAGACGCGTCTTGAGCGAGCTGGAGACCAGCCAGAAGATCGGCATGAGGAAGATCAACGCCACCAGTATGCCGATTGCATAGAGGATGAGTAGACGGAGCAAGACGTTGGGCCGCCAGGCGCGGGCGATGCTACTCATTTCGCACCTCCGCCTCATAATAGACCCAGCGGCGTGCGCCAATGAACTGGACAAGCGTTAGCAGCATGATAATGATGAAGAAGAGCCAGGCCAGAACGCTGGCATAGCCGAGGCGGCGCTGCTGAAATGCAACGTCAAAGAGGTAGATTATGAAGAATAGGGTCGACCTGGCCGGCCCCCCCTGGGTCAGGATATAGCCGGATGTGAAGACCTGCATGGAGCCGATGACGCCGATAACGGTCAGGAAGAAGATGGTCGGCGAGAGCAATGGGATGGTGATGTGGCGGAAAAGGGAGAGATGTCCCGCGCCGTCGATTTTCGCGGCGTCATAGAGGTGCTCCGGTATCCCCTGCAGACCTGCCAGCATGATGACCATCGTGTAGCCGACACCGTAGACGGCCATGATCACGAAGGCCCAAGGTGCCCACTGCGTCGTGGTCAGCCAGCCGATGCGCGGCAGGTCGAATATACGCAAGAACTGGTTGATCATCCCGAACTCTTTGTCATAGAGAGCCAACCAGACAAAAGTCAGTGCGACGCCGCTGATCGCGGCAGGCATGAAGTAAATGACCCGAAATAGATTGCGCCCGGGGAACTTCTGGTTCACATAGAGCGCCAGAGCCAGGCCAATGAGAATCGTAAGCGCGACAACCCAGAAGGCGTAGGTCGCCGTGACCCGCAGCGAGTCGAGCAGACGATAATCGTGGAGCACCAGCTCGCGAATGTTTTCGAGACCGACCCAATTGATGCGGCGAAAGCCTTTGTATGAAGTGAACATGAGGCCGAAAGAGACCAGCATCGGCCCCAGCGTGAACAGCACAAACCCGATGATCCAGGGCGCGATGAAAAAGTAGCCATAGGCCATTTCGGTGCGAGCCAATCTGCCTGGCCGTCTGCGTTTCGGGCCCGTCGGTGCTCTGAAGCGTTCAAGCATAGTTCTTGCCATTTGCATTGGTTGTGCTGAAGCCAGCGGCGGTTCCCCATGCCCTGGCAGGCTTCACGAGGGATAGAGCCGGCCATAGGACTTTCGGTGAGATACTCTTGCGCTCGGGCGGGCTTCCAGATAGCGAACCGGGGGTTCCGAACGCATGTTGACCGGCTCTGACGATTGCCTCAAATGAGAGGCGGCCGTGGATGCTTGTCAAAGTACTGTGCCGGCAAAGTACTGTGCCGGCACTGCTGCTGCGGCAGGCCGTTTGCAGCGACAGGGGGTTCGGCCGCAATACCTCTTTCTGCTGCGTGTCGAGGCCGGGGCCTGAACATAGGGCTGCCCAGGCAGATCCCGGCTACTGAGCGAGAGAATCGGTGGAAGGCCGCCCCGCGGCACTGAATCAGACGGGCTCTTCGCCGCGAAGGCGGCCATCTTCGATAAATTTGCCTACCTCACTTGCAGGACAAATGCCAGGCCAGTCCGAACGCGCACAGGGCGTTTATGCCCGGTACTTGTCCATAATGCGCTGGCACTCGGTCTGGGCGTCCTCCAGAAGCTGTTCCGCCGGCGTATCTGTGGCGCTGATGGCGCTCCACATCTCGTGCATGACGGGCCAGGCTTCGAAGGCACCGGGGAACAGCGACCAGAAACGGGCACGGCCGTATTGGGTCATCTCCTCGGCGACCTGCATGAAGGGATTGTTCGCGATCAGTTCCAGCCACCGAGGGTCCTCAAGATCTCTCTTGAGGTAGGGGATGTAGCCGGTCGCCAGGGCATATTCGATGTACATGTCATGGGACCACCACTTGGCGAACTTGTAGGCGGCGTCAAGTTGTGCGCCCCCCTCCTTCTTGGGGATCCACAACTCCTTATCCGGAAGCACGGTCGACATCAGATTGGTGTCCGGGTGTGTTGGCGGGTATACGGCGCCCAGCTCTTCCATATCCTGCTTCAAACCGAGCAATGCCCAGTTGCCCGTCTCGTAGATGGCGATTCGTCCGGTCTGCAGGCCCTTTTCCGGTCTCGCCTCGATGGCGATTGGCGTGTTGAAAAGCTCGCGGAACCAGTCGATGGTCTGAACAAAGGGCGCACCGGTAATCGTGATCTCCGAGAAATCCTCGTTGGTGTATTCGCCGCCGGCGATGCGGGGGTAGTGTTCCTCTCCGCCGAAGTAGAACCAGGGACCCATTCCCCAAACGTCGACCTCGTTGACGTCGAAACCGTCCTCGTTGGGGTGCCTTCCCTCCTTGTCCCAAGTCATCTGCACGCCGATTTCCAGCGCGTCCGTCCAGGTCCAGTTCTTGTCCGGGGGCTCCACGCCGGCCTCATCGAACAGCACGGGGTTGTATGCCCACAAGTGAATGACCACTTCGTAGGGGAAAGCCCACATCCTGTTGCCGACCACCGCGGGGCTATAGGCGGCGCGAGGGCCATCTGCGTAGATGTCAAGGGATATGCCGTCCGCTTCCATCAGATCCTGCGCGTTCTCGTAAAGGCCCTCGTTGATGGCGTCGATGGTCGACTGCTGGTATCGATGCCAGAACACGTCCGGTGGGTCCCCGGCCGACATGGCGAGATCGACTGCTTCGCTGGCAACGCCAAGCTGCATGTCTACGACGACATTGGTATCCGGTACTCTGAAGTCATGTTGCTCGGCCAGTGCCTTTTGGGTTGCACCGAGGTAGTCCGCTTCCGGGATCGGGAAGGAATAGGTGATGGTGATGTCCTCCGACATCGCGTCAGCAGATTCTTCGCCGGGAGCGGCCGGCACACACGCGGCTAAGCCGGCGCCGGCTACGCCGATAGCTGCAGCCCCCAGAAAACTGCGTCTTGACACTCTCTTCGCCTGCATGACAAATCCCCCTTTTTGTCTAATGTGCGTTCACAATGAAAACGCACTCTCCCCGCATTGCGTCAAAGTAGGTGCATCTCTTAGTTCGGCAATGCGCGGGCAAGGCCCTCGTGCCAAACGGAAACCAACTCAACTTTCGAAGTGCGGCTTAAGCTGTTTCAGCAGCTGGCAACACCTCCTTCCACGTCTCCCGCCTTCCAGCGGGATGAACGTTCTACTGCAGCAGCTCACTATCTCGTGCTCATGCGCAGCCCTTCGAAGCGAGCCTCGCCTTCGGTGACGAAGATGCCCAGAGCGCCGGCGCGCTGGTCATACATCCGCCCGCAGAGAGCCACTTGGTCATCGACATAGATCACCAATGCTGTCCCATCCACAAGCAATTGAACCTTTATGGGTCGATCCGGCGCCAGAACTGCTCTGCGCTCGAACATAATCAGTTCGTTAAAGGTGGTCTCCCCGTAGTCTGGGGTCCAACGGTCCAGCACGATTCTGTTGTTTGCGGGCTCCAGCCGTACCAAGTAGTAGGACTCCAGATCTTCGCTGGCTCGCAAAAGTAGACCACAGTTCGTCGCCTCTGCGTCAAAGGTTATGGTCGCTTCTACCAGACATTCGTCAGGCATCTCCCCAAGCGTCATCAAGGCGTAACGGCCAACTGCAGATGTGCTGGCTCCCCCATCTACTACGTCCCAGTTGCCCAGAACCGGCTCTGGCCGGAGGGGCGCCGCGTTTGCGAAGGACCGAGCGACCGTCGCAGGGATTCGCATGGCCAGCGCGCCGTCCGGCTGCTGCATTACTTCGTGAACGACCAGATTCCCGCCCCATTCCCAGTCGCCGTCATCTGTCTCGCCTTCGCGGGTTGGCAACCAGCCGAATGCAAAGCGCTGTTCTCCGTCTCCCGCAGTCTTGGCCGCGCAGTAGGCAAGGCCATCGAGCATCGCATCGGCCGGCGACAACCAGGGACCGTCCAGGCTGCGCGCCATTCGGTAGTGCGTGGCGATCCATTCCCTGGAGACCGAGTAGACCAGGTACCACCAGTCGCCCTGGCGGAACAGGTCCGGGCAGGGGTGCGCCCAGACCTCACCTGGCGACCAAAGCGGCGGCCTCCCCTCCCAGCTCACCAGATCGGGGCTGGTAGCCAGCCCTATGCATCCCCGGTTGCGGGCAGGTCCACTGTCGGCGCGCGCCGTAACGAGCATCCAGTACTCGCCGGCTGCATCATTCCAGAAGATGAAGGGGTCGCGCCAGTCGTCCAGCTCGTACCCCAGGGCTGTGGGCGGGTTGAATTTGAAGTCGGGATCCTTGCGCCAGGTGCGCAGGTCAGAACTCGTGGCCCGCATGACGACCTGCGCGGGCTTGCCGGTGCCCGCAAAAGCTGCATTGATGCCGGTAAAGTAGAGGTGGAATGTTCCGTCTTTTTCGATGACGGACCCGGTGCCGACGCTGATATCCTGCTCGTCGGGCGCCCCGTGTGGAACTGCCTCGCCCCAATCTTCGAAATTGACAAAGTCGCGCGTCACGAGATGAAACCAGGGCTTTCCCGGCCCATAGCCATCATCATCCCGAAAGTCTTTGATGTAGAAGAGGTGGTAGTCGCCATCCCAGAAGTAGGGGATGAAATCGCCTGCTACGCCATCGTCGGGTCGGTAAAGAATAGACATGGTTTCTCTCCTATCCCCGCCTGCTGCTTCAGGCTTATCCTGCCACGACCGATTTGCAACTTAACTTCGTTTTTCAGATGGAATGTAGCATAGGAAACCGATTTGCTCAACTGTCGGTTTTCCGCGGTGGGCAAGGGGTCGGTCTCAGTACGGAACTTGCCCCGCCCAATTTGCCATCTCCTCGTCAGACTGTGTCAAACCATCCGGCTCATCTTGTTGTCGACCTATCCGCCCGTCAGTCGGTGGTCTGCGCGGGACAATCGGCTGGACGATTTTGCGCTGTGCCGGCGTCAGGCGGGCCAGCAGACCGTCGGACGGAACGTAGCCCCAGCGGTGGGCGAAAACCGAGGCGAGGTAGCGAAAGACCACCATGCGCCGCTGGCCCGGGTTGGTACGCTCGGCAGAACCGTGGCAGAGAAAGTCCTGGAAGAGGAGCGCATCCCCGGTCTTCATGTGAACTTCGATCGCCCCTTCGAGGCGTGTGGCCGGTCCGGCGTCCGAGAAGCCGCCCTTGTCATGCGGATGTCGAATGTCCGACTTGTGGCTGCTGGGGATCAGCACCGTCGGCCCGTCGCCCGGCCCCACGTCCGTCAGCGCAACCAACAAGGAGAGCTCGCTGCAGCACCACTCCTTGCGGTCGCGGCCGCCCGGCTTGCACGAGTCGATCACGTGGCCGCCCGAGTGTACGCCGATGAACCCGCCCGGCCCGCGAATGTTGATGAATGACTCGTTGATGTAGGGTCCGTACGCTTTGCCGATGTAGTGGCGCACCTGGTCGATCCAGGCCGGATGGTCGATCAGGCGTTCAAAGATCTCGCCGCCTTCGATAATATTCTGCAGATTCATCCCATCCACGCCGCTGTAAGTATGCACGTCGATGTGACCGTACCACTGGTCCACTTCGAGCGGTGGCAGGCCGTCGATCCAATCGTTAATCGTGCGAACGTGGTCGGGGTCGAGCGCCTGTTCGATCAGCGTGTAGCCGAGCAGGTCGAAGAAATACTCTGCCATCGAGGTCGGAGCGGACATCTTCCTGTCCCTTTCGCGTGGGCAGGCCTTACCCTTTGATGCCTGATATGACCACACCCTGGATGAAGTGGCGCTGGGCAAAGAAAAAGACGATCAGCGGCGGAAGCGTGACCACCGTAGACACCGCCATGATATGGTTCCACTGGTGCTTGTAGCCATGGACGATGCCCGACCGCCGCCACTGTTCGACCGCGATCGCCAGCGTCTGCTTGTCAGGCGTGTTGAGGTAGATCAGCGGCCCGAGGAAGTCGTTCCATTCCCCCATGAGGGTGAAGATGGAGACCGCGCCGAGCGCGGGCAGCGACATCGGCAGAATGATGTACCACCAGACGCGAATGAAGCCGCAACCGTCGATCCGGGCGGCGTCGTCGTACTCGCGTGGGATCGTCATAAAGAACTGGCGCAGAAGAAAGATGAAGAATGCCCCGCCGCCGAACCAGGCCGGCACGATCAGCGGTTTCAAAGAGTTCAGCCAGCCGAGGTCGCGGAATATCAGATACTGCGGGATGAGGATTACATGGTACGGGATCATCAGCGTGGTGAGGACGAGGACGAACAAGACATTGCGGCCGGGGAAGCGCAGCCGCGCGAAGCCGTATGCCGCCAGGCTGGCGGTTAGCAAGCGGCCTGCCAATACGCCGACGACGATGGTCACCGTATTGAGCCCGGTTACGATGAAAGGAAACTGGACGAGCGCGTCTGGATAGTTGACCCACTCAAGCGAGCGGGGGATGAAGCGGGGCGGGTACTCGAAGACCTGGCCTTCAGGTTTGAGTGAACTGCTTACGAGCCAGATCAGGGGCGCCGTATACACAAGGGCCAGTGCAGTAATCGGGATATAGATCACGAGCAGGCGGAAGCCCAGCCGGCGGAGATGCTTGGGCTGCAGCCATCGCCCCAAGTGGAGTCGTTCGTTCAGCTGGAGCTTTGCTTCTTCGAAGGTCGGCGCGCCCATTGCCTATCACCCCAATACGAACGGTAAGGTCATTCGGTGGACTTTACGGCCCCGTATGCTTCCGGTTCGTATTTATCCGGCCAGATCGTGTCATCGTCGTATTTGGTCCCGGACAAGGTGGCGCCGACAAGAAGGGCTCTCTCCATGTTCGCCCCGCGCAGGTCGGCATTGTCCAGGTTGGCGCGGAAGAAGGTGGTGGCGACCAGGGTGGTCTGGCTGAGGTCGGCCCCCTCCAGGTCGGCGCCGTAAAGGTATGCCCCGCTGAGGTCGGCCCCGCTCAGGTTGGCCCCGCTCAGGTCCACCCTGTCCAGTTTGGCGTCGACGAAGTCCCGTTCGCCGGCGTTGTACCTGTCTAAGAGGTCGCGCCCTCCTGCTTCTTCCTCGGTCGACTCGGTCGCGTCAGGCGCGGGCGCCGCCTCCTCGTCCCCGCCGCAGCCGCCGAGGCACAGCCCCACGAACAGTGCGATTGCAATCCACAACGTCAGGCGTCCGCTACTCATAGTTGCCCCCGTCACAAGAATCTGATCAGCGGGTGACCTTTCAAGGCCGTCACCCCTTGATGCCCGAGATGACCACCCCTTGAATGAAGTGGCGCTGCGCGAAAAAGAAGACCAGCAGTGGTGGAACTGTGACGACCGTCGCGACCGCCATGATGTGATTCCACTGGTGGTTGTAGCCGGTGTGAACCGACGAGCGCCGCCACTGTTCGACCGCGATCGCCAGCGTCTGTTTTTCAGGCGTGTTGAGGTAGATCAGTGGCGCCAGAAAGTCGTTCCATTCCCCCATGAAGGTGAATATCGCCACAGCGCCCAGCGCGGGCAGCGACATCGGCAGAATGATGTGCCACCAGACCTGAATAAAGCCGCAACCGTCAATGCGGGCCGCGTCGTCGTACTCGCGCGGAATCGTCATAAAGAACTGGCGCAGCAGGAAGATGAAAAAGGCGCCGCCGCCGAACCAGGCCGGTACGATCAACGGCTTCAGCGTGTTCAGCCAGCCGAGGTCGCGAAAGATTAGGTATTGCGGGATGAGAATGACGTGATAGGGGATCATCAGTGTCGTCAGCACCAGGATGAACAGCACATCACGCCCCGGGAAGCGCAGCCTGGCGAAACCGTAGGCGGCCAGGCTTGCCGTTAGCAGACGGCCCACCATCACACCCACAACAATCGTCAACGTGTTGAGCCCGGTTACGATAAAGGGAAACTGGACGAGTGCATCGGGATAGTTGACCCACTCAAAGGCGCGCGGGATGAATTTGGGTGGGTATTCGAAGACCTGCGACTCCGGCTTGACCGAACTGCCGACCAGCCAGATCAGCGGCGCGGTGTAGACCAGCGCCAGTACCGCCATCGGCAGATAGACCACGAGCACGCGGACACCCAGCCGCCGCCAGCGCGTCGTTTCGAGAAGGCGCTGACCGAGCAGGCGGACATTTACCTGGGACCCCAACGCTTCGACCAAGGGCGCGCGCATCGTTTACGGCTCCTCGCTCTCGTAGTAGACGACGCGGCGCGCAACCCGAAAACTCAGCAGGGTGAATATCAGAATGATGACGACGAGCACCCAGGCCAGCGCCGAAGCGTAGCCCATATTAAAGTATTTCCAGCCGTTGCGATAGAGGTAGAGGACATAGAAGAGCGAGGCGTTCGCCGGCCCGCCCTGCGTGACCAGGAATGGTCCCGTGAAGAGCTGAAATGAGGCGATAAGTCCAATCAGAAACTGGAAGAAGATCACCGGCGTGGTCATCGGCAGAGTCACGTGCCAGAAGCGGCGCCAGGCCGTGGCTCCGTCAACTTTGGCAGCATCGTATAGGGACGTGGGCACGCCCTGCAGCGCGGCCAGGTACAGCACCATGCCGCCGCCTGCCGCCCACAGCTCCATGATCATAAAGGTCGGCAGCACCCATTGCCGCGAGGCGAACCACTGCGGCCCCTGAACTCCGATCTGCCGCAGCAGCCCGTTGACCAGCCCGATGTCGGGATTGAAGATCCAGGCAAAGAGGTAGGAGACGGCCAGCACCGGCACGATCGCGGGGACGTAGAAGGCCGTGCGCCAGAAGGACAGCCCACCGACCTTCTGGTTGAGCATGAGCGCGAGCAGGTAGCCAACGACCACGGCCAGCGGCACGGCGCCGGCCGCGTAGATGGTTGTGACACGCAGAGACTGCCAGAACAGCCTGTCCTCAGCCATCTCCCGATAATTGTCCAAACCGATCAACTTGGGCGGTTTGAGGATGTCGTACTCGCTGAAGGAGAGGTAGAACGAGAAGAGGATCGGGCCGGCGACAAAGATCAGGAAGCCCAGGATCCAGGGAAGGATGGTGAAATAACCGGCGAGCACCTCCTGTCGACGCAGTTTGGAACGCCACCAGGGACGGGGCGCTCCAGCGACACCAGCGCTCATCAAATACGCTCCTTGTCGATCAAGTCCGACGCACGCCCGGCGTTCGCCGCAGGTTGGGCGGTCGCTCTTCTTTCTCTGCGAGAAGGGTCCTGCCGGTATAGCAGGGACTGTTCCGGCGGCTCCCTATAGGCAGCCGCCGGCTGCGGCGCGTCGCCTGCTCTGTTCAGCACGGCCTGCTATGGAGACGCCGCGTGTTTGACTTCGGGGTAGCGTCCCCATGACAATGCGATGGGGCTCTTCCGCGTTGGCCCCGTCTTCGCCTACGCGAACAATCGTCCCAATGCAAGCGATGCGGCCTGGGACAGGCCGCATCGCTTGTCTAGGTTTTTAGCTCCGGGCCTCGGCCAAGTGAGCATCGAACTCGGCCTTGGCGTCGTCCATCGCCTCCTGCGTCGTCTTTTCACCGAGCAGGACTTCCTGCATCGCCTCGGCCATGCGATCACGGAAGACGAACGGCTCGATGCCGTACCAGCCGCAGCGCCAGGCAAAGGGTTCCGTGTTCTCCGGAATCGTCGACATTCCTTCGATGCGGGATATTGCCATCAGGTCGACGTCCTTGGCCGGCCCTTCGGGCGCGGCCTCGATGTGCGCCACCGTCTCGTACGGTGACTGACCGGCCAGGTTGGTGTACTGCTGCTGCATCTCCCAGTCGGTCGCCATCATGATCACGAGCTGGATCGCCTCCTCAAGGTATTCGCTGGAGGCGTTGGCCGCGTTGTGATTCGCGCCGATGCCGTGGCCCTTGCGCAGCGTCCACGGCAGGTGAATCACGTACTGCTCGAAGTCCAGCACGTTGTCAACAAAGGCCGACGTGCCCAGCCTGGACATTGCCAGCTGCGACCGGTAGGTCCCGCCTTCGACAACCTCTTCGGCGGCCATTGTCGGCCCGACCTTGTCGCGGACCGTCAAACCCAGCAGATTGTCCATCATCTCCACAAACTGCGGCTCGTGGATAAGTGTCTCGGTCTCCTGGTAGGTCCAGATTCCTTCGTCGAACAGCTCGCCGCCGTTCTGGTGGATCCAGGAGTGAGGACCCCACCACATTCCGCTGTAGACCTGGCCGAAGCCATACTGCTCGATGGTGCCGTCGTCCTTGCGCTTGGTTCCGGCTGTGATGAAGTTGTGGAAATCGTCCCAGTGCCACGTATCGAAATGGTCCGAGCCCCAGACCGGCAGATCGATTCCGGTCTCGTCGGCCATCTCCTTGTTGATCCAGATCAGCTGGGCTTCCTGTAGGAAGATGGAAAGGGCGTAGACGGTGCCTTCGTAGGCCGTTTCCACCCACGGGTCAACTGCGAACTTTTCAATGTCAAGGTCGGCCAGATTGATGGCCTCGTCGAGGGGGGCCCAGAGGCCGCTGGGGAAGAAGGTCCCGTTGAAGAAGGTGTCGGCCAGGAAGGCGTCGGGAGCGGTCCCGCCAACAAGCTGCGTGAGGAGCTTGTCATGATACCCGCCGAACGGGCTGGGCTGCTCCTGCACCTTGATCCCGGTCTTCTCGGTGAAAATCGGGATCATCTGGGTCACGTCTCCGAAGTAATCACCCCACCAGTGCGAAAAGGCGAGTTCGATCTCCATCTCTTCAGGCATCTCTTCCGCCGCCGTCTCCTCTGCAGGAGCCGTTGCGGTCGGAGCGCAAGCCGTGGCCAGTATTCCTGCTGCCAGACCTGCCGAACCACGCAGAAAATCTCGTCGATTCATGTCTCTCTTTTTCGCCATCGCTTTCTTCTCCTTTGTGAGGTTGAGGAGCTTCTACCTCGCCAAAATTGGGCGGGCAGGGTTACTTAAGCGTGATTTCTCTCAGATTTCCCCCCTTTCGAGCCCGTGATGAGCGCAACAAAGGACAAAGAACCTGTGCCATCTTAGTCCGCGTCTCTCGAGCAATTTGGTGAATTCGATTTCGAGGAATGCCAGCGACGGCTCGTTCACCGCACGGCATTAGTTCAGCACCGGCAATGCCAGACCCTTGAAACTTTCCGATCTGAAAATGATAATATAGTCTATAGCGGCTAAGGCATGTTGTCAATGCGCGAAAACTCAGCAAGTTTGGACCTCTCCCCTTGTCACGAAGCGCTTGTTCGGACACGAATCAAGCAACGCCGGGCACAAGGACAGGGCCGCAGAAAGCCTGCTGACACCGCAACAGGTCAACCGGGATGAAACGGATATCGCGGATCGAGGATGTTGTTCTGGAAGTCGCCGTCTCGCCGGAATTCGCGCGCGATCGGATATGCTTTGCAGCCGCTCTTTCCGGCTTGTACCGCTCTGACGATGGCGGGCAGACCTGGGTTTCGACCGTACCGGCAGAAGAGGCAGTCTCCGTCTTCACCGCCGCTCTTTCTCCCGAATTCGGCCGTGATCACAGGCTCTTCGCCGGCCTGGAGGGAGGCGTGCTGCGCTCGTGGGATGGCGGGCAGAACTGGGCCGCGGCGGTGCTTCCACTGCCGCCGCCGCAGGTCCTGTCCCTCGTCGTCTCGCCGGCCTTCGCCAAGGACAGCACTGTGTTCGCAGGCACCGCCGAAGATGGGGTCTTCCGTTCCAACGACGGCGGAGTCTCGTGGACTTCGTCGAACTTCGGGCTGCTTGATCGAAATGTATTGTGCCTGGTGTTGTCGCCCCAATTCGAATGCGATGACACCCTTTTCGTCGGTGTTGAAAGCGGCGTCTACAGGAGCACGAACGGTGGGCGGGCCTGGCGCGGGCTAGACTTCCCAGTCGAGGCGGGGCCCGTACTCGACCTGGCCATTTCTCCTGACTTCGCCGTCGACAGCTTGCTCTACGCCGGAACGGACGCCAGTGGTCTGCTGGCTTCGGCTGATCGCGGCGACAGTTGGGCACAGGTCCAGGCCGGCATGCTATCCAGCGCAACCGGGCGGGTTTCACCTGGGGATGGGCGGCATCAGGCGATCAATGCGATTGCTTTGTCGCCCGACTTTCCCCACCAGCCGGACATTCTGGTCGCGGCGCAAGAGGGGTTGTACGTCTCGCGAGACCAGGGCCTCTCCTGGTCTGTCCGCGCGCCGACCGCCGGAGTGTTGACCCTGGCGGCCCCCTACGGATTCTCGGACCGGTCGCCGCTCCTGGTCGGCTTGGCGGAAGGCGGCGTCCAGTGGGTCGATTGAGATCTCGTGTGTATCTCCCTTTGGAATGCAAGAGATCACGCGCAGATCGACTGAACCGTGATCTGCGCAATCAGGGGGCAAGCGTCCCGTCTTCTCCTGCACAATATGGGGTGCAGGCAGAGGGGTGTTCTCAAGGTAAACCTGCATGTGTGATTGTCGCTCCGGTCGGACCGGAGAGAGCGTCACCATAGAACAGTCTCTTTCGAAACAAAACGGGAGACCTTCTTGATGGGCGCCTTGTCGCGTTTGAAGTGGTCCCTCTGATAAAGGGGGCAGAGTTCACCCTGGGGATCGATTTCGACCACAGTGTTCCCTCTCAAGGTCAGTTTGAAGGGCTTGTCTCCGATGACGCTGAATAGGGTTTCCTCCCTCATTGGAAATTCGATCGTTACCACGTCGCCCGCGGTCAGTCCACTGACTTCGACGTAGTCATTCGACCAGGCAAAGTCTCGACGGCTCCCATTTACCTTGCAGGATACTTTTCCGCGGTCTGTCCAACTTGGGATACGGGTCGCAACTGCGGCTGTCTCTTTAATCTTGAGTACGACCTTCCCTTCGTATGGCAGGTAGCTGTCGACGTCAAGCCAGGAAGAGGCCCGATTCAATAGCAGATTCACCTTGGCCAGATCACCTTCCTTAGTCAAAATGCTGTCCCAGATCCAGAAATAGGTCCTGGAGGCGTTCCCGGTGCAGCAGGCGTGCCCCATCTTGAGGCCCCAATCGTTGGGCAAGGAAGAGATGGAGAATCCTCCTATCGCTCGTTCGATTTCGTCGCTCTCCCAGGGCTCCACTGGCCGCTCCTGGAACAGTTCGCGTTCGTACAGGTTGTCGAGGAAAACGCGCAATTGACTATGCGTCATCTGGCCTTCAACGTACTGATTACGCAGCCAGCGGTCGGCATCCTCCCAGAAATCGCCCGCTCCGGCCAGGGTCAGCTTTAGAGCCAGCCCGACCATATCCGCTACCTCGCACAGTTCGCACGTATTGTCGCGCGCGTCCAGTGACTTGTACCCGTGCTCTGCCAGTTCCTCACCGGGCCAGTATCCCCCCCAGCCTTCACGGTATGGAACGGATCCGCGCGCGTGTTCGGCGAAGAAACCGACCAATGAGTCGCCGACCGCCTTCCCGTATTCGTAGCAACGGACGACGAAAGCAAGAAGCTCCATGTCATCGGTAAGCGTGGCGTATTCAAACATAGCCAGCAGGGAGGCCGTGGCGGTGTGGAAGTGCGACAGCAGCCAGCGCCCATCCTTTTCAAAGCCTCGGGTTATCTTCAATACACCTCTGATGATTTTGCCCGCAAGCTCAAGCGCCGGCTCATAGCCGGTAAGCCTGTAGTAGATACACAGACTGCGGGAACACTGAAAGTTGATCTCGTGGGCCCGGATCAGATCGGTGAACCATCCCCGACCGCCGGCAGGGTCTTTGAGTGTCTCCGCCGTGTCCCGCGCGGTGAACCACATCCTCACATCCAGTTCTGTATCGAGCGGTTCTCTGATCGTGAAGTAGACAAAGTCCTGTTCCGCCACGCCCAATTCCGTCAACCGCGATATCTTTTTCTCCACCAGAGTACGCCAAAGTGGATTCCCGTCGCGCTGATACCACATGCAAAGCGTCAGAATGAGGCGACCTTCAGCCTCGACCAGGCCATATGGCTCCTCGAACGGCGGCCGACCGGGCGATCGGTCTTCGGGCTTGTCAGTCACATACGGCGGTGTATAGACCGCGCCGTCCTCCGCGGTCAAACGAAGAAGACTCTCCATAAAGTGCTTGTCCGACTCAAGGTTGAAGGCGCTTCCACTCATTATGCGCAGGAGAGGCAGGGATTCCAGATGCTTCGCTTCACACACAGGAGCGCGGCTGGCGAATCCGATGGCGGGGGGCCGTCTGTCGAACTCGGCGGTCGTGGCCATCTGATAGTCCCTGTCCGGGTCTAGCATCTGCGTAATCGCGTGAATCGAGAGCTCTGCCTTCTCAGCCAGGTCCAAGGTGTCCGGAACATCAGCTTCATAGCGCTCACCTGCGTAATTGGGGACAGAGATTGCGGGCAGGTTCTCGTCTGGATAGCGCATGCGTCTCTCCTTTTGAAGAGCGGTTTTCTCAGCTAGGAAACCGCAGTTCTCTGAAGTAGCCCCATGTCTTGAGGTTGCGAATGTAGGGCGTGTAATGTCTCGCCAGCTTATCACCGTAGTCGCGCTGTTCGATGCTCAGCAAAAAGCCCTCCAGTTTCTTGCGCATTGCCGAAGCTCTTGAACTCTCGGTCGCGATCAGATTGTTCGTCTCGCCCGGATCGGTTCTTATGTCAAAGATCATGTCGTTGCCGTCGGAGCACCAGATGTACTTCCAGTCCAGCGTGCGCAAGGCCTTTAGCGATTGCATCCAGGACCGGTAATCCATATCGTTCTCGACAAACCACTCTGCTTCCAGGAGGAGCGGCTGATGTTCGGCGATGATGAACTCTCTGACCGGCTCGTTGCTCCAGGTGGGAATCAGGCTTACGCCTTGCATTTCCCATCTGATGGCGGTCTCTTCCAGTTCCAACAGGTCAAGTATGGTAGGGAACCAGTCGCAGATTTGCACAAGGTGGCTGACCCGCGTTGCCTCCGGCACAACGCCCGGACAACGAACGATCAGCGGTGTGTGGAGCAGGTCGTCGAACAACGCCAGTGGTTCGTGTCCCAGAAAGCCGTCCCGGTCCAAAAGGTCACCGTGATCGCCGGTGATGATAAGCAGTGTATCGTCGAGAATCTCTTTGGCTGTCAGGTAATCAAAGAGAAGGCCCATCCTGTGATCAAGGCAAGCTGTTTCGCCATCATAGAGGCCCTTGAGGATTTCCCAGTCTCTCCCATTCATGTAGCCGCCCGGCCGGTTTGGGACGAGTCCCATACATTGCAAATATACGTCCTGATTGACTTCAAGAGCTTCGTGGTCGGAAACACCCTCTGGCAAGAACCTGCCGCGAAAAGGTTGCGGCGCCCAGACTGTCAGATGCGGGTCGGTGCATCGAATCATCATGAAGAACGGTTTCTCGGGATCGTATCTGTTCTCAAACCACTCCTTTACCAGTCGGATTGCCCTCGTGGAGCCGGAGTCCTCCCCTTCAGCATACTTGAAAACGGGCCTGGCTTCTGAACCTGCGTTAATCTCTTCACCGTGCCGGAAGATTGGAATGAACTCCTCGAATCCTCGGCAAAGATCTGTTTCATCGCGGCTGACCCAGCCTGAGGATGCCGCGGAAACTTCGGCCAGGGCCACAGTCTGGTATCCGGTGCGGCTGAGGAGTTCGGCCAGGGTGGGTATCTCACGCGATAGAAAGTTGAAGGAGGCGCCCGCGCCGTGGCCTGACTGATATTTGCCTGTGAAGAGGGAAGCGAATGAAGGCACGGTCCAGGCCGCTGTTACGAAGTGATTCTCGTAGACGATCCCCTCACCGGCTATAGTCTGAAGGTTTGGCGTCGTCTCCTTGTCGAAGCCGTACGGCGTCATGTTGCGAACCGATTGCGTATCCATCACAAAGATCAGAATGTTGGGCCTGTTCTTGTTCGTCACAGCGTCAACTCCCCTCTTATGGGCGTGCCTAAACGCGGTTGCGTTCCGATTTCAGCCTGTCAATGAATCAGCTCGCCATGACGGTCACGTGCGGGAAACCGCAATTGGTCGGTATGCAGCGTTGATTCCGGGGCGGCCCGTCTCCCATTCAGCGGATGTTGCAACTATGCTGTCCTGAAGGGGAGGGTCGACTTGTCGGGGCGGCGCTCGCTGAACTCAACCCTTAACGCCGCTGATGACGACGCCCTGGATGAAGTAGCGCTGGGCGAAAAAGAACACAAATAGGGGTGGCAGGCAGACCAAAAAGGCGACCGCCATAATCTGGTTCCAGGGATGACTAATCGCATCAGACCCGTGGGGAATCCGCTGCCATTCTTGAAATGCAACGGCAAGTGTTCGCTTGTCCGGCGTGTTCAGGTAGATTAGCGGTGCCAGAACGTCGTTCCACTCCCACATGAAGGTAAAGATGGCGGTCGTCCCCAGCGCTGGCATCGACATGGGCAGAATAATGCGCCGGTAAATGCCGACGAAGCCGCAGCCGTCAATGCGCGCCGCATCGTCATATTCGGTGGGAATCGTCTGAAAGAACTGGCGCAGCAGGAAGATGAAAAAGGCCCCGCCCCCGAACCAGTAGGGCACGATCAGCGGCTTGAACGAGTTCAGCCACCCCAAATCGCGAAAGAGCAGGTATTGAGGTATCAGCGTCACGTGGTATGGGATCATCAAGGTTCCCAGCACCACGATAAAGAGTACGTTGCGTCCTGGAAAACGAAGCCGGGCGAAGGCATACGCGGCCATGCTGGACGTGAGCAGCCGCCCTGCCATAACGCCAAAGACTACGATCAGCGTGTTGCGCGCGGAAGTCACGAAGGGAAACAGGCCGAACACGTCAGGATAGTTGGCCCACCTGATCTCGCGGGGGATGAAGCGCGGAGGGAACTCGAATACCTGTGTCTCCGGTTTCAGGGAGCTGCTGATTAGCCAGATCAAAGGGAGGGTGAACAGGAGGGCCAATGCCGCAATCGGGAGATAAACGGTGAAAATGCGGACCAGCGGCCGGACATTCCACGACCACTGCCGCCAGGCACAAAGGTCGGCCAACCGCGTGGTCACTGCTCAATTCTCCGATGATTCATAGTATACGAGACCCCCGGACAGCTTGAAGGTCACCAGCGTTGCTGCCATGATAATCAGAAAAAGCACCCACGCCAGGGCCGAGGCATAACCCATTCGAAAGTATTCCCAGCCGTTGCGGAAGAGATAGAGCACGTAGAAAAGGGAGGCGTTGGCCGGTCCGCCGGCGGTGACAAAGAAAGCGCTTGCGAACACCTGAAACGAACCGATGAGACCCATCAGAAAGTTGAAAAAGATGACTGGTGAGGTCATCGGCAGCGTGACGTGGTAGAAACGGCGCCAGGCGTTGGCACCATCCGCTTTGGCGGCGTCATAGAGGGCCGTCGGCACACCTTGCAACGCTGCCAGATATAACACCATGCCGCCTCCCACACCCCAAAGGCTCATGATAATGAAGGTGGGAATTACCCATTCTCTGGAGCTGAACCACTCCGGCCCGTGGATGCCGACCTGCCTCAGCAGCCCATTGACCAGCCCAATGTTGGGATTAAATATCCAGGCAAAGAGGTAGGATACGGCAAGAATGGGTACAATCGACGGCATGAAAAAGGTTGTACGCCAGAAGGACAACCCCTTGATCTTCTGGTTCAGCATCAGCGCCAGCAGGTAACCCACGGCCACATTCAGCGGCACCGACCCAAAAGTGTAGTAAGTGGTGACCCGCAGCGACTGCCAGAAGTTCCTGTCGCGAATCATGGCAGTGTAGTTGTCCAACCCCGCTGCGGTCGCCGGCGTGATGATTTTGTAATGCGTGAAAGACAGGATAAACGAGACCAGGATCGGTCCCGCGGTGAAGACCACAAACCCGATGATCCAGGGGAGTACGAACAAGTAGGCAACCAAGACCTCTTGACGGCGCAGGTGTGAGCGCCACCAGGGTCGGCCGGCCAGCGAAGCACCAACCCCCATCACAATCCCTCCTTCACACCCCGATTGCCAGCTTGTCGAGCAGTTCAGGCAGAGAACCCCCGGCCTTTTTCAGAACTGGGCAGACCCGGGGTTCTCATGCTTGCCGCTGCCTGATGCGTCGTGACTTCTCCCAAGCGGGCATCCGCGAAATCGACAGGGGCGGCTCCAGGCATCCGCCTACCGTTCTTGGAATTGACGCAGACGCGGCCTTCGCCACCCGACGCACGGTGTTTGTGGTCTCTGTTGCAGTGAAGAAAGTGCTGCAACTGATCACTGGCGCACCAGTGATGTTCGCAAGTGAAGACGACCGCACGCCCGGTCTGGACAGGTCCGTAGCTATAACCTATGCAACCAGCCGGGCGCTTTCAGTCGCCCCCTAAGCGCCCAGCAAAGCGTTGATGTCGACAGTTGCCTCATCCAGAGCTTCCTGCACGCTCTTTTCACCAAGTAGGACCGTTTCGAACGCCTCCGTTGTCCGATTCCTGAAGAAGGCGAATTCTCGACCGTACCAGCCTGGGCGCCACTCCATGTTCTCGGTGCATCGTTCACACTTCGAGAAACCTTCGATTCGTGAAGTCGCGATCAGATGCAAGGTCTGGAACCAGGGATCCTTGACCTGCTCGATGTGCTCGAGCGTTTCGTAGGCCGGCTGCCCCGCCGTTTCGGCGTAGATATGCTGCACATCCCAGTCGGTCGCCATCTCGATTGTGAAGAGGGCAGCCTGCTCCTTCTTGTCAGACTTGCTGTTTACGGTAAATCCGTTGCCGCCGTATCGGTGGCTGCGGGTTGCACTCCACGGCAGCGCAATCATCGCCACTTCCCACTCTGTCGGAGCCTGAAGGCCGGAGCCACTGAATTCGCACATGGCCAGCCCGGAATTATACACGCCGCCCTCGATCATCCCTTGGGCGGATACCGTCGGCGACACTCTATGCGTGATGACCATGTCGGTCATCGCCTGCACTGCAGCCACGTTGGCTGGCGAGTTGATAATCGTCTCCTGCTCGTTAAAGTCCCAAATGCCGTCGTCGAACATCAATTCGCCGCTGTGCTGGTGCATCACGCCGTCGGGCAGCCACCACATGTCGTTCCAGGTACGGGAGTCGCCGTACTGTTCATGCGTACCGTCAGACCTGATCTTGGTGCCCGCTTTGGCAAACTCCACATAGTCGTCCCAAGTCCAGGTGTCGAACTCCGGCGTGCCCCACTCCGGCAACTTGATTCCGGTCTCATCGGCCATGGGTTTGTTGATGAAGCCGACAACCGCTTCATCGAAGAAGATGGAAAGGGCATAGACGACGCCCTTGTAGCCGCTGTCAATTCTCTGGTCTACGGCGAACTTGCTCATGTCGAGCTGGGCCGCCTCAATGTAGGGGGTCAAGGGATCCATCAGGCCGCCGGCAAAGACAACCCCATAAATGCCGGGCCCGACCATGAGGGAGTCCGGTGCCACGCCTGAGACGAGCTCAATCAGAAACTTTTCTTCCCAAAACGGAAGATGTTCTTCCTGCACTTTGAGCCCTGTCTTCTCTTCAACGATGGGAATCATCCCACTTTGGTCCCGCAGATAGTCTCCCCACCAGTGGGAGACCCGAATCTCCGCCGGTGCGGGCGGCCAGGAGATTTCCCCGACTTCCTCGGTGGTGGGTTCAACCGCCGTTGGCATCGGCACGCAGGCGGTGGCCAGAATCCCTGCGGCTGCGCCAGCCGACGCACGCAGGAAGTCTCGCCGGGTCAAATCTTTGCGGGTCATCATCATCTCCTTTCCGAAGTCGAGGGATGGATTCTTCGGCAATGCAGCGCGGGTACGAATGACTGCGCGTCTTAACTCGGAAGTCTCCTCCTTTCCCGGCGATGATAAGCTGCAGTTCATTGAGTTCTATCAACGACATCTCAGGCCGAGTCTTTGCAGCAAGTGGTCAGCCTCGCTTCGATGCGCCAGAGCCATGAATCCTGCCACCTTCCGGGGATGGCTCAGCCATTGAAGCGCAACCACCCGCAAAGGCCCATTGGAGAGTTGATAAATATATTACATATAAAGGAAGGTTCTTGTCAACAAGCAAGAATTGCCTGGCCTGAACTGCCCCTTCAAAGCCGTAATACAACTTAAAGCTATAGTCTTACAATTCCGATTGACTGGTTCTGTAGGATAGGAGAGCCGATGTGAGAGGGAGACGTGAATTGAGGACACGAACTCTGAGGACGCCGTTCTTCTGCTGATCGCGTGCGATCATGTGACGTCTGCCGGTCTGAAGAGAGGGATTGCGATGGTAGCCGGTTAGGCTGATGGGTTACTTGCCTCTCTTGTCGCGTTGAAGCTGTTCGGGCGCGAGCCCGGCACTCGTTCACACCTTGCAATCGAAACAGGCGTCAGGGATTATAGGCCACGTCTTCAACACTCTTGCGTTGCGTCAATACCACCGCCTCTGTCGTCAATACCAGCACCGCTGTTCTCGCCGCCATCTCCAGGGCCAGACGCAACACCTTAGCCGGATCGACGATTCCCGCCGCCCTCATATTGACAATCCGTCCTGAGACAGCGTCGAAGCCCCGTTCCGGAGCACCTGCCCCGACCTTGGCGACAACTGTCGACGCTTCATACCCCGCATTGGACGCGATCTGTCGTAACGGTGCGGTCAACGCCGCGGCAGCAGTGCGGACACCCATCGCCTCATCTGTGTCTTGCGGCTTCGTCGCCAGGTCGTCCAGGAACGGGATGCAGCCGAGGTAGGCCGCGCCGCCGCCTGGCACGGTACCTTCTTGGACCGCTGCACGGACGGTTCTGATCGCATCTTCAGCCGATTGCCGTTTGAGTTGGCCCTCGATCTTGGTGAACGCCCCGATTTTCAGAATCGCAGTGCCACCGGACATATTGGCCAGGCGCCGCCGCAGCATGTCTGGTTGGGCTGTAGGTCTCTCCTCGGCCAATTCCGCCTGCAATTGGGCAATGCGGCCATGAATCTTCGGTATGTTGCCCCGGGGACTGATCAGCGTGAAATCCTTCCGCCTGGCGACCACCCGCCGCGCGCCGCCAAAATCCTCCATGCGGAACTCCTCCAGCCGGCGGCCCGCCGCCGTGTCGATCAAATTCGCACCGCAAAGAATGGCCAGGTCCTTGAGGATCTCCGGGCGGCTCAGTACCAGCCCCGGCGCCGTGATTGGCGCAATCGGCAGCCCCTTCTTCGAATTGAGCAGGAGCGTGCCCAGCGCCTCCCCTTCGATCTTGCGGGCGATGATCACCAGGCTTTCCGCTTGTGCATTGCGGGCCTGCTCCACAATGGGGACCACATGCGCGGCCGATGAAATCTCCATATCGGCGAGGGCGATGCCGGGATTCATCATCACCGCAGCATGTTGCGCCTCATCGGTCACGAACTCAGTGTCAGCCAGGCCGCTGTCCCAGCGCACGTTTTCGACGTACTCCCGGTCCATGACCGTCCCGGTAAACTCCTCGACGACAATTGGCCCTTCCGCGCCAATGACTTCAAAGATTTCGGCGACCAGTTCGGCCAGGGCTGGATCGCCGGTTGCCGAGCCGGTGAGTGCAGCGATGGCCGGTTGTCCGTCAAGCGGTTGCGCAACCTCCGCCAACTGTTCGACCGCCACGCGAACGCCTTTCTCCAGTCCGCGGCAGACCGTCACCGGGTTGGCGCCGGCCGCCACAGCGCGCATCCCTTCCAGAATCATCGCCCGCGCCAGTACAGCGGCGGTGGCGCTGCCATCCCCCATCGTTTCGCGTGCGTGCCAGGCCAGGTGACGGATCAGCATCGCTCCGGTGTTAGCATATCGATTGGGGATCTCGATCATCCGCCTTGCGATGGTGGCCGCATCGCTCAGCAGCTCTGGGGCGGCATTGTTGCTGCTCAACGAAGCGACGGCCACGGTGCGACTCAACGGCCCGAGTGTTGCCGCCATGGGCGCGGTCATCGTTTCGACCCCCTGCTTCAGCGCCCTGTGAACTTCCGGGGCGAAGAGTACTCCCTTCCTTTTGTCCTCTCCCCTGGGAACAAAGGCAGGCGGCTGTGGTGTCCCCGGCGGGGGACGCTTGGGCGGCGGCTTGCGGTAGCCTTCGGCCTTCTTGGGCTTCTGCTGTATCAGCATGATGCTTCAGCTCTCTTAGGGAACGAACGCTGCCTTGATCACGCCGTCGCGGTATTGGCCGGTTACTTCGAACGCCGCCGCATGTTCCTCCAGCGCGAAGCGATGCGTCAGCAGCGCCCGCAGCTCGATTCGGCCAGACTGGTTGATCTGCAATGCCGCGGCAAAGTCGGGAAAACTCCAGCCGCACATGCCGCGTACCGTCAGCTGTTTCTGGATCAGCCCGTTGAGCGCAAGAGGAATGGTATCGCCGCCGCCCTCGATGACGATCGTCCCATTCACGCCCGCGACGGCCAGCGCGAGCTCGGCCGCGCGCGTCGAACCCGCGCACTGCAACACACGGTCCGCGCCCAGCCCGCCGGTCAGTTCGAGGACTCTCTCCTCGGCCGCTTCAACCGGCAATGCGACCGTATCCGTCGCGCCAAGCCGCTTGCCCACCGCCAGTCGATCTTCGTCCCGCGGCAGCCCGACCAGGATCAACTGGCCGGGGTCCCGCAGCCTGGCGTACTGCAACACGAGCAGGCCGATCGGTCCCGGGCCGATCACGACGACGCTTTGGCCCGCTTCGATGCCCGCCCGCCGGACGACCGCGTGCGCGTTGGCTGACGGCTCGGTCATCGCCGCCTCTTCGAGCGAGAAACTGTCTTCGATCGGATGCAGCTTCGCAGCAGGCGCAACGATGTACTGGCCGAATCCGCCGGGAAGCTGAAATCCCATCTCCTGCAGGTCTGCGCACAGGTTGATGCGCCCGCGGCGGCAATGGCGGCACCCGCCGCACGACAGGTAGGTCTCGACCGCAACGCGCGCGCCGGGTTTGACCTGGGTGACACCTGCACCAACTTCCTTGACCACGCCGCTGAACTCGTGTCCCGGCGTGACCGGATAGCTCAGACCGGGGATTCCGCCCGACAGGATGTAGTGATCGGTGTGGCAGATCGTGGCCGCCGCAATCCTTACCAGCGCGTCGCCATCGCCGATTTCCGGCACCACGCGCTCGACCAACTCGACCTGATGGGGCGCGACAACACTCAGCGCTTGCATAGCAATCGCACGATAATTATCTAGTCCGCCAGCGTGCGCAAAATGATCGGATCGAGGAACTGCACACTCTTGATGATGCCCTCCGCGGCGCTCATAATCGGGTCCTCGTGTTCGATGCTCAGAGCGCCGTCGTAGCCGACAAGACGCAGCGCGCTGACAAAGTCTCGCCACCACACCTCGCCGTGGCCGTAGCCCAGCGTGCGATAGTCCCACGCCCGCTCGCCAATAACTTCCATTGGCCGAATGTCCAGCCCGCCGTTGAGGGCCATCTCCTGCGGGTTGAGGCGCGTGTCCTTGGCGTGTACGTGGAAGACGAATCCCTCGCCGAACGCAGGGATGACGACGAGCGGATCGATGCCCTGGTAGAAAAAGTGGCTCGGGTCGAGGTTGACGCCCACGCTCGGTCCGGCAATCTCGCGCAACCGAAACATCGTGCGCGGGTTGAAGGCAATCTGGCCGGGATGGAGCTCGATCGCCACCTTCACGCCGTGGTCGGCCGCAAACGGTCCGGCCTTCTCCCAGAATGGCGTGACAACCTCATCCCACTGCCAGCGGTCTGTCTCGGCAAACTCCGGCTGTTGCGGATGGATTGGCCAGCTGGGATACGGCGAACCGCTCGGATCGCCCGGGCAACCGCTCATCGTCACCATCGTATCAAGCCCGAGCTTGTGCGCCAGCTGCACCGTCTTGTGATAGACCTCCTGCGAGCTGGGACCGCGCTCAGGATGCGGGTCGAGCAGGTTGCCGTTGCAGTTGAGCGCGCTCAGCATCAGGCCGCGGCTCTCGATTGCGTCCAGGAACCTCTTGCGCGCCTCTTCGCTCTCCAGCAGCTCATCCAGGTTGCAGTGCTGCGCGGGCGAAAAATTGCCCGTTCCGATCTCGACCGCCTCGATTCCATGTTCGACGATCCAGTCGAGAGCCTCGCTGAACGGAGCCTGGATGCCATCTGTAAACAGGCCAATCTTCATAGCAATCTCCTCTTTGTGGCGGGTAGGGCCCGATTCTCGCTAGTAGACGACCGGCAACGACTTCAACATGCGCAGACCAGCCGTTTCGCGCCAGGGTGGGTTTTGGCGCCAGCTGCTGTCGGCGAAGCGAATCTCCGGCAGGCGGCGCAGTAGAGTGTTCACGGCGATTTCACCCATAAGGCGGGCCAGCGGCGCGCCCAGACAGAAGTGGATGCCCCAGCCAAAGGCCACGTGCTTGTTCGGCTGGCGGCAAATGTCTAGCCGGTCCGGGTCGGGGAACTGCTCCGGATCGCGGTTGGCCGCAGCGAGCATCAGGACCACCGCCTGCCCCACACGGACCTGCTGACCGCCGATCTCCAGGTCTTCCAGCGCCAGGCGCGTATCGCGCGGCCCCGGGCTTTCGTATCGGAGGAACTCTTCCACCGCGGAGTCGATCAGAGAGGGGTCGGCCTTGAGCTTTTCAAGCTCGGCCGGATTCTGCAGCAGCGCAAGCATGCCGTTGCCGATCAGGCCTGTCGTCGTGTCATGTCCGCCGACGAGCATCTGTACGCACATGGCGAACAACTCGTCGGCGCTGAGCCGGTTGCCTTCTTCCTCGACCAGGACCAGCGCGCTGATCATGTCATCGCGCGGGCTGCGCTGGCGTTCCTCCGTGATCTCGTGGAAGTACTCGGTCAGGTCAAGCAGGCTCTTCAGGGAGCCCTCCGCGACGTTGGAAATCTCAAGTTCGCTGCCATCGATGAATGCAACGATGTCTTCGACCCACTGTGTGAACTGCGTAACGTCCTGCGGCGGGATGCCGAGCAGCTCACACACGACCGTAACCGGCAACGGGTAGGCGAAATCGGCGATCACGTCCATCTGCCCCTGTGTCTCGGCCCCGTCGACGAGCCCGTCCACAATTTCCTGGATGCGCGGACGCATGCCCGCCACGACCGCCGGCGTGAAGGCCAGGTGGACCAGCCGCCGCAGGCGCGTATGGTCGGGCGGGTCCGTGTGCGAGACCCACATCGACAGATGCCGGCCGAGCCTCTCCACCTTCTTGCGCAGCGAAGGAGGAAGCTGCTTCATCTTCACCTGCATCTTGTCCGAGGAGAGCCGCGGGTCGGCGTGGCCCGCCAGCACATCGTCATAGCGGGTCACCAGCCAGCAGTCTAGCGGCGCGCACCAGTGTACGGGAGACTCCTGCCGCAACATGTGGAAGAGGGGATATGGGTCCGCCAGCCGCGCGCGGCAGAACAGGTCGTACTCGCTCCTCAATTCGGCATTCGAACGGGGCAAATCCACGGTTCCACTCATCCCAATCGGCGGCTCTGGTTTGAACGCGGTCGCAGGCTGTGATGGAATCGGGGCGTGGCCACGGGCGTTGCCGCCCATGCAGGTAGGCATTGTACGCCACCGCTGTTTCTCTGTCAACGAGTCCTCAGACCCGGCGAAGTCCAGAATTGGGGTAAAGATTCCCATACCCCGAGCAGAAACAGAGCCACACCCGTTCCCTGCACTACCTGACCACTGACCACTGGCCACTGCCGTTGAACGGTCGGGCCGTCCCGGCCCTCCCTCGTGCGGGGGGACTCCCCCCGCAACGCCCCCTTGTGTATGCCACCGTGCCTGCCCGTCCCCGGCCGCCGCGTCAAAGCCAACCGTGCCGACGCCAGCGTGCGTGCGCGGCTCCCGCAGTTCGAATCACGAATCACGAGTCACGAATCACGACTCACGGCCGTCCCGGCCAACCGGCAGTTTCGGCCTGTTTGCGTTTGGGTGGCGGATATGTTGAAATCCCCTTGACCGAAGCCTGAAGACTCTTGAAATTTATAATATATAATTTGATCATTGGTCGAATCGAAGTCGAGAGCGCGAAACGACCTGGCGTCGGCCCGGTCCGTTTCGGCGCCGCCTGCCGTACGGCATCTGAGAGGAGGCTGTTGTGCTGAAAATCGAAGGCTACGCCGACCGCTTGAGCGTTCAGCCCGGCGATGAGATCGGCTTCCACATCTCCACCAACGCGTCTTCCTACGACATCGAAATCGCCCGCGTCGGCGCGACGCGGGAGCCGGTCTGGAGCCGCGCCGGTCTGGAAGGCCGCGACTACCCAACGCCGGAAAACGCGTCGTCGTACGGCTGCGGCTGGCCTGCCGCCCTCCAATTGTCGGTCCCCCAGGAATGGCAGTCCGGTTACTACAGCGCCATGCTCCATGCCTCCGCCGCCGATGGCCGCACCGCGATCGGAGAGCTGTCCTTTGTCGTCAGGTCGGCGCATCCGGGGCGCGACACGTCTATCCTGCTGCAGCTGACCACTAATACCGATTGCGCCTACAACACCTGGGGTGGCTATACCTTCTATAGCGGCCCCGACGGTCCGGCGCGGCGCCTGTCCTTCGCGCGCCCCTTCGCCGGTTTCCGTCTGGACGAGAGCCTGTTCCTGTTCGATGTGGAGACGGTATACGCCGACAAGCTGAATGAACGGGTCGTGGAGGACCGCCTGCAGAGCGAGTTCTCTGCGCACGGCTACCCACTCACGCGCCACATCGCCATGACAGTCGAAGAGCCGGGCCTGCTCTGGCATATCCACGACCCGGGCGGGATCTACGCGGTCCGGAAAGAGGGCTCGCGGCTGCGAGTCTATGATGGCTACACCGTCTGGGAAAGCTGCTGGCACCACTGGCAGCAGCCATTCGTCGCCTGGGCCGAACGGGCCGGTTTCCGCCTCGACTACGCCGTCAATGGCGACCTCGAATTCCATCCCGAGATCCTTGAAAACTACCGCCTGGTCCTCAGCGTCGGCCACGACGAATACTGGTCCTCGCCCATGCGCGACAGCCTGGAGGCTTTCATCGCCGGAGGAGGCAACGCGGCCTTCTTCAGCGGCAACAACGTCTGGTGGCAGGTGCGTTTCGAAGAGGAGGGCCGCGACCTTGTCTGTTGGAAGGAGGACTACGAGCAGGACCCGGTCTACGCCGAAGGCAACCATGGCCTGCTCAGTACCATCTGGAGCCACCGCCTGGTCGACCGGCCCGAGAACCGGCTGACCGGCGTCTGCTTTGCTTACGGCGGCTATCACCGCTTCTTCGATCAGTTCCAGGACAGCGAAGGTGCCTACACGGTTCACCGGCCGGACCACTGGGTATTCGCCGGTACCGGACTGGAGCGCGGCGATCTTCTGGGCGCCAAAGATAAGATCGTCGGCTACGAGTGCGACGGCTGCGAGATCGACTGGCAGGACGGGCTGCCCGTACCCACGTACAATGACGGCACGCCTGATGGCTTCGAGATTCTTGCCACCGCACCGGCTGCCCTGACCGCCGCCGACAACTCGCTCACCCTGGTGCCGGCCGCGATGTGGGGTGCCGGGTCCGATCGAAAACTTCCGCAGCCTGGCGCGGCCGTCTTGGGCACCTACACGCGCGGCGGCACCGTCTTTACCACCGGCTGCACCGACTGGTCCGAGGGTCTGCGCGGCGGCGATAGCGTGGTTGAGCAGATCTCCCACAATGTCCTTGCGCGACTGTCCAAGTAGGCCGGCTGAAGGCAAATTCAGACTGTAATTCTGGGCAGAAAAGCGTTTTGCGGAGGCACGATCATGAAAGCGGCGATCTTGCGGGATGTCAACGACATGAGGGTGGAGGAGATTCCGGCCCCGGAACCCGCCGCGGACGAGGTCCTCGTGCGCGTCGCGGCCTGCGGCGTCTGCGCCACCGATGTGAACATGTGGCGCGGCACCAACCTGGAGGGCACCTTTCCATTTGTTCCCGGCCACGAGTGGGCCGGCGAGATCGTAGAGACAGGCAGCGAGATCACGAACTTTGCCGTCGGCGACCGCGTTGTCGGCGAAGTTGCCGAGACCTGCGGCGTCTGCGCCAACTGCAAAGGGGGCCTGCCGCCGGTGTCCTGCCTCAATGTCAGGTACTACGGTTTCAGCTGGCAGACGCCGGGCGGAATGGCCGATTACTGCACGGCGAAGGAGCCTCGCCTCCACAAAATCCCCGACAATCTGAGCTACGAAGAGGCCGCCCTGGTCGAGCCGGTCTCAATCGGCTATCACGGTGTCTGGGAAACGGCCGGCGGCGTGCTGCCGCACGACCGCGTCGTTATCTTCGGCGGCGGCCCCATCGGCATGCTGACCCTGCTGACCTGCAAGGCGGCCGGCGCGCCCGCGGCAATGGTCGAGCCGCATCCCCATCGCCGCGACATGGCACAGGAGCTGGGCGCGGACGCCGCCTTCGATCCGCTGGAAGGCAGCCTGGAGGAGCAGGTCCTGGAATTCACCCAGGGCCGCGGGGCGTCGCTTGTGGTCGAATGTTCGGGCAACGACGCCGCGCGCGCGGCAACGCTGGACGTTGTCGGCTTTCGCGGGCGCATCGTCATCATCGGCATCAGGGCAAATCGGACCGTACCGCTTGAACTGGACAAGTTCGTCTTCAAAGAGGTGACCATGGCCGGGTCGGACGGCAGCGGCTTCGTCTTCGCCAAGCCTCTGGAGCTGATGTCCCGTCGTGTGGTCGATTTTTCCAAGGTCATCACCCATCGCTTCCCCCTGGAAGAGGTAAACCAAGCCCTCGAACTGGGCGCAGGACAGGGTGAGTCCAGCAAGATTATGATTGTGCCGTAGAGCGGGGCCGTCCCGGATTCGTTACATCACCTGAACATGCAAAAGGGGTAAAGCTGATGAAGATCACATTGGACCCACTCGTGCATTCCGATCTCTCCATGCCGGAGATCCCCTACATGGCGGCCAAACTGGGGTATGAGTACCTTGAGCTCTGCTCGCGCGACGAATTCATACCCGAATATCACCCGCCGCGCGCCAATGCCGACCGCATCCGCGAATTCAAGCATGCGCTGCGCGATGCCGGCGTCGAGCTTGCTTCGATGCTGGTCACCTACCGTTGGGCCAGTCCGCTGGAAGACGAGCGTGAGGCGGCCGTCCGCTATTGGAAACGGGCGATCGAGATTGCGGTCGAGCTGGAGTGCCAGACGGTGAACTCGATCCTGGACCGCGGACCTTCGCCGCAGCGCTCCAACTTTCGCGTCGGGCCGGAGATGGCCGAAGAGTGCGAGACCGCCTTCTGGAAGTCGATGGAGGAGCTGGTGCCGATCTTCGAGCGCGAAGGTCTGCCGCTGCACATCGAAGCGCATCCCGACGACTTCATCGAGGACAACAACCTGGCCGTGGACATCATCCAGGCCATCGGTTCGCCGGTGGTGAAATACCTCTACTGCGCGCCGCACACCTACTATCTCGGCGACGACATGGCGGCCATGATCCGCTACGCCGCGCCCGTGCTGGCCCACGTCCACGTCGCCGATACCTTCAACCACAAGGACGGCTGGCGCTACGTGATGAACCCCCCCGGCTCAACCACGCGCATCCATCAGCACCTCGACATCGGCGAAGGCGAAATCGATTGGGACGTCTTCTTCAAGACTCTGGCCGAAGTCGGCTTCGACGGCATCATGACCAGCCAGGTTTTCGCCTACCTGCCCGACCGCGCGGTTGCGTCCTCAACCTTCATGCGCGAACGCATCCAACACTACGTCGACAAGTACTGGAATTGATCCCACGCCCGGCTGGGGCGGTGCGGCTGCTGTTAAGCCTGCTGTCAATTCGCGGATGACAGATAGCCGCACCGCCAACCGGCCACTGGCCACCGCCCACTGGCAACTGGCCACTATCCACTATCCACTGACCCCCGCCGTTTCCGGCACTGCGACAGTCTCTTCCCTGGCAAGAAGCTGGATGGAGGCATTGGGAAAGACGGCGACGGTCGCGTCCGCCGGCAGTTTGGCCGCCAGCTGATCGATGATCGCCTCCCAGCTGCGGAAGAGCACACCGCCATTGTGGCGCGGCGCAAACTCCGCGGCAAGAAACTTCTCTGAGAGGACGAGCAGGCTTCCGCGCCCGTCCACAACCGCCTCGGGGTCGGGCGCGGCGCCGTTTTCGGCTCTCTGCTTCAGGTAGCGCGACCAGGGCAGTTGCAGACCCCCGCCGTGATAGGAGTAGCCGTCGCTGGCCGCGTTCAGGATGATTCTGTACGGTTCCCGCTCGAAGTAGGGCGCCGCCCAAAGCGCCTTGTCGCCCTGGATCGGGTCCGCGTCCAACGGGTATGCGTTGCAGACCAGCAGGTCGGCCTCCTGCCGCAGCCTGTTCGGGATGTGCGTCGCGTAGACGCGCTGCGCGCAGCGGGCGCCTGCCCGGTGGGCTTCGACAAAGTCTCCGACGAAGAGCCCGGCGATCTGCCTGCGGTCGGTCAGCACGCAGTTGACGATCATGTCCAGCCCGATACGGCGCGCAACGTCCTCGGATACGTCGCGGTGATCGCGCATGCCGCCGTCAAGCAGCGGCGCGTCGCTGGCTTCCCCTTGCTCCGGCTTCTGCCTCTCGATGTTGCCGTGCCCCCGCCTGGCCGAGAATCTGTGAAAGTGATGGATGGTGGCGAATCCGGAGACGCCCGGCAGGATCAGTTTCGCTCCGCCGCCGAATCCGACCGCGCTATGCGGATAGATGCCGCCCACACAGATTTTGAACTCCGCCTCGGCCACAATCCGGTTGATATAGATCGGCGTGCCGTCGTCCAGGCTGCCATAGCCGACCAGGTCTCCGGCCATGAAGTCGTGGGAGGCGGTCGTGTAGGCGGCGGCCACCTCAGCCCCCACCTTCAGTGCCATCTCCTCCTCTGTCAGCGGACGGTGCGAACCGCAGCCGACGACGATCGCCGTCTCCGATCTGGGCACGCCGGCCGCGGCCAGCTCCTCCAGCACGTAGGGCAGCATATCTGCCGCCGGCGTGGGCCGGCCCAGGTCATCGACGACAATGGCCGCACTGGCGCGACCCTTGGCCGCGTCGCGAATGCGCGGCGTGCCGATCGGATTCTCGAATGCGGCCGCGATCTGCGCTGAATCGAGCGGATGCGCGCCCTGACTGGCGCAGATGTGGAGTTTCCAGCCGGCGGGGAAGGTGAGCCTGCGCTCGTCGTCGCCGAACCACGCGCGGGCGGGGACTGTTACGGTCTGTGTGTTGTACATGGCTCTTGCCTTCGTATAGTCATTGTGGAACTTATGACAATTTGAACCGGTAAGGAAAACTCGCGGCCACGGAGGGCGAGGGCGGCGAAGGCTGCTCTTCGCTTTCACACTGCCATTCTAACACAAACGCGGCACGCTGCATCTACTGTTTGATCGACCTGGCGCCACGCGGGCTTCCGGAGAGCCAGACATCCTCCTTCTGGTGCCCATTCGCCGCCGGCAAAGGCCGATAGCAGCGCTCCGCACGCCGTCCCGTCGCCGGCAGCGTGAATCCGGTCAGACTTTTGACAGCCCACCTTTTCTCTGTTTATACTCAGCCCTGTCCAACTCGGCAGGCCAATCGGTCCCCCTTGCCAGAGCTGACAAGAGACGTCATGGCATCCGCGTCGTAGTCTTTCGCGGTGACCCGGCGCCTGCATACCTTCGTTCTTCCACTTCACAACCTGGAAAGGAAACTCTTCTATGAAGCCGAAACACGCAATGACAAGACGCGACTTTCTGCGCTACTCCGCGCTGACCGGCTCGGCTGCGCTGCTCGTTGCCTGCGCGCCCGCGCCCGCCGGCAGTGGCGGAGAGGCTGCACCAGCCGAAGCGCCGGCCGAAGCGCCCGCAGCCGATATGAGCGGCCCCAAGCAGGGCGGCACCATGGTCTGGGTAGGACACCAGGAGGTAGCCGGACTCAGCCCGGCAGACATCGGCCCCACCGTCCACTGGGTCATGATCATCAACATCCACAATCCTCTCGTGACCGTCGACGAGAACAACGAGTCGGAGCTTGTCCTCGCAGAGTCGGTCGACGTCTCCGCCGACGGCCTCACCTACATGTTTAAGCTGCACGAAGGCGTCCTTTTCCACGACGGCACCGAGCTCACCGCGGACGACGTTGCCTACACCTATAACTACTACCGCAATCCCGACAACGGCGCCCCTATCGTCGGTAGGTTCACCGGCATCGGTTCGGTCGAGGCCGCCGACAAGTACACCGTCCAGGTCAATATGGACGATGTCAACGCCGCCTCCCTTACATCCTGGGCAACCGTCCCGATCCTGCAGTCGGCCTACCACGCCGAGGTGGGCGAAGACACCTACCGCACCGCGCCGATCGGCACCGGCCCCTACAAGCTCAAGGAGTGGCGCCCCGCCGAATTCACCGAGCTGGAGGCCTTCGACGACCACTTCCGCGGCCGGCCCAACATCGACGTGCTGCGCGAGGACATCGTACCCGAGCCTTCCGTGCGCATGATCGCCCTCCAGACCGGCGAGGCCGACTCGGCCGTCTGGCCCCTGCTGGTCGAGGACAGCATCTACCTCGAGTCCGAGCCGGACTTCATCAACTTCCGTACGCTCGCCAACTCGATCAAGCACTTCCCGCTCAACAACAGCATCCCCCAGCTGGCGGAGAAAGAGGTGCGGCAGGCGATGATGTACGCGCTCGACCGCCAGCGTATTATCGACGATCTCTGGAACGGCGCCGCCCAGGTCTCCCACTCCAACCTCACGCCGGCCAGCCCCTACCATCACACCGGGCTGAAGCAGTACGACTTCAACCCGCAGGAGGCGATGGCGCTGCTGGACGGCGCCGGATGGGTCGCCGGCAGCGACGGGATCCGAGAAAAGGATGGCACCAAGCTCTCCTTCACCATCACGACGATCACCGGCGACCAGGCCCGCCGCCCCATCGCCGAGCTGGCACAGCTGATGTTCGCCGATGTCGGCATCGACGTGCTGCTGGAAGAGGCGCCGGTCGCCACCATCCTTCAGGGCATGCGCGAAGGCACGATGGACGCCTCGCTCTACAACTGGACCTACGGAAACGCGGTCGAGCCGGACCCGTTCAGCACGCTGCACTCCGCCGGCGGCAACAACTTCGCCCAGCTCAATAACGCCCGCATGGACGAGCTGATCGAAGACGGGCTCAAGGTCGTCTCCTACGCGGAGCGCGAGCCCTACTATCACGAGATCCAGGAGATCTTCGTCGAAGAGCAGCCGGTCCTTAACCTGCAGTTCGACGAGTGGATGAACGTCTTCAACAGCCGTATCAAGGGTCTGCCGGAAAGTCCCAAGAACAGCACGATGTACCAGCAGGCCTACAAGTGGTGGATCGAAGAGTAAGGACACCCGCAACGGAGCGTGGATAGTGGACAGCTGCGATTCTGTTCGCTATCCACTATCCACCTTCTACTAACTGTCCACTCTCATGCTTCCCTACATCGCGCGCCGCATCCTGCAAGGCGCTGTCGTGGTGGTGCTGATCAGCGTCATCACTTTTGTCGTGATCCGCCTCATGCCCGGAGATCCGGCCTTTCTCCTCCTGGGTGAAGGTGAAATCCGCATCAGCGCGGAGCAGATGGAAGGGATCCGCAAGCGCTGGGGCTTGGACCGACCATACCACGAGCAATACCTGGTCTGGGCGTGGAATCTATTGCGCGGTGATTTCGGCGATTCTCTGATCCGGACCGGCATTCCCGTGCGGCAGATGATCTTCGAGGCGATTCCGGTGACCGCCAGGCTCAACGTCATCTCGCTGGCACTGGCACTGGCCGTGGCGATTCCGGCCGGCATTGTCGCCGGCGTGCGGCGCAACTCACCATTCGACTACGGCACCGCCGTAGGTTCGACGCTCGGCGTGGCGCTGCCAAACTTCTGGCTGGGCCTGATGCTGATCGTGCTCTTCGCGCTCTACGTGCCGCGCTGGTTCGGCGAGCTGCCTCTCATCGGCCGCGTCCCGCCCTTCGGACTGCGCTCGTGGCAGGGCTACATCCTGCCGGTACTGGTGCTGACGACCGAACAGATGGCTGTCCTGACCCGTGTCATGCGCGCGTCAACGCTTGAGGTGCTCGGCCAGGACTACGTGCGTACCGCCTATGCCAAAGGACTGCCCAATACGGTCGTGCTTGTCCGCCACGCAGTGCGCAACGCACTCCTTCCCGTGGTGACGGTGATCGGATTTCGCATCGCGTTTATACTGAGCGGCACAATCGTCGTCGAGACAGTCTTTGCCTTGCCGGGCATTGGCCGCCTCTTCACCGATTCGGTCTTCCGCCTCGACTACCAGGTTGTGCAGTCGCTGGTCGTCGTTCTGGCCGTGCTGGTCGTGGCCGTGAACCTGTTGACCGATCTGACCTATGCCATCATCGATCCGCGCATCCGAATCGGGTAGATGGCACTGACGCGATTCCACAAATGACCTCCTCTGCAACTGCCGGGGCAAACGCCCTACTCATCGTCGAGACGGCCCGCCGCTCCGAGTGGAGCCAGGCCTGGCGCCGCTTTCGCGCCAACCGCATCGCCGTCGGCGGGCTGTCTGTAATCCTGCTGCTGGTGCTAATGGCGGTCTTCGCGCCCCTGTTGTCGCCGCACGATCCGATTGAAGATGTCTTCCGGGGGATGCGCGGCGGCAGTCCCACCGCGGCCCATCCATTCGGCTTCGACCATCTCGGGCGCGACCTCCTCAGCCGCGTGATCTTCGGCACGCGTGTCGCCCTGCTGGTGGGGCTGATCGCGACCGGCATCGCGGTAACGATCGGCGTGGTCGTGGGCGCAGTCGCCGGATTCTTCGGCAGCTGGGCCGATATGCTCATCTCAAGGGTGATCGACACACTGATGGCCTTTCCAATTATCGCGCTCCTGGTCGTGCTGGCCGCGGTCATGGGGCCGAGCCTCACCACGACCATCCTTGTAATCGGCGTGACCGGCTGGGCGCGCTTCGCCCGCGTCGTGCGCGCCGATGTCATGTCGCTCAAGGCGACCGATTTTGTCACCGCGGCCCGGGCCGTCGGCGTGCGCGACTGGCGCATCATCTGGCGGCACCTGCTTCCCAACGTGATGGGCCCGATTATCGTTTTGGCAACGCTGGGCATTGGGGGCATCATTATTCTGGAGTCGGCACTCTCATTCCTGGGTCTCGGCATTCGTCCGCCGGAGCCCTCTTGGGGGCGCACACTGGCCGACGGCCGCGACTCGATTCTGCGCTTTCCCCATATTTCGTTCTTTCCCGGCCTGATGATCGTCATCACCGTGCTGGCGTTCAACGTCCTGGGCGACGGCCTGCGCGATGCACTCGATCCGAGGGAGCAGGATTAGCAAATGAGGCTTGTAAAATGGATGCAGAGCGATTGATAATTCCTGGAATCGTCAAGAACGGCGTAGCTGTGCCTCAAAGCGATACGCCTCTGCCCGAAGGAGTCCGCGTTGAGATCCTGGTCAGACCGGCGAATCTGACGGCCGAGTTGCGGTCTGAACTTGAACAGTGGGAGGCGGCCAGCGATGAAGCGTGGGCGATGATCGACCGTTGGGAGGCGGAGGCAGGGTGAGTGTTGGCGATATTCATTGGACCGAACTGCCCGCCGTCAACGGTCGCGAGCAGAGCGGTCGACGGCCTGCCGTAGTTCTTCAAGACGATCAGTACGGGCGAGATCTGCCTGTTGTTCTCGTAGTTCCAGTGACGACGGCCAAAGCTGCCTTGCGATTCCCCGGTACCGTGTCTGTCCGTCCCACAACCAAAAATGGCCTGCATCAAGAGTCGGTGGCTTTGGTGTTTCAGCTGCGGGCTATAGATCGTCGTCGTTTGCAACAGCGTATTGGCAATGTCGATACGCGGGTCTTGAAGGAGATTCTTGAGGAACTTGGAAATCTTGTCGGAAGGAACATGTAAGATTGTCGAGAAAGCCTCGACTCTTGCCTTTTTCGCTGAATTCGAAGAGGTTTCGATCATATCCAGAAGGAGAAACTGATGAAGAACCAATCGAAACATTTCACGATTCTGGCACTGCTGCTCACGCTGTCGCTGGCACTCAGCGCGTGTGTAGCCGTGGCGCCGGCAGACGGCGGCATGGCAGACGGTGACGGCATGGAGAAGGAGGGCGGCTACGTCGTCGGCGTGAGCAACACGCTCGTCGGCAACGGCTGGCGCGAGCAGATGATCTGCGCCATCAAGGCCGAGGCCACCGCCAGCGGGCTTGTCGACAGCGTCATCGTCGTCAACCGCAACGGCGGCCCGACCGAGCAGATCGCCGACCTCGAGGGGCTGATCTCGCAGGGCGTCGACGCCATCGTCCTCAACCCGACCGACCGTGAAGGCCTCAACGCGGTCATCGAATCCGCCATCGCCCAGGGCATCGTCGTCGTCGCCGTAGACCAGGCCGTCACCGCTGAAGGCGCCTACGTCGCCACCAACGACCAGACCGCCTACGCGCAGCTCGGCGCCGAATGGCTGTTCGAGCAGCTGGGCGGATCGGGCAAGGTCGTGGAGATGCGCGGCATCGACGGCGTACCCGCCGACACCGACCGCCACAACGGCTTCATGGCCGCGCTCGAGAACTACCCGGACATCGAAGTCGTAGCCTCGACCTTCACCGGCTGGGACCCTTCGACAGGCGCGCAGCAGGCGCTCGACCTGATCACCACGCAGGAGATCGACGGCATCTGGACCTCCGGTATCGACTACCCGGTCGTGGAGCAGTTCCAGGTCGCCGACGTTGACTACGTTCCGATCGTCGGCGCCGACAACAACGGCTTCGTCGAGCAGCTGATCAACCTCGCCGGCGATGGCCTCATCGGCGCCGCCGTGACCAACCCGCCCGCCATCGGCGCCGTCGGCATGTCGATCGCGCTCGACGCGCTGACCGGCAACAACCCGCCGCATGAGACAATTCTCACGCCCAAGGTGTTTACCACCGCAGATATCGACGGGCTGAACGGAATCTACGCGCCCGACGAGCAGGTGGGCTGGAGCACTTACGTCGATATCGAGCCGTACACCAACTACAACGGCAGCGCCGACGTCTCCGCGTGCAAGGCGCCGGGTGAATAGACTGTCTGCCCTGCCAGGGACGGGGCGCGCTCCGGTCTGACTATGAGCGAGCCCCGTCCCCTGCTGGAAACCGTCAATATCGCCAAATCTTATGGGTCCGTCGTGGCGCTGCAGGCGGCAGACTTTGCCGTGCGCCGCGGCGAGATCCATGCCCTCTTGGGCGCAAACGGGGCCGGCAAGAGCACGCTCGTCAAAATCCTGGCCGGCGTCCACCTGGCTGACGCCGGCCAGCTCTTTGTCGATGGCACCCCGATGCAGTTCCACGCGCCGCTGGATGCGATGGCAGTCGGCATCGCCACAGTCTTCCAGGACCCGGCGCTGATACCCGACCTCACCATCAGGCAGAACCTGCAGCTGAGCGAGATCGACGGGCCGGCCTTTGTCCGCTGGCTTGGCTGGTTCGATCTCGAAAAACTCGATCTCGACTCGCTCGTGCGCGCACTGCCGCTCGAGACGCTGCGCGTCGTCGACCTCGCGCGTGCCCTCGCCCGCGACCCGCAGGTACTGCTGCTCGACGAAATCACCGCCGCGCTGACCGCCGACCAGGCCGAGCGCGTCTTCTCCCTGCTGGCGCACTGGAAAGATCTGGGCCGCGCCGGCGTGCTGATCACCCACCGGCTCGCCGAGGTGCGGCGCATATGCGACCGCGCGACCATCCTGCGCGACGGGCGCAATGTGGCTCTGTTCCAACCGGACAAGCATGCGTACGCGTCCAACGGTGCGGCGACAGGCACAATGCAGGATGTGGAAGAGCACGAGTTGGTCGAGGCGATGCTCGGTACCGATGTTCGAGTAGTGAGAGATGGGGAGAGTGAGGAACTGTCCTCCGATTCCCGAATTCGCTCCACGTCGGACGAGATCGCTTTCGCAGTGCAAGGTCTGAGTGCCGGCGAGGTTGTGCGCGATGTCTCGTTCGAAGTTCGCCGCGGCGAAATCCTCGGCCTCGTCGCGCTCGAAGGCCAGGGGCAGGAGCGCCTCTTCAGCCTTCTCTCAGGGGACCGGCGGCCGACCGCGGGTGACGTCCGCGTCGGCGGCGAACCGAGGCGCTGGGGCGCGCCCTACGATGCCGTCGGCGACGGTGTCGTCCTCATTCCCGGCGACCGCCTCCAGTCGCTGCTGCCCAATCTGCCCGTGCGCCAGAACCTGGTCGTTCCCCTCTTTAATCGAATCCGCCAGTGGCTGGGCATCCCCCAAGATGAACGCAAACGCGTGATGGCCGCGATCGCCCGGCTCTCGATCGATACGCGGGCGGCGTCGCAGGTGCGCCGGCTCTCCGGCGGCAACCAGCAAAAGGTTGCCATAGGCCGCTGGCTCGTCGCCGGCTTCCGTACCTTGCTCTGTTTCGACCCGACGCGCGGCATCGATGTCCAGACCAAACGTGAAATCTACGCCCTGCTGCGCGAACTGGCCGGCAACGGCGCGGCCGTCCTGCTCTACACCAGCGAGCTCGCCGAGATTCCGCTGGTCTGCGACCGCGTGATGGTGATGCACGACGGCCGTATCGTCGACGAACAGGACGCGGCCCTCGCCACCGAAGCCTCCCTCTTGACCGCCGCGCACGGACTGGAGGTCGCCGCATGATTTCCTCGGTCCGGTCCGCGGGCGCGACCGTGTGGCGCCGCGGCCTGGCGCGCAACAGCTGGACTTTGGGCGTCTGGCTGCTGCTGAGCGCCCTGCTCGTCTGGTACGCCGCGCTCATTCCCGTGTTCGGCCAGTTTCAGATCACCTCGATCAGCAAGAACAGCCTGCCCCTGGTCTACCTGGCGATAGGACAGGCGGTCATCGTCATCGCCGGCGGGATCGACCTCTCCCTCGGCGGGCTGCTGCTGCTGAGCAACGCGCTGGCCGCCCGCTTCATGGAGGACCAGCCCTTCGGCATGGTGCTCTTGATCGCGCTTGTCCTGATCGCCGGCCTCGGCATGCTCAATGCGCTGGTCGGCTATGTTATCACCGTCTCAGGCGTGCCCGACATCGTGGTCACGCTCGCGACCGGCTACATCTGGTCCGGCATCGCCCTCTGGGTCCTGCCATCGCCCGGCGGAGGCACCGCGCCCGAGTTTCGCTGGCTCTTCACCGGCGCGCAGTCGGGCATCGGCGGCACCTTCGTCATGCCGATTCTTATGATGGCGGTTCCCGCGTTTGTCGTCTTCCTGCTCTCACGGCGGACGCGTATCGGCCTGTCGATCTACGCCATCGGCAGCGATCAGGTCGCGGCGCGGCTCGCCGGCCTCGACGTGCGGCGGGCAAAGATGGCCTCCTACGCAGTCGGCGGCGCGCTGGCCGCGCTGGCAGGGCTGGCCACGGTCGCGCTCACCGGCACCGGCGACCCCCGCTTCAGCGTCGGCGCCAACGCAACCCTGAACAGCGTGGCCGCTGTCGTCCTCGGCGGCGTTGCCCTCGTCGGCGGCACCGGCCTGGTCCTAGGCGCGGTCGCGGCCGGCGTGATCCTCATCATGCTCAACCCGATCCTGAGCGCAATGGGCATCGACCCGAACAACGCCCAGATCATACAGGGGCTCCTGATCGCCGGCGTCATGATGGTCGGCGGCCTCGTCACGCTGCTGCGGGAGCGGTCGGCATGAGCCACCCAACGCCTCCGGCCCGCTCCGAGACCGGCCACGCGCCGTCAACAGGGTTCGTTGCCCGCGCAGCTGCCCTTGTCTCCGAGCGTCCAACCCTCGCCCTCGGCGGCACGCTCGTCATCCTCGTCATCATCACCGGCATCATTGAGCCAAACTACCTTGCCGTCAGCGGCGTGCGCAACACCCTCCTCCAGGCCGCTCCCCTGGGAATTCTGGCAGGCGCGCAGACGATCCTCATGCTCACCGGCGGGATCGATCTGTCGGTTACCATGGTCGCCACGGCCTCCGCCTACGTCGCCGCCAACCAGTCGCCCAGCGGCGCCGCGGTCGCCATCCTGCTCGGTGTGTTCGTCGGCCTGGTCGTGGGCAGCGCCAACGGTGTCGGCGTCGCCGTCTTCCGCGTCAATCCCCTGATCATGACGCTCGCCATGTCGGGGATACTCCTCGGCCTCTTTACCGCTTGGGCCCAGACGATCCTGAAGGGCTCGACCCAGGTTGGCCCCTTCATCAAGCTGATCGGCGCCGGATCGTTCCTCGGCAACCGCGTTCCCTACAGCGTCGTCGTGTGGGCAGCTGTTGCCGTCGCGCTGATCTGGCTGCTGAGGAGGACCGGCTGGGGACGTCTGCTCTATGCCATTGGCGACAACGAGGTCGCCGTGCGCCTCGCCGGCGTGCGCGTGTGGCAGGTGCGCATAACCGCCTACATTGCCGCCGGCATACTTGGCTCCATCGGCGGCATCCTTCTCGGCGGCCGCACTGGCGCGGTCGATCTCCAGCTCGCCAACGCATTCCTGCTGCCGTCGGTGGCCGCGGCCGTGATCGGCGGCACGTCGATATTCGGCGGCGTCGGCGGCTACGCCGGCACGATCCTGGGCGCGCTGATCCTGAGTGTGCTCAACTCGATGCTCACCTTTCTCAACGTCGGCCAGGCGATCCAGCAGGTCGTCTACGGAGCCATCGTCCTGGCGCTCGCCTGGGGCTATGCCGGCCTGACCCGCAGACCGTAAGGGCAGTTCTCAGCTACCTGTTTCGTAGCTTCGAAGCCTGAATGTAAAGAGCTTGCTGAACTGAAGCCGAATGCAGTCCAACCTGACTCCTTCGTCTGAATTCGTGGCCTTTTTGGATCTGTCTGATAAGTTGGGAGAGTTGAAGCTCTTGGTTTTCCTGGGGAAGCGGCACAGAGAGAAATTCATGTCCAAGAGGTCCCAAACACTCCCAAATGCGCCCTCTAGTGCTCCCCCTCCACCCAATTTTCCCAAAAATCCTGCAAGAGCTTCGGAAATGCGCTACACTGTACCTTACAACAGGAAGACGCGCCCGCGACCCCGATCGCGCCCGCGTCCTTACCATACCGAAGAGTGTCTTTATCTCACGCGCAAAAGCACGCAACTGCGCACGTCCAATACGCCAGCAGCCCACTGCCCGCCATGCCCGTAGAAGTGCCGCTATGTCCGCCCGAATCGCGCGAGAGACCGGCAAAAAGCGCGTCAAAACGCGTCATTTCGCGTCAAGAATATGCCCGGACGACACCGGACTTCAACCGGCCCGGCACGAGCCCATTTCCGCCAGCCCGGGGCGCCGGACAACCCCTCCGCGAAAAAAATTATGGTGCGACATTTGGGGACATATGTCCCACTTTCACGCCAAAACGAGGGGAATTCGGTCCCATGAGGCAAAGGCGCCGCATGAGCGCCATTTCCGTATTGCAAGCATGCAAATTGTGTGACCAACGGCCGCACGTGCCAGGCTCGATCTGAAAGGTTGAGAGAATCGGAAGTCTCCGTTTCATAAGGACAGTCGTTGAGACTCTTGTCTTGCATAACCCGCCCTGGCGAAGTATGGAATGGACCGCTGACGCAAAGAGTCATAGCGAGGTGATCAGATGCGCGTATTCAACGTAGCCATTGTCGGCACAGGATTTATGGGGCCGGCGCACACCGAGGGGCTCCGCCGCCTGGGCATGAACGTGGCCGGCATCCTCGGCTCGTCCGCCGAGAAATCACGCCGCGCCGCGCACGATCTGGGCATTCCCAAAGCGTACGACAGCTATGCCGAGCTGCTGGCCGACGGCGAGATCGAGGCCGTGCATATAACCTCGCCCAATCGCCACCACTATGCGCAGGCGAGCGAGGCGCTCAGGGCGGGCAAGCACGTCCACTGCGAGAAGCCGCTCGCGATGACCTCGGCCGAATCGGGCGCGCTCTGCGACCTGGCGCGTGACAGCGGGCTCGCCGCGGGCGTCAACTACAACATGCGCTTCTACCCGCTCAACTGGGAGGTGCGGGCGATGGTACGCAGCGGTGCCCTGGGCCGGATCCACTCGGTCTACGGCAGCTACGTGCAGGACTGGCTGCTCTACCCGACCGACTACAACTGGCGCGTCCTGAGCGAGGAGGGCGGCAAGCTGCGTGCGGTCGCCGACATCGGCACCCACTGGCTGGACCTCGTGCAGTTCGTTACCGGGCTGTCGGTCACCGCGCTGCACGCCGACCTCAAGACGGTCCACACGACCCGCCAGCGGCCCGTCGGTGAAGTCGAGACCTTTTCGGCAAAGGTGGAGGAGATCGAGGCCACCGAGTCGATCGACATTGAGACCGAAGACAGCGGCGCCGCGCTCCTCCGCTTTGGCGACGGCGCCCACGGCTCGCTCTGGGTGTCGCAGATCACCGCGGGCCGCAAGAACTGCCTGCGCTACGAGATCGCCGGCAGCGAGGCCACCGTCGCCTGGAACAGCGAGCAGCCCAACGAGCTCTGGATCGGCCACCGCAACGAGGCCAACCGCCATCTCCTGCGCGACCCCGGCCTCGTCTCCGAGGATGCCCGCGCCCACATCGGCTACCCCGGCGGCCACAACGAGGGCTACGACGACTCCTTCAAGCACTCGTTCAAGGCCTTCTACGACTACATCGCCGCAGGGGATTTCGCCGCCCCCGAGCCCTTCCCCACCTTCGCCGACGGCCACAAGGAGATCGTCCTGTGCGAGGCGATTCTTGAGAGCCACCAACATGGCGGCTGGGTGGAGCTCAAGGAAGCGTAGCGGCCCTGGGTCGCACCGAGAACGAGTGAGAAACCAGGAACAATGAGGAGGTTTTCCCAATGATGAAACTAGGCTACGCCAGCGCCATTCTACCCGACCTCTCGCTGGAAGAGGTCGTCGAGTTCACCGCGGCCAATGGCTTTGCCACCGTCGAGCTGATGTGCTGGCCCGCGGGCAAGGCGGAGCGCCGCTACGCCGGCGTCACCCACATCGACGTCGTCGGCTTCACCCAGGCCGACGCCGACAAAGTCAATGCCCTCGTCGCCGCCGCCGGCATCACCATCAGCGCGCTCGGCTACTATCCCAACCCGCTGTCCCCCGACGCCGACGAGTCCCAGACCTGCATCGACCACATCAAACAGGTGATCGCGGCCGCCGACCTGCTCGGCGTCGGTGTCATGAACAGCTTCATCGGCCGCGACTGGACCAAATCTGTCGATGACAACTGGCCCCGTTTCCTCGAAGTCTGGACGCCGCTTATCCGCTTTGCCGAGGACCGCAACATCAAGATCGGCATCGAGAACTGCCCAATGGCCTTCACGCAGGACGAATGGCCTGGCGGCAAGAACTTGGCCCATACGCCGGAGATATGGCGGCGCATGTTCGCCGACATTCCCAGCGATCACTTCGGCCTCAACTACGATCCCTCGCACATGATCTGGCAGCACATGGACTATCTCAAGCCGATGCGCGATTTCACCGACAAGCTGTTCCACGTTCACGCCAAGGATGTGCGCCTCGACAGACACCGGCTCGATGAAGTCGGCATCATGGCGACGCCGCTCGAATTCCACGTGCCCAAGCTGCCCGGCCTCGGCGACATCGACTGGGGCCAGTTCTTCTCGGTCCTCAGCGACGTCGGCTACGACGGGCCCGTCTGCATCGAGGTCGAGGACCGCGCCTACGAAGAATCGCTCGCAAGCCGCAAAGCCTCGCTCGTGCAGAGCGGGCGCTATCTCAAGAATTTCATGCCGTAACAGGGGGGACACCGGTCCCGCCCGCCTTTGGAACCAGCCTATGACTCTCGAAAATGAGATTCGCGGCATTTTAGAGAACAGCGGCGCCGAGATGGCCGTCAGCGCCCGCCACCTGGAGTCCGACCGGCGGATCGAAATCGACGCCGGGCGCGTCTACCCGATGTGCAGCGTGCTCAAGATCCCCGTCCTGGTGGAGGCCTTTCGCCAGATCGAAGAGGGTCGCTTCGCGCTCGACGATCGCTGGGAGCTGACCACCGCCGAGAAGAATCTGCCCAGCGGCATACTCGTATTCTTCGAGGACGGCCTGGCGCCGACCGTGCGCGACCTGCTGACGCTGATGATCATTATCAGCGACAACACGGCCACCGACATGGTGATCCACCGACTGGGAGAAGGCAGCGTCACCCGCACCATGCACAACCTGGGCCTTACCCACATCCACGTGCCCATGACGATCCGGGAGATCTTCGACGACCTGCTGCCTTCCGGCGACCCGACGCAGGACATGCTCGCGCTGGTGACCGCGCCGCGCAACCGCGACGGCCGCTGCTACAGCCTGGGCGCCGACAACGACGTCGGCACGCCGGCCGCGCTGACCGAGCTGCTGGCCCGCATCTGGCGCGGCGAGATCGTCAGCCGCGCCGCCTGCGACGCCATGTTGGAGATTCTGCTCAAACAGCAGCTCAACGACCGCCTGCCCCGCTATCTGCCGCCTGGGACCCCCTGCGCCCACAAGACCGGCACGCTGCCCGGCATCCGCAACGACAGCGGCATCATCTACGCCGGCGACAACGCCCACCTGGCCGTCACCGTCTTCTCCCGCTGGGATGACGAGGCAGCCGCCGACGACCCGATCGCCAACAAAGAGACACCCATCGCCATCGATGCCGCCTTTGGCCGCATTGGGCGGCTCCTCTACGACGCGTTCCAGGACTCCTGACAACATCCCATGCCAAATTCCCCCACGCTCATCCGCAACGCCCGCATCGTCGACGGCACCGGCAACCCCTGGCGCTACGGCGATCTGCTCCTGCAGGGCGACCGCATCGAAAACGTCGCCGCGCCGGGCACCGTTGACCCCGATCAGTGCGGGGAAGTGGTCGACGCCGCCGGTCTCGTCGCCTGCCCCGGGTTCATCGATATCCAGAGCCATTCCATCCTCTCGCTGATGATCGACGGGCGCTGCCTGTCCAAGATCACGCAGGGCGTGACCACGGAGATCATGGGCGAGGCCTGGACGCCGGCCCCGGTCGCGGGCCGCCACACCGACCCAATGGCGAATTCGATCCTGCCCATGCCAGTCAGCGCCGAGTGGACCGAGGCAATGCGGGATTGGACGCGCTTCGGCGACTGGCTGCGGGCGGTGGAATCTGCCGGCGTCTCCCCCAATATCGGCTCGTTCCTCGGCGGCGGGACCCTGCGCCAGGTCGGCAAGGGCATGGAAATGGGTCGGCCCTCTCCCGATGAAATGGCGCTGATGCAGCGTACCATGGCTGAGTCAATGGAGGACGGCGCCTTCGGCGTCTCATACGCGCTTATCTACCCCCCTGACGCCTACACCGATACTGAAGAGCTTGTCGAAATCTGCAAGGTGGTGGGTCGCTATCATGGCGTCTACATCACCCATCTGCGTTCGGAGGCAGCGCGCTTTTTCGAGGCGCTGGAGGAGGCGCTGACGATAGGCCGCCGCGCCGACCTGCCGGTGGAGATCTATCACCTGAAGGCGTCGGGGACCGCCAACTGGCACAAAATGCCTTCGGTGGTCGCCCGCATCGAGGAGGCGCGCACGCAGGGGTTGGACGTAACTGCCGACATGTATCCCTACGACGCTTCGGGCACCGGGTTGTCCTCCCTGCTGCCGACCTGGACCGCGGCAGATGGTGACTTCTTCCGCAATCTGGAGGATGCGGACACGCGCGCACGCGTGCGCGCCGAGGTGCTGGAGGAAGGCGGCGCGCAAGGGAAACTGTATACGCGCGGCGGCGCAGCCGGTGTCTTGCCGGTGGGCTTCGAAAAGGCGGAGAACAAGCGCTACGTGGGTATGAACCTGGCGCAGGTCGCAGCAGAACGCGGGCAGGACTGGCTGGACTGCGTCATCGACCTGCTGCGCTCGGAAGGGCAGCGTATCGGCACGATCTTCCTTTCCATCAGCGAGGATAACATGCGCACCCAGCTGCCGCTGCCCTGGATCAAGATTTCAAGCGACGCGGCCGGCCTCGACCCGGACTGGGCCGCCGAACTCGGTCCTACCCACCCGCGCGCCTACGGCACATACCCGCGCGTGCTGGGCAAATTTGTGCGCGAGGAGCGGCTTCTCACGCTGGAGGATGCGGTGCGCAAGATGACGGGCGCCGTCGCCGACCGGCTCGGCCTGCGCAAGAGGGGACATCTGCGCGCCGGCTTCTACGCCGACGTCGTGCTCTTCGATCCGCGAACGATCGGCGACCGCGCCACTTTTGCCGATTCACATCGACTGTCGGTCGGCGTTCAGCATGTGTGGGTCAATGGTGAGCGCGTGCTGCGCGACGGGGAACACACGGGCGCGACCCCGGGGCGGTTCGTAAGAAGGGATTGAAGCAGCCGCAGATGGTAAGCGCTATTGACCGAGATCAGCCAGGTTGCGGGTGGCGCCAATGCTGCCCAGCTCCTCGTCCAGCTTCAACCGGTGGAGCTCCATACGCCAGATGGGGAGCGTGATGTTGAGGTCGGCAATGCGGCGGTTGAGGTCGGCGATCTGCTCCTCCCAGCCGCGCAGCGTCCGCTTCCAGCCGCTTTCGAGCGCCGCCGCGTCGTTCCCGGGCGCGCCTGCCCGGGCGCGTGTCAGCGTCCATTGGCGTCGCATCGCCGTGCGCAGCGCCTCGATCTCGCTCTGTAGCGCCTTGCGGTCGCCTATCCAGCCCGGCGTCAGATCGTTGTCCTTGAGCAGCTTGTTGGCCATGCGCATATCGGACGGCTCGTTGGGGTTCTCGTTGAGCCGCAGGGGCCGGCCCGAACCGGGCAGATTGTCAAAGGCCCCCTTGGACGCTGCCTCGTCAAGCTGCTCGCTGATCAGGTCCTGCCATTCATTCAGCCCGCGCGGCCGCGCCCGCCGCCTCGGAACAGCCCCGGCCGTTTCCGATGACACATTGTCAATAGTTTGTCGCTTGTCTTTTCTGGTCATCCCTCACCCGGCCTTTGCTTCAGCGTATGTGAATCCTATCACAAATGGCAATCCCCGCCGAAAGTGTGGCACAGCGCGATTCATCAAAGGAGAGAGACAAATGCTGACGATAGCCCGTGTATTCTGGAATCCCGCCGACAGTAGGCTCCGGGCGTTCTGGCGCGTGACGATACACTTCGTCGTGATCGTTGTCGGACTGCTGCTTACTTCGGCTATACTGCGCCTTCTCTTGTCGGGCGGCGAAGGTGGCGGCGATAGCGGCACAGACCCTTTCAAGTCCATGGTCGCTCTGGTAATCACCGGCCTGATCTATGTCGTCGTTACAATCGTCGCGGGCAAACTGCTGGATCGCCGCAGGTTTAGTGACTATGGCCTGCTCTGGAACACCCAGTGGCGCCGGGATCTGCTTTTCGGCCTGATGCTTGGCGGCCTCCTAATGGGCGGAATCTTTGTCATAGAGCTGGCAATGGGATGGATCACGATTGAAGGCATCTTCTTCACTCTCCTTCCATTTCCTTTCGCCGCCGCCTTCCTCTTCTTCCTGTTTCAGATGGCGATGGTTGGCACCTACGAGGAGCTCGTGTTCCGCGGCTATCAGATGAAGAACATCGCCGAAGGGCTCAACTTCAGCCCGCTCAAAGGAAGAACGGCGCTGTTCCTGGCGTGGATTCTCTCCTCCGTCGCTTTCGGTCTGATTCACGCCTTCAACCCAGGTGCGACCCTGTCCACGACCATCAGAGTCACTTTGGCAGGGGTCTTCCTGGCATTGCCCTTCCTTTTGACCGGCGAATTGGCCCTCTCCGTCGGGGTCCATATCGCCTGGAACTTCTTTCAGGGCAACGTATTTGGCTTTCCGGTCAGCGGTCTGACGATGTTTCGGACCACGATCTTCAATACGGTTCAGGGCGGCCCCGAACTGTGGACAGGCGGCGACTTTGGGCCGGAGGCAGGGCTGTTGGGCTTAATTGCCATCATAGCCGGCTCCCTGGCCATGCTCTGGTGGGTGAAACGCACACGCGGCGGGCTGGGTATCGCGTACTCCCTCGCTGAGTACCGGCGAGATCCTGCAAGCTGACGCGCCGGATACAGCGAATAGAATAATCTTGTCGAGTCCTGCCGCTGCGGGGGCAACGAGCAGGAATGGTTCGGCACGCCAGCGTGTAAAGGCCGAAGATGAACCTCATTTCTCAACTGTTCTGGAGTTCCGATGACAGGCGGCCGCGCACGCTCTGGCGGCTGGTCCTGTTCGCGCTCCTGCTTGCCGCTACCATGCTGGCGGTGAACTCGCTGCTCGCCGATGTATTTGGCACAGACCTGGAATCTGCGATGGGCGAACTCGGCCTGTTCACCGAATGGAGGCTTGCCCGCTACCTGCTGCAGATGGCGCTGGGCCTGCTGGCGGTTGTGTTGCCCACCCTGTTCGCGGCCCGATTCTTCGACCGGCGGCCAGTTTCCGATCTTGGTCTGCAGTTGACGGCCGGCTGGTGGCGGGATCTCTGCTTCGGCCTGCTGCTGGGAGCGCTGCTCATGTTCCTGGTCTTCATTGTCGAATTGGCGCTGGGCTGGATTACAATTGCAAATACCTTTTCTACTCGTTCGTCGCAGTCATTCTGGGTTGCTCTCGTTTCGCCCTTGACGCTGTTCCTGGCGGTGGGCATTTACGAGGAGCTGGTGGTCCGCGGCTATCTGTTGAAGAACCTGGCCGAGGGCCTCAGCTTTGGCCCACTGGCTGGCAAGGTCGGGATGCTGCTGGCGCTGCTGATCTCCTCAGTAACGTTCGGACTGGCCCATGCCGGCAATCCGAATGCGTCGGCAGTCAGCAATTTCTATCTCTTCCTGGCTGGCCTGTTGCTGGGGCTGCCCTTTGTCCTGACCGATGAGCTGGCGATTCCAATTGGCCTGCACATTACGTGGAACTTCTTCCAGGGCAACGTCTTCGGCTTTCCGGTCAGTGGGACGTCGGCCAATCAGACGACCTTCATCGCGGTGGAGCAGGGCGGCCCGGTACTGTGGACTGGCGGCGTCTTCGGGCCGGAGGCCGGGCTGATTGGCGTTTTCGCTATAGTTGTCGGCTCATTTCTGATCATCTGGTGGGTGAAGAGGACGCGCGGCAAGGTCGCGTTCTGTTCGTCGGTCGCCGAGTATCAACCCCGAATCTCTGTCCCTGCCGGGACTGCCGAGCACTGATGCCGGGCCGGTTGGATGAGGCAGTTGGGAGAAAGGCTAAAGTGAGCACAAAGCTTTGGGGCGGGCGCTTCAGCGACGCGCTCGATCCGCTGATGGAGGAGTTCAACGCCTCGATCGGCTTCGACTGGCGGCTGTGGCAGGCCGACATCCGCGGCAGCCAGGCCTACGCGCACGCCCTGGCCAGGGCCGGGCTGCTGACCGGTGACGAGGCCGAACAGATCGTCGCCGGCCTGGAACAGGTCGCCGAGGAGTGGCGCCGCGACCGTTTTGTCATCCAGGACGGCGACGAAGACATTCACACCGCCAATGAGCGCCGTCTGACCGAACTGATCGGCGCAGTCGCGGGCAAGCTGCACACCGGCCGCAGCCGCAACGACCAGGTGGCGACCGACCTGCGGCTGTGGCTGCGCGAAGAGTTGCAGGCGCGCGCCGGGCAGCTGCGCGCGTTGATCGGCGTGACGGCCGAGCGCGCCGAGAGCGAGATCGAGCTGCTGATGCCCGGCTATACCCACCTGCAGCCGGCCCAGCCGGTCCGCTGGAGTCACTGGCTGTTGAGCTACGCCTGGTCGTGGCAGCGTGACGAGCAACGTCTGCAGGATCTCTTGAAGCGTGTGAATGTACTGCCGCTGGGCAACGGCGCGCTGGCCGGGAATCCTTTCCCGATCGACCGCGACTGGCTGGCGCAGGAGCTCGGCTTTGACGCGCCCACGTCCAACAGCCTCGACGGGGTGAGCGACCGCGATTTCGCGGCCGAAGCGCTCTTCTGGGCGACGATGACGATGCTGCACATCAGCCGCTGGGCCGAAGACCTGATCGTCTACAGCAGCAGCGAGTTCGGGTTTGTGACGCTGGCGGACGCCTACAGCACCGGCAGCAGCCTGATGCCGCAGAAGAAGAACCCCGATTCGCTTGAGCTGCTGCGCGGCAAAGCGGGCCGGGTCTTCGGCGACTTGAGCGGCCTGCTGATGACGTTGAAAGGGCTGCCAAGCACCTACAACAAGGACCTGCAGGAGGACAAGGAGCCGCTGTTTGACGCCATGCAGACATTGGCGGGCGCACTGCCGATCGCTGCCGGCGTGCTGGCGACGCTGACCGTCCATCGTGAGCGCATGGCCGCTGCACTGACGCCGGAGCTGCTGGCGACCGACTTGGCAGAATACCTGGTGCGCAAGGGCGTGCCGTTCAGGGAAACGCACCACATTGCCGGCGCAGCCGTCGCCCAGGCAGAGGCCCAAGGGATCGCGCTCTCGGAGCTGCCGCTGGCGACACTGCAGGCCCTGCACCCGGCCTTCGAAGAGGACGCGGCGGAAATCTGGAGCTACGCGCGCAGCGTCGAGCAGCGCCAAGCGACCGGCGGGACCAGCCGGCGCGCCGTCATGGAACAGATCTCGGCGCTGCGGAACTGGCTGGAGACCTGAACTTTCCCGTTTCCGGACCGAGCTTGGCGAATCGGTTCCCGCGCGTAATTCTGAATTGACAAAGAGTTTGGCCGTTGTTAGAATAGCACATCCATTACGCTCAATCGAGAGCAGCGACATTGGAATAGGAAAGAGAGAGTCATGGCCAACCTGATTGAAGTCAGCAATCTCCAGACGCAATTCTTCACCCAGGATGGAATCGTCCACGCGGTCAACGGCATCAGCTATGAGGTCGCCGAGGGCGAGACGGTCGCGATCGTAGGCGAATCGGGCAGCGGCAAAAGTGTCGGCGTCATGTCCCTGATCCGGCTGATCCCTGAACCGCCGGGGAAGATCGTCAACGGGGAAGTGAATTTCGACGGCCAGGACCTGCTGCAGCTCAACGAAGAAGAGTTGCGCCAGATTCGCGGCAACCGCATCGCGATGATCTTCCAGGACCCGATGACGTCACTCAACCCCGTGTTGACCATCGGCCGCCAGATCACCGAAGCGCTTGAACTGCATCTGAACATGAACCGCGAGGAAAGCCGCGCAAGGGCTGTCGAGCTGCTGGAGCTGGTCGGCATTCCCGATGCCTCGGCCAGGCTGGACGACTACCCGCATCAGTTCTCCGGCGGCATGCGTCAGCGCGTGATGATCGCGATGGGCCTCAGCTGCAACCCGCAGCTGCTCATCGCCGACGAGCCGACAACCGCGCTCGACGTTACGATTCAGGCCCAGATCGTCGACCTTGTGCGGCGGCTCCAGAGCGAGCTGGGCATGGCCATTATTTGGATTACCCACGACCTTGGCGTTGTCGCCGGCATGGCCGACCGCGTGCTGGTGATGTATGCCGGTTTCATCGTCGAAGAGGGCCCGGTCGACGTTATCTACGGCCACCCCCGACATCCCTATACGCTTGGCCTGCTGCGTTCGATTCCGCGGCTGGACCTTGGCAGACAGCGGCGGCTGATCCCGATCGAAGGCCTGCCGCCCGATCTGCTAGACCCGCCGCAGAGTTGTCCGTTTGCGCCGCGCTGCCCATTCGTTATCGACAAATGCCACGAAGAGAACCCGCCCCTGACAGCGATCGATGCCGTGCGCAAGACAGCCTGCTGGGTCGACCTGTCCGAAGTCGAAATCTATGATACGAGCGCCGATGAACAGGTGGAGGCCGTCGCATGACCAATCAGAATTCTGGCAACGGAGAAGTCGCGGCTGCACAGGAAACAGGCCAGGGCGATGTGCTGTTGAGTGTGCAGGAGTTGAAGATGCACTTTCCGATCACCCGCGGCATCATTCTGCAGCGGCAGGTCGGGAGCATCAAGGCCGTTGACGGCATCAACTTTGAACTGATGCGCGGCGAAACGCTCGGCTTGGTCGGAGAGTCCGGTTGCGGTAAGTCCACGACCGGGCGCGCCATCCTGCAGCTCTACGAACCGACCGCCGGAGAGGTGATCTTCGAAGGACAGGACCTCACGAAGATCAACAGCGGCGACCTGCGCCGCATGCGCCGCCGCATGCAGATGATCTTTCAGGACCCCTACGCTTCGCTCAACCCGCGCATGACCGTCGGCAGCATCGTCGGCGAGCCGCTCGAAGTCCACAAAATTGGCGGCAACCGGCGCGAACAGCAGCAGCGCGTGCAGGAGCTTCTGGAAATTGTCGGCCTGAATCCATACTTTATCAACCGCTATCCCCACGAGTTTTCCGGTGGTCAGCGGCAGCGCATCGGCGTCGCACGCGCCCTGGCGGTGAACCCGTCGTTTATCGTCTGCGACGAGCCGATTTCAGCCCTGGATGTCTCGATTCAGGCGCAGGTCATCAACCTGCTCGAGGACCTGCAGAACGATCTTGGTTTGACCTATCTCTTCATCGCCCATGACCTCTCGGTCGTGCGCCACATCTCCGACCGCATCGCGGTCATGTACCTGGGCAAGATCGTCGAGTTGGCCGGCCGCGAGGAGCTGTACGAAAATCCGATGCACCCATACACGCAGGCGCTCCTCTCCGCCGTGCCGATTCCCGACCCGCAGGTCGAAAAGAAACGGCAGCGCATTATCCTCGAAGGCGATGTGCCCAGTCCGGCGGAGCCGCCCACCGGCTGCAACTTCAACACGCGCTGCCCGCAGGTCATGGACGTCTGCCACCAGTACGAACCTGCTTTCACCAACCTCGGCGACGGGCACCACGTCGCCTGCTTCCTCTACGACCAAGTGGAAGCCCTTGACGAAAAAGGCAATCGCGTCGCCGCCGCGGCATAAGACACTTGGGCAGGGATTCAAGTCAACTGTTTCCCTGCCACCCACTCCTGTTGCGCACGCCCTGAATCTTATACACAGTGTCTTTCCCTACTTCCGGCAAGCAGGCTTGTCGTGGCTTTCCTCGTTTCTTGCGTAACTTGGCAACAGCTCAATGATGGCTCCGTCGCCGCCCAGACCGCCCGCCCGCCGGGCAGCCCGCACTCTACAAACAGGCACAAACGCTGCTCATCAACGACATCGTCGGCGTAGTTCCCCTGCTCTATATCGCGGAGGAAATCGTTGTCAAGCCTTGGCTCGACCGAATCTACTCAGACACTCTCTATCTGTGTCGGTGATCGATTGACAAGGCAGCCAAGGCGGAGGCGGAGCGCTGAACTGTTTCGCGGGAAAGAGGTGTGCTTAGGCTGGGTGGAGCGCTGCGCAGAGGGTCTACTCTTTCTGTTCCGCTTCTTCCAGAAAGCAGTCGATGCTCTCCGTGATGCCCGCGACAACGCGCTCCGGTTCCTGCATGAGCAGGCGCGCGTCGCCGCCCAGAAAGCCCATCTCCAGAATGACTGTCGGCGTGCGGGGAAGGACCTTGCGAAAGGCGTGGTAACGGGTCATCTCTTCGGTGACCGATGGATGGAACGACAGTCCGGTATGGGCGGCGTAATGCTCGTCGATGCAGGCGAGCATCTTTCTTTCCGTCAGGGGGATGGCGCTGTTGAACGGGTAGGCCGCCTTGTAGCCGCTGACAAAAATGCAGCTGTCGGCGTGAAGGCTCAACATGAGCGCTGCGTCCAGGTTTGTCAACCGGGCATCGTATTCCTCGAGGATCAACACCTCCAGGCCTTTACTTTCCAACTGAACGCGCACCAGTTCGACGATGCGAGCCACGACGTCGACTTCCTTGACTGTCGGAGCGTTCATGTCGCCGCAGATCGCACCCGAGTCGAAGCCGGCATGGCCGCTGAGCAGGGCAACCGTGAGCGGAGGGACGGTGTCCTGCTCCGGTGTCGGCACTACGATGGTGACGTGTTCAACCTGGCGAGGTAGAAGGAAACCAAAACTTCTCACAGCCAGAATGACTACCCCTGCAACCAGGACGATACTGAATAGGAGGAACAGTCGCTGCAACCTGCGAATCAGAGCTATGCGCATTGTTTCCCGAGGCGTTCTACAACGATCAGACTATTCGCATTGTACCGCCTGGATGGGAACTGTCAATAGTGGCCGCGTACACGCGAACGACAGCCGCGCCGCGCCGCACTGCCTGCATCGACCGTGCGTCCGGTAATCCTTGGCGGAGTTTGAAAGATAGTATTCTCCCGTGTAGAATAGATGCTGATTATGAGTGAAAGTGCCATCTTCCGGGGGTCTCCAACCCAATCTCCTGAAGGCGGGGCGGACGGCGGCCCGCCTGGCGTGCCCACGCTGCAGTCTTTGGGCGCCATCCTGCGCGATCGCCGCGAGAGCGCAGGTATACCGCTGGCCGAAGTCGAGCACGCGACGCGCATCCGCCAGAAATACCTGGCCGCCATTGAAGCCGACGAGTGGCATCTCCTGCCCGGCGAAGTCGTCGGGCGCGGTTTTCTGCGCAACTATGCCTACTATCTGAATCTGGACCCCAACCAGATGGTCGACCGCCGCCGGTCGATGGTCGACAGCAGCCTGTCGCGAACTCTGGCGGGTACCAGCACAGGGGTTCGCCTGCCCCCGGCACGACCGGTGGACTACCGCCCGCAGGACGTCGACCTCGAGCAGACGGCCTTTTCCACCCGCTTTAGCGAATCTATCGAATCCATGCGGGACTGGATGGTACCGGTCCTGGCCGCGGTCCTGATCGTACTCGTCGTTCTCATCGCGTTCTGGGGCGTAAGACAGATGAGCGGACAGCTCGGCGTCATCTTCTCGACCGTCCAGGAGCGAATCTCTTCCGTGGCCGACCGAAACCGGGTCCAGCCCAACGAGCAGGCCGGTGGTTCAGGAGGCGCGGCAAGCTCCAACGAAGGCGAACCGGGGGTCGCGCCGGTCCCGACTGCTGTGGCGCCGCCTCCCACCGCAACGCCAACGGCAACGCCCACGACTGTCCCGACTGCAACCGACACGCCCCAGCCAACGGCTACCGACGCGCCCCCTCCGGAGCCCACCGCAACCGAGACGCCCACACCGACGCCGACGCCGACCGAGGAACCGACCACGGAGCCTCCGCCGCAGCCCCAGCCACAGCCTGGGCCGCCCCCAATTGTGCCGGTGACCTGTGCCGACAGCCGCCTGGCCATCTCCTCGCCCGGGATCAATCAGACCGTCAGCGGCGTTGTGCCGATCACGGGGCGCGCCGTGCATGAACAGTTCGATTACTATAAGCTGGAGTTGGCGCCGGGCTCCGACGCATCGCAGGGCTTCACCTGGTTTGACGGCAGCGACCGGAGCGGAAGCGGCGGCGTTGTCGGGCCGCCTGTCGAGAACGGTACGCTGGGCCACTTTGACAGTACGGGCCAGCCCAACGGCGCCTACACCCTGCGGCTGACCGTCGTCGACACGAGCAGCAACTACCCCGAGCCCTGTCAGGTTACCATAAACGTTCGCAATTGAAGGGCGCCTGCGCCGCAGTGAGATTGCTGGCCCGCTCAAGCGCCGCTTGGGCGCGCCGGCAAAAGCGTCAGGAAGGTGACGTGGGGCGGCGAACCCAAGCGAATCGGGATGCTCTCTCCCAAACCGCGATGAACGTATACGTGGGTCTTCCCGTGTCGCCAGTGGCCGGAAGCCTCGCTGCGGGTCAGCTGCTCCGTCTGCGTGTATACGGGGCCGAGCAGCGGTAGTACGATCTGCCCGCCATGCGTGTGCCCGGCCAGGATAAGATCGGCCTGACCGGCGGCAGGCGCGGCGATGATGTCCGGGTTGTGCGATAGCAGGATAGTCGGCGCGTCGGGCCGAACATCTTGAAGTCCACCTTGTAGGTCGGGTTCTCCCTGGAGCAAGTCCTCGATGCCGACGACATAAGCGTCCGTTCCCTCCAGCCGCACGGCCCGATTGTCCAGGAACCGAACGCCCCGCCCCTCCAACGCGCGGCGCAGACCGGCGATGTCGTTGACCCCGCTCGGTTCGCCGTCGAAACGGTTGTTGAGCAGATAGCGCGCGAATTGTAAGAGGCTTCCTAAGCGCGCCCTGCGAGCGAGCGCCCGTTTGCCTGTAGCGCCGTCGCAGCACTTTCCTCCGCGCGCCCAGAAGGTCCGCCACGAGTAGTGAAGCGCCCTTCTCATCTCGTAGACAACATGGTCGTGGTTTCCGGTAACGGCAAACGCACCAATCCGCGGCCTTGGGATGCTGTCGAAAAGCGCCAGGACGTTTTCCAGGCCCTCGTCGTTGTGCAGGAAGTCCCCTGTATGAATGAGCAGGTCGAACTGCGCGTCGGCAGTCGCGCGGCGGACCTGTTCGATCTTTGCGCGTTCCCGGCGATCAGCCCCGCGAAAGTGGGTATCGGAAATATGGAGAATGCGCAGTCCCTCGTCGGGCAAGCCGCGCCGATCGCGCATGAGCCGCACAGTCAGCCGCTCCGCGCGTACGTCGAATGGTTCATACAGCAGCGCATAGCCGCCAAGAGCCGCGCCGGCCCCCGCAACCGCGCCAAACCCTACCAGCCAGGGCGCCATACCCCTTCCCACAGCGGTGCGCCCGTTGTCTCCTCTTCCGGCCACCTCGTCCCTCTCTCGTCTGCTGACCTTTATGGTGAATACATCTCTTGGGGCATCCTGCGCGAAGGGACAATCGTACCGGAGCAGCTGTCCGTTGGCAAGCTGACCGAGGTCCAAGCAATCTGTCTGGCCCGGTCGCGGCGCGGCTTCAGAAACCGTTTCCGGCTTCTCCAAAAGACTGCGACCCTCCATTGCCATCGCATGATATGATATTCGGGTGTCTCCATCTCTGTGCTTCGCGCTATTGGGAGAACTCTATGCGCTCTCACGATGAAGGCGGCGTGCCCAAAGAGTCGTTCGGCCTTCTCAAAGAGGAACTGAGAAAGCAGATCCCGCGGATTGGGCTGCTTATCTTGGTGGCCGTTCTGGGCACCGGGGTTGGGTTGATTCAGCCTCTGCTCTTCAAGTCGCTGATCGACACCGCCATCCCAGACTCAGACCTGGGCCTGATCGGTCTGCTTCTGGTAGGGATGGTGATTGTTCCCGTACTGGGCGCAGGCCTAAACTCGGTCAACCATTATCTGCGCGCCTTCGTCGGCGAAGCCGTCGCGCAACGGTTGCGCCGGGAGCTGTTCAATCATCTGCTATCAGTTCGGCTTGCTGAGCTGGAGAAGTTCAGGACGGGCGAACTCATCAACCGGCTGACCCGCAGCTGCGGCATGATCGGCGAGGTCTACGTCGCAGACCACTTGTTGCCGGTGCTGCTGAACACCATCCTGCTGGTGGGTACGCTGACGGCGATGATCGCGCTCAGTTGGCGTCTTGCACTCCTGGCCCTGCTCGCATTTCCCTTTTCCTTCCTCCTGACGAGGAAGACGCGGGGCCATGCCGAGAGTCTGTACGATGAGTTCTCCACCACGTTGGAGGCCGGCCGCAGCTATCTGCACGAGGTCTGGCCCGGTCTGCGCACAGTTCGCGCGTTCAACGCCGAAGGTCATGAGAGGAAGCGCTGGCAGAGCTGGATCGAGCGGCATTGGCACATCAAAGCCAGGGTAACGACCTTTCATGAGCTGATACGCACGCTCCTGCCGGAGTTCATCAACTACGCGGCGGCGGGCCTGGCCTTCGGTTACGGGGCCTTCGAGATTATTCAGGGCAGGTTGACCGTTGGCAGCCTGGTGGCATTCGTCGCCTACCTGCCACGCTCCTACGCAGTTCTGCAGGCCTTGCTTGGAACCCAAGTCAACCTGCAGGAGGCCAGAGTAAACGCCAAAAGGGTTGACGCTCTGTTGGGCCTCGAACGCATTCCGTCCGGCCATAAGAACCTGTCCGCTCCTTCTTCGAAGGGGGCGGCGCTGGCCTTCCAAAACGTCTCTTTCGACTATGGGCGCGGGGACTTCGGCGTGCAGGAACTTACCTTCTGCGTCGAGCCGGGTGAGTTCATCGCCGTTGTCGGCCCCAGCGGCGGCGGCAAGTCCACCATCATCGATCTGATCATGGGCTTTTACGCACCCCGGTCCGGCACGATCACTTTCGACGGAATCGATCAGCGAAACCTGTCGCTCGCATCATTGAGGAGTCAGATTGGCTTTGTGCCGCAGGACACATTCCTGTGGAACGACACTGTTTCCGCGAACATCCTCTACCCGGGGCGCAGCGACGATGGAGGCAGGATCCGGCAGGCTGCCGGCGCAGCGCAGATCGATGAGTTCATTTTGGGACTGCCCGATGGGTACGAGACGCTCGTGGGAGAGCGGGGCATGACGCTTTCCGGCGGAGAGCGGCAGCGTTTCGCCATTGCGCGGGCATTGTTGCGGCAGCCCAGGCTCCTTCTGCTGGATGAAGCCACCGCTGCTCTCGATGCCCTGACCGAGCAGAAGGTGCGCGCGGCTATCGATGTCGCCCGCCAGGGGCGGACGGCCATCGTCGTGGCCCACCGGCTCGTCACAATCCTGCAAGCCGACCGCATACTGGTGATCGACGAGGGCCGGCTCGTCGAGATGGGCACACGTCAGTCGCTGCTGGCCAGTCGAGGTCTCTTCTTTGACCTGTACCAGGCACAATCTTTCGATCTTCCCTAGATCGCGCTATAATCAGTGCCCATGGCATTTGATCGTGCCCGCAACCACTGGAAACTCCTACGACGATAACGCTAAGGAACCTGCGCATGTCAGTTGTTACCGCCGCGCCATTCGACAGTCCTACCCTCGACCCGGAACTGGAAGAAAATGTGGTCAATACGATTCGAATGCTGGCATTGGACGCTGTGCAGGCCGCAAATTCGGGCCACGCCGGCCTGCCGATGGGCATGGCCACGGCCGCGCTGACGCTCTGGCGGCGCCATCTCCGCTACAGTCCGACAAATCCCGAATGGGCGAACCGCGATCGTTTTATCCTCAGCGCCGGCCACGGCTCGATGCTGCTCTACGCTCTGCTCAATTTGACCGGGTACGATCTGCCCCTGCAGCAGTTGAAAAACTTTCGCCAGTGGGGCAGCCAGACACCCGGCCACCCGGAGTACGGCCACGCGCCCGGAGTCGAGACGACGACTGGTCCGCTGGGACAGGGGTTTGCTAACGGCGTGGGAATGGCCATTGCCGAGCAGTGGCTGGCGGCCAACTACAACCGGCCTGGATTTGACGTCGTGTCGCACCACGTCTTTGCCATTGTCAGCGACGGCGACCTGATGGAAGGCGTCGCGCAGGAAGCGGCCAGTCTGGCCGGGCATCTCCGCCTTGGCAAGCTCATCTATCTCTACGACGATAACCGTGTAACCATCGACGGCTACACCGATCTGGCCTTCACCGAGGACCAGTACCGGCGATTCGAGGCCTACGGCTGGCACGTTCAGAAGGTGGATGGGATGGACAGCGCGGCGGTTGACGCCGCCATCGGTGCGGCCAAACAGGACCCCCGTCCCAGCCTCATCGGTTGCACGACCATCATCGGTTTCGGCGCACCCAAACAGGGCGAGCCGGACATGCACAGCGACCCGTTGCCGGCTGAGGAAGTTGCCCAAACCAAGGCCAGCCTTGAATGGCCGCAGGACCCGACTTTCTACCTGCCGCCTGAGGTGAGCGCCTTCTGTCTGCAGGCTGTCGACAGAGGCAAGCGACTGGAAGGAGACGATTGTGACTTGTGGGAGGCCTACGCCGCGGCACATCCCGAGCCTGCCGCGGAACTCGCTGGGCTGCTGCGGGGCGAGCTTCCGGACGGCTGGGAAGAGGCACTGCCCGTCTTCGAGGGGGGCGGCAGCCAGGCCACGCGCAACGCCAGCGGCGATACGCTGAACGCTCTGGCGCCGGTCATCCCCAACCTCATCGGCGGCAGCGCCGACTTGGCGCCAAGCAACAAGACGATTATCAGCGGCAGCCCGGACTTCCAGCCTGACTCCTACAGCGGCCGCAACTTCCGATTCGGTGTGCGCGAACACGGCATGGGCGCCGTTCTGAGCGGGATGGCCCTGCACGGCGGCGTCATTCCCTACGGCGGCACATTCCTGGTCTTCAGCGACTATATGCGGGCCAGCGTGCGCCTTGCCGCGTTGATGGGGGTGCCCGTTATCTACATCTTTACCCACGACAGCATTGGGGTAGGAGAAGACGGCCCCACCCATCAGCCGGTCGAACACGTGGCCGCGCTGCGCGCCATCCCCAATCTGACCGTAATTCGTCCCGCCGATGCCAACGAAGTGACACAGGCCTGGAAGTCAGCGCTGGAGAACCGGGGCGGGCCTACCGCGTTGATCCTTTCGCGGCAAAACCTGCCGGTCTTCGATCGTACCGCTGTTCAAATCGGAGCTGCCGACCATGCGGCGAAGGGCGGGTACGTCTTTTTCGACGGTGCGACCAATCCGGAGTCGCCGGCGCTGGTCTTCATCTCGAGTGGCAGCGAACTGGAGCTTGCCTACGCGGCGGCGCAGCAACTGGCCGAGAGCGGTGCGGCGGTACGGGTCGTCAGCCTTCCAAGCTGGGAGCTGTTCGCCGCGCAGTCGGCAGAATATCAGCGGGAGGTTCTGCCTCCCGACGCGCTGAAAGTGTCGGTTGAAGCAGGCGTTGTGCAGGGCTGGGAACGCTGGGTCGGCAATGATCCGGCCCGCGGCGCAGCGATCGGCCTTGACCGCTTCGGAGCCAGCGCGCCTCAACAGGATGTCTACGCCAATCTCGGCCTGACCGTCGAGGCTGTGGTCAGAGCGGCGCAAGCGCTCCTGGAGACATAAGCGACTGTGCCTGCCAGAGCCGTGGTCGCGGTCTTGCAGCAAACGAGACGGCATCACGCCATTGAGCACGCCACGATTCATCTGCTGGCAGCCCGATACCCGCGCGTGACTTTGGGCGGTTTGAGCGACCCATGGGGTTTCACGCTTTTCGGGCGAGTTTCCCGCGAATCGGTGGAAGACGCAGTTTGCGAAGCCCTGCTGCGTCTCAAGGCAGGTGAAGAGGAGATGGCCTTCCATCCCAACTGCGGCACCAGCCTTACGACGAGAATACTGCTGGCCACGGCGGCAGCCATCATCGGCAGCGCAGGAAGCCGCCGCACGCTGTTTGAGAAGGTCACCTTGACGACCGGGCTGGTGACGCTCGGGCTCCTCATCGCGGGCCCGCTGGGGATGCGGCTTCAGCGCCTCACGACCTCCGCCGCCGTAGACTGTCTCGGGTTGGCTGACATTGTGCCGGTCGGGGAGGCGCATCGCGTCACCTTCAGCAGCAGCAACTAACCACCAGCCGCTGATGCTATATCTGTTCCTCGCCCCTGATGAGTACCTCTTGGGTCAGCGCCTTGGCCAGCTGAAGCAGGCATTGGGTGATGCCGAGATGGCATCGCTCAACCTGACCGAGCTTGACGGCGCCCGCGTGACAGCAGCCGACATAATCTATCATCTTGGCGCAATGCCCTTTCTGGCAGCGCGCAGGCTGATTATTGCACGCGGCTACCTGGCCAATCTGGAGTCCCGCCTCGGCACGGCCAAGTCGCCCAACAGGGCCGCGCAGGACGAGGCGCGCCAGGTTCTTACCTGTCTCGCCGATCAGCCGGCGGGGAATGACCTGGTCTTCGTCGAAGAGAAGCTGGACAAACGCCGGGCCCTGTGGAGGGGAATGGACGGCACCGCAGGTATCGAGCAGTTGAGCCGGGACGGGCTGCTGGCGGTCGAAGACATTGCCACGCCTGACGCCCGCCAGTTGCCCGGCTGGATTGCTAAAACGGCCCGGCAGGAAGGGATCGCGATCGAGGGGAGAGCAGTGCAGATGCTGGCGGCATATGTCGGGCCGGACCTGCGCTGCCTGCGCATGGAAATCGAAAAACTTCGCACCTATGCGGCCGGTCGCAGTATCACCGCCGCCGACGTGCAGCTCTTGGTAAGCGATTCAGGCGAAGCGCTCATCTGGGATCTGACCGATGCCATCGGTCTGCGCGATGGGCGCAAAGCTATGCGGGCGCTGTCCACGTTACGGCGCAACGACGCCAATCCGTTCTATCTGCTGACGATGATCACGCGCCAGTACCGGATAATGATAAAGGTGAAGGATGAGACCGCGCGCATGTCGGGCAATGAGTTTGACGTTGCCGGACGCGTTGGCGAGAGTCCATTTCCTGTCAAAAAGGCGATGGCACAGAGCCGCAACTATTCGCTCGTTCAGCTGGAAGCGATCATGGACCGGTTGCTGACGGCCGATGTCGGCATGAAGACCGGCGCAGACCCCGCTACCGAACTGGACATTCTGGTGGCGGAACTGACAAGACCCCGCAAAAGGAACTGAACGCCCGATGAGAAAAGAACGAAGGCAACCTGACCATTCACTCGCCAAGGCCCTCCATGCCGATGCCAACGGGCAGACGACAATTGGCCCTGAGACAGTCCATCGGGTGCAGAGTGCAAATGGGATCACCGTCCTCGTGCGGCCTAACCCATCGGCGCCCGTTGCCGTGCTCGAGGGGTGCCTGCGGGCCGGCAGCGTCGATGAAGTCGCGCAGAAGGCCGGGCTGGCATCGTTTACCGCCTCGCTTGTGAGCCGGGGCAGTGCCCATTACGACTTCGACCGCTATAACGAGGCGGTCGAGTCGGTCGGCGCCAGCGTCAGCGTGTCCGGCGGCTCGCACGTGACCAGCTTCGGCAGTGAAAGTCTCGTCGAGGACTTTCCGCTGATCGTAGAAATCCTGGCCGATGTCCTGCGCCGGCCCACCTTTCCGCCTGAGCATGTCGAACGCGTACGCGGTCAGTGGCTCGTTCGTTTGCAGGAACGCGAGCAGAGCACGCGCAGCGTTTCCTACCGCCGCTTCAACAAGATGATCTACGGCGATCACCCCTACGGCCTCCCAACCTCCGGCTATATCGAGACGATTGAGGAGATCAGCCGAGACGATGTGGTCGATTTTCACCGCAAGAAATACCAGCCGAATCAGGCGATCGTCGTGGTCAGCGGCGATGTTGAACCCCAGGATGTGGTGGCACTGCTGGACTGCCACTTCGGTGATTGGGAAGTCGGAGAGATGCCGCCCGCGCCGGCCTCCAGCATACCTCCGGTGGCGCGTGTAGACGGCATCAAACGCAAAGATGTCGCCATGCCCGGCAAAGTCCAGACCGACGTCGTAATCGGCTGCCTCGCCGTCGCCCGCAGCGATCCGGACTACTATGCCGTACAGGTCGCCAACAACATCATGGGCCAGTTCGGGATGATGGGCCGGCTGGGTGAAAACGTACGAGAGCGTCAGGGCCTGGCCTACTACAGCTACAGCGCGGTCGACGCCGACATCGGAGTAGGTCCCTGGGTGGCGTTCGCCGGCGTGAATCCGCAAAACGTCGATCAGGCCATCGATAGCATCCTGCAAGAATTCGAGCGCATGGGGCGGGAGCCGGTCAGCGACGAAGAGCTCGCAGACAGCATCGCCAACATGACCGGCACGCTCCCCCTGCGATTGGAAACCAACGACGGAGTGGCATCAATCCTGCTGAATATGGAATGGTACGGCCTTGGACTGGACTATTTGCAGACCTATCGCGAGCGGATTCGCGCGATTGCCAAAGAGGATGTACAGCGGGTCGCCGCAGAATACCTGCGCGCTGACGCCTACACGCTTGTCACCGCCGGGCCGGGCAATAACGGGAGCTGAGCCCTCGTGACGCAAGATAACGCGGTTATTCAAATTGAGGATTTGAGCAAGGTCTATACCGTAACGGAGCGGGAGGCGGGTCTGGCCGCGGCGTTGCGCAGCCTCGTAAATCGCAAGACGCGTGATGTTCGAGCAGTGGACAAGATCTCTTTTTCGGTCGACGAAGGCGAGATCGTCGGCTTTCTCGGTCCAAATGGCGCTGGCAAGACGACGACTTTGAAGATGCTCGCCGGCCTGCTCCATCCAACCGACGGCCTCGCGACCGTACTCGATTATCGCCCTTGGGAGCGCAACCGCGACTATCTGCGCCGAATGACGCTGGTGATGGGCCAGCGCAATCAGCTGGTGTGGGATATTCCGGTCATCGACACTTTCGAGCTTAACCGTGCGGTCTACCGCATTCCCGAAGCGGACTACAAGCGCACTGTCGACGAGCTGACGGATCTGCTGGAGCTGACGCCGCTGCTGCGAAAGCCCACCCGCAATCTTTCGCTGGGCGAACGGATGAAATGCGAGATCGCGGCCGCGCTGCTGCACCGCCCGTGGGTCCTGTTCTTGGACGAGCCGACGATTGGGCTGGATGTGACGATGCAACGCCGCATACGCCAGTTTATCGCCGAATACAACCAGCGCACCGGCGCCACGGTACTGCTGACCAGTCACTATATGGCGGACGTAGAGGCGTTGTGCAAGCGGGTCATCGTTATCCATCACGGTAAACTGCTCTTCGACGGCGAGCTGAGCGGTTTGGCCGATCGATTTGCGCCCTTCAAGACCGTCGAGGTGGAACTGCAAAACGGCGCCGGAGGCAGGCCGCTGGATGAGTACGGCGAGGTCCTCGTCCGCAGTCCCGGCCGCGTCACGCTGCGCGTGCCCAAAGTCGAGACTGCCTCCGTGACCGGGCGGATCCTGACCGATTTGGATGTGGCCGACCTGACGGTGCAGGACCCGCCGATCGAGGATGTGATCGAGCAGGTCTTCAGCCAGGAAGCGATAGAAAACGAGGAAGGATAAGGGGCGAGAGCATCCCCGCCCTTTGTCACCCCTCACTCTTTACATGACTGGTAACTACTAAGGCTGAGAGGTGTCAGGGATGAAGGGTTGGTCAAGAAAGGCGTCATAGATGGCATTGATGGCGTTGATGCCATGTTTACGTGCGGTAGAGATATAGGAACGTATCGCACAGAAGGTATGAGCACCATCTAGAGTACGGAAGCAGCCGGAGACCTTCTGTTGGACCTTAATCATGCGCACGTCGCGTTCGACGAGGTTGTTGTCGAAGGGGATGCGGAAGTCATACATGAAGGCTAAGACGCCGGCCTTATGTTTGTGTAAGCGGTCGAGCAGGTTTTTGGGTGGCGACTGTTTGGGTCGGCCGATCGGTCTGGGTTCTGTCTTTGCTGCGGATGGGTTGGCGGCAAAGCCTTGGGCAATGAGCCCATCGTACTGGGCCTCGTAGTGGGCCAGTCGGTCTGGTGGCAAGGCAGTGTGCAGTGCTGACGTCGATGCGACTTCGGCTTTGATGTCCAACAACAGACGTTCCATCTGTGCGGCCCATGTTTGCTCGTATTGCTCGACGATAAAACGCAGTTCGCGCAGATGATGGACGTTGCAAAGGCAATGCTGACAGTCTCGAAACTTGAAGTAGGAACGCCAGTAATCATGCAGGGCAACGCCCTTGAAGTGGGGCAAGATGCCTGCGACTCGCATACCGACATGCCCCCGTTT
>JAJDTL010000021.1 GCA_022827195.1 Caldilineaceae bacterium
TCGTTTGTGGGGGTGGGGGGGGGGGGGGGTCACCGGGGGGGGGGGGCGGGGCGGTCGGGGTGGCTTTGATACTGGGGGGGGTGGGGGGGGGCGCCCCCCCGAACCGGGGGGGGCGGTACCGGCCCGACCGCCTAGACGGGCCCAATAGAAGGCACTCCCTATCTCTGCCATAGAACGAACGGCGGTCCGGCAATGACTTCTCTGCTACCCGAAGTACAGGAGTTTCGCCTCGATTTTGGGCTGCTCCCCGGAAGCGGGCAACTTTTGGTGGAATGTCCGATCTCCTCTTATAATCTTTGGTTGTGCGCTTGCCGTTCGGCTCGGGTGGCGCTGCGCCCAGGGCTGGATGATGCCAGGTTGGGCGGGGCGTTCGGGTGGGAGGCAAGCAGGAGGGACGAGGCCGTGGAGTTTAACGTAGCGCAGCTGATGAAGGAAGCGACGGGCGCGCGCAGGGAGTATGCGCTCGACGACGGGATCGACGACCTGGATGACGGCCTGGCGCCGCTGAGCAATCTGACCGGGAAGCTTGAGCTATTGCGGATTCACAGCGGTGTGCTGGCCAGCGGGGATTTTCGGGTCACGCTCTCACTGCAGTGCGGCCGCTGCCTGGAAGCGGTCACGCAGGAGGTGGCGGTACGGTTCGCGGAGAGCTTTCGCCCGTTGACCGACGTGCAGACGGGGCGATTTTTGCCGCCGGAGGAGTTCGAGGGACAGGCCGAGGATTTGACCGACGAGGCGCTGCTGATCGATGCGCAGCACATACTCGACATAACCGAGGTGGTGCGGCAGAACATCTGGCTCTCGGTGCCGATCGTGGCGGCCTGCGACTACCTCGATCCCGCGAGCGGAAAGCCGGACCCGGACGCCTGCCCGAAATATATCGGACTGCTGTCGGAGACTAAACTCACCGGCGAGGAGGGTGAAGAATCGACAGCCGAAGCCGCGGGAATCGATCCGCGCTGGCAGTCCTTGCTGGCGCTGCGGAAAGAACTGACGAGCGATTAGATTCAGGGGGAACGCGAGATGGGACCGCTACCGAAGAGGAAGATCAGCAAGGGGCGGCGCAACCGGCGCCGGGCGCACCATGCGATTGGCGCGCCGAGATTGGTGAACTGCGCTCAATGCAACGAGAAGACGCTGCCGCACCGGGTCTGCCCGCACTGCGGTACGTACATGGGCCGGATACCGGTCCTGGACCTGGATGAAGAGGAAGCTTGAGATTGATGATATCTGGGCCCTCGTACCGCGACGGCGACAGGCGGCTTTTGTACGTGTTTCCCGGGCAGGGAAGCCAGCACGCGGGTATGGGGAAGACGCTGGCGGAACGGTATGCGGCGGCACGAGAGGTCTTTGACGCTGCGGACGAGGTCCTGGGTCTGTCGCTGGGCGAACTCTGTTTCGAGGGGCCGGAGGAGCGGCTGACGGATACGATCAACGCGCAGCCGGCGCTGTTCGCGTCCAGCATGGCGGCGCTGGGCGCCTTGCAGGAGGCGGTTGGCGACCTGCCGCGGCCCATTTTTTTCGCGGGTCATTCGATGGGCGAATACAGCGCGCTGGCGGCGGCCGGTTGCATTTCGTACGCCGACGGGCTGCGGCTGGTTCGGGAGCGGGGCCGGCTGATGAAGGAGGCTGGGGCAAGACAGCCGGGGCGTATGGCGGCAGTGATCGGACTGGCGGAGGAAAAGGTTGCCGAGATTTGCGCCGGGGCGGCGAAGCGGCATGGCGGGGTGGCGCAGATCGCCAACGACAACTGTCCGGGGCAGGTGGTTATTTCTGGCGATGAAGCGAGCGTAGACTCGGCGATGGCGGCGATGGAAAAGGCGGGGGCGCGGCGGGTCGTGCCGCTGGCTGTAAGCATTGCTGCGCACTGTCCATTGATGGAGCCGGCCGCCTCGGCGTTGAAGGAGAAGGTTGAGGCAACGGAGGTACGGGCGCCGGCGGCGCCGGTGATCGGCAACACAAGCGGCCGTCCGCTGGACAGCGCGGAGGCAATCCGGGACGAGCTCAATGCGCAGCTGACCGGGAGCGTTCGCTGGCGCGACTCGATGGCATTTGCGGTGGAGGCGGGCGTCGACACGGTTGTGGAGATAGGGCCCGGCGCGGTCCTGACCGGGCTGATGCGACGGATTGCGCGCAAGGTCAAGCGGGTGAATGTTGCGGACGCGGAAGATGTACGGGCGTTTGGCGAGCAATTTGGTTGAGCGGCGCGCAGCGTTCGGGCGGTGTGGACCGGCCATATCGGGGCCGGAAACCGTATTCCTGAATTGGCCCTGCCTGTAGTAGAATGGCGGCAACAGCCCCACGGAACAGAGAGAGCTCATGGATTTCACGGGCAGGATTGCGCTGGTTACCGGCAGCAGCAGCGGGATCGGCGCAGCGATCGCGAGGGAGCTGGCCGCCGGGGGCGCGCGTGTTGCGCTCAACTACCGCGGCAACAAGGCAGGGGCCGAGGAGACTGCCGCAGCGATTCGCGAGGCAGGCGGCGAATGCGATGTTTTCCAGGCCGACGTTGGCAGTTTCGAGGAGGCGGCGTCGCTGGTCAAGGCGGTGGAGTCGGAGTTTGGCCGCATTGGCATCCTGGTGAATAATGCCGGTACGACGCGGGACACGCTGCTGATGAGCATGCGGCCGGAGGATTGGGGCACGGTCATCAGCACGAACCTGGACAGCTTATACCATGTGACGCGTGCGGCGCTGCGGGGCATGGTCCGCCAGCGGTGGGGTCGCATCGTCAACATTTCGAGCGTCGTGGGGTTGGCGGGCCAGGCGGGTCAGACGAACTATGCGGCCAGCAAGGCGGGCATCATCGGGCTGTCCAAGAGCCTGGCGCGTGAGGTGGGCAGTCGCGGTATCACCGTAAACGTGGTCGCGCCGGGCTTTGTGCCGACGTCACTGACAGAGGTGATGACTGACGAGCAGAAGGAACATACGGTTGCCAGCACGCCCTTGGGGCGCTTCGGCGAACCGGAAGAGATTGCCTGGGCGGTCGCGTTTCTGGCAAGCGAACGGGCGGGATTCATCACAGGCCAGGTGTTGTCGGTTGACGGCGGGCTGGTGATGATGTGATCGTTTACAAGTTGACGGGCAGGCGTCGATGACAGGAGACCCTCAGGAGATGGTAGCGTCATCCGCAATACCCGAAACCGTGCTCGCGGCCGAGGGAGACGGCGAGCTTGTGGAGTACGGTGGATCCCCACAGCGGGGGGAGGCTGCCTCTATCGATCGCGACGGTCCCGATTCTGTAGTTGACGGGGACGGGCGCGATGGACGTCCGAATGGCAGCGCGACGGGCGGCGAAGGCGCGGCTGCCAAGCCGGCCGAACGGATACGGGCCCGCCGCACGGCGGTCCAGGTACTCTACGAAGTTGACTGCACCGACCACAGCTCTACCATAGCCCTGAGGTATCGACAGGAAGAGGAAGAGTTTTCGAACGAGACGCTTGCGTTCTTGTCCTGGCTCGTGCACGGGGTACTCATGTACCGGGCGGAGCTGGACCTGTTGATCGGACGCTATGCGCCGGAGTGGCCGGTGGACAAGCTAGCCATTGTCGACCGAAACGTGCTGCGCCTTTCGATTTTCGAGTTGACGAGCCCTGACGCGGACGCGCCGCCCAAGGTTGTCATAAATGAAGCGGTCGAGCTGGCGAAGACTTTTGGCAGCGACAACAGCCCGCGCTTCGTAAACGGCGTACTGGGCACGGCGCTGCGCGAGATCACGCTGCCGGCGGCGTACGAGGCCGGCGCGAGCAAGGTGAAGCGGTAGATTCAGGCATGAATAGCATCTTTGGAATCGGCGTCCTGGAATTCGTCTTTATTCTGATTTTTGCCCTGATATTTCTGGGCCCGGACCGGCTGCCGAGAGTGACGAAGGACACGCTGCAGTTCATACGGAAGTTGCAGCGGCTTTCGAGCGAGCTGACGAAGCAGGTGAACGAGGAGATAGGCGACCTGCGCGAGCTGGATCCCAGTTACCACATGAAGGAGCTGATGGAGGACGAGGAGGAGGAGTCGACAAAGGGAACGGCAAAGAAGTCGACAAAGGCAACAGAACAGACTTCGGCGCCATCTCAGTCGGTGGTGGGGCGTACGAACCTCGCAGAAGATAAAGAGGATGGCGAGAAGACGATCGGGCCGACGGAGGCCGCGACGGCTTCTACGCCGGCACTTTCCAATCTGAACTCGGCTGCTTCGGCGAACGGCCGGCAACAGAGCGAAGAGGGCGCCGACAGCGGTCCCAAGACAGCGGGAGCCGCGATTCCATCGGCGCCGGCTGCCGCTTCATCCAAACGAGTGACCAGTAGTCCGGTCGTCGGATCGACGCCGAGCCAGACGAGTACTGCGCAGAAGCGGGGCGTGAAGACGCTTGCCGAGCTGCGAAAGCAGCAGCGGGCGAAGAGACAGTCAAGCGGAGGAGACTCGAGTTCCACCTACCTGACCGAGCGGAACAAGCGGGCGCAACGACGGGCGGATGACCGCCGACAGGCGGTGGCGGCCCAGAAGTCTGAGAGCGGGATGGAGAACGACACGGAGGAGACTGCGAACGAACAGGCGGAAGTGCCCGTGGACGGCAGTGAAGCTGCGCTGGTCGTTGACGGGAACCTGGATGGAGAAGTCCGGGCTGAGGAGAGGGAGGCAGAGTCGGAGGGAGAGCCGATTGCCGTCGTAGGGGAGTCGAGTGAGGAGACAGGCGGCGACGGTGAGGAGACGAAGGCATGACACAGCTTGACACGCCAATGGAGCAGGACCCGTTTGACGGCAGCCGCATGGGGCTGCTGGAACATTTGGCGGAGTTGCGCAATCGGATGATTTGGATTGTGGGCGCGCTGTTTGTCGGCATCGTTGTAAGCATCGCCTTTGTCGAGCCTGTTCTCATGTTCATCACCGACCCGGTGGAGGACAAGCTGATCGCCATCGGCCCGACTGATACGATATTTGTCTTTTTCAAGGTCATGTTCGTGATGGGTGTTATCGTGGCGATGCCGGTGCTGGTCTATCAGATCATCGCATTCATAGCTCCTGGGTTATACCCACACGAAAAGCGCAGCCTGTTTATGTTGTTACCGGGATTCATGCTTCTGTTTTTCGGAGGCGCGGCTTTCGCCCATTTTGGGATGCTGCCGGTGGCTGTCGGATTTCTGCAGAATTTTCTCGGCACTGTGATCGACCAAGAATGGACGATTGACCGCTATGTCGGCTTTTTCACGCGCATCGTGTTCTGGATCGGCGTTGCCTTCGAAACACCGCTCGTAATCGCGTTTTTGGCGCGCATTGGCCTTGTTAGCGGCCGGCGACTGCTGGGGATGTGGCGGCAGGCCGTTGTCATCATTTCGGTTGTGGCAGCGATGATTACGCCCACGATCGATCCGGTCAACATGACAATCGTGATGGCGCCGCTGATCTGCCTCTATTTCCTGGGTGTGGGGCTTGCCTTTATGCTGTACCGGCCGCGGACGCCGCGCGACTTGGACGAGATTGACTGGGGTGGAGAAGATGAATGACCGGGAGTCGCTCATCGCCCGTAAGCAGGAGGTCCTGCGTGAGTTGACACGGGCGCGGCGGCAACTGGAGGCTGTTCAACAAGCGGGCGACCGGCATCGGCGGCAACGGGCGACCGAGTTGGAAGGTGAGATTGAGAGGCTGATGGCGGAAGAGTACCGCCTGCGCATCGCGATCGACCGGGCGAATTAGAGCGAATCTCTACAGAAGTCAAGAAGGGCACGAAGTTTCACGGGGTAATTCTTGCGTGAGGCTTCGTGCTTTTCGCGGCAGGGCCTGGGTGGAAGGAGTAGGTCGCAAAGTACGTACGGGAGCATCCGTGAAGGACGCGAATATTCAACGAGGGGCTCTTGTGGAGCCTTAGGCGGACAAGCAAACGAGGCGGTCGAGCATGTCTTAGACAGCTCCTTTGTGCCGTTTGGGATGACAAGTCGAACTTGCGCCGGCTTTCGTGGGCCAGCCGTTGAAGCAGGAAGCCACGAGGCAGGCACAAGGGATTGGCAACTAATTGTTATGGGGGCGAAAAGCAGTTAACGTTCAACACGCGGCTGCACGATTTCTCGACCAGCAGGGGGTCGGAAGATGAGCAGACTGGCAGTCTCGGGGGGCGAGCCGATTCGGAGCCCTTCAAAGGTGTGGCCGAGTTGGCCTGTGCCCTCGGAGCGGGCGGTAGAACTGGTCTTGGAGGTGGTTCGCAGCGGCCGATGGGCAGATGGCGGGCCGAAAGAGAGGCAGTTTGCACAGGCGTTTGCCGAATTCAGCGGGGCCAGGTATTGCGTGCCGGTGGCGAATGGGACGGTAGCGATTCAGCTGGCGCTGGAGGCGGTGGATATAGGCGCCTACGATGAAGTCATTGTACCGGGACAGACATGGCAGGCGACGGCGGCGGCGTGCATCGACGTGAATGCCGTTCCCATCCTGGTCGACATTGATCCTGAGACCTACTGTGTGGACGCGGCCGGGGCGGAGGCGGCGATCACGCCGCGGACTCGTGCGATCATTGTCACGCACCTGTACGGCGCGATGGCGGATATGGATGCGCTGCCGCAGCTGGCGCGCAGGCATGGCCTCAAACTGATTGAGGACTGCGCGCATCAGCACGGATCGCAGTGGAGGGGAAAGGGTGTGGGCGGACTGGGCGACGTTGGCGCGTTCAGCCTGCAGCTTTCGAAGGTCCTTACATCGGGGGAAGGGGGCGTGACCCTGACGAATAGCTGGGAGCTGATGCAGAGGCTGCACTCGCTGCGTAATTGCGGGCGTCCTTTCCAAACCGGCTCCCCGACCGTGCAGAGCGGGAACTTTCGCATCACTGAGCTGCAGGCGGCTCTGCTACTGGCGCAGATGGAGTCGATGGATGCGCGCGTTGACCGTCGCGACGGGAATGCCCAGTATCTCAATCGACAGCTGGGAGAGATCCCGGGCATCCGGCCGATGAAGAGGTACTCGCAGATAACGCGCCAGTCCTACTACTGTTTTGCTTTCCGATTCAGCTCGGCGGACTGGGATGGTATAGGGGTGGCGGCCTTTCGGCAGGCGTTGGGGGCGGAAACGGGGCTGAGAGTCGAGACGACGTATGAGCCGCTGAACGCCTGTGCCCTATATCAACCGCATACCAAGCGGCGTCACAGACTCAATGAGGAATACTGGAGGGCAATCGACCCTTCCCGTTTTGAATTGCCGGTGTGCCAGAAGGCATTTGCGGATGAAGCGGTTGTTATCGGGCATCCCTTTTTGCTTGGCGACCGGGCCGATATGGACGAGGTCGCGAAAGCTGTGGAAAAGATATACGATAACCGGGAAGAGCTCAGGTATTTGGCTTGATGGGATGCGGGTAAGTCGGCCGAGCGAGTCAGTTTCGGAAGCGTAGTCGGTAGTGGAGCGGCTAACCTGACTGAAACGGGCCGTCAGCGTCGCGCCGGACGTGGAATCGCGCGAGAACGCGGCATGATTTGGGAGAACTCGGGATGTTAGAGCAGGTTTCGCCGTGGCCCAGCGGTTGCCAGGGGGCAGTCTCACTAACGTTTGACGATGGTTCTGCGTCGCAGCTGGAGCTGGCGATCCCTTTGCTGAATGAATTGGGGCTGCAGGGGACCTTCTATCTCAATCCCAGGGACGGCTTTGAAGGGAATCTGGCGCCCTGGAAGGATGCGGCGGCCGCCGGGCATGAGGCGGGGAATCATACGGTCAGCCATCCTTGCGCGGCCAACAACGTGGCGGCTGCGGTCGTGCAACGCCGCGGGGAATGCGGCGCGCGAAGACGGCGAACGTTGGAGGAAATGACGCTGGACGAGATGGAGGCTGACATTGTGGAGGCGTCCAGGCGCATTCGTTCGCTCGTCCCGGAACAGAGGGCAATTTCGTTTGCCTACCCGTGTTACCAGTCATTTGTCGGCAGAGGAGCAAGCCGGCAGAGCTATGTTCCGCTGGTGGCGCGCCATTGCATTGCGGGGCGGGGCGTGGGCGAAAAACCGATAGCGAACGATCCTGGCCACTGCGACCTGGCATACGTTTGGGGCTGGCGTTGCGAGCGGATGAGAGGCGCTGAGCTGGTGGGACTGGCCGAATCGGCGGTCGCGGATGGCCGATGGGCTGTTCTGGTCTTTCATGGGATCAACGAGGGGCATCTTCCGATAGGGGAACGCGATCTGACCGAACTGTGCAAATATCTCGCGCGCCAGCGCGGGCGGGTCTGGACGGCGCCGGTGGCGAGAGTCGCGGAACAATTGCTTGCGTGGCGAGAGAGAGCGCAGCCGGCATAGACTGATCCAGGGGACTCTAAGCTAGTTGCGACAAGGTGATTCGAATTGCCGCCGGCAGTTGATTTCCGGCTCCTCAGATCGTGGGGGTCGCGGGCCACAGTTGGCTGATCGTATACGTCGCCTTTAGAATGTGCCGGGAGAGACGGGAGGTCGCCCGGCAGGCAGGCAGCTTTCTTTGAGCGAACATGAGCGAAACGCAGAAAATCTTCGACGCATTTGTAACAGCCGGCTATGACCCGGATAAGCCGGACAAGGTCAGCGCGGCGGCGGGCGTGGCGCATAAATCGCTGGTGCCGGTGGCGGGTATGCCGATGGCGTGGCACGTGGTGCAGGCGCTGGGGGAGTGCGAGCGCGTCGGCGAGATCGTTGTTGTGGGGATCGAGCCGGGGGAGATCGACTTTGGCACGGCTGTTCATCACGTCCCGAACCAGCCCAGTTTGTGGGCCAGCCAGAATGCCGGGCTGCGAAAGCTGCAGGAGCTGAACGCGGAGGACCGCTACTTGCTCGCGCTTTCGGCGGACAGTGCGCTGCTGACAGGAGAGATCATCGACCGCTTCATTGACGCGTGCGAGCCGCTGACGCTGGAAGCGTACTGGGGGATCATCCGCAAGGATGTCATGGTCGCGGCATTCCCGGATAGCAAGAGGACCTACCTGCGGTTGCGGGAGGGCGCATTCTGCAGCAGCGACCTATACCTGGGGCGGCTGTCGGCCGGGCTGCGCATCCAGGAGCGGATTCGCTATTTCATCGAACATCGCAAGAATGTGGTGTCGCTGGTATGGAAGCTGGGCCTGCCCACACTGTTCAAGTTTGTAACGCGCAGGCTGGAGATAGAGGACATTGTCGATTTTGCCCACAGGTTTGCGGAGCTGCGGGGCAGGCCGGTGGTCCTGCCGATTGCCGAGGCGGGAATGGACGTTGACAAACCGGAGCAGTTGGCGCAGGTGGAGGCCTATCTGCGGCGGAATCCCGACCATCCGGCCAATTCCCGTTGGCGCGGGGCGGTGAGCTGATTGTGAGCATGCGATCGATGCTGGAAAGGTTGTCGGGCCTGGACGAGAGGTTCAGTGCGCGAGCGGCCCTAAGCGAGGAGCAGTTGTCGAAACGCCACCCGCTGTTCTGGCTGGCCCACGTCGGCGCGCACCTGGGCGACTCGGTGTTGTGGCTGTTGGTGACGCTGGTCCTGTGGCGCAATTCGGGCGGCGATGCGAAAAAAAGGGTCAGCGTAATCGGGTGGGCGCTTTCATTTGCGGTCGGGCTGGTCGGGACGCTGCTGGTCAAGCAGCTGGTGCGCCGTTCGCGCCCCGGCAGCGGCCGCTTTCTCTACGGGGCCGGCGCGGATGCGCACAGTTTTCCCAGCGGGCACGGAGTACGCTGCGGCGTAATCCTGACGTGGGCGGGCGTATTCTGGCCGGGGCTTGGGAGGCTGGCGCCGTTGCTGGTGGTGTGGGTCAGTTGGGCCAGGGTGGCATTGAACATTCACTACTTTGGAGACATTGTCGCCGGATTCCTGCTAGGGGTCGTACTGTCGCGCTTTATTCGGGGACGCGTAGCAGGACGCGGCAAGGGGATGTAATGGAGCGAGTGGGACGGGCGGGTTGCGGCAGGTTCTTCCGGCTTCAGCGGCGTTCGATCCTGTATTTGTAAGTAGCCTCTTCGGTTGTCCCCGGCGTCAGTCCGCTAATGGCCAGGACCACTTCCTGGCCGCGGTCCTGGCCATCGACGTCGATGCGGAGCCTGCCATTCGCCCCAGCTTGCGCACGCTCGACTCTTACAAGAGCCCCATCGTTGAAAACCATGGTTTGCAGCAGCCACTCCTGCGGCAGGCGGTTATCGGTCAACAGCCAGCCTTCGCTTTCCCAGCCGTCCTCTCCCTGTTCGAAGTCGGTGGAATAGCGAATGGCAGGGATGGCGATATCGTCGATGAACCAACCGGGCGCGTTGACGGCATCGTCTGTGACGTACTCGAAGCGGACGTACACTTCGTCGCCGGCGTAAGCGCTCAGATCGAAGGCCTCCTGAATCCAGGCGGGCGACTCGTCACGGGGTTCGGCACCGCTTCTGGCGGTGTAGGCGTGGCCGAAGCTGTTTCCGCTGGGGTTTGCCGTGGTCGTGCGCTGGCCAGGCAGAATGTCCCACTTGCGCCCGTCTCGACTGGCCAGGACGTAGCCGTAGTCGTAGTCCTCTTCGATATCAAACCACATTTGCACGTACATTGTCAGGTCGGCGCCGGCAGGCAGGCTGGAAAAGTCGAAGGCGCGCGTCAGGCGGCAGTCGGATTCGTCGGCGCGATTGCTCCACCAGGCGAAGCTACCGCTATAGGGTTGCGTGTTGGCGTAACGGGTGCCGGTCATCCCTTCAAAGTGGAACGACAGGTCGCCTCTGCCGCGAAGCGCGATGAAGTCAACGCCGAAGTTGCGGACGGCGCCAACATTCTCCTGCTTGGAATAGCGGTAGAAGCTCTCTGCCAGGGAGGGCCGAGGCAGCTGGAGCTGGCGGTAGCCGTAGACCCCTTGCTTTCCGAGTGCGGAGTACTCGTTGGCGTAGTTTGCGATGACCCAGTCGGCAAAAAGATCCTCGAAGGTCAGATCCAGACCTGCCTGGCGGAAGGCATTTGTAAAGCCAAGAAGACCATTGGCGGGCTGCGAAACGACGGCCTGTGTCAGTTCCTCGCCAAACCTCTGCAGGAAGTAGGCCATTAAGAGATAGGCGCTGCCGTAATGCCTGCCGTTACCGTCCGGACTGGTGCTCCAGGTATTCAGCTGAGTGTCGGGATGGAGGTTATAGCGGCGAGCGAAATTCAGGTCGGGAGGATATCCGGCGACTTCCTGGGCGAGTTCGCTCATCCCTTCGTTTACCCACGTTTCTTCGTTGCGGTCGTTGTGCCAGTGGACCATGTGTTGAAACTCATGAGCGAGGACGGTCTCATAGTGCTCGTTGTCGGTTCCCCGGTTCAGCCAATCCAGGTTGATATAGAACATCTCCTTCTGGTTGGAGAAGGGATTGGCAACGGCGCTGTAGAGATCGGCGCTGGAGAAGTAGCCTGCGATGCCGCGTCCCAGGCCGGAGGCGTGGAGGATGTGCAGGCGGGGGTCGGCGTCGATGCCGGGACTCGGTTCATGGCCGAAGAAGTCGCGAACAAGGGGGTAGATGGTGTGGGCGAACCGATCGGCTGATGCTGAAAGTGCGGGCAGGTCTGTTTCCCTGCCGCTCTCCACCCAGATGTAGGTAACATCGTTTTTGTAGCGCAGCTCGGCCTCAATTTGATGTTGCCGGTTGCTGTCGAGGTCGGAGACCCAGAAAGGGGCCCGATCCCCGACGGAAAAGGGGGGCCCGGGCACTGCCTGCGGGATGCTGTGCACGCCGGGACGCAGGCGCAGGGCCAGGTCGCGCAGATCGCGCAGCGGGAGATCGATGTGTTGGTGTTTCTGCCGGGCCGGCGGGGCGGGAGCAGAGTGCCCGGTCCGTTCAGCTTCGGTTCTGGGCTGCGCGGCGTCGCCGGTCGTGGGATGCTCGGAGGTCCCGGGGCCGGCCTGGCTGTGCAAACTGATTCGGGGCGCGGGTTCTGCGGGGCTGCGCTGAGAGAGAAACGAGTCTGCGGGAGAGGAGCATGCCCCGAGGATTCCACATAGAATAAGGGATGCGATCAGTGCTATCGGTGGGCGGGGTCTTCTAAATTTGCGGCGCGAAGTGGGGCCAAACTGACTTTGGACCGTTGCTCGAAACGGCGGCGGATTGCCGCATCGTCTGTCAAGAGCCATTGCGCGGGGGTTGGAGAGCCGGTGGAGGGCAGGAGGGTGCGAGCGAGCCCGCCGGGGTTGCTGAATCAAAGATGACCGAGCTCATTTCAGTTTCTGGCCGAGAACGCGATGCTCGAGGCCTGGGGCGATCGTGCGCTCTGTAGCGTCCCAGGTTATTGGAGGTGGTTTGGGCGGTTCGAAGTTGCGAAAGAGCCGGCCCAAAAGTGCGACAGCGACGGCTACATAGACGACGCTGCCGAGAAACCAGATCATGCCGCCGCTGATCATCTGATCCTGTAAAGCAGTCAGACCTGAGACGGCGAAACGGTCGACATAGTAGTCGTAGGCAGGGGTGCGGCGGAATGCAAGCGTGACGCCGGTTACCATGTTGGGAACCTCTCCGCCGATTATGATGTAGAGAAAGCCGAAAATGGGGGGCATGGAGGGCCGGAGGCGGGGTCCTGTACCGAGCGGATGCCACCAGAAGAGCATGTAGGTAATCCAGACGCCCCAGAGCGAGATATGGTAGAGGGAGGGATGGGCGAGCAGGCGGTTGGTAATCGCCGGCTCGTGCCAGAGCAGAAAGACGCTGAATGCAAAGAGCCAGAGGACGAAGGGGTGCGAGACGTGACGGATGAAACGGCCGGACAGGGTCGTCTTTTTGCGTATCGCGACGGTCCAGCGACGGGCGGGCGCGGGTAGGGCGCGCAGGAGGATGTGAACTGGGCATGCCAGCCAAATGAGGGGCGGCGCCAGGAGGCCGATGAGAATCTGTTGGGCTGCTCTGCCGATGAGCAACTCCTGCTGGAGGGCGACGAGCGGGGAAAGGAATGCCACGGCCAGGACCCCCGCGCCGGCGAGGAAGCAGAAGAGGCGGCCTGTGGTGGCGAGCGGGGCGTGTCTGCGGTTCAGACGCGACCAGGCCCACAGATAGGACAAAACGATGAGCAACAGGGCTGCGGTCGAGCCGGGCAGAAAAGTCCAGTCCTGCAAGAGGGACGGGATCGAGTGTTCCATGGGAGGAAGGATAGACGCGGACGGAGGAAATTCCAAACGTGCGTGAGCGGTGGTTGGTCGTCAGTGGTTGGTCGTCAGTGGCAGGAGGTCAGTAGCCGGCGGCCTGTGGCTAGGTACGGTGAGAGGCAGGGAATAGGGGTCATGGGACAGGGATTGCGGAGCAACGAAGGAGGAGGACTTGATGGCTGGAGACGAAGCGAGAGTATACCGTCAGATATTGCTTGTGGTCGGGCAGATACCGCGGGGGCGGGTGGCGACATATGGACAGGTTGCGTGGATCGTAGGCGCGGCGACGCCGCGGATGGCCGGGTACGCGCTGGGCGGGCTGCCGGCGGACACGGAGATCCCGTGGCAGCGGGTGGTCAACAGCCGGGGCGGCATCAGTCCGCGCGGGGACCCTTTGGCGACGGACCGGCAGAGGAAACTGCTGGCCGAAGAGGGGGTTCTGTTCATGCCTGACGGCCGCATCGATCTGGACCTCTTCGGTTGGGCAGGTCCGGAGCCGGACTGGCTGGAGGCGCACGGGTTCGCGGTCGTGCCTTGGCGTGCAAGGCGCTGAACCGTCTTGAAGATAGCAGGAAAGGGGAGGAAAGCGCCACTGGGCAGAGAGGGAGGCGCCACGTCTACCGGTTTTCGGCCGCTTCCTGTGGATGCAAGCTAAGTCGTCTCTTGAGGAGCGCGGCGGCGGCGGCTCGCAGGTCTTTGTCGGCAAACCCGCCGAGCAGAGCGAAGACACCGGTATAGACGGCCCAGGCCGGCAAGATTGAGGCCCAGGGGCTTGCGCCGAATGCTGAAAGCACAAAGATGAAAGACCCCATCGCGGCGGCGGAAAGCGCAGGCCGCCAGACCAGGTCGGGCCAGGTGACAGTACCGACGTGCTGACGAACCCGCCGGCTGAAGAGTAAGAGGAGGCAAAACTCGCTCAGGATGGTGACAACTGCAGCGCCAATATAGCTGAAGACGGGGATGAGCAGCAGATTGCCGGCGAGGTTGAAGAGGACGCCGGCGATGAAGGCCCGGGTCAGGTAGCGCTGTTGGTCGGCGGCGATGAGGACGTACTGGGTGACGCTGTTAACAAAGCCGACGGGAATGCTCCAGATCATCACCTGTAAGGCCAGCGCCGCGCCGCCGCGGAAGCTGAGCGCGTGGCAGTCGAACGAGTCGAACAGGTTCATGGCGAGACGGCAGGCGAAAGGAGGGAGGCTGGAGACCTCATAAACGGCGGCGGTGAAGCGAGCGCCGCCGAGAAGTGCGATGAGCGGATGGGCCAGAAGTGTAACGGTCATGGCGACGGGCAGGCTGACGAGGAGGAGGAGGCGCAGGCTCAGGGTATAGGAGCGCAGGAGCGCCGCACCATCCTGTCTGGCAAGGCGGCTCATCAGCGGGAAGATGGCCAGGGTGAAGGTGCTGGGGATGATGTTCAGGCCGTCGAGATATTTGAGGGCGGCGCTGTAGAGCCCGACGCTGGCTGCACCGACCAGTGGGCGGAGGAGCCAGATGTCGATACGCCAGAAGATGGTTGCGAGGAGGTGGTTGACCATGAACGGGCCGCTGGTTGAGAGCATCCACTTCTGCAGCGGCCAGTCCCACTTCCATTGCGGCTTGAAGAGGGTCGAATTCACGAGCCAGAAGAGCCAAATGAGTTGGACGAGATTGACAACGAGCGCAACCCACGCCAGCCCCAGGATTCCCCAGCCAAGAAGCAGCGCGAGCGCGCCGAGAGTGGCCTGCAGGAGCGCGATTGAAATGCCGAGGCCGGCGGGGTACTCCATTTTTTCGAAGGCGTAGAAGAGGTTGCTGAAGGCGTCCGACCAGTTTGCGACAAGCATGACGAGAGCAAAGACGGCGACAGCCTGCATTTCTTCCTGGCCGATACGTTCATAGAGCCAGTTTCCACCCACGACCAGCGCCATCAGGAACAGACTTGCGGCCCACAAAAGCGTGCGAAGCGCGAGTACATTGGTCAGAAAGGTGCTGGCCCTGCTTTTGTCGGTTGAGACCTCGCGGGTGAGCAGGGTGCCGAGACCGTAGCGGCTCATGATCTCGAAGATGCCGTAAACGGCGATGACCCAGGCGTACTTTCCGGCGCCTTCGGGCGCGAGCACGCGCATGTACAACATGGCAAAGACATAGTAGACGCCGCGATTGGCCAGGTTAAGTGCCATGGGGACCAGCGAGTTCTTTGCGATGGTGCGGACCTGGTTGGCGTCGGCTTCGGGGCGATAGAAGCGGCCCCAGGCCCACCAGAGCAGGAGAAGTATGCTGAGCATAGCGGTCAGAAAGCTGATGTAGAGACCGACTTTGAAGCTCATTGGACTGTAGGTAAAACGCACCGTCCACTGGCCGCCCCGGGGCAGGTAGACAGCGCGAAAGGCGGAGTTGGCGCGATAGATTTCCAGCTCCTGTTCATCATTTTCGCCAGCGCCGAAGGGCCGGAGGTAGGCTTTCCAGCCCGAGTCATAGGCGTCGGTGAGGACGAGCCAGCCGCGGTCGCTCAGGTTAACGTCGATGAAGACGTTGTTAGCGGTGTAGCGGCTGATCGATGTGTCGGCAACCTGCGGGCTGGAGAGAACGAGCGCGTTGTCGGCCGCCGGGGTCTCTTCGATGAAGACAGTACGGCGCAGGTTGGCTTCGAGGAGCGGCTGTTGCTCGGGCGGAAGGACAAGGGCTTCGGCGACAATGAAGGCGCGGGGGAAGGCCTCAAGGTTTTGGTAAACGTTTACGGCACTGTCCTCGTAGACCTTTTTCCATGTGTCCGAATTGGGAATTACGAGTTCGGAGAATATGTAGCGGACGCCGAGGAGATCGAGGAGGGGGTTTTCGAGTGTGACGTATGGGTTGCCGCCATTGGCAGGCGTGCCCCTGGCATAGATAGGGGCAATGCGGTTAAAAAGGAGCTCATCGCTCTGGTCAGCGATGCGGTTCATCAGGGCTACGTACTGACCGGTAATGATTGAGTCGTAACCGCGGATGTCCTGCCAGCCGTAATACATACCGGAGTTGGCGTTGAAAGTCTTGCTGCCGGGCACGTCAAAGGTAGTAAAGCGAAAAGGAGCAAATTGAATCTGCGGATTCGAGCCGGCGCCTTCCTTTTCGTTGATGAATCGAACCACCGGCGGAACGGTATTCAGTGGTGACAGGGACGAGGGCGTGGTGGGATTGAATCCACCGTGAACAGAGTAGAGATCGACAAATAGAACAGCGATGAAGGCGTAGGGAAGGAAGGCGGAGAGGCGCGTCTGCCCTGTTCGGCCGCGAGGAGTAGCAGTGTTCTGGCAGTTGAGGGATTCTTCCCTTTTTTTGCGCGCCAATGCCAATAGGAGCACCCCGCTGACTGCGGCCAAAATGCCGAAACGGGCGATTCCGACGCTTTGGTAGCCCCAGAATACTCGTCCGTCGGCAAAGGCGGACTGTGCGAGGTCGGAGCCTTCTACGACGCGCAGCGCAAAGTTTATAAAGGGGCCGGGTAGGAAGTAGGAGATAACGACGACCAGCGCGGCGGTGAGCCCGGCAGCGATGAACAGAGATGAGAAGAGGGTGATCGTTACTTTGGACGTGAGGCGGAATCGGCCGAGGCCAAATGTAGTCTGGCCGGCGGCCGGGGACCGGAGGCAGAGCGCTTGTTCCAACCCGATTCCGCCCAAGACGGCCATCGCCAAGGTAAAAGGATAGACCCAACGGAAGGGGCTGTGGAGCTGATTCCAGCCTGGCAATCCGTAGAACAGCAGGGCGTACAGAGGTGTACCGAAGGCGAATAGCAGCGACAGCAGGGCCAGCGCGGAGAGGAGAATCGTGGGTACACGCAGTGGCCGCCGCGGGGCGCGCTGCTCGCCTGATGGGCCACTCGTGCTCGCGCCCGTCGTCCGCGAGAAAGCGACGACGCCCGCCAGCGCGGCCAGGGCCCAAGTGCCGATACCAAGGTATGTGCCCCCTTCGACGTAGTTCTTGATACCCCAAAAGATGGTGTCGATGGGCTCTCCGAGCCGGTTGACGGTCACCGGTCGCCAGCGCATGTCCCAGAGGTCAAACCAATGATGGTGGCTTGGGTTGCCGAAGATGTCCGGCAGGGCGAAGGTGAGTATGTGCCGAGTGGGCAAAGACCAGCCGATGACCTTCTGGTAGGGGGCGGAGCCTTCCCGGAAGTTCTGGACTACAAATTCAAAGAGCGGCAGGAGTTGCACTGCCCCAATAGCAAGGCCGAGAATGACCAGCAGCAGGAGCCAGGCGGAGGTATTCCCAAGCGCGCGCAAGATGCGAGCGGACGTGCCTCGGGGGTTACGCCCTGGCTGCGACTGGGCGTGGGAGGGCGGGTGTCCGGCTTCGGTGTCGGTCCGGATTCTCCGCCACGCAATGAGGAGTCTCGACGCGGTGTAAAGTCCAGCCACGAGCAGGGAGTAGTAAAGAAACTCCGGGTGGCCCGCCAGTGCGATCAACCCGATCACGGCCGCGCCCGCCACTACATAGGGAATAGGGCGGAAACCGGCGAGGCCCTTTTCCTCCTGCCTCTGGATCACCTTCTCAATAATTGCCAGCAGAAGGGGCAGCCACACAGCTGCCGCAACTATCATCGTGAAAACAACCCTGACGATCAGGAAACCGCTGAACTGAAAGAGGATGCCGGCGAGGAGGGCAGCAACGGGGCGCAGTTTCAGCGTCCGCCCGAACGCATAGGCATTGATTCCGGCAAACGCCACCTGTATGGCAGTGAACCAGCCATAAGCGGCCTCGAGGGGAAGAACATAGAAGAGTGCACTGAGGAAGTAGGCGACGCTTGCCAGGCCCGCCGCAAAGAATGGCATGCCGGCGAAGATCTGGGGATTCCACAGGGGTATTTCGCCATTTGCCAAAGTGCGCCGGATATGGAGTTTCCATACGGCATTGTCGAGGACCAGGTCGCTCAAAAGGGCGTTGTGAGGAACGGTATCGGGACGCAGGTCGCGCCAAGGCTGGAACTGATATAGGTTGTCGTATGGCAGCAACGTTTTGCTGGTGAACAGGACCGGGCCGAACCAGAGGAGGGGCAGAACGATTAGGGGCAGGAGGTGGAGCAAGTCGGCACTGTGACGACGTAGCCGAAGCATCATGTCGGCGCGTCCGTTGGCACCTCGGAAGGTTGATCAGCAGGCCGCTCAAGTTGAACGGCGAGCGGGTCGTTTCGACCGGTTGTCTTCATTGGCGCCAGGCGACTGCGATGCCTCCAGAGCAGCTCCCAGACGCGCCAGGCCGATTCAAACTTGACGCGCGTACTCATCTTGCTTTGGCCGATGCGCCGATCCTCGAAGTGTATCGGCAGTTCGATGATGCGGAATCCCAGTTTTTCGCTGAGATAGGCCAGTTCCACTGTGAAGACGTAACCGCTGCTGCGCACAGTTTCCAGCCTGAGTTCCTGAAGGGCAGTGCGCCGCCAGAGCTTGAAGCCGGAGGTCATGTCGCGTACGCGGATCCTCAAAATGGCGCGGCAGTACAGATTGGCCCACCAGCTCAGCAGTCTGCGCCACGAACTCCAGTCCTCGTCGAGGGTCCCGCCTGGCGCGTAGCGGCTGCCGACAACAACATCCATGCCGGCAGCGTCAATCGTGCCGAGCATTGGGATGATGTAAGCAGGGCTATGGCTGAAGTCGGCGTCCATTTGCACGATGAATTCGGCGCCGTCTGCGAGCGCGCGGCGGAACCCTTCGATGTAGGCAGTGCCTAACCCGGCCTTATGCTTGCGATGGATGACGGTCATGCGGCGCTGGGAGTCGCTATAGCGACGCGCCAGGTTGTCGGCGAGAGGGCCGGTGCCGTCGGGTGAGTTGTCATCGACGATAACAAGACGTAAACCCGCGAGGGGGAGGGCGAAAAGAGCTTCAACCAGCTCTTCCAGATTGCTGGCCTCGTTGTAAGTAGGCACGACGACAGTCACCTGGCCTGGCTGGACGGAAGCCGCTGTGCTCTTTGTAGATTGAGCTTGAGTGGAAACTGCCGGCACTGATTCTTGGCGCGGGCGTGTGCTGTCCGGCCTGGCGTTGGAATCGGAATGTTTCAATTTGCGGATCCGCGCTGGGCACTACATTGCATGGGTTCCTGCGGGAAGGCATCGGTGTCTGCCCCTCCCCAGGGAAAGGACAGGTCCACACTTACAATGGGCATCTGAACGATGCTATTGCCAATCTGCCACTAGGTCGCTATACTAGAAAGACTAGGGTTGGCGCTTTTTTTGGCACCCACTTCGGCGGCCAAATCGTTGGCTTCGGCCGGTTCGTCATTGGTGCAAGACAGAGCATCATTGACCGCAAGACTGATAAGGGCGAGTCGACGTATGAAATGCAGCGACAACCGGAAGGGCGGAACGACTCAATTGTTACAGATAGGAATATACATCAACAAGGCTGAGGTGAAAAGACGCCACCTGTGTGCACTTTTTTCGACAGTGCTCTTGCTGACGGGTTGCGTGCCGATTACAGCAGAGGGGCCGGCGTATGAACCGACGCCGATGCCGACGCCTGTGGCCGTCGCCGTCGCCGAGGCCGAGGAGGAGCAGATTTCGCTGCCGCCTGGGATCCTGATGCTCGGGGCAGATAGCGCGGGCAGCGACAATGGGGCGGACGGCGGCGGCGAGGCGGGGGGACTACAGACGGCGACGGTGCAGATTAACAAGGCGAAGGCAAACATCCGCGGAGGACCGAGCACGGAGTTTGAGGTTGTGGCCAGTGCGGTGGAAGGCGACGTCTTCACTACAAGTGGCAGGACCGAAGGTGGCTGGTGGCGGATTTGTTGCGTTGAAGGTCCTGACGATAGCGCCGGCGAGGCGACTCGGACGGCATGGCTTTCGGGGATTGTGGTGGACGCTGACGAGATTGCCAGGGCACTGCCGCTCGTAGGGACATTGTTTCCTGAGGACCTGACGGCCGTGTGGGACATACAATACGAGTGCGGCTCGCGGCGCTGTGCAGTGAGCGCGTGTACGGCCGTCTCGCGAACAGAGGTGCTTGACAATAGCGATCCGCGATGGTTGGAGATAAACCGAATCGTGACATGGGAGGGAGCTTGCGGAGAAGACTCCACTTGGCCGCATCAGATCGACCGCGTCGAAGGCACTGAGCGGTATCCCAACAGTACAGGCCTGTTTTTCTTCAATTACTGGGCAGGTCCGCGTCCCGGCGAAGCAAACGCTCTTTTCCGTTTGGGCACAGGGGAGGAGATTGAGGCCTGGTGCAGCGATGAGCAGGAAGCGGAGGTCTTGGAAGACAGCGGTTGGACAACGGTCTACAACGGGTTGACCTGCCACGACGTACGGTCAGGGATGCTTGTGTCGATGCAGTATATCAAGCGGTGGTTTTTCACGGGAGAGTTTGAGGGAGACCAGTACGAGCGTGCCTATTTCGGCGACTTCGAGATCTATAGAGTAAGGCTGGAGCAAACAAACGCTCTTCTGGGCGTCGTTAACGCAAGGGCGGCCGAGTAGCAGTTTGAAGCCAGGGTTCGGGGTCGGCTAGCCGTTGACGGGAGGACGCCTGAAAGAGGGATGAGTTGCGAGTTGGCCTCCCATGTCAGTTGCGAACGGATCGTTAGTCGAGCGGCGTAAAGTTCATCTGACATAGATAGCTGTCAAGCGCCTGCTTGGCCCTGTCGGCGTAGGTCGCGTAACGCTGGCGCTTGTTGCGCACGGGTTGCGGGAGGGGAGGGAGGAGGCCCATGTTCGCTTTCATGGGCTGGAAATCGGCGGCGGCGGCGTTGGTGATGTAGTGGAATAGGGCGCCGCTCATCGAGGCGCGCGGTAACTGCATGAGCGGTTGATCGTCCAACAAGCGCGCCGCGTTTATCCCCGCCAGAAGTCCTCCCAAAGCGCTGCCGACATACCCTTCTGTTCCGGTGATCTGGCCGGCGAAGAAGAGGTTGTCGCGCTGCTTGAACTGCAAAGTCGCCCGCAGAAGGGTCGGACTGTTGATAAATGTGTTGCGGTGCATTTGGCCCAGCCGCACAAATTCGGCATGTTTGAGGCCGGGGATCATGCGAAGGATTTCGGCCTGGGCCCCCCACTTGACGTTCGTCTGGAAGCCAACCAGGTTGTATAGGGTACCGGCCACGTTGTCCTGGCGGAGTTGGACGACGGCGTGCGGTCGCTGGCCGGTGCTTGGATTGCGCAGTCCCACGGGCCGCATGGGCCCGTAAGCAAGGGCGTCTTTGCCGCGCTGTGCCAGCGCCTCGATTGGCATGCAACCTTCGAAGTAGCGTTCCAGTTCTTTGTCGGCGCCGGAGAGCTCGATGCGAGGCGCGGCGAGCAAAGCGTCGACAAATGCTTCGTATTGGGCCTGATTGAGCGGACAGTTGAGATAGTCGCCTTCGTCGGTTCCGGCACTACTGGACTTGTCCCAGCGGTTGCGTTTGAAAGCGATTGTGCGGTCGATGCTTTCAAAGGTGACAATGGGCGCCATTGCGTCGTAGAAGTAGAGATAGCGTCCGGTCAGCGATTGGACGGCCTGCGTCAGGCAGTCGCTTGTCAGGGGACCGGTTGCCAAAATCGTCGGCCCATCGGGAATGTCGGTCACCTCTTGACGGACCAGTTCAATGTGTGGGTGGCCGGAGATGCGGGCGGTGATTTCTTCGGCGAATTCGTCGCGGCCGACGGCGAGCGCCTGTCCGGCCGGCAGGGCATGTTTGAAGGCGGTGCGGACCACAAAGCTACCGAGGGTCAACATCTCGTTCTTGAGAATACCCAGCGCGCGGTCGGGCAGGGTACTGCCCATCGAATTGGAACAGACGAGTTCGGCGAGGCGGTCTGTCACGTGTGCGGGCGTAGGGCGTACGGGACGCATCTCAAACAGGCGCACTCGGACACCGCGCTGCGCCAGTTGCCAGGCTGCTTCCGTGCCGGCGAGTCCGCCGCCGACTACAGTTACCGTTTTGCTCATGTGTCGCCCCGCACCGAGAATATCATGCAAGAGTCGCTCTAAGGTTGCCGCCGGAAGGTTCCGCCGTGGAATCGGCGGAAAGGCGTAGAGGCCGGCCGCCGAGGCAGAAGAAAGTGTACCATTGACAGGGAGTGGGCCCAAGAATCCGGAAATGAACGTAGTCGATCTGATAACTAAGAAACGGGATGGCGGCGAGCACAGCGGGGACGAGCTGCGGTTCCTGATCGAGGGAGCTGTCGAAGGCAATGTTCCCGACTATCAGCTGGCCGCGTGGGCAATGGCCGTCTATTTTCGGGGAATGTCGCCGGCGGAGGCGACGGCACTGACGCAGGAGATGGCAGCGAGCGGGGAGATGCTCGACCTGCAAGGGCTTGCGCCGGCCGGTCAGCTGATCGTGGACAAACATTCGAGCGGAGGCGTGGGCGACAAGACGACGCTGGCGGTTGGGCCTATCGTAGCGGCGTGCGGGCTGCCGGTGGGGAAGATGAGCGGGCGGGGCCTCAGCTTCTCGGGGGGAACGATCGACAAGCTGGAGGGCATTCCGGGCTGGAGCGCGAGCTTGAGCATGGCGCAGTTCCGGCGCCAACTGCGGGAGGTAGGGCTGGTGGTGGCTGCGCAGACGGCGACGCTGGCGCCTGCGGACCAGCGGCTCTACGCTCTACGGGACGTCACCGGCACGGTTCCCAGCCTGCCGCTGATCGCCGCGAGCATCATGAGCAAGAAGCTGGCGGCGGGCGCGGACGGCATTGTGCTGGACGTAAAGTGCGGACGCGGGGCGTTCATGGAGACCCGTTCCCTGGCCCGGGACCTAGCCCGGCTGATGGTCTCGATCGGACGCGGCGCAGGCCGCGGGGTAACGGCACTAATAACGGCGATGGAGCAGCCATTGGGGCTGGCAGTAGGCAATATCCTGGAGGTGCGCGAGGCGATCGACGCGCTTCACGGCAGGGGGCCGCAGGACTTCCAGGTTTTGACTGAGGCAGTGGCGATCGAGATGCTCTTGCTGGGCGATTCGGCGTTGCGCAAGATGCAGGAAGAAAGCGGAAAGGAGGCGGCGCTGGCTGCGGCCGGCAGCAGAGTGAAACGGGCCATCGAATCTGGCGCAGCGTTCACCAAGTTCGTCGAATTCGTGGTGGCACAGGGGGGCGAAGAAGAAAGCGTAGTCGAGCCGGAACGGCTGGCAGCCGCCCCTGTCGTATTGGAAGTGCGCGCAGAGCGGGAGGGTGTTGTCGGCGCCCTGGATGCACGCGCAGTCGGAATGGCTGTAGTGGGGCTGGGAGGAGGCAGGCAAAGGAAGGGAGAGCCGATCGACCACAGGGTGGGCGTGGTCGCGGCGGCCAAGATTGGGGAGCAGGTCGGCGGCGGGGAACTGCTGCTTAGCGTTCACGCGGCGGATGTTGAGTCCGCCAAAGTCGCGGCCGCACAGCTACGGAAGGCGTACGAGATTGTCGATGAGGTCGACGGTGCCGCAGAGGGCGAGCATGATGCGTCCGGACCACCTGTCGTGCTGGAACGGATCACCAGTTGAGGTCTTGTCTTTGGGCAAGTACGGCTCTGTAGGTATCCAGGGTCGAGGCGGCGATGATTTGCCAGTCGTAGGAGCGAATGACTTCCTGCAATCCGCGTGCCCGCATCGCCTGGGCCTGGACGGGGTCTGAAAAGAGTTGGTCGACTGCCCAGACGATGCTATCGGGGTCGCCGGCGACCGAGGTGAGGCCGGTTCGGCGGTGATCGACGACTTCGCCCAGTCCGCCGACATTGCTGGCGATCACGTTACAGCCGGCCGCCATTGCCTCGAGGGCGACAATGCCGAACGGTTCATAGAGGCTGGGGAAGACGGATGCGTCAACCGCGCGATAGAGGCAGTTTCGGGTCTCGCCGTCGATGAATCCCAGGAGTTCCACAGCCTCTGCAATTTGCAGCTCATCGACGAGAGGCTGCATCTGTTCGCTGTTTCTGCCGGCCACGAGCAGGCGCAGATCGGGGTATTTCCAGCGCAGAGGCGGGAGCGCGCGCAGGAGGACCTGCACTCCCTTTTCGGGGGTGATGCGCCCGATAAAGAAGAGTAGCTTTTCGCCGTTGGGTGCGTAACGGGCGCGCAGTTCCTGGATGCGCTCTTCTGAGCAAGCCCGAAAGGGCGCGATATCCACGCCGTTGGGGATCAGCGTAACTTTGTCGAGAGGAACGTCGAAGTACTGGCCCAATTCACCGGCCATAAAGGTGCTGCAGACGATAATCCGCCAGGCTTCGTAACAGACCTGCCATTCCAGCTGGTTGATTCGGTGGCTGGTCTCATTGGGCACGTGGGAGTGGTGGCGGCCGCGTTCGGTGGCGTGGATGGTAACAATTAGGGGGACTCTCCAGACGTGCTTCAATTCGATGCCGGCGGAGGCGGTCAGCCATTCGTGGACGTGGATTAGGTCGTAGGGAGCCTTGTCATGCAGTTCGCGGGCTTTCAACTCAAGATAGCGATTGTTGTCTATGACGCTATTGAAGAGGTCCAGAGGATTGATGGAAGGAATTTCGACACGATAGATTGTGACGTTGTCGGAGAGTTGCTCAATTTCGGGCGCGTTGCCGCTGCGGGGGGTCAGCAGATCGAGGTGGACGGGAGTGTCGCTGCGGTCGGCGATGTCGACAAAAGCCTGAACAAGCTCGGCAACGTGCTTCCCGATGCCGCCGACGACATTTGGAGGATACTCCCAGGAAATTACGAGAAGACGCATTGCAAACTCTACGACCGCATATTGGGGGGTTGGTCGGGTCAGGTAGCTGCACGGACCCGAAAGAACTCAAGGGTACGAGACGAATTCTACCAGATGGCTGCTTCCTTCGAGATCAAGTCTGAAAATTGCGAGCTTCGGCGTGACTGACGGTTCGACGATTCCGACGATCTGCCCCAGGGCGCGCTGCGTGGCGAGGTAGACGGCAAAGGCCGTGGGCGTGCCCGGCTGGTGGGATGCCGCCCACTTCAGGTAGTGTTCTTCTGTGACGCTGCCATCGAGCGCAAGAGCCCAGTAAACCGGGCCAAGCTTTTCCCGATCCAAGTGCACCGACATAAGCTGAGAAAAGACACGGTCGCCGCCGACGCTTGTAGTCCAAAAAGGAATCGTACGGCTGTAGAGTCGGAGACGGGCCAGAAAGTTGGCGCCTGCGGGCGCATCGCCCAGCCAGAGAACGCCATCCATAGATGCGACATGTTTGCCTTCGGCGGCGGCGGCAGCTGCTGAATCCTCTTCTCCGTTTGACTTCTCATCGCCTGCCAAAAAGGGCCAATGGTCATCGAGGCCGGCTTGCACTATGTGGAGGCCGCCGAACTGCTCCAGGAGAGCCCTGACCAAGGCCTCTTCCTCGTCCGGTGGGCGCGGGGCGAGCGGCAAATGCCATTCGACTTCGGAGCCGGCGATGATTCCAGAGACTGCCGAAACCTGCGGCGCCAGCAAAGGGCCGATAACGGCTACGACGCTGTCATCTCGCAGTAGCTTGGCGGCTGCGCGACGGGCCTGTTCCGGGCCGGCGGACGTGTCGAGCGCGAGCGGCAAGACTTCGATATTGGGCGGTTGATGGTCTGCCAAAGCTGCGCGCATGGCGGCCAGCGCTTCATAGCCGCTCTGGCGGTAGAGCCCTTCGAAGGGCGCAAGGAGGCCGATTTTCACAACGGGACGGGTGGAGGTGCAAGCAGAAAGCAGCAAGCTGTAGACCAGGAAGGAGCAGACGGCGGCGACGTAAGCCGGTCTGGCTTCGCTAGGACGGCCGGCTGACTTGGCCGGGGCAGTTGCGAGGGCTTGCGCTGTATTTCTCAATCGCCGCAGCAGGTGGCGGCTGAAATCATTCAACAACTGTCTACCGCCGGTAGGAGCTGCCAATCTAGGGCTGGTAGCCGTAGATGGCAAGGTTTTGCTCATGCTCTGCCAGCGTTAGCGCGAAGACGTGGCGGCCGTCTTCGCCGGTGGCAAGGAAGAAGCAGTAGATCGTCTGGTCAGGATTCCTGGTCGCCTCGATAGCGAGCAGGCCGGGGCTGGCGATGGGGCCGGGCGGAAGCCCCGGATGGAGGTAGGTGTTGTAAAGACTTTGCACCTGTGCGTACTCTTCGATGGTCTGCGGCTTCCACCACCAATTGCCGGTCGTGCCTTTTGCATATTGGACGGTCGGGTCGGCCTGCAGGTAGCGGCCGCCCACATCGGGGCAGGCGCTGTTGAGCCGGTTGAGATAGACGCTTGCGATCAGCGGACGTTCGTCTTCCTGAACGGCCTCTCTTTCGACGATTGAGGCCAGCGTAATCAGGTTGTAGTCGCTGAGGCCGCTGCTGCCGCCGATCAGGCCTTCGGTGCCGACGCGATTCTCGAAATTGTCAAGCATGGAGGCGAGCACAATTTCCGGCCCGCTGACGTTGACGGGAAATCTGTACGTGTCGGGGAAGAGGTAGCCTTCGAGCGACGCGCCTTCAGGAAGCTTCTGGAGAAAGTCGTACTGGGAAAAGAGGCTTAGGCCCCGGGGCTGGCGGACGGCCGTGAGGAATCGTTCGCCGTCGATCACAAAGTTTTCAGCCAGGCGTTCGGCAATCTCCTCGGCGCGGAAGCCTTCGGGTATCGTGACGACGACCTCTTCGAAGCGGGCTTGTTGCAGCTCTTGCGCGATTTCCGGGATGGTCATCGAATCAGCCAGCATGAAGTTGCCTGCTTCGATGTTGCGGTCGAGACCGTTCACGCGCAGGTATAGATTGAATAGTTCGGCGTCGCGAATGAAGCCGGCGGCGGCTAGGCGGGCTGAAATGAAGCGTGCCGGTTCGCCGAGATTGATTGTGAATGGACGCGGGCGGGGATCGGTGCCGGCGGGAATCTGCAATTGGTCCTCATTCAGACGCAGATTCATGGCCAGGATACGGGCCTCGATGTTTTCGGGGGTCAATGCATCTTCGCCGCGGTCGGGGTCGATCAGGGCGTCGGACTGTTGCTCGACCGCCAGGAACTGCTCGGTCAGGTGGGCGTACGCCACGCTTCCCACGCCCAGGAGTACGGCAAGAACCATGGCGAGAAAGCCGACCCGAATCAGGTTGAAGAGCGCCGATTCCCACCTTTCCTGTCTTTGATTGCGGCGAAAGGTCGTTTGCTTTGACACGTCAAAACGCCCATGAAGATGGGCAGTCGGGAGGTCGAGACCACGCGAGCGGGACACCGTGGCCATTGTATCACCATGGCAATGGAGAACCAACGCGGGCGGGGGCCTGTTTGGTTCCGTCGGGGGCGGATGCCAGGGCGCATTCTGCGGGATACTTTGGTTGGTATGCGATCTTCTGCTATGCTAGCTTCAGTTTCAGGCAGTTTTTCCGGTCGGAGGATGCGGGAACGGCGGTTCCATGGACGATTCCTATCTTTGGCATTTGACAGCCAGCGGCCTTGCATTTCTGGTGCCTTCAGGCCTGCTCCTGGTTGCCGCGAGCGGCCTGCGACCGCAGCGGGCGTGGGACGCGGCACTGGGCGGCTTGGCGGCCTTTTGCCTGGGCTGCGTGGGATACTGGGCAGTCGGGTTTGCGTTTCAGTTCGGAAGCGTGGGGTTTCTCTACAGCGAGAATCCGGAGCTTGCTGGGCTGGTGCGGGGATGGATTCCTCTGCCCGAGGGATGGGGAATCGGTTGGATTGCGGCGGGCCTGGAGGGGTGGTTTCTGACGGGACCGGCGGCGACTCCTGCGGCGTACAGCCTGTTTGTGGCGCACGCGCCGTGGGCGATGGCCGCGGCGATGCTGCCGGTAGTGGCACTTCGGGGCCGCGCGCCTATGGTGGCAACTATGATTGTTGCGCTAATGGTCGGCGGGTTCGTCTATCCGCTGGCGGGAAATTGGATTCAGGGCGGCGGGTGGCTGGGAGGACTGGGCCGGAACCTCGGATTGGGGCACGGAATGGTCGATTTTGGTGGCGCCGGCTCTGTTTTTCTCGTGTCTGCGTCAGCAACGTTGGCTGCACTGCTGGTTTGGGTCCCTGCCCGCCGGCCGCAGGCACTGACCGACCCGGAACTCCCGCCGGTCCACCTGCCGCTGCTGGCGGTTACGGGGGCCCTATTCGTAATGGTCGGCGTGTTGGGGTGGGTGTGGGCGAGCCCCGTGCAGCAGCTGGCGACTGATTCGTTCGCAGGGATACGTACGGCGGTCAACGGGCTGCTCTATGCCGCGGGGGGCGTTACGTTTCCTCTGCTCTATACGTGGTTCGTTAGCGGGACTAACGATCCTGGAATGAGTGCGCGGGGACTGGTGGCAGGTGTGGTTGCCGGATTGGCGGTCGGCCCATTTGGCGGGCCTGCGGCCGCGCTGGTGATCGGCATGCTGGCCGGGGGAAGCGTGCCATTCATCACTTTTGCCCTGAACAGGGTGTTTCGCCTGGACGATAGCGCCGGCGTAGTCGCCGCAACAGGTTTGCCGGCGGCGATCGGGCTCCTATGCGTGGGCATCTTCGCTGACGGAGCGGCGGGCGCGGGATGGCAGCAAATCGGGGCGGAAAGCTATCTTGGCGTTACGGGCCAGGGGGTTACGGGTCTGCTGGCGGCACAGGGCTTTCAGAGCGATTTTCCGGGTCAGATACAGGCGCAGATCATCGGCATCGCGGGTCTGAGCTCATGGGGATTCTTCGCCGCGAGTCTTATCTGCGCACCGCTGGCCCTTATTTTCAAGGGCATTGAGCGGGCGATGCGGGAGGTGGAGCCTGCGGTCGAACAGCGGCCGCTCGATGGGCCGCCGCGACGGGAAGGGGCCCGTCCGTGGAGGGAGGCGGCGGCGCAGGTTCCAAGAGAAAGCGCATCGATTGCGCAGGAGATGGCGGCGCCGAGAGTGGCGGAGATGGCTGCGGACGAACCGCGCTTTTCGTAGCGCTACTGCGGGCCGAAGTCCAAAGGGCAGCGGGCCAAAGTGGAGTACTGCGGTCCACCTCCACCCAGAACACTGCGAATGTAGTAGAGGTCGCGCACGCCCCAGCGGTATTCCGTCTGGGGCGTTTCGTCTGCGGCCGCCCTACGCAACTGCTCCGACGCTGCGCGGAGCGCTGGACGCGGCGCGTTGCGCATGGCACGCGCCAGCGTGACATGGGGCGAAAAGGGCTGTCTGCCGGCATCAAAGCCCAGACTACAGGCGAAGGATTCAACGTCGGCCTGCAGGGCGCGCAAGGCGGCTGCGTCGCCGTCGATCCCAACCCACAGAACGCGCAAATTATTCCACGAGCGAAAGCATCCCAGCCGGGAAAGCGAGAGCGTGAACGGCTGGTGGGCGGCGGCGAGCCCTGCCAGCCCGTCCTGAATGTGCCGGCGTTGCTGGGCTTGTGTTTCGCCCAGAAATTGCAGTGTCAGATGTAGATTACCGATGTTTGTCCAACGCAGGACGGGCGGGAGATTGTACCTTTCCAAAAGTTCGCGCAGGCGCTTCTGTTCGGTTCGTAACCCCTGCTTTACGTTGGGTGGAATCTCAATTGCGATGAAAGTGCGCATGGACTGCTCGTTGGTCCGAAGGCCGGCAAGGCGGCCTGGAAAACTTAGCGCAACAAGGCCTTCAGATCGTCGGTAAGCTCCTCCGCGGTCACCTCGGCACTGAAGAGTCCCAGCCAGTTGCCCTTACGGTCGATGAGGAATACGCGGGAGGTGTGGTCAAGCAGATAGTAGTCATCGGACAGGCTGCTGCCTTCCGGGGGTTCTACGAAGAGGCCGTAGGCCGGTCTGAGTGCGTCCAAGGCTGTTTCGGGGAGGTGCACGCCGTAAAACTGGGGGTGAAAGGCCTTGACGTAAGGCTCGATGCGGGCAAGATTGTCGCGCTGGGGGTCGATCGTGACGAAGACGAGCTGCAAGCCGGCGGCGAGGGCGGGCGCATCCCTGGCTAAGGCGCGTTTGGCCTCGGCCAGTTCCATCATTGTCATTGGGCAAACATCAGGACAGAAGGTGTAACCGAAGAACAGCAGGACAGGGCCGCCCTTGAGTTGGGCGAGCTCGAAGGGCGTGCCGTCGTAGTTCCGGCCGCGAATCTCCGGGGCGGGTTCCGCGTCCTCGAAGACCGTAGCGGTGAATTGATGCTGGCGACAGGCCGAAGTGGTCAGCAGCAGGACGGCCAGGAACGCGCCCAGCTTCAGTCGAATCCGGGGCGAAACCGGAAAAACGGAGCGTTTCAGCGTCGCTGTTTTGGGCCGGTCAATGACGATTCTGGCGGTCGTCCGACGCTGCATTGCTGAGTCCTCACGATATAGACCAGGGCGAGTTCGGGCAGTTCGAACTGTTCGGTCGCTCTGCGCTCAGTCCAGTGGGCGCCATTCTATCATAGACTGTTTTGGCTATGACAGTAGGGGAAAGGCATCCTGGTTTTGCGTATGGAATGGCAGTAACTGGATTTCCGAATATCTCGAGAAAATTGACGTAAGCCCTTGCGCGTGCTAATGTAGATTTTTGGCGCGGCCGGCAATGCAGCCGGTCGCGAACTGCATGGAGGGACTGAGGAGAGTGCAGCGATGAGCGAGATTTCGAAGGTGGTCCAGGAGGTAGACAGCCGACTGGCGGCCTGGACAGAGCAGCCGGACCCGAGGGGAGTTTTGCGGGAGAGCGATCCTGAAATATACGAGGCGATTGAGCTGGAGCGGCAGCGACAGACGAATGGAATCGAACTGATTGCCAGCGAGAATTACGTGTTTCCGGAGGTGCTGGCCGCGGCGGGGAGCGTCCTGACGAACAAGTACGCGGAAGGCTATCCGGGGCGGCGCTACTACGGCGGCTGTCAGTACGTGGACATAGCGGAGAGAATTGCGATCGAGAGGGCAGAGGCACTGTTCGGCGCGGCATGTGCCAATGTGCAGCCGCATTCGGGGGCGCAGGCGAATGCGGCAGTCTACATGGCGCTTCTGAAGCCTGGGGACACCGTTCTGGCGATGAAACTGGACCACGGCGGGCACTTGAGTCACGGCTTTCACCTGAACAGCTCGGGGCACTACTATAACTTCGTCCACTACGGACTCAGTCCTGAGACGGAGCAGATCGACTACGGAACGATTCAAAGGATGGCTACGGAGCACCGGCCAAAGTTGCTGTTGGTGGGGGCAAGCGCGTATCCGCGCCATTTCGACTATCCATTGCTGCGCGAGATTGCGGACGAGACCGGCTGTTTGCTGATGATGGACATGGCGCACGTAGCCGGGTTGGTTGCGACGGGGCTGCACCCGGACCCAGTGCCCTACTGCGACGTTGTTACAACCACGACGCACAAGACATTGCGCGGCCCGCGCGGGGGCCTCATCCTGTGCAAAGAAGAACTCGCGAGGGCGATCAATCGGGCGGTCTTCCCCGGCACGCAGGGGGGGCCGCTGATGCACATCATTGCGGCAAAGGCGGTAGGATTCAGGCTGGCGATGGAGGCTTCCTTCAAGAGTTATCAGCAGCAGGTGCTGGACAATGCCCGGGTTTTGAGCGAGACGCTGCTGCGCGAGGGGCTGCGCATCGTATCGGGCGGGACAGACAACCATCTGCTGTTGGTCGATCTGGACAGCCTGGGCGCGGAAGAGATCAACGGCAAGGTCGTGGAGTCGGCGCTTGACGACGCGGCGATCCATTGCAACAAGAATATGATTCCCTTCGATCGGCGCAAGGCCATGGTGACGAGCGGCATCCGGCTGGGGACGCCTGCTGCCACGACGCGAGGAATGAAGGAGCCGGAATTCGAACGGATCGGACGTTGGATTGCAGCGATAGCGAAGGAACCCGGCAATACCGGGCTGCAGGAGAAGGTAAGGAGCGAGGTACTGACGATGGTGCAGTCGTTTCCAACGCCGGCGTAGTGCAGCCAGGGGAAGGCGTGCATGGCGAGCAGGGCCAAGACGCAGTACATATGCAGCGAGTGCGGCGGCGCGCAGATGAAATGGATGGGCAGGTGCCCGGAGTGCGGCGACTGGAACACGCTGGAGGAAAGGCGGGTCCAGGAGGGCGGGCCGGGGTTGCGACATAGCGGCGTCGCTTCTTTGGAAGCACCGACCCCTCTGTCCTTGCCGGAGATTCCCGACGAGCCTTCGCGCCGTGTCGTTCTTGCCGACCCTGAGCTGAACCGAGTCCTGGGGGGCGGAATCGTGCCCGGCGCGGGGATTCTGGTCGGCGGAGACCCGGGGATCGGCAAGAGCACGCTGCTGATCCAGACGGCGGCAGAAGTGGCGAGCCGGGTCGGCCGGGTCCTTTACGTGAGCGCGGAGGAGAGCGCATTTCAGATCGGGCAAAGGGCGACGAGGCTGGGGCTGAAGGAGGAGAGGCTGCTCGTACTGGCCGACACGATTCTGGAGCAGATCCTGGAGCAGGTCGAAAGGATAAGGCCGTCACTGGTGATCGTCGATTCAATCCAGGCGATCCACAGCAGTGCCGGCGGGGGGGCGGCGGGAACGGTTTCGCAGGTGCGGGACTGCGCCGCGCTGCTGCTGCGGCAGGCCCGGCAGCTCAACATTCCGCTGTTTCTCGTGGGCCATGTGACCAAAGAAGGGTCTATTGCCGGGCCGCGCGTGCTGGAACACATGGTTGACGCGGTACTGCAGTTGGAGGGCGAGCGCTTCCACGCATACCGGCTGTTGCGGTCGGTCAAGAACCGGTTTGGCAGCACGAATGAGGTGGGCGTTTTCGAGATGACGGAGCGGGGCATGGCCCCAGTTGTGAACCCATCGGAGCTGTTCTTGGCGGAGCGTCTCCCGAACGCTGCCGGCAGCGCGATCGCGGTGCCGTTGGAGGGCAGCCGGCCGCTGCTGGTCGAAGTGCAGGCGCTTGCCAGCGCGACTCCGTTCAGCCAGCCGCGGCGAACGGGCAACGGCGTCGATTTCAACAGGCTCTTGCTGGTGACTGCAGTATTGAGCAAGCGCCTGAATCTTTCGCTGGGCGCGCAGGACATCTTTGTCAATGTAATCGGCGGTATGCGGGTGGGCGAGCCGGCCGTGGACCTGGCGATTGCCGCCGCGATCGCCAGCAGCTATCGCAACGTGCCGATCGCGGCAGAGGTGGTGCTGCTGGGGGAGGTAAGTCTGAGCGGCGAATTGCGAAGCGTCAGTCAGCTATCGCAGCGGCTGCGCGAGGCGGCCAAACTTGGCTTTAAGCGCGCGGTCGTGCCCCGTCATGCGCTGAGGCGCGAGCGAGAACGCGCGGCCGGCGGCGAGGAATCGGCCGACGGGAGGAACGGTGTGCCTGAACTGCCCGACGAAATCGAGGCTGTTGGCGCGCGAACATTGGTTGAAGCGTTGGATGCTGCACTGGTGACCTGAAAGTGAGATTCCCGGAGACAACTGATGTCGAAATTGACAGAGATCGGTCCCTATCAGCAGTTAATACGCGATCATTTCCATTGCGACGATGATGACCTGGCGCGCCTGCAGGAGGAAGCGGACACGGCCGGGCTGCCCAACATGAGCATTGGCCCGGAGCAAGGCAAGTTTCTGCAAGTCCTGGTGCATTTGACGGGCGCGCGCAAGGTGTTGGAGATCGGGGTGTTGGGGGGGTACAGCGGGGCATGGATTGCACGCGCCTTACCTCCCGACGGCAAGCTGATCGGCCTGGAGCTGGAACAGAAACACGCCGACTTTGCCCGTGAGCAGTGGCGCAAGATGGGGCTGGCGGACAAGACTGAGGTGCGTGTAGGGCAGGCGCTGGAAAGTTTGCCTGAGCTGGCTGATGAGGCCCCCTTCGACCTCATATTCATCGACGCGGACAAGGGCAACTATCCCGATTATCTGGACTATGCGCTGCGCTACAGCCGGTCGGGGACCGTTATCCTGGGAGACAACGTACGCATGTGGGGAAGCCTGATGGACCCCGAGAAGCAGGACTGGGACTGGGTGCAGGGGATGCGGCGGTTTGTGCGGGAATTGGGACGGGATGAGCGGCTGGTCAGCACGGTCGTTCCGTACGAGGATGGGCTGGCGATGGCGGTTGTGAAGTAGGAAGGAAAGGCGGGACCACCGGCAACAGGCTTGGGCCGGCAGCCCGCTCATTCAGCTCAACGGGCCAGGAGGGGTCCGAGGGGACGCCCGCCCAGCAGGTGAAAGTGAGTATGGAGGACTTCTTGGCCGCCGTGGGCGCCGATATTGGTAACGAAGCGCCAGCCATCTGAGGCAACCCCTTCCTGCGCGGCCAGCTGGCCGGCCACCTGCGCAATGCGTCCCATCAGTTCCCCCTGTTCGTCGCCCATCTCGCCGAAGTCATTGAAGTGCCGGTTGGGAACGAGCAGCAGGTGAACCGGGGCTTGGGGCGAGATGTCGCGAAATGCGGTTACGAGCTCGTCCTGGTACAGCTGGTCCGAGGGGATCTCGCCGGCCACGATTTTGCAAAAGATACAATCTTCGCTCATCAGTCCCTTTCCTTGGGCCTTCGCCCTTAGCTACGTCCGGTTGTCGAGGCGGGCGGCGGCTCCCCTTGCAGCTTACTGTTTACACTGTCGATCTTGTCCTGCATGGTCTGGTCGCGGTCGCAGCGCGTGCCGACTTTCAGACTGGTGGATATGCGCGGCGCGCCCATCCGATGCACGACCTCGTGGCAGCGTTTGACGGCGGCGAAGACCTCGTCCCACTCACCCTCAATGTTTGTGCCGTAGGCGTGCATCTGATGGCGCAGACCGGCCTCGTCGAGGATGCGCTCGCAGGCGGCGACGTATTTCGAGACTGAAACACCCACGCCGATGGGAACGACGCAGAGATCGACGATTACTTTCATTGGTTTACCCGTTGGCGGCGGGAGGCTCGCTATCCAATCACTATGTTGACCAGTTTGTCGGGAACGACGACGATCTTGCGCACCTGTTTGCCGTTCATCCAGCGCTTGACGTTGTTGGAAGCCAGTGCCAGCTCTTCCAGTCTGTCTTCGGCGGTATTGGGTGCGACGCTCAGCTTGTCGCGCACACGACCGTTGACCTGTACGACGACGGTAATCTCGTCTTCCCTGGCCTTTTCCGGGTCGGCCTGGGGCCATTCCTGCAAGTGAACGCTCCCGGCCTCGCTGCCGTTGCTGCCACGCTCCAAGCGCTGCCACAGCTCCTCGCTGACATGGGGGAAGATCGGCGCCATCATCAGGAGCAGGTTTCGAATCGAATCATGCCAGATACCGGCCGCCGCGGTGCCGGTTTCAGCCGCGCCGAGGTTCGGCTTGACGCTGATCAGGTGGTTGTTGAACTCCATCAGGGCGGCGATGGCGGTGTTGAAGCGGAAGCCGGCCATGTCTTCGCTGACTTTCGTGATCGTCTGGTGCAGCTTGCGCTCGAGTCCGCGGGCTTCGTCATTAGCGGGGGCGCCGCCGGCTGATGCGGCGTGCGGTTCATCGTTGACGACGCTCCAGACACGGTAGAGGAAGCGGCTCACGCCTTCGATGGCGCTTGGGTCCCAGGGGCCGCCGTGCTCCCACGGTCCGATGAACATGAGATAGCCGCGCACCGTGTCGGCACCGTACCTGTCGACGTATTCGTCGGGATTGACGACGTTTCCGCGGCTCTTGGACATGCGTTCACCGTCGGGCCCGAGGATGATGCCCTGGTTGAACAGGCGGATCATCGGCTCGTCGAAATCGACGACGTCCATGTCGCGCAGGGCCTTGGTGAAGAAGCGCGTGTAGAGCAGGTGCATGGTGGCGTGCTCGATGCCGCCCGTATACTGGTCGACCGGCAGCCAGTATTGGCCGCGTGCGCTGTCCCAGGGCGTATCATCCACGGCCAGCGGTTCGCCGGCCTTGTGATATGGATCGACGTAGGCGTATTGGTACCAGCTCGAACACATGAATGTGTCCATGGTGTCGGTCTCGCGCTCGGCGTCGCCGCGGCAGCTGGGGCACTTGACGTAGCGGAAGGCCTCGTGATAGTTGAGCGGGCTTTCGCCGGTGGGCTTGAACTGGGCGTCGTCCGGCAGACGCACGGGCAGGTCGGCGTAGGGGACGGGCACGGTGCCGCAGTTGTCGCAGTGGATCATGGGGATCGGGGTGCCCCACATGCGCTGGCGGCTGATCAGCCAGTCGCGCAGGCGGAAGTTGACGGCGCCTTCGCCCTTTTCATTCTGCTCCAGCCAGGCGATGGCGGCTTTAACGCTTTCGCCCTCCTCTTTGCCCACGTTCGTTCCATTGATTGGACCCGAATTTATGACTGTTCCAGGCCCGGGCCAGGCGGATTCGAGGTCGCCGGCGGTGCGGACATGGCCGGCCTCGCTGTCGGCCGGCGGCTGAACGACGAGTTGGATCGGCAGGTCGTGTGCCTTGGCAAACTCGAAGTCGCGCTCGTCGTGGCCCGGCACGGCCATGATGGCGCCTGTGCCGTACCCCATCAGGACGTAGTCGGCGATCCAGACCGGAATCCGCTCATTGTTGACGGGGTTGATTGCGTAGCCGCCGGTGAAGACGCCGGTCTTCTCCTTGTCTTCAGCGGTGCGTGCGATTTCATCGAGCCGGCTGGCCTGGTCGACGCATTGTGCGACCGCGTCGCGCTGATCGTCGGTCGTGATTTCGTCGACCAGCGGATGTTCGGGAGCCAGCACCATGAAGGTGGCGCCCCAGAGCGTGTCGGGCCGGGTCGTGAAAATCTCGATCGGCGCGCCGGTCTCGGTTGTGAAAGTGACCTGGGCACCCTCGCTGCGGCCGATCCAGTTTGTCTGCATCACTTTGACCGGCTCGGGCCAGTCGATATTTTCGAGGTCGGCCAGCAGCTCCTCGCTGTAGTTGGTGATGCGGAACTTCCACTGGTTCAGGTCCTTCTTTATTACAGGCGTGTCGCAGCGTTCGCAGTGCCGGTCTTCGCCCCAGACCTGCTCGCGCGCCAGGGTCGTATTGCAACTGGGGCACCAGTCGACGGGTGCAAACTCCCTGTAGGCCAGGCCCTTTTCGTAGAGCCGGAGGAAGAACCACTGGGACCACTTGTAGTATTCCGGGTCGCAGCTGATGGCCTCGCGGTCCCAGGCCCACATGGCGCCCATGCGCCGAAGCTGACCCTGCATGCGCTCGACGTTCTGGTAGGTCCATTCCTGCGGGTGCACGTTGCTCTTGATAGCGGCGTTTTCCGCGGGCAGGCCGAAGGCATCAAAGCCGATAGGGAAGAATACGTTGAAGCCGCTCATCCGGCGGAAGCGGGCGGCAGCATCGCTCGGGGTCATTGCATACCAGTGGCCGGTATGGAGGTCGCCAGAGGTATAGGGCAGCATAGTCAGGGCGTACCATTTCTGCCTGTCCGGGTCTTCAACGGTATCGTACAGCCCCTGCTCTTCCCAGGATTTTTGCCACCTGGCTTCGATTTCTTTGTGGATATATCTGTCAGACATGGTGCAAATCTCCTGTGACGGAGGATCTACTGTTATAGGCTTCATGTAGGCCGATGGTGTTGGGAACAGAAAAACGCGACACGTGGCACCGAAGTCCGCGCCGGTGCGGACCGCGTTCCACATCTCACGTTTTCGTTTGCGCCCGCTTTGGCTCGGGGACTGCTTTGGGCTGTACCCCGGCGCGGGCTATCTAAGCGCGAGGAGACCGCCGACAGAGATGCCGCCGGTGGCAAAGTAAATCGTGGTACGTATGTGCCTCACGCTGTTTTTCATAACGGGGGGAGTATACCATTCCGGTTCAAGGCACGGCAAATGTAAGACTCAATCGCTCAAAGGGGGCAAAGTGATGGGCTTTTTTGGATCTCTTGTGGTCGGGTGGCGGCATCGCGATCGCTGAGCGCCAGTCCGCCTGTTATCGTATCGGAGCCGTGGTGGGCCTCGGTCTCCATTGTTTCTCCGACGACTTGCAGTACGGGGCCGCTAGTCGGGCCAAATGTTCTCGTCTGAAAGCAGGCGGCTTCGCCTGTCTAGGGGAGGTCTTGCAGCAGCTGGTCGACTGTGATGCGTGAATTGAATTGGGCCCTATGACGGATGGCGTTTGAATGAAGATCCAGGTGAGCGGTCTTTGTCGATTGGGGAAAACGGAAGACAATCGACACGAGTACCGGGCGAATGATAGGCGGCGATGGAGATTCTTGACTAAGGGGAGAAGCGGTAGAAGACTCAATTGGAGCAGGGGTAACCGGGAGATACTGACTGGCCGGGGTCACGACTAACCGAACAACAGGAGGGAGACTGGTGCCTGCCTTGCCATGGCAGGCGGGGCCCGGTTCAGTTGGCTTCGGCCAGCCGCAGCTGTGCCAGGGTAGTCTCCGGTTCCCAGACGTCAATAACAACTGTCGGGACTTTCGTTTCCTGGTTGTAGACGACCATTCGCAGCTCGTAGTCACCGGGGGGGAGGTCGGCCGGGAATTTCAAGCGGAAAAGGGTATCGACTGGTTCGCCCGTCAGCCAGTAGGTTGTCGTAGAAAACATGACCGGGTGCCGAAGGGGATCATCGGATTGAAAGGACATTTTCCCCTCAGCATTGTACAGACGCAGCGAGATAGCATAGTCGACATCCAGCTCTGGGTCGATAAGCCATCTCATGGTGCACCGAAGCGTGCGTTCATTGTCCAGAGCAAGCGGAGTACCAGACGGCAGTTGTCGATTGCCGTGACCGAGGGCAATACCCAGGAGTGCAATGCCCCCGTCATATTTGACCGTTAAGGGCTCCAGATTTGGAGCGAAGGCCCTCAGGTCGCGATTGGGAAAGTGTTGATTGGCCCAATGTGCATTGACAGTGTTGAAAGGCATCCACAAATCGGGGCCGAATTTCACGGCGAAGTCGGCGGAGTTCAGCGCTTCGTCTGCGCTGGAAACTACAGGAAACATTTCAAAGTTGACACCTCTCTCCATGAGGTAGTCGGGCGACGGATGGCGGTCGTGAGCGACAAAGCGATGGTCGTTGCCTTTGGCAACCGGGGTGCGCGCCACTGTCGCGTCGGTCAAGCCGTGGTTGTCGATAACTTTGAGGTCTGGGACGAAGTAGAATTTACCTATGCCAGAGTCGGCCATTAAGACATCGCCGGGGATGAAACCGCGCTCCATTTCTTCGTACTTCTTCCAGTGATTGATGTGATAATCAGCGCGATCTCGGTGCAGACCGAAGCGTAGAGCGATTCCATTCAGGCTCACCAAGCGGCGCATATCGTTGGAGATTGCGACGAGCCCAGGCATTCCTGGAGCGGTTAGCAGCCAGCGCGTGTTCTCATTGCCGAGATGGATATGCACGAAGCGATGTTTGGTCCCCTCGACCAGTATGACCCCTTGGATAACATTTGCATAGAAAAGTATGGGCAGGAAGATCGCGATCGTGCAGCAAAGTCTAGCGGCCGCCCAGCCTGAGACTTGAGGGAGCCTTCGAAGGATGGCTGAAATCCTGTTGCCGAGGATGGCGATGGCTTCGGCTGCGGGGAGGGCGAGAAGGGGCCAGTAGAAGTCGAGAGGTCGGTACTCGAAGTGGTCGCCGCCTATGGGCAGGATGTAGACCATGTGGGCGCCGACACATAGGAGGACAAGGGCGTGAATTCCATCGCGAAGGGTCTGCCAACGTACTCGCATGGCAAGATAGGCCAGCGGCAGAAGGATAAAGAGACCAGTTTCGAGCGCGGCGGCCCAGAGGTAGCGGAAGCCGGACTCGTACCAGGGGCGGACGTGTTTGGCGTAGTAGGTGTTTGGCAGCCATTCGCCGTAGTAGGCGTAGCGGAAGAGAAAGTGAGCGGCGACGAGCAGTGCGAAAGGGGCAACCAGGTAGAGCAACTCCCGGAGCAGCTTTGCGCTGATTCTTCTTTCTGTGATGAGGCGTTGTAGTGCGAACCAGACGAAGCAGCAGGCGGCGAGGAGGAGGCCTTCTGGCCGTGTGAGTTCGGCGGCGGCGAGGCAGAACGAAGCAGTGAGCAGTCCGCGGGCACTGCTGGCATAGAGGCTGAGACAGACGACGGCGACGACGATGAAAAAGGTGAACTGGCGGGTTTCCAGTCCGCCGCCGGACGTCCAGACGGCGAATGTGGCGCTGGAGCAGAGAAGGCCGAGGGACATCCAGGCAACAAGGCTGCGGGAAATGAGATGGGGTAGTCGAGTGACCCACCACAGGACGGCGGCGATGGTGGCGGCAGTGAAAGCGACAGAAAGCCAGGGCGCGGCTTGCTCCGGGCGAACGCCGAAGATCCCCCAGATCGCCGCCAGCTCCAGTATCCACAGAAAGTTCGTGTACCCTTCGACGCGCTCGCCCACATTGAAAACAAGCCCGTGCCCTTCAAGCAAATTGCGGGTGTAGCGGTAGCTGATGAAAGCGTCGTCAGTGAGGAACCAGGAGATGCGGGAAAGCCAGCCGAGCAGCGCGAACCACGGGAGACATGACATCGTTGCGACAACTATTCTCGTCTTTCGATCCGTCATTTCATATGATTCCTCTTATGCCAAGAGGGACTGAGCGGTGAGCAGCATCCACAGTACCGAGCCTCGGCACACGCCCCTCATGTACCGAATCCCAAACAGCGCCACCGGCCCGGTTTCCATAGAGTGTTCATCTTGTCTGGCGGTGTTCGCCAAGACCTCACCCAGGCCGAGTGACTGCTCGGCCCTCTCAATTCTGACCCTGTGATTGCGGATTAATGTGGTGAGCCCCAATCGCTGGACCACGAAATGGGAAAAACAAAGTGCATTCAGGCGAATACGGACGGTTCTGAACAGAGCACGAAGTGCTCTTCCGCCGGCGTGCGATAGTTGAGACTTTGATGCGGTCTCTCATGATTGTAGAAGTCGAAGTGGGCGCTCAGCCCAGCCTGCAGTTGACGCACTGTGTCATACTGGTTGAGATAGATGTTTTCGTACTTTACGCTGCGGCTTAGGGGATCGGGAAGTGGCCGGGGCCAAGTGGCGGCGGCTGAAAATGCGAATGGGAGGCAGGCTGGCGCGGACGGCGAGCGAGCTATTGGTCCACAACAGAGCCGTCGGCGTGGAGGCGGGTCTGGACTGCGCGTGGGACGTAGGGATGGCGCTCGGCGGCATCCTCGGCGAGCTCGATGCCGATGCCTGGTGCGTCGGGAACGATGAGGAAGCCGTTTTCCTGTGCGAGGGGGCGCTTGACGATTTCACTCTTGGGGGGCACGTCTTCGCCAACGGGATATTCCTGCAGAGCGAAGTTGGGGATACAGGCGGCGAGCTGGATGCAGGCGGCGGTGCTGACCGGGCTGAGGGGATTATGGGGCACGACTTGGACGTGGAAGGCTTCTGCCAGAGCGGCGATCTTTTTTGCGTGGCTCAGGCCGCCGACCATGCAGACATCGGGGCGAACGAACTGGACCGCGCCGCGCTGCAGAAGGGCCTGGAACTCCCAGATGCTGAAGAGTCGTTCGCCGGTTGCGATGGGAATGCCGATCTTGGAGGCGACCAGGGCCATTTCGTCGAAGTTGTCGGGCGTGACGGGATCCTCGTAGAAGAAAGGATGATAGGGTTCGATGCCGCGGCCGAGCACGATCGCTTCGCTGGGTGTGAGGCGGCGGTGGATTTCGATGCAGAGGTCCACGTCGCGTCCGACGGCCTGGCGGTAGGCCGCAACGGTCTCGACGGCATCCTCGATCATGTCGACGTGCGTCTTGAAGTATGGAATATCTCGGCTGTCGTCGAGGAAGGGCGTCAGGTGGCCGACGGCAGTGAAGCCGAGCTCTCTTGCTTCAGCACAGCCGGCAATTAACTCCTCCTTTGTCTCGCCGAAGACATGATAGTAGACGCGCGCCTTATCGCGCACCTTGCCGCCGAGGAGCTGGTAGGAAGGCACGCCGAAGTGTTTGCCGGCGATGTCCCAAAGGGCGATGTCGATGGCGCTGAGCGCGCCCATGACGGCTGAGCCGCGGAAGTGGCTCCAGCGGTAGAGGTATTGCCAGTGGTGCTCGATGCGGAGCGGGTCCTGGCCGACCAGGTAGCGCTTGAAAGTGTTGACCGCGGCCGCGGACGCCTCCAGAAATCCCCAGGAGCCCGACTCGCCGAGGCCGGTGATGCCGGCGTCCGTGTCGACCTCCACGAAGAGGTATTGGTCGGCAAAAATTGTGCGTACGTTGGTAATCTTCATCGTCGCCTCCAATTAGCGGCAGTTGCGATTCCAGTCTTTGGCGTTCAGGCCGCTGCGGATGCGCCACGCCAACAGCCTCTCAAGTAGTTCCTGCTTCTGTCCTGTGTGGATGGGATCGTCCCAGAGATTGTGGATTTCGTGCGGATCGCTGGCGAGGTCGAAAAGCTGGCCGAACGGTTCGTCGAGAAAGTGGACCAGTTTCCACTCCGCTGTGCGCACCATTGTCATGTAGTCGGTCGGCAGGAGACCATCGCGGCTGTGTTCGGCAAAGACGGCGTCTCTTCCCTGCCAGGTCCTTCCCTCCAGGGCTGGCAGCAACGAAGCGGCTTCGAATTCATCCGGGACGTTCAGTCCCGCCAGCTCGAGGATGGTAGGGCCGAAATCGAAGAGGGAACAGAGCTGGTCCAGCGAGCGGCCCGGAGTGAAACGGCCGGGCGCCCAGACGATCGCGGGCACGCGCGTGATGGTATCGTACATCGTCCACTTCTGGCTGTGGCCGTGATCACCGAGGCAGTCGCCGTGATCGGAGGTGAAGATGACGACGGCGTCCTCCAGGTATCCCTTTTCCTCCAAAGCCTGGAGCAGTTCGCCGATCTTTTCGTCGATCATGGAGACGTTGGCCAGGTAGTAGGCGCGCTGGCGCTGGCGCTGCTGCGGCGTGGGTTCCAACAGGTGGACTACGGAGTCGTGATCGACCTGTGAATTGTGTTGGCGCATCTCCTGGAAGGGCGGGGGCTGGCCTGCGATCTCCTCGGCGGTCACCGGCTGAATTGGCAGGTCCTTTTGCAAATACCGTCCCGCGAAATCGGGCGTGGGGTCATACGGAGGATGGGGGCCGGGAAAACCTACCTGCAGAAAGAGGGGACCGTCCGGTTTTGGTTTGCAGCGCAGCCACCAGGCGGCGAAGTCGCCGACGAAATTATCGGAATGCAGGTCGGCGGGCAGCTCCCAGTCGAAGGCGCCGAGGGATTCGCCGTAGTCCTCGCGGCGGCGGTAGAGTTCGCGTTGCTGCTTGACATGGCCGCGGGCGCGCAGGGCCTTGTCCCACTCATCGAAATAGTAGCGTCCTTCCAGGTATCGGTCCTTGTTTTCGACGACGTAACGCTCGTGAAAGCCCAGGGGCGTCTCGAAGGGCGTCGTGTGCATCTTGCCGACGTTGACGCAGTGGTAGCCGCTTGCGCTCAGATTCTCAACCCATGAGCGCGTCCAGCGGTCGCCGTTCTTGAGGATTCCGGTCGTGTGGGGGTAGTAGCCGGTGAAAAGGCTGGCGCGCGCGGGCGCGCAGGACGGCGCGGTGATGTGACAGTTGGTGAAGCTTACGCCCTCACGCACGAGACGGTCCAGGTTGGGCGTTTCCATGAAGTCGAAGCCGAGCGCGGCGATCGTGTCGAATCGCTGCTGATCGGTGACGATCAGGACAATGTTGGGTCGATTACCGGCCATGGGGAAGGCCCCCTCGCGGAAGGGCGGGTCAGGCTGCGGCGCGGGCGATGGCCTTTTTGGCTTCGACACGGAAGCAGTCGTACTGGTTGTCGCTCATGAAGCGCTGCGCAAGGTCGATGGCCTGCGGCTCGGTGAGCAGGCCGTCGTCTATTTCTGCCTGCATCGCACGCGTGAACCAGGTGCGCGCCTGGCGGGCATAGGCAAGGGCGGGGCCGGGGTGGTTGGTGTCACCGCCGAAGAGGAAGAGCTTGTTGGCAGGGGCGGCGTGGATGAAGCGGCGAACGAACTCGACCGAGCTGTAGGGATTGATGCTCCAGGCCCAACAGAGATCGGCGAAGACGTTGGGGTAGTGCTTGGCGAGGGCGACCAACTCTTCGGTATAGGGATAGGCGATGTGCATAAGGACAAAGCGTGCATCGGGATATTTGGCCAGCAGGGGCGAGAGATGACCGCTGCGAATGTAGTCCACGGGCATGCGGCTGTGCCCGGCATAGTAGCCGGTATGGATCTTTTGCGGCAGGTCGTGTTCGATGCAGAGCTCGACACCTCTGGCCCAACACCAGTCGCCCAGGCAGAGCCTTGTGGCCTCGTCCATATTGCCGGCGTCGCGCAGGTAGACGTCGAGGGCGCGGGCGGCTTCGGCGTCTGAGCGCTCCCGCCAGCGGAGCGTGCGGTTATAGGCGTGCTGCGTCTTGACGGCGATGGCTGCCGATGCCGAGGAGGCAAAGATCGTCTCCATGACGCGGCGGAGCGAGGGCAGGTCTGTGACCTCCAGGCCGGTGGCCTGACCGATCGCTTCGTGGTCGGGACGGCCGGAGCAGAAATCGACCCAGGAGATGTCGTAGAAGAAGAAGTCGGGTCCGGAGGGATCGACTTTGATGTCGATTGACTTGCCGTCTGTCTGGATGTGGTCGAGGTTGGCGGCGTCGCGCAGCAGACGCAGGCGTTCACCCGGTTGCAGAAGCGCGGCGTTGGCGGCTTGGGCGGCGGCAATCGAGTCGGGCGTCAGATCATCGAGGCCGTAGAGTTCGGCGGCCATGATACGCACGGCTTCACCGTAGCCGGTGTATTGGGCGGTTTCCCAGGCCGGCTGCACGGGTGCGAAACGGGCGGCGACGTCGGGGTCGTTGCGGTCGTAGAGGCGGTCGAGCGCATCCTGCGACGCGCCGGCGACGTACAGATCGGCGGAGACGTAGTTCTGGAAAAGTTGGACGAGGATGTCGGGCCCGTCCGCCAGGTAGTCGTGCTCAAAGCGCATGTGCTCATGCGTATCTACGAGCGAAGTCTGGTCGATGAAGGCGGCGATGTCTGTTTGTGAAGACATGGTAGGTCAACTCGCTTTCAGTTTTGCCTGCCACTGCTTGCGGAACTTGGCCACTTTGGGACGGATGACGAAGAGGCAGTAGGGCTGGAAACCGTTGTCGCGGTAGTAATTCTGGTGGTAGGGCTCGGCGCGGTAGTAGGTGTCGAGAGGATTGAGCTCGGTGACGATGGGAGCGTCCCATATTTGTGGGGCGTAGTCGCTGAGCATCTCCTCGGCGACCCTTTTCTGCTCGTCGTCGTGGTAAAGGATGATCGAGCGGTATTGTGGTCCGACATCGTTGCCCTGGCGGTCGGGCGTTGTCGGGTCGTGGGAGGTGAAGAAGACTTCGAGGATTTCGCGAAATGATACTTCTGAGGGGTCGAAAGTAATCTGAATTACCTCGGCGTGGCCGGTCGTTTTGGAGCAGACCTGTTCATAGGTCGGATTGACGACATGGCCGCCGGCGTATCCGGACTCGACGTGTTGAACGCCGCGCAACTCTTCGTAGAGGGGTTCAAGGCACCAGAAGCAGCCTCCGCCTAGGGTAGCAGTTGCGTTTGAAGCCTGATTGTTTGCCATTGCGCTCTCTTCCTGTCGAATGAGCCCGCTGGACTGCTGCGCGCGGTGGGTCTGCGTCCCTATGTGGTTGGGCGGCGGAGATGGTCTGCGACCTTATCTTACCGCACAAGGTGGAGGCGTCCAACTGAACCCCCGATTGGTCAAGGCCGGCCTCGATCAGGGAGGGAGAGAACGACGCCGGCGGCAGTTTGGGAATTGACCGGAAATGACTATAGTTGACGGCTATGATCTACGAACAGTGGCGCAGAAGGGGCCGCTGCGACAGAAGGACAAAGGAATCTTGCGATGATTCGAATTGCAGAGATGTTACCGGCGCAACCTTCGCCGCTATGGCGGCTCGTCAAGCAGTGCGGTGTAAACAGTGCGGTGGGCATGATGGACATGTCGACGATCGATCACCCGGACCCGGATATGAAGCCTTGGGGGTTCATGAGCCTGGCGCGGCTGAAAAGCGCATACGAGAACGCCGGGTTCCGGCTCGAGGTGCTGGAAAGCCGCCCGCCGCTGGACAAGGCCAAATTGGGCTTGCCGGGCCGGGACGAGGAGATTGAGACGGCGTGCGAGCTGATTCGCAACCTGGGACGGCTGGGCGTGCCGGTCTGGTGCACTGAGTGGATGCCGGTGTTTAACTGGATGCGGACGACGACGACGATACCGGAGCGGGGCGGCGCGCTGGTGACGGGTTTTGACTACGACGTGGTGCGGAACGGGCCGTTAACGGAGTTTGGTGAGGTGAACGAAGAGCAACTGTGGGAGAACCTGAAATACTTTCTGGAGATCGTGGTGCCGGTGGCGGAGGACGCGGGCGTCAAGCTGGCGATGCACCCGGACGACCCGCCGCTTTCGCCGATCCGGGGGCTGGGGCGGATCATGCGCAGCGTCGAGAATTTCCAGCGCCTAATCGACCTTGTGCCAAGCCCGGCGAACGGCATCTGCCTGTGCCAGGGCAACTTCACGCTGATGACCGACGAGCTGCCTGAGGTGATCCGCCATTTCGGCGCGCTGGAAAAGATCTTCTTCGTCCACTTCCGCGACGTGCGGGGCACGCCGGCGAAGTTCAATGAAACATTCCACGACAACGGAAAGACGGACATGCTGGCGTGCATGGAGGCGTACCGCGACATCGGTTTCGAGGGCGTGCTGCGGCCGGACCATGTGCCGACGATGGAGGGCGACAGCAACGAGGACGCCGGTTATTCGTCGATCGGGCGGCTGTATGCGATCGGCTACATTCGCGGGCTGCGACAGGCGGTGTATGCGCGGTAGGAGCGCGGCGATCTACATTTCCAGCATCCACTGGAAGATCGTGTCGGCCAGATCGGGCGGCATCTCGTGGCCGTAGTCGGGATAAATGACCGTGCTTTTGGGCGAAGTTATCTTGTTATAGGCGGCGTACTGGGTCGAGGGCGGGCAGATCTGGTCCATGAGGCCGACCCCCATCATCACCTCAGCGCGGATGCGGGGGGCGAGGAACTGAACGTCGACGTAGCCGAGGCGGGTGAAGATGGCTTCTTCGCGTTCGTGGCGCGGGTCAAAGCTGCGGAACCAATCGCGCAGCTCGGCGTAGGCGTTGAGGTCTAAATCGAGGTCCCAGACTCGTTTGTAGTCGCAGAGGAAGGGGTAGACGGGCGCGGCGCGTTTGACGCGCGGCTCGAGGGCCGAGCAGACGAGGGTGAGGGCACCGCCCTGGCTGCCGCCGGTTGCGCCGACGCGGTCGGGGTCAACGTCGTCCATGTCGAGCACGATCTGGGCCATGCGGGCTGTATCGAGGAAGATTTGGCGGTAGAGCAGGTCTTCGGGCTTGCCGTCGAGCCCGCGTACGATGTGGCCGCGCAGCGTCCAGCCGGGGACGCCGCCGACATCTTCGGAGCGGCCGCCCTGGCCGCGGCAGTCGAGGGCGGCAACTGTGAAGCCGGCTGCGGCGTAGCCCAGTTTGCTCTGCCAGTCTCCGGAGCTGCCGCTGTAACCGTGAAACATGAGAATCGCGGGATGGGGGGCCGTGGCGGCGCGGGGCCGCAGAAGTTTCGCGTGGACGCGTGCGCCCCTGGTTCCGGTGAAGTACATGTGGAAACATTCGGCGTATGGGGCTTGAAAGTCGGCGGGCACGAGTTCCACGTCGGCGTCGACCGAGGCCAGCTCGGCAAGGGCGGTATCCCAATAGTCTTCAAAGTCATGCGGGCGCGGGTTGACACCCTGGTAGGAGGAGAGTTCTTCCTGGGGCAGGTCAAATAGCAGTGGCATGGCGTTTTCCTCGGGCTACTGATCGGCGGCTGATTTTGAAGGCAGGATAGGAACCTTCAGATGGTGTAGGGCACATTGTCGCGCCTAAGGTCAGTTGACCGCAAACGCCGGTCAGAGAACTGCCATGGGGCGATAACGGATGCGATCCTCCCTCAAGTTGACCTCTATGAAGAACTGGGATACCCTTGCGCGGCTGCGATGCGATAGATTGCAGCGGATTTTGGAAGGCGCGCCCGCGCACCCGACTTGGATGAGTACGAAAACCCCTCCGATGTACCGCGATCGATAGAGACACTCCCGTGCAGGCCGCGTTTATGCAAATGGTCAGTTTCATGATCTTGCCGTGGCAACTGCACATACCATTATAGACGGCCTGGGGTTGCGGGGAGACCCCTGGAAGTATTGGCGTGGAAAGGAGTCCGGAACAGGGGAGAGGATACCCCTCCTATGCATCTGGGTTCCGCCCGTTGGAAGCGCGGCAGAGCACCGGCAAACCATTCAACAAGACTGTGAGAGCATCGAGATGAAATCTGAGCCTTCAAGCTGGGACGCACTGAGATTTCGCTGCATCGGACCGCCCCGGGGTGGGCGCGTGATCGCGGTGGCGGGTCATCCGACGGAGAAGAATGTCTTCTACTTTGGCGCAGTGGCAGGCGGCGTGTGGAAAACGGTCGACGGCGGTCATTACTGGGAGAACATCAGCGACGGCTATTTCGACGTCTCGTCGGTGGGCGCGATTGCGGTATCGGAGGCGGACCCGAACGTGATCTACGCGGGGACAGGGGAGTCGACGATCCGGCTGGATGTCAGCTGGGGAGACGGCGTCTACAAGTCGACCGACGGCGGCGAGACCTGGGAGAATGTGGGCCTGCGCGACAGCCATCATATTGGGCAGATCCGCGTTCACCCGCGCGACCCGGACGTGGTCTACGTGGCCGCGCTGGGGCATGCGTTCGGGCCGAATGAAGAACGGGGCGTCTACCGTTCGACGGACGGCGGCGGGAGCTGGGAGTGTGTGCTGCACGTGAGCGAGAAGGCCGGCGCGGTGGACCTTGCGCTGGACGCGACGAACCCGCGCATTATCTACGCCTCAATCTGGCAGGTGCACCGGCACTTCTGGGAGCTGGTCAGCGGCGGGCCGGACAGCGGCCTGTGGAAATCGACCGACGGCGGCGACAACTGGACCGATATCAGCCGCAATCCGGGGCTGCCGCAGGACGGCTTGCTGGGGAAGATCGGCGTTACGGTTTCACCGGCGCGGCCCAGCCGGCTTTGGGCGATTGTGGAGACTGAGGGCGACAAGTCAGGCGTTTATCGCTCGGAAGACAGGGGTGCGACGTGGAGCCATCTGACGAACAACCAGGACCTGCTGAACCGTCCCTGGTACTATTTGCACATATTCGCCGACCCGCAGGACCCTGACACGGTCTACGTCAACAATCTGAAGATGTGGAAGAGCATCGACGCCGGCAAGGAGTGGGCGGAGATCACGACGCCGCACGGTGACAACCACGGGCTTTGGATAGACCCGGAAGACCCGCAGCGGATGATCAACGGCAACGACGGCGGCGCGTGCGTGAGTTTTAACGGCGGCGAAACGTGGAGCACCATCTACAACCAGCTCACCGGCCAGTACTATCACCTGGACGTGGACAACCGGCTGCCCTATCGCGTATACGGCACGCAGCAGGACAATTCGAGCCTTGCAGTGCCGAGCGCGACCGAGAAGGGGGCGATTCCTTGGGGCGACTGCTACCCGGCGGGCACGGGGGAGAGCGGGTACATTGCGGTCAAGCCGGACGACCCGGATATTCTGTACGTGGGGGCGGTCGGCTCCTCGCCCGGCGGCGGGGGCGCGCTGCAGCGGTACGACCACCGCACGAAACAGATCCGGCTGGTCACGGTGTGGCCGGAGCCGTTCAGCGGCTGGGGTGCGAAGTATATGAGGTACCGTTTCCCGTGGACGTTCCCGATCATTTTCAGCCCGCACGACTCGAACGTACTTTATACGTGCGGCAACCACGTCTTCCGCACAACCGACGAGGGCAGCTCATGGCAGGTAATCAGCCCGGATTTGACACGGAATGACGAGAGCAAGTTGGAGCCGTCGGGCGGGCCGCTGACACTGGACACGAGCGGGGCGGAGCACTACTGCACGATTTCGGTGTTCATCGAGTCGGCGCACGAGGCCGGCGTATTCTGGGCGGGCAGTGACGACGGCCTGGTCCACATCAGCGAGGACGGCGGCGGGAGCTGGCGAAACGTCACGCCGCCCGATCTGCCCGAGTGGAGCTTCGTGACGGTGATCGAGCCGAGCGCGCACGACGCGTCGACGGTCTACCTGGCGGCGACGCGCTATAAGCTGGACGAATACGGCCCGTATCTGTTCAAGACAACGGACCGGGGCCGAAGCTGGAAACGTATTGACGCATCCTTTCCTCAGAACGAGATCACGCGCATGTTGCGGGCGGACCCGGCGCGAGAGGGGCTGCTCTACGTAGGCACGGAGACGGGGATTTTCGTCTCGCTTGACGATGGCGGGTCGTGGCAGCGGATGCCGGGTAATCTGCCGGTGGCGCCGGTCTACGACATGGTGATCAAAGAGGGCGACCTGGTAGTGGCGACACATGGACGCGCCTTCTGGATCCTGGACGACCTGACGCCGCTGCGGCAGACCGATGTGCTGAACGGGGCGACAGAGGGCGGGGCGCGGCTGTTCACGCCGCGCAGGACCCTGCGGCGCTGGCACGCCTGGACCGTGGAGGGGATGCGCGGCGAAGGGCGCAACTACGCGCTGGCTTTCGGCCAGTTGATCACATATCGGGACGGGAAGAACGAAAACGGCGTGAACGTGCGGCGGATGCTGGACTGCGGCGAAAATCCACCGCTGGGCGCAATCTTCTACTACACATTGCCGCCGGACGCAGAGGAGGTGTGCCTGGCCGTTTTGGATGCAGAAGGGGAGGAGATCCGTTCATTCGGACCGCAACCGGCCGGTGCTGCCGCTGAGGAAGAGGAGGAGGACCCGTCGGCCGCGCATATCACAACCGACGCCGGTCTCAATCGATTTATCTGGAACCTGAGGTACAAGGATGCCGAACGACTTCCGGGCGACGCGTTTACGGACAAAAGCGTAACCGGGGCGCTGGCTGCGCCGGGCACATACCAGGTCCGTCTGACGGTGGATGGGGAGAGCCAAACGGAGTCGTTTGCGCTGTACGTCGATCCGCGGGTGGGGAGCAGCCAGGCGGACCTTGAAGCGCAGTTCGCGCTGTGGCAGGAGGTGAACGCCAAGCTGAGCGAGACCCACCGGGCGGTCAAGCGGCTGCGGCGCGCGCGCGGACGGGTGAAGGCGATGGCGGAGACGGTGGCGGACAGCGAGGCGGACGGGGAGACCAAGAAGGCGATCCAGGAGCGGGCGGAACAGATCGCAACGCATCTGGGCGAGGTGGAGGTCGAGCTGGTCCAGCCGGAAGCGAAGGTGGCGTTTGACAGGATACGGCTGCGCACGATGCTCAACGCCAAGCTGCACAATCTGATCAGCGTTGTCGCGGCGGCGGACCAGAGGCCGCCGCAACAGGCCTATGACGTTTTTGCGTACCTCAGCGAGGAGACGGACGAACAGCTGGACAAGCTGGACTCGATTCTTGGCGAAAGCATTGCCGATTTCAATTCGGCGGTGCAGGCGGCGAACGTGCCGGCCGTTGTGGCGTAGAGACGGCTCGATGCGGTTGCCTATCGGGTATCGCGGCGATATTGGATCGCCTGCGCTGTTCAAGATCACACTGGCCGACTTCATCGTACGCGGCGCGTACCAGATGGGGAAGACGCCGCTACTGCCGCTGTTCGCCGCGTCGCTGGGCGCGTCGGATGCTGTGCTGGGGCTGATTGTGGCGGTGTCGACGCTTACAGGGATGGTGACGAAGCCGCTGTTCGGCCTGTTATCGGACAGGATGGGGAGGAGGCTGTGGCTGCTGATTGGGACGCTGCTGTTCGCGGGCGTGCCGTTTCTCTACGGGCTGATCGAGACGCCGGGGCAGCTGGTCGCAATCCGGCTGCTGCACGGCACGGCGACGGCCATCTACGGGCCTGTCACGGTGGCGTACGTGGCGGAGCGCGGCGGCAAGCGCAAGGCGGAGCGGCTGGGATGGTTCGGGGTGGCGCGCAGCGGCGGTTACCTGGTCGGGCCGGTTGCGGCCGGCTGGCTGCTGCTGACGCTGGACCCGGTAACGGTCTTCACCTTGATCGGCGGCTTGAGCATGGCGGCCTTCTTGCCCGTGCTTGCGCTGGGGGAGGAGAAGCAGGAAGGGCGCGTGCTTGGAGAGAGACGGGCCGGGCCTCACGCGTGGAGAGTGCCGCCAGCGGCCATGATTCGCCAGTCTGTCTTTGGCCAGGCGGGCTTGGCAAGCGTGCCTGCAGTCTGGCTCTCCGGCGCGCTGGAGGCATCGGTCTTCGTTGTCACCTATGTGATCAAGGCGTTTCTGCCCGTTTATGCGCTGACCGCAGGATACTCCACGGTCGAAATCGGCCTGTTTTTCACGGCGCAGGAGGGCGCGCTGGTGCTGCTGAAGCCGTGGGGCGGCCGGCTGGGAGACAGACTGGGCCATCTACGGGCCGTATCGTTGGGAATGGGCTGCCTGGGACTCTCGCTGCCGTTTCTTCTGACGGCGACGGACATGGTGGCGCTGCTGGCGGTTGCGGCGGCGATGGGGGCGGCGCAGGCGCTGATCTTCCCGGCGACGCTGGCCCTGATCGCGGAGCAGGCGCGGCCGGGCCGTGTCGGGGCCGGCATGGGACTGGCGGGGTCGCTCAAAAGCGGGGGCAAAGTGGCGGGACCGCTTCTCGGCGGGCTGCTGATCTCGGCGATGGGCTATGGCGGACTGCTCTGGATGCTAGGGGGAATGCTGGTGGCCGGTGCTCTGGGACTGTTTTTGTGGATTCGCCTGAGCGACTTTCCACTGGCGCCGGCGGCACAGCGGGTTGAACCGGAGCGGTCAGGCTAATCGAGCCTTGCGCGGCTGATTGGTGAGAGCAGGATCAACGCCAGCTCAACCGCCAGTGCCGCGGCGCCGACGAGGAGGGTGGCGCGTAGCCCGATTGCCTCGCCGAGCGCGCCGCCGATGAAGGCGCCGAGCGTTGCCACGCCGAAGAGCACGAAACGGCGGGCTGCGGTGACGCGCCCCAGCAGCCGGACCGGGGTAATTGCCTGGCGGAGACTGATCTGGTTGACAAAGTAAAGCGAACTCCCGAAACCGCCCAGGGCCAGGGCCGCGCCCACAGACATCACCACACCTCTCGACTGATCGGCGGCAGCGAGCAGCAGAGATCCCAGGATCCAGATCAATTTGCCGAACGCGAGTGTCCTGCCGACGCGTAGTCTGCGCGCGGCGCGCGGGGCCAGCAACGCGCCCAGCAGGGAACCGACGCCGCCGAAGGCCAGGACGGTGCCGATCAGTGCAGGCGAAAGGCCGAGTTGCTCGACCAGAAAGAGCATCTGCACGGCTGCGGCCAGGGACCCGGCCAGCATTCCAAGGCTCGAAGAGATTGTGAGCGCAGTGAGCAGGGGCGTCCTCAGAAGCTCGTGGACGCCCTCGCCGATTTCATGCAGAAGCGTCCTCGCGCGCGAACTCTGCCGGTCGCCGCATTCGCCTTCCTTGCCGCCGACCCCATTGGCCGGGTGGTCGAGAACCGGTTCCGGAAGGGCGCGGAGCGCAAGCGCCGACAGAAGATAAGAAAGGGCGTCGATGATGATGGTCCTGGCTGCACCGAGGAGCTGGACAAGGCCGCCGGCCGCTGCGGGTCCGGCGATCGAGATCAGCGCGTCGCTGGTCGAGAGTCTGCTGTTGGCGTCGACCAGCGAGCTCTTCTCAACCAGGGCGGGGAGCAGGGAGATGGCCGCGATCTGGAAGAATACGGTCAGTGTACCGGCCGCGAAGGTCACGAGCCAGAGCTGAAGGAAGGAGAGCTCGCCCCACCAGGCGGCGGCAGGCACCGAGGCAAGCAGCAGCGCCCGCCCGATGTCGGACCAGACGAGAATAGGGCGGCGCGGGAGGCGGTCGACCCATACACCGGCGACGAGGCCGAAGAGGAGATTGGGAAGCGACCCGGCCGCGGCGAGCAGCCCCATCTGCGAAGGCGATGCCCCGAGGAGGAGCACGGCTGTCAAGGGCAGCGCGACGGAAGTAATGGCGGTGCCGGCGCCGGAGGTTACGTGGGCGACCCAAAGGCGGGTGAAGGCCCGGTTGCGCCAGAGGGACTGGGAGGTGTTCATGGGCTGGCCGGCTTCGATCAGCGGGCAGGATGTGTGAGACGGGAAACGCAGGTCGTTGTGGGAACGGTTTGAGTTGCCAGTTCCTGGCTTGCATATTATCATGGCGGCTGAAGAGGGATGAAGAGGCCTGTTCCTCCATCCCTCTTTCTGTTGTTTGCCGCATAGAGCGGCAGCGCAACCGGATAGCGGCTTGCGCGCGGCTGCCGGACTGTGCGGCTACGTGCAGGGTGGCCGTCAACCGGTCTGCAAACAGTTAAGAACAGATAAGAGAATGCGATGATCGGCGACAGGCAGGCGCAGGGGGTCCCCCGGACTTTTCTCAAGAGCGAGTTTCTGACGAACACGGTATTCCTGGTGTCGTCGGGCCACTTTTTGCTGGAGATCCTTCACCAGTATCTGCCGGTCTTCTTCCCGCTGTTTCGCGCCGCGTACGGGCTGAGTTACGAGCAGATCGGCATGGTGACGCTGGTAGGGGCGACGACGATGTCGCTGGCACAACCTGTGTTTGGCTACTTCATTGACCGATGGGATGCGCGGCGGGTCACGGCGTTCACCGTCATCTGGCTGGGACTGGTGATGGCGCTGGTCGGATTCAGCAACAGCTATTGGACGCTGATGGCGGCCGTGGCGCTGGCCGGTTTTGGGTCGGCGGCCTTTCATCCGGCGGGGGCTTCGGTCATCAGCAAGGCCGCGGCGGGCGAAAATACGGGGCGGGCGGTCTCCTTTTTCGCGGTGGGCGGAAACTTGGGGTCGGCGATCAGCCCGTTGCTGCTGGCGGTCGGGTTGGGACTGCTGGGGCTGAAGGGAACGATCGTGTTGCTTCCCGTGGTGATTGTGGCGGGAATCTGGCTTGTCGGCGGGCTTGGACGGGAGAGCAGGGGGGACCGGGAGGCGCACAGGGCGCGGCAGTCGCGGGCGGGCCAGGGTTTTGTGTTCGGTCTCGTTCTTATCACAGTTGTGGCGATGACGCGCTCCTGGTTCCAGCTCAGTTTGACGACCTATCTGCCGGCTATGCTGGAGGGGCGGGGCTACTCGGTCGTTTACGGCGGGCAGATGCTGTTTGTGTTTTCATTGTTGATCGGCGCAGGCAGCCTGTTTGGAGGCATCCTGTCGGACCGGTTCGGCCGCTGGCAGCTGCTGCTGGCCAGTTTCGCGCTGATGGGGCCGGCATTCTGGCTCTTTATGCAGGCAGACGGTTTTGTCCAGATCACGCTTGCGGCGGCGATCGGATTTGCGCTGGGCTGTACATACCCGACGACAGTGGTGATGGCGCAGGAGGTATGGCCGCGGGGCCTGGCGATGGCGTCGGGCCTGGTAATGGGATTGGGCTGGTGGCCGGGCGGCCTGGGCGCGACCATTACCGGCAGGCTTGCGGACCAGGTCTCGCTCGAAGTCGCCCTAGAAGGCCTGGTCGTTGCGCCTATATTGGGGGCGCTGCTGATGGCGGCCTTGGGGCTGGCGCTGCGGGCTCGAGAGGGGGCGCCGGCCGGGGACAGGGATACGCAACAGGCTTGACAGGAGATGTGAGATGGCGACACCGCTCCCAGTCTTGGTGGACGTGGACACCGGAGGCGATGACGCGCTGGCGCTGTTGCTGGCGATGGCTTCGCCGGCACTGGAGGTGCGCGGCATCAGCTGCGTAGCCGGCAACTGCGGCCTTGAGCAGGTTGTAACCAACACGCTGAGGCTGTTGGACGGAATCGAAGCGCCGCCGGTGCCGGTAGCGGCGGGCATGGACAGACCGATCGTGGATGCCGGACTGCCGCCGCCGGCGCTGCACGGAAGCGACGGGATGGGAGACCTGGGTCTGCCGGGGCCGCGGCGGCGCGCGCTCAGCATGCACGCCGTCGAGTTCCTGCGGGACGCGCTTACCGAGGCCGCGGCGCCGCTGACGCTGATCTGCCTGGCCCCGCTGACCAATATCGCCATGTTGCTGCGGACCTACCCACAGGTTGGCGAAAAGATCGCGCGGCTGTACGCGATGGGCGGGACCTATGCGGCGCCGGGGAACGCGACACCGGCAGCCGAGTTCAACGTTCGCTGCGACCCGGAGGCTGCGGCGATCGTCCTGCAGAGCGGACTGCCGGTCACGCTTTATCCGCTGGACCCGTTCGTGCAGGTGCGGATTACGCGGGAGGAGGCGGAGGCGATGACGCGGGCGGCCGGCGCGGGGGCGCGCATTGCCGGCGGCATCGCACTGCACTATTGCCGCTACTTCGGCGCGGACTTTTCGCTGATCGGCGATGCCGGGACGGTTGCCGCCGTAATCGATCCGGAGGGGGCTTCGACGGTCCGCAGCCCCGTGCGGGTGGAGCTGACGGGCGGTGCGACGAGAGGCGCGACGATATTCGACCGGCGGCTGTGGGCGGCCGAGGAAGCCGAGGACGGGTTCTCGGAGATAGAGGTAGTCACCGGGGTGGATGCACCTCGCTACCGGCGGCTCATGGCGGCGGCGCTCGGCGTGGAGGATATGTTGGGCGACTAGAGTTGGTCCCCCACGAGACTGAGGGTCTCGACACCTCCAACTTCTCAGAGTTATCCACGAATCAACACGGGGGGACACGAAGTCGGACCCAAAGCCGGCCCCGACTCGGGTTGGGCGGTTTACAGCCCGCGCGCAGCAGTGAATTCGCCTTTCTGAAGAGTGGAACTTATGCCAGAAGTGCTTCGGCATTGGCGCTGAAGACCTTGCGGCGCACGTCGGCCGGCAGGTCGAGGCTGTTGAGGAGGGACTGCATGCGGTCGTCGAAGTTGTCGCGGCCGAAGAGAAGGCGGTCCTGGAATTCGAGCAGGAAAGGTACGGCTGAGGCCGGGTTTTTGGGCGGACGTGTGTTGCCGTTGAGAAGGCTGAAGTCCCTGGTCAGCGCGTTGAAGGCGGAGCCGGCTGAGAGGTCGGCGTAGAGGTTGGGATAGGTGCCGAAAAGGTCGAACAGTCTGCCGCCGGGCAGCACGGGCCCCTTGGGATAGGCGACTTTGTCGAACTGGTCGTCGCCGGAGATGTGGGCCCAGAAGCCGGGCGCGTGGCCGATGAAGACGGTTTCGGGGCAGGCCTGCAGGGCGCGCTCGAAGGCGTCGATGCTGCCGCCGTACCACCAGTCGGTGCGGGGGTAGCGGCGGCCGGTGGGGATAGGGTAGTCGATGTGGAAGGTGACCGGCAGACGGTTTTCACCGCAGAAGCGGAAGAGCCGGATTGCGTCGGGATTGTCGTAGAGCATGCGCAGCTTGATTTCGCCGCAGACCTGGACACCGTGAATTTCGATCGCTGCCTGGAGCTGGTCGATAGCCTCGGGGCGGCGGGGGTCGGGGGCGTAGCCAAGGACGAAGCGCTCGGGCGCGGCCTGTTTGTAGCGCAGGCAGGCGGCGAACGGGACGGGGTAGGCGCGGCCGTCGCCGAAGTGCATGACGGGAAAGTAGCCCGCCGGGTCGTATTCATCCGGCGGGCACTCCCAGGTGAGGAGCCAGGTCCTGTCGATGCCGTGGCGGTCCATGTTGGCCAGAAACCTGGAGAGGTCGTGGCCGTGCCAGTCTGGGTGGTTGTGGGCGTCGATGACGGTCACTGGAGGTTTTGGATGGTCGAAAATGCAATGCCGAAGATGGCAATGGCTAAGCAGGCAAACAGAAAGGCGCCCAGCAAGATCGGGGCCGCCACCACAATGATTGCTCTTCCGTCAGAGAGTCCGTACTCCACCTTGGCGGCGAAGTAGGTCAACACATACGCGTAGATTGCCAGGATCGCGCCCACGCAGCCACCAACGACGGGGACGACGCCGAGAAGGGAGCTGGCTATGGTAATTGGCGCCCAGAAAGCGGCGACAAGGTAGGCGAAACGACCGTACTGTCCTTGTCCGCGCAGCAGAGAGGCGATCACGTGGAAAATGGCCACCACGAAAAGGAAGGAAATCGGACCGACAATTATCGTACTCAGGCTGGCCGAGCCTATTAACCCGGGCAGGAACTCGAAAGCGGACTCAAAAGCAGAAAGGAGCTCTGGCGGTGCATCAGGGGGCATCTCTGTCCTGATTTCCTCAAGCACCGCATCGAACGAGCTCCCCATGCCGGCGACAGCCAGCTGTGCCTGCACCAGGCCAAGCAGTGCCGAGACAATTGAGGCCAGAATCATCCACACGAGTGCGGTCGACAGTTTCGCCGAGGCGCTTTCTTTTTCGGCGACGAATACCTCCTGGCCAGGTCTGGACAGAACCCTGATCCAGGTCTGACACATCCCTTTGAAGTCCATTGTTCATTCCTTTCAAATTGCTTGGGGATAGTAGTTGTCCCGGCGGGTCGACATAGGTTGCGCGTGCGGCTCCACCAGCAGATTTGTACTGCGTTCGTTTCACTGAAATCTGGGAGTGTTGCTATTCTACGTTTTGCCAGGGCAGTTCACAAACCGGAGTACGGTCCGCACGGGTGGGCTTTGTGCCTGGAATTGAAGGAATGCGCCGGTAGTTGCGGATGGGGTTACAAATAGGAATAGGCGTTTGTCAGCAGAGAACGAGTGTAGACGAAATTGAGGAGGAACAATGGGTGTAATTGTTGAGGAATCGGGACGCAGGTCGGTGCAGGTGGAGGTCGAGATACCGGGCACGGTTGAGGAGGCTTGGCGGGCGATCGCGACTGCGGAAGGGATTTTGTCGTGGTTCGTTCCGGCTGAGTTTGCCATGGACGACGACGGACAGCCCGAGCGGATTCGTTTCAACTTTGGGCCGGGGATGGCGTCCGAGTCGAAGGTGACGGCGTGGGAACCGCCGCACAGCTTCCGTTCGGTGAGCAGCGACTTCGTGGAAGAGGGCGCGCCGGTGACGACGGAGTGGCAGGTAGAAGCGGCGGCGGGCGGCGGATGCGTTGTGCGGGTGGAGCACAGTCTGTTCACAGACAGCGAAGAGCGGGACGCGCACCTGCTGGGCGTAGAGGCGGGCTGGCCGGGCTTCTTCCGCCTCCTGCAGATCTACATGACCGACTTCCGCGGCCAGCCATGTTCGACACTGGAGTATTCGGCGACGGCCGCCGGCGACGCGCCGGCGTGGGAGCGGCTGGGCAGCGGGCTGGGGTTCGCCGGCGGCGAGGCGGGTGAATTGCGGGCGGCGCCGGCGGGCGCGCCGCGGTTTGCGGGCAGGCTTGACCGCAAATCCGACGACACCGAGGTAACCATGCGGTTGGAGGAGCCGACGTCGGGCGTGGCTCACCTGTACGCGATGCCGGCGGACGGGATTCAGATCATTTCGGTGCGGCTGTATCTTTACGGTGAGGATGCCGGCGAGGTGGTCGCACGCGAGCTGCCTGAATGGCGGGCGTGGATGCAGGAACAGTTTCCCTCTTAGCGCAGAGCGAACCTTCGATCAACTCGACTGCAGGAGCGTATCTTCCGCGATCCCCCATAGGCTCGGCGAGGCTATTTCCAGACTATTGCCGGAGGGGTCGCGGAAGTAGATGGAGCGGCTCTTTCCGAACTGAATCTCCCTTTCGATCTCCACGCCGTTTTCGGCCAGATGGTCTTTCCAGAGATCAATCTCATTTTCGCGTACGGCAAAGGCCAGGTGGCCTGCGCCGTGTGCGCCGTGCACGGGCGCGTCCGTGGAGCCGCCCGTTGAAACTGCGGTCGCTTCGGCATTGAAGAGTAGAATCATCCTGTTTCCACAGCGCAGGAATACGTGCCGTCCCTCTGCTTTCGAATAGAACGGGAGACCCAGGAGCTCTGTGTAGAAGCTCTGTGAAGCCTCGAGATCATCCACGTACAGGGCGAATTCAAGAACGTCAGCGACTCGCATTGATGGGTTCATGGTGTTATTCCCGGTTTTGCGAAAGAGACTGGAGTTTCGATTGCAGGAAGCGGACGCAGCCGGGCACCTGGGCGGGCGTAAGGCTGTGTAGTACGAGCGCGCCTCGGTAGCCGCAGCTGTGCAGCAGCTCCAGGTAGCGGTCGTAGTCAAGCAGACCGGTGCCGGCCGCTTCGTGTCCGGCTTCGCCGTCGCGGCTGAGGTCTTTGGCATGTGCCAGCGCGATGCGTTCGCCCAGCAGCTCGAAGGCTTCGTCCAGGACCTCACGCTGGCGGTTGATTGTTCCCCTGGCAAAGACGTTGGCACCGTCCATCACGATTGTCAGTCTGTGCGACTGCATCGTGTCCAGGAGTTCGCGCGCTTTGTGCGGCGAGCTGACGACGTTTGACACCTCCGGTTCGATGCCCAGGCGCACGTTGTGTTCCGATGCGATTGTGAGGGCCCGCTCGATGGAGGCCAGCAGATCGGACCAAGCTTCCGGTGAGGCGTTTTGCGGATGTCCCGCCCACATATTGTGCGGGTCGCGCGTGCCGGTGCAGAGGGTGAGCAGGTCTGTGCCGAGATCGGCGGCGTGGGCGGCGAGCAGCTGCAGCCGGCGCATGCCCCGATCGCGAACAGCCGGGTCGGGGTGGATCATGTTGTAGGTGGCGGAGAGCGAGACGGCTTCGATATTGCGGGCATCCATCTGCCGCCTCGCCTGCGCAAAGGAGGCGGCGTCGACGCTGTCCGGCATATCGGTGGGCGCCATGCAGCTGACGCTGAACTGGATATAGCGGATGCCGTGGGCCGCGACTGCGTCCAATACGTCTGCAAGGGTAGGTGCTTCGAAAGTGCGGGCGAAGATACCAATCTCCATTCAGACGCCTCCTGAGACTGAATCGAGCGCAACCCAATCGCCACAGGTTGCCGCGGAGCGGGCGATGGCGGCCATGGCGCGCATGGAGGCAAGACCGTCGTGGACGCCGGCGCCCCACTGCTCCTTGCCTTGCAGAATTGTGTCGGCCCAGCCTTCGAGCTGACGGCGGTAGCCGTGGCCGTCCTGCCCGAGAGGGCGGGTGTAGAGGTCGTCGGCCGTGGAGAAGCACTCGACGAAGCCGGCTTTGTGATACCAGGAGATGGGCAGGCGGCCGTTGACGCTGCCGTGCTCGCCCTGGATGCGGAAACCCTCTTCAAAGTCGCCCGCAACCGTGACGGTCAAATCCAAGTGGCCGAGGCTGCCGTCGGCGTAGGCCAGGTCGACGAACCAGCAGCGCCGGTCTAAGCGCTCAAGCAGACGGGAGCGCAGCCGCGTGATCTCGCTTTGCGCGAGGAAGCGGGCCGTGTCGGTAAGGTGGCTGCCGTGGGCGAGCATGAGGTAGCGGCGGCGGTCGCTCTTGGGATCGCCGGTTGGCCGAAGGACCTGTGTACTGGTTTGTACGAGCGGCTGGAGGGCATCGGTCATGGTGTAGCGGTGAACGGAGTCGTAGTACCAGAATTGGGCCGAGATCAGCCCGCCGATCTTCTCCTGGATGAAGCGGCGTGCGTGGATGACGCCGGGGTCGAAGCGGCGGTTGTGGCCCACCTGCAGGGTAAGGCCGGAGGCGATAACGGCTTCGCGCAGTGCTTCACACTCCTCGACGGTGACGCCCATCGGCTTTTCGACCAGCACGTGTTTGCCGGCTTCGAGGGCCTGTAGCGCCAACTTGGCGTGAAACTGATCGGCCACGCCGACGATAACGGCTTCGACATTGGGGTCGGCGAGCATGTCGGCGTAGTGGAGGAAGCTGCGTTGGGGTCGGTGCATGGCGGCGACGCGCGCCAGCAGGTCGGGCGCGGCTTCGCAGAGCGCGTAGAGCTGGGTATTGCGTCCTTTGCGGCAGGCCTCGAGATGGGCGATCTGTGCGATCGGCCCGGCGCCGAGCACGCCAATGCGCAGGAGGCGGGACTCCTTTGGGATGGGCACGGTTACCTCCCGGTGGAACTCTTCCGTCAGGCGACCAGCGCCTGGTAGGCGGCCACGCGAAATTCACGGGTGACGGGATAGTGGCCGGTTGGCATGAACTGGGTCATGAAGATGCCCAGCATCTCCTCAGCGGGGTCAATCCAGAACTGGGTTGTGGCCGCGCCGCCCCAGCCGAAGATTCCGGCGCTGCCGGGAGCACCGGAAGCGGGCAGGTCGACGAGAACACTGACACCGAGGCCGAAGCCGTACCCGGCATTGGGGTTGCCGTTCAAGACGATCGGTACCAGTTTGGGGGGAAGGTGGTTGGCGCGCATCATCTCGATCGTTTTTCGACCGAGCAGTCGGGTACCATCGAGCGCACCGCCGTGGAGCAGCATCTGGGCGAAGCGCAGGTAGTCTCCGATGGTTGAGACGAGGCCGCCTCCGCCGGAGAGAAATACGGGCGGCTTGGCGAAGCGGCTGGCTTGCGGCGACTCGTGCAACTCGATCTTCGCTCCGCCACTGTGATCCATCTCTTCCGCCGGCGCGCTCCGGGCCCTGGAATTGCGTCCCAGATCGCGGCCGAGGCTGAAGCCGCCGAAGGGGCAGTAGCAGGCGGAGAAGCGTTCGAGCGATCCGGCGGGCACATGGAAGCCGGTATCGTGCATAGCCAGCGGTTTGAAGATCTCCTGGTGGAAAAAGTCGTCGAGCGATCTTGCGGAGAGCACCTCGACCAGGCGTCCCAGCACACTTGTCGCCAGACTGTAGTGCCAACGGGCGCCGGGATGGTAGAGCAGAGGCAGCCCGGCCAGCCTCTGCACCACCGTTTCAAGGGGGAGCTGATCGCGGTTGCCGATCTGGCGGCGGTACGCTTTGTCGACCGGGGAGTCGCGGTCCCAGCCGTAGCTGAGGCCAGCGGTGTGCATGAAGAGGTCCTTGACGGTGATGGGCCGCTGCGGCGGCTCCAGGTCATCGAGATCACCGGTGAAGACCTTTACATCCTCGAACTCGGGCAGGTAAGTCGCGATGGGGTCGTCGAGAAGAAAGTGGCCGTCCTCGAAAAGCATGAGCGCGGCGAGCGCGGTAACCGGCTTGGTCATCGAGTAGAGGCGAAAGATCGTATCCTCGGTCATGGGGAGGCCGGCCTCGATGTCGCGCTGGCCGAAGGCGCGCATGTATCCAACTTCCCCTTTGCGATAGATGAGACCGAGAGCGCCTGAAAGCAGGCCTCCGTGCACGTACCGCTCGAAGAGGTTGTCAACGCGGACAAGGCGTTGAGGAGAAAGTCCGATTCGCTGGGGTTGCGGAGTCAACATTGAGGGTCCCTTAGTTGATGCATTGGTCACGTGCAATGTGAGGCGATGGGGTTCTTCGGGAAGGCCGGTTTTCTGTGCCAGCAGGCAAAGAGCTCGCGGCGTTCAAGAGATAGGCCTTTCGCTTCAATGCTGGAATCCTTTGTCCGGGGCGATCGGGCATGCGAAGGAACCAATTCGGGTGAGTATACTCTTTCGGGCGACGATGTACGCTCAGTCGACGAGCGCCTGGTAGGCCGCGAGGCGAAACTCGCGGGCAATGGGATAGTAGTCGAAGGGAAAGAATTGGGCCAACAGCAGACCTATCATCTCTTCGGCGGGATCGATCCAGAATTGGGTTGTGGCGGCGCCAGACCAGCCGAAGCTCCCGGCACTCCCAGGCTGGCCCGAGGCGGGAGGGTTAGTCAAGACGCTGACGCCCAGGCCAAAGCCGTAGCCGCTGTCGGGCGTTGGGCCGACCTGAATTGGTATGAGGTCGGCCGGCAGATGGTTGACGCGCATCATTTCAACTGTTTTGCGACCGAGCAGGCGGTTGCCGTCGAGAACGCCGCCGTTGAGCAGCATCTGGGCAAAGCGTAGGTAGTCGCCCGCGGTGGAAACGAGGCCGCCGCCGCCGGAAAGGAAGTTCGGAGGCCGTGCGTAGCGACTGCCGGAAGGGGCGTCCTGCAGGTCAAATCTGGGTTCGCCGAGGTTGGCGAGGTCGTAGGGTTCATCGAAATCGGGACGCGGACTGGGGGGCGCGCCTGGACCCATTATGCCGCCGGGCGGCCAGTAGCAGGCGGCGAAGCGATCGAGCGATTCAGGCGGCAGATGGAAGGCGGTGTCGTTCATGCCAAGGGGCGCGAAGATCTCCCGTCGGAAGAAGCGATCGAGCGATTGGCCCGAGAGCAGTTCAACCAAGCGGCCGAGGACATCGGTGGCGTAACTGTAGATCCAACGGGAGCCTGGGTGGTAGAGTAGCGGGAGTGAGGCAATTCTCTCGACAAATGTCTCCAGATTCAACTGCTCGGTATCCCCAATTGTCTTTCGGTACAGTTCCTCGACGGGGTGCTCCTGGTCCCAGCCGTATGTCAACCCCGCGGTGTGCATGAAGAGGTCTTTGACATGAATGGGCCGGTCGGGTGTCTCGAGATTATCCATGTCGCCGGTGTAGACGCGAACGTCCTCAAACTCCGGGATGTATGTCGCGAGGGGGTCGTCGAGGAGGAAGCGTCCGTCCTCGTAGAGCATGAGCGCGGCGACTGCGGTGATCGGTTTGGTCATGGAGTAGACACGAAAGATCGTATCTTCGGTCATGGGCCGGAGTGACTCCCGTTCTCGCATTCCGACGGCGCTGGCGTGAACGACTTCGCCTCTGCGGTAGATGATGCCGAGAATGCCGGAGAGGAGGCCGCTTTGAACGTAGCGCTCGAAGAGCCTGTCGATGCGGCAGAGACGTTGGGAGGAAAATCCTGCTCGATGCGGCTGAGAATGGGTCATCAGAGGTCCTTGTCGCAAAGAAGGGATTGGCGGCGGCTAGTCTGCGGCCGCGGCGGCGGTAGACAGTTCGGGTCGTTCGGGGATGGGCAGGTGGACGAGAGCGGCAAAGACGCCGAGGGCGATGCCGGCGATCCAGACCGGCAGGTAGGTCCCCGAAGCGTCGTAGATGCGGCCGCCGAGCCAGACGCCGATAAAGGCTCCGATCTGATGGCTGAAGAAGACGATGCCGTAGAGCGTTGACAGATAGCGGGGCCCGAAGAAGAGGGCGACGGTCCCGCTGGTGAGGGGGACGGTCGCGAGCCAGAGGAAGCCGATGGCACCGCCGAAAATGAGCGCCGAGGCGCGGGTGACGGGCGAGAGCAGAAAGAGCAGGATGACGACGGCGCGGCCCAGGTAGATTAGGCTGAGCATGTATTTGCGGGGGAATCGGTCGCCGAGCCAGCCGAAGGTCATCGAGCCGAGGATGTTGAAGGCGCCGATAAGCGCCAGCGCGCCGGCGGCGACGAATTCCGGCTGTCCGAAATCGCCCAGATAGGCGGGCAGATGGGCACTGATGAAGGCGACGTGGAAGCCGCAGACAAAGAAGCCGGCGGTCAGGAGCAGGTAGCCACGATTGCGGACAGCTCTTTCGAGCACTCTCACGAAGGGTTCGTCGACGTGAGGTTGCTGCATGCCATGCAACTGTGTGCCGGGACGTCGGGGGAGGCCAAAAGCCAACAGCGCGACGATGCTCGAAACGGCTGCCAGGGCAAAGAGTGCGCCCTGCCAGCCGAGATTGGAGAGCAGCAGTTGGGCCAGGGGCGGCAGCACGAACATGCCTGCCGAGCTGGTGGCAGTGATGAGACCGAAGACGCGACTGCGCTGTTCTTCGGGGACCAGCTGCGCGACCGCGCCGAGCACAATGACAAAATTGGTGGCGCCCAGAGCGACGCCGACGAGTAGGCCGAAGGAGAGTACGAGCCCCAGGGTGGATGTAACCATCGTCAGCAGGACGAGGCCGATAGCATAAAGGAATGAGCCCGCGATCAGAACGCGGCGGGGCCCGAACCGGTCGGAAAGAAGTCCGATCAGGGGCAATCCAAAGACGAGATTGTTGACTGCGAAGGCGATGCTGAGGTTCTCGCGCCCTGTCCCCAGGGTCTCGGTGATGGGTGGAAGGAAGAGGCCGAAGCTGGACCGGATGCCGGAACTGAGCATCACAGCCAGCGAGGCGGAAAGTATGGCGACTACAACGAGTTTGCGATTGCTGCTCACCCGGTATTCTCCATGAAGGACGGGACAAGCGGGCGGTGTCTGGAAAAGCGGAGCGCCGGGGCCCCTACATCAGGCATGATCGCTGTCATGATTGGCGCCGAGCGACCGCAACATATACGACGGCGGCCGTAATTGCGAAGCCGAACCATTGGAGCGCGTAGCTGAAATGATTGCCTTCGCTGAAGGTGATGTCCGATTGAATGCGCCTTGGCAGCGAGGACGGGTCATAGCTTTCTGCGGGAAGCAGCTGCAGGACGACCGGCATCAGTTCGTAGGGCAGGGTTTGCCCGATCGCTTCGACGTCAAGACGGTACCAGCCGGTGACGGCGTTCTGCGGAATGGCAGAAACGGCGCCGTCGGGCCGCAGGACAGTCGGTTTGAGGATGCCTGACTGGGGTCCGTTTGACCGTTCGTCCAGGGTACGCCATGTGCCGGGATTGGCCTGGTCAGCGGGGATCCAGCCGCGATTGACGAGCACAGCCTTGTTCGACCCGGCGATTACGAGGGGCGTAACCAGATGGTGGCCGGGCCGGCCGTCCAGATTCTGATTGCGGACCGCGACCTGGCGGGCGTAGTCGAATTCCCCAGCAGCCACGGCCTGGCGGTCGCGCAGTTCGGCCAGGGGGAGGGGCAGAGGCGCGCCGGTCAGCTCTATGGGCGCGGCGGCGAGCGCGGCGCGGCGCTGCTGGTTGAAGGCGCGTCGCTGTTCGAGCCTGTCCAGCTGCCAGAATCCGAGAACGACCATAACGCCCATCGCCAGCAGGACGAGGAGGGTCTTCCACCACCAGCGGCGGCTGAACAGGAGAGCAAGGGTCGCAGCGGCGACGCCAAAGTTGAGCCCCGTACGCGTCTTGGGCAGCCCGACGGTCATGATCGGCCGCCCTCCAGGGCGGGGTCGCGTTCCTTGTTGTCGCGATTCTCAGCTGGCGCCGCGGGCGGCTGGGTCTTCCAGTAGAGCAGGGCTGCGCCGAGAAAAAGCAGGATTGAGAGCAGGCCGCCAAAGAGCGCCCGCCAGGGGAATGCTTTGGGCAGAATCTCGTCTGCGTAGCCTACGACTTGGACGTTGTCGCAGTCTGCTGCTTGCGAGCCGCCGTCGCCGCGTTCGCCTGGGGCGCATGCCCCTGGGGCAATGCGCACCTGGACCGACCAGTCCCCTCGCTTTTCGGGTTCAAAGGAGGCCTCGTAGAAGAGCTTATTGAGCGCGTCATCGTGCGTGGCCCTGGCGGTGAGCGTCACTCCGGACGCTGCGTGAATGATTTCGACCGTCACGAAGGCATCTAGGATTGGCGCGCCGGCAAGTCCGGTTGCATCCCCTTCGATGTTCTCGGTCAGGGCGACCGTTACATGGTATTCGCCGACCGTCGGCGGCTCGGGGTCGGACCAGACAAACACGCGGTAGGGTCCCGCGAGGACATTGTTCAGGTGTTGGATGCCGACGCCGGCGTGGGCCAGCAAACGGCTGGGTGACACCGCCGTGAACAGCAGTGCGAGCGTGCTGATGGTCAGTTGAAGGACTCGGCTAGTTTTGAGCATCTCTTGTGTCTGCAACTGCAGGCAACGGGCCTGCACTTCCGAGCTTCATCGGGTCTAAGGGGGGGTTGCGCTTGTGCACCCCGCGGCTGTCAACTGTAGGGCACAGCGGTAGGGCCGCTTGCTTCGGGAGCCTGTGCCATCCCAATCACCGGCGGGTGAGGCCGCCGGGTACGTTTCTGCTGTTCGGCGCTGGTCAGGAGGCGTGCCAGCAGGGCGAGCGCGGCGATCACGTACATCATGCTGCCGGGAATCCACATTATCAGACCGCCCCAGACCTGGTCATCCAAAACGCTGAGGCCGAAGAGGCGCGGGACGGTCTCGTAGTATGGATAGATGGGCGTTTCGGCGAAGGAAAGCGCCACGCCAAGCAGCATATTTGGAGGAATCATGCCCAGCACGTAGCCAACCCGCATCCATTGGGCCGGTTTGGGATGAATGCGCGGCGCGGCGCCGGTGACGTGCCACCAGAAAAGTAGTGCGGCGCCAAGAAATGTGAGATGTTCGAGCCTATGCACGGACTCGAGACGGAGCGCGAGGCTGTAGGCGTTGCCGTCGTGCCAGGCGAAGAAGGTCAGCACGTAGAGGACCCAGGCGGTGCCGGGCGTGGTTATCTTGCGCAGGGCAAGGCTGGCGGGTCTATCGACGGACAGCCAGCGCAGAATGCTGCGGCAGGCACCGGCTGTGCCGGGGCGGAGGCGATCGGGAAGTGCCCACAGGAAGGTCGGGAAAGGATTTGCCAGGAGCAGGAGGGGAACGGCGACCATCATCAGCAGCAGGTGCTGCACCATGTGGACCGAGAAGAGCTGCGCGCTGAGAACATCGATCGGTGACAGGAGGGCCAACGCCAGGACGAAGATGCCGCCGGTGTAGGACAAAAGGCGCCACCAGTTGGCAAATCGCCCGTCGCTGCGCCGCCGCAATCTGAGCCAGCCGGCTAGATGAAATGTTGCCAGCAAGAGCAGCGGCAGCAGAATCTCGGGGCGGAGGTCCCAAGACAGCAGAAGCGCTCTTGTTAGCGGGTTCATACTGCGCTCATGAGGGGAGGCAGCGCCGTTCGCGGCTCAGCGGCTGCACTATATCGCACTATGCGAAAGTCGCCCAGGCACATCCTCGATCAATGGCCTGAAACGTAGGGTATGCCGATCAGGTAGATGGCCGGATAGAAGAAAATCCAGACCAGATCGACATAGTGCCAGTAGATGGCGCAGGCCTCTACGCCCCAGTGCCGTTCGCCGGAGAAATGGCCTTTGCGCCCGAGCCACCAGACGTTGAGGATCAGTACGACGCCGGAGAGGACGTGCAAGGCGTGCATACCGGTCATGCCGAAGACGACCGCGCCGAAAACGCCGTCGGTCGGCTTGAGGTGACCCTTGACCAGGCTGGGGAACATGCCCCATTCCCAGACGACGACACCGATAAGGAAGGCAGTGCCCAGCACCGCGGTGATGAGCAGACTGGCGAGGAAGTCCTTGCGTTTGTCGTTGGCGATCGATACTTCGGCGCGGTTCATAAAGTAGCTGCTGAGCAGCAGGACGGCGGTGACGACGAGGCCGGCAAACTGGTCCAATTCGGGGCGGATGACCTCGCCGTGCGGGCCGCGCCAGAGGTAGAAGCGGGTTACCAGCAGGGCGAGGAACAGGAAGCCTTCGGAGGCGAAGAAGAGCCACATGCCGAGCCGGTTGCGGCGTGTATTCTCGCGGTAGGTTTCCAGGTCGATCTCGCCGTGCCCGTGACCGTGGTCGTCATCGGCGTGGACGTGCGCGTGATCGTGTGGAACTGCGGTTGCGCTCATCAGTGATCATCCTCCGACCAGACGCTGCGGATATGCATAAAGTAATTTACGACCAGGACGGCCTTGAGCAGCGCCAGGATCATCAGGACGGCAAAGGAGTCAAACGGTGGCGTGATCGCGGCGTAGTACTCGATGATGGTGAGGACGGCGAGGACGACGGCGACGATGATCCCTTCGCGGTATATCGATGACTTTCGTTTGGTCGGGCTGTGTTCGCTCATATTGACTCTTTTGAAACTGCTGAAAAGGTGTGATATGCGCTTGTGCTGACCTGCCGTCCGGTGCTAATCGTCACCGGTCGTCGCGGTCGTCACGTAGCCTGAATCGGCCAGGCCGTAGTCGTACGGTTCACCGACGACCTCGAGCGGCGCCGGGAAGCTGTGTTCGGGAATTGGCGAGGGAATCTGCCACTCTGGTGAACGGGAGCGCCAGGGGTTGTCGCCGGCGGCGACGCCCACCTCGGCGTTCTGGAAGAAGTTCCAGAGCATGAGCATGACGCCGAATGCGATGGCAAAGCCGGCTATGGTCACGGCCAATTGCCAGTTTTCGATCTGCCCGCCTCCCAAGGTCGGGTCATAGTCGGCGATGCGGCGGCGCATGCCCATGACGCCTACGCCCATCTGGCCCAGGGTTTGCACCCAGAAGGCAGGGGTCATGATGAAGAAATGGATCTTTCCCAGAGTCTCGTTGTACATGCGGCCGGTGACTTTGGGGAACCAGTAGTAGAGGGCGGCGAAGAAGGGGAAGACGAAGCCGCCAAACATGGTGGCGTGGAAGTGACCGACGATAAAGTAGGAGTCGTGCAGCGGAAAATCGGTCGGCACGGTCGCCAGTATCGGCCCGCTGAGGCCGCCGATCAGGAAGACGCTGATAGCGCCGAGAACGAAGAGCATCGGCGTGTCGAAGTGAATCTTCCCGCCCCACATCGTACCCAGCCAGCTGAAGAACTTAACGCCGGTCGGGATGGCGACGAGTAGCGTAGCGTACATGAAGGGGACGCGCAGGATGTCGTTGTAGCCGGAAACGAACATGTGGTGTCCCCAGACGATGAAGCCGACGATTGCAATGGCCATGCTGGAGAGTGCGATCCACCTGTAGCCGAATAGGGGCTTGCGTGAAAAGACGGGCAGCAGCTCGCTGACGACGCCGAGGCCGGGCAGCACGAAGATATAGACCGCCGGGTGGCTATAGAACCAGAAAAGGTGCTGGAAGAGAATCGGATCGCCGCCGCCGACCATGGGACTGACTTCGCCCAGCATGCCGCGTGGGTCGAAGAAGCCCATGCCGATGGCGCGTTGCACCGAAACCATGAGGAAGCTGACGCCGATGAGCTGGGTGGCGGTCAGCTGGATCAGGCTGGTGGCGAAGATGGCCCAGCAGAAGATGGGCATACGGAATAGGCTCATTCCGGCCGGTCTCATGCGCAGGATCGTAACCAACAGGTTGAGCGAGCCGACGATAGAGGATAGGCCGATGGCAAAGACGCCCAGGAAGAAAAGCTGATAGCCGATTGGGCCGCGCGCGCTCAAGGGCGGATAGGCGGTCCAGCCGGCGTCCCAGCCGCCTACGAAGAGGCTGAATATCAGGAGGAGACTTCCCGGGACATTGAACCAGAAGCCAAGCGCATTGAGACGGGGAAAGGCCATGTCTTCGGCGCCGATCATGATTGGCGTCAGGTAGTTGGCCAGGCCGCCGACGCCGAGAAGGATGGCGCCGATCATGATGAAGCCGTGCATGCCGATGAAGCTGTTGTAGAGTTCAAGGCCGAGGAACTGGAGGCCGCTGCGGGCCAGCTCGGTGCGGAAGATCATGGCCACCGTGCCGCCGACCATGAGAAGGAAAACGCCCCAGACTGTATACTGAATGCCGATCACTTTGTGGTTGTAGTCGACGCTGAAATAGCGCGTCCAGGCCGGCTTATCGATTGGCGGGCCGTGGTGCATCGGCGTGGCGACGCCTTTGGTCCACTTCAGCCAGTCGTCGAGCGCACCGACCGCGAGGAGGAAGCCGATGATGCTGCAGACGGCGCCGACGGTCCAGGCCGGTTCCGCCTTCCAGGCTTCCCAGCCGAGCAGTATGCGCACGCCGCAGGTCAAGAGCATGCCGATGATCATGCCCAGGACCTGACCGACCAACCCTCGTGCGATTCCTAATGTGAAAAGGGACATACAGGATCTCCTGCCAAGAGATTCGGGATTGTGCTGCGGCAACAATCGGAAAACTGATCGCCTAGAGTTTTGGCGGACAGGCTATACGGTTACTCCTGGAGCTGCGCGAGCTGCTCGGACTGCCAGAGCTTGAATTCGTCGGAAGGAACGACGCGAACAACTGCTTCCATGCCGCTGTGGTTTCTGCCGCATAGTTCTGCGCAGACGAGCCTATATTCACCGATTACCGTTGGTGTAAATCGCAAATAGGTGATTTTGCCGGGTACGGTGTCCTGTTTGACGCGAAACTCCGGCACCCAAAAGTTATGGAGAACATCGTCGGAAGTAAGGTGCATGCGCACCGGTTTGTCCACTTCCAGGACCAGAACCTCCGTGACCGCGCCGGTATCCGGGTAGGAGAATAGCCAGCTCCACTGGCGGCCTTCGGCGCTGACCACATATTCGTCGGGCAGCTCTTTGGTAATGTCAAAAAGCATGGTGGTGGCGTACCACCCAAAGTAGACGAGTATGAAGCAGGGGACAACGGTCCAAACGATTTCGAGGGTGCCGTTTCCGTGTATATGCTCGCCGTCGCCTTCATCGCCGCGGGCGCGGAAGACGATGAGGGCATAGCACATGAATACGACGACGAGGGCGAATAGGAAGGCGATCAACCAGATATGCTGGTCGAACATTTCGTCGATGGGAGCGGCCTCGGCGACCGCGGCAACCGGTTTGACGAGGACGCTGTCCAGCACCTCGTAGACAAGCCAGGTACAGACTATGATCAGGAGCGTCGCGATAATGAAGTGTCGACGGTTGTTCGCCATGAAAACTATCCTTAAGAGCACCCGGGTTCAGATGGTGGCCGCCTTCGGAAAGGGCGACTGTCAGCGACAGGCGCGTCACAGACGGCGGCAGCGGTCGAGAGCCATCCGCGCGGCATTGTACAAAAAGGCACAAAACATGTCAAAGATGTGGTGGGAGAATGCGCGAGAACTGCGTGGGCGCGGTGTAAGTAGGTTGAAGGGAGAAAACTTGGCAAATGGACCCGTGCGCCGCCGCGATTGCTTACTCTCTTTGAATTCGGACCGTTAGGAGTGGGTGTTGCCAAATGCGAAAGGCGCGGATATATTGACTAAGGCCTATACGCAATATGGGCCACGGCAAGGCGGCCGGAGTTTAGCGGACAACAGGGAGGTTGGCCGGATGAGCGAGAGTAGGAGCGGGCGTACGACGAGAGCGGAGGTTGACCCCGCCGGAAGCGCGGCGCCGGCATTGCGAGCGAATAGCTCTCTCAGCGAGGCAGTCGCTGGCTACGAAAAGGAGATGGTTGGCAAAGGATACAGCGTGAACACGATCAAGTCCTTCGCCAATGACTTGAAGATTCTGCGCACTTTTCTGGACGATTCGGCGGTGCTGCGGGAGATTCAGACGCAGCATCTGCAGGACTTTCTCACCTGGATGCAGGGTGAGCGCGGGCGCCCCTGCGGCCCCAAGACGCTGTCAAGACGGATCACGACGCTCAAGAGTTTTTTCGCGTGGCTGCACAGTATCGGCGCAATCGGCACCGACCCGGCTGAACCGATAGTCAACCATGCGGTGCGGACTTCGCTGCCCGAGATTCTCAACTACAAGGAAGTCAAGAGTCTTTTGGAGACCTGTAGGAACTGGCTGTTGGACGGCGACAAGCCGGATGCGCGGCCCTATGTCTTGGTGGGCCTGTTACTCCAGACTGGAATCAAGAAGAGCGAGGCGGTCGGTCTGTTGCTGGAGGACATTGCGCGTGAAGACGCGCAGGAGCCGTCGGTGTTTATCCGTTACGCAGAGGAGCGGTACGCGCACAAAAACCGCAGGCTGGACCTCGATCCCGGCTTTCTGAGGCCGCTCGAGCAGTACCTGGAACAGTACCGGCCTGAGAACTTTCTGTTTGAATGTACGCCGCGCAACCTGGAGTATGTGCTGGAAGAGGTAGGCGAACGAGCGAAGGTCAAGCGGGTCAAGGTAGGTTTCGAGACGTTGCGGTGGACAAGTGTCGTGCGCGATTTCAAGCAGGGAATGAAGGACGAAGCGCTGCGCAACAAGATGGGCCTGAGCAAGGTCACTTGGCGGGAGACGAGCCAGAAAGTTCAGGTGCTGGCCGGGGTCAGATAGATGTAGAGATTCGTCTTCGATCCGAGGGCCTTCAACCGTGGGAGTCTCGGCGCCAGCCGTGTTTTTCCGACTGCCGTAGAGATAGAGGGGGCTGGCAAGGGCAGGTGTCCGGCGCCTAGGCGAGGTCTCCGAAGTTCGCATTATCCCAATCACGAATTGCATCACGAACCGCATGCGCAAGCCGTCCCCATTCAGGGATGGAAAGTGTTTCGGCGCGGCGGCTGGGATCGATGTCTGCGGCGTGCAGCCATTGGTCTGCCTGCTGTTTGGTACAGGAAAGGCCCGCGCTCAAGCTGTTGCGGAGCTGTTTGCGGCGCTGGGAGAAGCCGGCGCGCACGACGGAGAAGAAGTGGGCCGGTTCGACACCGGGGGCGGCCGGCTTGGGCAGAATATCGAGGCGCAGCACGGAGCTGTCGACTTTGGGCCGAGGCAGGAAGGCGCCGGCGGGCACACGTTGCAGGACGCTGGGTCGGGCGTAGAATTGGACGCTGACTGCGAGGAGCGACATTGCGCCGGGCTGAGCGACGATGCGACGGGCTACTTCGTGTTGGACGAGGAGGACGGCGAGCATCGGGGGATGGGCGCATTCCAGTATGTGCCGCAGGACGGCGCTCGTGATGTAGTAGGGGAGGTTCGCTACTATTTTGAAGGGCGAGGAGAGGGGCGCGGCCGGTTGCTGAGCGACTGTCTGGGCGTGAACGGTTTCGGCGGGATCGATCTTCAGGATGTCAGCGTGGACAAAGGCTACATTGGTTTGACTTGCGAACTCTTGCCGGAGGATGGGAATGAGACGCTGGTCGAGTTCGACGGCGACGACGCGTCCGGCCCGCGCTGCCAGCTGATGGGTCAATGCGCCGAGGCCGGGGCCGATTTCAAGGACGTTATCGGTCGGCGTGAGATCGGCCGCACCGGCGATGCGGGCGAGGTGGGTCGTGTCGATGAGGAGGTTCTGGCCGAGGGACTTCTTGAGGTCCAGATTGTGGCGGCGGAGCAGGTCAAGGGGTGAGGAGGGCTTATTTTTACTCATCCTCGAGGCTAAGCACGGTCATAAAGGCTTCCTGCGGGATCTCGACCGCTCCGACCATCTTCATGCGTTTTTTGCCCGCCTTTTGGTTTTCGAGCAGCTTGCGTTTGCGGGTGACGTCGCCGCCGTAGCACTTTGAGAGCACGTCCTTCCGCAGCGCTTTCACGTTGGCGCGGCTGATCACCTTGTTGCCGATGGCGGCCTGGATGGGGACGGTGAAAAGCTGGCGGGGGATTATGTCCTTCATCTTGCTGACCATGCGCTGCCCTTTGGGGTAGGCGTCGTCGCGGTGGGTGATGATGCTGAGGGCGTCGACGGGCTGGCCGTTTACGAGCACGTCGAGTTTGACCATGTCGGAGGGCTGATAATCGTCGAGCGTGTAATCCATCGAGGCGTAGCCGCGCGTGCGGGCTTTCAGCTCATTGTAGAAGTCGACGATGATTTCAGCGAGCGGGATCTGGAAGCTGAGTTCGACCCGTTTGGTGTCGAGCCAGAGCTGGTTTTTGACGCGGCCGCGCCGCTTGGTCACCATCTCCAGGATCGGGCCGATGTAGGCTGAGGGGGCGTAGATCTGCAGACCGCACCAGGGTTCTTCGATCTGCTCGATGAGGCTTGCGTCAGGCAGATCGGCGGGGCTTTCGAGCAGAAACTGGCTGCCGTCTGTTGCAATGACGCGGTATGCCACGGAAGGCGCGGTAAAGATAATATCAAGGTCATATTCGCGCTCGAGACGTTCCTGCACGATTTCCATGTGAAAGAGGCCGAGAAAGCCAAGGCGGAATCCGAACCCGAGCGCCTGGCTGGTCTCCGGCTCGAAAGTCAGCGCGCCGTCGTTGAGGTGCAGTTTCTCGAGTGCGTCGCGCAGGTCGTGATAGTCATCGGAATCGGTTGGGTAGAGGCCGGCGAAGACCATCGGCTTCATCGGCTCGTAGCCGGGAAGAGGCTGCGGCGCAGGGTCGGAGGCGAGAGTAATGGTGTCGCCGACGTCGAGGTCCTGCACGCTTTTCAGGCCGGTGGCGATATAGCCGACCTCGCCGGCCTCCAGGCGGGAGGCCTTGACGGGCGCGGGCGTAAGAATGCCGATTTCGATGGGGTCGATGTGTTTGTCGCCGGATATGGCGAGGAGGCGGGCGGGGGCGGTCAAGGCGCCATTGACGACGCGCACGTAGGCCACGACGCCCTTGTAGGGATCGTAATGGCAGTCGAATACGAGCGCCTGCAGCCTGGCGTCTGTGTTCCCCTGTGGTGGCGGCACCTGCTCGACAATGCTTTCCAGCACGTTTTCGATGTTGAGGTCGTCTTTGGCGCTGATGCGGAGAATATCAGCGGCGGGCACAGCCAGAAGGTCTTCTATGTCCTGCGCGACCTCATCGGGCATGGCGGCCGCCAGGTCGATCTTGTTGAGGACCGGAATGATGGTCAGGTCAAGTTCCATTGCGGCCAGCAGATGTGCAACGGTCTGGGCCTGGATGCCCTGGGATGCGTCAACGACGAGGACGGCGCCCTCGCAGGCCTGCAGGGCGCGCTTGACCTCGTAGGTGAAGTCGACGTGGCCGGGCGTGTCGATGAGATTCATTTCGTAGTCGGCCGATGGTTCACCGGGGCGCCGGCGGCGGTAGATCATGCGCACTGCACTGGCTTTGATTGTCACGCCTTTTTCGCGTTCAAGGTCCATCGAGTCCAGCAGCTGTTCCTTCATTTCGCGATCGGTTACAGTGCCGGTGAGCTGGATCAGGCGGTCGGCCAGCGTGCTCTTGCCGTGATCGATGTGCGCGATGATGCAGAAGTTGCGAATGTGGTCCAGATCCATAGGTTACGAGCAGGCAGGTCCCTGGTTCCTTGGTATGGTCACGATGGGAACAGTATACTACACGCTGGCCTGGCGCCGGCGAATGGCCGGTAGAATCCGGGCCCTGTGTCCGCTTGCAGAGGAATCGCCTTGTACCCGTCTATTCAGGTCGGCCCTATTTCACTCCCGACCGCCCAGATTCTGGCCCTGGTGGCGGCCTGGTTCGGTCTGTCGGTCATGGCCCAGGTCGGACGCCGTCTGCGGTTGGACCCGGACATGGTCTGGAATCTGGGCACGCTGGCGCTGGCGGCGGGACTCATTGTAGCCCGGCTGTCCCATGCAGTCCAGTATTGGGACATCTATCGCGCCGAGCCTCTACTGCTCGTCAGTATTCGGCCCGGTGGTCTCCTTTTTTGGCCGGGGGCAATTGGCGCGCTGGCGGCGGGATACTTGTATCTGGTCCGCAAGGGGGTCGATCCGCGGCCGGTCGGGACGGCGGTGGTTTTGGGCGTGCTGGCAGGAGGGGCCGTGCTGGAGGTGTCCTACTTTCTGACCGGTTCGACTGTGGGCGTCCCCGGCACTCCACCGGCGGCAGTGTCTACCGCGCTGACCGGAATCGGCAAGCTGGCAGAACCGCTCCGGCTTATTTCGGGCGAAGTTCGCCATCCAGTTGCGCTCTACCGTGCGATCGGCATGATGCTGATCGTCGGTGGATTTCTGTTGTGGGGCAACTGGAAGCGACCGGGCCGTTTGGCGGGAAAGGCGCTTCTGGCGCTGGCGCTCCTGCGGCTTCTTGTTGACGGATTCGCGGCTGACGCGAGTCAGTTGGGTCCCCTGCGTATTTCGCAGCTGGTGGCTCTGGTCGCGGCGCTCGCACTGGCGCTTTCACTGGCGGGGACCGCTGACAGGGACGGATCTTCACAGAGTGCGACGGGCTGATCACACCTGCACCGGCGCTCACGCGATCAGCTGGAAGCGGACGCGGACTGGAGAGGCAGCGCGGATCGCTTGACGCAGGAAAGGACGGCGGGCAGGTTACAGAACCTGCTGAATGACGAGAAGAGTTCCAGCCTTAATCGAAATATGGGCGGGCGAGGATGCGAGCGTATTGCTTACGCCTAGCGTGCTGCCGAGGTACAGGGTCGCGTTTTCAAGCGGATATTCAAGGCCCCGATAGGTCACGCCCGTCACCTCTTCGCTTATGGCAACCGCGCTGACGTAGCCGCCGGTCGGACCCTCCATTGTAAGCGACTGGGGCCCGCGCAGGACGCGCGCAAGCTGGTCTCCTTCGGCGATGGCAAGGGGCACGGGCCTGCTCCTTTGGGCCAGGATCATGAGGTTGGCGACTGTCTGGTCGAGCCGGCCGCCGACAGCCCCCAGGAGGATGAGTTCCGTCGCCCCGTCCCGCAGGGCGCGTTCGATCGCCAGTTCGAGATCGGTGGCGTTTTTGGCTGCAGGATGCTGCTCCACGCCAACGCCCTGTTTGCGGAGTTGCGCCAGATGCACCGGGTCGATGCTGTCAAGGTCGCCGACGACCACGGCGGGCTGGAGGCCGAGCGCTTCAAGGTGGCGCGCGCCTCCGTCGACTGCGATACGATAGTCGTCGGGACGCAGCCAGCGCGACAGGGCGCTGTAGTCGGTGATTTCTCCGTTAACAAAGAGCAGGGCGCGCATGGCCTTCCGAATCGTTTAGAGGAACGCCTGCCAGACAAAGATCGCGAGCATCGTCACGCTGATCGCGAATTCGACAGCCATGGCAAGCAAAAACCCACTGACATAACCTTTCACCGCCTGCGTGGCGGCTTGCCGGTGCGAGCGCGCGCTGGTCTTGACCCTGCTGCCGAGGTCAGCGGCCGCTTCGATCCCCCCAGCTCCAGCGGTGCCGCGCACAGCTGAAGCGCGTTGCGCGCGACGGTACTCCATGAGCCAGAGGGCGGAAATTGAGCCGACCGCGGCGCCGACAAAGGTGCCTACGACGGGTATGCTGGACAGCAGGATAGCGCCGGCGAGCCCACCGAGAATTGAGACGCCGATCGAGCGCCAACCCGCGCCGGAGCGGCGGCTGCTGACAAAGCTCAGGCCCAGATCGGCGCCCCAGGCGATGATCGTGAGGATAGCGAGGAAGAGCAGCGTCGGCCAGCCGATGCGGGCAAAACCGTCAGCCCATGCCCAGACCAGCACGCCGATCCAGATGAAGGGCGGCCCGGGCAGGACCGGGACCATCGCGCCTACGATTCCCAGAGTGATGAGAAGATAACTGAAGCCAAACAGCAGGTCTGAGAGTTCAAAGAATGGCATCGAGGCCCTCTACGCGCGCAACAAGGTTCGCGGTTTGAAGGGGCAAGAGCGTGTCGCCGGCGAAGAGCGGCGGCAGGTCCAGCTCCAAGCGTTCGTAAAGCGCCGGGGGCACACCTATGTCAGCGAGGTAGAGCTGGCCGCACGCCGCGTTCGCTTCGGGCTGGAGGAGCCCGAGCTTGGGCAGCGCCAAAGTCATGGTAACCGAGGCGGCTATGTGAGGGCTGACCAGTTGACCGCCGGAGGCGTCGAGGCCGCTGGGCATGTCGAGGCTGAGGATCGGCGCGACGCTGCTGTTCGCCAGCTGGATCAGATCGGCGGCGCGGCCGCGCGGGGGCCCGTTCAGGCCGTAGCCAATCAAAGCGTCGATGACGAGGTCGGCGGGGGGGAGTTCCCAACCTTCTTCAGCCCATGCGAGGGGTGCGTCCATGCGCTGAAGCGTGGTCAGCTGGCTGCGCATCTCGCATGGCGGAATGTCGCTGAGGGGGTGCGAGAGCACAATCTGTACCCAAGCGCCCCAATTGAGAAGATGGCGCGCCGCGGCAAGCCCGCCGCCGCCATTGTTGCCGCGCCCGGCCACCACGACGATGGGGCGGTCCTGTAATGCATCGACGCCTCCATTCTCGTCGTCGGACAGCAGTCGCCTGGCCAGACGCGCGAGTTCACGGCCGGCGCTCTCCATCATCTGCACGGGCCGGACACCATACTCTTCAACCATAAGTCTGTCGACGGCGCGCATCTGATCGGCAGTTAGCGCAGGCAGGTTCACGCGCCCGGCTCCGGTTGCTGCGGGGACAGAAGGAGAAAACTGAGCAGCCAGCAGGCCAGGGCAGGAATGACGATTGTGCTTGTCCAAAGATGGACGGACCAGGTTGTGCCGGCGGTTGGCAGGAGTACGGCGTAGTAGCCGGTGTAGAGCAGAAATGGAATGGCTGGGGCGAGCCAGCGGACCGTTTGCGGGTTGCGGCGCGGATGGGCCCGCCACGACAGGAAGTCAATAACGACGGCGGCGGTTCCCATGCCGAGAGCCAGCCAAGCCATGAGGGGGCGTTCGTAGTCGACGATGGCAGCCCCCAGAATGGCCAATCCGAGCACCGTTGTGACCGCGCCCGGGGGCAGCTGCCAGCGGCGCAATACAAGGAGGAGTGGTCCGGTCAACCCAGCCGCGGTGATGATGGCTCCGGCCAGTCCGGCAGCCTTGCCCACATCATTGTGAAAGTAGCCATCGCCTGTCCCCGGCGTTCCGAGCTGAACGGTCACGGGAAAGTAAAACATCATAAAGAAGATGAGGTTGGCGAGAAAGAGTCCCAGCGACCCAATTGCGGGCGCGAGCGTGCGCCAGCAAGGGTCTTCGTCATGCCGATTCCAGGCAGCCCGCAGGGGGCCGGCGACAACGAGTCCGATGCCGAGGCCAAGTAGGATATGCGTTGGGCTGTAGAGCGCTTCAATGCCGCGCTCGACACCAAAAATCTGATGCCAGGCCATGTCGCCTGCGCCGCCGGCAGCGAAGACGAATAGGCCGATGCCGGTCAGGCGGTAGCCGTCGGGGATCGCCAGCGTCAGGGGGTAACCGCGCAGCATGTTCAATGTCGTGGCGCCGGCGAAGACAATGGCGACGAGAATATAACCGCTGTAGAAGAAAGCGTGCCAGGGCGTAAAGAATGACTGGTCGACTCGACCGTGATTGTGCGCCCAGCCGTCCAGATAGAGGCCACCGACAAAAACCGCACTCAGCGCCATCACCAGCCAGTCGAAGCCAAGACCGGAGATCTTCTGCTGTGCAGCAAGAACTTGCCCATCGCCTCCTGGTGCGTGCGCTGTCACGGAAGGCGACGCCTGGGCTTGCGCTCCAAGAGCGCGCTCGAAGGTGTCTTTCGTCATGCACATTCCAATCCATCAATACGGACCGGCCGGGTATTGGTTTCAGTGTAACCGAATCTAAAGGGCGAGCAAAGCAGTTCCGAAATCGAGGGGAAGGAGGGCGCAAGAATTGCAAGAATGCCTCCGCGGAGTCCGAGCCCAAACGATTCAGGGCCAAGAGAGAACGGTGGCCGGTATTTTGCATCTTGTTTTGGGAGATCGAGCCGCCGATGGTATTCTAGTGGCGATATCCACTTGACATCGGAGTAGAGTTCCGACTCACTAGGGCCGAGCCGATTGTTGTACCATAAAGGCCGCTATTCGACCGCAGGTGCAGGGATGGACGGGTTCGTTGCGCAATGCAGGCCAGCCGTGCTTAACGCACTGAAGGAGGACATCGGGAACGGTGATGTAACTTCGCTGGCGACGATCCGGCCGGATACGGAGGCGGAGGGTCACTTTTTGGCGAAGGCGCCCGGGGTCATTGCCGGGCTGGAGGTCGTCGAACTCGTCTACCGGGTACTTGAAGAGGCGTTCGTTCAGGTCGGCTGCCTTGGCTCACACGAGGAATCGGCGGCGGTTCAGTTTTTCGCACATGTGGAGGAAGGTGAATCGATTGATGCGGGAACGGTCGTCGCCCGGGCCTGCGGAGGGGCGCAACGCCTGCTGACTGCGGAACGGGTTGCGCTGAACTTCCTGCAGCGGATGTCCGGGATTGCGACGATGACCAAACGCTACGTGGATGCGACAAAAGGGAGCGCCGCTGTCATCCTGGATACGCGCAAGACGGCGCCGGGGCTGCGTTATTTTGACAAGAGGGCTGTGGCGCTGGGCGGTGGTGAGAATCACCGTTTTGGCCTGTTCGATATGGCGTTGATAAAGGACAATCACATTGCCGCGGCGGGCGGTATCACCCCTGCGGTGCGGCGAGTACGGGCCCGCTATAGTGGAGTTCCGATTGAAGTTGAGGTCGCGGACCTGACCCAGTTGAAAGAGGCTCTCGACCTCGACCTGGACCGGATTCTGCTCGACAATATGACAGCGGACCAGATCGGCGAGGCGGTACGAATTGCGGGGGGCCGTACGCCCCTCGAAGCTTCCGGCGGCGTTAACCTGGCCAATGTGACTGCGATTGCCGCCACCGGCGTCGACTCGATTTCAGTTGGCGCGCTTACGCACTCAGTCCCGGCACTGGACATCAGTTTCGACCTGCTTCAGTGAGGGGGCGCCGAATAGTGTCGGCACAGTACTTAGAACTTGGAACGGAGTACGGGCCATGACGACGGCAACGATAGCAACACCTCTGGCAGAGATCACCGAAGCCGGACCGATGTACGAGGCTCTTGCGCGCAAGCTGCACAATGTGGCGCTGGATGTCGAGTTACGCATTAAGGCCGAGTTGGCCGCGCAGATTAACCGCCTGAAGAAGGAGCGGAATGCCGTTATTCTCGGGCACAATTACATGGAAGCCGCACTGTTCCATTCGATCCCCGATTTTGTCGGCGACTCCCTCTACCTGAGCCGGATGGCGGCAAAAACCGACAAGGACGTGATCGTTTTCTGTGGGGTCGAGTTTATGGCGGAGACGGCCAAGATACTCAGCCCGGACAAGACGGTCCTGCTGCCGGCGGAGAAGGCAGGTTGCTCGCTGGCGGCCAGCATCACAGGGGAGGACGTGCGGCGTCTCAAGGCGCAGTATCCCGGCGTGCCGGTGGTCACCTACGTGAACACCTATGCCGATGTGAAGGCTGAGACCGATGTCTGTTGCACGAGCGGAAATGCGGTCGCGGTGGTCAACTCCCTGGATTCGGACCGGGTCATCTTTATCCCCGACGAGTATCTGGCGAGGAATGTGGCGCAGGAGACGGGCAAGCAGATCATCATTCCCCGTGACATGGACAGGGATTCGCCAGACGGTGACCTGTCCGAGCCGCAGACTGTTGATGCCGAGACTGGCCATCCGATCATCCCGCTGGAGACCGAAGCGTTTGACCTGATCGGCTGGCATGGGCGCTGCGAGGTCCACGAGAAGTTCAGCGTACAGGACATTGAGAATGTACGCAGGCAGTACCCCGATGTCTCGATTGTCGCGCACCCGGAGTGCAGCCCGGAGGTGGTGGCTGCGTCGGACTTTACCGGCAGCACGACGTCGATGATCCGCTATGTGGAGGAGACGGAGGCGCCGCGCTTTCTGCTGCTGACCGAGTGCTCGATGGGTGACAACATCATCGGCGCGAACCCGGACAAGGAGATGCTGCGGCTCTGCGCGGTGCGCTGCCCCCATATGAGTCAGATCACGATGGAGGATACGCTGGCTGCGCTGGAGAAGATGCAGTATGAGATCAGCGTGCCGGAAGAGATTCTCGCCAGGGCGGCGCGTTCGGTGCAGCGGATGGTCGAGATCGGGTAGCTGCCTGGCAGTTGCAGGTCAGCTGCGACAGATTAAGCAGAATAGGGCCACACGCCGGACATCTTGCTCGTATGGATGTCCGGCCTTTTGTGTCCGACGTGACAGGTCGGCCGCCGGGGCTCCCGCACCGCGCTCTCGCCCAATCGGAACTAGGGGACGGCCCGCTCCATCGGGAGGAAGCCTGCACCGCCTTCATCGGGTGTAAACCAGTCGAGCCGGTCTCGCAGGGTGACGACATCGCCGAAAACGAGGACGGCGGGCGCGTGGATCTGTGCGCGCGCCATCGCCTGCGGCAGGCCGGCCAGCGTCGAGCAGACGACGCGCTGTTGACGTGTGGTCGCGCTGCCAATTGCGGCGGCGGGAGAGGCGGGATCGCGGCCATGTTTGCCCAATGTATCGCAGATAACGCTCACCCGCCGCGCGCCCATCATGACGACGAGGGTGGGCAGTTGCGCCAGCTGCGACCAATCGACCGACGTTTCCTCTTTGGCTGGATCTTCGTTGCCGGTGACAACGACGAAGGCGCTCGCCAGATCCCTGTGGGTAACGGGGATGCCGGCAAAAGCGGGCGCGGCGATGGCGGCGCTGACACCGGGCACGATTTCAAAGGGGAGGCCGGCGGCGGCAAGCGCCAGGCACTCCTCGCCGCCGCGCCCGAAAACGAAGCCATCTCCGCCCTTGAGTCGTACGACTTGTGACCCGGCCTGTACGCGGCTGACAAGGAGGGCGTTGATCTCGTCCTGGGGCATCGAATTGGGCCTGTGGCCCTGCTTGCCAACGAAGATGCGCTCCGCCTGCGGCCGGAGTTCCTGCAGTAGTTCGCGGGCGATCAGGCGATCGAAGATGACGACGTCGGCGGCGCGCAGGAGCGCCAGGCCGCGCACGCTGATCAGGTCGGCGCGACCCGGTCCGGCGCCGACAAGGTAAGCTTTACCCGTCATGGCCGCTCCTCGCTGTTGCAGGACAGTACCGGGTCATGAATCGGACGCCAGCAGCGCGGCGATCTTGTCGCGGGCTGTAGTGGCCTGCCGCGGGCGGCCTGAAATCGTACTGACTGAAACGATCAGGTCGCCGGAGCGGTGGACGGCGGGCGAGTGGAAGTTCCCCTCGGCGGGTGCGTCGGCGACGTTTACGAGCAGGCCGCGATCGCAGGCGGCCTGCGCGATCTTGCCATTGACGGCGCGTACATTTGTGGCGGCGAAGACCAACGCGGCGCCGTCGAGGTCTCCTTCGCGGAAGGGCCTTCGCTCCCAGACGAACTGATTGTCAGCTGCCCAGGCCTGCAGCTGATCGGTTGCGGTCGGGCTGATCAGGCGCACGGGCGCGCCGGCCGCGAGCAGGCTGCGTACTTTCCGTTCACCGACAACGCCGCCGCCAACTACCACTGCGGTGCCGCCGCGCAGGTCTGTGATGGTCAGAGGGAGTCGCATGGGGTACCTTTCCTCGTAGCTGTCAACCGGAGGGTAGCGCGCGTTACGATGCGTCAGCCAGAACTGCACAGGCGACGCGCAGTGCCTGCACATTTTCGCGCACGTCGTGGACGCGCACAATGCGCGCGCCGCGTTCGACGGCGAGAACGTTGGCGGCGATCGTTGCGGCAAGCCGGTCGTCAACTGGCGCGCCGGCGGCCAGCTTGCCCAGGAAGCCCTTGCGAGAAGCGCCGAACAGGAGCGGGTAGCCCAATGCAGTCAGCTCGTCGAGGCGGCGAATGAGCGCGGCGTGTTGCGATACCGACTTACCGAAGCCGATGCCGGGGTCGATGACTCGATGCCAGCGGGCGACGCAGGCACGGCGGGCCAGTTCGAGCGCACGGTCCAGCTGCCTGCGCACCTCTGAAACGATGTCTGCAGCAGGTGTACCGTAATTTGCGTCTCGATGCCGGTTGTCGACGTGGAGCGGGGCGCGGTTGTCCATCAGCACGAGGGGAACGCGACGTCTTGCTGCCAGTGCGGCCATGGCGGGCACGGTTTGAAGCGCGTCTTCCCGGGGGCCGCCGGCTGCTGGAAATCCGGAAACGTCGTTGAGCCAGACAGCGCCGGCATCCAGCGCGGCCTCTGCGACTTCGACGCGAAAGGTGTCGATGGAAAGGGGCAGATCAAGCTCTTTGCGCAGGGCGCTGATGACCGGCGCCACACGGCCGATCTCCTCTTCGATCGAAATGTCGGCGTGGCCGGGCCGGGTCGAATAGCCGCCGACGTCAATCGCGTCGGCGCCATCGGCGGCGAACTGTCGCGCCAGTGTGCAGGCGGCGGCGACCGGGTCGGGCGCACCTGCAAGCCCATCGCCGGAAAAGGAGTCGGGCGTCATGTTGAGAATGGCCATCACGCGCGTGGGTTGACTCCAGTGCCAAATCCTGTCGCCGAGCGGCATCACGCGCGGCGGCATCGGCATTTCAAGCCGGTCCCACAATTGGCGGACTGTAAGGTCCAACCGGGGATGCCGCAGGTCCGGCTCCAGGTCCAGCAGTGGCGCCAGAACAAAGTCCCGTTCGGGAATGCGAATGTGGGGAATCGTCAGGCTGGGCGTATCCACGACGGCATCATCGTAGAAGAGGATGTCCAGGTCAACGTTGCGGGGGCCGTAGCGGACTGTCTTGGTGCGGCCCAGTTCGTTTTCGGTCCGCTTGACTGCGCGCAGCAGGTCCGGCGGAGTCAGGCGGGTGGTTCCCCGGCAGACGGCGTTGAGAAAGAGCGGCTGGTCGGTCACGTGCATCGGTTGCGTCTCGTAGAGGTGCGACGTTTCCTCGATCGAGACATAGGCTTTCAACGCGTCCAGGGCCGCGTGAATGAACGCGGCGCGGTCACCGATGTTTCCGCCCAGGGCGATGTAGACTGTGTTGGTCACCGGACTCCTCTGTGAAACGGATCTCCTGGCCGCGCGGGGGCAGCGCTAACTCTCCGCAGACACTCGCTTGTGCAGTACTTTCCGGTCGACAACCGGCATCGATACGGCGGCGGACCAGATAGCCGAAAAACGGCGAGGCAACAGCGCATTTAACCACAGGTTGGTCCTGAAACACAATCGGATATTTGTTTTAGACCGGATGCCAAATGCTGCCGATTCGATTATACTAGGGAGGGACTAGAGTTTACTCTTGTCGCCAGCAACGCCTCAGTCGCCGGTTGCGAAGCCTCGATCACCAAGATTCGAAGATTATGGAGGGTCGCGTGATGGATGAACTCAAAGATGAGTATCCATTGGCGGAAGAGCAGATTGCTTGCTACCGACGCGACGGCTTCGTCAGGCTGCCAAATGTTCTGTCGCCGGCGGTGCTGGAAGTGTATGGCGCAGAGTTCACGCGCCTGGTCCAGGCGTTGAATCGGCAGACGCTGCCGATTGCAGAGCGCAATACGTACGGCAAGGCATTTCTTCAGATCACGAATCTGTGGGAGCACAGCGAGATTGTGAAGGAATTCGTGCTCTGCCGGAGGCTTGGCAAGATTGCGGCAGAACTGATGGGCGTGGACGGGGTACGGATCTATCACGACCAGGCACTGTACAAGGAGCCGGGGGGCGGCTTTACACCGTGGCATGCGGACCAGTTCTACTGGCCGCTGGCGAATGACAACACGGTGACCGCGTGGATTCCGCTGCAGCCGGTACCGCTAGAGATGGGGCCCCTGTCGTTCTGTGTGGGCAGCCACAAGTTGCTCAAAAACCGGGATATGGCGATCAGCGACGAGAGCGAGGAAAGAATCGGTCGCACGCTGAATGACTATGCGAAGGATGTCAAACCGTTTGCGCTGGGCGAGGTCAGCTTTCACTCGGGTTGGACATTTCACCGGGCGGGGCCGAATGGGACAGGCCGGATGCGGGCGGTGATGACGATAATCTACATGGAGGACGGGATGCGGGTTGCCGCGCCCAAGAACGGGAATCAGCAGGTGGACTGGGACCGCTGGCTGCCGGGCGCGCAGTTGGGCGAGGCGATCGATACGCCGCTGAATCCTGTATGCTATAGCAGGAGACATGCCTCAGAAGTGTCGAAGTAGCGCAAGTTGGGAAAGAGTCTGACCCAGGCAAAGATATTTTTCAGAATGGGGCCGGTCAAATGAAAGGTGTAGCGAAGTTGCGGGCGGGTGTGGGAGAGGTGGGGTTGCTGGAAGCGCCCGAGCCGAACGCGAGCCCCGGGCACCTGGTTATCGAAGTTACGGCTGGTGGCCTATGCGGCACCGACGTGCACATCTTCCACGACGAGTATCCGAGCCGGCCGCCGGTTATCCTAGGACATGAGGTGGCCGGGAAGGTCGTGGATGTGGGAGAAGGTGTCACGCGTTGCAGGAGCGGCGACTCTGTGACGAGTGAGCCGTACTTTCGCCTGTGCGGAGTGTGTGCGTATTGCCGGGCCGGGATGCCGAATCACTGCGGACAACGCGCGTCGATAGGCAGTGGCGTACACGGGGCTTTCGCGCGCTACGTCCTGGTTCCCGAACGGTCGGTGCATCTTCTGCCGCAGGGGGTTGACGAGTGGGCAGGCGCACTCACCGAGCCGCTGGCTTGCTGTGTGCATGCGCTGGAAAACACAAAGGTAGAGCCGGAGGATGTTGTGGTCGTTACCGGACCGGGGGCAATCGGTCTGATGATGATGCAGGTGGTCAAGGCGGCAGGCGGGCAGGTGGTGATGATAGGAACGGAGACCGATGGGGCGAGGTTGGAACTGGCGCTGACGCTGGGCGCGGATGAGGTGCTCATGGTGGGCAGCGATGATATTCAAGAGGCCATTTCGACGCGCAGCGACGGGCTCGGAGCCGACGTCGCTTTTGAGTGTTCGGGCGCGGGAGCGGGGGCGCAGACGGCATTGGAGCTGTTGCGGCACCGAGGACGGTATGTACAGGTGGGGCTGTTCGGCAGGCCGGTTACCTGGGACCTGGAGCAAGTCTGCGTCAAAGAGGTACAGGTGCAGGGAACATTTGCCACGGTCTCCAGCTCGTGGCAAAAGGCGCTGGCCCTTTTGCGTTCCGGCCTTGTCCGGACCGGGCCGCTCATCAGCCACCGGCTGCCACTGTCGGACTGGCAGCTGGCCTTTGAGCTGTTCGAGCGCCGCGAAGGGGTCAAGCTGGTGTTCACGCCGGCGTAGCGGCGCGTGCGCTGGAGTTGAACGAACCTGGTATCCGAAAAGAGATGGCTGCTCCAAACCCCGCTGTTCGATCGGGCTTTGTCTCTATGCAAACACGCGACGAGGCTTCAGAGCAGTAGCACATTCGACGATCTCGGTATGAGTCAGAGTGTACATACGACGATTCCGGCCGGGCCCCGCTGTCCAAACTGTGGATCGCGGGTGGCCCAAGAGGCTGAATCCTGCTACTTCTGCGGTCAAGAACTGACGGGAATAACCAGGAGAAGGCCGGCGCGTCTCATGTTGCGGGATGCTACGCTGGTACTCGTCCTGCTGGTTGTTGTGATTGGATGGTGGCAGTTTGGCAGGCAGGGCGAAGAGAACGGTCCACAAGATGAGGCCCTGATATCCCTTGCGCCTGAAGAGGGCGCCGACCTGGGACAGGGGGCCAACGGCGGGGAACCGAGTGAGGCCGAACCGTTGGTTCAGCAGCACACCGTGCAGAAAGGAGAGACGCTTCTCGGAATTGCGGCCATGTACGGAGTAACCGTTGAGGACGTGCAGGCGGCAAACAGAATGGAAGGCACCCTGATCCAGGCTGGGGAGGTGCTCCTCATACCGATTCCGCTGTCGATTTCGGAAAACGGAATCGAAGACGGCGGGTCAACGATATCTACGATCTTCAACTATTCGGTCAAGCCAGGAGACACCCTGATATCGATTGCCGTGCGACTTGGCACGAATGTTGCCGCCATCCAGGAAGCAAACAATATAGGCGCGGACGGCATAATCCGGCCTGAACAGGTGCTCCTGGTCCCCGTGGCCGGTGTGCCTGCAGCCGTGTTGACGGCGGACGCGCCGCGCGCTGATGGCGCCGGAAGAGACCTGATTTACGAGGCGCCCCGATTGTTGGGCCCGTATGACGGCGAAAGCATCGCGCGCGGCGACAGTGTCCTGTTTCGCTGGTTGAGCGGGGGCCTGCTGGAGGAGAATGAATGGTACGTTCTGTACATCTGGCCGCTTGAGGGTTTGTTCGAGCTGCCTCCGCCGGTGTGGACAAAGTCAACCAGCTTTCGGCTGTCGAACCAGTGGGCGCCACCGCCGGAACGTGAGGTCACATACCGGTGGCAAATCTCAGTCGCGCGTGTGGCCTTGGGCGACGGGGGAGAACGCAGCGTGGAGACCGCGGGCGAGCCCAGTGACGTGAGGAGCTTTGTGTGGTCCGGGCGGGAAGGCCAGTAGTGGAATCGTCGGACCTGCCTGGCGCGGGCCGGACAGTGCGAACGAATCGAGGGCGACTTTGGCATGTAAGTCAGCCGGCGGAAATGCGCGCGGCGAAGACAGTTTCACTCGCTGCAGATTGCCATAACGGGGTGGCGGTTGTATAGTGATGCAGTTTTCGATGCCCCACAGTCCGCATCGATGCTTGGTGTCGAGTTGCCTGTATTCTGGTGGGGCGACCAGGTTCGCGGGCGTGCTCACAGCGAACCAGCCGATAAAAGCAAATCATATTGCCACATGGCAGGGAGGAATTCATGCCGCGACCAGTAACGTTATTCACAGGTCAGTGGGCCGATATGCCCTTCGAGACCATCTGTGAAAAGGCCAAGTCTTTCGGATATGACGGTCTGGAGCTTGCCTGCTGGGGCGACCATTTCGAGGTGGACAAAGCCCTGGAAGACGACAGCTATGTGCAGGGACGATGGGACACGCTGAACAAGCATGGGTTGCAGTGCTTTGCTATCAGCAACCATCTGGTTGGGCAGGCGGTCAGCGACCGCATCGATGAGCGCCATGAGAGCATTCTGGCCCCGCGCATCTGGGGCGACGGCGGTGAAGACGGTGTGCGGGCGCGTGCGGCAGAGGAGATGAAGGACACGGCGCGGGCCGCGGCGAAGTTCGGTGTCAAGGTAGTGCCGGGTTTCACAGGTTCACCGATTTGGAACCTGGTCTATTCTTTTCCGCCGAATCCGCCTGATTTCCTGGAAAAGGGGCTGGCGCTTTTCGCTGAGCTCTGGACGCCGATACTGGATGTGTTCAGCGAGAACGGCGTCAAGTTTGGCCTGGAGGTCCACCCGACGGAGATCGCGTTTGACATCTACAGCGCCCAGAACGCGCTGGACGCGCTCAACGGGCACGAGGCGTTCGGTTTCAACTACGACCCGAGCCACTTCGGCTATCAGGGCGTCGATTACGTTGAATTCATTCGCCGGTTTGCGGACCGGATTTTCCACGTTCATATGAAGGACGTGGGCTGGTCGGACAGCGGCAAAGAGGCCGGTGTCTTCGGCGGTCATGCCGAATTCGGCGATCACCGGCGGTACTGGGATTTTCGCTCGGTAGGGCGAGGGCGCATCGACTTCGAGGCGGTCATCCGGGCGCTGAACGATATCGGCTATGCCGGGCCGCTCTCGATTGAGTGGGAGGACGCGGGCATGGACCGGGAGCACGGCGCGACCGAGTCGTGCGCGTACACGCGTAAGATCGATTTCCCGCCGTCAGAGATTGCGTTTGACGCGGCCTTTGCTGAGTAGAAACCACATACAGGAACATGCAAGAGATAAGAATTTGGAGAGGAACTGACTCATGAGCGAAGGATCCGGTTTCACGTCGATGGCCGGCGCGCGCGCTGAAGGCGATGCCCCGGAGATCGGTGTTGGAATGCTGGGATATGCCTTTATGGGGAAGGCTCACAGCCATGCGATGCTGAACATCGCGCACATGATGTATCCACCGCCGGCTGTCCCACGCCTGGTGGGTATTGCGGGCCGTGACGAGCAGGCTGTCGCGGAGGCTGCGAGGCGCTACGGGTATTCCGGGTACTACACCGATTGGCGTGCGATGCTGGACAATGACGACATCCAGCTGTTCGACAATGGCGGACCGAATGATACGCACGCGGAGCCGTGCATTGTCGCCGCCGAACGCGGCAAGCATATTTTGTGCGAAAAGCCGCTGGCGCGCACCGCGGATGAGGCGCAGGCGATGCTGGAGGCGGTCCAGAAGGCGGGCGTGAAACATATGGTTGCCTTCAACTATCGCTTTGTGCCTGCGATCCGGCAGATTCGCAAGTTGGTTGATTCGGGGTTGTTGGGGCAGATCTACCACTTCCGTGCGGTCTATCTGCAGGAGTGGGTGATGGCCCACTACGATCTTCCGATGATCTGGCGGCTGCAGAAGTCAGCCGCCGGAAGCGGCGCCTTGGGTGATTTGGGGGCGCACATTATAGACCTTGGGCGATATCTGGTGGGCGAAGTAAAGAGCGTGGCCGGCTCGACTCGCACCTTCATCGAAGATCGTCCGCAGGACGACGGGACGATGGGCAAGGTGGATGTCGATGACGCTTTCGCGGCGTTGCTTGAGTTTGACAACGGCGCGCTCGGAACGGTCGAGGCCAGCCGCTTCGCGGCGGGGCGCAAAAACGGCCTACGTCTCGAAATCAATGCCGAAAAGGCTAGCATCGTCTTCAACCTGGAGCGGCTGAACGAGCTGGAGATTTACTGGGTTGGGGACGAGCCGGAGGAGGCACAGGGATTCCGCAATGTGCTGGTGTCTGAGCCGTCGCATCCCTGGTGGGAGAACTGGTGGCCTCAAGGGCACATCATCGGCTGGGAGCACACCTTTGTGCACGAGATCACCCACATGCTGGACTGTATCGTCAATGACAGTGCTGTCTCGCCGATCGGGGCGGACTTTGTCGACGGGTACCGCAATGCGGTAATCTGCGATGCGATCTTGGAATCGGCGGCGAGCAGGCGACAAGTGGACTGCGTCTACGCTGCGTAGAACCAGGTTCAAGTAAGTGATTTACAGGGCGGCGAGCGGGATATCCCCGGCCCGCAGGCCGCCCGCAAGCGCCCCCACTTCGAATTGCCACAATCCTCGCCGGGCGAACTACATGTACCGGTGAACTTGCCCGGCGAGAATGCATTGTGGCAAGCCCGCCTCTTCGTACCAGCAGCACGCAGGCTGCGCGTCAAAATCGACTTCACTTGTTCTCGCCCGCTGGGAGATATTTGGAAGGGAAACAGCGCGAATTGCAGTCCAGCAAGAGCTTTTCCAGCCTTGCCAGAGATGTAATCACTATGCACGCGACCGAGTGCGCAATGGACATACTACGGACGGACTCCCGACCATGAAAATCGAACGAATCGAACTTCGCCGCATCCACATGCCCTATGTGCGCCCGTTTGAGACGAGCGGCTGGCGCCACGAAGGCAGCGACGCGGTGATCGTCCGAGTAGACGCAGAGGGAGCGACAGGCTGGGGCGAGTCTCCCGTCAGCGACGGTCCCTGGTACAACGAGGAGACGTTCCACACCGCCTTGATCATGCAACGCGAGTTCCTTGCTCCGATGCTGTTGGCAGCAGATATCGACCGGCCCGGGAACGTGAGCGGCGTCTTCAAGCGTGTGCGGGCCAACCGGATGGCGAAAGCGGGGCTGGAGTTTGCGGTCTGGGACCTTTTTGGACGCGCGCAGGGCGTCTCGCTGTCATCGTTGCTGGGCGGGACGCGCGCGGAGGTTGCGGTAGGGGTTAGCGTACCGATCCACGCCAGCGTCGAAGCCCTGTTGGAGACGGTTGAAGGCTACCTGGCGGATGGCTACGGCCGGGTCAAGTTGAAGATTAAACCAGGCTGGGACATCGAGCCGACGCGGGCGGTGCGCGAACGCTGGCCGGACCTGTTGCTGCAGGTGGACGGCAACAGTATCTACCGCCTTGAGGACGCGGAGCATCTGCGGCAGCTGGATGCGTTCGACCTGTTGCTCAACGAACAGCCGCTCGACCACGACGATATATTCGATCACGCCAAGCTGGCGAGGCTGATCGAAACGCCTGTCTGCCTGGATGAGAGCATTGTTTCGCCGGATCATGCGCGTTGGGCGCTGGAGCTGGATGCGTGCGGCGTCATCAACATCAAACCGTCGCGCATCGGCGGTCTGGCAGATGCCGTCTCGATCCACGATATGTGCCGCGATGCAGGGATTCCCGTATGGCACGGAGGGATGCTGGAGACGGGCATTGGGCGGGCGATCAGCGTGGCGCTGGCAAGCCTGCCCAACTTCAGCCTGCCGGGAGACATCAGCGCAAACGACCGCTACTTTCAGAGGGATATCGTTACGAATCCGTTCAGTTTGAACGAAGACAGCACCCTGACGGTCCCAGCCGGCCCGGGACATGGTGCGCAGGTGGACGAGGCATATCTTGACGAAGTGACGGTGGAGAAAGTCTGTCTGCGGCGAAACGGCAGTGGATAGAGGATTGCGGCGCGATTTGCCGGCTTGATTCTGCTTCTGTGAAGCCGGCGGCCAGGGAGTGGCACAATGGCGAAGAAACGGGGCAGGCCTTCATTTATCGGCATCGACCTGGCCTGGAGTGAACGCAATCCAACCGGCGCGGCGGTAATCCGGGACGGGCGGCTGATCGCGCACACGGGTGTTCTTCGCAGGACTACTGAAATCGTCGATTTTGTCGGGGCCCATCTTTCGCGGCGCAACGGGTCGATCGTGGCGGTCGACGCGCCGCTGCGCGTGCCCAACGAGACGGGCAGCCGCGAGTGCGACCGCGCGCTGACGGCCGAATGGCGGCGATTCCACGCCGGAGCGTATCCGGCCAACCGCAAGTTGCTGGCCCGCGACGGCGTGGTGCGGGGGGAGGCGTTGACGGCGGCGCTGATGGAGCGCTTCAAGTTCATCGAGACCGATGTCATTCCGAGGCGGACGAAGGCGCGGCTGGTGTGCGAGGTCTATCCCCATCCGGCGCTGGTAAGCCTGTTTGGGCTGGACAGCATTCTGCGGTACAAGCGCGGGCGGGGACGCAGTTACGAGGAACGCTGGCCGGAGTTTGAGCGTTATCGTTCGCTCTTGCGCGGCCTTCGGAAGGCCGATCCGCGGCTGCGGCGGACCCGTCGACTTCTCAAAGAGACTGAGGTCACCGGCATGCGCGGCTCGGCGCTGCAAGCGTACGAGGATACGCTCGATGCGGTGACGTGCGCCTACGTCGCGTCCTACCTGTGGCGGCACGGGCCGGGTGCGGTCAAGCGCTATGGTTCCTTGGACGAAGGGCACATCCTGGTGCCGCTATCGAAGAGTTGAACGCAACGCAACCGAGATGCCGTTCACGTCTCCAAGCCCACACTGAGCCGTCACCCAAAGAGCAACAGACACTCTGTTTCGGCCGGGCCAGGATTCAGCGCTGGCCGCGACCCTTGCGGCGCGTCTGGGACTGAATTCGCGCCCAGGTGTCGCGCAGCGTGATGGTGCGGTTGAAGACAAGGCGGTCGGCGGCGCTGTCGGGGTCGAGGCAAAAGTAGCCTTTGCGCTCGAACTGCACCGTCTGGCCGATCGCGAGCTCGCGCACGCTCGGTTCAAGCCGGGCACCGTCCAGTGTCGACAGTGAGTCGGGGGAGAGGCTGGCCATGAAGTCCTGGCCGTCGGGCACGTCGTAGGGGTCTTCGACGTTGAAGAGGCGGTCGTAGAGACGAACTTCGGCCGGCACGGCATGGTCGGCGCTGACCCAGTGGATGGTGCCGCGCACTTTGCGCCCATCAGGCGCGTAGCCGCCCTTGGTGTCCGGATCGTAAGTGCAGTGCAGCGCGACTACGTCCCCTTGTTCGTTTCTAATGACCTCCTCGCAGCGGATAAAGTAGCCCCATCTGAGACGTACTTCGCGGCCCGGTGCGAGGCGGAAGAACTTGCGCGGCGGGTCCTCCATGAAATCATCCCGCTCGATCAACAGATTGCGGCTGAAGGGGACCGTGCGGCTGCCAGCGTCTTCGTCCTCCGGGTTGTTGACCGCCTCGACCCATTCGGTCTCGCCTTCGGGGTAGTTGGTAATCACGACCGGCAGTGGGTCGAGGACGCCCATCACGCGCATCGCCGTACGGTTCAGCTCCTGGCGAATAAAATGTTCAAGCAGCTCGACTTCGACGGTGCTGTTGGTGCGGGCGATGCCGACGTGCTCACACAGGTCGCGCAGCGCTTTGGCCGGTACGCCACGCCTGCGCTGACCTGCCAGCGTGGGCATGCGCGGGTCGTCCCAGCCGGTGACGCGGCCTTCTTCCACCAGGCGCATGAGGCGTCGTTTGCTCGTGACCGTGTAGGTGAATTCCAGCTTGGCGAACTCGATCTGCCGCGGATGGTAGACGCCGAGCGCGTCCAGGTACCAGTCGTAGAGCGGGCGATGGTTCAGGTATTCAAGCGAGCAGAGCGAATGGGTGACGCCCTCAATAGAATCGGACTGGCCGTGGGCCCAGTCGTACATGGGGTAGATGCACCAATCATCGCCTGTTCGTTGATGGGGCGCGTGGCGAATGCGGTACATGACCGGATCGCGCAGGTTGACATTGGGCGAGCTCATGTCGATCTTGGCGCGCAGGACCTTTGCGCCGTCGGGAAACTCACCTGCTCTCATCCGTTTGAACAGGTCGAGATTCTCTTCAACGGAGCGGTCGCGGTAGGGGCTGTCCTTGCCGGGTTCGGTGAGTGTGCCGCGGTGGGCGCGAATCTCCTCCTGGCTGAGATCGTCCACGTAAGCGTGACCCGACTCAATCAGCTGCAGCGCCCATTCGTAAAGCTGGGGAAAGTAGTCCGAGGCGAAGAGGACGCTGGCCGGTTCGTAGCCGAGCCAGCGGATGTCGGCAATCTGGGCGTCGACGAACTCCTGCTCCTCTTTAAGCGGGTTGGTGTCGTCGAAGCGCAGGTTGCAGAGGCCGCCGAACTCTGCTGCCACCTCGAAGTTCAGGCCAATCGCCTTGGGATGACCGATGTGCAGATAGCCGTTCGGCTCCGGGGGAAAGCGGGTCTGGAATCTTCCGTCAAAGCGGCCGTTGCTCAGATCTTCGGCGATCGCTTCGCGAATGAAATCGCGCGCCGTCGTCGCAGTGTCGGAATTGCTCATCGGATCTCCCTGGAATCGCGGGGTTTCGCCGACAACACCTGGTCCTGTGCCACGAGTCCATCCTCGGTCTAACTGCGCAGTTTACAACGTAACCAATATACAATTCTTCAGCGCGCCCGGCAAGAAAACGCACAGGTCAGGTTAAGCGCCGGAGAGTGGCGCGGGCTGTCAGCAGGTTGCCGCCCGCACGATCAGACGCCGCTGGTTGCGGAGAAACCGCCGTCGACGGGCACGACGATGCCGGTGACGAAACGTGATGCGTCGCTGGCAAGCCAGAGCGCGACGCCGACCATTTCATCCGGCGCGCCAAAGCGTCCGAGCGGGGTATGATCGACGATCTGTTGACCGCGCTCGGTCAAGGGATGGACTCCCTCGGCGTCGGGTGCGGCGTCTAGATCAAGCAAGAGGGCGCGGTTCTGCTCGCCGATGAAGAAGCCGGGCGCGATGGCGTTGACGCGCAGGCCGGGGCCGTGTTTCTCGGACAGATCGACGGCCAGCCAGCGGGTGAGGTTGTCGACGGCCGCCTTGGCCGCGGAGTAGCCCATGACGCGTGTGAGCACCTTCTGCGCGGCCATCGAGGAGATGTTGATGATCGATCCGCTGCCCTGTCGGGTCATCGGCTCGCCGAAAACCTGGATGGGCAGTACGGTGCCGGTGAAGTTGAGGCCGACAACGCCCTCAAGCGCATCGCGCGGCACGTTGAAGAAGGTGAGATCACCGAAAACGGTGGCATCAGGGCGGTTCCCGCCGGCGCAATTGACCAGTACGTCGACTCGTCCCCAGTTGTCGAGCAACGACCGCCGCGCCGCGTGCAGGCTCTCTTCGTCGAGGACATCGGCCGGCAGGGGCATTGCGACGTGCCCAGCGGCGTTGATTTCACGCGCGACTTCCTGCGCTTTCAGCTCTCGGCGGCCCAGAACGGCGACGCGTGCGCCCGCTGCGGCCAGCCCGCGGGCCATGGCCCCGCCGAGTACGCCCGTGCCGCCCGTGACGACTGCGACCTTCCCCTCAAGCGAAAACTGCTCCCAGACGCTCATTGCCTGCTCCTGCATGCGTGAAAATCGGCTAAGACAGCCTTCCTATTCGATCTCGTCTCGCCGCTTGCGGTTGAATTGGACTATAATCGGCAATCACTGTTGCTAGCGTAATTGAATCACAGTTCAGGGCTGGAACGAAAGGATATCTACGTGAAATCTTCTCTTCGACAGCACATGCCGGAGCGGGCGGAGCGGTATTTCAGCGGCAGCGACGCGCAGCGTTCGGCGGCGCGTACCCTATTCGAGAGTGTTGCGGACCTGCCGTTGATCTGCCCGCACGGACACGTAGACCCGCTGCTGTTCGCCGATGCATCCTATCATTTCGGCTCGCCTGCGGAGTTGCTCCTGATCCCCGATCATTATGTCTTCAGGATGCTCTACTCGCAAGGCGTTTCCCTGGAGGCGCAGGGTGTGGCGGTTCAGGAGGGTGAGGATGGGAGCGAGGTCGAAAGCGATCATCGTCGGATCTGGCAGACCTTCGCCGAGAACTATCACCTGTTCCAGGGTACGCCGACCGGCCTGTGGTTGAACGACGAGTTTCGCGATCTTTTCGGCATCGACGAGAAGCTGACACCCGCGAATGCGCAGGCTTTCTATGACACGATCGCTGAACAGCTGGCCGCGCCCGATTTCACGCCGCGCCGGCTATACGAACAGTTCAACGTGGAGGCGCTGACGACAACGGACGCGGCCACCGATTCGCTCGAACATCATCGAGCGATACGGGATTCAGCCTGGCCCGGGCGCATCTACCCGACGTTTCGCCCGGACAAAGTGGTAAACGGGATCGATCAGCCGGAATGGCAGGAGCAGATCGCGCTGCTGCGGGAAGCTGCGGGAATCGACATTGGCGACTACGCATCCTACATCCGTGCGCTGGAGGTGCGGCGCGTCTTTTTCAAGGAGATGGGTGCGACGGCTACCGACCATGCGGCGGAGTCGCCGTATACGGAACTCCTCTCCGACAGCGAGGCGGAGACAGTTTTCCGGCGCGGGCTGAACGGCGAGGCCAGCGAAGCCGACGCGCGGCGTTTCACCGGGCACATGCTGGTCGAGATGGCGCGCATGAGCAGCGAAGACGGCCTGGTAATGCAGTTGCACCCCGGCTCGGTCCGTAACCACAATGCGGTGCTTTACCGGCGATTCGGCGCGGACATGGGCGCGGACATTCCCCACGCGCTCGATTTCACCCGCAACCTGAAGCCGCTGCTGGACCGGTTCGGCTCCCATCCTTCGCTGCGTCTGATCCTGTTCACGCTGGACGAAGCGACGAGCGCGCGCGAACTGGCGCCGCTGGCAGGCCATTACCCGATTCTACGCATCGGCCCGCCGTGGTGGTTTTACGACAGCATCAACGGAATGCGGAGCTTCTTTGCCCAGGTGATGGAGACGGCCGGCATCTACAACACGGTTGGCTTCAATGACGACACGCGGGCGTTCGCCTCGATCCCGACGCGGCATGAGCTGTGGCGGCGCGTCGCCTGCGACTGGCTTGCCGGGCTGCTGGTCGAGGGGATCATCGACGATGAAGATGCGCTTCAGATGGCGCACGCGCTCGCGTATGGGCTGGCGAAAGAGGCATATCGACTCTAAGCAGAGGCAGATGGCGCGACCTCGCCGGCTTCTGGCCCGGAACTGGCCCGCGGAAAGCAGAAATACTGCGTAGGCTGCCGTTCGGTTCAGTCCACTTCAGCAGAGCGGCGATGCCAATCTTCGGCAAAGAGATTGAAGTGGACGCGGCGGCGTGGGTTGGCCGCGACGACATCTTCGTCGAGGGTCACGCCCAGGCCGGGGCCGGTGGGCAAGGCAAAGTAGCCGTCTTCGATCTCGGGATTGCCGGGGGCGGCCTCCTTGACGTAGGCTTCGGCAAAGTCGTTGAAGTGCTCCTGGATCTTAAAGTTGGGCGTACAGGCTGCGAGATGGAGCGCGGCAGCGGTTGAGATGGGGCCGCCCACGTTGTGGGGGGCGATGAGAACGTAGTAGGCCTCGGCCCAGGCGGCCAGTTTCTTGGTGTTGAGAATGCCGCCGAAGTGGGTGATGTCGGGCTGGATGATGTCACAGGCCTGCAGCTCGAAGAGCTCGCGGTATTCATACATGGTGTGCAGCCGCTCGCCGGTGGCGACGGGGATACCGAGCGGAGCGATGGCGTCCGCTGCTTTTTTCTGCGCGGCCAGGTTTTCGGGCGGAACCGACTCTTCAAGCCAGGAGGGCTTGAAACGGTCGAGTTCGCGGGCGAACTCGACCGCAGTGACGGGGTTGAAGCGGCCGTGCATTTCGATCAGGATTTCGACGTCGGGGCCGACCGCGTCGCGCACCGCCTCCACCAGGCCGATTACATAGTTCTTTTCGGCCCGCTCCATCTCGTAAAAACCTGCGCCGAAAGGATCGAATTTCAGAGCCTTGTAGCCCTTGGCCAGCACGCGTTTGGCCGCGGCGTGAAACTCTTCGGCGGTCCGTTCGCCTGTATACCAGCCGTTGGCGTAGCCCTTGATATTGTCGCGCACTGCGCCGCCAAGCAGCCGGTAGACGGGCTGGTTGAGGGCTTTGCCGATGATGTCCCAGCAGGCGACCTCGACGAGCGCGATGACCGTCATGATGATTTCGCCGGCGCGGCCGAAGTCCTCGCGAAACATGCGGGCGACGAGACGCTCGACGTTGAAGGGGTCCTCGCCGATGACATAGCGCGGCGCGGCTTCGCTCAGATAGCCGAGGACGCCGTCGGTGCGATTGAGCGCGCGGCATTCGCCCACGCCGACAAGCCCGTCATCGGTCTCGACTTTGACGATGGTGAGGTTTCGCCACTCGGTTCCGAGCACCATCGGCGTAACTTTGCTGATTCTCATTGAGATCCTCGCGTGTGGGAAGGGGTCGGCTCCTGCTACCGTGACACTGTATCGCAATGGAGGGAAACGCGCCACATTTTGGGGTGAAACGGAGACGGTATGGCTTCGATTGGTCGGGGGGCCCAAGGGAGGCAAGCGCGGCCAAACTCGCTTCCAGAATTGGTAAACTGACGTCCTTCTGCTAGAATGGCTTCATCAATCCATATTGGCCGGAGTTTCCAGAGAGGGCGGCGGCATGGCGCCGCATGGAGAAGCAGATGCCGAACATCAGATCAGCCGCCAAGCGTGCGCGCCAGGATGAGCACAGGCGGGAGCGGAACCGGCGATACCGCAGCGCAGCGCGCACTGCTGTCAAAAGAGCGCGCACCTTGATTGAAGAGTCGGATCCGGGCGCGGGGGAGGCCGTGCGAACGGCCGCTGTCGCGCTTGACCGCGCCGCGCAGCGCGGCGCCATCCACGCCAACAACGCGGCCAGGCGCAAGAGCAGGCTGATGCTCCAGTACAGCAAGGCAGTCGCGGCATAGCGGACTGCTGGAAACAGATTGGAGTGGCTGGCGGGGCCGCGCGGCGTTGACTTCGAGGAGATCGCATACGAAAGCCGTCCGAAGGAATTTCGGGCGGCTTTTGCACGTCTGCGGGCCTTGATCAGCCCTTTACCTCCCTCCAGGCGCCACTTCCTGCAACATAGTCGCACTCGTTGCGCAGGACACACTGCCCGCAGCGAGGCACCCGCGCCCGGCACACGTCGCGTCCATGGCGGATCAGGTTGACGTGGAGTGTAAAAAAGGTCTCCGGCGGGACGGCTTCTTCCCACAGATCCTTTATCTTCTGCGCTGAGGCACGCGGCCCGCTGATGCCGAGACGCTGGCTCTGGCGCTGAATGTGCGTGTCGACGGGGAATGCGGCCATCCCATAGCTGAACAGGAGCACAATGCTGGCCGTCTTGTGGCCCACGCCCGGGAAGCTCTGCAGGTAAGTCTGGGCGGCCCGGGGTTCCATCCCTCTGACGTGGTCGAGGCTGTAGACACCTTCCTCTCGGTGAAACAACTCCAGCGTCTCGACGATGTGCGGGGCCTTCTGGTTGTACATGCCGGCAACGCGAATGGCTTCCTTGATTTGGGCAAGGGGTGCTGTGCGGACCGCGTCCCAATCGTCGTTGAAGCGCCGGCGCAGCGTCTCGAAGGCCCTGCCCGAGTTTCGGTCATTGGTATTCGCGCTGAGAATGGTCTGGATGAGCTGCTCAAAGCCGCTGCGTCGCGGTCGCCAATCCGCCTCCCCGTACTCGGCCAGCAACAGATCGTAGACCCGCTGCGCCCTATCCTCGCGACAGCTTTCAGAATCAGTCATTGCTGCGCTACCTTACCGGCGCCGTCCCACAGCTCGGCCTAAGATTTCTGCAACAGGAGCCCCTGACCCTCCACCACTGCGATACGGGGCAAGCGGGCCATAAGACGGCTGGTGACCTCGTAGTGGATCGTATCCAGCCGCGTCGCGACCGTGTCCGCCGAAATGGCCTGTCCCTGCTGAAGGCCGATCAGGACGACTTCGTCATCCTGTGCGACGTCGACGCCTGATTCCACGATTCCGGTCACGTCGACGATCGTCTGGTCCATGCAGACACGGCCCACGATCGGCGCTTCGCGCCCTCCAATCATGACGCTTTGCCAGGTGCGCGGGCTGCGCGGAAAACCATCGGCGTATCCGACCGGCACGACGGCCACCGTGCAACTGTGCGGTGCCCGCCAACTGTTGCCGTAGGAGACCGGTTCTCCGGCACCGAGGCGGCGCACCTGGGCGACGCGCGCCTTCCAGCTGAGGACCGGTCCTATTTGCGGCGGCGCGGGGCATTCGGAGCCGGGCGAGAGTCCGTAGAGGAGAATGCCGCATCGCACTGCATCGAGATGTGAGTCAGGCAGTGCAAGGGTCGCCGCGGAGTTGGCGGCGTGAGCGACAGGCGGACGAAAACCGGCGTCCGCCAGCCGGGCCAACAGCGTGGTAAAGCGGCGCAGCTGCTCGCGCGCGTAGCTCTGGTCGGCCTGACTCGCAGTGCTGAAATGGGTGTAGATGCCCTCGACGTGCAGATTCTCTTCGCGGTCGATCTGCGCGCAAAGATCAGTGGCCGCGAGGTAGTCAACGCCCAGGCGGTGCATGCCGGTGTCGACCTTGAGATGAACGGTCATCTTCCTGCCCTGGCGGGCGGCAACATCGGCGTAGGCGAGGGCGGTGCCCCGGTCGTAGACGGTGGCGGTCAGAGAGTGTTCGAGCAAGGTCTCTGCGTCATCCGGCGGCGTGTAGCCGAGCACGAGTATGGGAGCGTCGAGACCGGCCTGCCGCAACGATACTGCTTCGTTCAGGGCAGCGACGGCGAGCCGGTCGGCCCCGGCTTCCAGCGCTGCCGGCGCGACGATATCTGCCCCGTGGCCGTACGCGTTCGCCTTTACGACGGCATACAGAAGCCGGTCCGGCCCGATACGGCGGCGGAGTTCGCGCACATTGTTCTTTAGCGCTGAGATGTCAATCTCCAGCCAGGTTGGGCGCAGGCGGCTTTTCATAAGCAACTGTTGAGATCGAGGCGCCGAGGGTTACCAGCCGGTCTCGTTTTGCAGCCGCTCCCACTGCGGAAGATCGAGGCCGGCCTCTCCCAGTTGATTGCCCTTGCGTTCGCCATGATAGTCGCTGCCGCCGGTTGTGAAGAGGCCGAAGCGGTCCGCCAGCTCGCCGAAGTGGCCGAGGGGCATGTCGGTCGCGTACCTGCCCTCGGCCGCGTAGGGATAGTTGAGCTCAAGGCCGTCGAGCCCGATGTCGACAAGACGGCTCAGCGAATCTTCGAGGCTGCGGATGCGCCTGTAGATGCCGGGGTGCGCCAAAACGGCCTTGCCGCCGGCCGCGTGCGTCAGCTCGATCGCGTCCTCCACCTGGATGATGAAGGAGCGGCGCACATGGGTCGAGTTTTCGGCGTCGGAGGCGAGGTACTGTTCGAAGACGTCACTGATTGAACTGAACTTTTGCGGATTATATTTGAGGGCAATCTGGGCGATATGGGGACGGCCGGGGACGCCGCCCGCCAGCGCCAGGACCTCCTCTACCGGGACGTGCAAACCGTACTCCTGCATGCGTTCGGACTGGCGAACCTTCTGCTCGACACGGCTCTCCATCACCCGATCGAGCGTTTCGAGCAGGACCGCGTCGGTCGGATCGATGCCGTAGCCCAGGATGTCGAAGTCCAAGAAGTCTCTGGCGCGATCGCTGGCCGTGCTGAATTCGATGGCCGGAACTACATAGACGCCGGCTTCGGCGCCGTGGACTCGAGCTTCGGATACGCCCAGCACGCTGTCGTGATCGGTCAGGGCGAGGACGCGGATTCCGAGGGCGGCGGCCTTCGCGACCAGCTCGCTGGGCGTATCTGTGCCGTCAGAGCAGTTGCTGTGGACTTGCAGGTCGACGGGATAGGGTTGGGGCGATGAGTTTCGGTGTGCGTTCATAGGCCGGTTTGGCGAATACCACGCCTGCGTCGGACGAGATTGCGCGGTCTCAGCAGCTACAAAGAAAAGCGCCCGGGCGACCCCGGACGCATTTCTTGCGACCCCGCAATGCCGTGTGATCCAGTGGGTACGAACCGAGGTTCGTAGGTGGGCGCCGGCTGAACGCTTCCGTCTTGCCCTCTCCCTTTCGGGTAGGCTATCACATCTACGCTCGTTGGCCTTGCACCCTAGATTCTGGTGTTGGTTCGCCCTCAAGCTGTTCAATCACGGGCACTGCAGGGCTATGGGCCAAAGATAGCACAAGCGGCAACAGTGTCCAAACGAGGAAAATCGGTTTCAGGCCGGCGCGCCGCACCGCTCAATCGCTTCCCTGATCTCTGACCGCGATGTGGAGTTCGGCTAATTGCCGGTCGTCTACCCGGCTGGGCGCCTCCATCAGCAGATCGGTGCCGGTCGCGGTCTTGGGGAAGGCCATCACCTCGCGAATGCTGGGCGCGTCGGCGTAGAGGGCGACGACGCGTTCGATGCCCATTGCGATTCCTCCGTGGGGCGGCGCGCCGTACTGAAAAGCCTCGAGCATGTGGCCGAACTTTTCATCCACCTCTGACTCGTTGAGCCCGAGACGCTGGAACATGCGCATCTGTTGCTCGCTGCGGTGGATGCGAATGCTGCCGCCACCGATTTCCCAGCCGTTAAGGACGACGTCGTAAGCCTTGGCCCTGACGTCGCCGGGCCGCTCTTCGAGAATGCTCCAGTCCTCGTCGCGAGCGCTGGTGAAAGGATGATGGGTCGCCTCCCAGCGCTCTTCATCCTTGTTGTAATCGAGCAAGGGGAAGTCAACGACCCAGCAGAAGGCGAGGAGATTGGGATCGATCAGGTTGGCACGCGCGCCGATCTCCATGCGCAGGTTCGCGAGCGCGGGGTTGGTTACGTCTGCGTCGTCAGCCACCATCAGGATGAGGTCGCCCTCTTCCGCTACGGCCGCGCGCAAAATGCCGTCGGTCTCTTCCGCACTGAAGAACTTTACGATGGGACTGCGCAAACTCTCCGGAGGATAACGCCCGTCCGCGCCGCACTGGCCGTTGATGGCGATCCAGGCCAGCCCTTTGGCGCCGTATGGCCTGACGTATTCGATCAGGTCGTCAATCTCCTTACGACTCAGAGACGCACCGCCGGGGAACCGAAGGCCTTTGATGATGCCGCCCGCGGCCGCGGCGTTCTTGAATACGCCGAACTTGCTGTTGCGGACAAGCTCAGTAACGTCGAACAGCTCGAGGCCGAAGCGGAGGTCGGGACGGTCGATGCCGTAGCGGGCCAGCGCGTCTTCGTAACTCAGCACGGGAAACGGCACCTGCTGGATCGGTTTGTCGCTGACCAGGGCGGACAGTTCGATCATCATCTTTTCGATCAGAGCCATGATGTCGGAGGCTTCGACGAAGCTCATTTCCAGGTCCAGCTGGGTGAACTCGGGCTGGCGGTCGGCGCGCAGGTCTTCATCGCGGAAGCAGCGCGCGATCTGGAAGTAGCGCTCGACTCCGGCAATCATCAGAAGCTGCTTCATCTGCTGAGGCGACTGCGGCAAAGCGTAGAATCGACCCGGATGAATGCGGCTGGGCACGACGAAATCACGCGCGCCTTCGGGCGTACTCTTCAGCAGGATCGGCGTCTCGATTTCAAGAAAGGCTCGATCGTACAGAAAGCTGCGAATAAAACGAACAATTTCGTGGCGCAGCCGCAGATTGTCGGCTAGCTTGGGCCGTCTCAGGTCAAGATAACGATATTTGAGGCGCACAGCCTCGTCGACGTCGTCGGCCTGGCTGCCGCTGATGACAAAGGGAGGTGTACGCGCTTCGTTCAGGATTTCCAGCCTGCTGGCGATGACCTCGACCTCCCCTGTTTCCAGTTCCGAGTTTTCAAATCCCTGTGGGCGCTTCTGCACTTCGCCGCTCACCTGCACGACGAATTCGCTGCGCACCTGGGAGGCGGTTTTGAGAGCGTGCGCGCGGTCTTGTCCGTTATTGCACGGGTTTGCCCCGTTCGGCGCGTCGAGCGCCGAGTCATCGGAGACTGTCACTTGGGTGATGCCGAATCGGTCGCGCAAGTCGAGAAAGATCAGGCCGCCGTGATCGCGGCGGCGATTGACCCAACCGGCAAGAGTGACCGTTTTGCCGGCGTCGGCGGCGCGTAACTCGCCGCATGTGTGGGTCTTTAGCATGGCGCTGCTCCGTAACGCTGGAACGGTTGGACCGCTCAACTTGCAGGCAATCGTATGCAGCGATTGCACTATCCGTGCGCGGTTCTCAGGAAGCCCAATTATAGTTGCGGCAGGTAGCGGATGCAATTTTGGAGCGGCCAGTTTCGCGGCCACTGACGGGATACGGCGCGAACTTGACGCATACGCGGCCGACCATTATCGTATTGAAGCTGTATTGTCGGCAACTGTTCAGCCGACGAAAGGATTTGCCCTAAGTCACGAGGAGAGGGGTCATGCCGGTTAAGATCGCTCAGGTGGAAAAATGCTTCAAAAGCGCGGGACCGCAACCCAACGGCCTGCAGGCCAGCGCCGATGGGCTGTGGTGCATCGACCAGAGAAACAATCGGCTCTATCGACAGGACTTCGCCACGGGCGAGGTTCTCTTCGACGCGCAGACGGACACGGTCCATTCGAGCGGGGTCACGGTGGGCGGCGGTTATGTCTGGGTTGCGTCGACCTATGAGAGGAAGATTGCGCAGTTGGAAGTCGACAGCGGCAAGACGGTCGCAAAGTACAGTTCGCCCGGTTCCGGAGTGGTCGGGTGGAGGGAAGGAGCGGCGGATGCGCAGGAGACGGGTGCGCACGGGCTGGAATGGCGGGACGGCCGGCTTTATGTTGCATCGCCTCCGTCGCAGATGGTCCACGTAATCGACCCGGAAGGGTGGCGGGAGACGCACTGTTTTCGCGTGCCGGGACTGCGCGTTCACGGCATCGCCTGGGCGGGAGACGGCAACCTGTGGGCCGCTGACACGTCGGCAGGGACGGTCAGCTTGCTGGACCCACACAGCGGGCGGATTTTCGATGTGATACGCGTGCAAGCTCCGGACGAGGTGCACGGCATGACCATACACGAAGGCGTGCTGTGGTATTGCAGCGCGGCCAACTGCGACATCGGCCGTTTGCTGCTCGACTGAAAGCCGCGACCGCCGGCGTTCCAGACAACGCTGACGATTTTTTGACATGGCGTCAAAAGAGGGGTGGTACCTTCAGGTTGTTGGCGTGTTGCTGTATAGCGCGTGCGCTTGGGAGGAGACAGGCAACTTTCGCCAACCATATTCGCCAAACCATATTCGCCAAACATAGTAGAGCGGCGCATAATTGCACTGGGGGTGAATCCCAAACTGAGAGTACAGGTTCCTTTGCCTTGCCTTAGAACGGAGCCACCGCGAGTCCCGGCTGCATTCTCAATTCTCGTTGACGTATCGGGCATGTTGAACTATAATATCGGCGAAAAGTTTGCCGTCGACACTGTGTCTTAACTGTCTCTTAAAAGAGTTGGGGAAGCGGCTTCCAGGTGGATAGCACAATTTCTCAAGCCACGGCGATACGCAGTGATCTCCGGCAGCAGATTGGGGCGGCGCCCGGTTGGTTCCGTGGGCGGCAGGGCAGGCGATTGCGCGAGATGATGCTCGCCTACTCCTTTCTGGCGCCGGCCTTTGCCATCATTGGTCTTTTTGGCCTCTTTCCACTTGCATTCGCCGCGTACGAGAGTACGCTGCGCGGCCTGAATAAGATCGTCGGCTCCTACGACGGTCTGGGCAACTACGTCAAAGCGGTAGACAACTTCATCTATATTCTTGCCTTCTGGATGGCTGCAGGGCTGTTCTTCTACGCGGGTGCCACGGTTGCGCGCGCCTTCCAGGAAAGGCGGGAGGAGCAGACGAATCCGCTGCCGTGGCTGCTGCCGGGAACCCTGACCGCCGCGGGCGTGGCGCTCTTTACGCGCTTTGTCTACGTTTTGTTGCCTGAGATGCTGCTCATTCCCTCGAAGTTGCGAGGGCAAGGAAATACGCAGGAGGCCTTTCGCGGCCTGGTGGTGGAGACATGGTGGTCGTCGAAGGTACAGATCGCGCTGTGGCTGGCGATTCTCGTGCTCGCAGTGGGCGCGGGCTGGGCGCTGCTGGTCTCCCGCCGCATGCCCACCGAGCGGCGTGAGCGGCTCTATTTCATGCCGTTTTTCAGCTCCGGAATCAGCATTATTGGTGGAGCGGCTTTGGCGTGGCTGACGTGGACGGAGATCAATGCGGCCTACGCGGAGGCGCTCGAAAAGGGAGAGGGGCTGAAACTGTGGTCGCAGATTGTGACGATCAGCGCAGGGTTTCTGTTGCTATTGCTGGCGTGGCGTCTGTGGAATAGTGGGAGAGATCGGCCTTCGAACACCGGCATCGCGCTTCGTCTGGTCGGCGTAGTTGCGCTGATGGTAGGCGGCTGGGTGCTGATCGGCGAACTGCCGCGCGTCATAGCCGCTGGCGACGAGGACTGGTGGAACGGGCTGATGGCAACGGTCTTTTACGTGCTGGGAACGGTGCCGATGCAGTTGGGGCTTGCGCTGATCCTGGCGGCGCTCCTGTTTCAGAAGATAAGGGGCCAGACTTTCTTCCGTGTGCTCTATTTTCTGCCGTATGTTGCGCCTTTCGTGGGCACGGCCGCAGTCTTTCGCATCATATTCTCCAACCGCCCGACCGCGCCGCTCAACAGCATGTTGGACCTGTTTGGGTCGGAGCCGTTGCTGTGGCTGAGCGAGCCGGCTGGGATATTCCAGATGATGGCGGGGTCGAAGCTGGATCTGGGACCGATCCTGTCGGGCCCGAGCCTGGCGCTTGTGGCGATCATGCTTTACGGGATCTGGACGTACGTGGGCTTCGACACGGTGATTTTCCTGGCTGGACTGGGTGCGATTCCGAACGAGCTGTACGAGGTCGCGGACATCGACGGCGCGGGCGGCTGGGCACAGTTCCGGCATGTTACCTTGCCGCTGCTTTCGCCGACGATCTACTTTCTTTCGCTGTATGCCGTGATCGGCACGTTTAAGGCGTTCAATCATATCTTCGTACTGCGCCAGGCGGCCGCGCTCGGCACGACCGATACGGCAAGTATCGTGATCTTCCAGGCGTTCAAACGGGACACCCGTTACGGGTACGCCTCGGCGCTGGCGATTCTTCTGTTGATCATCATTCTGGCGATAACGCTGATCAACAACCGGATCGCCAGCAGGAGGGTCTTCTATGGCTAACAGTGCGCTGGCCGGTCAGAGCGCAGCCATCCAGGAGACCCACCCGGCAGTGCGCCGCGCGGCCCTCAGCAGGGCAGCGATCTACCTGGTCCTGATCGTGGGGGCGGCGGCGGCAATCCTGCCGTTTCTGTACACGGTCAGCGTTTCGCTGATGAATCTGACCGAGGCGACGGGAGGAAGGGCGCTGCCGGCGACGCCGCAGTGGAGCAACTATGTCGAGGCGTGGCATGACGCGCAGTTCTCGCAATACTTCATGAACAGTGTCAAGATTACGCTGATTTCGGTCGGAGGGGCGCTGGTCTTTTGTGCGCTGGCCGCGTACGCGTTTGCGCAGATGGAGTTTCCCGGCAAGAATTTCCTGTTCACCCTTCTGTTGTCGACCCTGATGCTGCCCGAGGCGATCACCTGGGTGCCGAATTTCATCACCGTTTCCTGGCTGGGCCGCATCAGTCCGGTACCGTGGATCAACAACTGGCCGGCGTTGACGATCCCTTTCATGGCGAGTGCGTTTGGCATATTTCTGCTGCGCCAGTTCTTCATGCAGATCCCGAGAGAGCTTTGGGACTCGGCCCAGATCGACGGGTCTGGTCATCTGCGATACCTGATAACCGTGGTTTTGCCGCTTTCGAGCGCTGCGGTCATGACGCTGGTACTGTTCGGGTTTGTTGGCGCGTGGAATGCGCTGGCATGGCCGATTCTGGTGACAACCACGCCGGACTGGCGGCCCATCTCTTACGGACTGCTCGTGTTTCTGGATGAGGCGGGGGCGCTGTTACACTTGCAGATGGCCGGGGCCATCATTACAATGCTGCCGATCGTCGTGCTCTACTTTTTCACGCAGCGGCATTTCATCGAAGGGATCGCCACAACCGGACTGAAAGGGTAGGAGTGACGTGTTTGCCAAGACGGTGGGACGGCAGGACGAATCGGCCTTCCCACTTTGAAATCAAAATCGTGTCTATCGTTTCAGTGTTCATCCAACACAGGAGACAAACCACAATGAACAAAAATCGATTCTGGATGCTGGCAGTATTTCTCGTTGCGTCGCTGGTGCTGGCAGCTTGTCCTGCGCCTGCGGCGCCCGCTGCAGAGATGGAGGCCGAGGAAGAGCCTGCCGCTGAAGCGATGGACGAGGGGCCCTGCGCACCCGCGGCCGACGGGCCTCTGGCAGGAATTGACCCACGCGGCCAGACGATCGTCTGGTGGCATCAGCACAGGGGTTCCCGCGAGGAGAAGCTGGCGGTTATTGTTGAGGACTTCAACAATACCAACGAGTGCGGCATCGTGCTCGACGCGCAGAACCAGGGCGGCTACAACGACATCCGCGACAAGGTAAACGCCAGCACCGCTTCGGGTGAACAGCCCGCCAGTCTGATCGTGGGCTATCAGAACGACCAGGCGTTTTACCAGTTGAACGAGGTCTTGGCGGACTTTGACAAGTTCATCGACGATCCGACGTGGGGTCTTTCCGCCGAGGAGAAGACCGACTATTTCGCCAGTTTCATGGAGCAGGGCGTACACCCGGTCTTCGACAGCCAGCGCCTCGGTTTCCCGCCGAACCGCTCGATGGAGGTGCTCTACTACAACCAGACCTGGTTGGAAGAGCTCGGTTTCTCCGGACCGCCGGCGACGCCTGAGGAGTTTGAAGAGATGGCTTGCGCCGCGGCCGAAGCCAACGGCGACGGTACCGGCGGCTATATCCTGCGCGACGACGCCTCGGCGACGGCTTCGTGGACATTCGCTCTCGGCGGCGACGTCCTGAACGAAGACAATACCGGCTACATCTACAACGGCCAGGCGACGATTGACGCGCTGGCGATGCTGAAGCGAATGCTCGACAACGGCTGCGCCTATTTCTTCACTGAGGGATATCCGAATCCTGAGTTCGCCGCACGCCGGGCGGTCTTCACCCAGGGTTCGAGTTCCGGTCTGCCGTTCTATGCGAACGACATGGTGACGATTGCAGAGGAGCAGGGCCGTGACATGGACGTGTGGGGCGTGACCGCGATTCCGCACACGACGGCCGATCCGGTGCAGAACATCTACGGCGCGGACGTGATGATCACGGCCGGCCCGCCGGAGCAGGAGCTTGCGGCGTGGTTGTTCATCAAATGGTTCACAGCGCCGGAGAATCAGGCCAAGTGGGTTGAGGCCAGCAACTACTTCCCGACACGCGCCGGGACCGAGGCCCATCTGTCCGGCTACGTCGAGGAGAATCCCCAGTACGGCGAGGCGCTTGCGCTGCTGGGCTTCGGCGCATACGAGCCGCAGCTGATCTCCTATCAGGCCGTGCGCGACGCGGCCGAGACCGCGTTCAACGAGATCATGCAAGGCGCGGATATTCAGTCGACGCTCGACGCGCTGACGGAAACGGCGAATGATCTGCAGGAAGAGCTGATGGGTGAGGTGCAGTAAGGGTCGTGTCAGATGCTATAACAGCGTCTGGGTGACCGAACAGAAAGAGTGCCTGGAGTGGAGGGGATGCCCCTCCACTCCTCTTTTTTCAGGATGCTGACTTCTGGGCGTCCTTGTCAGTTGCTTTAGGCCCGCGACGCGGCCGGCTGCGGAAATCCAATTGCTGGAATCGCTCGAAGTGGCGCTTGCTGCCGTCTTCCTGCTCTTCTCCTCCCCACTCACGCATTCGCTTCTCGGTGGCTTCCAAATCGTCGAACTGGCTTTCGTGGCAAAGAATCGCCTTGATCTTGAGTTCGAGGTCTTCAGTAATGTCAACTTCAACATCGGCCTCTTCGGCATGGCTGATGTAGAGCTGGCTGATATTGTGGGGAGGATAACCCTCGTTCGTCAGGTCAGGATAGAACATCGGGTTGTCGGCCGCGGGGAAGATGGCCTCAAGAGCGATGAGTCCGGCGTTGCGGTGATCGGGATGATTAATGTAGCCGCGCCCGGAAATATAGCGGTCAGGACTGTTGCAGATTATCAGTTGGGGACGAATCCGGCGGATTTCGCGGCAGACGCGTTTGCGGATTTCAGGGGTTGGGCGTAGGAATCCGTCCTCCTCGTCCATGAACAGGACATCCTTAACCCCGCACATGGCGGCCGCCTTTCGCTGCTCCTCTTTGCGCATCAGGATCAGCTGGTGGCGGGTAACGAGCGGATTGTGGTTGCCCTTGTCGCCGTTGGTCAGAATCATGTAGGTGACCTCGATACCCTGGCGCGCCATCTGTATAGTCGATCCGGCGCACGAGAAATCAGGGTCATCCGGATGCGCCATTATTATCAGTACACGCTCCACCTCAGCCCAGTCCGGGGGCTTCACTTCGCGGGAATCGGTCATTTGTTTTACTCCTGAGACTGCGGAAGGGTCTTCCGACAGAAAAGCCCCTGCGGGAGCAGGGGCGGAATCACAGATCGAACGAACCGGCTCCGCCTTTCGTCGTCCCTCCATCTACGCTCTCTGGACGAAGACGTCACCCACTTCAGAGCACCCGACTTAGGGAGAGCAGGCACGCGCGAAGAAGCTGATTTTGGTCAGACCATATCGAGCGCCGCGTATCCGGGTCCTTCCTCGAAGTACATCGCGTTCAACTCGGTCGTGTAAGCATACTCCTCCGGCAAGTCCTCCTCCGGGAGGATGGCATCGGTCGGACATTCGGGAACGCAGGCACCGCAGTCGATGCAAGTTTCCGGGTCAATATAGTACCAGGGCCATTCCTCTTCCGGCATCCCTGGGATAATGCATTCCACGGGGCAGACTTCTACGCAGGCACCGTCCCGAATGCACAGATCAAAGATTACATGGGTCATTGGTTAGGCTCCTCTGTCAAACTGAGTAAGACCGCAATGTGAATCGGAAACTCTTTGTACATGTTTGCCTACGATTCTAATGCACCATACAACAGACACAATTACCAATGCAAATCTTTCTAATGATATTTTGCTTTAGGCCGATTGTCCCCAGGGCAATTGCATCCAAACTGAGTTGAGAAATGGTAAGGTGACACTGAAGAGGCGATTTGATACGAGTGAGAGTCCTTTCAATAGACAAGGGGACCGCGACCGCACGGGCGACTCAGGAATTTCAGAACGCGCGGGCACAGGCAAATCAGACCACCATTGCGCAGAACGCCATGAACGCGACTGCATTGGCGCCGGACGACCGGACCGCCCGGACGCAGGCGCGGGCAACCCCGACAGCGACCGCGCAGGAAAGCTGGACAGAGAAAATACCGTCGCGCTTCCTGGTTCGCCGTTTTCTGCGCCCACTCCCGGTTGTGCTGTTTGGGGGGGCGAAGCCGTCGCCGTCGAAACAGCCAGTCACAGACGTCAGCGAGGTTGATTATCCACCCCAGCCGTAAGACGTCGCTGGAAGCTTGGCCGGTGCGATCCGGTTGCCCGTCCTCTCTTTACCGTTCCGGTGATCAGCGATAAGATCGTATGGCGAGTCCTTGTCGCCTATCTCGGCGTGGACTCTGTTCCCTTGCTAAGCTCCAAGCCAATTGTTCTGGCCGAACTCAGCCGGGCCGCTCTCCGGCATATAACACAGGAAAGCGGCCATGAAGCGGAAAGCGCCCGGGCGCAAGTAGAGGATGCGGTTAACGAGTTGCTGTCCCCCCTGCTGGCGAAGGCTATCGAGAGCGGCTAGCAGGTGGACTTTCCCGGCGCCTACTGGATGCGGGCCGAGGTGAAAGAGGTCGCGGACGCTGGCAGTTGGGATCGGGCATGCCAACACCGGCGCGGGCGTGCTGGTCGCTCTTGCGGTATCCCCGGGCCCAAGCCACAAGTTGCCGGTCTTGCTTGTCAGCACGGCGGACTTGGCTTCGCGCTTGCGGACGGCTGGACCTGACCGCGCGCGCGGCAAAGAGAATCCGGACCTGTTTCGGATCGCAAGAGAGATCGATGATCTGGAAAGGTGCATCGCTGGGACGTGGCTGGAACTCTGGGAGCGGCATCATCGGAAAATGGGCGAGATTCTGCGCGCGATTCTTGAGGGTGAACGGGCCTACTGGTCTTCTGCTTACAGGAGTGAACTGTGACGGGCTGGAAGTTGACTCGACGCGGGGATTACATCAACGGCGATCTTGCGAACCAGACGCGGGCGGCGCAAGTGATGGACTTCATGCAGGCGAAACGGTGGGATGAACATGGATCGGGCGGATGATCGGTAGTTCGAGTTGACCAGCGCAAGAATGTCCCGTAGATTGAACATACCGGTCATCGCAGCACGACCAACTCTATCGTCAATCCCGTCGCCGGGTTGATTGCCTACATTAGGCAAGCCAGGAAGCCATCTCTGCATCTCCCTGACAAAGATATGGCCCTCTTTCCATTGGGACAAAGAATCGGCTGAAAGGGAATAGACCATGACCCTGCGCATATTGGGCTGCGCTCTGTTTGCCCTTCTGCTTGCAGCTGCCTGCATTCCGCAAAGCTTGCCAAGCGATTCGTCTTCGGCCTCCATTCCACCACCGCCAACCCTTACGGCGCAGGCGTCAGCGTCCGCCCAAATTCCAACCCCTCAATCCGTCGAGACTCCCACCACCGTGCAGCCGGCCGATGCCCCTGCCATCCCGTCGGGCGAATGCGTTGTGTTTGGCGCCCCGCCTCCCACTCTTCCTGATACCGATTGCCGGGCTTGGGACATGCTCCATTCGCTTGTGGTCATGACGAACATGATGGTGAATGAAAATGAACCTCTTGCCGCATCAGAACTCCTCGCGCTCGAAACGGAGCTGACCCCCCGCTATGTCCAGGCGAATCTCAACTGTGGAGAATGGGTTGAACCACTGGACTATGAACCGCTTACAGACTACATTGGCATGCTCTCATACTTTGGGATCGAGCACTATGGATACGACCCTCCCTCCCTTCTCCGTCATCTTATCAACGAAGCTGCCGCCGAAGAGTTTGTTCAGCGCGTCGAGTCGATCGGATGCGTCAAGGGCCTGCTCATGCTCTTCGTCGAATATACTGAATGAATGGACAAGGTTTAGTCGCGAAAACTGAAATTCGAGAGGGCTCGAAAGAAGGCGTATTCTGATTCGCCGACTGCATTTGCTCCGTCGGCGCCGGAACGTGACAGGCATACGACCCGGGCTGAAGACCGGCTCGGAATCGCACGCGGCACACTCAGTAACCGGCGGAATCGTTCCTGCCATCGCAGGCTCTGCCGGACTGCACCCGAAAGAGAAAACACCCATGATTCGCCGTTCTCACCTGTTGATATTGCTTATACTACCGGCGTTGGCGACCCTGAGCTGCGCCCGAAATGGATCAGGCGGCGGCCTGAGCGCGGTTAGCGATGGTCCATCCGAGATAGATGTCGAGATTGAACCGTCCGAATATGAAGTCGACGACTATTTCGAGGGCGAGTGGCCGCCTCTCGAAGACTCGCTCTCCCCGCCCTTTGTCCTCAGCGAGGGCGGGCCCGATTGGGACGCCGGCGAAGCGCGTCCGCCCCTCGCGCAGACGAAACCGCTCACGCCGGAACAGGTCCGGACTCTGCTGAGCCGCCTGCCGCCCGTTCAAGAGCAGGAGGGCGACGTCGAGCAGGTGCGCCTGCCCCACCAGGTCCTCCCGTCCCCCCGGCCCGGCGTCGAAGTGGAGCTGCCCTTCCCGCCGCCGCAGGCCGCTTCCCTGCCCGATGCCCATGCCGACGCGCCTCTGGCCGTTTTGCGCTATTCGCCCGAGGGAGACGTGCCGCTGGCCCCCCAGCTGAGTATCACCTTCAACCAGCCGATGGTCCCTCTAACCAGCCACCGCGAACTGGCCCGTGAGGAGGTACCGGTCAGACTGTCCCCCGAACCGCCGGGCCGCTGGCGCTGGGTGGGCGCGCAGACGCTCTTTTTCGAGGCCGGCGCCGCAGGCCCCGCTCGCATGCCCATGGCGACCGAGTACACGGTCCAAATCCCAGCGGGCACACAATCTGCCGGCGGCCGGAAACTGGCCGAGCCCGTCAGCTGGACCTTCCGCACGCCGCCGCCCACGCTGCAGTTGGCGCATCCCACCAGCCGTTCTCTCGGTGTGGCGCCTGTCTTCTATGCATCTTTCGACCAGAGAATCGACCCTGCGGCCGTCCTCGAGCACGCGCAGGTGACTGCCCGCGGCGTCAGCTACGCGCTGCGCCTGGCGACCGAAGCTGAGATCGCTGCCGACACGCGGGTTCAACGCCTGGCTGGGGCAGCCCCTCCCGACCGCTGGCTGGCTTTCGTCGCCGTGGAGCCTCTCCCGCGCGACGCGACCGTCACAGTCACCTTCGGCACGGGCACGCCCTCCCTCGAGGGCCCGCTCGTCAGCGCGCGCCCTCAAAGCTACAGCTTCCATACCCCCGGCCCGTTCGCGCTGCGGCAACATCGGTGCGGCTGGTCAGACGGCAACCGCTGTCAGCCCGGCGAACCCTGGCTTCTGCGCTTTAACAATCCCGTCGACTTCGTAAGATTCGACCCTGCCCTCATCTCCGTCGAACCGGAACCTGCCGCCGGCTCCTACGAGGTCTACGACCACGAAATCTGGATTCAGGCAATCACGCGCGGCAACACGACCTACACTGTCACCTTGGACGCCGAACTGACCGACCGCTTCGACCAGCCGCTGGCTGAGGAGCTGCAGGTGCGGTTCGAGGTCGGCCCGGCCGAGGCATTCCTGACCGCCAAGGCCGGCGGCCCGATTACAACCCTGGACCCGTATGCCAGGCCCGTTTTCCCGATCTACACGCTCAACCTCAACGCGGTCAAGGTGCGCGCCTTTCGCGTTGCCGCGGAGCAGTACGTCGACTATCTCCTGTGGCGCCATTACCACCGCAACGATGACCGGCAGGATCCACCAGGCGAGCTTGTCATGCAGCGCACGCTGCAGCTGGACTCCCAGGCCGACGCAGTGCTGGAGACGAACATCGATCTTGCCGGCGCCCTCGACGGCGATACCGGCCACCTCATCCTCTACGTCGAGCCGCAGAGCGGTTTGCTCGCTTCTCTCTTCAACCAACGGCTACGGGAAACGCGCGTCGTCAGCTGGGTTCAGGTGACCGGAATCGGCCTGGACGCCTTCGTCGATGATGATGAGATCTTCGTCTGGACAAACCGACTGGCCGACGGCGCACCGCTGCCGGGCGTGCGCGTGACCCTCTGGCCCCAGGAGCTGCACGGCACGACCGACGAGACCGGTTCTGCCCTGTTGTCGCTCCCGCAAGATAGCGCGCAGCTGCTCATCGCCCGCGCCGGCGATGACACGGCGTTTCTGCCCGAAAACCGTTACGAATTCTACCTCACCGAGAGCGGCTGGAACGGCTGGCGGCTGCGTCCCGCCGCCGCCGAAGCCCGCTACTACGTCTTCGACGACCGCAAGATCTACCGTCCGGGCGAGACCGTCAGCGTCATGGGCTGGATGCGCCTGATCGAACGCAGCCCGGAGGGCGACGTGAGCCTGATCCGCCAAGGCGGCCCGGACCGGCTCAGCTATGTTGTGCGTGACGAGTCGAACAATCGCATCGACGCCGGCTCCGTACCCCTCAACGCGCTCGGGGGTTTTCATTTCCAGTTCGACCTGCCCGAAAACGTCAACCTGGGATACGCCTGGATCGAGTTGGAACCGGCCGCCGGCTTCCCCGCCGCGGACGAAGCCCGCCACTACCACGGGTTCCAGATCCAGGAGTTTCGCCGCCCTGAGTTTGAAGTCAGCGCCCGCGTCAGTGAAGGCCCCCACGTCGCCGGCGGGCGCGCGCTCGCCACCGTCAGCGCCGGCTACTTTGCCGGCGGCCCGCTGCCGAACGCCGAAGTGGCCTGGGAGGTCGAGGCAACGTCAGGCGCCTACGAGCCGCCCAACTGGTCCGGCTTCATCTTCGGCAAATGGTTGCCGTGGTGGGGCCATGAAGACGAGTCCGGTTACCTCGGCCGCGCCGCCTTCACCGCGCGCACCGGCGCCGCCGGCGAGCACAGCCTGCGCATCGACTTTCTGACCGGCGCAAACGCCGGGAACGGCTCCGATCTGCCCGGTCGGGAGAACGTGCGACCCTTTCCGGTCCACGTCAACGCCCGCGCGACCGTGTTCGACGTGAACCGGCAGGCGTGGAGCAGCGGCGCCGGCCTGCTCCTGCATCCGGCCGACCTCTACGTCGGCCTGCGCACCGAGCGCTACTTCGTCGAGCAGGGCGAGCCGCTCTCGGTTGAAGTCGTCGTCACCGACATCGACGGCAATGCGGTCGCGGGCCATGGCGCGGTCGTGCGCGCCGCGCGGCTGGGCTGGGTCTACCGTGAAGGCGGATGGCGGGAGATCGAAAAGGAGGCGCAGGAGTGCACGGTAGAAACAACCGCCGCGGCTGCGCCGGACGACAGTGAACACAATTTTGCCGCCTGCGGTTTTGAAACGCCGCTTGGCGGCGAGTACCGCATCACCGCCACCGTTACTGACGAAGCCGGTCGTCGCAACCGCACCGAGTTGATTCGCTGGGTGAGCGGCGGTCAGCGGCCGCCGAGCGGCAACGTGGAGCGGGAAGAGCTGCAGCTCATCCCCGACGGCGAGGCGTACGCGCCCGGGGAGACCGCCCAAATCCTGGTGCAGGCGCCCTTCTTCCCCGCCGAAGGCCTTGTCACCCTGCGCCGCGACGGTCTCGTTTCCAGCCAGCGCTTCACGATGGACGGCCCGACCCACACCTTGCACGTGCCGATCGAGGAGCAGTACGCGCCCAACATTCACGTGCAGGTCAACCTGGTCGGGTCAGCCGTGCGCGTCGATGGCGCGGGCAATGAGCTTCCTGCCGCGCCCCGCCGCCCCGCCTACGCGCGCGGCCGGCTCAACCTGTCGATTCCGCCCCTGAGCCGCACACTGCAGGTCGACGCGACCCCGCGTGCGCTGAAACTGGAGCCCGGCGCCGAGACAACAATCGACGTATCGGTGCGGGATGCAAGCGGCGCACCGGTGGCCGGCGCCGAATTCGCCGTCGTGGTCGTGGATGAGGCGATCCTGGCCCTGACCGGCTATCAGCTGCTCGACCCCGTAAGCGTCTTTTACAGTGATCGCGGCCGCGGGGTCGGCGACCACCACAGTCGCGCCGACCTGGTGCTGGCGAGTCCGCAGGCGCTGCCGGGGGCAACACCCGCGCCAACCGGTACGCCGCAACCGCAACAACCGCGTCCCGAAATGCTAAGGCAGACGTTTGCGCTCGAGGCGTCGGCCCCGGCCATGGCGGAGATGGCAATGGGTGATGACATGGCCGAAGAGTCGATGGACGCCGACGGCGGCGGCGAGGCGATACGCGTCAGGCTGAACTACGACCCGCTCGCCCTCTTCGCGCCCGAGGTTCGTACCGACGCCGACGGGCAGGCCAGCGTTTCCGTCACTTTGCCCGACAACCTCACCCGCTATCGCGTCATGGTGGTGGCCGTGGCCGGCGGCAAGTTCTTCGGCAGCGCCGCGTCCAACCTCACCGCGCGGCTGCCGCTGATGGTACGCCCTTCCGCGCCCCGTTTCCTCAACTTCGGCGACAGCTTCGAACTGCCGGTCGTGCTGCAAAACCAGACCGACGCGGCGATGGTGACACACGTGGTCGTCCGCGCGACCAACGCCGATTTGGTGGCGGAAAGCGGCGGGAGTGAAGCGGTCGGCTACGCGCTGGAGGTGCCCGCCAACGACCGTGTCGAGGTACGCTTTCCAACACAGACCGCCGGCGCAGGCACGGCCCGTTTCCAGTTTGCCGCGGTCGCCGCCAATCAGCCTGCGATCGCCGACGCGGCCGAGATCGACCTGCCGGTCTTCACACCCGCAACCACCGAGGCCTTTGCCGTCTACGGTGAGATCGACGCCAACGGCGCGGTCCTGCAGACTTTGCGGCCCCCGACTGATGCAGTCCCGAGCTACGGCGGCCTGGAAGTAACGATCTCCTCAACCGCGCTGCAGGCGCTGACCGACGCCTTCATCTACCTAGTGCGCTACCCCTACGAATGCTCCGAGCAGATCGCCTCCCGCATCCTCGGCGTGGCCGCGCTGCGCGACGTATTGACGGCGTTCGACGCGGAGGGGCTGCCGACGCCCGCCGAGATCGAGATAATGATGGACAGCGATCTGCAGACGCTGCAGGCCTTACAGGACTACGGCGGCGGCTTTCCCATCTGGCGGCGCGGCGGCGAAGTCTGGCCCTATCACAGCGTCCACGTCGCCCATGCCCTGGCCCGCGCCCGGTTGAAGGGCTACGCGGTTCCCGAAGACATGCTGAGCCGCTCGCTTGACTATCTGCGCACCATCGAGGACCACTTCCCCTCCTGGTACGGGGCCGGCGTCCGTCGCGGTCTTTCCTCCTACGCCCTCTATGTGCGCAAACTGCTGGACGACGATGATCCATCCAAGGCAAGAAGGCTGATTAACGAAGCCGGTTTGGAAAACCTCTCGCTCGAAAGCGTCGGCTGGCTTCTCTTCGTGCTCAGCGACGATCCGGCCTCCCACCAGACGGTCGCAGAGATGCGGCGCTTCCTCAACAACCGCGTGACGGAGACCGCCGGCGCGGCCACGGTCGCCTCCGGCTACGGCGACGGCGCATACCTTCTGCTCCATTCCAGCCGCCGCGCCGACGCCGTCCTGTTGGAAGCGCTCGTCGTTGACCAGCCCAACAGCGACCTGATTACAAAGCTGGTGCGCGGGCTGCTGGGGCACCGCGCCGCAGGCCGCTGGAGCAATACGCAGGAAAACGTCTGGGTGCTCCTAGCGCTGGACCGCTACTTCAACGCCTTCGAGTCACAGACGCCCGACTTCGTCGCCCGCATCTGGCTGGGTGAGCGGTACGCGGGCGGCCATGCCTTCGAGGGCCGCTCAACCGAAAACGTCGCTCTCGGCCTCCCGATGCAGTACCTCCGGACAAGCGCGGATGAAACCGACGGCGACCTTCCCCTGACTCTGCAGAAGGAAGGCCAGGGACGGCTCTACTACCGGTTGGGTCTGCGCTATGCTCCCCTCGACCTGCGCCTTGACGCCGCCGATCGTGGCTTCACCGTCGAGCGAGTCTACGAGGCTGTCGACGATCCGGCCGACGTGCGCCGCGACGAGGACGGCAAATGGCACATCCGCGCCGGCGCCCGCGTGCGCGTCAAACTTGTAATGGCGGCCCCCTCGCGCCGTGTTCACGTAGCCCTGGTTGACCCGCTGCCCGCCGGATTGGAGATCCTCAATCCCGAACTCGCAGTAACCGGAGACCTGGGGGACGAGCCGAACCGGAACCGAGGACGATGGTGGGGGGGAAGCTGGTATCGGCATCAGAACCTGCGCGACGAGCGGGCCGAGGCCTTCACGCCATACCTGTGGGCCGGTGTCTACCAATACAGCTACATGGCCAGGGCCACGACCCCCGGCGTTTTCGTGGCGCCCCCCGCCAAGGCCGAAGAGATGTACGCGCCGGAGACCTTCGGAAGATCGGGAACGGATTGGGTCGTTGTCGAGGTGAACGAAGAGTAAAGTGTGCGGTCGTGCACAGTGACATAGGACCGGCGCAAGTACGCTATCTCCGGCTTGATCGCGCAATCCGGGTCTGGCCAATCGTCTTGCTGCCTTCACGCGGTTTCAAGGCAACCCGGACCTTGTGGGTGGCCGTGACTCGCCGCCGTTTGTGAACATCGTACCGCCCCTGAACAGTCTGGGTGGACTACTCCATTGTACTCCTTAGCTTGTGGTCCAGTTTTTGGAGCCCACTTCAAAAATCTTCTGGGAGAACTGGGTCGAATGTGTAGCGGTTTGGGTTTATGGGGACAAATATGAGGCCCACAGTTTAACCTTCAACCAAAGTGAAGACCTTTTGAGCTTCCCAGTAGAACAGAAGAGATAAGACATGGGTTGTCCAATCGCGAAATTAGATTCGTTGAGAAAACGAACTGTCCTAATCCCATTGCTCACCGCTGCCATCGGTTTTTTTCTAACGGGTTGTGTTCCGGTAACGTCAGAGGCCGGCGAAGACCGGGCGGTCTTTCCGTGCGATAGGTTGGAAATGTCTCATTGGGAAAAGTTTGATTTTGGGCCTGCTTCTTCGCTCGATGGATTCTTGGGAACAGTTGATCAGCTTTACGGGGTCGACAGCGATGTTCTCCACTCTGTCAAGAGTCCCGAAGGGCAAGTCACCGAAGTAAACTGGACTGACAGTAATTCTGGATTAGCCGCTCATTTTTTTGGCGATGGGCGACTGGCGGACATTCAAGTGCTATGGGCCCGAGAGCAGCCTACTTTGGCCCAAGTCATAAGCTGTTTGGGTCCTCCCGTCACCCAGACAGAAGTCACCATCAGTGATGGAACCGGAGCGGGAATCGTGAGTTTCTGGACTGCCGAAAAGGGACCATGGAGGGATGTTCCGGGTCTTGTCACAATGCTAATCCTCGAAGGTGTCTCCTGGCTCAATCCAGATATCCCTTCAAGGGCAAGTCAACCTGAATATCGAATGAGAGAGCTCAGGGTCTTCACGATTCCTGAGCCGCAACGAACAATCGTCAGCTCTGAACGTTCATCGTGCGTTAGGCTATCTGTTTCCCGATGGCAAGAGTTCAAGTTTGGTGTCGATTCTTCGGGCGACATCTATGAACATGTAGTCAATCTCTGGGGTGATGATAAGGGGAAGATTGATGTTGCAGGACTAGCAGACAAAGAGTCTCCCCATATGAGATGGAGCGATCGAAAAGGGGAGATTCGCTACAGGGCTGATCTCGAGGAAGGAACGCTCAGTAAAATTGATGTCTGGCTTGAGCCGGCGTTTGGACTAGGCCTGGTAATCGACTGCCTGGGCTCTCCTGAGCAGTTTTCGGCCTATTACAGCGGGGGACCGGAGTCGGAAGCTGTTGTCCTGGAGCTATGGTATGAGCAAAAGGGATTCGTTGTGCAGGGCGGTGCTGACGCTTACTATGCCTGGAACAAGCTGCCAGACACAGTAACTCCTGATTTGCGAATGGAGCGACTTCTGGTTCTCCCTCCTGGGCTTGAAAAGATTGCCTACAGACTTAGTGGTTCGGCTGAAGGGGCGATTCGGACAATATGTACCCTTAAGCCGTGGCCGGGCTCGATTGAGGGGATCGAGATCGAGGAGCTGGATGACAGCGAGATCGACGCATGTGAAGAGGCGGCGCCGGATTGGCCGGAGTAGGCTGGAAGGCAGGTGCATCCTGGTTGACCCGGCGCTGGGTCCTCAATGAAGAAAAACTGTCCAGTCGCGCGGACCAGACAGAGCATTAAAGCAATTTCCTGACATTGACCTTTTTTCGAAAGGGACGACTCACGAGCTTGGCCTCAAAAACTGGACTACAAGCTAAGGTGTATGATGGAGCAATTCACCAAGCCTGTGGAGGGGCAGAATGATGGTTTAAGAGTCGGAGGTGATAAACCGCAGCCTGCAAGCCCCGACTACACAATTGCCATAACCGTTCGTTAGCAGTTGAATCCCCCTTTGCAGCACTCCCGCCTCGCCAGCGCGCGCCCAACGGCAGCGTCACAGTCTACCATTAGTACGGCCTGACCTCTTCGGTCAACGGCGGCGGCGAAGGCGACGAAGCGCGGCGCACGCTCAGCTGGCTGCAGCAGGACTAAAGTAGATCCCTTTTGATACCACGACTTATGACATGAGTCGCATCCTGGGGCATCAGTCGTCTCGCCTGTAAGAACGGAATGTGAAAACTCTAGGTTTCATTAGGGAAGCACTTTAGCACCATGAGAATCTTCACAAGAAGAGGTGTGCGTGTGGCTATCCCCTTTGCGTTTCTGCTTATCCTTTTCCTTATGTGTGGTACTTATCTACTGCCTCCTCTTCCCTTCCCTTGCGCCAATTTCACAGAAACCTACTGGTCGGAATTCAACTTCAATGTCGATACTCCGGATGAAGTTGCCTCTAACGTGTTCCGCTTATGGGGCATAGAAAATAGTAAACTCGATAGATACGAGGATATTTGGGGAAATCTGATAGGACTACGTTGGCTAAGCATTAGGTTGAACAAACCTTTTGGATTTTATACAGCCTGGTTTCGGGAAGGGGTTCTCCAAAAGATTGATGTTGAGTGGACCCCGTTGCCAATGCCGTCGTTATCGCAGGCAGTCGAATGCCTCGGCGCTCCTGGATACTACATTGTGTACTATGGAATGGCTCCGGATGGACACAACATCAATCTAGATCTACTTTATACTGAGAAAGGCCTCGTCGTCCGCTATGTGTCACTTTTCACAACCTTCTTAATGCCCGAGCTACCAGAAGAGTTTCATCCCCGCATGCGAATAGAAGGGTTGGCTGTAGTTGCCCCAGGTGCGCCCGAACAGATGGTGCCTGCGGTCTATAGCACTGGCAATGTGGGCGGAGGGTATGTTCACAATGCCTGTCTGAGCAAACCTTGGCCTGGCTCGATAGAGGCAATGGAGATAGTTCCACGTCAGGAATTTATTTCTTGTCATTGACCTTGGCCCCAAAAACTGGACCACAAGCTAAAGTGTATAATGGAGCAATTCACCGAGCCTGTGGAGGGGCAGAACGATGGTCAAGAAACGGCGGTCACACCGCAGCCGACAAGCCCCGACAACATAATTGTCATAACCGTTCGTTTGCAGTTGAATCCCCCCTCGCCGCACTCCCGCCCCGTCGCCAGCGCGCCCAACGGCACCACCACCACCAACCACGACAACGGCCTCACCTCCTCGGTCATCGCCTCCGGCGAGAGCGCCCCCCGCGCCGCATCCTCAGCTGGAAGCAGCAGGACCAGCTGGGACGCACGACCCTCCTGCGCAGCTACGTCCCCGGCGGCGACCAATGGACGCTCGAGTCGGAGATCTCACTCACTTACGGCGCGGCCGATCATTTGACGCAGACCTACCGCCGCGACGGAGGCCAGGGCCGCTGGCAGTGTTCCAGCGGCTTCAGCTACGACTCCCTCGGCCGCAGGACCGGCATGTCCGACGCCGATTTGGGCAACTGGAGCTACGCCAACAACACGCTCGGCCTGCTCATGCGGCAGACCGACGCCCGCGACAAGACCAGCTGCATCTACTACGACAGCCTCGGGCGCATGCGCGGCCGCGTGCAGCGGACGGACGAGAACTGCGCGTCCGCCGTAACTGACGCCTCCTACGCCTACGATTCGTACGGCCGCGTGAGAGTGTCTCCAGTGACAGCGTATCCCGCAGCTACACCTACGACAGCTACAGCCGACTCAGCAACGAGACCGTCACCATCGACAGCCTGACGCTCACGAGCGGCTACAGCTACGACGATCACCACCGGCCGACCGCGGTCACCTATCCGGGCGGCGAGGTGATAACAACAACCTACGGCAGCCCGGGCGTGGCTGTGGGTCTGAGCAGCTCAATCCATGGTGCCTTGATCGACAAGGTCAGCTACGACGAAGCCAGGCGCCTGACCGCTCTGCGCTTCCCAGCGGGCGGCGACCTCTGGCGCACGCAGAGCTACTACCCTTGGGCGGAGCCATGCAACGGCAGCATGTTGGAGAGCTTAAAGGTAGGCCTTAGTGAGGGCGGCGGCGTGCGACTGAGCCGCGGTTACGCCTACAACCAGTGCGAATTCTCCTTGTACAATAAGTCAAGAGTTGGATTGCATCTCTCACAAATGGTTTTCGGACCCCGAAGTCAAAATGACCGACTGGCAGGTCAGGCGAGTTACAGAATACGGGGGGTGGGGTGTTTTGGGGGAATTGGGCCGAGGCCGTCGCGCTCTGGGCATACCCCGACTACAAGGGCCCGGCGCGATTTGTCCGATCTGGCTACCAACCGTACGGTTATACTGCCGCCCAACTTGAGGACTTCCGGAAGATTCTGCGGCCATGAACCGTGATCTGATCCTAGATGGATTCAAGCGCAGCGCAGGCGGCATCGTCCGTACTGCTGCGTTGGCTTACTTGGTGGGATTACTTCTCGTCGGCTGCATCCCCATTACGCCTGAGGAGGGGGATACAGCGCCGACCTCTTTCTGCGTCCGCTGGAGCTATGAACATTGGCAAAATTTCGACTTTGGGGACGACGCCTCCGTTGACGACCTGCTCGCTACCGTGCGCAAGCTCTATGACGTAGACGACGATAGCATCAGCATTGAGAAAGATCCGGAAGGCCAGACCAGGCACGTAAACTGGACGGACAACAACGTTGACTACAGCGCTTCCTTAATAACCGGAGATCGACTCAAGAGCATAAACGTTTACTGGCGCAGTCAGCCGCCGACGATGGCCCAGCTAATCGACTGCCTTGGTTCGCCTGAAAGATACTATGAAGCCGCCAATGACGAGGGGGCTGAAATCAATGAAGAGCAATTCCAGGTAGATCAAGACGTGAGTTACTGGCTGGATGAAGCGCTCATAGATTTGTATCCGGGGTATGTATCACCACTAATTGTCGAAGGTGTCGCGTCGCCAAAGGTCGAGTCGTCTCTTCAAGCGGGTCAGCCTGACCATCCGATGGAGCGGCTAAAGGTCTTTGTTATGACAGAACAGGCCTACGAAGCTCCGGGCCCCTCTGCGTGCGCCAGGTTATCGGTTTCCCGCTGGCGCGAGTTCAGATTCGGCGTAGACCTCGTCGGTGATGTTGTCGCCACTGTGATCAGACTTTGGGACATAGACCGGGAAAAGATAGAAGGTGGAGAGAGACATACTGAGGTTGAGGGATTCTTCCCTGTATTGTGGTCGAACAATGACCAAGAAGAAATCTATCACGCGGCCGATTTTTCGCCCGACGGGAAGCTCGAAGTGGTATCCGGTGTAATGATCCCTGGGCTTGCTTTGGGCCAGATTATCGACTGTCTGGGGCCTCCCGATTACTATATCGCGTTCCGCGGCAACCTATTCCTCGCGGCGACTGACCTGCGACTCTATTATATCGAAGAGGGATTCAGAGTAAGAGGCATCTCTGGTCATAGATGGCCTTGGTTAAAACCGCTGGAAAGGATTTCGCCCGAATACGGGATGAGCGAGTTCGATGTTCACCCACTCAGCTATGAGGACATTGTCCGCGGCATCAGTGATGTGGATGGTGACGGCAATCCTGACTCGTGCATCCTTAGGATATGGCCGGGCTCGATTGAAGCGATGGAAATCGATGACTGGCCCGAACAGCCTGCGCGCTGCGACTGACTTCCTCAAGCTGGAAGCGCTACGGCGATGCCGGTCCGTACCATGCGGTCAAGCGCGTCGTCGGTGCCGACCAATTCGACTACGACGCCAACGGCAACATGGCCGTGCGCAACAAGGGGCTCGCCGGCCAGCAGACCCTCGTCTGGGATGACGAGAACCGGCTGTCGCAGGTGCAGGACAACGACGCCGACCTGCTCAAGCAGTGCTGGTACGATGTCGACGGCGCGCGCGTCAAGAAGGTCAGCGGCAGCATCACCGCCTACACCATCTTCGCCCACTACGAAGAGGAGGTGACCAACGGTGTAGCGACGGCAATCAGCTATTACATGCTCGGCAGCATTCTCATCGCGGTCAAGCGCTGCAGCGACCTCTACCACCTGCACGGCGACCACCTCGGCAGCACGTCGCTGACCACCGACGGTGCAGGGGCCGCGACGGCCAGCCGCGCCTACTACGCCTCCGGAGCCGAACGCAGCGTCACCGGCGACCTCAAGACTGACCGTACCTTCACCGGCCAGAAACGCGACTCCACCGGCCTGATGTACTACAACGCACGCTTCTACGACCCCGCCCTCGGTACCTTCGTCTCACCCGACTCAATGGTGCCAGGTGCTGGATAGCTGATAAACTACAACCGCTTTCTCTATGCACGCGGCAGCCCATTTGAGTACTCCGACCCAAGAGGGCATGATCCACTTGGACCAGAATGGGAAGAAGCGTTTAGAGCAGCGCATAAGGGAAAAGATCCAACTGATGAATCAAAGCAACTTTTGCTTTTTTCAACTCCGGCGCCGCAATGCCAGGTTGCCCTTTCGATTAGTTCTTATTCTCGGGACAATTGGTTTGGTTACGGTCATGTTCTGGCTAATCTTCAAAGCTTCGTAGCCGCCGTCCGTGCAAACCCGAATACAGGTTGAGGCAGACTTACCAGCCTGTTCGCTGACCGAGTCGGATCTGCCTAGCGGATGGGAAATCCGTTCGGTGAGTTCCTACGATCTGTACGAGCGCGTCCTGCCTGGACGAGCACTGGGTGGCATCCGTCTGGCGTTTTATCCAGGTGGATCCCAATTCTACATTCATTCGATCCATGAAATCCTTCTTTACAGGACTGTAGAAGGAGCGAAATCTCGATTTGAACGACATAAGTTTTCCTACAATCCACAGTTCTATCAGTCATGGGTGGAGATTGACGTGACAGAAGCCGGTTTTTCCGCCGATCAGTTTCGAGTTGTCTGCGCCGACTATGTGGAAGATACAGGCCTAGGGCGTGGAGACAAACTGTGCCACGCTAAGGCACGATATGATCGGTTCCTCTCCTTGTTAAGCGCTAGAGTCTCACCGGGTCAAATGTCGATGGAGGAGGTGGTGCAGACCCTCCAAACGATTGATAAACATATGATCAAGTGTGTCGACTCCTATGCCGACAGAGAGTGGAAATAACAGAGATGGAAAAAGAGGCTTCCCGTCTGAATGTATTCTGTTTGTCGTGCCTAACCTCCGTCCTGCAATGGTGATGAAACGCGCTGAAGTTAAGAAGCAAGCAGTGATGGCTCCAATCAATCATTTGCGCAGCCACGCAGCCGAAGTCGTATGGCCTATCGTTTTCACACTTTGCCTATCCTTGTCAGCCTGTCGACAGCCTTCGGAGCAGGTGCGCAGTCGCGTCGGGAAAGCCCTGCAGCCGTGTCTGCTGGCTCTGTCAGAGTTGCCTGACGGATGGGAGATTGGCGAGGGGCCCCGCGCTTCCAGTATGCTCGAAAGTCTCTACATCGACGCGGCGCTCGGAGGGCAAATGATCAATTTTGTACATTCCAGACGGGACATATCCTCGCGTGCTGTTCAGCATCTGCTTCTTTTCAAGACCCGTTCTCAGGCAACAGATGCATTCAAAAGTGCACCTACATATGAACGCTATGGCATGATCGTCCCATGGCGGGAATCTGACCAAGCCGACACAGTTCTTGCCGCAGATGAGTTTTTTCTTGCTTGTGCGACTGTCCGTAGCGACAGCGGAGTCGAATACATAGATTGTACGAGCTCAGCCCGATATGATCGGTTTTTCACTTCATTTAGCAGTCGGACCTCCCCAGAGTATATGTTTATGGAAGAGTATGTGCAGGTGCTACAAGCAATTGACAGACGCATGCTCCATTGTAACGAATCACACATTGTGCCCGACTGACAAGCTGATACAGCTTGCAAAAGGACTCGTCCCTTTTGACCTGCCCCCGATGTTTGTACCACCCGTTAAGTCCGCCTGTACCGCTCCGTCAGCACACGCACATCCAGTAACGTATAGAAGATTTCTTTGTCCGGCAGCTCGTCCCTCAGCTTCCCGTTGAAACTCTCGATGTAGCCGTTCTCCCACGGCGACTCAGGCTCGATATAGAGCGTCCTGGCTCCCACCCGCCCAAGCCACTCGCGCACGGCACGGGCCGTAGACTCCGGCCCGTTGTCCGAGGCGCGATGCAGGAGTTCTGCGCCGCGGACGGCATCTGCACGCAGCAGGCCTACGACGGCTTCGGCCGCGCCAGGGGGCAGACGCAGTGGCATTACCATGCCTGGGGCAGCATGGGCCAGAACGCCAACATCATCGTCACCCGGGGCCTGCCGCGCTGCGAGGGCAACTTTGTTCGTAAGCTTTACGACGGCATCGGCCGCCTGATCCAAGAGCAGGCCCCACGGCAGGGCTGGGAGACGACGCAGCACGGCTGCTCGACGGTCGACAACCAGCTCAAGACGGTCGTTGACTACGGCTGCGACGGGCTGTGCCGTCTGCTGCGCACCGGCGTGCCGCGGCCGGTCGTCTTCGACTGGGTACACGGTACCGACTGGGACCAGGGCTACATCGCCACCAGCTACGACGGCCTCTCCCGTCCCGCCGGCGCGCGCGCCCAACGGCGCCACAACGACCTACCACTACAACGGCCCTACCTCCTCGGTCATCGCTTCCGGCGAAGGCGAGGACGCGCGGCGCATGCTCAACTGGCAGCAGCAGGACTAGCTCGGCCGCCCCACCCTCATTCGCAGCTACGCGCCCGGGGACGACGAATGGACGCTCGTGTCGGAAATCTTGCTCGCTTATGACGGTGCCAATCGTCTGACGCTGGTCTACCGCCGCGACAGGGACGAGGATCGCTGGCAGCGTCTGAGCAGCATCGACTACGACTTTCTTGGCCGCAAGACGAGCATGAGCGACGCCGACCTCGGCAGCTGGAGCTATGCCTACAATACGCTCGGCCAGCTGACGCGCCAGACCGACGCCCGCGCCAGGACCGGCTGCCTCTACTACGACAGCCTGGGGCGTATGAGGGGCCGCGTGCAGCGCACCGACGAGAACTGCGCCGCGACGGTGGCCGGCGCCGACCTCGACTCATCCTATGTCTACGATTCGCAGGGGCGTATGCAGAGCGAGTCAAACGACAACGTCAGCTGCAGGCTGGGGCTGACCGCCTATTTCGACTTCTACAGCCATGAGAGACCACATCAAAGTCTCAACTATCGCACGCCGGCGGACGAGCACTTCGTGCTCTGTTCAGAGCCGGCCGCATTTGCCTAAATGCACATTATTCTCCCCATTTCGTGGTCCATCGATTGGGGCTCACCAAACTTCTTCACGGTACAGCGATCCATGAATTCGCGCATAAGATCCATCTTGCACAATCTTCTTGTCCAACAGATCATGGCAATTTCTGCATCCAAAGGGTATTTTTTAAGAATCCCTATATCTCAAGAGCCGATTGGGAGATCAAACCATGGATTGCAATATACGGGAATTGGGGTTTTTGGGAGAATTGGGCCGAGGGTGTCGCGGTCCGGGCATACCCTCCCAACAAAAGCCCTGAACATCTTACTGTCGACCAAAGTAATGACATCACGGGTCTCCTACAACCATGACGATGAACCATGATTCATCCAATGATGGATACAGATGCGTCGCATGCTGCATCGTCCGCGCTGCTGTCACGATTGTCGTGACGGGGTTACTCCTCGCTGGTTGTATCTCCATAACGCCAGAGAAGGGGGAAACAGCGCCGACCTCTTCATGCGCCCGCTGGAGTTACGCCCATTGGCAGAACTTCGACTTTGGATCCCATTCCACGGTAGACGACTTGCTTGCCACCGTGCAAAGACTCTATGACGTCGACGGCGATAACATCAGCATCGAGAAAGATCCTTACGGCCAGATCAGGAGCGTAATCTGGACCGACAATAACGCTAGCTACAATGCTTCCCTAACAACCGGAGACCGACTCACGAGCATTAGGGTTCAGTGGCGCAACCAGCCTCCAAAGATGGCCCAGTTTGTCGACTGCCTCGGACCGCCGGCAAGCCACTATGAAGCTACCAGTGACAAGGATGCCGTGACTTACTGGGTGGGGGAAGCGATTCTAGACCTATACCCGGGAGTTGTATCGCCGCTTTATTTCCAAGGCGTCTCGTCCCCTATGATGGAGTCGACTCCACAAGCAGAGCAGCTTGACTACCTATTCGAGAGGCTAATGGTCTTCATTATTCCAGAGGAGACATACGAAGCTCCGGGGCCCTCTGCGTGCGCCAGGTTATCGGTCTCCCACTGGCAGGAGTTCAAATTCGGCGTAGATTTCGTCCATGATGTTGTCGCCACTGTGATCAGACTTTGGGACATTGACAGGGACAAGATAGAAGGTGGAATAAGACGAACTGGGGGGTTTTTCCCTTTAACTTGGTGGGACAATGAAGAAGAGGTCCATCACATGGCTGTTTTTTCGCCCAGCGGAAGGCTTAAAAGAATAGGCGGTGGGCTAGTCCCTGGGTTTACTTTAGCCCAGATAATCGACTGCCTGGGGCCTCCCGATTCCTTTTGCGCTTACCGCGGCCCGAATTTCGCGACGACTGTACTGGAACTCTATTACATTGAAGAGGGATTCTCAGTCAGTGGCGTTTTCGATCATAGATATCCTGGGCGAGAACCGCTGGAAAGGATTTCACCTGAATTCGGGATGAGCGAGTTCTCTGTTTACCCACAGGCTCTTGAGGAACTTGCGCGCAGCCACCGAGACGTGGACGATGATGGCAAACCTGAACTCTGCATCCTAAGAGTATGGCCGGGCTCGATTGAAGCGCTGGAAATCGATGACTGGCCCGAACAGCCTACGCCCTGCGACTGAACTCCTCAAATTGGCAGCACTTCGGCGATGCCAGGCCGTACCACGCGGTCAAGCGCGTCGTCGGTGCCGACCAATTCGACTACGACGCCAACGGCAACATGACCGTGCGCAACAAGGGGCTCGCCGGCCAGCAGACGCTCGTCTGGGACGACGAAAAACGGCTGTCGCAGGTGCTGGACAACAACGCCGACCTGCTTGAGCAGTGCTTGTACGACGTCGACGGCGCGCGCGTCAAGAAGGTCAGCGGCACGACCACGACCTACAGCTCTATGGTTGGTCCCAATCGTTAGACTATCAAATGGGGAAAGTAAGGTGCATGTAGGCGAATGCAGCCGACTCTGACCGGAAATGGGAGGACTGCCGCCCTCAGGGCACGAAGCGCTAATCAGTCGGCGCGCGACCTGTGAGACAGTGCCCGTTCGTCTTGCTGCCTTCGAGCGCTTCCAGCGCAATCCGAAACTTGCTGGCCGCAGTGTGTCGCCGCCGTCTCTTGACCATCGTTCTGCCCCTCCACAGGCTAGGTCAAATGCTCCATCATCCACCTTCGCTTGTGGTCCAGTTTTTGGGGCCCGCTTCACTATATAATGGTAGGCATTGTTCTTGATCGCACAGGAACGGTAAAAAAAATATGCAAGAAATCATACAGAAAAGCAAGTTAACCGCTAACAATAGTTCCATTCAATCAAAGACCCAATCAGATTCTTATCCAAGAACGACTACGAGTGGCAGAGATACCGATCAGTGGATGCACTGGATTGAAGCTTATAACGCCTGGCTTGAATACAAACGTCGTCTTTCTGGCTCGCTAGGTATGACCTGCCCCCCAAGAACTGGTCCAGATAGTATGTTAACCTGAATTCGGAGTAAATGAGCACCTTATCAAGCTGGTAGAATAGAAGTTCGCCAACCAAAATTCGCCAGCATAGAAAGGTGCTCAGAGATGAGTATACTCAAACTGTTCTGTCATGTCGATGACTTCTGTCAGTGGCTGGTTACGTGGGAGAATGCCAAGCTGCTAGGTGTGACGCGCAGGCGAGGGCCGGCCCCACGGCTAAGCTTGAGTGAAGTGATGACGATTCTGATTCACTTTCACCAGTCGCATTATCGCGATTTCAAGGCCTACTATACGCAGCACGTATGTGAGCATATGCGCAGTGAATTCCCAACCCTGGTCAGTTATACGCGCTTTGTGGAGTTAATTCCATCCGTCCTGCCAGCAATGTGTCTCTATCTGCGTGTACGCTTTGGCCAGAGGACAGGGGTGGCATTCATTGATTCGACCCCGTTGTCCGTCTGCCACAACCGGCGCATCGGCCGCCACCGGGTTTTTGCCGAGGTGGCCATGCGGGGCAAGAGCAGTATGGGATGGTTTTATGGCTTCAAGCTCCATCTGATTGTCAATGACCGGGGTGAATTGCTGGCGGTTCAACTCACGCCCGGCAACATAGATGACCGCAAACCGGTCCCGCAGATGACCAAAAAGCTGTGGGGCAAGCTGGTCGGCGACCGCGGCTATCTCTCCCAAGCTCTCTTTGAGCAACTCTTCGCACGGGGACTGCAGTTGATTACGCCCATCCGCAAAAACATGCAGAATCGACTCGTCGTTCTCGAAGACAAGCTGCTCACGCGTAAACGCTTCGTCATTGAGACCATCGTTGACCAGCTCAAGAATATCTCACAGATTGAACATACCCGTCATCGCAGCACGACCAACTTTGTCGTCAATCTCATCGCCGGGCTGATCGCCTACACTTGGCAACCCAAGAAGCCATCTCTCCATCTCTCTGACAAAGATATGGCTTTCTTGCCGGCCCTAATCTAACTCCGAACTCGGGTTA
>JAJDTL010000013.1 GCA_022827195.1 Caldilineaceae bacterium
CTGACAGAAGTCATCGACATGACAGAACAGTTTGAGTATACTCATCTCTGAGCACCTTTCTATGCTGGCGAATTTTGGTTGGCGAACTTCTATTCTACCAGCTTGATAAGGTGCTCATTTACTCCGAATTCAGGTTACTTAAGCCTTGGTTGAAAGATGTGTGGTGCGTGCCGGAGACAGCGAGTGCAGAGTTCCTCTGTGCCATGGAAGATACGCTTGCGGTCTATCATCGGCCGCAGGATGACAAGCGACCTCTGGTCTGTCCGGATGAAGGCAGCAAACAGTTGACCAAAGAGAGCCGTCTGCCCTTGCCTCCCCGACCCAGTACGGTGGCCAAATATGACTACGAGTATGAACGCAACGGAACCAGCAACCTCTTTCTCTGCTTCGCACCGCTGCAAGCCTGGCGTCATGTCAAGGTGACAGAGCGCGGTACTATGGTCGATTTTGCCCATTGCCTGCGCGACCTGGTCGATATCCATTTCCCGCAGGCAGACACGATCGTCTTGGTCATGGATAATCTGAACACGCACAAACTCGCATCCTTGTATGAAGCGTTTCCACCGGCTGAGGCGCGCCGCATTGCCGCCAAACTGGAAATCCATTACACCCCCAAGCATGGCAGTTGGCTCAATATGGCTTAAATCGAACTCAGTGTCCTGCATCGGCAGTGCTTGAACGCTCGCATCCCTGACAAATACACCTTGATGCACAAAGTCGCAGCTTGGCAAAACCGCCGCAATGCTTCTGCATCGACCGTCAACTGGCGTTTCACAACCGCTGACGCTCGCATCAAACTCGAACGTCTCTATCCACCAATGCAAGTTTGTTGAACTACTAAAGTAGATCCCTTTTGAAACCCAGACTTTTCGGAAAGGGGGCACATAGGATTCACGGGCGTTTCGGCTGCACGCTCGTCAGGAAGGAATTCTTGGTTCCATTAGGGAAACACTTTAGGAACTCAGAACCCAATAGCTGCCGTTCGACTTCCGGCACTCCCGGACGGCCGGGCAACTTCCGGCGTCATCCCACGCCCGCCACCTCGATCGCCGCCTGCGCCGCCGCAGGGATGCGCGCGCCAAACGCGGCAAAGCGCATGTCCTGCGTCTGGCCGCGCACATATCGAACGTAGATCTGAGCGATGATCACCGCCACGCGAAACAGGCTCAGCACATGATAGAAACGGATCGCGGTCAAATCGCGTCCGCTGTATTCGGCGTAATGCGCCACCAGCTCCTCGCGCGCAAGAAAACGGTCGTCAAGCGGCATCATCGCCATCGCACGAAAGTGGGGCGGGTCTTCCGGCCGGCACCACCAAGCCAGCAGCGCACCGACGTCCGAAAGCGGATCGCCCAGTGTGCACATGTCCCAATCAAAGACCGCGACGATCCGGCCCGGGTCAGCCCGGTCGAGCATCACGTTGTCCAGCTTGTAATCGTTGTGGACAAGCGAGGCCGCGCCCTCCGGCGGCTCGTTGCTCCGCAGCCAGTCGTAAACCGCGTTCATGGCCGGCAGCTCCTCAAGTTTGGCCGCCTGCCAGCGCCGCCACCAGCCCTCGACCTGCCGGCCGATGAACCCGGCCGGACGCCCCAGGTCCTCCAGACCGACTGCCCCGAAGTCGACCGCGTGGAGGTCGGCCAGCGTTTCGATCAGCGCCCGGCTCATTTGCGCCGGCGCGTCGGCCTTCCCCTCGTAATCTCTTGGAATCGAGCTCCGCACGACGATGCCGTGCCGCCGCTCCATGACAAAAAAAGGCGCGCCGACGATCGACTCGTCGTCGCTGAACAAAAAGGCCCGCGGCGCACGAGAAAAGACCTGCCATAGACGCAAAAGTACCTTCGATTCGCGCGCCATGTCGTGGGCCGAGGGCGCCACGGGACCCAATGGCGGGCGGCGCAGCACATATTCATGGCTCCCGTAGTCAAGCAAATAGGTAAGATTTGCCGCGCCCCCGCCGAACTGGCGAACGCTGAGCCTCTTCTCCGCGCCGGGCAGCTTGCCGCGCAGAAATTCGGCGACTCGGTCTTCGTCGATGCACTCGTCTTTACGGACTTCGATCGTATCGGAAAGGGACGGAGAGGCCATGAGAACCGGTTGCTATGCTTTCGTTTTGTGACTGCTTGGCAACGGCGTTCGGCGCTGCCCCCTTGCGGGCGATTATAGCGCAACTCCGTCGTAACGCATGTACCCAGGCATCGCCGCGCAGCCGCGGGCTGGCTGGCTGGAGCCTTCCGGTTCCGCTTTGACAAAGCTGCCGTTTTCAAGTAAGTTCCTGTTAAAGAATCGGTCTACGCCGGTACCGGTCGCAGCGGCAGGCGGGAGACGGCCGGCATCTTCCTCGCCCAGCCAGGGAATCCATTTGAATGAAGATTACCGATATTCAGGCGGTCCGCGTAAACTTCCCCACCCCGCCCGCAGGCACCCGGCCGCGCCGCAAGTCCTGGGCCGAGACCGCCGAAGTCGCCAATCCAATGTCCTGGTACCCCAAGGTCAAGCGGCACCGCAGCCTCTGGACGCCAAATCGCTGGGGATCGGTCTGGTGCAAGGTCACGCTCGAGGACGGCACCTGGGGGCTTGGGCTGACCGACACTGGCCGCGTCGCCGCCGCCATCATCGACGACCACATCGCGCCCAACCTCATCGGCGAAGACGGGCTCGCGATCGAGCGGCTGGCCGATATGATGTTCCGCATGACCAAGCCCTACGGCTCGGTCGGCCTCGCCGCCTACGCCGTCAGCGCAGTCGACCTGGCGCTCTGGGATGCCAAGGGCAAGCTGCTGGGCCAGCCCGTCTACCGCCTGATCGGCGGCGCGCAGAAGGAGCGGCAGTTCTGCTACTCCACCGGCAACGACCTCGACTGGTTCAAGGAGCTCGGATTTAGCGCCTTCAAGATCGCCTGTCCTTACGGCCCGGCAGACGGCCTCGACGGCCTCCGCAAGAACGAACAGATGGTGGCCGAAGCCCGCGAGCTGATCGGCGACGACGCAGAGCTCATGCTTGACTGCTGGATGGCCTTCGACATCGAGTACACGGTCCGCCTTGCCGAAACACTGCGCCCCTACCGGCTCAAGTGGATGGAAGAGTGCCTGTTGTCGGAAGACCTGGACGGGCACGTCGAGGTGCGGCAGCGCCTCCCCTGGCAGACGCTCAGCACCGGAGAGCACTGGTACACACACATGCCGTTCCAGTGGGCCCTGAGGCACAACGTCGTCGACATTCTCCAACCCGACATCAACTGGTGCGGCGGGTTGTCCACCTGTTTGAAGATCGCAGCCGCCGCCGACTCCGCCGGCAAAAAGGTGATTCTCCACGGCGGCGGTCGCAATCCCTTCGGCCAGAACTTCACGCACGCGATCGCCTGCGCGCCCTGGCTGGAATACTTTATCGCAACCCCGCCCGGGGTGCCCCTGAACGAGGCGGCCGGCATCCCCGGCAACGCCTTCGCCGAGGAAGGATGGCTCGTCCCCAGCGACGCGCCCGGATTCGGACTCGGGATTCCCGAAGAGTGGATCGAATCGTACTTTTGAGAGATAATGTACCGAACGAAAACTTCCTGGCGCGCCATGCCGCTAAACCAAAAGGAGTAACCTCATGCTGACCAGGGAACAGATCGACTTTTATCACGAGAATGGCTATCTGGGCGTCGAAGGCGTCCTGTCGGCAGACGAGGTCGCGGAACTGCAACAGGTGACCGACGACTTCGTCCAGCTGAGCGCGAGCGTTACCGAGCACACCTCGGTGTTCGACCTCGAACCGGGCCACACGCCAGAATCGCCCAAGCTTAGGCGGCTCAAGGAGCCGGTCGATCAACACGAGGTCTACAAGAAGAACCTCCACCATCCCGGCATCCTCGCCATCGTCGCACAGCTCATCGGGCAGGACATCCGCTCAAACGGCAACAAGCTGAACATGAAGTCGCCGGAGTACGGCAGCCCCGTCGAGTGGCACCAGGACTGGGCCTTCTATCCCCATACCAATGACGACATCCTGGCGGTCGGCGTCTCCATGGACGACATGAAGTACGAAAACGGCTGCCTGCTGGTGATTCCCGGCTCGCACAAGGGCCCGATCCTGACGCATCACCAGAACGGCCGCTTTGCCGGCGCCGTCACAGAGGACGTTGCCGACGCCGACAAAGCCGTGCCGATCGAATTGAAGGCCGGCGGCATCTCCATCCACCACGTACGCACGCTGCATGCCTCCGCTCGCAACGTGTCTCCTAATCCGCGGCGGCTGCTGCTCTACCAGTACTGCGCCGCCGACGCCTGGTCCATCATGGGCTACGGCAGCTGGCAGGAGTACCTCGATACAATGGTGTGCGGCGAGCCGACCAAACGGCCGCGTATGCTCGACGCGCCGATCGAGATACCGCTGCCCGAGGCCGAGCGCGGCGGCTCCATCTACGAGACGCAAACGATCCTGGAGAACCCGGTATTCGCCCGCGCAGCCTGACGCAGTCATGATCATAGACAGCCACTGCCACGCCTGGGAGCGCTGGCCCTACGAACCCCCCGTGCCCGACTTCCACGGCAAGGGGCGATTCGAGCAGCTGCTGCACGAAATGGACGTCAACGGCGTGGACCAGGCCTTCCTGGTCTGCGCCGGCGTCGAGCACAACCCGCACAACAATGACTATATCGCCCGGATGACCAGTCTCTATCCCGGGCGCATTCTACAGGTGGCTGATGTCGACTGCAGCTTCTCTGACACCTACCACATGCCCGGCGCGGCCGGTCGTCTCCGCGCCGCCGCCGAGCGCTGGCCGCTGGCCGCCTTCACCCACTACGTGAAGACCGAGGACGACGGCAGCTGGTTCTATTCCGCGGAGGGGCTCGCTTTCTTCGAGGCCGCTGCCTCGCTGGGGCTGATCGCAAGCATCGCCTGCTCGCCTCACCAGCACGCCGCCCTGCAGCAGGTCGCCGAACGGCTGCCGCAGCTGCCGATCCTGGTCCACCATCTGGGCCATCCCGGCGTAGGCAATGCGGAAAGACTGGCCCAGGTCCTGGCCTCGGCCCGCTTTCCCAATATCGGCATTAAAGTCTCGGGATTCTACTACTCGACGAAGCAGCCGTCCTGGGACTTCCCCTTCGCAGACTCGATTCAGCAGGTCGTGCGCCCGCTCTACGACGCCTTCGGCCCCCGACGGCTATACTGGGGCTCCGACTACCCCGTCTGCCTGCGCAACATGACCTATCCCCAGGCCATCGAGTGCTTTCGCAGCCACTGCGACTTCATCCCCACTGCGGATAAAGCCCTGATCTTGGGGGAAAACCTGCACCGGCTCGTAACCTCAGACCGAAACGGCTAGAGGCCGCGCCGCAGAGCCCCAGTCCAGCCGCTGCTCCGCCGCCGGTTCTTCGTCATCCAGGCGCGACTGTACAAGATTGAGATGGCGGTAGATCCCGTCGAGCGCCATCAGCTCGTCATGGCTGCCCAGCTCAGCAATCCTCTCATCCTGCAGAACGACGATCTGGTCGGCGTTGCGTATCGTCGAGAGCCGGTGCGCGATCATCAGAGTCGTCCGGCCTGTCATCAACCGCTCAAGCGCCTGCTGGATCAGCAACTCCGTCTCCGTGTCCACCGACGATGTCGCCTCGTCCAGGATCAGGACCGGCGCGTCCTTCAAGATCGCGCGCGCAATCGCCAGCCGCTGCTTCTGACCGCCCGACAGCTTGACGCCCCGCTCGCCGATCACCGTATCGTAGCCCTCGGGCAGCTTGTCGATGAACTCCACCGCGTTGGCCACGCGCGCCGCCTCCCGCATCTCCGGCTCCGACGCCCCCGGTCTCCCGAAAAGGATGTTTTGACGTACCGTGCCGTGGAAGAGAAACACATCCTGCAGGACGATGCTGATCTGCCGGCGCAGACTCTCTAGCGTCAGCTCGCGGATATCGTGCCCGTCCATCAGGATACGCCCTTCGTTCACATCATAAAAGCGGGGAACGAGGCTGGCCAGGGTCGACTTGCCCACGCCCGTCGGGCCCACCAGGGCAACGACCGACCCCGCCGGCACGTCCAGGTCGATGTTGCGCAGAATCGGACGATCGGTCAGATAGGAAAAGCTGACGTTCTCGAACTGAATCTCGCCGCGCGCGCGGCTGCGGTAATCATGCGCGCCGGGCATATCGACTATCTCCGGCTCCTCCAGCAGCAGCTCGCTCACCCGCTCGGCGCCGGCCAGCGCCTCCTGGATCGCCTCCCACGCGTGGCTCAGATGGCGAACAGGCTGATAGAACAGCTCCAGGTAGAGAAAGAATGCAACAAGGTCTTCGATTGGCAGCGCACCGCCCAGGGCCAGCCTGCCGCCGAAGTAGATCACCACCACAATTCCCAGCGCCGACGCAAAATGGACGAACGGCTCAAAAGTGGCCAGCAGTCTGAGCGCATGCAGAAGCGAACGCTTGTAGTTTTCAATGCGCACACCGATCCGCTCGGACTCCGTGCGCTCGCGCGTAAACGTCTTGATCTCACGAATGCCGGACAAATTGTCCTGCAGGATGGCGTTGAGCTCGCCCAGCTCGGCCTGGCGCTCCCGGAACGCCGGCCTCACGTACTTGGCGAACCCGCGCATCGCCAGCACGATCAGTGGAATCGGCACAAGCGTCAGGAGCGTCAGCTGCGCGTTCATCGTCAGCAGCATCGCACTCACGCCAACCAGGGTCAACACGTTCACCAGTACATCCGGCACCGCGTGCGCGATCAGCTTCTCCAGCAGATCCGAATCGTTGACCATGCGCGACATCAGCTGGCCCGTCTGCTTGTCCTCGTAATAGTGGAGCGAAAGGCGCTGCACGTGGCGGTAAATGGCGACGCGCACGTCGGCCACCACACCCCATCCGGCCACGTGCGCCATGTAGCTGCGCAGGAACTCCAGGCCGGCGCGTGCCGCGTAGATGGCCAGAGCGAACAGGGCCAGGCGCGTGATCAGGCCGGAGGAGAGCGCCTCCGTCTCTCCGCTGCGGACGGCGGCAATCAGGGCGCGAATGAACCAGGGCGCGAAGAGCTGCACGCCCACAAGCAGGACCATACTGATTACAGTGATCAGCAAGGGCCTGCGATAGGGAAGAGTGAATCGGAATAGTGTCCTGGCAAAACTCATCTGGATATTCTGTCGAAGGGGAGCTGCGGGCCGCCTGATTTCGGGCAGGGCACACGCCGGTTGCCACAAGGCAGCCGGCGAACTGCTTCAAAAGTCAAATGTCACACCTTGCGCGCGAACTCCGTCCTACTGATTTGTGCGAAGCTCTACAAACGTTGTCTCGCCCGCCTGCACCGTGATATCCAGCCCGACCTTCTCGCCGTTAATGTTGGCGGTTATATGGTAGCTGCCCGCGGGGACGTGACCCAGCGCGCCGTTTTCCCCCCACGCCGGGTCCGGACCGATGCTCTCCAGTTCAGGATAGGTCTCGATTACGCGGTACCAGCGTGCGCCGCCCTCCTCGTAGCGGAAGAGCGAGAGCTGGGCGCCGGGCCACGTGCGCCCGTTTTCCGACAGCAGACGTACAGCGATCGTGCCGGCATACGCGGCCGGGCGCATCCAAAGCGCCGGGTTGACCGTGTGCAGGTAGCTGTTTTGGCCGACGCGCACCTCCAGATGGAGATGGGGCCCGATTGCGATTCCGGTCATGCCCACGCCGCCCAGGAAATCGCCCGCACCGACCCACTGGCCTTCCTGGACCTCAACGCTCACCATGTGGCCGTAAAGGACATAGACCTCCTGCTCCCCGCGCGGCGAATTCAGCTTGCGGTCGAGTCGAATCACGACCGAGTTCCCGTAAAAGTCATTGTAAGGTCCCAATAGAGTTGGGTTGTCCGGACCCGCGTGAATGACGACGCCCGACGCGCTCGCCAGCACCGGTGTGCCGACGGGATTGCCAATGTCGATTCCATGATGGATGCGATAGCGGCCGCCGCCAGTGCTGCCGAACTGGTAACCAGGGCTGTATAGCTGGTTGAAACCGCCCGGGAAAGGCGGCTCCAGCCAAAAGTGTTCGCCGCTGGCCGAATGTGGGGCCTCGAACGTCGGCCACAAGCTGCCTGGTTCGCCCACGGGACGCGCAGGAAGACCCGTTTCCGCCCCTACGTCAACCCGGAATGACTGTGAGGCGCGCGCTTTGTCGATCTCCTCGCGCAAAACCTCCAGGCCGCCCATCGGCGGCCGCGAAGCAAACCGCGGAAAGGCGCCCGAAGGCACGGGCGTGCTCAAGGCAGCCGGCTGCCCGTCGCCAGCGGCGAACATCGGCGGGCGCGAGACGAACTCGTTGCCGATCGTGGGATTGAGCGCATCCACGTACGGCTCTGGCCGGTTCAGCACCTCCCCGCCTTGCCGCCCGACGGTATCGGACCCGCGTTGATAGATTGGGTCAATCCTGTCGGTCGCGGAGGAACGGCCCCAGGCAGTCGAATAGGGCAGAGGATAGGCACGAGAACTCCCGGACACGACAGGAACAACCGTACCTGTGCCTGGCGACACTCCCTGGGTTGCAAGCGCGAGCTGGGCCGTAGGCGGACTCTGGGGCTGGACGCTGGAAGTGGGCGCCAGCCGCGAAGCGAGCGCGGTCCCGGGCGTGGCTGCCGGCTGGGGGGCATGGAACTGTGAATCGGGAAGTTGAAGCACGACGGCCGAGGCTGGCGCCGGCACCGGCACCGGTACCGGCCTGAAGCCCGGCATGGCCGCGGGCGATGTCAGGCGCCGCGGCAGATAGAAGCAGCCGACCAGCACCACGGTCAGAGCGATAATGAACTGCGAACGGAATGTCGCGCGCCTCTGCCGCATGCGCGCCAGCCATCCACCGCCAGGCGACACCTCCACTGTCTGCAGCTCCTGGGGTTGTGCTAGAATGGAGTCCGCGTTTTGCCGCCAGAACTGCGTCCAGCGACTCGGCCCCCGATTGTGGAGGCCTTCATCCACCACCGAGTCTGCCATGCGCCGCAGGAGAGCCAGCCCGATTGCGGAAATCAGGTAGTCAAATCCCGACGTAAGGTGATGCGAAAAGTAACTGAAGACGAAACTCAAAAGGCCTGTGTTCAAGAGAAGGCTCCAAGCACGATCCACTTCGACGTGTTTACACTGTTTCCGCGCATTTTCGACGGGCCGCTGTCAGAAAGCATTCTCTCGCGCGCGCAGAAAAGCGGCATTCTTCAGGTCCTGCTACACAATATTCGTGACTATACAACCGACCGCCACAACGTCTGCGACGGCTACCCTTACGGCGGCGGCGGCGGCATGATCATGCGGCCCGAACCGGTCGTACGCGCAGTCGAGTCGGTCCTCCTGCAGCCTCCCGGCTGGCAACTGCCGCCCGGCGCAGCTCACGTTGACTTGCCAGCATGGGAACCGGACAAGGCGCCGGCTCTGCCAATTTCAACGCCTGTCATCCTTCTCACGCCACAGGGCAGGCGTTTCAACCAGGACATCGCCAGGGCACTCAGCGACCACCGCCGACTGGCCCTTGTGTGCGGGCGCTACGAGGGCGTTGACGAACGTGTCCGCAGCCAACTGATTTCAGATGAGCTCAGCATCGGCGACTTTGTTCTGAGCGGCGGCGAGCTCGCCGCCCTTACCGTTATCGATGCTGTGACTCGTCTTTTGCCCGGCGCACTTGGAGATGCCTCGGGTGCGGAACGCGACAGCTTTTCCCCCGGCATCTCCGGTCTGCTGGAAGGGCCTCAGTTTACGCGCCCCCCCTCATTCCGCGGAGAGAGCGTGCCCGACGTCCTCGTAAGCGGCCATCATGCTAACGTCATACGCTGGCGGCGCCAGCAGTCGCTGCTGCGCACACTTGAACGGCGACCGGACCTGCTCGTGTGCGCCGAAGGCGCCGGGCAACTTACTCGCGAAGACCGTACCTTCCTTTCTTTGCATGGGTGGCACGCCCCACCTGATACGGCAGACGACCCGACCGCATAACACGGTTCAGGTATCGCTGCCGCGCCCAATCCGGGCATAGCGCCAAATCCACCGGAAGTTGTGCGTCAGACTGGAAGGCAGACCAGAATCGCGCTTATTAGTTGCGGGATTAGTGGCATTCTACCACTGGTGAACGTCCCATTCCAAATATAGAACATACGCGCCTTGCCCACATTTCGTCTACGAACGCAACGGGCGCACTACGGGACGCGGGCGAAGCCAAAATATCGGCGTGTGGGCACCAATTTAGAGTGGTGGACAAACCGGACGAAAGAAGGCATACTAGGCGGTATCGGATCTATTTGCCACTGCAAAGCGCCACTGTCGTTGATCGAGAAAGAAGGTTTGAAATCATGGAGAGGATCCTTTTGGCGGTCAGAAATAGATGAACCCTTAGATTTCTCCAGGCTTCAAAATCGACCGGAACGGTTACGCGGTACGCGGAAGGGTGGAGCATCGGTCAGGGGAGGCTATCAGATGTCGAAGAGGATCTACGTAGGCAACCTGCCATACTCGGCGACTGAGGACGAGGTTCGGGACCTCTTTTCGCAGCATGGCGAGATTATCAGCGTCGCCATGATCACCGACCGCGAAACCGGCCGTTTTCGCGGCTTTTGTTTCGTCGAGATGGAGGACGCAGAGGCGGATGCAGCCATCGCCGCGCTCAACGAACAGGATATGGGCGGACGGCCCCTCCGCGTCAATGAGGCGCGCCCGCGCGAGGATCGAGGAAGGTCAGGCGGGTACCAGGACAGAGGCGGCCGCTGGTAGCTGGTTAACGCCTCGTCCGAGCTCCATCCTTCCTGGTAAAGCCGTCTCAGCCGCTGGTAAAGAGGCGGCTTCTTGTTTCGGTACGGTCATTCAACCAACCGAAACAGCCGCCGACAGTTCTTCCAAGCCCGCGACAACTCCACTGCAATAGAACGGTCCGATGGCAGTTCGGACCGGATTTCCAGCGATGGGCAACCGAGCGCGCCGCCTGTTTCTGCTCTACTTCGGCCTCTGAAGAAGCAACTATTGACGGCCCGTCCAGCTTCCATTTAGTTGGCTGTGGGTGCATCCCATCATCGGGGTCCAAATCCCTCTACCCCCTGCAGCGACCGAGTCTTACCCGCCTCCCGCAGTTCCTGACCACGGGCAACCGACAACCGGCAACCGCCGTTCGGACGGTCGGGCCGTTCCGGCCCTCCCTTGTGCGGGGGACTCCCCCCGCAACGCCCCCCTGACACCTCTCCTACCGCAACGTGGCGCGTTATTGGATAGTCAAAGGTCAGCGTAGCCGTAGTGTTGCCACCGTGCGTCCTCGGTTCCAGTTGACGTGTCAGCGCCAGCAAAGGCATGCCACCGCGCCGCCCCATCCCCAGCCGACGTGTCATAGCCAGCCAGGCCGACACCACCGTGCGTGCGCATCGCCAGCCGATCCCGCGTTCGACCGCCGGGACATCTCCCCTGTAATTTCTGGCCACTATCCACTGGCCACTATCCACTTTCCACTGGCCACTGACCACTACCCACTACCCACTGGCCACTGACCACTGACCACTGACCACTACCCACTACCCCCCGCCGTCCGAGTCTCGGCAACTCCCGCCACCGCTAGCCCGAACGCCACGCCCGACGATTGCCACTCCAAATGTGGGCTGCACCCTTGACTGCCCCCTTTCTTGCATTACCCTCATTTCGCTGGTAAGATGCCATCCTTTCTGTCATCGAAGAGGCCCCCTGAGTCGAAGACAGAGAAACCGCTTCTGCCGTCCCAGTGCGATGGAGCGCAACTGTGGATGACCGCCTGGTCTTGGACGCCAATGCCGGCGCCGGCTCCCCAGCAACACTGGCCGAAATCCGCACCGGCGCCTACTACGATTCCGTTGTCCTGATGCAGCTTCAGCGCGCGCTGTCAGCCCTGCCCGGCGTCCTCGATGCCGGCGTCGTCATGGGCACGCCGGCGAACAAAGAGCTGCTACTCCACACCAATTTGTTGACCGGCGAAGTCGAGCAGGCCGCGCCCGAGGACCTCATTCTGATCGTCAAGGCGCAGTCGATACAGATCGCACGCGACGCGCTGGCCAAAGTAGACAAACTCCTCTCGGCCAGACGTTCCCAGCAGGGTCAGGGGTATCGACCAAAGACGCTGGCAGCGGCCACGCGCATGGCCCCGCAGGCGAACTGGGTCCTGGTCTCGGTCCCGGGCCGGTACGCGGCCGCTATCGCCCGCGAGGCGCTTGAGCGGGGCAAGAACGTCTTTCTCTACAGCGATAACGTCGAACTCGAAGACGAGCTGTCATTGAAAGAGTGTGCCGCTGAGAAGGGCCTCCTGATGATGGGGCCGGACTGCGGCACCGCCCGCATCGACGACGTAGGCCTGGGCTTTGCCAATCGCGTCCGCCGCGGCAGGATCGGGATTGTGGCCGCATCGGGAACGGGGCTGCAGACCGTCATGGCCGCCATTCACCGCCTCGGCGGCGGCATCTCACAGGCCTACGGCACCGGCGGACGCGATCTCACGGCAGATGTTCAGGCGATCACCTCCAGGTACTGCCTGCAAAGGCTGGCGGACGATGACGCGACCGATACAATCGTGGTGGTCTCCAAGCCGCCGGCCGCGTCGGTCGCGCAGGCCCTGCTAGCCGCGGCCGCCCGCTGTGCAAAACCGGTTGTCGTAAACTTCATCGGCTACGAACGCGTGCACGGCGATGACGAGCTGCCTGCGGGTTTTCGCTTCGCTCGCACTTTGGACGAGTGCGCCGAACTGGCCGTCGAGCTGACGTATTCGGCTGGCGCCGCGGGGAAGGCAAACAGCCAGGCCTCCCCTTCGCCGGCGCCCGAACCGGCAGAACGGCCCCTGGCGCTAGCTCAGCCCCAGACCTGCCTGCGGGGTCTCTATTCCGGCGGAACGTTGGCTTCGGAAGCACTCTTTATCTTGCAGGACCGCCTGGCCGGCCTGCGCTCGAACACGCCGCTACCCGGCGGACTGCATCTGGACAACACCCATGACAGCCAGGGGCACACCGTGATCGACCTGGGCGGCGACGAGTTCACCCAGGGGCGGCTGCACCCCATGCTGGACAACGAACTGCGAGTCCGCCGCCTGCTGCAGGAGGCCGCCGATCCGCAGACGGGCCTCCTCCTGCTGGACGTCGTCTTAGGCGACGGCGCCCACCCCGATCCGACCGAAGAGCTTGCACCAGCCATCGCCGAGGCGATCGCTGTTGCCACCGGCGATGGCCGCAGCCTGCCTGTCGTCGCCGCGGTCATCGGCACCGACGAAGACCCGCAAGGCCTTGAGAAACAGATCGAACGGCTGGAGGAAGCCGGTGCAATCGTATTCACCCGGCATGACGAAGCTGTGCGGGCCGCGGCGGACCTTCTCTCCGATGAACCGAAGGACGTTACGCCAAGAAATCGGGCATCGCCCAAGGCCGTCCAACCGTCGGTCGAAGAAACAGCCGCCCATGCTCCTTTCACCGCCATCAACGTTGGACTGGAGTCCTTCAGCGACAGCCTGCGCGCCCAGGGTGCCGAGGTCATTCAACTCGACTGGCGGCCGCCCGCAGGCGGCGATGAGAAGATGGCGGACCTGCTAGCACGCCTGAGATAGCCGGTCCTCTTAACCACACTGGATGAATAGAGATCCATTGCAGGGAAGAAAGAGCGGCGAAAACTTGATTAATGGGACGAAATCCCGTGCGAAAGCCTGCCGGACGAGCTACCATAGAGCCGCCCCCGGCGCGACAATCGCCGTCGCCGTTCGCACGAAGGACTTAACTGCGTCGCATAGCCCGGTTCCCGGCAAAAGCAGCCCGACCGCACCGCAATACGAAGCGCCAAGAGTTCCGACTAATGGCGAAAACCGGCGAATACTGTGGCAAAGGGCAGATTATCCGAGCAAATGGCCCGCAATTGTGCTACGCTGGCATCAACATCAACAGCCAGTCAAAGAAACGAAAGGCGAAATACCGAAGCGACGGAGAGACTAACGCTTACAGGATACCCCCGGTCGACCAGCGTCCGCTACCGCCTCATCCGTCAGCAGCGGCCAACCCGGGTCTGACAGACCGCTGGCGACAAAAAAGGTCTCAAAGGGCTTTTTCGTGCAGATTCGTGTCTGCTCGTGGATCTTGTATCAGTTGCCAACTCCGTCAGTCTGGACGGTTGAAGGCAAAAGAATGCCAGTTTAAACAAGAGAATCCGCAGTTTCATCAGGACGCAAACCCGGGAATGCAACGCGCGAGACGAAGAAAACACCCACTTCCCAGAAAAAATTTAAGTGGGACATTTGGGGACATTTGGGGACATATGTCCCACTTTCAAGCCAAAATGAGAGAAATTCCATCCCAACAGACAGTGGGCCAGGACGATTGCCATTTTTGGATCTGCACACGCACGCAGGCAGTGACGCCAACAGCCGGAAAGACCAGGATGGGCCTGCCGGGTTGAGAACGTCAAATCTCTCCCCTTCGTAAAGAATGCGGCTCCAGGGACCAAGAGTCTTCTTTTTGTCCAATTTGGCAAATTCGTGGAAGGTCCTGAAAGATTGAGAAAACCGATTCCCTCGCTCTTGTAATGGATCTGTTGAAGATACCGCTCGACCGGCGTCCCGCAGGGAGACAATATGCCACTCGACATCGATAATGCCAACGCCGCAGCCGTAAAGCGCATGATCGAGGCGCGCCCTGTGCTCACAGGACTGGGCAGGGCGCTTGACCTGATTCCCGGCATGCACGAAGACCTTCTCCTCCACGCCGGCCCGCCCATCGCTTGGTCGAATGCCTCCGGGCCATTGCGCGGCGCCCTGATCGGCGCCCTGATCTTCGAAGGACGGGCGGACGACGAGGAAGAAGCCGCCGCCTTGATTGAAAGCGGCCATGTCAACCTGGCTCCTTGCCACCATCACAGCGCTGTCGGGCCGATGGCCGGCGTGATCTCGCCGTCAATGGCCGTCTATATCGTCGAGAACAGGACCCACGGCAACCGCGCCTTTTCCAACCTGAACGAAGGCTACGGCAAGGTCCTGCGCTACGGCGCCTACAGCGAGGAGGTGCAGGACAGGCTCCGCTGGATGCACGAAGTGATGGCGCCGGTGCTGGCAACCGCGATCGAAGCGAGCGGCGGCCTGGACGTCCGCGCCCTTCTGGCCGAGGCCTTGCACATGGGCGATGAGGGCCACAATCGCAACAAGGCCGGATCGATTATCTATACAAAGCATCTTGCCCCGTACATTGCCCAGGCGGCCAGCGAACCGGCCGCGGCGGCCGCTATCATCCAGGCCCTGGGCGACAACGCTCTCAGCGTGCTCAACCCGGTCATGGCCGCCTGCAAGGCAATGGCGGACGCCGCCCACGGGGTCGAGGGCAGCACGCTCGTTACGACGATGGCGCGCAACGGCACCGAGTTCGGCATACGCGTCAGCGGGCTGGGCGAACGCTGGTTCACCGCGCCCTGTCCCCAGCCGGTCGGCCTCTACTTTCCCGGCTTTAGCGCCGAAGACGGCAACCCCGACATAGGCGACAGCACCATCACCGAGACCGCCGGGTTGGGCGCCTTCGCTATGGCGGCCGCGCCGGCCATCGTCACCTTTGTCAGCGGCACGCCCCAGGACGCGCTTAACGCCACCCTGGAAATGTATGAGATTACCGCAGCCGAACACGCCAGCTTTTCGATTCCCCAGCTCGACTTTCGCGGCACCCCCGTCGGCATCGACCTGCGCGCCGTCGTCGAAACCGGCATTACGCCCAGGGTCAACACCGGCATCGCCCACAGGGAAGCCGGCGTCGGCCAAATCGGCGCAGGCCTCGTGCGCCCGCCACTGGAACTCTTCACCGAAGCGCTAATCGCCTTCGCCGATGACTATGGCTTGTAACAACATGTGCAGTCCCACAATTATGACCGCAAGAGTAACGCTCAGGAGAGAGACGCAATGAAACCGTACGACCTGTCACAGCCCCTAAACGCCGACTGCTCGTTCTGGCCCTTCTATCCGCCATTCGAGGTCAAATACTTCAAGCGCAAGTCAGAGCACGGCGTCAACGCGCAATACATCCAGACGTCGAATCACATGGGAACCCACCTCGACGCCCCGCGCCACTTCGTCACCAACGGCAAGACGATCGACCAGCTGCCGCTGGACTGGCTCTACGGCGACGGTGTGATCGTCGACCTGAGCGATATGCTCGATGAACTCGACATCTTTCGCCCAGAGGACATCGAAGAACGGGTGGAGGTACGCAACGGTGATATCCTCATCATCAACACGGGCTGGCATCGATACTCTTTCCTGGCCGAGGAGGGAGACGAAGAGAAGTACATCCACCGCCATCCCGGACCTCATCACAGCATCTGCCAGTGGCTGATCGAGAAAGAGATCCACGTCTGGGGCGTTGACATGATCTCGACCGATCACCCGATGAACCTGCCGATCGGCCGTTTCCTCGGCAAAGGCGGCCTGGAACACTGGCAGCGCGTGCGCCAGCAATGCGAAGAGAAATTTGGCGGGTCCGATGCCGTCGATGAGCTCTTCCCTGATGAGGCCTACCAACTCACCCACAATGCGCTCTTCCCGCACGATTGCGTCCACGTCGAAAACATGGGTGGACAGATCGGAGCCCCCGAACTGCAGAACAGACGGCTGACGGTCGGCATCTTTCCCTGGCTCTTCAAGGGCGGTGAAGCTGCCTTCTGTCGCGCCGTCGCCTTTGTCGAAGAGTAAACAGGACCGGTCTTAAAGATGCCCGCAGCACAGGTGGGCGGAAACTGCGGACAGGACCAAGAGCGTTCGAGCTATGAAACCGGCAGCATTTGACTACCACGCGCCGCGCACGGTCGACGAGGCGCTCGGCTTGCTCGCGCAATATGCCGGCGATGCCAAGCCGCTCGCAGGCGGTCAGAGCCTCGTGCCGACAATGAACTTTCGCCTCGCCCAGCCCGCCGCGCTGATCGATCTGAATGGCATCGACGAACTGTTCTACCTGCAAGAAGGCGAGCACGGTCTGCGCTGCGGCGCCATGACTCGGCAGGGCACCGTCGAGCACAGCGCCCTCGTGCAGCGATTGTCACCGTTGCTGCACGAAGCGATGCCCCACATCGCCCACACGCAGATTCGCAATCGCGGCACGATCGGCGGCAGCCTCGCCCACGCCGACCCCGCCGCCGAGCTGCCCGCCCTCGCCCTGGCGCTCGACGCACGCTTCTCTGTGCGCAGCATTACAGACGCGCGCCTGATCCCCGCGCGAGACTTCTACACTGGGCTCTTCGCGACCGCGATGCAACCGGAGGAGATGCTGGTTGATGTGGAGTTCCCCACCCTGCCCCCGAATAGCGGCTGGGCGTTCGATGAAGTGGCCCGCCAGCATGGAAACTACGCACTCTGCGGCGCCGCTGGCGTTATCACGCTCGGGGAATGTGGCATGGTCAAGAAGGCAAAGCTAGTCTTCCTCAGTGTTGGCGAAGGCCCGGTCGAGGCCGCCCAGGCTGCAAATGCGCTCATTGGCGAACACACGACGCCCGACGCGGTTGACGCGGCGGCTGAGACCGCGGCGATGCAAGAGATAGACCCGGTCGGCGATATCCATGCCGGGCCGACCTTCCGCCGCCATCTTGCCCGCGTTCTTGCCAAAAGGGTGCTGACAAAGGCCGCCGCGCGGGCAAACGCGCAAATCAGCCTGTAGCATGAGGACCTGAACCTTGAAGCATACGGTCACCCTTGCGGTAAATGGCCGCACGTATGAGCGCGAAGTCGAGCCGCGCCTGCTGCTGAGCGATTTCCTGCGCCACGACCTGGGCTTGACGGGCACGCACGTCGGCTGCGAGCACGGCGTCTGCGGCGCGTGCACGGTGACTATCGACGGGCGCGCGGTGCGCTCCTGCCTGCGCTTCGCCGTGCAGGTCGACGGCGCCCGGATCGGCACCGTCGAGGGGCTCGCCGAGGGCGGGGTGCTGAGCCCGTTGCAGGAGGCGTTCCGGCGCCGTCACGCGCTGCAATGCGGTTTCTGCACCCCCGGCATCCTGATCTCCGCGACGCAGTTCCTGGAGACCAATCCCGACCCGACCGAGGCCGAGGTGCGCGACATGCTGTCGGGCCATATCTGCCGCTGCACCGGTTACGAGGGGATGGTGCGCGCGATCCTCGACGTCGCGGGAGGCGCGTCGTGACCGCGATCCCGCTCGGCACCGTCTTCGCGCGCGCGGTCGCGCGGGACCCCCACGCGCTCGCCGTGGTCGACGGCGAGGTCCGGATGACCTATGCCGAGTGGGACGACGAGATCGGCCGGGTCGCGGGCGGGCTCGCCGGTCTGGGGATCGGCACCGGGGACGCGGTCGTCGTCGTGCTGTCCAACCGGGTCGAGATGGCGACGCTCTTTTGGGCCTGCCAGCGGATCGGCGCGGTCTTCGTCCCGTTCAACTGGCGCGGCAGCGGCGACGATTTCGCCTTCGCGATCGAGAATGCCGAGGCGAAGGCGTTCGTCCACGAGCCGCGTTCGGAAGGCTCGGCTCTTCAAGCGCTGCGGATGACGGGTTTTCCGGCCGCACGCCGCGTCCGTGTCGGCGGCGCGCAAGGGGAGGGAGCGACGTACGAGGAGATCGCGGCCGGACCGGAAAGCGCGGACCCCCGCGCGGTCGACCCCGCCTCGACCTGCCTGATGCTCTACACCTCGGGCACCACCGGCCGACCCAAGGGCGTGCCGCGGTCGCACGACGCCGAGCGCAACGCCTCGTTCAACTGCGTGGCGCAGCTCCATTACGGCTACGGCGAGGTGCAGCTCGGCGTGATGCCGCTCTTTCACACCATGGGCATCCGCGCGCTCGGGATGGCGGCCGCGCTCAACGGGACCTTCGTCTGCAT
>JAJDTL010000052.1 GCA_022827195.1 Caldilineaceae bacterium
CTGACAACTGGCCACTGACAACTGGCCACTGACAACTGGCCACTGACAACTGGCCACTGACAACTGACCACTGACTACCGACCACTGCAGTTACCGCATCGTCAGCGCCATGACCGCTTTCTGGGCGTGCATGCGGTTTTCCGCTTCATCGTAGACAATCGACTGGGGGCCGTCGATGACCTCGTCGGTCACCTCGATGTTGCGGTCCGCCGGCAGGCAGTGCATATACAGAGCGTTCTCATTCGCCAGGGCCATACGTCTTGAATCGGTTATCCAATCCGTATACTGGCTGCCGATCCGGGCGCTCTCTTCGTCGTCATCGGTCGTAAGCAGCGCGCCCCAACTCTTCGGGTAGAGAATGTCCGCCCCCTTGAACCCAGCATCGAAGTCGTCCAGGATTTCAAAACTGCCGCCGTGCTGCCGCACATTGTCCTCGGCCTGCTGCACGATGTCCGGTATCAGCTTGTATTCCGGTGGATGTGTCAGCCGCACATTCATCCCGAAGCGGGTCATTTGCAAGACCAGGCTCTGCGGCACCGAAATTGGCTTTTGGTAGCTGCTCGCATACGCCCAACTCACATTGATCGTCTTGCCGCGCGGATCGCCCACCTTCTCGACGATGGTCATCAGATCGGCCAGGATCTGGAACGGGTGGTAGATGTCGCACTGCATGTTCAGCACCGGCGCCCTGCTCGCCTCCGCCACGCTGTTGATGTATCCGTTGCCGATGCCCCAGTCGCACTGGCGGATGGCGATGCCGTCGTAGTAGCGCCCGAAGATCTCGCCGATCTCCTTGCCGGTGTCGCCATGGCTGATCTGCGTCGTTTCGTGGTCGATGAAGGCCGCGTGTCCGCCCAGCTGCGCCATGCCCGCCTCAAAGCTAGAGCGCGTGCGCGTGCTGGTGAAGAAGAAGAGCATTGCCAGCGCCTTGTCGCGCAAAAGCGGATGGCCGATACCCAGCGCACGCTCCCGTTTCAGGGTCAGTGCCACATCCAGGACCGTCTCGATCTCCTCCTTTGAGAAGTCCATATCGCCGATAAAACTGCGACCGCGTAAATCCGTCTGCATTCGTGCCTGCTCCTCTTTCCAATCTATTGGTTTGCCATCCAGCTTTCAGTAACTGCAACTCCACTTGTGTCTTAAGCGGAAAGGCCGCCCCCCACCACGCGCGGCGCGGCCGGATACTGAAAACTGAAAACGCAAAGCTGGAAACTACAAACTGATCCTTGTCCCTGTCTCGCCCGCCAGCGCCCGCTGAAGATTCTGCGGATTCGTGATCAGGCAGCGGGCGTGTGGGTTGCTGCTATTCTCCAGAAATTCGATGCATGCGTCGATCTTTGGCTGCATGCTGCCGGCCGCGAAATGGCCCTCCTCCCGATACCGTTTTGCATCCGCAACCGTGAGTTGGGTCAGATCGACCTGCTGTGGCGTGCCAAAGTGCAGCGCCACCTTTTCCACGCCGGTGCTGATCAGAAAGAGGTCGGCCGCCAAATCGACTGCCAGCAGGCTGCTGGCCATGTCCTTGTCGATCACCGCGGAGACGCCCCGCAGTTTGCCGTCGGTGTCGCGCACAACCGGTATGCCGCCGCCCCCGCAGGCCACAACTGCCCAGTCCATTTCGATCGCCTGACGAACCGCCTCGATTTCCACAATCTCCACCGGCCTCGGGCTGGGGACAACCCGCCGCCAGCCGCGCCCGGCGTCCTCAACAACATGCCAACCCCTGGCCTCAAATGTGCGCGCCGTCGCTTCATCCAGGAAGCTGCCGATCGGCTTGGAAGGGTTGTCGAAGGCCGGGTCGTCCTCGTCCACCCGCGTCTGCGTTATGATGGTTGTGGTCTCGCGCGGGATCTGTCGCTGGCGGAAGTCGTTATTGAGCGCCTGCTGCAGCATGAAGCCGATACTTCCTTGCGTATCTGCGACAACCAGGCTGAAGGGGATCGTGTGGACTTCGCCCAGCGCCAGTTCGTTTCGTCGCAGGATGAACCCCACCTGCGGCCCGTTGCCGTGCGTGATCACGACGCCCTTCCAACCACCCTCGATCATCTGGGCGATCTGCCCGGTCGTCTCATGCACGGCATCCCACTGGTGAACGATTTCCGGCCGGCTGCTGTCGGCGATCAGGGAGTTGCCTCCGATCGCAACGACGGCCAGGTCGGTTGTGAGTCCCGTGTTGTTTTCGGCAGTTATTGGGGATTCACGATCAGGCATTATCGGCTTCGGTGTACGAAAAGGCGTTCAACTTTCGGGAAGCGCGGCGGGTCTCCAGATTATATGAACCGGCACACGAAAAGTCAATGCGCTGGGAACCGGCGCGCGACGGGGAGCGCGGCAGATTCTGGGGGAAAGCACTGTACGCCAATTCTCTGGCTGCGGCTCGCGAGCTGTTGTTGCGGACCGGCGGCGCGGGCGCAGGCATGGCGCGTCCGATAGAGGCTGAGTTGAAAGGAGGAATCCGGGTTGCAGTTCAGGGCAGGGTAACGGTGAAGGTCGAGGAGGCAGCGGAGATTCTGTTGCTATACACGGTGAATGCAAGATATCGGAGGGTCCGCTTTCGTCTGCATGAAGACGGATTCTACTGAAAAGTCAACGATCCGAGCCAGCGCGGCCGGGATCTCTCAGGTTTTTGATTGTCAGGGTCATTATCAAGAAATATTGGGCGTCAATCTCTGTTGGCAGGTGCAATCTCCCGAGAATGCCTGGCATGCGCCAGCGGCAGCCGGATGGTGAATGTGCTGCCATGACCAACCCCGGCGCTCGATACGTCAATCTTTCCGTCATGGGCCTCGACAAGCGCTTTCGCGATGGCCAATCCCAGCCCAACGCCGCCGGAGTCACGCGTTCGATTCTTATCGACTCGGTAGAATCGGTCAAAAACACGTGAAATGTCTTCGGATGCAATGCCCTCGCCGCTATCGGCCACAGAAATTGCGGCCGTCTCCTCTTCCGCCCGCAATGAGAGCGTGATGACCCCGCCGGCCGGCGTGTGTTGCAATGCGTTGGTCAGAAGGTTCTGCAAGGTTTGGGCGAACCGCATGCGGTCGAAGGCCGCAATGACTGATGATGCCGGCAAACTGGTATCCAGATCGACACTCTCTTCTTCCGCTAGCGGAGCAAAGAGATCCGCCGCCTCTTCCAATTGCACTCTCAGATCACTGAGACTGCGTTGCAGCGGCAACTGGCGCGCCTCCGCCTGCGCCAATAGTCGCAGATCGTCCACCAGCCGGTGCAAATGGCGGGTCTGATCATACAGGCGGGCGATCTCCGCCTTTTCCAGCGGGTAGACATCGTCCAGAATCGCCCTCAGATTGCCTTCCAGAACCGTGAGGGGCGTACGAAGCTCATGGGCAATGTCGTTCAGCATGTTACGGCGCAGGGTCTCTGAGTCTTCCAAGGCAGCAGCCATTCTGTTGAAGGAATTCGACACCTCCCGCATTTCAGTACTTCCCTGTTCGGCTACGCGGAAACTGAGGTCTCGTCTGGCGATGGCTTGCGTTCCCTCCACAAGATGAATGAGGGGCGCGGCGAGCCTGCGACTTACCATCATGCCGAAGACGATCGCCAGTATGGCGCCCAGGAGAAGAAGTTGCAACAAAAACTCGCTGGTCTGATCGGCAAAACCTGCCGGGATGTCATCCGGCGCTGAAAAAGAAAAGAGACGCCCAGGCGGCCGTTCCTGGTGGACCAGGTCGAGGAAGCCGACGGTTTGCCCTTCGACGCGAATGGGTAGAGACTGCTGCAACTGGTAAGTTTCCAGATGTTCTGGCCTCCCTGTGCCCGCGGTCGCGTAGAGAACTTGCCCTTCCGGGTCAGAAAGTATCAGGATTCTTCTGCGGCCTGCAGTGAAAAAAAGTGCGGAATCGGCTCCCTCCAGCAATGTTGAGACACCATGCCAGCCGCCATGCTTGGCATAATGCTCTTCCAATTGATTCGCTAAGCCAGCCGGCCTCTCAAAATAGAAGAGAGCCAACGAGCGCAGATTATTATCGTTGAAGAACCGTCGCGCCGTGAACGAGATGGTGCCAAAAGTGATAACTATGATCGCCGCGAAAGCCAGGCTCAAACGCACCCAAAGTCGGTTCATTCCCGCTCTCCAGCCAGCCGGTAGCCAACGCCGTAAACCGTTTGGACAAGCTGCGGTTTACGCGGATCGGCCTCGATCTTGCGCCGCAGGTTCTTGATGTGGCTGTCCAGCATCCGATCGACGCCGCTGTAGTCATACCCCAGTGCCCTATCCATCAGTTCCGAACGCGTGAAGACATAACCGGGGCTTTCCATCAGCGTCTGCAGCAGACTGAACTCCGTCGGCGTCAGATCCACCTCCGTGTCCCGCACCTGCACGTCGCGGCGCTCCACGTCCATCTGTAGAGCCCCAACGACCAGCGTCGTCGCTCGAACCGTGCTCCGCTGGCTGCGCCGCAGCAGCGCCCGCACCCGCGCCACCACTTCGCGCGGATTGAACGGCTTCGTGACATAGTCGTCCCCGCCCAGCTCCAGGCCGATGATCTTGTCCGTATCCTCGACCCGCGCCGTCAGCATGATGATCAGCGTGTTCGTCAGCTTCTCGTCGCCGCGGACCGTACGGGTGACCTCCCAACCATCCCTGTCCGGCAGCATCAGATCCAGCAACATCAAGTCAGGCGACTCCCTCCGTAACGCACTTAGAGCGGTTTCGCCGTCATAGGCGACAGATACGGCGTACCGCTCCCGCTCCAGATAACTCCTGAGCAGGCGCACGATTTCGCGGTCGTCGTCAACAATCAGAATATGTTCTTCCGGCATAGGCCCGTTATAGCTGGTTCCTTCTGCAAGGGCAAGTAGTTCGACCGGCATTGGGTCGGGGTCCTTCGTGTCTGTACCGCTCAGATTTTCCGAACACGAGCCCTGGCTGATCCAGCGTAATCTGTTCCTGCAGCCTGCGCCGCTCCCGCCCCCACTGCGCTCTCGACTACTAGGGAGACCTGCCGCCGGCGCCGGGAGCGCCCGGACGCGGCCCCGAAAAGGGAATCCATTCATCCTCCTGTTTGACGAAGGTGGTGGCGCCGAATACTTCATCGCCGCTCTGCAACTGTGTTGAACGAACAACAGTCCATTCACCCTGAACGCCTTCCACCACTACGGCGACCGGCAGCGCATCTTCGTCTCTCGACTTCATCACCACAGTCTCGCCGTCGTTATCCTGAACTGCGGTCGTGGGCACCAGCCAGCGGGTCGCCGCTGTTTCGCTGCGCAGGGTGGCAACAGCCGTCATGCCCGGCCGCACCCCCGTCAGGCCCTCATCGATCAGCCGCACCGTCACCGGGTAGTCGATCACCCCCTCCTGGGCGCTGCTCGATGGTTCGATGCCGCTGATCATCCCGGCAAACACGCTTTCGGGAAAGGCGTCGATCGTTACGTCCGCCAGCTGACCGACGCTGATTTTGGGAATATCGACTTCGGCGACATCGATCGTCAACTGCAGTTGGCTCAGGTTCGCTATCGTGATCGCGACGGTTCCCGCTGAAAGCCGGTCGCTTTCATCGACATTGACCCGCAAAACAGTTCCCGCAGCCGGAGCGACCAGCTCCGCTTTGACCAGGTCGAGCCTTGCCTCCAGCAGGGTTAGCTGCGCCTGTTCGATCGCCAACCGCGCCAGTTCGATATCCGTTTCATCCGCGCCGCGTAACAGCGTATCCAGTCTGGACTGGGCAGCGGCGACCTGCGACTCCGCTGCCGCCATGTTCACGGCCGTCGGTCCGGCCAGCAGATCATCCAACTGCTGCTGCGCGGTCTGGGCCTGGCCTAGTGCCGACTGCAAATCCGCTTTTGAGGCCGGCGCAACCGCCTCCTCGTAGGCCGCTAGCGCCGATCCGTAGGAGATTGTCGCCTGCTGCAGCTGGGCCGCCTGCCGCGTCATTCCTACATCCTCGCGCCAAGCGACCTTGTCATACTCAGTCTGGGCTTCCTGCATGGCTACGTGTGCGTTTTCCACCGCCGCCGCCAGCTGGATCCGTTCATTTTCGCTGGCCCCATTCCGAAGGTCATCGTATCTCGCCCATGCGGAGGCGGCGTTGCTTCGCGCCGCGGCCAGCTCCCCTTCGCTGGCGCCGTTCTGCACTTCGGCCAGATTTTCCTCGGCCGACTTCAGCTCCGCCGCCGCCGCGGCAAGCTCAGCCGCGCTGGCGTTCGCCAACAGATTTTCAAGCTGTAGTTCAGCCGACGTCAGATTGATGCGGGCCTGGTCCACCGCCCTGCGCAGGTCGTCCCGGTCCAGCGCCACCAGCAGATCACCGCTGCTGACCACGTCGCCAACTTCCACCAGCACCTCGTCTACGTAGCCGTTGACCCGTGCAACCACCTGCTGTGTGTCTACAAGCTCGATATTGCCGGCCGCGGTGACGCGGTCTACCGCCGAGTCCGCGGGACGAATAAGCGTGGTCCCAACGCTGACTGCCGGCACCGTTTCAGTTGCCGGTTCCGTTACGGCTGCCAACGCCCTTCCTGCTGCCGTCCGTTCCGGCACAATCTGTCCCGAGAAACCTGCAAAGCCGGCGCCGAGCGCGACGCCAGCCACCACGGCGCATAGAATAGGTAGAATATGTTTCCAGTTCATAGGAATGCTCCTTCCAAATGACGCAGGTATCTGCCGTCCGTTCCGAAATCCGCTGTACATGACTTGCAACCGCAGGAGAACCTGTCCTGCTTTCCGCCGGCACCTACAACAGCCGGTCCTTCACCGGGTTTCTCAACAAGATCATCACTCATATCGCAGCGCCTCGATCGGGTCCAACCGGGTCGCACGCATCGCCGGGTACAGCCCGAAAATCAGCCCGCAACCGGCGCTGACACCCACAGCCAGGATCAGCGCGTCGACCCCTATCAGAAGGTCGATTGGGAAGTTGGGGATTCTCTGCACCAGCAGGGCTATGCCGTAGCTGATGGCGATTCCAATCAGGCCTCCAAGTAACGTCAGTACCAGCGCCTCAATCAGAAACTGCAGCAACACGTCGCTGGTGTGCGCGCCCAGCGCCTTGCGCAGGCCGATCTCCTTGGTGCGTTCGGTCACCGATACAAGCATGATGTTCATGATTCCGATTCCGCCCACCACCAGGCTGATGGCAGCGATGCTGCTCAAAAGCAGCGTAAGTGTATTGGTAACGCTGCCGATCGTGTCCAGCAGGCAGGACTGCGTGCTGAAGGTACAGTCATTGTCGTCGTCCGCGCCGAGTCCGTGGCGCAGTCGCAAGGTCTGTTCGATCTGCAGCTCGGCTGCCTCCACCCGCTCTTCACTTACCGCATTCGCCGACACAGACGTCACAATGTATTCGCCCCGATAGCGGGGAACATTGAAGATGCGTCCGTGGGCCGCGCCAATTGGGATGAACCCACTGTCGTCATTGCTGCCGAAACCCGCGTTGCCGCTTTCTTCCAGCACCCCGACGACCGTGAACGGTTCGCCGTCGATGCGCACGCTTTCGCCTACCACCTGCATGCGCTCAAAAAGATCGGTCGCCACAGTCGCCCCGATGACGATTACATTGCTCATCTGGGCGATCTCGTCCTCCGTAAGAAAGCGGCCTTCGGCCATCTCCAGTCTGTGGACTTCGGCATAATCAGCAGTCGTCCCTGTCACCCGGGTCTGCTTGTTGTTGCTGCCGGCGACCAGCGGGATGTTGCCTCCATATTGGGGCACGACTTCAACAACATCCGGATGGAAGGCGGCGTCGGAAAGCGCTTTTACGTCCCCCATAGTCAACGTCTGAACAGGGGTGCCGGCGCCCTCTCCCTCGCTCTCCGTGCTCGGGCTGATCGTCAGGCGTGTCGTGCCCTGGCTGGCAACTTCGTCCAGGATACTTGCCGACGCGCCGCGTCCGACACCCAGTATTGACAGGACCGCGGCCACGCCGATTATAATTCCCAGCATCGTCAAGCTGGCCCGCATCTTGTTGGCGGCGATGCTATCCACCGCGACCGGGAAATATCTAAACAGCTTCATACATCTTTTCCTCATTCTGCTCTATCGCTACGGGCCGCGGCAGCGGCGCAGGCGCGGCGTCGTTCAGCCCGTTTTGATCGCCGCTTACAGCGGCAACCGCCGCGTCTGAATCGGAAATGATAACCCCGTCTCGCATCGTTATTACGCGGCGGGCCCGTTCGGCGACCTCCTGGTCGTGCGTAATGATGACAAGCGTCAGCCCTTCACGGTGCAACTTCTCAAAAAGCGTCATCACCTCTTCGCCGGTTCGGGTGTCGAGCGCGCCGGTCGGTTCGTCCGCCAGCAGCAGGCTGGGCCGGTTTACGAGCGCGCGGGCGATCGCCACCCTCTGCTGCTGTCCACCGGAAAGCTCCTCCGGTCTGTGGTCTGCGCGTTCGGCCAGGCCCACCTGCGCCAATGCCTCCAGCGCCTGCTCGCGCGCAGTACCGCGAGCGACGTTGGCGTAGAAAAGCGGCAGCTCCACCTGGCGCCAGGCAGGTGTACGCGCCAACAGGTTAAACTGCTGAAATACAAATCCGATCTCCCTGTTGCGCAGATCCGCCAGCTGTCTGCCGGTCAGGTCGTTGGCCCTATGGCCTCGGATCTGAAAAACACCCTCCGTCGGGCTGTCCAACAGACCGATGATGTTCATCAGCGTGCTTTTGCCTGAACCACTGGTGCCGACGATCGCCACGTATTCTCCTTCCTCTATTGAAAGGGAAACGCCGTCCAAAGCAGGTACTTTTGTCTTCCCCATCTGATAGACTTTCGTTATGTTTTGCATGTCGAGCAGCACCGAAGAACCAGCCATTTCTCTGTCTCCTGAACGGGCAGCACTGTAAGCTGAAGATCGGGTAATACGATTGGCTAAATCGCAGCCACCTTCCTGACTCTCCTACAGTGTACTCTTGCAATCTGGAGAAATTCTGGAGTTGAATCAGAGGAATTGGGGAGGATGCTTCCGCTAGGCAGCGGGCGCGATGCCACGCCGCATCAAAGCGTAGGTCTCAGAGGAAAGAGGATGAAGGATGCAGGCGCTGGTGGCCCGCGTTGAGTGGAGCCCCGGAAACCGGCCCCACTGAGGGAGGCCCGAAGTAAGTGGCGGCTGGGGAGGGAGCCAGAGTCAACTATCCGTATCAGGACTATGAGGGGCGAATTTTCAGGATGAAAAATTGGAGTTGGAAATCAATTCCCACCAACGGAGAAGCAGGACAGGCGGACCGTAGAAGAATCGTACGTATATTGCCCAGAACAGATTTCGCCCCGGTTTTGGGGCATTTCAGGCCGGAAAATGGCTGTGCACCGGTGTAATTGACTGGAGATTTGTCAAGAAACCAGTCTCATTCCGGGACAGATCCAGCACAGGAAACCCATTGACCAAGCGGATTTCTATGCGATATGATTTTTGTGTAAGGGTATGCAGGCCCGTCCCGTTTTCAGCCGCCCTGCACCGAACTGACCGTTTCACGCAGGAATGCGACCGACTGGGCCAGCGCCGCCTTCGGCTCACCGGCAATCCGGCATTCGTAGGCCAGATAGCCGGCGAAGCCGACGTCGGACAGGGCCTGAATCCCGGCCCGCCAGTCGATGTCGCCCACGCCCGGCTGAACGCGCGTATTGTCCGCCACATGGATATGACCGATGTACGGCCCGACCTTGCGAATCGTCGCCGGCGTGTCGACCTCTTCGATGTGCATGTGGAAAAAATCGGTCAGAAGCGCGACGCCGCGAGGCGACCCGGCCTTCTCGATGATTTCCACGCCGTCCTCCTGCCGCCGCAGCAGGTGCTGCTCGTAGCGGTTGAGAGGCTCAAGCAGCAACAGGGTGCCATGACTGTCAGCGAACGCGGCCAGCTCGCGCGTGATCTCGACCAGCAGCTCTTTTTCCAGGGCGACCGCATCCTTGAGCGGCGAGAGATCCGGCAGCCGCGGCGGGCCGAAGATCGGCGGCACAATCTGACCGGCGGCACCGAAATGGCCGCACGCCTCCAGGTTGCGCTTCGATTCAGCGATGCTGGCCTCCCGTTTCGCCCGGTCCGGGTCCAGCCAGTCAAATGTCGTCTGGCCGCAAATCGAGGAGATGCGCACGGCGCGATTGCGAAACGCGGCCTCGTATTCGCTGACGCGATCATAGAGGCGCGAACGACCCTGGACTTCCACCCCTTCGATCCCGAGCGACTCGGCGCAGTCGAGCTTCTCGTTCAGCGTTTCGCCCGGCAAAAGGTTTTCCTGAATTGAGATCTTCACGGTGTCTCCTCCAAGGTCAGATAGCGCGTGGCAAGCGGCCTCACCGCCGGAATGACAGTGCGCGATCTACTGTGCCAGTGAAGCGGGGACAGTGCCAGAACGGGCCGTTCCCCGGTTTCGCCGGGTGCTCACAACGGGAGCCTGTTTTCTCACTGTCGCGTCCCGTCAGATTGCGTCATTTGCGCCCGGCCGAAAGGCGTCGAACGGCGTTCACTCTCGTCCATTTTCGGGTATGAAGGCATTCAGGGGCGCGGCGTTTGGGTGTCTCAGAGCAGGGGTTCGTGCTATACTCAATTAACGGGTCACGAGGCCCGTTGTTTCGTAATCCGCCCCCCGGCAACCCTGTTTACCTGCCGTCGAGGCGCCGGACGGCCGGATCGCCGACTGTTCAATTGGTCTCTGTTGTAAAGCGATGAGCTACAGTTCACCTCGCCCCCCTAATTCAGGGGCGCATTCGCGAGATTCCACCTCCGACGGCGGCCAGGCTGATGGGCCGACCCCTTCCGAGCAGCATGCTTCCGATCCAGGCAGTTCACACGCGCTCGCTCCTCACCGGCGCCGGATGCTGGCGGCCAGGCCGGAAGTCATTATCGAGATCCCGCCCCCGGTTAAGAAGGGGCGGAAATATGTCTGGCTGAGCGCGGCGATCGTTCCTCTGATCATCACGGTGGTCGCGCTGTCGGCCCTGGCGATTCGCTCCCAGCGTCTTACCAATGTCGGGCAGGAAGCAACGATTGAGGCGCTGGTCAAGTTGCGTCTGGCGCAGGAGCGGGCCAACAGCCCGCAACAGGAAATCAGCGCCGCGCTTGAGGCGACTGTCGAGGCCCGTGTCGCCATTCGGCTTGCCGAAGAGCGCGCCGTTCTGGCGGAACACCAGGCCGCCGCGACCGCCCCCGCCGCTGCCGAACTGGCAGCAAGCGCCGCCGCCACTACCGCCGCAACGCCCGTTCCCGGCGAACCTGCGCCTTTCTATGGCGAGGCCTCCGTCGCTTTGAATCTCCGCAAAGGACCCGGCCAGAAATACGACTCGCAGGAGTTGATTCCCGCCGGAACGCAACTGCATCTGCTTGGCCGCACCGTCGACAGCGGCTGGTTCTTCGTATCCAAAACCGGCGGTTCAACCCCGGACGAGACCGGGTGGGTGGCCGCCTGGCTCGTCACGATCCCCGAAGACGGAGACCTGCTGCGCCTGGCGGTCTTCTCCACTATTTCGTCCTCGACGCCGAGCGAGTAGCAGCTCCCAACCGCTTGCGCGCCGGCGCCTCGTCACCCTACAGCCCCAGCGCCTCGTCGATCTCCTCCTGGTAGCGGCGCACCGCGCCCGACAGCACCTCCTCCATCTCGACCGCACGCCCGATCGCTGCCGATTCGTACGCGCCCAGGATCGCCGCCACCGCGATCATACCGTCGCGGCCGTCCACCTCCGGCGCGCGTCCCTGCAACACCGCCTCGCCGAAGTCGTGGTATTCGATTGCCAGCAGCCTGGCGTCCAGCGCATATTCGGCATGCGCTACGCCCGGCAGGTCATAGACCACGCCGTCGGCGCCGAAGAGCCGCGCCGTGATCTCGTTCAGTGAAAGGTCGGGCAGCAGGGCGAGGATCTCCTTGCCGTGCAGCTCTTTTTCCTCCAGCCGCAGCCGCACCGCACCTCCCGTGCGGTCGCGCGGCACGTCGAGCGCGCCCCAGCGTCCGTGAACGCTGCGTTCAAACCGCCTGCTTCCTCTGCCGCCGCCGACGTGGCTGAACTGCACCGTCGCCCCCGACGCCATCGCATACTGCGCCAGGATCGAGTCCTCCCCCGTCGCTTCAATCGTCTCCGGATAGGTCGGCGTCTGTTCCCGGTAGGAGATCAGCGGGTGCTCGTCGGCCACCGGCCGCCGCCGCACCGGTTCCACGATCAGCCCCCGCCCGAAGACGTGCCGGTATTCGCCCAGGTAGTAGCGGATGATGTCGGCGTAGTGGACCCCCATATCCAGGCCAATCGCGCCTTTCACCTTTAGATGCCGCCACGGCGTCGCCGCCATCCTGTCCCCGCCGCCCAGCGACGTCTGGACCATCAGAAACGGGTCGCCCAGCAGCCCGGCGTCGATCACCGCCCGCACCATCCGGTTCACCGGGTCGCGCCGGTAGTTCTCCGCCGTCGCCAGCACGGCTCCGCTCTGCGCGGCCGCGTCGATGATGCGCCGGCAGGCGCGAACGGTGATTCCCAGCGGCTTCTCCACCAGCGCGTGCTTGCCCGCGGCCAGCGCGGCCGTCGCGACCTCGTGGTGGCTCGACCCGTCGGTCACAACGTCGACCGCGGCAATGTCCGGGTGCGCCAGCATTTGCTCCAGGTCGGTGAAGACCAGCGGCCTGCGTTCAAACAGGCGCTCGACTTCGCCGGCCACCCGTTCCGCATTGTCGCGGTTGATGTCGCAGACCGCCATCAACTCCACATTCGACAGCCCGGTCTCCTCCAGCACGTGATACGCGATCGTGTGGCGATGCCCCATCCCGCCGCAACCGACGATACAGATGGGGACGCGTTCATTGCCCTGGCTCATAGCTCGCAGTCAGTCCCTCGTTGTGAATTATCTCCCTGTAGCGAACCCCCGCGCACGCGGCAGCCGCCAAAAACTAGAAACCAATAGCTGAAAACTGTTACTACATATGGCGCGAAATATCGTTCTCTTTCGCCGTGATGAACTCCAGCAGCGCCGGTACCCCTTCCTGTGTCTTCTGGATGCCGCGCTGGATGGCGGGGATGATCTGGTCCGGTGTCTCGATCCGCTCGCCGTAGCCGCCGAACGCCTCGGCCATCTTGGCGTAGTTGCCTGAAATGTCGGTCGAGCCGTACTTTTCCTGCGAGACCGGCATGATCGGGATCTCAATCGCCATCGAGAAGTTGTTGAACAGCACCGACAGAATTGGGATACGCTCCCGCACCGCGGTCTCGAAGTCCATGCCGGTGAAGCCGATCGCGGCATCGCCCCATACGTTGATGCACAGCTTGTCCGGGCAGGCCAGCTTTGCGCCCATCGCCAGCCCTAACCCGTAGCCCAGCTGCGTCGTCTTGCCCCAGCCGATGTAGGAGAGCGGCGTGATCGACTTCCAGAACGGCGACAGCTGATCGCGCGGGCTGCCCGCATCGTGCGTGATGATCGTGTTGGGCACATCGACCGTGGCGTACAGGTCGCGGATCACTCGGTAGGGCGAGAGCGGCGTCGCGTCGCTGTCGGTCTTAGCAGACCACTCCGCCTCCCACTTGCCGTTGATCGCCGCGATCTCGGCGGCAACGCCGGCCTGGCGGCCGCGCGGCGCTCCCCCCAGCCGCTCCGAGACGGCGTCGATCAGCGCGCGCAGCGTAAGGTCAGCGTCCCCGATCAGTGCGTGATCGGAGGCGACATCCTTGTTGATGTCGGCCGGGTCCAGCGTGGCGTGGATGATCGTCTTTCCCGCGGGCATGCGCACACCGAAGTTGGTGAAGCTGAAACTGCAGCCGATGCCGAAAATCAGGTCGGCGTTGTTGAAAAAGTCCGCAACTGCCCTGGCGTGCGAGCGGTTGGCCGAGCCGAGGCTCAGCGGATGCGTCTCCGGGAACGCGCTCTTGCCGTTCAGCGTCGTCGTAACGGGGGACTCCAGCAGTTCTGCCAGCTCTTTCAGCGCGTCCCAGGCCTTGGCGTAATGGACGCCCTGCCCGGCGTAGATCACCGGCCGCTCCGACGCCACCAGCATATCCGCCGCCCGTTCCACGTCGGCCGGGTCGGGCCCATAGCGTACGCGCTGAACCGGTTCGTATTCGAACTCATCAATCTCGGCGGTGGAGATGTCGGCAGGGATCTCCACCAGCGCCGGCCGGGGCCGCCCGTTGCGCACCGCCGCAAACGCCCGCCGGATCGCGGCTGACGTCATTTCTGGCGTCGTCAACTGTTCGCTCGACTTCGTGACCGAGGCGTAGCTCTGCGCTGAATTGAAGTTTGGCTGGACCTGGTTGATCGCGCGTGGATAGCCGCCGGGCAGTACGACGATCGGCGCCGAATCGCCGAATGCCTGCGCGACGCCGCCGAATGCGTTCTCCGAACCGGGGCCGGACTGCATGCTGAAGACACCGATTTTTTCGCCCGAACTCAAACGGCTGATGGCGTCGGCCATGTGCAGCCCGATACGCTCCTGCCGCACGATTATCGTGCGAATGTCGAGCTCGGCGGCGGATTCGATCAGAGCATTAACCGGATAGGCGAAAAGGATTTCGGTGCCCTCTTTCTTGAGACATTGGGCGATCGCGTCAACGACTTTCATGCTTCTCTCCTTGCGATGTTTTCAGTTGTTGATTCCCAGCTTCGGGGCAAGACCCTCGGAACTCGGAGCTCGGAATTTGGAACTCGAGATGCCTAGTAGCCGAGCTTTATGCTGACCGTATTGTGTAGCGGTTCGCCGTTCAGATAGCGTCTGAGGTTTTCCCTCAGCATGCGTGTGACATTGGCGCTGGTCTGGTCGGACCCTGGCGAACAGTGCGGAGAGATGAACAGATTGGGCGCATCCCACAACGGGTCGTCGGCCGGCAGCGGTTCGGTTGCCGCGACATCCAGCGCCGCGCCCGCCAGCTTACCCTCCTCCAGCATTCGGATCAGCGTCGGTTCATCGAAGGTGCCCCCGCGCGATATGACGATGAAGAAGGCCTCCGGCTTCATCAGCGCCAACTCCTCCGGCCCCACCATGCCGCGTGTCTCCGGCGTGATTGGCACTGTCACGACCACAACGTCCGACTCCCGCAACAAGGCCGGCATTCCGTCCAGCAGTTGCAGATCGGAAATGTAGTCCGGCTTTTCGACGGCATGTGCGTCGACGGCGATGACGTCCATCTCGAACGCTGCGGCCCGTTTCGCGATGTGGCGGCCGATATTCCCCAGCCCGATGATGCCCATCTTCAGGCCGGCCAGGCCGAACAGCGGCTTTGCCGGCGGGTTCTTCCACTCATGGCGTTTCTGCGCTTCGTAAATGCTGTCAAAACCGCGCGCGATGAAGACGAGCATGCCCATTGTGTGTTCCGCGATCGTGCTTGCGTGCGCGCCGCGCGTATTGCAGACCGTAATCTGCCGCTCCGCCAACTCCGGCGCGTTGCGCATCCATTCCACGCCTGCGCTCGCCGACTGGATGTAGCGCAGGTTCGGCGCGGCTTGAAGCTGGCTGCTGTTCAACGGCCCGTACGCGATCTCGGCGTCCGCCGCCTTTGCCGCAATCTCCTCCGCCGTTTCGGCGAACACAAACTCGACCTGCGGAAACTCCTCCTGGAACATTTTCGCAAAGTGCTCGACCCACCGCGCTGTCATCAAGACTTTCATTGTGCGCTCCGTCAATTCTTGAACTGTGATTGATCTGTTTTGGGGATGGATTGCGACTGTCGGATACGTCCTTGGCGCGTCGGCTCGGCCCGGTATCGGCGCTTACACGCTTCCCTTCCGCTCTGTTTTCAATCTCTGGAGCATGGCAGTTGCACGCCGCTTTTCATTATACACCAGAACAGTCGACGGGCGGCATACTGGGCAACGCGGGTGCAGTCCGAAATTGGGGTACAATTTCCCATCCCTCGGGTAGCAACCGAGTCATACCCGCCCCCTGCTGTCCCTGGCCACTGGCCGCTGACAACTGGCTACTGCCTCTGGACGGTCGGGCCGTTCCGGCCCTCCCTTGTGCGGGGGGACTCCCCCCGCAACGCCCCCCTTGTATATGCCACCGTGCGTGCGCGTCCCCAGCTGACGCGTCAGCGACCGGGAAGTAATGCCACCGTGTCCGCGCGTCCCCGGCTGCCGAGTCAAAGCCAGCCGTGGTGATGCCACCGTGCCGGCGCGATTCCAGCCTGTCGCCAGCCGATACCCCTTTCGACCGGCGCCCACCGTCCCCATCGGTTCCTCGCCACTGGCTACCGGCCGCTGGCTACTATCCACTATCCACTATTCACTATCCACTGCAGTCCCGAATCCGCTCCCAACGCCCCCTGCAAAAGTCTCCGAAACGTGCTATACTGCAAGGTTGAATCTGAACGCAACCAGGCTGCACCCGAACGCACTGCATGCACACAGCTGCCCGCCCACCATGCCCAGGCCGCCCGCCATGTCGACCTGCTCTGAACTGAACGTCCGAACCCTGCCCCCAGCGCACATCGCTCCGGGTGCAGCCGGCACCAACCGGCAATGTACTACCCTGCAGTCCGCCGCGCCCCCCACCCGCAGCGGGACGAGACGCGCCATGCCGCCCATGCCTGCGCTGCCGCCACCCGCCTCGGTATCCTGTCACGAAAAGCATGCAACCGACACGATATTGCGCACTTTCTGCACCAAA
>JAJDTL010000012.1 GCA_022827195.1 Caldilineaceae bacterium
AAACGCACTGAAATCGGCCATCCCTCGCATCGCCAATACCTTCGTGATCGCCGCCGTCAGTGTCGTCTTCCCATGATCCACATGCCCGATCGTCCCCACATTCACATGGGGCTTGTTCCTCTCAAATACTGCCTTCGCCATTTGGTCGCTGCCTCCTGCTTATATTGAATGGTCAGATGCGCTTGATTCGCACGGAGCGCACATTCCAAAGCGTAGTCCGGATAAACTTTGATCACTGCTGCAAACCGCCCACCAGCATTCGGTGGGCGGCATCGATCCTGCGGCCTGTATGGATTGTCAATGCAAACGCCAGATCCAGCTTAGTGGCGCGCTCTTCGCCGGCGAGCCGGCGGTCAAACTCGCTGGAGCCCACAACCGGACTTGAACCGGTGACCTCATTCTTACCAAGAATGCGCTCTACCGACTGAGCTATGCGGGCAGATTTCTGTGCCGCTCGCTACGCGCTAAATATTACGCGCTAAAGATATAGTGGGCGGGGGCGGATTCGAACCACCGTAGGCGACAGCCGTCTGATTTACAGTCAGATCCCTTTGTCCACTCGGGCACCCGCCCATCCTATCGTCTACTTCTATTAAAGTGCTCCGCCCGGCTTGCTGCCGACAACAACGGTAGACTACCCAAATCGGCCGCAGTCAAAACGCACACATCAAAAAGCCGACGATCGGACTCGAACCGATAACCGGCTGTTTACAAAACAGCTGCTCTGCCGATTGAGCTACGTCGGCGCGTGCTCAGGCGACACCTGAGTGATTATAGCACAGTTGAAACGTCGGTCAAATTCTGATCCTTCTATTTTCCTAAAGGTTTAGGACGCCCGTTGCAGCGATTTGGTTCGCGCCGTGCAGCGGAGTTTTCGACCTGCCGCTACGCCACAGCGCACAAACACAGGAAGTCGATTGAGCGGCCAAAAGAGACGTGATACAATCGAAATCATGAACGGACGACTCCCGCACCAACTGAAACGTAAGCTCGCAGAGCTGCCCGGCAAACCCGGCTGCTACCTGATGTGGGACGAGCACGACAAGGTGCTCTACGTGGGCAAGGCGCTCGTGCTGCGCCACCGCGTGCGCAGCTACTTCCAGTCCTCGGCCAAGCACGCCCAGCGCATTGACGAGATGGTCTCCCGGGTGCACAACGTGACCTGGTGGGTCACGCGGACCGAGATGGAGGCGCTGATCCTCGAAAACGACCTGATCAAGCGGTACCAGCCCCATTACAATGTCATGCTCAAGGATGACAAGGGCTATCCGTACATCAAGGTCAACTGGCAGGACGAGTTTCCCAAAGTGGAGCGCGTGCGGCAGATCCTCGATGACGGCGCCCGTTATTTCGGCCCCTTCACCAGCAGCTGGGCGGTGAGCCGCACGCTGGAGTCGATGCGCAAGGTCGTCCCCTACCTTGACTGCGACCGCGCGATCGACGGCAATGACGAAAGCCCCTGCCTCTACTATCATCTGAAACTGTGCGGCGGGCCCTGCATCGGCGTGCAGAGCCGGGAAGAGTACCGCGAAGGCATCATACAGTTGATCGACTTCCTCGAGGGCGATACCGACGTCGTGCTCGGCCAGCTGGATAAGAGGATGCGCAAGGCCGCCGAGCGCTTCAACTTCGAGCTGGCCGCGGTCTACCGCGACCGGATCATGTCCGCCCAGCGCATCGTTCACCAGCAGAAGGTCGTGGGTGTGCAGCACGATGACGAAGATGTCGTCGCCATCGCGCAGGATGACAAGTCCGGCGACACCGTCGTGCAGATCATGCTCGTGCGCCGCGGCCGGCTGATCGGCCGGGAGAACTTCGCGTTGCAGGGCGTCGAGCTGTCGGAGACGACGGCTGAGAACCTGGGTGATCTGATCGGCATCTTCATCCAGCGCTTTTACGCGGACGCGGCCGGCGCGGCGCCGTCGAGCCGGGGCGCGTTGAGCAAGGTCCCGCCGCGTCTGCTGGTCCAATACATGCCGCGCACGCAAAAGCTGCTGGCTGGCTGGCTGAGCAAAGTGCGCGGCACAAAGGTCGAGATCCGGATGCCGCAGCGGGGCCGGAAACGAAAGCTGATGGAGTTCGCCAAGAGCAACGCCGAAGAGTACCTGCGCGTGCAGAAGTCCCAATGGGCGGAGGACTCCAACCGCCAGACCGAGGCGCTGGCGGAGCTGCAGGCTGCGCTGGCGCTCGAAACGCCACCGGCACGCGTCGAATGTTACGATGTCAGCACCCTGCAGGGCACGAACACGGTCGGCTCGATGGTCGTTTTCGGGCGCGGCGTGCCGCTCAAATCGGCATACAAGCGCTTCAAGATACGCGGCAGAGGCAGCCAGGGCGAGCCGGACGACTATGCAAGCATGCGCGAGGTCCTGCGCCGCCGTTTTCGACGCGCGGTGGAGGAGACGCCGGCCCGGCCCGGACGCCGCGCCTCGAGCGGCGACCACTGGAAACTGCTGCCGGACCTGGTGATCGTTGACGGCGGCAAGGGCCAGCTCGGCGTCGCGTTGGAGGTGCTGTCAGAGTTCGGACTGCGCGACCGGGTGCCGGTGGCCGGCCTGGCCAAGAGGGAGGAGGAGATCTTTCTGCCGGAAAGCCGCAACCCGGTCCATCTGCGGCGCGGCAGCCAAGCCTTCTACCTGGTGCAGCGGATCCGCGACGAGGCGCACCGCTTCGCGGTCACCTATCATCGCAACCTGCGCCGCAAAGGGCAGACGACGACCCTGTTGGACGGCCTGCCCGGCATCGGCCCCAAACGGCGCAGAGCCCTGCTGCAGTATTTCAGCGGCGACCTCGACAAGATCCGGCAGGCGACGCTGGATGAGTTGCGGGTCGTGCCGGGGATGAACCGGAAGGCGGCCGAAGCGGTCAAGGAGCATCTGTAAATGACGCGCGTCACACCCGCCGACCTGACGCGGTTTACCGGCTCTCCACCCTCTACGGAGCTGCTGAAATCCCTCGCCTATCTGGAGGGACTTCCCTTCGATGAGGTCGCCGGACTCCTGCAGCCGAACTCGCTGGTCGTCGACTTTGCCGCGGGCGACGAGCTGACGCGGCAGGACGATGCCGCCGAGTTCCTCTTTTTCGTCCTTAGGGGGACCGTCCGGGTGATGCGGCGCGATATCGACGCCAACGGCCCAGGCAATGAGGAGCGGCTCGCCCGGCTTGTGGGCACCGGCGGCATCATCGGCCGCTATGAACTGACGTTCAGCCTCAAATGCATCAGCACGGCGACGGCGGAAGACGCGGTGACCGCGCTCTGCGTCGACCGCTCTACGTTGGAGCAGCTGCTCTACCGCTATCCTTCGGCCCATCAGCAGACCGCGTACCAGGCGATCGTCAACCGTCTGCGCACTGTGCCGCTGCTTGCCGATGTCGACATGGTCATATTGGGGTTTATGGCCGAGGAGATCAGCAGCCGGAAGGTGTCGGCAGGCACCGTCCTTTACACGCAGAACGAGACACCCGATTCGCTTTTCCTGATCGCCGAGGGGCAGGTCGAGCTCTATCATCCGCGCCGAACGGACAACAAGCTGTGGCTGGGAACGGGCAATTCGTTCGGCTTCCCCGGCAGCGTGGGCTCGGTAAACAACGCGCCGGCGGACAAGTACGGCCACTGGGCCGAGGCCAAGACCGAGACGACAGTCTTCGAGATGCCTTGGCGCACGATGCGTCAGGTCGGGCGGCGTTTTCCGCAGGCAATCGACCCCGAGATCCAACTGCTTCCGGCCAAGACGATCAGCGCCATCTCCGTTTTCGCCGGGCTGACACCGCACGAACAGATCCAGCTGGCCGGTTTTTGCAGCTTCCACCGCATCCCCCAGTTCCATCCGATCATGCAGCAGGGCGACAGCGGCGACAGCATGTGGGTCCTGCTCGAAAACAGCCGAGCCGTGATGAGCGCGCTCGACGAGGAGAATCGCGCCCTGCCGCGCGCGCCGGTACGCGGCCTTTTCTCCTTCAACGAGGCCGCGCTGTTATCTCCCAATCATGTTGAACTTACGGTTGAATCGGAGCCGGGCAGCCTCTGGCTGCGTTTGCACCGGCAGGATTTCAGACAGTTCGGCCGGATTTGCGGCCAGGATGTCCTCGACAAGGTCGTGGCCCGGCTGCCCGAAGAGACGGAAGATGCCGAGCAGCAGCAGCGCCAGGACTACAGGTGGCTGCGCAAAGGCGAAATCCTGGTCAGCCTGCATCTGCGGCACTGGCTGGCGCTGCTGGGGAAGTCGCAGGTGACCCTGCTTGCCCTCCTCGCCGGCGCCGGTCTGACGTGGCTATTCACTGTCGTTGGCATCGCGTTGTGGGTCCCGCTGAGCTTCAGCACGTTGCTGGTCGGCCTGGCGTTGATCTGGGGCGTCCTCAACTACCTGAATGATTTTTTTATCGTCACCAACCGGCGCGTGATTCAGCAGGAGAAGGTGATCTTTTTCAGCGAACAGCGGCGCGAAGCGCTCCTGGAACAGATTCAACGCGTGGACGTATCGACGACCTTCTGGGGCAACCTGTTCAACTACGGCAGCCTGTCTGTCTATACGGCCGGCACGACCGGCTCGATTGATTTCGACTTCGTTGGCGCGGCCGACGACTTGCGGGCTGCGATCTTCCATCAACGCAGCCTGCGGGAGCAGCGGTCAAGCGCCGAAAACAAACTGAATATCCAGAACGCGCTGGAGAAGCGATTGGGCCTGACTGTTGACCTGCCGAGCCGGGTACGGACCGACGAGGCGCCGCCGGTTGCGGACAGCTCGACGGAAGGACTGAATCTATGGGAAAGGATGCTGCGCAGAGCCAAAGTCGACAGTGCCCTCGATTGGGGATCGACTGAACGGGTGGTGTGGCACAAGCATTGGTGGGTGCTCTTTGTCCAGGTCGCGCTGCCCGGCCTTCTGCTGCTGGTTGAAATACTCTTTCTGTCGGGCGGGTTGGCGCCGGCCGGGCTGCTGGAGCAGCTCCAGTCCAGCTTGGGCGCGAGGGCGGTGCTGCTCTCGGGAGGCGGATTGATGCTGGCGACGCTGGGCTGGATCGCCTGGGCCGTGGCTGACTGGTGGAACGACACCTACACGGTCACGGCGGACAGGATCATCGACATCGAGAAGCTGCCGCTCTTCCTAAGCGAACAGCGCCGCGAGGCACAGCTCAGCGACATTCAGGACATCAGCCTGGAGATGAACTCACCGCTGAAGATGATGCTCAACTTCGGCAACATCATCGTGCAGACCGCAGCCGGCGAGGGCGCATTCACTTTTGATCACGTGCCCAATCCGAGAAACGTCAAAGAGGAGATCACGCGGCGGATGATCGTCTGGCGGCGGGAGGACGAACGGCGCAAGGCCCACGACCGCAGCAAGGACCTGCCGGACTGGTTCGAAATGTACAACCGGTTGGAGATGGGGCAGACGAGGAAGGAAGATTAAGGGAAGGGAGCGCGGGCCCAACTTAGAGACCTGGCTGACTTCAGCTGCCGAAGGTCAGGCGGTCGATCAGACGGCGCGGCAGTTCGGCGGCGCGCATTTGGCTTTGCGTCAGATCGATGGGATAGGCCACACGGCGCTGTTCCCAGGTGAGGGACTCCAGGTCCAGCAGGGCGTAAGCGGCCCTTGGATCATTGTCGCGCGGCTGCCCGACGCTGCCCGGGTTGAGGATCAGCCGCTGCAGTTCGGTCAACTCCAGCCGCACACATTGCCCCTCGTAGGGCCGGAGATAGTCGACAGTCACCGGAATGCCGTTGCGCCGGCCGCGCCGCGAGTAGATTTTCCTCAGCTGCCAGTGAAAGATGGCCGGCCTGTGGGTGTGGCCCACTAAGCACATTTTGGTCTCGAAGTAGGAAAAGTTTTCGAGCGCGACCTCCGGCGATTGAATATATTCCGAGACCGGTTCACGCGGGCTGGCGTGGGTGACCAGGATGCCGTCCGCGCCTTCAGGCTCAAGCGGCTCCGCCGGCAGACTGGTGAGGTAGTTGTGGCTCTTCTCGCTCAGCTGGCCCTGGGTCCACTCGACGGCCGCGCGCGCAAGGGGATTGAAATGCCCGATATCGAGATCGGGATGCCCCAACACCGCCCAGTCATGGTTGCCGACGACGCAAAGGTCGGCCTCGGCTTCGACAAGATCGACGCATTCGTTCGGCGCCGGGCCATAGCCGACGACATCGCCCAAACACCAGACCGTATCGTAACGGCCGGCGGCATCGGACATGACCGTTTCGAGGGCGACAAAGTTGGCGTGAATGTCAGAAATAATCAATACGCGCATGAACGCATCTTATCACAGTGGAGATTTCACCTCAAAAGGTATAGGCATATTTTTCTGAAACTGCTTCTATGGATGTAAACTGGAGAACCTGCGAAGCACTGGCAATGAGAAATTCTCTGCAATGAGCGAAGCCGCCGGAAGCGGATTTCAACGCATCGGCATTCTGCATCACCCGCGCAAGCCGGATTCGTTCGATCTGGCGGGCCAGATGGAGCAGTTCCTGCACCGCGCAGGCGTGGACGGGATCTGGCGTCACTCCGCCTGGGACGCCGACGTAATCAGGGCCAGGCTGCCCGAAGTCGAACTGCTGATCACGCTCGGCGGGGACGGCACGATGCTGCGCGCGGCGCGACTCGGCGCGGCCTACAACGTACCCATGTTGGGTGTGAAGATGGGGCGCCTCGGTTTTCTGGCTGAAATCTTTCCCCAGGACTGGCGCACGCCTCTCGAGCAGCTTCTGCGCGGCGATTATTGGATCGAAGAGCGGCTCATGGTGAGGGCGCTGGTGGAAAAGGCGGCCGACAACGGCGGCGCGCGCGCGGTTCGTTGCTCCTTTGACGCGCTCAACGACGTCGTTCTCAGCCGCGGCAGCCTCGCCCGCATCGTGCGCGTGAGCGCCAACCTGGACGGCGGCTATCTGACGACCTACACCTGCGACGGGCTGATCGTCAGCACCGCAACCGGAAGCACCGCTTACGCCCTGGCTGCCGGCGGCCCGATCCTGCCGCCTGAACTGCGCAACATCCTCGTGATCCCGGTCGCAGCCCACATGAGCATGGACCGGGCCGTGGTGCTCTCCGAAGGCACCGAAGTGCGCCTGCGCGTCTACAGCGACCACTCGGCGATGCTGACCGTGGACGGCCAGTTTGAAGTTGAAGTCGATGACTCGGACGAAATCGTCGTCGACAGCAGCCCGTATCAGGCCCGATTTGTCCGTCTGCGGCCGCGCAGCTACTTCTATCAGACGCTGATGGATAAGCTGAAATGATTGCGGCGCCGTGCAGCGGCCGCGTCCATCCCCGGCGCGGTGATTGAATCGTAGAAGGCGAAACCTGATGACAGACAGTTCGCGTCAGCCCGCAAAGGAGCACTACCGTACACTGGACGTGCCGGAGGACGCCGCGCAGGAGGAGATTGCACAGCAGTATCAGCGTCTGCTCAAACTCTACCAGCCGGAACTGCTCGAGTCACCCGAGGACCGGGCCTACGCAGAGCAGAAGCTGACCGCCGTCGAAGAGGCCTACGCGGTCCTCGGCGACCCGGCGCGGCGCGCCATCTATGACGGCAGGCCGGCCCCGCTCGCAGTTGGCAGCGACGGCGAACCGGAAAGCCTGACCTGCGCCAACCACCCGGACCGGGAGACGCTCCTGCGCTGCAACAAGTGCGGCAACCCGATCTGCATGGAGTGCGCGGTGCGGACGCCGGTCGGCTACCGTTGCACCAACTGCGTACGGGAACAGCAGAACATTTACTTCAACGCACTGGGCCGGGACAACATTGTCGCCCTGGGGGTGGGATTCATCGTATCGCTGATCGGCGCGCCGATCATTGGCTTTCTTCTCAGCAGCATCGGCTTCTTCGGCTTCTTCATCGCCTTCATCGCCGGGTCGGGCGCGGGGACGCTCCTGGCCCGTATCATTCGCCGCGCGGTGGGCAACCGCCGCGGGCGTAAGCTGCCGCACTTTGCCCTGGCCGGCACGCTCCTGGGCGTGGCGCCGTGGGCGCTCTTCTTCCTCCTCGCGGGCGGGCGCGGTTTCCTGACGATGCTCATCTTCGCCGGCCTGGTGATCGCATCGGCATTTCCCCAACTGCGGTAAAAGCCTGCAACGGATCCGTCCCCGGCCGCCTTGCCGGCCGCGACGTCAGAATGGAAGACCCGGCCCTGAGGGAGCTGGCTCATCCACGCGATGACACGCGCGATGACAGCGTCCCATCAGCCGGCCTTCAGTGTACCCAGCTCGACCGGAGGAACCGCGGTTCGCCGCCGCGCCTCATGCGGGCCGGACTGGAGCCGGCGCGCCCCGCCCTTGAATTCGCCGAACGCCAGGATGACGAGCGCGGCGCTGGCGTTGCCTGCCAGAATCCAGGCCAGCAGCTGCGTGCCGCTCAGACCGGAGGCCGACCGCTCTGTGCTTTGCTGCCCGTTCAGCGGCGGCTCGCCGCCGACGGCAAGCGGCCTGCGGCTGGCGGTCGTCAGTACGTAGACCGCGCCGGTAGTGCCGGCGACCGGCAGCAGTTCGGCCGCGTTAAGTTCATCCAGCTCGGCCAGGGTCGACCAGCTGGCGCCGCCATCGGTACTCATCGCCACGCGGCTGGAAACAGGGTGAAGGTCGCCCGAAGCCGTGCGTACCGACCCGGCGTAGACCACCTCCGGCTGCGCCGCATCGACTGCCAGGTCGCTGATCACAGACCGGCCGTCGACAATGTCTTCCGGCGCCTGACCGGTGGACCGCCAGGCGACGCCATCCCGGCTCACAACGACGCCGGCGCCCGCGGTGCCGACAAAGACCGTCGGCGGCGATGTGTCGGCAATGTCCAGCGCGGTCGGCAAGGCCGGCAGGCTGTCGACCGCTACCCAGCGCAGCCCGAACGCCTCGGCGCGGTACAGATTGCCCTGCGTGCGCACAAACGCAAACCCCGCGCCCGTGCTGTCGGCCGCGATCTCCAGTACCGGCTCCTTCAACAGGAGATGACCGCTGGCGATCAGCCCGCTCCTGCTGCCGGCGCCCAGGTCGCGCAGCCGGTAGACGCCATCGGCATCGGTGCCGACGTAGAGCAGCCGGTTGGCCGCGTCGAGCGCCAGCGCGGTCACGCCCCCGACAGCCGTCGTATCCATGGCAGCCTCCGTCCAGCGCCGGCCGGCGTTGCGCGAGACATACACGCTCAATTTGTTGGCCGCACCGATTACTACCGTGTCCGGATCGGCCCGGTCCACGATAACGGCGTTGACCACGACGCCGGGCGGCGCGGCGACCAGCTCCCAGACGCCGCCGCTGCCACGATAGAGCCGGCCGGCGTCCACGGCGTAGCTGCGGCCGTCTGCGCGGGCGGCGGCCGCATACGCGCGCACGTTCTCCAGCGCGGTGAGCGGGACCGAGTTCGGCTCGGCGCTGGCGGCTGCGCCAACCGACGCCACCAGGGTCAGCAGCAGCAGCGTCGTACCTGTCAGCAGAAATCGTAGAATCATGGCGAATCCTCCTTAGACCGCTCTTCCAACTGTCGATGCCTTGATTCTACAGCGGCCGGAAGCATCTTTCCGGCCTGCATTCAGAACGTTTTCGGACCGTTCTGCAACGGTCGTCGCGGCCGCGCCCACCGCACCTGTTGCAACTGCCCAGTCTCCTCCTTCGTATCCGTACGGCCGACAACTCGTGTTATACTTGCCTGCATAAAGAATCCGCCGGGGCTGCCGTACGGCCCGCCGCTGACGATTGAGTAGCTGGCAAAGGGCAAAAGGCCTCTGAAAAGATTGCGCCGCAAGCGCGCAGGTATTGCGCCGGCCACTCCCAGACGACCGCGACAGCCGCATGCCCCGGAAGATGTCTCCCGGAGTTCCGACTCTCGGCTCTTCGTACCCGGCAGCCGCCCGCGAGTCCACTTCGCGCGGTTACTGAGGCATAAGAGCTGACAACCAGCAGCTGCCGATCTGACATCTATGCAACTGACAGTACGCGGGCTGCTTCTGCTGGCGGCTACTGCCTTGTTCCTCGCCGCCGCGACCCTTGCGGGCTGGCTGGTCTGGCTTGGGCTCGCCTGGCTGATCGCAAGCAGTGCCCTCCTTCTGACCGACTGGCAACTGTCGCCGCGTCCCCAGGACTGGTCCGTAGACCGCAGTCACGATGAGCGCCTCTCCCTGGCGGCGTGGAACCGCATCGAACTCCGGGTGCAACTCGATGCCGGGAGGCGAAGACTCCCGCTCTGGCTGCGCGACGAAACGCCGCCGCCATTTCGCATCGCCGAAGAACAGCGGGTCCTGCGCGGAACGGTGCAGCCGCATCAGGACGCCCGCTGGGTCTACTACCTCTATCCACCGCGGCGGGGGGACTATCGTTTCGGCGACCTGCACCTGCGCTGGGAGTCCGTCCTGGGGCTGCTGCGGCGGCAGACGACCATCACCGCGCGCGCGGACGTGAAGGTCTACCCGAATCTGGCGGATGTAAAGAAGTACGACCTGCTCCTGCGCAAGAACCGCCTCTGGGAGATGGGGTTGCGCACTGTGCGCGTCCGGGGCAGGGGCACCGAATTCTCACGGTTGAGGGAGTATCAGCCGGACGACGAGTACCGGAACATCAATTGGAAGGCGACGGCGCGGCGCGGCAGCCCGATCTCGACCGAGTTTGAGACCGAGCGGGCGCAGAATATTGTGGCGCTGCTCGACGTGGGCCGCATGATGCGCAGCCCGGTCGGCGATGTGGCGAAGATGGACTACGCCATCAACGCCGTCCTGCTGCTAGCCTATGTGGCGGTGCAGAAGGGCGACCGCATGGGCGTGCTCACGTTTGCCGACGATGTGCAGTCCTGGCTACAGCCCCGCACCGACAGAGCCCAGTTCTACCGCATGCTGGAACTGCTGTACAACGTACAGGGACAGCCCGTCGAGCCGGATTATGCCGGCGCGTTCGGCTACTTCGCCGCCCGCCAGCGGCGGCATTCGCTGGCGCTCGTCTTCAGCGATTTGACCGGAAGCGTAAGCAATGAAGCGCTGGTGGCGGGACTACTGCGGTTGCGGCGGCAACATCTGCCGCTGCTGGTGACGATGCGCGATCCTACGGTGGAGGAGTTCGCCAGACAGCGCGTTGTCGATGTTACCGGGTTGTACCGGCGCACGGTGTCGGAGACGCTGCTGCAGGAGCGGGCGCTGACGCTGGAGTCGTTGCGCAGCCGCGGGGTGTTGACGCTTGACGTGCCGGCTGACCGGCTGAGCGTCGCGCTGATCGAACGCTTTCTGGAGGTCAAGGCACGGACACTGCTGTAGGAGAGCTTCTTCGCCGGTTGCGCTGCGCTGTCTTCGGCCGGCGCAGCCAATACCAGTGGAGAGGGATACCGGTCAAAAGGCCGAGGGCCAGTTTCAGCTGCCAGGGCAGCCCGCTGGGGCTGATGAAGCCCTCGATCAGCCCGGCGGCGACCAGTATGGGGGCGCAGCCGAGAATCAGCCGCAATGCGACGCCGGCGCGCTGGCGCAGGGCGGCCGCCCTGCTCAGCAGACCGGGCCGCAGCAGGCCGTCGGCGACGAAAAAGCCGCAACCGCCGGACAGAAAGATGACACTCAGTTCGATGAAACCGTGGGCAGCGACGAACTCGGCCAGGCCGGCGCTCATGCCGTGGAACTGCAACAGGCCGAATACAGCGCCGATGTTGAGTCCATTGAGAACAACGATATAGAGTGTCAGCAGGCCACCGGTGAGCGCGCCGGCAAAGGCAAAAATGGTCACGCTGATATTGTTGGTGAAGATTGCGGAGGAGGCGGCTGAGCGCACGCTGGGCGCGATCTCCGTCCACAGTTCACCGTCCTCCACCGTCTCGACCAGCCCCTCGATGCCTGAACCCAGAAAAAGGTAGATGGCGTCGGGCCGGCTCCAGACGACGAGGAAGGCGATGACCGCGGGCAGCAGAAACAGCGCTGTCGATGCCAATGTGTAGGGGAGCAATCGGCGGTACAGAAGGGGGAAAGCCTCGCGATAGAAGTCGAACAGATGCTGGCGGCGCAGCGGCTCCTCGCGGTAGAGGAGAGCGTGGGCGCGACCGACCAACTGGTTGAGATAACGTGTCACTCGCTGGCTGGGGAAATCGCGCTGTGCAAGCGCCAGGTCCGATGACGCGATCAGGTAGAGACGGCCAAATTCCTGCAGCTCGTCCTCTGAAAGGGCCTCGGCGTTGCTCCAGGAGCGGTCGGTCAACTCTTCAAGTCGCCGCCAGCTCTTCTCCTGTCTGCGGATGAATGGTTCAAATTGCATAAGAAGGTCCCATGCCAAACAGACCGTTGAACTTAGACCAGGACTACACGATCGACACGCCGGAGAACGTCTCTTTCAGCTATGACATTGCCGGTATCGGCAACCGTTTTATCGGCGCGCTGATCGACAGCTTCATCGTCACCTGTCTTTTGGTTTTCCTGAATGTTCTCTTAGTTGCAGTCCTGTATAGGGATAACGCCGACTTCGCGTCGCTCCTTGAAGGCGAGGACCCGGGCTGGCTGGGGGGCTTTGCTATTGCGCTGTTTGCTCTGTTCCAATTCATCATCTTCTGGGGCTATTATACCCTGTTTGAATTCTTGTGGAACGGTCAGACGCCGGGCAAGCGGCTGGTAAAGATTCGCGTCCTGCGTCTGGATGGCAACCCGGCCGGCTTCGTCGAGGCGTTCTTACGCAATCTGGTGCGGCCGGTCGACTTTCTGCCCTCGGGCTATGCGCTGGGCCTGGTGGTGATGTTCGCCAACGAGAAGAGCCGGCGATTGGGGGATTGGGCTGCGGGTACGATCGTTGTGCGCATGAGGGCGGACCTGTCGCTCGATTCACTGGTCGAGTCGGCTGGAAGGGAAAGGCAGCCCGATGCCGCCGAGAGTTCGACGCTGCTGCTGGAATTCCCCCACATCCGCCAGCTGTCCGCGTCGGACTATGAGCTGATCCGGGAGATGCTGGCGCGCAAATGGTATGGAGGCTCATCGAACCTCATGTTGCGTCGCCTGGCGCAGGCGATCGCGGCCCGGCTCGACAAGCCGAAGCCGACCACCACACGGGCGAGCGTCGACTTCCTGAACTCCGTTGTCGAAGCCTACCGCCAGCTGCAGCCACAGGACCACAACTGAGCGACGGAACAAGGTCCCAATGAACGGACGCTGATTTCCCCCAACGAGGCAAGCAAATGGACGACAATCCCCCTGTCATCGACTCTTCTCCAGACCACTATCGCAGCGACGGCGGCGCGGCACCCCGCGCAGGCATCGCCTACACAATCAAAGAGATGCCGGAAGACCTGCGGCCGAGGGAACGGCTGGCGTACGCGGGGGCCGGCGCGCTGAGCGTCGCCGAACTTCTGGCCATCATACTTCGCACCGGCGGTCAGGGCGAGAACGTAATCCGCCAGGCCGAGCGGTTGTTGACCGAGTTCAACGGACTCCCCGGACTGGCGCAGGCGAGCTTTGAGGAGTTGACGAAGGCTCATGGCGTGGGCAAGGCCAAAGTTACCCAGATCAAGGCCGCAATCGAGCTGGGACGCAGGTTGCTGCTGGCCGCGCCCCAGGAACGAATGAAGATCCAGAGCCCGCAAGATGTGGCGAACCTGTTGATGATGGAGATGGGTCTGCTGGAGCGGGAACAGGTGCGGGCCGTCCTGCTGGATACGAAAAACCACGTCCAGCGGATCGCCGAGGTCTATTCGGGCAGCCTGAATGCTGCCGCGATTCGCGTCAACGAAATCTTCACCGAGGCGGTGCGCGCCAACAGCGCGGCCCTGATCGTGGTGCATAACCATCCGAGCGGCGACCCGACGCCCAGCCCGGAAGATGTGCGGGTGACCGAGCAGATCGTCGCCGCGGGGAAACTGCTTCAGATCGACGTCCTCGACCATCTGATCGTCACGCGCACCAGCTATGTCAGTTTGAAAGAGAGGCGTTTGGGGTTTGAATAGCGGGGCCGTCAGCGTCAAGCCGGTGCGCTGATGCTGCGGAGATATTCGGTTACGGAGCGCACTTCGCCGGCATTCAACTGCTGGTCCTGCCTGGTTCGCACGTATTTCTTCAGCTGATCGACGCGCAGGACCGGTATGGAGGGGTTCTCAATCTGCAGTTGTATGGCCGGGTTTATGAAGACCGCGGCGCTCTCGATGGGGATGTCGGCCGCGTTCACGCTGAGAGCGCCGCTCGACTCGCCCTCCTGAAGCAGTTCGCGGACCTTCTGCTCGACCTCATCCTTCTCGCGCGCGGGATTGCCCAGCCCCTCGCGGTTGAGAAATGTGAGCAGGCGGCCCATCGTGAACCGTTCCCGCCATCTGTCGCCTTCGACGGTGACGGTGCCCTTATCGCTGCGCACAAGAAAGACGCGCACACCCAGCGGACCGACCAGCAGATAGGGCAGATCCTCCAGCCCCCAGAGGAAGAGCGCGAATTTGTCGTCGAACCCTTTCAACCCGCTCTCGACAAGCTCATCCGGCCGCGCGACCCGTTTGCTGCCCGGCCAGCGGCGGGGAGCAAAGCGGTTGATGTAGTAGCTGCCTATATTGGAGGCGATGAAACCGACGGCCAGTGCGCCAAAACTGATGACCGTCCAGTATCGCTGGATAAACGCGACGAGAGCGTTGGAAGCCTGTTCTTCGGATTGGAACCAGTTGGGCGTAAAACTGGCGAGGAGGCCGACAAACAGAATCAACAGGCCCGCCAGGGCAATTCGCCGGCCCCGCTGCTCTCTGGATTTGATCGCTGCCAGATTGCGGTAAACTTTCATAAACTGGATGTATGGACTGGATGTCTTGGGCAGTTGAGATGGCTAGCGCTGGAGGGCGACCAACGCCTCGTGGCTGTCGATCAGTTCGCTGATATCTGACTGAATCTCCTCGACCAGCCGGGAGTCGATCAACTGTTTCGCCACCCGGAGCGCGTGGCGGATGGCGTTTGTGTTGCTTCTGCCGTGGCCGACAACGAGCAAATTAGAGAGCCCCAGCAGAACTGCGCCGCCGTACTCGCTGTCGTCGAGACGCCTGTGCATCCTGCGCAGGGCGGAGCGGACCAACAGGCCGCCGATACTGCTGATCGGCCCGGCCTTGATCTCATCCAGCAGGACCCCCTGTGCCAGTTTGACGATGCCCTCTGCCCCCTTCATAAAGACGTTGCCGGTAAACCCGTCGGTGATTACCACGTCCGCGACATGGTTGGCCACGTCGCGCGCCTCGATGTTGCCCAAAAAACGGATGCCGGGTGTCTGTTCGAGCAGAGCCGTTGACTCCAGGACCAGTTGACTGCCCTTGCCTTCCTCCTCGCCGTTGCTCAGAATGCGGACGATTGGATTCGAGACGCCCATGATGCGCCGGGAATAGATGCTGCCCATGACACCGAACTGCTGCAGCTGTTCCGGCTTGACGTCGGCATTGGCCCCCACGTCAAGTATCAGACAGAACCCGCGCGAGGTGGGAAAGGGGACGATCAGCGCAGGACGCTGGATGCTCTGCATGCGGCCAAAGTGCAGGATGCCTGCTGCCAGCGCCCCGCCGGTATTGCCCGCGGTCACGAATGCGTCGGCCTCTCCCTCCTTCACCAGCTTGCAGGCCACAACCATCGAGCTGTCCTTCTTGGTTCGCACCGCTTCGGCCGGTTTGTCCGACATCTCGATCACTTCAAGCGCAGGCACAATCGGCAAATTCAGGCCGCGGGTTGGGTGCCGTGCCAGTTCCCGCTCGATGACGTCAGGGCGACCGACCAGCGAGACGGTCACGCCGAATTGGCGGGCCGCCAAAATTGCGCCGGCGACGATGTCATGTGGCGCGTTGTCGCCCCCCATAACGTCAAGGGCAATATTCATGCAGCGAATCCTCCAGTCAGAGATGTGATCAATGCTATACTACTACAGGTTCGGAGCAATGTAGAAATCGTCCGAAATGGAAGAGTTGGAGATTTACTGCCCGTTTCATGGAGGAGCGATGGGTTGCGGATTCGAAGAAATGACGCGCAGGATCAAGGATGAGGGCATCGTTGCGATCGTGCGCGGCGACTTTCCTGCCCACAAAGTCCTGGAGATCGGGGACGCGCTGCTGGCCGCGCCTTTGCTGGTGATGGAGGTGACGCTCAACACACCCGGCGCGCTCGAACTGATCGGGATGTTGCGGGCGCGCTTTGGCGAAAACATGATCATCGGGGCCGGGACCGTGCGGACAGCGGAGCAGTTCAATGCCGCGGCCGCGGCCGGCGCGCAGTTCACGGTGGCGCCGGGGTCGAATCCCGAGGTGATCGCCCGGGCCGGCAATGCCGGTATTCTGCACATACCCGGCGTCTACACTGCCACCGAAGCCGACCGGGCGCGGGCTGGCGGCGCCCGCGTGCTGAAACTGTTTCCCGCCGACTTCGGCGGCCCCGCCTACCTCAAAGCCCTGCGCGCGCCGCTGGATGACATCGAGTTCGTGCCCACCGGCGGCATCGGCCCGGAAAATGCCGCAGCCTGGGCCAGTGCCGGCGCCGCGGCTATCGGCGCGGGCAGCAGCCTCGTCACCGGCCCAAATCAGCCCATGGCCGACCTGATCGAACGGGCGCGCGCCCTGCGCCGTGCCTGGCAGTCAGACAGCAGCTCCTAGCCCTCGATCTTCGTCATTCACTATCGCTTGGCCAGCGGGATTCCAGCGCGGACGCCCGTTTGCTTGACCGGCTTCTCTACTCCCGCAGCTCATTCATGGCCGCGGGCAGGTAGGGCAGCAGATCCCTGGCAATGACGCCGGCGCGTCCAATCTTCCGCTCGCAGAGTTCACCGGCGCGACCATGCAGCCAGGCGCCCAGACAGGCGGCATCAAAAGGGGACAGGCCCTGAGCGAGGAGACCGGTAATGACACCGGCCAGAACGTCGCCTGTTCCGGCGGTGGCAAGGGCAGGCGTAGCGATGGGCAGGACGGCCAGGTCCCCCTCCGGGCCGGCGATAAGTGTGTACGGCCCTTTGAGCAGAATGACCGCCTGCCAGGCGGCCGCGCGCGCCCGCACCAGCGCCCAGCGGTCTTCCAGGACCTCCTGCACCGACGAAAAGCCGCAGAGCCGGGCCATCTCCGCAGGGTGCGGGGTCAGAACGCAGGCTGCGGGCAGGAACGACGGCCAATTGTCCAACAGGGCCAGGTTGTTGAGCCCGTCGGCGTCAATGACGGTCGGCGGCAGGGGCGGGACCTCGGACGGCAGCTGATCGCGACGGCGAATTGTGCCGAAGGCGGCGTTGGCCTCGCCGCCCGGCCCGGTTTCATCGTTCGAATCGGTCAGACCTTCGGGGGATGCGAATGCGCCCGGAAGTGCGGAGGGGCGCCGCCTGTGGTTTCTGCCCAGAAAACGTTCCATGAACCGGCGCGTGGCGGTTTCCTGGCCCAGCCCGCAGCCGATGAGCAGGGCATCGTAACTGCCCAGCTTGGCGTTGATGGTGGCCGCGGCGTCCTCGTTGACGACGCCCAGGTCGTGGCTGAGAAGGAGCCAGGTCGGTTCGACGAGTGCGGATGAGATGGGTACCCAGACAGGCTGCGGAATGGCGCCCGTCACCAGCCCCGCCCCAATCCGGCCCATCGCCGCACAGCTGAGGAACGCCGCGCCCGGGTAGTTTACGCTACCGACGACCGCCATCGCTTTGCCGAAGGTGCCCTTGTGGCTGTTGCGGCTGCGCGTCGGCAGGAACTCTGCGATCTGTTCGGGTGCAAGGAAAAAGGTGCGCGTCGCGGCGGTCAACTCCGGCGGGATGCCGATATCCGCTACGGCCAGCTCGCCCAGAGCGGCCGCGCCCGGGAACATGAAATGACCGGTCTTGGCGCAACCGAAGGTGACGGTCATGTCGGCCGCGACGGTTGCAGGGTCGAGCGCGCCGCTGTCGGCATTGAGGCCGCTGGGAACATCAACCGCGACGACGGCAGGTTGCGATGCGGTGTCCGCGCCGGCCTGACCCGCGCCGGTCTCCTTAGCCCGCCTGCTGCTGCGGACCTCGGCCAGCTGCTGGAGAATGCGGGCCAGTCCGCCGTCAATGGGGCGATTCGCGCCTGTTCCCAAAAGGGCATCCACGACCACCGCGGCTTCGTCGAGCCAGGCCTGCAACTGAACGGCGTCGACATCCTCATCTGCGCTGTGGGTCGAAACGTTGCGTTCGAGCAGTTTGCCGAAGTGCCCCTCGTAGTCCTCCTCGGGCCCGGTCTTGCGCTTCCAGAGATAGACCCGCACGCGAAAGCCGGCGTCGCTGAGATGACGCGCACAGACCAGCCCGTCGCCGCCGTTGTTGCCCGGGCCCGCCAGCACCAGCACAGACCGGTCGGCGCTGCGCGCAAAGCTATCCTGGATCGCCCCGGCAAGCGCCGCACCGGCCTGCTCCATCATGGCGGCATAGCTCTGGCCGGCCGCATCGGCCTCCTTCTCCAGCCGCTGCATCTCGGTAACAGAGACGATTTTAATGTGGTCGGCGATATCTCTCATGAAGTGCCTCGTGCAGGCGGGGGACGGCGGCGCCGTATCTACGCTACCCGAATCGGGTGCGGTAGGGGCTGGTTGAAAAGATAACCTTTTTGGTTGAAGGGGATCTCGTCCGGCTGTGAATTGCCGGCCGCGTCGGTGGCCCTCGTCATAATGGTGTTCTCGCCCGGCCGGGCATCCCAAATGAAACCGAAGCGCGCCCACGAGTACTGTAACTGCGGCGCAGTCATCTCCGCACTGTACCAAGATTCGCCGGCGTCGAGGCTCCACTCCACTTGGACGATCGGGCCGGCCGGCGAGTGCGCGAAGCCATGGATGCGGGACTCGCCTGGCGGTAGCTGCGCCGGCCAGGGAAGCGCGAGCGCGCTCTTGATCGTCTGCGTCGTCGCCACCTTGCCCGGCGCCTCGCCTTCGGGCGGGTAGTCTGCGCCGATCAGCGTATATGAACTGGTGTTGTTGCGCGTCCAGAGCTGTTGGGACGAAACGACAATCCGGCCCAGCCACTTGATGCTGGTGCTGCCGACCCATCCCGGCGCCAGTGCCCGCAGGGGAAAGCCGTGATCCTTGGGCAGCAGCTCGCCGTTGAGCGCGTAGGCCAGCAGCGTATCCGCATGCATCGCCTTGTCAACCGGTATAACGCGGCGAAACCCCTCCTCGGGCGAGTCCCTGTCCAGCCCAATCAGGAGCACGCTGACCGCATCCTCCTTGATGCCGGCCAGCGTCAGCACATCGCACAGGGATACGCCGGTCCATTCGCCGTTGCCGACCGCGCCGGTCATCCACTGGGTGCCCTGCGCCGGTTGCCCTTTGACCAGATCGAACATGGCCCGGTGGTTGCCGCCGCACTCCAGGTAGGAGATGAGCGTGCGGCTGGGCAGGTTCCGAATCTCGTCGTAGGAGAGTTCAAGGGGCCTAGCGATGGCGTCGCCCTTGACCGCGAGCCGCCAGCCGGCCGCGTCCAGGTCGAGGCTGGCCGAGTTGTTGCGCACGAAAAAGAGCCGATTGGGCGTGATCAGCCCCTGCATGTCCTGCAGACGCGCTTCGAGATTGCCGCCGCCGTGATCGATGAACGGCGCAGTATCCTTAAAGTGAAGCGGCGGATCTACTGCGGCATCCCCAGTGGCTTGCGGCGTCGCCGCGGGCAGCTGCACGCCCGTGCACGCGGCCAGGACCGCTGCCGCCCCACCGGCCGAGAGCAGCCGCAGGAAGCTGCGACGACCGATGCCCTGCCCGCGCGCGAGCCGCCAGAGTTGCGCTTGCTGCGAGCGATCCGCTGCTGGCCTGATTCTCCCCTGTTCCTCAATCATCCCGCTCTCCCTCGACAATACGCCGCAGACTGTCTTCCCCTCAGCCCGGTTTGCCGAAGCGCAACAGATAGCCGTTCAGGTCGCGAATGGCGAACTCCCTCATGCCCCACGGCTCGTTCGTCGGCTCGCGCACGATGGTCACGCCGGCAGCCTTGTAGCGGGCGAAAAGTCCGTCAACGTCCTCACCGACCGTGACATAGAAGGCGACGGTCTTCTTTTGGGGCAACTCTTCGTCAAATTGGGAAAGCTGAAAATGCGCGCCTTCCGGTGTCCATTCACCGCAGTGGATGCCGGCGTGCGTGGGCGGATCACCGTAGAGAAAGCTGATCGTAAAGCCCAGTTTGTCGCAATAAAACTCGGCCGCAGCCTGCACATCCGGCACAGCCAGTATGGGAGCCAGCTGGTAAACTGCCTGCGCGCTGCCGGGCAGCTGACCCGTGCGCCACTGCTCTGCGGTGATGCCGTAAACGATTTTTTCATGGCCGGTCGCGTCCTTGCCATACTTTTGGCGCAGACGCCCCCTGCGCCTGAAGCCGACCCGTTCGGCGAGGCGCAAGGACGCGCTGTTCTCTTCCTGGATCCACAACTCCACCCGGTCGAGCCCCATCTCGTCGAAGCCGTAGTCGAGCGCAGTGCGTACCGCCTCGCTCATATAACCGTTTCCCCAGTGGTCCGGGTGGAGCATGTATCCCATGCCCGGCACGCCGGAGTTTCCGACGTAGTCAACGAATCCCAGGGCGGGGCCGTCCGCATCGGTGCGCACGGTCCAGGTCGTGCCAGGCCCATTGCACATGGCATCGACCCGCTTGCGCGTCTGCTCGGGCGAAGTGTGGGGCGGCGTATCCATGAAGCGCATAGCGTCGGGGCGGCGGTAGAAGTCGTACAGGTCGTCCACGTCCGCGAGTTCGACGGGCCGCAGAATCAGTCGCTCGCTGGTGAGTGTCAATGGCATCGAAAGGTCTCCTAAAATGTCCCAATGTATCGTTTGATGCGCTACGCAGACGCGACATCGTAGAGTGCCCGCAGCGCCGGCCTCAACTCCGCCGCCTCCAGCAGATCCGTGCTGTCGCTAAACTGGTCGATGTTGCCAATCGGCCGCCTTTGAGCGAGCAACGCCACCTCCGGGTCGCGGATCGTGCGCAGAAGCGCGTCGGCAAAGCCGTGCAGCGCAATGACCCGGAAGGGCCGCCCGAAGAAGCACTTTGTATTCTCCGGCATCGGCTCGGTAAGCGCCAACCGGTTGTGATGGGCCGCGACGACCTGGTAGGCCTCACCCAATCGCAGGTCGCGTTCCTGCCAGGCGTCAGCCCGCTGAACGGCCAACAGGATCTCGGTCAACGGCTGCGCGCACGCCAGCCGGGCAAAGGCTGTGCCCAGCCACTTGGCGTAGGGCGCATACTGCCGCTCCATCAGAAAGCAGAGCCGCATCAGATCGCGCACCAGCCGCGAGGCGATCAGCGCGGAGCCGAGCTCATCGCCCACCAGCCCGGCGCGCCCCATCAGGTGCTCCTCCTGCCCGATGCGAGCCCAGCCCGCGGCCAGCAGGTAGCGCCACAGATCGGGCGGATACCAGGCGAAACGCGCCCGCACCGCGTCGAGGCCGATTCCGTCGTGGAAGATTTCTCCGGCGACGATCGTGCGCAGCTTCTGCTGCGGGAAGGTTAGCCAGTCCGCCGCCCCGATCGACCTGTCCAGATCAAAATTCAGGTAACTGCGAAAAAAAGCACCGGTAGTCAGCGTCTCGACCAGGTGATTGACCGGGCCGCTCTCGGTCGCCTGCATGAGCTGGGTTCCGTTGTCGGCTGGATCCGGGTCGTTGAAGTTGGTCGGGTAACCCAGAAAGCGGTGGGGCAGCTCCAGGCGCAGCGCTTCGTCGATTCCGGCGCCGAGCGCTGCACAGTCTTGCGGGCGCAGGAAGAGCTGCAAACGCGGCCCCCAGCTGTGGTCAGTGGACATCTCATCGTCGAATCCCAGCGTCTCCGAGCCGGGCCCGATCAGGGCCGCGGTATGCGCCAGGCGGGGAAACGACCGTTCCAACACCGGCCGCACCGCCTCCCAATAGAAACGTCTGCTCAGCTCCAGGCCGGGGATAAATCGCATTGACTACGCAGCTAGATCAAAAGGAAGATCGCTGATGTCTCGCAACCGCTTCCCTTGGATAAGGGTGTTGAGCATATCCATTTGATCTTCGTTGTCGATCTCTTCAATGGCCGCGCGCATCTCAGGCAATGCAAAGTGGTAGACGCAGTCCACGTCACCGGTGCCGAGGGCGATAGCAGCCAGGCGGGTGGGGAGCGGTTCAGCGGTGACAACAGCGATGTGTGGGAGGCGCCCCAGAGAGCTACTGATAAGATTCAGAGCTTCTGAGGGCGGGCCCTGAATGAGGTCGCTTCGGATCGTCCATTTGCAAGAGATGCCGGCATGTAAAATTGGACGGGGGCTATCCGCATTCTCGGCTCGCAAGGTCGTCATGTTGGCAGCCTCACTCCCACTATCTACAACCTCTCCGTAGCGATTGATCTCTTCATCAGTTACGAGTTGCCTGCCAATGACAATGTCAGGCCGGATAATGTAGGCTTCGCTAAGGGCTGACGCCAGGAGGGAATCTTCCACCGATTTTTGGAATGGGTCCAGATTGTCACGTCGTTCGTGCTGGTCAAAACGAGAAATGGAATAGTGGGTTGAGCAGAACCAGTTCCCGGGTCGCAAATGCCTCAAGAGCTGAAAGGCCTCTTCGATGAATGACGCTGTAATGGTTTCGAACATTGCGCCGATTGCCTGATCCGAGACTGGATCGCGGTTGTCAGTGATATTCAGTCGCTCGACAATGCCCCAAGCGATCTCCTGGCTCGCTTTACTTTCTCCGTCAGAAAAGTTCGGATACTGAAAACCGCCTTTTCCATTTGAAGAAAAGCGCACCAACTGCTTATGGATCTGCTCTTGATAACCTTGACGCAAATCGCCCATATTCACAATGCACTTCTCCAATGACTCTAGCTTGCTTCTGCCAGTGCTATTTCTTGGTTTTCCTCATCAAAACTGTAGCTTATCAACCGAACCGCTCTTTCTTCTATACTATTTCGAGTCGTGACATAATCCGAAACTTCGGAGGAAAAACTATGCGCAACCAACGCGCTCTGGATCATATCAAGGTCTCCTCCCGCCAATCGTCGAGTCAACCACTTTTCATATCGCAATAATTGTGCCAAATCACTAATGCCTGCTCTGCCTGTCTTTAGTTCTATACACGTATATTTATATAGAACGTCAATGGAGTCGATTGTAGCGACATGTGTCAAAAACAGATCCAAAACCTTGTTGAAAGTAGTCGGCACAAGATTAAGGAATTCGTTGTAATCTCCGAAAAACTCTGTAAGGTATCCCTGAGCAAACGACCTAATAAACCATGCATTAAGCCAACCTTCGTAACGTACCTTGGAACCAGAACTGCTAGAGAAATTTACTTCAGGATTTGGGGAAGACGGAGGTCGCATATAGGGATGCGAAATATCGGCGATCTCTTCCCGAACCGGGTTATTGCGCAACAGCAAACGAAGAAGCTCATGGGCTTCACCGAGCGTAATCTTGTACTGATTTTTCTGTTGCACAGGATTCAGATCGAAGGCCCATATTTTCCCTCTATCACGTAGATCAAACACATCACTGAGATCGATTGGCCTATGAAATTGGTTCACGGCGGGGGTGAAGGAAAACCGATATGGATAAGTTTGGCTATCATTGTCCCAAATCGGAGTCTCGTCGTAATAGGGCGTTCCCACCACTGTCCATAAGCCATAAATGCCCCGATTCTTGACGTAGAAGAACACTAGGTCCCCAGGCTGGATGGAGAGTATTCCAGCTACGATTTCTGCCTGATTCCACTCCTTTGTTGGCATCACGCAACCGTAGACGCCGCGTTCAATACATCTCTCAAAATTGTCAGCGCCAACTAGAAATATGTGCGCTCCCACTCTTTCTTCTCCAGGAAATGTGAACCTTCAATACAGAAACTGCGCCGACGAACTGAGGTTACGACAGACTGTGTTCCTTTACTTCACTAAGGTAGTCCTTGTTTTCAAACAGGGTAGAGGCACGTTCGTATTCTCACCTGCCGTACTCCCCACACACAAACGCGCCGCCGAATAGAGTGGCTTCGACGTCGGTCTCGAGGATCGCCATCGGATGGACCGTGAAGATATCCTGCGAGAGCACAACCAGGTCGGCCAGCTTGCCCGGCGTGATGCTGCCCTGGCTTTCCTCGCTGCCACCGGCGTAGGCCGCGCCCATCGTGTAGGCCCAGACCGCCTTGGACACGGTCAGGCGTTCCGCCGGATACCAGCCGTCGCCGCCGGGGCTGCCGTCGGCCCGCATACGCGTCACCGCGGCGTGGATCCCCTGGATCACGTCCGGCGTCTCGACCGGTGCGTCGGAGCCGAACGCCAGCCTGGCGCCGCTGTCCCAGAGGCTGCGGAAGGCGTAGGCGTAGCGGCTGCGCGCGCCCCAGTACCTGTCGGCGATGCGCATATCCTGCGTGGCGTGAATCGGCTGAACCGACGCGATGATGTCCAGCTGAGCGAAGCGGTCGACGTCGTCAGGGTGCAGGAGCTGCGCGTGCTCGATGCGATGGCGCAGATGCAGCCCGTGTCCGGCCCTGCGGCTTTCCGCCAGCGCGTCCAGTACCATGCGGTTGGCCCGGTCGCCGATCGCGTGCGTCACAACCGCCAGCCCCGCCTCGGTCGCCCTGGCAACGATATCCGCCATCTCCTCGGCGCCAGTGACGGCGATGCCGAGATTGTCCGGCTCACCCTCGTAGGGGGCCAGCATCCAAGCGGTGCGGGGACCGAGCGCGCCATCGCTGAAAACTTTCACGCCTCCGATGCACAGAAACTCATCGCCCAGCCCCGTGCGCAGCCCCAGTCGAATCGCGCTGTCCAGTTCGTCTACGGGGATCTGGGCGACCGTGCGCAAAGTGAGATCCCCATCGGCGCGCAGCTGCTGAAAGGCACGCAGCGAGGCGGCGGCCTCCTTGGTGTGGACGCCGACGATTCCCATGCGGTTGACGACCTTCTGCGCCTCCCGAACGGCGGCGACCGCGGCCTGCGGCGACGGCTCAGTCAGAAGACAGTATGCCGGCCCCATCGCTCTTTCCAGAAGGATACCACTCGGCTGTCCCCCTCCGTCGCGCACGATCTCGCCGCCGTCCGGGTCCGTCGTAGCGGCCGATATCCCCATCAACGCCAGGGCCCGGCTGTTGACCCAGGCGGCGTGACCGCACTTGCGCGCCAGGAATACGGGGTGCTGCGGCGCGACCGCGTCCAGCTGTGCCGCGGTAGGAAAGGCGCCTCCCTCCCAGACCGACTGGTCCCAGCCGCGGCCGGTCAGCCACTGACCGGCTGGCGTCTGCGCGGCCCGCTGTCGCACGCGTTCCAGCGCGGATGCCAGAGTCGCGACGCCGCTCAGATCGATCTCCTGCAGGCTCAGTCCGTAGGAAAGAAAGTGGATGTGGGCGTCAATGAAGCCGGGCACGACCGTCGCGCCGCGCAGATCTACCTCGCGGTCGCCGCGGGCCAGCAAGGCCTGCATCTCATCGTCGCCGCCCGCGGCCAGAAAACGGTCGCCCGCGATCGCGACCGCCGAAGCCCGCGGGCGTTGCCGGTCCATCGTATGAATATTGCCGTTGTACAGCACCAAGTCGGCTTGCACGGGACATTCCCGGTGTGTAAGAGTAAGAGAGACGCGCTCGCTCAGCCCGCTCTGGCTTTCCGCAATCGAAAGGCAGATACCTTTCGTTCCCCTTCCTTCTGTTATACCATACAGGTTCCGCAGCGCCACTGCAGAAGTCGCCGACGATAATGGTCCAACACGCGCGCTGGCGTAAGTTTTGCCGGACTTGCACGCCAATTTATCGCCGTGCCGCTGCACCGCAATTGGTCGAACGCGCTTGCGCGGGAGTCTGAATTGTTCCATGAGTGCTCACACCGGATTCCTACCCATCGGCATTGGCATATTCATCCTCCTTCTCTGGGGAGGCGCGATCGCATGGCTGACGGTTCGACGCGACGAACGACGGTGGGACCTGCATTGCGTCAATCTGCTGACAGGGATATATCTGGCTTTCTTCTGGCGCACCGTCTTCGGAATCGCATATCAGCCGAGCGGTGGCGGTGACCTGGCCAGCCTTCTCTTTCCGATATATCGATTCGCCGCCCGCACCTTAACCGAGGGCCGGCTGCCTTTGTGGAATCCGCACCTCTTTGGAGGCGCGCCCTGGATTGGCGACATTCAGGCCGGATTCCTCTATCCTCCAAATTTGCTGCTGTTTTTCCTCGATCCCTCCTTCGACTATCGTTGGATGCAGTTACTGGGCGTTGGCCACCTCTGGTGGGCCGCTCTGGGCGCATTCGTGCTGGTGCGCGCGCTTGGCCATAGTCGACCCGCCGCGCTACTAGCCGGGACTGCTTTCGGCCTCTGCGATGTCCTGTTTATTCACCTGGGCAATCTCAACATGATCGCGGTCCTGTCGTGGTGCGGCTGGATTCTGGCAGCCTGTCACATGGCGCTCACTCGGAAGAGCCTTGGCTGGGCAGGCACTGCGGGGGTCCTTTTTGCGATAGCCAACTATGCCGGTCATGCGCAGAGCAGCTTCTATCTCGGCTGCGCTGTTGTGCTCTATACGGCTGGTGTATTGGGAGTCCAGTATTGGGAAGCGTTCACCGCGGGATCGTTCATAGGGGCCAGCCGGCAGCTTCTCTCCTATTTGCGGTACCCGATCACGGTCATCGTCCTGGCAGCCTGCTGCTCTGCGCCGATAGTCCTGCCCGCGCTGGAATTGCTGCCCTTTACGCACAGAGCTGATTTTACGTATGAACAGACGGTGAGATTCTCGTTGCCGCCCGTGGTGGCGTCGGTGGGCCTGTTGACGCCGAGCTTTTTCGGCAGGGGGCCGGGGCGCTTCTGGGGTTGGCCGGATCGAGTCGAAACGCCTTATGTCGGGTTGGTGACGTTTCTTCTGGCGGTGGGTGCACTGCTGCTACCCGTGACTGCGAAACGGCGACGACTGTTTCCCTGGCTGACGCTGGCCCTGTTCGGATTGGTGGTGGCGCTGGGAGGCAACACACCAGTTCACGGCTTGCTGACGGAGATTCTTCCTGTCTACGACAGCCTTCGCGCCCCGGCCAGGGCGATCGTACTCTGGTCGCTGGCAGTGGCAGTCCTGGCGGCGACGGGATTGGATGCGCTACTGAAAGGAGATGACGGTGGAGAGGACAACCTCCGCCTACCCCATGCCGCGCTCTATTTCTCTTTCGTTCGCATCGGCCTTCCGGCGATTCCCCTTACCTTAGTCCCTCTGCTGTTAGCCAAAACGGACGCTCTGCAGGGCGGCGCCCGCGCGTTCAAACGAGCATACTCTGCCGGTGAGGCTGTGCTCCTGGCAACTCTCGTGTGGCTGGCCGGCTGGCTGATGATGGAGTTGTATCGGGGCAAACGTCTGCCCGGCAGGTTTCTGGCCGGTCTGTTGCTCATCGTGTTGCTGCTGGAGTTGACCGTGGGCGCACACGATATAGACATCGGCAAACGCTTTCCGGCAGGCGGGTTCGAGCACCCGGAGATTATGGCCTACATACGGGAGCGGGCCGCCGAACGCCTAGTGGAAGACGCTGGCGCGTCGGCTGTCGACCTCTCTCTCGCCCCTTATCTCTTCCGCATTGATGGCCGCACCGGCATCTCCGGCCTATTCCAGCCGAACATCGGTGCGATGACAGGATTGCAGAGTGTGTGGGGAATGTACAATCCGCTGACATTGAGACATTGGGAGGGGCTATGGGAAAGCAACCCTGGTCGCGGCACTCGCATCTACGATATGCTCAACGTGTATTTTGTGATTACGAACGATGAGTCTCCGATGCCGGAGGAGTTTGAGCTTTCTTTCGACGCTCCCGGACATCTCACGGTCCATGAACATCCCGACCCTCTTCCGCGAGCTTGGTTGGTTGGCGGCGCCCAGATCGCTACCGACGAAGAGGCGGCGCTGGTCGCGCTGCTGGAACCGACTTTCGAGCCGGCAGAAACGGTGGTGCTAATGGAGGACGACGCCCACTTGCTGGCTGAAGAGGCACCGCCGTCGCGTATAGGCACGGACGTGTCGATCCTCTCATACAGCGAGAACCAAATCGTGCTTGCGGCGAACGCGGAGAGAGCGGGCTACCTGGTCTTGAGCGAGGTGTGGTACCCGGGCTGGCGGGCGACGATAAACGGGGCGGCCGCGCCGATACTGCGGGCCAATTACACGCTGCGGGCGCTGCCGGTCCCTGCTGGGGAGCTGGCGATACGGATGTGGTACGCGCCGGAGAGCTGGCGTCGAGGACTGACGCTGTTTGCCGTAGGTATCCTGCTGCTGGCCGGCCTGTGCTTGTGGGAGATTGGGGGGCGCTCAGGGTGGAAGCGTTCGAAAGAATAGCAGGGAAGGAGGACGAGAGAAGTCGCGAGATTGAGAATCGCGCTTCTCTCCAACTGCTGTCACTCGGGTCGGCTATGGCAAGACGGCCTTCGGCATCTTGCAGATCATCGTATAGGCAGGGTCGTAGATATTGCCGAGATCGTACTCCACTGTCTGGCCCATCAGAATGTGCGCGCCCACCGGATCGATGCCCAGATCATCTTCGAGCCAGCGGATCATCTCGGTGGTGGCGTGTTGCGTGGCCTGGTCGAGTGGACGCGCGTTTCCCGCCGTAAATATGTACGCTTCGTTTTCGCCTCTGGGCCAAAAGATGCGCCGCCCTTTCTGCACGTCCAGGGTGAAGGCCGCGTCGAAGGAGATCTCGATGCCGGTGCCGACGATTTCGCCGTCGCCCTGCACCGCGTGGCCGTCGCCGATGTGGAAGAGAGCGCCGGGCACAAAGACGGGAAAGTAGACCGTCACACCCTCAACAAAGCCGCGATAGTCCATGTTGCCGCCATGCGGGCCCGAGGTGGCGGTGGAGATCGCTTCGCCGCGGTCGGGCGCGACGCCGAAGCAGCCGGTCATCGGCGCCAGCGGCAGCGTCAGCGCGCCGAGGCTGGTCTGCGGTTCGACCAGTGTGGCGGTGCCGGCCTCGTTATCGACGCGCCAGTTTGCCAGCTCCTGCCCGGCCGCGGGCCAGGGCAAACCGGGGACATGCTCGGGGTCAACGACGTTGGGGGCGACCATGGTGCGAGTCCAGCCATAGGGTCGATTGGGGCGCAGCGTTTCGAGATGCACGACAAGCGTGTCACCCGGCTCGGCTCCCTCGACATAGAAGGGGCCGGTCATCGGATTGCCCACCGGCGTAATGGGCTGGCCGCCACTGCCCTGTCCCCTGGCATCAACGGTCGTGGTAACGACGGTGTCGCCGGGCTGGACGCGCAGCACGGGCGCATGGGAACCGATCGTCACGTGGTAATGGTCCGGCTGGAACTGGTGCGTTGCCATACAGCTTTCCTTTCGCGGCTATCTGCCAAACGAGTTGTAATGCGGGTAGTTGGGATGATCACGGTGAGAACTGCCGGGCGCAGCGTCAGGACGCCGCCATGGTTTCGGGCAGCCGCGCCCGGTCTCAGTTGGAGAACAGTTGCCCGGTGGGGCCGATCGTCATCGACGGCAATGCATCCTGGCTCTTGATCATGTGCTCAAGCAGCTGGAGTTCCCGACCCAGATAGTAGCTGCCCAGTTCCAGGAGCTGCGGCACGCCGGGCAGGGCAAGCAGGCGCTGCTTGTCCTCGGGGCGCACCTGCAAGGTAATGGCGGTGAGAAAGGCCAGGCTGGTGGCGTCTTCCGGCAGGCGGTCCAGCTTCAGCTGGACGCCTGTGGCCTTGGTCAACAGCTCGACGTAACGCATGATCTTGGGGCGGATCTGGTGGGCGCGCTCGGTCGCCAGCTTGGTATCGCCGTCGGTAACCGGAAAATGGCGCACTCGACCGGTGAGATAGGCGCGGTCGTGGTTCAGCTCCTCGATGCGGAAACGGCGCGTGCCGACAACCTGAATGTTCATCCTGCCGTCCGGCTGGCGGTCGACCTTGACGATGCGTGCAGCCGTTCCCACGCGTCGCGGCTCGGCATCGCCGCCGACTTCGGGGCCTTCCTTGATGAGGACAACGCCGAAGGCGAGATTCTCATCCAGACAACGGTTGATCATTTCCCGGTAACGAGGCTCGAAGATGTGAAGCGGCAGCGCCATGCCCGGAAACAGCACCACATTCAGCGGGAAGAGCGGCATTTCCATAGCGGAGTTGCCCTCATGGGAGAGTTCGTCGTCGTTTTCAGGCGTATCGTCGATCATGGTTCACTCCCCGTCATCCTCATCGGCAGCGCGGGCCTGCGCGGGTCAGGCAAGGTCAGCGGTATCGTCGGCTGACTGGGCGAGCAGGTCGTCAGGCACTTTCATGAATTCGCGCAGGACGGTGGTGGCAAAAGCCCCTTTTGGCAGTGAAAACCGGACAACGATGCCGGCATCATCCTGTGCGACAGAAAGATCGTCGGGCAGTATTCGCCCCAGCCGCCGTGTGCCCATCATCTTGGCCTTAGCCAGCGAGTCGATTTCGAGGCCGCTCATGGCCAGGACCTCCTGCTCCAGCCGGCCGGACTCAGCCTCGGCATCCCACATCTTCGGCCCATAAATGGGCGCGGTAAAGCTGATCTCTTTGCGATCATAGCGGCCCTGCTCCGCGGGCTGATCGGCGACGACGAAGAGGCCCCCGGTGTCGTGCTTTTTGGCGATGTCGCCGGTCAACAGGGTTGAGAAGCGGCCGCGTTGCTGGCGCAAGGCCAGATAGCGGTTGCACAGGTGGCTCTGAACGCTGGCGAGCAGAAGGCTCCGCAGCCAGCGGTTGGCCATTCTCTTTTGACCGCGCAGCAACTCCCAGCCGCGACGCACGTTGGCCCCGTTCTGCCCCAGGCGTTGCGGGCCGTAGTAGTTGGGAAGGCCGTCCCGCCGCAGCTGCGCGGCCACCGCCTGCGCCCTGGCCAGCGCCTCGTCGCTGTCGACGGCCGGCCGGTCTACGGTAATCGTGAAACGGTTGCCCAGTAAATGACCTTTCTTGAGCTTGTTGCGATGAAGCCGCACCCAATTGACCTCAACCGGCGCCATTGTTACGATGCGCGATGGCGCCGCGCTGACAAAAGCGTCGTCTACGTGGCCGACAAGCAGGCTGAAGGTCTGGGTTGCGCGTGCGAGCTTGTCCTTCATGCCGGCAAAACCGACGGCATTGTAGGGCAGATCGAACGCTTCAGCGAGCGCCCGTTGCACCTCACGGGTGGTCATTGTCTCTTTGGTAATGTTGACATAGAGATGCTGGCCGGCGCCGCTTGCCTGGTAGAGCGGGATCTCCTCGACGATGAAGGCGTCCGGCGCGGCCCGCAGCTGCCCGCCGATGCCCGGCAGCTCCTGCGTAGCGTACGGCAGTGTCAGATCGAGTTCCACGAAAGCCCCGGTGGTCTGTTGACGAAGGCCGCTGCGAAGTTCCGACACCGGCATTTAGCTGAATTATAACAGATCGACGAAACCCGTATTGGAAGGGATGTTCCAAATTGGGGTGTTGCGGCTACCCGTCGTTGAAATAGAGCAGGCTGTAGCAGAAGGGGTTGCCGCGTAGTCCGCCGTAGCGGAAGCCTGCCTCGCGCAACCAGTTGCGTACGGCCCGCTGCGGCACATAACCGCTGTGAGGCAACTCTTCGCTGACGGCGATACGCCCGCCCGTTTTGAGGACGCGGCGCAACTCTTCAAGCGCGAAGAGGGGCTGCGGCATCTCTGAAAGCGAGGCGATGAGGACGGCAAGGTCGACGCTGTCGCTTGCGAGGGGCATACGGTAAGCGCCGCAGTGGTGAAACTGAACGCGCTCGGAAAAGCCGGCCGCCGCGACGCGAACACGGGCTGCCTCGACCATTGATGCCTGGATGTCGACGGCATGTACGCGTCCCTCGCCGCCGACCTGGCGCGCCATCTCGACGGTAAAGGTGCCGGCACCGCAGCCGACATCCAGCACAGTTCGGCCGGGACCCAGGCCGAAGGGGCCCAAGGTGGCTACAGGATCGCGGTATTGCATGCGCGCCGGATGATCAAGGAGATGGCGCAGAGGCGCGGGATAGGGACGCGGCCGGATGCGGTGGGCGACGCGCGCGCCGACCTGCGCGCCAATCGCAATGCCCAGGCCCCGGACCAACAGATTAACCAATCCCATTGGTCGGATCCTCACCGGCTCGCGGCGGCAACTGAACGGTGTTCATCTTTCACTGGCTGCTGCAAGGGAAGCGGATGCTGAGGACGCCGCCGGCGAAGACTGCGCCGCTGGCATCGCGCTGCGCCAGCACAGCGGGGAGCAGGAATTCGCGCTTAAAGTTGCCGATGGTAATGAAGAGCTCATCACCCCGCTTCTTGAGGCGGATCTTGTCCAGCTCGATGTGAGGCAGCGGCAGCTTGAGGACAAAGTCGTCGCCCTGCTCCTCGATCTCCTGCGTCTGACCGACAAACATGACGTCGCCGGGATCGCGTTGCGCGTAAATCTCATCGGCCAGGGCGCGCAGCGGCGTCAGGCCGACCATCTCTTCGCTGTGCCAGCCGCTGTAGAGAATCGGCAGGGGGTAGAAATCGCGCTCGATCTCGGCAAGATACCGGGCCTGTGTCTCCTGTAGCCGGCGCAGATAGGGATCAGGGCTGGGCGCGCAGACGGTTGCCGCTACACTATCACCATCCTCAGCCGCGTCGATCGGCCCCGTGCGAATGCCGGGCAGTATGCGGTTGACGACGACGCCATCCACGGCGCAATCGAAAAGTGAGAGATAGGTTACGGCGCGTGCGCCCTCCTTGATAACCATCTTCTCCGGGTTGACCACGACGCGATAGCTGGTGATGTGGGGATCGCTGAGGACGCGTTGCAGCTCCTTCACGTCGTCGACCAGCTTGGGCAGGCCTGCGAGCGCGTCCTGCTCGGGCATGAGGCGCCGCAGCAGGCCGCCGGTGAGGCGCATGGCGGTGTCGCCCCAGCCGAAGAAGCGGTCGACATACCATTGGAAGCTCTCGGGCATGGCGAGGAGACGCATCGATTCTCCGGTGGGCGCGGCGTCGACGACGATACGGTCGAAGTCGCGCGCGGCCGCATTGCGGTAGATGTGCAAGAGACTGAAGATCTCCTCCATACCGGGAATGATCGCCATCTCTTCGGCAACCGTTCTGCTCATGCCCTGCTTGCGAAGCATCCTGCCCATGTAACCCTGCAACTTGCCCCAGTTTTTGCGAAGCTCATCGAGGACGTTGATCTCCTGGGCGAAGAGGTTGGCGGTTACCTCGGTCGGTTCGCTCTGCAGCGGCGTATCGAGGCTGTCGGCCAGGCTGTGGGCGATGTCGGTGCTGACGACAAGCGTACGGTGGCCCTTCTGGGCGCAGCGCAGGGCGGTGGCAGCCGCGACTGTCGTTTTGCCGACGCCTCCCTTGCCCAGGTAAAGAAGAATACGCACGAAGTTCACCTCAAAATGGCCTGAAGAGGCCGACTAAATGGGCTCCGGCCGCGCACGGCGGCCCAGACGCCGCAAAATGGTCGCGGCAGCCAGCAATGTCACCAGTCCCCCAGCCAGCAGATAGTAGGCTGCGGCGCGGCTGAGACCGAACCAGCTGCGGATGCGCCACCAATAGATCGGCAGTTGCGCCCAATAGCTCCAGCGGAGATGCCAGCGATGTCCTATCGAAATCACGTATTTGCCGATCTGGTTGTGTGGGATCCAGACGACCAAGTAGCAGCGGCCGCCGACAAGCGTGCGCGTGTCGATCAGCGGACCGGGGTAGTAGTGGACATGCGTGAGAAGATCTTTTACAGGCTGAAGAAGCTCCGTCGGCGGCGGGGCAACGATCGAGCGGTAGCCGTGGGGCAGCTCCAGGGGTACCTTTTGTGCGTCGGAACTGTAGGGCAGGCTGCGGGCGACGATGGCGAAAGTGGGCAGCACTGCGCCGCCGCGCGGGAGGACCGGAACGAAGAGCTGGGCGCGCAGACGGTCGCCTGCCTTGCAGTTGACGCGGTAGACGTGGGTCTCGCCGCGCCGGGTGAAATCACCGAAGATGAGGCGTTTGCGGCTGAAATCGGCGAAGGAAACGCCGTCTGTCAGGCGGCTGCCGGGCCGGCTGCCGAATACGGGAACGCTGCCCGCGAGATCGACGCCGGGGACAGACCTGTGGCCCGCATCGAGCCGTTTTTGGGCGAGTTCGCTGTTACCAATGCCGTTGACGGCGGACACATCTTCTCCTGAATAGTACGAAAACTGCGGGCATATTTCGGGCCGTTGCCACGGGCAAGAGTCTAACACCTGCGCGCCCCATGCGTCAACCGAACGCCTGCATTCGTTGGCGCTTTGCCTGCAGTCAAAACACCGGAACACAGAGACCCAATCTGTTGGAAGACGCAAGAAATCTATGGTACGCTCTACCTATGAATGCCCGAATCATCGCGCAGCTTGCTCTCGTCCACGTGGCGGTATCGATCACGGTTGTCCCGGTTACGAGCACACTCAATCGGGTGATGATCGCGGAAATGAATATGCCGCGCACGATGGTGGGGGTCCTGATTGCGCTGCCCTATCTGCTTTCGCCGCTGCAGATCTTGCTGGGCAACTGGTCGGACCGGAATCCTGCGGCCGACTATCACCGCACGCCGTGGATTCTTATCGGAGGGCTGCTGGCAGCGACGGGAAGTTACTTCACCGTCCATGCGGCCTACGTCCTGGACGACAATTTTGCGCTCGGGCTGGGGGCTGCGGTCATCGTTTTCAGTTTGTGGGGCATCGGCATCAACGCTGCATCGGTCAGCTACCTGTCACTGGTCACCGACCTGGCCGACGAGGAAGGACGCAGCCGGGCGGTCAGCATCATGTGGACGGCGATGATCGCGGCGACGATCGTAACGAGCCTGGGGCTCTCGCGCATGCTGACCGAGTTTTCCAGGCAGACCCTCTACACGGCGTTCGCTGCGATCTCGCTTGTTTCGGTCCTGCTTGTGCTGGTAGGCAGCTACCGCATCGAACCGCGGGCGTCGGCGCGTACGATTCAGCCGGCAAATCGCGCCGATGATCCGATGCAGGTGCTGAGGCTGCTGGCGCTCAACTCGCAGGCACGGCGTTTTTTCATTTATCTGATGATCGTGCTGATCAGCATCCACGCGCAGGACGTGTTGCTCGAGCCCTTCGGCGCCGAGGCGCTCGGCATGCCGGTCTCAGCCACGTCGCGACTGACCTCGATCTGGGGCGCGGGCCTGTTCATTACGCTCCTGGGGGGGCTGTTGCTGATCAAACGCTGGGGCAAGAGAACGGGCGCCAATCTGGGCGCATTTGTGACGGCTGTGGCCTTCGCGCTTATCATCACCACCGGTCTGCTGGGGCAGTCGGGGCTGTTCATGGGGGCTGTGTTCCTGCTCGGGCTGGGCGGCGGGCTGATGACGGTTAGCAACCTGAGCTTCATGCTGGACATGACCGTTCCCCAGGCCGCGGGACTTTACGTCGGCGCGTGGAGCGTGGCCAATTTTGCTGGCCAGGCCGTCGGCAACGTCATCGGCGGCATGCTCTCGGACATCTTCTCCTGGCTGACGGGCAATCCCCTGGCCGGTTACGCCGCGGTCTTCTCGCTGGAAATCGTAGGCCTGATGCTGGCGGTTTGGCTATTCCGCTCGATCTCTGTCAGGTCGTTCCGGCGCCAGGCCGAAGTTCGGCTCCATACCGTTCTCTCTCTCGCCACCGATTGACTCCCAATTCGGCCTCCCGCCGCGAGCAGGTAAGCAGTTCACCGCTGTGGCTGCGGCTGTGCGCGGTGCCGTTCGTCTATGCTATACTGGAGTGTGTGGTCGAATAGACGGGCCGGTCGTCGCGGAGATTCTCCCCGCCCTGAGGACGGTAGCATGGTCAAAGTACTGCTGAGTTACGATATGCGGGAAGGTCACGAAGAGGACTGCCAGCGGTATGTGGTCCAGACGCTGGCCCCAGGGCTGGCGCAGATGGGCCTGCGCATCACCGACGCCTGGTATACGCTGTGGGGAGAGGCGCCGCAGATTCTCGGCGGCGGGCTGCTCGATGACAAGGAGGACGCCGCGCGCATACTGCGTTCTCCGGAATGGAAAGAACTGATCGCCGGTCTGGAACCGTTTGTCGAAAACTTCAAGGTGCGGGTCGTTGACTCCAACGGCCGTCTGCAGTTCTGAGCGGGCCCGATTCGCGCCCCATGGCACGCTCGCGCATGACAGCCACACAAAATCGTCATACAGCATCAGCGGGAACAGGCCGCCGGCCTCTGGCGCTGGTTGTCTTTCTCGAAAACGTGGGCCATATCCACGGGATCGATTTGCCGCGCTGGGTGACGGAGGTGATCGATTGGGTGACCGAAGAGTACGCAAAGCTGCTGCTGCGCCTGCTGGGCGCGCACCGGCGCTATGACCGCGTCGTCATCCTGGAGGATGAGAACGCGACGGCGCAGGAACTGACCGACGCCCTGGTCCATTTGAGCGCTACCCATACGGTCGATCAGTTGCTGCTCGTGCACGGACAGGAGCACGCGCTGGTCGGCCACAGGGGACGCGAGGTTGTGGACGGCGCGGCGTTCGACCGGCTGACCGAGCGTTACGATGAAGACAAGTCGCTGCTCGATCTGCGCGTGGTCTACGGGGTCAACTGCTTTGGCTCGACCCTCGCTTCCACCTGGCTGGGACTGGGCGCGCACGCGGTCAACGGCGCCCAAGCAGTCAACTGGCTTCCGGAGCCGAGCCTCAGCCTGTTTTTGCATAAATGGCTGAACGGCGCGCGCTTCAGCGAAGCGGTCGTCTACAGCGCCGGACGGGCGCGGGCGTTGGGCAGATGCGTGTGGCGGGACAGGGCCGACGGCGGCGAACATCCACATATCGCGGGCAGCCGGCAGATTGTCTTCGGGCTGCGGGATGTGACGATCGGGTCGGCGACGGAGAGAAGCTGATTCAACAAAAGCGCGCCTGCGCAAGCGGCGCGCAGAAAAGACAGGTGAGGTTAAAATGCCCCTTCCCAACCGAAGCGACGCGCTGGAACTGATGCACGAATGGGTGGATGCGGACGGACTGCGCCGGCATATGCTGGCCGTCGAGGCGGCGATGCGCGTCTATGCGCAACACTACGGCGAGGACGAAGAGCTTTGGGGGCTGACGGGGCTGCTGCACGACCTGGACTACGACCGTTTTCCCGATATGGAAGATGAGGAGAACGGACATCCCCGTTCGGCGCTGCGCCTCTTCCGCGAGCAGGAGTATCCGCCGGAGTTCATCCACGCGATCGAAGCGCACGCTACTTTTCTGGGCGTGCCGCGCTCCTCAAGGCTGGACAAGGCGCTCCTGGCCTGCGACGAACTGACCGGCCTGATCCTGGCGTGCGCCTACGTACGCCCGGACCGGGACCTGCGCGGCGTTCGGCTCAAGTCAGTCAAAAAGAAGTGGAAGGACAAGCGCTTCACCGCCGCGATCGACCGGGCCGAGAATTTGCAGTTCATCGAGGAGCTGGGCGAACCCTTTGACGAGCACGTACAGCGCGTATTGGACGCGATGAAGGAGATCGCGGCGGACCTGGGCCTGGCAGGCGAACTGGCCTAGAGGGCGGGCCGGCGACGGAACATCGTCGCGCCGCGGTCGTCAGGCGGACGGACGTGCGGCCAGCGCCTCAAGAACGCGCGCAGGCGTCATCGGCAGGGTGCGGATTCGTTTGCCCGTGGCCGCGGCAAAGGCGTTGGCGATTGCCGCGCCAACCGGCGCGATCGGCGGCTCGCCCATGCCGTATGGGGTCTCGCCGCCGTTGTCGACGAGAACGGAGCGGACGTGGGGCGAGTCCCGCATCGTCAGCAGCGGGTAGCTTTCGAAGTTGTTGAGATTGAGCTGGCCATCCTCGACATAGGCCTGCTCGATCAACGTCGACCCCACGCCCCACATGACGTTTCCCTCGATCTGAGCCCTGGCACCATCGCCATTGACAACCAGTCCACAGTCGACCGCGCAGGCCACGTCGTGGACGGTGACCTTGCCCGACGACTCGTCGACCGAGATCTCAGCGACCTCAGCGACCATGGTGTTCGAAATGTGACAAGCGATGCCGCGGGCGCGGCCGGCAGGCGGCGGCGTACGCCAGCCGCTCAGGTCTGCGACCGCCTCCAGGACCGCGCGCATCCGAGTTCCCCGGCTGCTGTCGGGCAGGTGATCGAGGCGAAACTGGAGCGGGTCGGCGCCGGCTGACGCGGCCAGTTCATCGATGAAGCTTTCGAGAGCGAATGTGTTGGGGAAAAGACCGAGGCCGCGCCACCAGCCGGTCCACACGGGCAGGGTCTGCCTCCATGCAGTCACAGTGCGGTGGGGCACGTCGTATTCGATGCGGGCGCCGCTTGTGGCGCCGAAGTCGGCGCCCATGAGATATGTCATGAAGGCAGGCATGAAACTGAAGGCAACATCGCCGCTGCCCTGCCGGTGCTCGATGGCGACGATCCGCCCCTTATCGTCGAGCGCGCCGCTGAGGATGTTTTTGGTCGGCGGGCGCAGGTATCCATGCCGCAGGGCTTCGGCACGGTCCCAGCCGACATGGACGGGGGCGCCGGCGGCTCTGGAGAGGCGAGCGGCTTCGATGGCGACGCGCGAATCGAGCTTGCTGCCGAAACCGCCGCCGAGATATGTGGGGACGACGCGCACATTGGACGCATCGACTTCGAGCGCTTCGGCGATCTGCCCGCGAGCGCGTTCCTGAAACTGGGTCGATACCCAGACGTGCACCTTGTCGCCCTGCACATCGGCGAGTGCCGCGGGCGCCTCAAGCGGCGCTTGAACGGCAAAAGGCGAATAGTAGGCGGCCGTGATGGTCTGCCCCTGAGCTAAAACGCGGCCGGTGTTGCCCTCGCGCTGGACCGTGATGCCGCCGCTTCCTTCCGGCTCGATCAACGCGTCAATCTCCTCCTGCTGCCAGAGATGGCCTTCATCCCACTCGGTCTGCATCGCCTTCACGGCGGACCAGGCTGCGCTGCGCGTCTTCGCGACCACGCCGGCGAAGCCGTTCTCCAGGTCGATCACAAACCTCTCGACGCCCTCAATCCGTTCAGCCGCGCCCGGTGAGGCGCCGACCAGCTTGGCTTCCAGCGTGGGCGGGCGCGCGACCGCGCCGTAGAGCATATCGGGAAGGCGCATGTCATAACCGTAGACAGCGCGACCGGTCACCTTGTCGGGAATGTCGATGCGGGGAATCGACTGTCCGATGACGGTAAACGCATCGACAGGTTTGAGATAGAGTTCGTCGTCGGCCGGCAGTTCCCAGTCGGTGATCGCAACGGCCAGGGCGTGGAAGTCGACGCGCCGCTCCGGATTATCGGCGGCGGCAAAGCCCCGCCCGGCAACACGCAGTGTACTGTGCGGCTGCGACAGGACCTCAGCCGCTTCGCGCTGCAGGAGAGCGCGCATGCCCGCGGCCGCGCGGCGCAGGGCATCGTAGCTGGCTGCGACCGAAAAGCTGCCGCCGGTGCCGAAGGTGTCGACCAGCGCGGAGGTGGTATCGGCCTGCTGCACAACCAGATCGTCCCAGCCGATGCCCAGCTCTTCGACCGCGATCTGCGCGATCGAAGTGTGGACGCCCTGCCCCATTTCGACCTTAACCAGCGACAGTTTGAAGCGGCTGTCAGGCAGAACCTCCAGCCAGAGAGGCGGATCGTCGGGCAGCATCATGAAACTGTTGTCGGCCGGTTCACTGTTGGCCAGGCTTTCGGCCACAAACAGGTTAAGGGCCGGTTTGCCGAAGTAGGCGCCGACGGCAAGGCCGGCCCCCGCCGCCCCGAGGCCGATGAGGAAGCCGCGGCGCGAGAGGCGCCAGCGGCGCCTGGAGGAGGGGGTATCGATGGCTCGATCCGGTTGGTCCGCCTTCAGCCTGTTCTGGTCTCGTTCCTGTGTCATGCCCCGGCCTCCTCCCCGCTCGCCATCACGGCCGCAGCCTGCGCAACAGCCTGCCTGATCCGCACATAGCAACCGCAGCGGCAGTAGTTGCCGCTCATGGCGCGCGCGGTCTCTTCGGCGGTGGGCTGGGTGTTCTGCGCCAGGAAGGCTGCAGCCTGCATGATCTGTCCGCTCATGCACCAGCCGCATTGGGGGACCTGGTAGTCGATGAAAGCCTGCTGGACGGGATGCAGCGTGATAGTATCGTCGGCGTCTGTCTCGGCCATACCCTCGATGGTGCGAATATCGGCCTCCGCGACCGCGGCCACGGGCATGAGGCAGGAGCGGACGGCGGCGCCGTTGACGTGAACGGTGCAGGCGCCGCAGATGCCGATGCCGCAGCCGAACTTGGTGCCGATCAGGCCCAGTGTGTCGCGCAGCACCCACAGCAGCCGTTCGTCCGCGGCCGCGTTCAGGGTATAGGTGGTCCCGTTGATCTTCAGTTCCATTCGAGTGTGTCCTAGCTGCCAGCTGTGTAGGTGAAAGCGGAGGGGGCGCCGTTCTGCCGCCAATTATAACCCGAAAGGCGGCCCCGGGATGTAAGGTCAATCCCGATAGCGGCGCGCCCTCCAATTACCGGCTTGCCCCGCCCGGGGAGACGCCGGGCGGCCATGGGGGAATGGGACTACGGCCTCCTCTCGCGCCCCGGCTTGGAGTCAAGCGCGCCGCCCAGATTGACGAGCGCAGCAGCGATTGTCCGCAGACAGCCCGGCAGGTCGGCCGCGATCCGGCTGTCAGGAATGCGGAGGACCGTCCAGCCTTCGGGAGGTGTTGTCTCGCGCAGATCGGCGGGTTCATCGAGGCGGATGCCGAGATAACCGTTGCGGACGCGCAGGGCGATGTCGACGGGCCAGTGGCCGGCCAGTCGGTTGGGGAGAGGCCTGAGCCGGTTGGCCCTCAGCGCGCTCCACAAGGTCTGAAAGGGCTCGTCATCCAGTTTGAGCTCCGTCACATCCGCGGCGCTGAGAAGACGCTCGAGCGATGTGTGGATAAAGGTCAGCCGCCTGAAGGTTCTGGCCGGAATTGGCTGGGCCAGTCGAAGCAGAGGGCCGACTTCTATGCGAAAGTAGGACTCCTCGGCGCGGGCATGATCGACCTCGTCCGGGAGAAGGTCGGCGCGGGCAAGGAGCTGATAGCGGCGGATGGCCGCATAGTAGGTGATGGTGCGGGCCTCCGATTCGTCCTTGAAGGCGCCGGTCTGGTAGAAGGCGAGATAGTCAGCGCCGATGCGGCGCGGGGCGCGGCGCTGGGGGATACGATACCAGCCTTCCGATGCCGCGCGGCGCAGGTCGGCCTCATTGTTGACGACGGCGACGAGAACGGTCCGCCGCAGTTTGTAAGGGTCTGAATAGTCGCAGGACATTTGTGACAGATGCTCTTCAGTAGAGGTGGCGGGCGAGGCCGGGCGCGAAGTTGCGGACCTGCTCGCGCAGGCGCAGGAGGGCGACATCCTTGGCCTTGGCTTCGAGCATGACATCAAAGGGGCGGAGGCGCGCGGCAACGGCCTTCTGCAGCAGGTCGATGAACTCAAAGGGATGCAGGAAGTCGCTGTGCTGATTTGGCAGGGGCATCTGCATGCGAGCCTCGCCGTTGCGGTAGAGCGTGCGGACCGCTGTTCGCGGGCTGCTGAAATGGATTTTGGGGCGCACGTGCTCCGGCCAGGTCGCGAGGGCTACTTTCAGGCCGTCGAGCAGCGGTATCGCCTCAGGATTGTGGCAACGGTGGTGGAGCGTATCGAGCACAACGGGGATGCCAGTGCGGCGGTGCGTCCAAATCACGTCGCTCAGGCTGTAGCGGCGGTCGCCGTTTTCGAGGACGAGTCGGCGCCGCACAGAATCGGGCAACAGATTGGCCGCGCGCGTAAAGCAGTCGAGCGCGGCGGGCACATCGGTGTGTCCTCCGCCGACGTGGATGACGACAACGCTGGCGTCGTCCAGCCCCATTCCGTCGAGCAACGCGGCAGCCGCCGCCAGTTCGCGGCAGGAACGGCCCACGATGACAGGGTCCGGATGGCTGAGCTGAACGAAGAAACCGGGATGCAGGGTCAGGCGGATGCGCTGCTCTCGCGCCATGTCGCCGATGGCGGCCAGCTCGGTCGAACATTCGTCAAGTTGTGTGTGGAAGGCGGGCAGGTCGGGGTGCGTCAGATAGGGGGCAAGCTGTCCGGCCATGCGATAGAAGCGGATCTGCCTGCTTTGCAAGTAGAGAAAGATGTCGCGCAGGTAGGCGAGGCTGACGCTCAGATGCGGCGCGTTCTGCCAGCGACGGCTGTCGTGCGAGCGCAGGCCGGCCGCGCCGAGCACCTTGACGGGAAATCCCAGACGGATACACGTCTGAAGCGACATGGGGGACAGTCGTTCTATCGGTTGGACAGCGTTCAAAACGCGTGCGCGCGGACGGAGCGCGAAGGCGTGCGCCGTCGCGCGGCAGGAACAGTTCGGCTCTTGATGGAGTCCATGGTGCGGTTGCTCGGGGGATTGAGGAGGCGTCAACGCCACGCCTCGCGCCGCTGACGCGCCAGAGTCCATGCCATCAGTTATGCTGACAGATTACCATAGCTGTCGGTTGCCCCCCAAAGATCCAGGCGGAATCCGGTTCACCAGAAACCTGCTACAGGCCCGTTGACTGTTCCTTATGTCGTTTTGACAGGAAAATCGGCTGTGATGTACTCTATATTTGCAGCCGACCGGTCAATCTTGCAATAGGACCGGATAGCCGCCGCAATCGGTACGACCGGGAAACCATGTGATTCCCGCGTACCGCCGCCTGACTTTGCTGCGAGCTTCGATTGTCCCGTTCCAGAAGAGTTGAAGAGCCGGATCGATTCACACGCCAGCCGCGACATGAATTGTGCTGGCCGCCATTCAACTTACCATCCACCGACAGGGGCGCGAGAGCCCACGCGTGCAGGAGTTGAGGAGCCAAAGACATGCAGCGCATACCGCTTTGGACACTAAGGGTCGCGGCGATCATTTTGCTGATCACGGCGCCCGGAGTTGCGTTGGCCCATGCGCCGGCAATCAGTTCCGAGCCGGCATTCGACTCACACGCCGACGGGATGTGGCTTGCGGGAGGCGCGGCGCTTTCGCCGGCCCGGTACGCCGGGTCGTTGCCCGCCGCGGCGACGCCCGCGACCATCCCGCCGGGCTGGAAAACTCTGGTGGACAAGTCACTGGGGTATTCTCTGTCGGTCCCGGCCGACTGGCTGGCAATCGACCTGCAAGGAACGGACCTGGAGCAGATGGCGGGCGTCTTGGGGGGCGAAGCCGCTTCACGGCCGTTGCGGGGCTACCTGGCTACGCCGGCAGGAGAAAATCTGGGCGTACTTGCGGTCGAACCGGACACACGTGAACTTTACGCCCGCCCGCCGTTTCCGACATTTCTGAATGTATCGGTAGCGCCCTTGGCAGACGATGTCAGCGATGAGGAATGGATTGCGCTTGTGGAGACATCGGTCGCGGCGTTGGGCAAGGTCCGGCTGAACAGTATCGAACTTGGAACTCTCAACGACCTGCCGGTGGTGAGGGCGACCGCTGTTTACGAAATGAGCAGCCAGCTCAATGTCCTGAACGCACATCTTGACCTGACAGTTGTACGCGCCGGCGGAACGGCGTATACGCTGACGATTGCGACCCGGCTCAGCAACGTCATTGCCAAACAGAAGGTGATAGATCAGATCGTGGGCACCTTCCAGCCCTCGTTGCCCGCGCAAGCGCGCGACGGTTCCCAGGCGCAAACAGCGGCCGGCGAAGAGGCCGCGGCGGCGACGCAAACCGCGCTTTCGGCCATCCCGCGCTTCTGGAAGCCGCTCGTAGACCGTCGGCTGGGCTACTCGCTGGAGGTACCGTTCAACTGGCTGACCTTCGACCTGCAGTCCGGTGGCCTGGAGGGCCTGGCCGGCTTGTTGGGCGGCGAAGACGCGATGCAGCAGCTGCGCGACTACCTGGCCGCGCCCGCGGGCGAAAACCTTGGTCTGCTGGCTGTCGAACAGGATCCGGAGGCGATATACGAGCAGCCGGTCTTCCCGATGTTTCTGAACGTAACGGTGACACCTCTGGCGGAAAAGGTAGATGACGAGGAATGGGTGGCGCTCGTTGAGGAGTCGATCGCGGCCCTGGGTCAGGCGCAGATTGAAAGCATTGCGCCTGGCACGCGCAACGGACTGCCGGTCGTCAGAGCAACCGGCAAGGTCGCGCTTGGCGGGCCAGTAAACGGACTGAACGCTCATCTTGACCTGACAGTTGTGCGTGCCGCCAGGAAGGTTTACACGCTGACGATTGCGACGCGGCCGAGTGCCGTCAGGGCCAAACACCTACTGATCGAACAGATCGCCGACTCATTCAGAACTGAGTAAGAATGAGAATTGGACGGACGAAAGCCCATCATAGTTCTATTGAAAATTCGGTGAACTTACGCGGAAAAAGCCGTTCACTTTGTGCAGAGGAGACCCTAGCATGAGACGGAGACGCTCCATCGCCTGGCTTTGCTACCGAGGTGCACTGTTCGCCATTGCCTTCGCGGTCGCCTTTGCCCAGATGGCTGCTGGGACGGCGATAACCGCGCAGGAAAGCGACGAAGCCGGCGGGAACGCAGACCGGGACGCGCTGATCGCGTTGTTCGAGGCGACCAGCGGCCAGGACTGGGTCAACAATCAGAATTGGCTGAGCGGCAAGCCACTCAGTGCATGGTACGGTGTCACGACCGACGAGAACGGACGGGTAACGCGGCTGAGCCTGCGGGGAAACCAGCTGAGCGGAGAGATTCCGGCGGAACTGGGCGCGCTTTCGATGTTGGAACGGCTGGTGATCGACGACAACCAGTTGAGCGGCGAGATTCCGGCGGAGCTGGGCAATCTCAGCAATTTACAGTGGCTTGACCTCGACAGGAACCTGTTGAGCGGGCCGATCCCTTCGGCGTTGGGCGGCCTTGCGTTGCTGGAACGGCTGGACCTCTCGGGGAACCAGCTGAGCGGGCCGATTCCAGCCGAAATTGGGAGCCTTTCAAAACTGCGCACGCTCTACTTCGATGAAAACCAGCTGAGTGGGCCAATTCCAGCCGAACTGGGCAACCTGGTCCAATTGCGCACGATGTTCATGGAAGAGAACCAGTTGAGCGGACCGGTCCCGCCCGAACTGGGCAATCTCGCGCGGCTGCGGGCGCTGTCGCTTGAGGAGAACGACTTGAGCGGGCCGATCCCGCCGGAGATCGGCGGCCTGACGCAATTGCGCTCGCTCAATCTGTCTGAAAGCGGCTTAAGCGGAGAGATCCCGGCGGCGTTGGGCAACCTTACCGAGTTGCGCTGGCTCTATCTGGACGAAAGCGACCTGAGCGGGAAGATCCCGCCGGCGTTGGGAAACCTTGCTCAGTTGCGCTCGCTGTTGCTGAGCAATAACAAGCTGAGCGGGGAGATCCCCGCGGCGCTGGGAAACCTCGTCCAGTTGCAGAACCTGCACTTGGCGGGTAACGAATTGAGCGGGGAGATTCCATCCGAACTCGGCAACATCACGCAGCTACGGGAGTGGCAGATAGGGGGCAATCAACTCACGGGCTGCATTCCGGCGAGCTGGCGCAGCGCCGCATCGATCGACGGCGACGGGGAGAGTCTTCCCTTCTGCGCTTCGCCGGCGCCTCTGGAGCCGGCCGAGCAGCCGGCATTTGGCTTGAGCGGCGATCTGCTGTTCGCCCTGTACCAGGTTGCCCTGCGCAGTTTCAGGCACCAGGCCCTGCAGGACCTTGACCGGCCCGCGCTCACCTCGCTCTACAATGCAATGGGCGGCGAAAGCTGGGTAAACGATGACAACTGGCTGAGCGACAGGCCCCTGGGGACATGGTACGGCGTCACGACCGATATTCACGGGCGCGTTGTGCAGCTGGACCTGCGCGGGAACCAGCTGAGCGGTTCGATTCCGACGTCGATCGGACAGCTCACAAATCTGGACAGGCTGGTGATAGACGACAACCAGATCACCGGCTCGATTCCGCCGGACATCGGCTACCTTACCCACCTGCGAACACTGGACCTGGACACAAACCAGCTGACCGGTTCGATCCCGCCGGAGCTGGGCTTTCTGATAGAGCTGGAACGGCTGGACCTTTCGGGAAATCAGCTGAGCGGGCCGATTCCGGCCCAGCTGGGCAATCTGACCGAGTTGCGCACCCTCTTTCTGGATGGGAACCGGCTTAGCGGTTCGATCCCACCTGAACTGGGTAACCTGACCGAGCTGCGCACGCTCTACCTGGAAGAGAACCGGCTCAGCGGTTCGATCCCACCTGAACTGGGCAACCTCGTCCAGGTGAGCCTGCTTTCGTTGGAGGAGAACAACTTGAGCGGTCTGATTCCAGCGGAGCTGGGTAAACTGGCCGAGGTACGCACGCTGATGCTTGATGAGAACGAGCTGAGCGGGCCAATCCCGGCGGAACTTGGCGATCTGGCGCAAGTGCAGGTGCTCTACCTGGATGAAAACATGCTAAGCGGTCCGATCCCGGCGGAGTTGGGCAATCTGACGCAGTTGAGCACGCTGTTTCTGCAAGAGAATGAACTCAGCGGGAAGATTCCGGCAGAGCTGGGCAACCTGGCCAACCTGAAATGGCTGTATCTGCACGACAACGAGTTGAGCGGCGAGATCCCGGCGGGGCTGGGCGACCTCGCCCAACTGCAGGGCATCAGCCTGAAAGGGAACCTGCTGAGCGGCTGCCTGCCGGTGGCCTGGAGCAGGGTTGCCCACAATGATCTTGGCGAGGTTGGTCTGCCCTTTTGCGCCGAATAGGGGGCTTTCGGACGGGAGCGGATTCCGTAACAGAAGGGAGGCGGGCGGCGTCAACATTGCCGCCCGCCTCTTTTCTTTGCGCGATGTGCGGAGCTCAGACTTCGGTTGGCTCGCGTCCGGTTTGCGGCACCGACGAACGCAGGGAAGCGCCGTTGGCGGAGTGGTTGCCATTGGCGAAGGCGCCGCCATTGGTGTAAAGGGGCGGGGCTGGCGTGATGATGGGCGCAGGTACAGGCTTGGAGGGGGTCTGCCGGAATCGGCCCGATTTGAGGCGGCGAGCCGCGACCAGCACGAGGGCCAGCAACGCGAGGGCTCCGACCAAAGGCAGATAATGGAGGCCCAGCTCGACCTTGCGCACGACTTCGCTCGCCTGATAACCAATGAAAACGAGCACAACCACCCAGATCAGTTCGCCGAGAAAGACAATCGGGAACCAGCGGCGGAACGGCACGCGCGCCAGACCGGCGGCGATGAGCGTGGGGGTGGCGAGCACGGCGACGAACTTGGCGAAGAAGAGAAGCTTGGGCGCGTGCAGCTGCATTTCGGTCTGCAGCTGCTCCACGTGATGGCGGCGCAGACCGAGCCAGCGTCCGTAGCGCAGGATGCGCTTCTCGGCGTGCATGTAGCCGAGCATGTACCAGAACGTGTCGGCGATGGCGCTGCCGACGAGGGCGCAGAGCATGACCAGGGGCAGGCGCATATATCCGAGCGAGGCGGCTACGGCTGCCAGAAGCGTGACAATCGGCCCTTCGATGATGACGAGGAGGACAAGCAAAGGATAGCTCCAGAAGCCCCACTCCTGGAGGCCCTGGCTGCGCAGAAAGTCCACTATCGTAACGAGCAGGTCGGCAATTGCGTTCATCTATTCGACGGTAGTCCTGTTTTCATCGGCCTCTGCGATCCACCAGGTCAGCACGTCTAGCTGCCGGACAAAGTGGAGCAGAGGCGCGGTGTCGGGCAGCAGAATGCGATGCGCCTGGGCAACCCAATTGCGCTCGAACGCGGCCGCCGCGGGCTGGAGCGGCCAGGGCGTATGGTGGATCTCAGCGCGATAGGTGTGCCCTTGCCCGTCGACACTGTACAGGCAGTAGCGCTCGACCAGCCATTGGTCGAGCGAGCCCGGGGTCGCGTGATAGACCGGGCCTGTCGGGCGATAGACGGCTCGAAAGTCGGCGTCCGGCGCGCCCGCATGGCTGCGGCTGCTGCGAAAGCGAATGCCCTCATCATCAAGGCGGCAATTCATCTGCGCCCGAAAATAGGGCAGATGATAAATCCTGCGGGCGAATGCGACGGCAAGGGGGTTGCCCGCGTCGAGACTGAAGAAAAATACCCCGGGCCGTGGATCTTCAGCGCTACTGCTCTTTACGTAGGTACGGACATTTAGTTCCGGGAAAGAGGAAAGCCTGGGCAGTTCCGGCAAAAAGCGGGGGCGAACGCCGCACATGCGGAAGGGAACGACCGAGACCCAGGCGTCTCCGGCGTAGGTGTCGAGCGTCAGGGACGGCGGCAGCAATTCGACGATGTCGGCGGCTGGGATGGGCCAGTGGGCGAAGAGCAGGTCCTGCCAGGATTGAAAGAACAGCCACGGACCACCGGGGAGAGGCCAGGGGCGATGGTCCTGGCGGGCAAGGATTTCGGCGGGGTCGGCGAAACTGCCGCGCGGCCACAGCGAGGCAGGCGAGAGCTTATTCATTGGGTTTTTCCCAGGGGACATCAATTCGATGGAGGCAAAGCAGCCCGATGCGCCCGGCCTAGTCGGCCGGAGTCGGGCCTTGCGCAACAGGTGCGGGGCCGGCGTCCCGCGGCGGCTGCGAACGGATGACGCGCAACCGGTAGTTGATAAAGACATCGGCGCCCAGCACGAAGAAGAGAATCGACCCTTGGAGAACGCCGGAGACCGCGGCCGGCAGCCCCATCGTGATCTGAAGCTGATCGCCGCCGGTGCTGAGTCCGGCCAGTAGGATGCTGACCACCAGAATCGCCCATGGGTTCAATTTCGCCAGCCAGGCGACAATAATCGCGGTGAAACCGTCGCCGACCGCGATCCCGTTTTGGAGGCGGTGGGCGACGCCGGCGACCTGGCTGAATCCGGCGAGCCCGGCCACGCCGCCGCTGATGCACATTACCAGCAGAATATTGCGGGCGATATTCATGCCGGCGTAGCGGGCGGCCACCGGGTTCTTGCCGATCACTTTGATCTCCAGCCCCCACTTGGTGCGGTCCAGGACGAGCCAGATCAGGAAGGCGACGATGATTGCGATGATGAGACCGTAGTGAACGCGGCCGAGGTCGATGGGAAGACGGGGCAGCCAGGCATGTTGCGGGAACTGGGCACTGCCGGGGAAGCCGAACCCTTCAGGGTCCTTCCAGGAGCCAGTGTAAAGGTACTGCATCCACAAGAGCGCGACGTAGTTGAACATCAGCGTCGTGATGATCTCGTTGACCCGCAACGCCGTCTTCAGAAACGCGGGGATAAGCCCCCAGATGGCGCCGGCGGCGAAGGCCGCGATGATCATGAGCGGCAGGAAGGCCCACTGGGGCAGTCCGCCGGTGAGTTCCGGCAGAAAGAGGGCGACCCAGGTCGCGGCAATGACGCCCCAGACAAACTGACCTTCGGCGCCGATGTTCCAGAACAACATGCGAAAGGCGATTCCGACCGACAGCCCGGTCAGCATAAGCGGAATCGCTCGCAGTATCGTTTCGCTGATGTGGTAGCGCTGGCCGAAGGCGCCGGCGGCCATCGCGGCATAGGTCTCGAATGGATTGGCGCCGAATACCCACAGCAAAATGCCGCTGAAGATCAGCGCCAAAACGAGCGCGATCAGCGGGAAAGTAAACTCACTGTGACGGGGACGGTCTAACCGTCGTTCAAGAACAAGTTGCATATCGGTGATTCTTCATACCACTATCAGCGGATTTCCGCCAACCGCAGCCGCGCCAGGGTCGTCTCCGCCTCCCACACGCCTACTTCGACAGTCGGTACCAGCGTCTCAAAGTCGTATACCACCATCCGCAACTCGTAGTCTCCGGCTGGAAGTTCGGCCGGGAACGTCAAAAGCGCCGTCGTGTCGACCGGTTCTTCCCCCGACCAGTTGCCCGTGGGCTGATGAATCGGATTCCACAGCACACCGTCCTCCTGGAATGCCCTCTCGCCCTCGGCATTGTACAGGCGCAGGGAAATTGCATAGTCGATATTCAGCCCTGGCGCGACCTGCCATCGCATTGCCATCCACAATGGACGGCCACGTCCTAATTCGAGTGCACTCTGCACTGACATCTGCTCCGCGCCTTGGCCGAGCGCAACCCCCTGCAATGCGATGCCGCCGTCATAGCCCACGGTCAGAGGTTCCGGCTCTTCATAAAAGTTCCAACTGCTGTCCAGGGCGATATCAGTGTAGTTGTGCACGTGAAAATCAGGGTGTTCCTCGCTGCCCTGGTAGCGCCCATATTTGCTCAAAAGAAAGGAGAAGCGCCCGGTATCTTCCTCAACTCCGGCAACGCCGGCTTTCCACTGCACAACCTTTGACGTGGACAGACTCTCGGCTGCCCTCAACGCGGTCTCGACCTCTCGCGCCAGGCCCGGCGAGCTTGGGTGCAGAAGATGCACCGGCGAATCGCCCTGGTACAGATATTGAAAACTGTATGGGCTGTGGTAGGTAGGTATTAGGTAAACGCTACCTGAGCTGGACGGCAGCTCGTTCAGAACACGGGCCAACTCTATCCACTCCAGGTCGTACGCGTCGCCCATCTCGGGAACCGCCACCCACCTCTCAAAGTAGGTGCGAAAGCTCATGGTACCCTGCGCCACAATCAGACTACCGACTACAGCTGCCACCAGCACGGTAAACCTGCTCCCGCTCTCCCGGAAGTAACGCTCCTTAAAAAAAACGTACGCTTCCGACAAGCCGACGCCTATGAGCAGATATACGGCCGGTGCCGCTCCGATCATACGCAGGAAGTGGGGAACCACATTATCCCTCGACAACAATGCGGGCAACATAAGAATCCCGAGCCAGAGAAGCAACAGACGACAGACCGGACGGCTCTTCCACCTAAGCATTGCCATCCCTACGCCTAGCCAGAAAAGAAGCGCCTCATACGGATTCAATAGTGGCTGGCCGGGAAAATTGTGCCGCATACTCGGGTCGCCGCGAAAGCCAAATGACATCATATGGTCCCACGCGTTGCTTCCGAACGCCACCAGGGAGGCTGCCAGTCCATGATCAGGCCTCAGTACCAGCAGCTGGTTGCTGCGCATTACAAAATGGTCTGGGTGCACAGCAAAGTGGATCAGGATCGGTGTGGCGACGATAACCGCGACCCCTAGGAAAAGGCCTGCAAACGGCAGGTTTGCGCGCACCTTCTCCTTGGTGAAATTGCCAAGAGGCGGCAGAAAACTGAGGCCGAAGAGGAGGAAGAGAAATGGCACGAAACGCGACGGCGTATATGTGTATGGCAACAGCCCGGCGCACACACCCGCCAGCACGACCCTCCACCGGCTCTTCTCGGTCCATCCTCGCCAAAGCAGCGCAAGGCAGAGACATAGCAGCAGCGGCAGAAAATTACCCCTGAATGCCGTGCGTCCAAGAACGATCTGTGCAATTGATACAGCCAGGAGACCCGCGCTTACCCCGCCAATCAACAGCCCGCGCCAAGGTGTGCTGCGCCCGTCTTCATCCCGACCAAAAAGAGTGTTCCCCAACCAAAAGACGGCAAGAACCGTCCCTGTGCTGGCCAGCGCGGCTGGTAGGCGAACCGCCAACATCGTGCGGCCCAGAAGCGAGGTGGTCAGCGCTACCGCATAGATTATCATTCCTGCTCGGCCATAGTCATCAGGGAAAAAGACTGCATGTTCTCCTCGCAGCACCTGGAGAGCATTCACGCCGTGAATCCCTTCAGTGAGATAGAGCCCAGGGGGGATTTCAGATAGAAGGTGAAGTCGCAGCATCACGGCTGCCAGTCCAAGCGCAGTCACAAGCCCGCCTGTAACAACCGTTATCAACGCTGGACGATACTGTCGAAAATTTCTTTTCAAATCGGACGGCCCGCCGAAGACCCTATGCCAGACAATCCTTGTTCCCTTACCTTTCTTTCGTTCTTTTCACCCGGGGGCAACTCGCATAGACGGCCTTGACCGTTGCCTTTGGGAGGGCTTCCAGTCACCGAACACTCTTTAGTCGCAATTGCGCCAAGGTAATCTCCGGTTCCCACACACCTATCTCGACAGTCGGCACCTGCGTCTCAAAGTCGTATACCACCATCCGCAGCTCGAACTCGTCAGCCGGAAGTTCAGCCGGGAAGGCCAGAAGACTCACCGTGTCGACCAGTTCCTCTCCGGGCCAGTCGCTCGTGGGCAAATGACGCGGACTCCACAGGACAATGTCCTCCTGAAATGCCCTTTCGCCCTCAATATTGTACAGGCGCAGGGATATCGCATACTTGACGTCCAGTCCGGGATCTGTCTGCCACCGTAGTACCATCCACATGGGGAGGGCCCGCCTAAGGCTGAGCGACTGTCGGGATGACATCTGTTCTCCGCCCTGCCCCAAAGCAAGCCCCTGCAGCGAGATGCCGCCATCGAAATCCACGGCCAGCGGCTCAAGCTGTTCAAAGAATGTCCAGGGGCGATCAAGAGCGATATCTGAGTAACTGTGGATACGAAAGTACGGGTATTCTTCAAGACCCCGGTATCGTCCATATTTTCCTAATAATAGAGCAATGCGGCCAGGGTCCTCCCCAATCCAAGCAGCCTTGCCCTGCCACTCAATAACCTTCACGGTGGAGACGCTTTCGGCCAATGCCAGTAGCGGTTCGATCTCCTCCGCCAAGTTGGGAGCGGCCGGATGGTACAGGTGGGCCGGCGACGCGCCCTGATACAGATACCTGAAACTGTAAGGGTGCTGAGAATTTGGGACCAGGTAGACCGTGCCGTCATCAGACGGTAGCGCGTTAAGTACCCGAGTCAGATCTATCCACGGAACCTCGTATGCCCTGAACAAGCCCGGGTGAGACGCCCACTCATGGAAATATGTGCGATAGGTCCTCACGCCGTGGATTATGAACGCCCCGCCAATCACCGCACACACGATGAAGGCGACGCCGGTCTGTTTTTTGGAAGAGATCCGCTTCGCGCGCTGCGGCAAAGCGCGACAAGACCCCCTGAGGAGCTGAATCGCTTCGTGCGTACCAACACCTATGAAAAGATAGACGGCCGGCACAGCTCCCATCATGCGCATAGGATTGGGGCCCCAGGCGTCAGGATCTTTGCTTAGTATCGCCGGAAGGATCATGATTCCTAGCCAGAGAATCAACAGACGGTACGGAGGCCACCGCTGCCATCGCCACAAGGCTACCACCATGCCAATCCCAAAAAATGATGTTTCCCACTTGCTCAGCAATGGCAGTCCGGGAAAATTGTAATGCAAACCTGAGTGCCCTTGTACACCAAAGTTTAGTACATATATCCACACATTGCGCGCGAAAGCCCCCAGGAAGTCGCCCTGATTGTGAATCGGATCAAATAGGGAGATCCGACCACTGTGCGAAAACAGATGCTCCGGATGTTGAGCGAAGTGGACTAAATTGGGCGCCGCCACCAACCCCGCTACACCGAGAAAGAGGCCGACCCGCGGCAACTCAACTCGGACTCTTTCCAATGTGACGGAACCCAAAGGCAGCAGAAGACTGCCTCCAAACATCAGAAACAGAATCGGCGTGACATACGCCGCAACATATGTGTACGAAAGCAGCCCAAAACATACCCCTGCCAGTACAATGCGCCACCGGTTCCGTTTCGTCCAGCCCTGCCAGAGCAGACCAAGACACACGGCAAGCAGGAGAGACATATAGGTGGGTTCGTTGTAGGACGATCGTCCAGCGACCGTTTGACCAATCGATACCGCGAGCAGACCTGCCCCAACCCCGCCAATCAGCAGGCCGCGCCAGGGTGTAGCTCGCCCACTTTCGTCTCTTCCATAGAAGATACGTCCCAACCAGAACACGACAAATACGATACCAGCGCTGCCCAATGCCGTGGGCAAATGCATCGCCAGTAGCGTGCGCCCCGCAAAATATGTGGATATCGCCAGCACATATGGGGCCCATGCTTGGCGTCCATAATCCACTGGGAAGTAGACTGCGTGCTCTCCTTGCAGGACCTTGAGAGCCAGCGCGCCATGTACACCCTCATCAAATGCAAGACCAGGCGGGATCTCGCCTAAGCGCTTGAAACGCAATAGCAGTACTACAAACGCCAATGCTAACAGGACACCCGCCGCCGCAAGGTTTAGATAGAGTTGTTCTCGTCCGCCAAGATTGTTGAGGCATTCTGTTCGCTGCGACCGTGATGCCGAATTAGCCACTCCCCTATCAACTTGACCCTTGTTCATTCATCTCGTCCACAGGCAGCGCCACAAAAGCGGTTGTGCCTTTCTTCGCGTCGCTGCGCACCCATACCTCCCCTTGATGCGCCTCGACGATCGCATTGATCAAAAACAGGCCGAGACCGGCGCCCGCCGTTGAGCGGCGCAGCCCGCTGTCGACTCGGTAGTACCGCTCGAATATCCTGGGCAGCTCTCTTGCCGGAATGCCGATGCCCTCGTCCGCCACATAGAGGACAACCCGCCCACCCCCGCTATGCTCCTCAGCTTTCTCCTCCCAACCGCCAATACGAATGTCACCGCCGTCCGGCGAATACTTGATGGCGTTGCTGAGAAGATTGGTAAACACTTGGCGCAACCGCTCCTCATCGCCAAATACAATCGGCAGGTCAAGCGGCAGATCCACCATAATCCGGTGTCCGTCGGTCTGCGTTCGGTAATCTTGCGCGATCCGTTCCAGCAACCGCTGCACGTTGACTTCGGAGCGCTCTAGTTTCAGACCGCCCGCCTGTATACGGCTGACGTCCAGCAGATTGTTGATCAGCGACTCCAAGCGGTCCGCCTCCTCTTCAATAACCTCCAGGCTCTGCCGGGCCGTATCCGCATCCCAGGCCGCGTCGGGCCGCGCCAGCGTCTGGGCATACCCCTTGATCAGCGACACAGGCGTCTTCAACTCGTGACTGATGATCGAGGTGAAGGTCGACTTCATCTCCTCTTCTTCCCGAAATCGGGTAATGTCCACGACATTCGCAATAACATTCACCAGCCGGTTTTCTTCATCCTTCACCGGTACAAAGGTTACCGAAACTGAGATTCGGCCTCCGTCCGACGAAGCCAAGTCTCCCTCGCACTGCGCACCTTCTTCCGGCAAGGACATCACATCGAAATCTGCGCTGCAAACTTCCTCTCCATGCACATTCACCAACGGCAACACCTTCTCGCACATCAGGCCGACCGCCTCGTTCGACGGTACGCCCGTCATCACTGACAATGGCTCGTTGATGACCTCCACCTGTCTGTTCGGCGCCAAAATCATCATGCCGTTCACGCTGTTCTGAACAATCATCGTCAGCCGATTGCGCTCTGTCGCCATCTGCTGGTAGAGCCGCGCGTTGCGCACGGCAATCGCGGCCTGATCGGCAAACCCCTGCAAAAACTCCCAGTCCAGAGGAGAAAAGGGCGAGTCTCCTCGAAAAAGATAGATTACGCCGAGCAGGTCCTCCTCAAATAGCAAAGGCAGCCCGATCACCTGCCCCAGCTCATTGCCCAATGCCGACTCCACCTCCCGTACGCGGCGTTCCATTTCCTGATGGTAACGCTCACCCAGAGAAAGAATGGGCGTTCCCGAATATCCCTTTGCCCATTCATCGGACAACACCGTATCGCCCGACTCCTCCTCCGCCTGGCTCTCCTCTGATAGCGGCCACGTCTGAGGCGCAATCTTCAACAACGGGCGAAAGGCGGGCAAAAGCTGTCTTGGTATTCCATACGCCGCCCGAATGCGAAAGGGCTCATCATCCTCCACCATACTTTGCCCGTCTGCCAGGGGTACGGCCGCGGCCGCATCGTCCAGAACAATCAGCCCGGCCGGCGCGGCCAGCATCGCCGCCGCACTCTCGAGGATCAACCGCAATAGGCTCGGCAGATCCAGACGCGACGTCATCGCTCGCGTAATACGCAACAGGTACTCCCGCTGACGCAACTGATACGTTGCCATCAGCGCTGGAACGTTCATGATCGAAACATAGCAGAGCGGGGTAGGAAAGTCAACGAATCCCGAGAAAAATATCTAGAGGACCGATGGAGGAACGGAAAAAGAGGACGCTACTCGGATCGAGCTTAACAGATTTGCAACCGGCCAATAGTCTTTCAGCCTATTTCTCTTCAATCATGTAGACAACGCCATCACCATAGCCGAGTACGTACGCATTGCCGTCTTCGTCTTCGCCTATGCCGCTGACCGGAACGGTGCCTTTGATCAGCAGCAAGCTTTTCCACTCCTGTTGTGAATCCGCGTCAGAACGCCGTAGACCCCAAATCCGCCCACTACAGAAGTCGGCAAATATGAGTAGGCCTTGCAGACGCGAAATGGTCCCCCGATAGACAACGCCGCCAACGACGGCACACCCTAGAGAGTGATCATATTCGGCGACCGGAGTGTCAATGCCCTCTGCACTGCAGGGTATGGACGAGAATCTGTAGCACCTGTTGCCTTCCATAATGAACCAGCCGTAGTTCTCACCGCCGCCGCTGGATGCAGGCTGTATATTAATCTCCTCGTGTTCGGCTTGACCCACGTCGAGGACAAAAAGATCATTGGTCAACTTATCAAATACTAGCCCCCACGAGTTCCGCAATCCGAGCGCCCAGATTTCGTCGCGGTAGCCGTCAGCATTTTTGAATGGGTTGTCAGGAGGAATACCATAGGGCTTGACGCCCGACTCCACGTCGATACGCAGAATTTTGCCCAGCAAAGTACTGGGATCTTGTGATACTTCGGCGTGAGCAGTTGGATGGCCTCCGTCCCCGCTGCTGATGTAAAGATAGCCATCCTGCGGTCCAAATGCCAGGGGACCTCCAAAATGGCCCCCTTGTGGCCGGTCAATGGTGAGCAGAATCTCCTCGCTGTCAGGATCGGCTCTGTCAGGGTCGGTGGTGGTCCGGAAGCGGCTGATGACAACATTGCTATCCACATTCGCGTAACTTACGTAGAAATGCTGCCCAGCAGCATAGGATGGCGGAAAGGCAACATGGAGAAGCCCTGCTTCTCCGCAGCATGTAACACGGTCCGAAATATCCAGAAAGGGCGCATCACTGCCATTAGCTGTCTCCCTGGGGCTGCCGCCTTCCTCAACTTCGGATTGTTCAGATAAGATGGGGTCAACTTGGCCCGGCATGCCGTCGTTTCTGAAGATCCTGATGCGCCCTTCCTGTTCAACCACGAACAGACGTCCACTGCCGTCGCCGGCATGCGTAACCTGTACAGGCATCCCCAGCCCAGTGGCTACCGGGACCAGCTCGACGAGCGGCATCGCCTCCTCACCAACAGCATCGCCGGACAGTGAACCAAAGACCTTTACCTCCCGCCAAGCTACCCAACTCGGGCTGTGAAGAGTAAGAACAAAGACCTCGTCAACTTTGCGTGGCGGATCAATGGACAAGTCTATCGTTTGTCCATCTTCCGTGTAGACGTTTCTGAAACGCCGATAAAGTGTCCGTACGCCGGAAGCATCTCCCAGCCAGACTTCATGTGTCGAAGGACCAGCCGGCGCTTGTGTGATAACAAGCTGTATTCTGTTCACTAGGTAGAGATCATCAAACTTCACCGAGAACCACTGAGGTGCAAACTGCTGCGAATTCCAGATCGAATCAGGATCTCCGTCAATCGCCAAGCCTGCGAGATCCGTATCAACCGCCAGTTTGCCGAGTTCATCCCTCGTAGAGCCTCGCCCGATTCCCAGAAGCGCGACGTTTTCCCCTGCCGGCACGGGCGGCGCGACGGTGACAGTTGCCGGAATTGCAGAAGCAGTAGGCGCTGAAACGGCCGGCAGATTCTCTGGCCTTGATTTACAAGCCACTGCCGCCAAGAGAGCAAGCAATACCGCTGCCCACTGCCCTACACTACCCAGATCTGCGAAGCGGTAACGCATTCAAGAAATCCCCGTTGGACATCCGCCTTCCTAATCTGACCAAGAAATCGCTTGCCGACATTGCTGGCAATACGCTTGAGCTCTCTTACTCCGAGGGGTCCCTCCTTCGGCTAATTGTCCTTCCGACATCAGATAAATCGACCCATCCCCATAGCCGACGACATACACGTTGCCCTCTTCATCTTCGCCGATGGAACTGACCGGAAAGGGGGCATCAAAAAGAAGCCTGTTCTGCCACGCGCCTTCGACATCAGGATCCGGCCGCTCCAATGCCCAGACCATTCCATTGCAGAAATCAGCATACACAAAGACGCCTCGCAGATGCGGCGCACGTGTCCCACGGCTGACAGCCCCACCCACAACCACGCACCCCATCGGACGACTGTATGTTGCAATTGGCATCGTGTACTCTGCCGCGCGACATGGCAAGGACGTACTCTCGAAGCATCTGTTTCCTTCCATCGCGTACCATCCGTAGTTCTCGCCGCCGGTGCTGGCCGCAGGCTGGAAGTTCACTTCTTCGCGGCTGGCGTGGCCCGCATCTGGAATATAGAGCGCGCCGGTCTCCTTGTCGAATGAGAATCCCCATGGGTTACGCAGACCATACGCCCATATTTCATCGCGAATGCCGTCATTCCCTGTGAACGGATTGCTGGGAGGAATTCCGTAAGGTCGAGCGCCCGACTCGACGTCGATCCGCAAAATCTTGCCCAGCAGATTGCTGAGGTCTTGCGCCCTCTCAGCGTGCCTGCCTGGCCGCCCGCCATCCCCGCTTCCGATATAGAGGTAGCCATCCTGCGGACCAAATGCCAGGGCCCCGCCATTGTGGCTTCTCTCCGGTTGCTCGATGACCAGCAGCACCTCCTCACTTTCGGGATCGGCCCTATCGGAATCAGCCAATGTGATGAAGCGGCTGATCACTGTGTGGCCATCAACATCCGTGTAACTTACATAAAAATGTCGCTTGACAGCGTATTCGGGTGGGAATGCAACATTGAGCAGCCCCTGCTCGCCGCAGCAACTGACTTGCCCCGAGATATCAAGAAACGGAAGTTCGTTGATGACCCCGTCCCTGAGGATGCGAATTCGCCCCTTCTGTTCAACTACGAAAAGACGGCCGCTGCCGTCGCCGGCATGCGTAACCTGTACGGGCCGCTCCAACCCGGCAGCTGCCGGAACCAATTCGACCCGGGCCCTGTTTTCTTCACCATCAGCATGACCGGACAAGGTACCGAAAACATTTACCTCTCGCCAGGCAACCCAACTTGGGCTTTGTACCGTAAAGACGAAGACCTCGTTTAGATTGCGCGGCGGGTCGACTTGCACGTCCAGCGTCTGCCCGTCTTCCGTGTAAACGTTCCTGAACCGCTTGTGGAGGGTTGCCACGCCTGTAACATCTCGAAGCCACACCTCATGCGTTGTCGGACCGGCGGGCGACTGAGTGACAGTCAGCTGTATCCTGTCGACCAGGTAGAAATCATCAAGCTGTACCGAGAACCACTGCGGCGCAAACTGATGAGAATTCCAGAACGTATCGGGATCGCCATCTAGTGCCCGGCGAATCATCTCAGTATCGACTGCCAGCTCGCCGTGTTCATCTCTTGTAGAGGCGACGCCGCTTCCCTGAAGTGCAACGTTTTCTCTCAATGGAACGGCAGTTGCAACGGGGGCAGGCTGCCCTTTGTCTGTCACGACTGCACCGGTTTCACGAGGATCTGGTAACGGTACACAGGCAGCGGCAGCCAGAGCCAGCAGCCCGGCTGCAAGGGCGCAAGCTTGTCTCATCATTTCAGTTGCTGATTCCTAAGGTCCGGCGAAGGCTTCGGGCAGCAACGCTTTCACAGTGGTCGTCCGAACGTTGCCATCGCCGTCAGCGATGAAGACATCCATCTGCGGCCCCAGTTCGTACATGACTTGCCGGCAGAGGCCGCAGGGAGAGGCGCCGTCCTCGGTCACGACCGCGATCGCGCTAAACTGGCGTTTCCCTTGGGCAACGGCGGCGGTGAGAGCGACCCGCTCAGCGCAGATCGTGCCGCCATATGAGGCGTTCTCAACATTGCATCCGGCGATGATATCACCGCCCAATGTCAGTACGGCAGCGCCGACATGGTAGCTGCTATACGGGGCGTATGCCTGTCGGCGGGCGGACCGAGCCACGGCGATCAGTTGTTGCGAGGAGATTTCGCCAGTGTTCATTTCTCCTTCTCCTCAATGGTAGAGGTTTATCGCACAAAATAAAAGTGCGCCACTTATGCAAAAGGGCGTGCAAAAGGGCGCGCAGGAATACAGTTGTGTTCACGGAAGGCAGCCTTGATTCCTCAGGCGGCCGACTGCAAGTAGCCTGAGTCGGGGTTGTCGCCGGTGCCTTCGGTCTGCCCGACTACCGACTGTTCCTGTGTCGGTTCGCTGTCTTCGGCCTTGCTGCCGTCGCCCGGCTCGACCCGCACCTGTTCAATGCGACGCGAGTCAACCGACAAGACAGTAAACCGCCAATCTTTGAACAGTATGCTCTCACCCTGCTTGGGGACCCTGCCGAGCTGGCTGTAAATGAAGCCCCCCAATGTGTCAAAGCTCTCGTGCGCGGCAGACAGATCAACCCCGATCAGGCGGGATACCTCGTCAATGTCATAGCGCGCGTTAAACTCATAAGTGTCGGGCGCGAGCTTCTTCAACTGCGGCTCTTCCGAGTCATATTCATCCTGGATCTCGCCGACGATCTCCTCCAGCAGGTCTTCGATAGTAACCAGACCGGCAGTTCCGCCGTATTCGTCAACCGCCAGAGCCATGTGGATCCTCTGGGCCTGCATCTCTTCAAACAACACGTCAAGCTTTTTGCTCTGAGGCACGAAATAGGCGCGGCGCAGGAGCTGGCGAACCGGCGTATCGTGATTTCCATCGCGCAGGCAAAGCAGGAGGTCCTTGGCGTAGAGGACACCGATCAGATGGTCGATGCTTTCTTCATAGATTGGAATGCGGCTATGGCCGTTGGCGATGATCAGGTCGAGGGCCTGGCTGAGCGGCGCGTCAACCTCCATAGCCACAATGTCGAGCCTGGGCACCATGATCTCGCGCACGGTCGTTTCGCCGAATTCAAAGATCCCGGCGATCATCTGTTTCTCGTCTTCTTCAATCACCCCTTCTCCCTCGCCAACGTGGATGAGGAACCGGAGGCCGTCTTCGCTGAGGAAGACACTTTCGGGGGTCACTTCATCGGCATCACCCCTTGCCATGGCAGCGAGGCGGCGGAGCAGAAAGGAGAGCGGCGTCAGCACGGCAGCCAGAAAATTCACGCCGCGAGCGATTGTGAGGGCGACCGCTTCGGGGCGGCGCAGCGCCCAGCCCCGCCCGGCAATCTGCACGGCGAGAAGCACTAGCCAGACCAGGCCCACTGCGGCGGTGACACCGGCATCGGTCCAGCGATACTTCATGGCCAGACAGACGGTCATAGAGCCGGCGGCGACAAATGCCAAGCTCTTGAGGATCAACAGCGTGGAAAGAAAGCGGGCCGGGTCAGCCAGCATGTGGTCGATCAGCTTTGCCCGCTGATTGCCGCTGGCGAAGAGCTCTCGGATCCGGCTTCTCGACGCCGCCGACAGAGACACTTCAGCGACGGCGACAAAGGCGATTGCCAACAACGGCAGTACAAGCGCCGCGATCAGCCATTCAGGTTCCACAGCCACGGGTAACTCCTTTTGCTACGGTGCCATGCGCCGGGCCGGGCATGACGCAATCATTTACTCATGCTTTTCGTGCGCGCCTGACGGGGGCATTGATGTGGGCTCATCCTCGGGTTCGGCGGCTGGCGCGGGGCGTGCGGGCACGCCGTATACGAGCGTATCCTCCTCGACGTCGCGTGTAACCACAGAGCCGGCGCCCGTGCGCGCGCGCGGGCCGAGGGTAACGGGCGCAACCAGAAGTGTGTCGCTTCCGAGGAAAACATCATCGCCGAGCGTTGTGGGATTCTTGGAGACACCGTCATAGTTGCAGGTGATCGTGCCGGCGCCAACATTGACATTTTCGCCGACGGTCGCATCACCGATATAACTGAAATGCCCCATCTTGACACCCCGACCGAGAAAACTGTTCTTGACTTCGCCGAAGTTGCCCATGTGCACACTTTCGCCCAGATGAGCGCCGGGCCGGAGATGACCAAAGGGGCCGATTTCGCTGCCGCGCTCCATCCTAGCCTTCTCGATTACGCTGTACTCGACGCGGCAGGCGTCTCCAATTGCGCTGTCGATGATGCGGCTGCCCGGCCCAATATGACAGCTGGCGCCGATGGTTGTCTCGCCTTGAAGATGCGTGCCAGGATAGATCACCGAATCTCGGCCGATGGTCACGGAGGCGTCAATATATGAAAATGTGGGATCAATCAACGTCACTCCGGCCAGCATGTGCGCCCGGTTGATCCGCTGCCGCATCACCTGCGAAGCGACCGCCAGTTGGCTGCGGTCGTTGATGCCATAGACTTCGTCGGACGGGGCGGCAACGGTCTCTATGCGCCGGCGCTGCTCAGCCGCGATGCCAACCATATCTGTCAGGTAATACTCGCCGTTGGCGTTTGGCGCCAGATGGAGCAGGTTCTCCCATAGCCATGGAGCATCGAAGCAGTAAACTCCGGGATTCAGCTCACGAATGGCCGACTCCTCTGCCGAACAGTCAGCCTCCTCCACGATTCTGCGGACAGCACCGTCATCGTCGCGCACGATCCTGCCGAAGCCCTGGGACTCCTCCCGTTTGACCGTCAACATGGACAGCGCAATCGGCGGGCGCCCATGATGTGAACGATCCGCACAAAGTTGCGTCAGCCTACTGAGCGTCTGTGCTTGTAGAAGCGGCATGTCCGAGTAAATGACCAGGACCTGGTCGGCGCGTTGATACAGGACATCCCTTGCCTGCATGACCGCGTGCCCGGTGCCGAGAGGTTCATTCTGGACGCAGTAGTCGACGCGTTCGCCAAGCAGGTCATGGACCTGCTCTCTGGCGTAACCGACCACCACGACAGGTCGAAGGCCGGATAGCTCCTCCACTGCTTGCAGCGACCATTCCAGCAGGGTCAGACCGGCCAGTGAATGCAGAAATTTGGGCAGCTTGGACCTCATGCGGGTCCCGTGCCCAGCGGCCAGGATGACGGCGGCAACTGTCATGCAGGATGCTCCCAAGCTGCAGGCAAAGAGTAAGGCGCGCGCAACGTCCGCCAAAGGAATGCAACCTCGACGGTACACGCGTCGTTTATGTGGTTATGCACCAGTGGGACTACGGATTTATGGGTGGATAATAGTGGTAGAGATCCGGGGTCAGGAGGGATATCATCCATGAAATTGATCGCAGACCGGAACCGTATTTGCGCCTGCGCACATTGTATCACACTTCAGCGGACTTTACAGAAGTGTTCCGGTCGGTGGTGGAGAAGAAAGGGGGTAGGAGGTTGGCAGCGGTCTACTCTCACACGGAGTCGCCTCCGCACTACCATCGACGCTGGTGGACTTTACTGCCGGGTTCGGGATGGGACCGGGTGTTTCCCCACCGCTCTTGCCACCAACTCCGTTCC